>NZ_AUKE01000013.1 GCF_000424585.1 Butyrivibrio sp. MC2013
TTGACAGGCTCGCTTTCCTGCGTGCGAAGTCTACGCCGATAACGGGGAACTGAACATGAGTTACAGTCATACCGTTATCGAATCTCCATTGTACGCAGGAAAGACACTACATTCTGTACTGATACATGAACATAACCTGGGGCTCTGCCCCAGACCTCGGCCTCCTCCAAAGAACTGAATCTTGGTGCTCTGGCTCACAGGGATGTTCACTCGTTATCGAAGGAAGCGCCGCCTTAAGTGTAAGAGTAAATTCCACGTAAGATGAAGTGGAATTTGGTGTAAGACTAAATTCAACTTTCACCCCTTTGAAGTGGAATTTAACTTTTCACTTCATAGGAATAAACATCTCGTTGACTCACCTTGACAATTCACGTTTTCATGATTTATAATGTCGGCAATTGTATGGTAAAAGCTATGACGAAGACAGTAGCGGATTTTCCAAAGCTCAGAGAGCTGCCGGTTGGTGCGAGGTAGTGCAAGTAGTGGTCCGTGAATATCCCTTCCGAGCTGCAAGGTTGAATATATAGCATATATGATATCTGCTATAGTAGGCTGCGCCGGTATCTTACCGTTATTAAGACGCGTATGGAGCTCTTTTCCATCAGGACAGAGACAGTACGTATGTAAAGAGGTGGTATAACGATAGTCTATGGCTCTCGTCCTATTTACATAGGATGGGAGCTTTTTTCATCTTATCTTTTTCATGATCAAGGAGAGAAGAAATGTACAAGAAAGTATCAGCCGACATGAACTTCACTCAGAGAGAAGCTGAGGTTGTGGAGTTCTGGAAAGACAATGACATCTTCAACAAGAGCGTAGAGGGCCGCGAAGGTAGCGAGATCTACATGTTCTATGACGGACCGCCTACAGCTAACGGTAAGCCTCATATCGGACACGTGCTGACACGTGCCATCAAGGATATGATCCCCCGTTATCGTACCATGAAGGGTTATCAGGTTCCCCGTAAGGCAGGATGGGATACCCACGGACTTCCTGTAGAGCTGGAAGTTGAAAAGGAAGTTGGTATCGAGGGCAAGGACCAGATCGAAGAGTACGGTCTTGAGCCTTTCATCGCCAAGTGTAAGGAATCCGTATGGAAATATAAGGGCATGTGGGAGCAGTTCTCCGGTAAGGTTGGCTTCTGGGCTGACATGGATGACCCTTATGTAACCTACTATGACAATTATATCGAATCCGAGTGGTGGGCTCTGTCTGAGATCTGGAAGAAGGGTCTGCTCTATAAGGGCTTCAAGGTAGTACCTTATTGTCCTTCCTGCGGTACACCTCTTTCATCTCACGAGGTTGCCCAGGGCTACAAGAAGATCAAGGACCGCACAGCTGTTGTACGCTTTAAGGTCAAGGGCGAGGACGCATATTTCCTGGCATGGACCACAACACCCTGGACTCTGCCTTCCAATATCGCGCTCTGCGTAAACCCTGATGAAGAGTATGCCAAGGTAAAGGCTGTAGACGGACATACCTATTACATGGCATCTGCTCTTCTTGACAGCGTGATCGGACCTCTTGCAGCAGATGAGAAGGTAAACCCTGACAAGAAGCCCGCATATGAAGTTCTGGAAACCTATAAGGGCAAGGACCTGGAGTACAAAGAGTACGAGCCCCTTTATCAGTGCGCTGCAGATTCAGCAAAGAAGCAGCACAAGAAGGCATTCTTTGTATACTGCGACAACTATGTAACCATGGAAGATGGTACAGGTATCGTACATATCGCTCCTGCATTTGGTGAAGACGATGCAAGAGTGGGTAGAAAATATGATGCTCCCTTCGTACAGATGGTAGATGATCACGGAAGGCTCAAGGAAGAAACCGGCAAATTTGCAGGTATGCGCTGCAAGCCCACTTCCAAGGAAGTAGAAGAAGGCGCTGTAAGTGCAGATCCTGAAGTATTAAAGGACCTGGCTGAGAGAGGCATCCTCTTCTCATCACCAAAGGCCGAGCATGATTATCCTCACTGCTGGAGATGCGATACTCCCCTTATCTACTATGCTCGTGAATCCTGGTTCATCAAGATGACCGAGGTAAAGGATGATCTGGTAAAGAATAATCAGGAGATCAACTGGGTACCTGAATCTATTGGAGAGGGAAGATTCGGCAAGTGGCTGGAGAACATCCAGGACTGGGCTGTATCCCGTAACAGATATTGGGGAACACCTCTTAATATCTGGGAGTGCCCTGACTGTGGCAAGCAGATCGCTGTAGGATCAAGACATGAGCTGGCTGAGCTCTCCGGAGATCCTTCCGCAGAGACTACTGAGCTCCACAGACCTTATGTAGACAGATATATGATAAAGTGTGCAGACTGCGGTGGCTCCATGCAGAGAGTACCCGAAGTTATTGACTGCTGGTTTGACTCAGGAGCATGTCCTTTTGCAGAGCTCCACTATCCTTTCGAAAACAAGGAGCTCTTCGAGCAGCAGTTCCCCGCACAGTTCATTTCAGAAGCTGTAGACCAGACAAGAGGCTGGTTCTACTCACTTCATGCAGAGGCTACCCTTCTCTTTAACAAGCCTGCCTTCAAGAACGTTATCGTACTGGGACTGGTACAGGATGAGAACGGACAGAAGATGAGTAAGTCCAAGGGCAATGCTGTAGATCCTATGGAAGCTCTGGATCAGTACGGTGCAGATGCTATCCGCTGGTATTTCTATACAGGCAGCGCTCCCTGGCTTCCCAGCCGTTTCTATGGCAAGGCAGTACAGGAAGGACAACGCAAGTTCCTGGGTACTCTTTGGAACACCTATGCGTTCTTTGTACTCTATGCCAATATCGACGGCTTTGATGCAGGCCAGTACAAGCTGGAAAAAGATAAGCTGACTGTAATGGACAAGTGGATACTCTCACGTCTTAATACTACAGTAGCTATGGCAGACAAGAACCTTGAGAATTACAGGATCCCTGAAGCAGCCAAGGCTCTGGACAGCTTTGTAGATGACCTGTCCAACTGGTATGTAAGACGCAGCCGTGAGCGTTTCTGGGCTAAGGGCATGGAGCAGGACAAGATCTCTGCATACATGACTCTCTGGACCTGCCTGACTACAATCAGTAAGGCAGCAGCTCCTATGGTGCCCTTCATGACAGAGGAGATCTACCAGAACCTGGTAAGAAACAGCTTTGCAGATGCTCCCGAATCAGTACACCTCTGCGATTATCCTGTGGCAGATGCTGAGTACGTGGATAAGAAGCTGGAAGATGATATGAAGGAAGTCCTGGACATCGTAGTACTGGGACGTGCCTGCAGAAATGCCTGCAACATCAAGAACCGTCAGCCTCTGGGCAATATGTATGTCAAGGCTGAGGAGACTGTGGGTGATTTCTATCAGGATATCATCACAGACGAGCTCAATGTAAAGGCTATCAAGTTTACAGATGACGTTCGTGACTTTACATCCTACAATTTCAAGCCTCAGCTCAAGACTGTAGGACCCAAGTACGGCAAGCTCCTGGGCGGCATCAGACAGTATCTTACAGAGCTGGATGGCAATGCTGCTATGGATACCTTAAATGCTGAGGGTGCTCTTAAGTTTGAAGTAAATGGCGAAGCAGTAGAGCTGACAAAGGAAGACCTGCTCATCGACATGACCCAGAAAGAGGGCTTTATGAGCCAGGAAGACTGGGGCATCACAGTAGTGCTTGATACCAACCTGACTCCCGAGCTTGAGGCAGAGGGTCTTGTGGCCGAAGTCATCTCCAAGATCCAGAATACACGTAAGGATTCCGGATTTGAGGTTATGGACCGTATCAAGGTATCTATTACAGGCTCTCAGAAGGTAATCGACGCAGTTAAGGCAGGAGAGGCAGCTCTCTCTACCAAGGTCCTTGCTGACAGCATCGATTATGTAAATGACCTGCCCGGTGCCAAGGCATGGGATATCAACAAGGAAGAAGCTACTATCGGTGTATGCCGCGTATAATTTAATATAATAGCTAAGCGGGTTTTGTCTTTTAATAATGACAAAACCCGTTCCTCATAATATGGATTTGATAATTTTGCCCAAAATTAGTACACTAAACTAGTAAAGTTTTAACAGCCATCTTAGACTATTTGGCCGCATATGAATATCAGTTCAAGGAGGTAGGATCTTATGGCATCAAAAGAGCTCCGCTTTAACAAGGAACTGTTCAAGAGAAGTGTTCTGTACAATATCAAGACTCTCTACAGACGTACACTGGAAGAAGCTACTCCACAGCAGATATATCAGGCTGCTTCACTGGCTATCAAGGATCAGATCATCGATCAGTGGATGGACACACAAAAGGCTATGGAAGAGCAGGATCCCAGGATCGTGTATTACATGTCCATGGAATTCCTTATGGGACGTGCTTTTGGTAATAACCTGATCAATCTCAGAGCTTACAAAGAAGTGGCAGAAGTACTGGACGAACTGGGAATAGATCTGAACCTGATCGAAGATCAGGAGCCTGACCCGGCCCTTGGAAACGGCGGTCTTGGCAGGCTGGCAGCTTGTTTTCTGGATTCACTGGCCAGCCTTGGCTACGTTGCTTACGGCTGCGGTATCAGATATAAGTATGGTATGTTCCGTCAGGAGATCCATGACGGATATCAGGTGGAGAAGCCTGATGACTGGCTGGCAGGAGGTAATCCCTTCGAGCTGCGCCGTCCTGAATATGCCAAGGAGATCAAGTTTGGCGGTTATGTCAACATGTATCAGGACGAGAACGGAAGGACCATTTTCCGTCAGGAGAATTATACGGCAGTCCGCGCTGTACCTTATGACCTGCCCATAGTAGGCTATGGTAATAATGTTGTGGACACCTTGAGGATATGGGACGCTGAGCCCATTACCAATTTCAAGCTTGACTCCTTTGATAAGGGAGATTATCAGCAGGCTGTTGAGCAGGAGAATCTTGCCAAGCAGATATGCGAAGTCCTTTATCCCAATGATAATCATCTGGCAGGCAAGGAGCTTCGTCTCAAGCAGCAGTATTTCTTTATATCTGCATCAGTGCAGACAGCAGTTCAGAAGTATCTCAGGACCCATGATGATGTGAGACGTTTCCACGAAAAGAATGTATTCCAGCTTAATGATACCCATCCTACAGTTGCTGTAGCAGAGCTGATGAGAGTACTGATGGATGACTATTATCTTAACTGGGATGAGGCGTGGGAGGTTACCACAAAGACCTGCTGCTATACTAACCATACCATCATGTCCGAAGCTCTGGAGAAATGGCCTCAGGACCTCTTCCAGAGACTCTTGCCCAGGGTATATCAGATTGTGGAAGAGATCAACAGGCGCTTTGTCAATGAGATAATAGAGCGCTATTCCAGAAAGCCCGGCTATGACGTAGATGAGAAGATCCGCAAGATGGCTATCATATACGGCGGACAGGTACGCATGGCTCACCTGGCTATTGTGGGCAGCCGCTCTGTTAACGGCGTGGCCAAGCTCCACACCGAGATCCTCAAGAAGAGGGAGCTGGCTGACTTCTACGAGATGATGCCTGAGAAGTTTAATAACAAGACTAACGGCATCACCCAGAGAAGGTTCCTCATGCATGCCAATCCCCTGCTGGCTGACTGGTGTACCAAGAAAGTGGGAGACGGCTGGATCACAGACCTTACCGTACTTTCCGGACTTAAGAAATCAGCCAATCAGGTCAAGGCCAGGAAGGAATTCATGGCCATCAAGAAAAAGAACAAGGAGCGCCTGGCCAGGTATATTCTGCAGCATAACGGCGTAGAGGTGGATCCTGATTCCATCTTTGACTGCCAGGTAAAGCGTCTCCATGAATATAAGAGGCAGCTCCTCAATATCCTGCACGTGATCTATCTCTATGATCAGATCAAAGCCAATCCGAAGATGGATATACCAAAGCAGACCTTTATCTTCGGAGCCAAGGCGGCAGCAGGCTATCGCATAGCCAAGCTGACCATCAAGCTCATCAATTCCGTAGCGGATGTGGTGAACAACGACTCTGATGTAGACGGCAGGATCAAGGTTGTATTTATCGAAGATTACAAGGTATCCAATGCGGAGCTGATATTTGCAGCAGCTGACGTATCCGAGCAGATATCCACTGCCAGCCGCGAAGCATCCGGTACCGGCAATATGAAGATGATGCTCAACGGAGCAGTGACTCTTGGTACCATGGACGGAGCAAATGTTGAGATAGTACAGGAAGTGGGCGAAGACAATGCATTTATCTTTGGCATGTCTTCTGATGAAGTCATAGAGCACGAGAGGCGAGGTGACTACGATCCCATGAGCGTATATAACAGCGATCCTGAGCTTAAGAGGGTAGTGGACCATCTGGTAGACGGTACCTTCTCCAGGGACAAGGAGCTGTTCAGACCTCTGTGGAACTCACTACTTAATACCAGAGATACATCCAAGGCAGATACCTATTTTATCCTCAAGGATTTCAGATCATATGCAGATGCACAGGCTAGAGTAAGAGAGGCATACAAGGACCAGATGGCCTGGGCAAAGATGGCTGTCATGCAGACAGCCTGCTGCGGCAAGTTCTCGTCAGACCGTACCATCCAGGACTATGTGGATGAGATCTGGCACCTGGATAAGATAGAGATCAAGTAATATAAAAATATATTTATTTAGAGGGAGAGTAATTTAATGATCACAAGCACACAAGGCGGAGCATGGCTAATCGGCGGAAGGGAACTGATAGAGGACGGACCGGAGGCATTAGAAGCAGTCCGTGCAAAAACAGGTCTTTCTGCAGATAAGGCAGAAGCAGCTAAAGAAACAATCGCGTACCAGATCCTGAAGGATCATAATACATCAGGCAACATGGAGAAGCTTCAGGTGAAGTTCGACAAGCTGACATCACATGATATCACCTATGTGGGCATTATCCAGACAGCACGTGCATCAGGACTGGAGAAGTTTCCCATTCCTTATGTACTGACCAACTGTCACAATTCTCTCTGCGCTGTAGGCGGTACTATCAATGAAGACGACCATATGTTTGGTCTGACAGCTGCCAAGAAATACGGCGGAGTCTATGTACCCCCTCACCAGGCAGTCATCCACCAGTTTGCAAGAGAGATGCTGGCAGCAGGCGGCAGCATGATCCTGGGCTCTGACTCTCACACCAGATATGGCGCTCTGGGAACCATGGCTATGGGTGAAGGCGGACCTGAGCTGGTAAAGCAGCTTTTGGGACAGACCTATGATATCAATATGCCCGGCGTAGTAGCCATCTATATGACCGGCGAACCTGTTAAGGGTGTAGGTCCTCAGGACGTAGCTCTTGCTATCATCGGCGCTGTATTTAAGTCCGGCTATGTTAAGAATAAGATCATGGAGTTCGTAGGACCCGGCGTGGACGCTCTTTCTGCAGATTTCAGGATCGGTGTGGACGTAATGACCACAGAGACTACCTGTCTGTCCTCTATCTGGCAGACAGATGACAAGATAGAGTCCTTCTATGAGATCCATGGCAGAAAGGATGCTTATAAGAAGCTTGCGCCCGGTAATCTGGCATATTATGACGGCGTAGTAAAGGTGGATCTCTCTACTATCAAGCCTATGATCGCTATGCCTTTCCATCCTTCCATGGCTTATGAGATCGACTTTGTAAATGAGAACCTCTCCCAGATGCTCCATGAGACCGAAGAGAGAGCCAAGGTTTCTTTTGGCGACAGCATAGAGTATTCACTTTCAAGCAAGATCGTAAACGGCAGATTCCTGGTAGATCAGGGTGTTATCGCAGGCTGTGCAGGCGGCGGCTTTGAGAATATCTGTGCTGCAGCTGATATCATGAGAGGCAGCTACATAGGTGATGACAAGTTCACTATGAATATCTATCCTGCATCTACACCTATTTATATGGAGCTCTTAAAGAACGGCGTGGCAGCAGACCTGCTTGAGACAGGTACCATACTTAAGACTGCATTCTGCGGACCCTGCTTTGGTGCAGGAGATACACCTGCTAATAATGCATTCAGTATCAGGCATTCTACACGTAACTTCCCGAACCGTGAAGGCTCAAAGGTGCAGAACGGCCAGATCTCTTCTGTTGCTCTTATGGATGCCAGATCCATCGCGGCAACAGCAGCGAATAAGGGCTTCCTTACACCTGCTACAGCATTTGACGGCGAGCTTAAAGAGTACGTATATCACTTTGATGCAAATATCTACAAGAACAGAGTATTTGATTCCCACGGCGTGGCTGATCCAAACGCTGAGATCCAGTTTGGTCCCAATATCAAGGACTGGCCCAAGATGGAAGCTCTGCCGGAGAATCTCCTTCTCAAGGTGGTATCTGAGATCCACGATCCTGTTACCACAACAGATGAACTGATCCCTTCAGGTGAGACCAGCTCCTACAGGTCCAATCCTCTGGGTCTTGCAGAGTTTACACTCTCCAGAAAAGATCCCGAATATGTAGGCAGAGCAAAAGAGATCAGAAAAGCACAGGAAGCTATCGTAGCAGGTAACTGCCCTGTAGAAGCATGCGGCGAGTTAAAGCCTGTAATGGGCAAGGTACTGCCTATGCTGGGCCTTGGTGAAGAGCATCCTGACAGCAAGACTCTGGGCTTTGGTTCTACTATATTTGCAGTTAAGCCCGGTGACGGCTCAGCCCGCGAGCAGGCTGCATCCTGCCAGAAGGTACTGGGCGGATGGGCCAATGTAGCCAATGAGTATGCTACAAAGCGTTACAGATCCAACCTCATCAACTGGGGTATGCTGCCCTTTATCATCGAGAAGGGTGATCTGCCCTTCAAGAATCTGGACTACATCTTCCTGCCCGGCATCAGAGCTGAAGTAGAAGATAAGGCAGATAGCATAAAGGCAGTCGCAATATGCGGAGATGAAACAAAAGAATTTACTATGACCCTGGGCGATCTTACAGATCACGAGCGCAGGATCATACTGGACGGATGTCTTATCAACTACAACAGAGAGATCAGCAGGGGACGCGGATAATATATGCATTTCTGGGGGAGAAAGACAATAATACAAACAACATGGGCAGCTGTAATGGCTGCCTGTGTTCTTATTGGATGCAGTAAAGCTGAAGGTACGCCTACAGTCATAGCTCCTTCACAAGAAAATGCCCTGCCTTATGAGGACCCGGCAGATAAACTGCCTGTTACCGGCGCTATCAGCCCGGTAAGGCCAAGGATCCTGGTGGATCAGGGCGGGTATCTCACTGGAGCTGAGAAGATCGCCTACTTCATAGGAGATGACATTCCCCGTACCTATGAGATCAGGCGTACAAGGGATGACAAGCACATGTTCACGGGGAGCATCAGTTCTTCTTCCTATAGGGGAGAAGGAGAGCCTTGCCTGGCAGATTTTACTGAATTCCAGACAGATGGAGAATACTACCTCTATGCAGAGGGAATGGGCGAGTCCTGTGCCTTTACCATAGGGGATGATGCTTATGATAGCCTGTCATCTGAAGCTATGCATCTCTACTACCTTAACAGGTGTGGAGTGACTCTTAGCGAGGAATATGCGGGAGAGGCAGCAAGGAGCGGCTGTCATCTGGGAGGCGCAGCCACAGAAAAAGACCCGGCAGCTCTTCTTGATGTGACAGGGGGCTGGCACCTGGACGGCAATGCAGACAGGGATGTACCTGCAGGCTGCAGAGTGGTCAATAATCTCTTGTTGGCCTATGAGATGAATAAGGACAGCTTTGGAGATGACAGTGCCATACCAGAAAGCGGTAACGGCCTTCCGGATATACTTGATGAAGCAGGAGTGGAAGTCAGATGGCTCCTTAAGATGCAGGATGAAGCCACGGGCTCGGTACATGCTTCAGCCATCACAAAAGATACGGGCAAGGTGACGGTCACTGCAGCCACCAATGATGCTACTGTTTCTTTTGCGGCTACAGTAGCCTGGTATGGATACCTTTATGAAGAGTATGACAGAGGCTTTGCCGAGAAATGCAAGTCAGCTGCTGAAAGAGCATATGAATCCTTCTTAAAGAGCGGCTATCCGGCGGACTATCCTGCCAGTCTTCACGCTGCAGCCCAGCTCTACCGCCTTACCGCAGACAAGCATTATGAAAATGTACTGACATTGTATTTTAGAACTGATGATTATTACAAGAAGATGATCACAGATGAGAATCTTTTCCTGGCAGGTATTTGCTATCTTATGACAAACAGGCCTGTTAATACCCAGGTATGCAGCAGGATCATGGACGGCTTTAAGGACGAGACTCTTCGCATTGTAGGACAGTCCAATATGTCAGTGTGGGGAGTGGGAGAAGAGGACCTCTTTGATGAAGAGATGACAGTCAGGGAGGATGACAGAGAGAGCTTTGAAGCCTTCTATGAGAAGCTCGAGAGGATCCTTGATGAGATGAGGATCCTGACAGTCATGAATCATATTATATACAGCAGGGAGTACACAGGAGTCCTTGAGGATTATCTCCATTATCTCCTGGGCTGCAATCCTACCGGTGCAGATCTTGCTGCCTCAGGCGGAGAGTACAGCGCTTCTGATCTGGGAGCACCTGCAGGCGTTATGTACGATGCGGTGTATGATGCCAAGTTCCTGATACTGCTGGGAGCTGTCAGGTAAGATTTAAATACTAAACTATCTGTTAGTTATGAGAGGGAGATATAAGTCAGCCTTTTAGAGCTTTTGTATTCTCCAGATATTTATCCCTGATCATATTCCTGAAATACTCATGTATCTTCTTTTGATCATCAGCTGAGAGCTCGCTAAAGCGGACAGGAGGCAGATACTCAATAGTGACTCTGGCAGACTTTATCCAGGGGAAATGATTCTCAAATACATCTCTGGAGCCTGAGATCACCATGGGTACAATGGGACAATCTGTTCGCTGCGCCGGTTTAAAGCTGCCCTTGTGGAAGGGAAGCAGGTCATCTTCCTTGTCTGATCTGGTACCTTCAGGGAAAATGCAGATTGAGGTGCCGCCCTTTATCATATCTATGGCATCAAAAATCACCTGAGCGCTCTGCTTGATATCGGACCTGTCCATAAAGAGGCAGTTCATCAGGATCATCCACCAGCCAAGGATTGGCACTTTCTTTACTTCCTTTTTGGCAATATAGCCTGTGGGTCCTTTTACCAGAGGATAGCTGATCACAGTATCAAAGTCGCTCTTGTGATTGCCTATATAAAGAACCGCTTCATCTGTAGGAATATTCTCACGACCCTTGACAGTGAGCTTTATGCCCGCTATAAATGAGAGGACCTTAAATGCAAGGGAAACATTAAATAATGCTGCACGGGATGCGGCATTTTTATTAAAATGTCTGATGATAAACATTATCCCTATAACGGGAATTGATAGTACCAGAAAGACTGCAAGAAACAAAACTGCAATTATAAGTCGTAACATTTTACTCCTTTGATCAGAGGCATATATAATTATTATCACTAAAGTGACTTTAGCCCTGATTGTACTAGATCACATATATATTTTTGAATCTTTATCCCCTGCATATGTATTTTGACTTGCCTCAAACTAGACGTATATGGGATAGAACTGTAAACATTATAATAGTGCAGATGGAGATAAATCAAATGATAGTTGTAAAAACCGGCAATATTATTGACCCTTTGACTGATGATCGCTATAAAGGTGATGTCATTATCGGAGATGATGGAAAAGTAGCAGACATCGTAAGAGAAGGAGAACAAAGCCCTCTGGATGTCACAGGCGCTGTTATTATAGATGCATCCGGCCTTATGGTAAGCCCGGGACTGGTGGACGGTCATGTGCATTTTAGAGATCCCGGCCAGACAGCCAAGGAGGATATCATAACAGGAGCCGCTGCAGCTGCTGCAGGGGGATTTACCACTGTGGTCATGATGGGCAACACTATTCCTGCTATGGATAATAAGGACACTATCAGCTATGTACTGGACAGGGCAGCGGAAACAGGTATCAGAGCATATGCCTGCGGCAACGTGACAAAGGGCATGGCTGGCAGGGAGCTGGCTGATTTGTCTGAACTCTCTGAGGCAGGAGCTGTTCTTTTTACCGATGATGGTAAGCCTCTTACAGATAAGGAGCTGATGTTGGAAGCATGCAGACAGGCAGCAGAGCTTGGCAAAGTGGTGAGCCTCCACGAAGAGAATCCCGAATACATCAGCGAGAACGGAGTAAATGCCGGGGAAGTGGCAGCGGCTATCGGCCTGAAGGGCTCTGACAGGATGGCTGAAATATCTATGGTAAAAAGAGACATTGATATAGCAAGGCAGACAGGTTGCGAACTGACCATTCAGCATATTAGCACGGCAGAAGCTGTGGACCTGGTCAGGAAGGCAAGGGCAGAGGGATTAAGGATCCATGCAGAGGCTACTCCTCATCACTTTAGCCTGACTCAGGACGCCGTCCTTATAAAGGGCACCCTGGCCAAGATGAATCCGCCTCTTCGTTTGGAGTCTGACAGACAGGCCATAATAGAGGGTCTCAGAGACGGCAGTATAGATATGATAGCTACAGATCACGCTCCTCACACCATGGATGAAAAAAAGAGAGCCTTTAAGGAAGCGCCAAGTGGTATCATAGGACTGGAAACAGCGCTGTCACTGGGCATCAGGGAACTGGTCAATAAGGGATATCTGACCATGCCCTGCCTTATCAGGAGAATGACAGAGGCTGCAAGGGTATATGGCCTTAAGGGCGGCAGGATAGAGAAGGGAAGGGAAGCAGATATAGTGATATTTGACCCTGAAGGAGAATGGACCGTTCCTGCAAAGGGAGCCTCCAAGGCTACAAACAGTCCCTTTATCGGAGAGAAGCTGCCCGGAGTGATAAGATATACTATCTGCGAAGGCAAGATCATATACAGGTCCTGCTGATACAGATGTGGTTCAATGTCATAAGGGGATATTTATAAATAAACATATATATATTACAAAGGAAGAGGTCTATGAAAAAGAAGATCAGCTGCAGGGTATTATCCCAAAAAATGATTGCAAAGAATATATATGATCTGAAAGTGGAGAGCGAACTGGCAAAGGACGCTGTCCCCGGGCAGTTTGCCGGTATATATACAGGAGACGGCTCTATGCTCCTGCCAAGGCCTATCAGTATCTGCGGCGCAGATAAGGAGCAGGGGATACTCAGATTTGTATACAGGATCCAGGGCAAGGGAACAGCTTTTTTCTCAGGCTTAAAGGAAGGAGACAGGTTGGATATACTGGGACCTTTGGGTAACGGATACCCCATTGAGGAGGCTGTAGGAAAGCGCGCAGTACTTATAGGAGGCGGTATAGGTGTACCTCCCCTTCTGGAGATGGCAAAGAGATTGTCAGAGCTTGATGCAGACAAGGCACCCTCAGCTATAGATATAGTCATGGGTTACAGAGACAGTGAGACCTTCCTTTCAGATGAATTTAAAAAATACGGCAATCTGATCATAGCAACAGATGATGGAAGCGTGGGAGTACACGGAACAGTAACGGACGCCCTTAAAGAGAAGGCTGTCACGGACGGCGTGATCTACGCCTGCGGTCCCATGCCTATGCTAAGGGGACTGGCCTCATATGCAGGTGAGCATGAGATGAAAGCATATATATCGCTGGAAGAGCATATGGCCTGTGGAGTGGGAGCCTGCCTTGGATGCATAGTAAAGACCAGGGAGGTGGATGGTCATTCTCATGTGAAGAATGCTCGTATATGCACAGATGGTCCTGTGTTTGACGCAGAGGAACTGGACCTGTAAGAGTAATGTAGACTAAACTGAGGATAGGAAGGGTATATGAATACAAAAGTAACTATTGCAGGAGTAGAATTTAAGAATCCCGTTATGACAGCCTCCGGTACCTTTGGTTCCGGGGTAGAATATGGAGAATTTGTGGACCTTAGTAGGCTGGGAGCTGTAGTCACAAAGGGAGTGGCAGATCATCCCTGGGAGGGTAACCCGGTTCCCAGAGTAGCAGAGACAGCCAGCGGCATGCTCAATGCCATAGGACTGCAAAATCCGGGAGTAGATGTTTTTATAGAGCGTGACCTGGCTTTTCTTGAAGGCTATGATACCAAGGTGATAGTCAATGTATGTGGTCACAGTGAAGGGGAATACCTTAATGTAGTAGAGCGCCTCTCGGATGATGACAGGGTAGCTATGATGGAGATCAATGTATCCTGCCCTAATGTCAAGGAGGGCGGCATAGCCTTTGGTACCAGGCCTGATGCTCTCTTTAATATCACAAAGCTCCTAAAAGAGCATAGCAAAAAGCCCCTGATCATGAAGCTCTCTCCCAATGTGACAGATATAAAGGAGATGGCAAAGTCTGCAGAGGCAGCAGGCGCAGATGCTATATCCCTGATCAATACCATCACAGGTATGAAGATCGATATTTACAAGAGGAAATTCGCCCTGGCCAATAAGACAGGAGGACTCTCAGGTCCTGCCATCAAGCCTGTGGCTGTGAGAATGGTATATGAGGCATCTCACGCTGTGAATATTCCTGTCATTGGTATGGGAGGCATAGCTACTGCAGAAGATGCTATAGAATTTATCATGGCAGGAGCCAGCGCAGTTGCAGTGGGCGCTGTTAATTTTCACAATCCCTATGCGACAGTGGAAGTAATAGAAGGCATAGAAAAGTACATGAGAGATTACAATGTATCTGATATTGCTGACATCAGAGGCATAGTCTGATCCTCTTGTCTAAAAGGGGCGGCAGTCACAAATATAAATAGTGATGAGTAAACCATATATGCACGCCAAAAACAGGCCCGGGGATAAACCGGGCCTATTCCTTTGAGTAATACAATATGAACTTTTATTTGACTTCTGATAATGATACGCCTGCTTCTTCGGCCATCTTATCAAAGCCTTTGAGGACTGCTTCATAGGTCTGTTTGGAGATCTCAGGGAGTTCTCCGCCCCAGGTATCTGCAGCCTTCCGGTAGCCCTTTAAAAAGGCATCGCGCATCTTTTCAATCTGAGCAGGGTCTCCGCCTGTCAGTGCATTGGCGAAATCTAGTATCCTTTCGGATGTCTGCTTGACGCCCCAGTAGCCATTTTCAGAGATATCTTCCTGGGCCTGCTTTTTGGTCTCGGCATCGACTTCGAAATCGCCGCTGGCGAGGAATTTCCACATATCAGTGGCTCCCTCTGTGCCGCTGTTTGCCCGGCCAAATGCAGTAACCTGTTTGTTGAGCATCTTATTTACGATGTTCAGAAGGTTCTGCTGCTGTGCTGCCTGGTCTGCCTTAAGCTGCTGTACCAGAGCAGAATCGGGGCGGTAGGTGCGTTTGGCAGGCGCCGCATTACTCTCGGCCTGCTTGTCCGATCTGTCATAGACCGCGCTAACATCCTTTTTAGCATCGGATTCTTTCTGGCTTTTCTCCTTGGCAGTTACTTCGGGAGACAGATACGCTGTTTGCAGATTGTCAGTTGCTGTGTTGATTGAATTTACGCTCATCAGGGACTCCTTTCCCGCGCTACATGAGCACGAACATTATTATCCGGTTTGTATTTCGGCTGATCTTTCGTTTTAGAATAGGTCTTGTTGAGATTTTTTTGCGGAAAATATATCATGATATAGGAGACATGACACGGATCTGCATATAAAGCAGCCACGGCATCTGCTGTATATGATCCGGACAAACAAGCAAAATGAGCAATATGATATACGAGAGGAAATCCATGATTACTGTTAAAGCTTACGGTAAGATCAATCTGGCACTGGATGTGACTGGCAGAAGAGATGACGGCTACCACCTGGTCAGGATGATAATGCAGAATTTAGACATATATGACACCCTGACCTTTGAGAAGAACAGCGAGGGCAGAATCATACTCACAGCTGATAAGCCCGGCGTACCCACAGATGAACACAATCTCATAGTCAAGGTTGCGCAGCTCCTTAGGGAGAAATACAATATCTCAGAAGGCGTCACAGTGGACCTCAAAAAGAGGATACCTGTGGCAGCAGGCATGGCAGGGGGAAGCGCAGATGCAGCCGCTGCCTTTGAAGGTATGAAGAGACTTTTTGACCTGCCCCTTGAAAAGGTAGAGATGTGCAGGATGGCTACTCCCCTGGGCGCGGATATCCCCTATTGTATCATGGGAGGCACCATGCTCTCTGAAGGCATAGGCGAGGTGCTTACTCCCCTCAGGGATCTGGCGGACTGCCATATCCTGGTGGGTAAGCCATCAATAGATGTATCTACGGGATGGGTATATACAGAGTATGACAGCATGCCTGCCGATACACATCCCGATATAGACAGGATGTGTGCTGATATAGAAGAGGGTAACATAGGGGGCATATGCACCGGCCTCTACAACGTGCTGCAGCCTGTGACAGAGGGCAAGTATGAAGTTATAGGCAGGATCATAGATATCATGAAGGCAGAAGGCGCAGACGGCTCTATCATGACAGGCAGCGGTCCCACAGTATTTGGTATATATACAGATGAGGCAGCAGCCAAAAGAGCCTATGAAAAGCTGTATGCATCCGGTTTGTGTCCTGAGCTCTTTTTGACAAAGCCCATTAATCCTGCTGCTAACTCAGATTCTGCCGCGACCGGAGCTGAGTCTGAAAAGAGGGTTACAGTTAATATTAAAGGTTTGCACAAAAGGGGCGGCGGAAATGATGAGACCATCGAGAGCAGGAGCGGCGCAAGGCTCATAAGAGAGGAAGGCTGCATTGTGATCGAGGGCGATATGCAGGATGAGAGCACGGGGGAAAGGACGGCCACTAATTTCAGGATCTGGAAGGACAAGCTCAAGATGATCCGTAAGGGCGATTTCTCGTCGGTGATGGTATTTGAAGAAGGACAGGACCATCATAGCAGTTACCGTACTCCTTATGGTGATACCGACATGCGTGTCAGCTGTAAGACCCTAAAGCTTGATACAGATGAGAATTCAGGCACTCTTAGGGCACATATTGATTACGAGCTCTATCTGGATGGCGATAAGAGCTCTGACAGCAGCATCGATATTATTGTAGAGTGATGATAAATGTCTCTTATGGCAGGCATTGCTCTGCTTTGAGAAAATGATGATCATGGCATTATAAAAGCTGATATCCAAATGGGTATCAGCTTTTTATAATGCGACGAGCGCTTATCTATTTGGTTTGTGATGAAATTATTTGATCTGTTTTGCTCCTGCCTTTTCCTGAGCCTTTTCCAGTGCTCTCTTCCAGAAGCCCTTCTTCTTTTCCTCCTGAACTACTGTCCTGGAACCGTGGAGTCCTTTGACAGAGGAAACATATATGCCGGATACGCTGGCCTTTACTTCCTTCTTTTCAGGTACTGAATCAAAGATCTTGGAATCGCAGATCAGGTTCATGACCTGGGGACCTACCTTGACCTTGAGGATGGGGAGCTTCTGCCTGCGCATGAGCTTGGGCACTGACTGAAGTGCCTGAGCCGGAAGTCCTGCTTCATTCATCTTCATCATCTTCTTGCTGATAACAAACATGGATATAGTCTGCTTGGTAGCTTCGATCTGCTTCTCCATGTCAGCGGATTTCTCTTCCTGATTCTTGTAGTAGATAAGAGCTGCGGTGAAAACTGCTGCCATTATAAAGAGCATAACCGCAAGTACCGGATGACCGCTTACAAAGAATGCTATAACGATCGCCAGTGCGATCAGATCCCCTACGATATACGGCCAGTATTTCTTGATAACGTTCACAAAAATAACCTCCCTGAAAAACAATGGTAAAGAATAACATTAACACTATATCATTTTTTTAAGTGCGGGTAAAGAATATTGTACAAGCTGACACTTTAAAGCGGACGTGAGTTATGGTAATATTGACATGTTGTTCTAGGGCTCATCTGAACCTTTAAAACATATTATCTATAAAACTATGATTGAAAAGAAGGAAAAGTTATGAAAAAGAGAAAGCTTGCTGTATTAACAGCTGCATGTCTGATGGGCGCCGTTGTGGCAGGATGTGCAGAAAACGGGGACAATAAAGAGCAGGAGAATACCGCTGATGCTTCCGGCGAAGCTACAAGCGAGGATGTGACTGCAGAAGAAGTAGAAGAGAACGAAGAGGGCGCAGAGGCAGGAGAGGCAGGAGAGGCAGCTGCAGAGCCTGTTACCGTATTTGGCGAAGACGCCTATATCAGCTACTACAACTTAGATGAGTATGTAAAGCTGGGCGAGTATGAAGGCGTAGAGATCAAGGTAGAGCCTGTAGATGTTACAGACGAAGAGGTTGATAATGAGATCACTGCTAATTACCTCTCCAGGATCACTGAAGAGGTAGAGGGCAAGGCAGTTGAGAACGGTGATATTGCCAATATCGATTATGAAGGCAAGTATGCTGATTCCGGAGAAGCTTTTGAAGGCGGCACAGCTCAGGGCTACGACCTGACCATCGGTTCAGGAAGCTTTATAGCAGGCTTTGAAGAAGGTCTTATAGGCGCAGAAGTAGGACAGACACTGGATCTGAACCTGACCTTCCCTGAGGATTATCATAGCGAAGACCTGGCAGGCAAGGACGTGGTATTTACAGTAACAGTCAACAGCATCAAGGCTCCTGCAAAGGAAGTGACTGATGATAATGTAGGCAGTCTTGCCATCGAAGGCGTAGAGACAGTTGCTGACCTTAAGGCTTATGTCAAAAACGACCTCACAGCTACAGAGCAGAATAAGTATGACAATCAGGTATCTAATGATGCCATGCAGGCTGCTGTTGATAACGCAGAGTTCCTTCAGGATTTCCCTCAGCCGCTGGTAGACAGATATGTACAGATGTATGAGAACAGCCTGAATTACAATGCTCAGATGATGTCTTACTATACAGGTCAGACTATGACAGGTGATGAGTATCTTGAGCAGTATCTGTCTATACAGGGAGAAGATACGCAGGACCTTGATTCCTACAAGAATAAGGTTGCAGTAGATCAGCTCAAATCTACCTTTACAGCATATGCTATTGCCGCAGAGCAGAACTTTGAAGTAGCTGCAGAGGATATTGATAATGAGATCAATACAGCACTGGCTTCTTCCGGATATTCATCAATTGAGGAATATGTCCAGAACTACACAGATACAGTAGGAATGGATGTAAGACAGCTGGTAGAAGAGAGCATCATAGACGAAAAGGCTATCCAGTACGTATCACAGCTTGCAGTAGTAAGCGCACCGTAATATCGTTTATCAAAATCTTTTAAGGCCGGTATTTTGATGAACATCAAATAAAAAGAATAGAGAGAATAAAAAGATGAGAACAAGAATCAAAGAGCTGTTTGCAAAAACATCAGAATTTGCTTCAAAGGAATTGACTGTATGTGCGTGGGTAAGAACCAACAGGGCGCAGTCTAATTTTGGCTTCCTTAATGTAAATGATGGTTCTTTCTTTGACAATCTGCAGGTGGTTTACGAAAAGGAACTTGAGAACTTTGCTGATGTTTCTAAAATTGGCGTAGGTGCAAGTGTTAAGGTTGTGGGAACACTGGTGCTCACACCTGAGAATAAGCAGGCTTTTGAGATAAAGGCTAAAAGCGTTGAGCTGTTGGGAGATTGTCCCGAGACATATCCTATTCAGCCAAAGAGACATACGAGAGAGTTCTTAAGAACAGTTGCACATCTTCGCCCCCGTACCAATCTATTCAGTGCGGTATTCAGGGTAAGAAGCGTGGCTGCCATGGCTATTCACAGTTATTTCCAGGAGAGAGGATATGTGTATGTACATACTCCCCTTATCACCTGTGCTGACTGCGAAGGCTCGGATCAGATGTTCAAGATTACAACACTTAACATGAATGATCTTCCCATGGGCGAAGACGGTAAGGTTGATTTTGGCGAGGATCTCTTTGGCAAGCAGGCATTCATTACAGGTTCAGGACAGCTCCATGGTGAAACCTTCGCAATGGCCTTTGGTGACATTTATACCTTCGGACCTACATTCAGAACTGAGAATTCCAATACTCAGACCCATGCTAACGAATTCTGGATGATCGAGCCAGAAATGGCTTTTTGTGACCTGAATGATCTGATGGATATCGAAGAGGAAATGCTCAAATACGTAGTTAAATACGTGTGCGAAAAGTGTCCGGAAGAGATAGACTTCTGTGATAAGTTTGTTTCAAAGGGGCTTAAGGATAAGCTGGATGGTATTGTTAATTCTGAGTTTACCAGGATCAAACACCATGATGCCATTGATATCTTAAAGAAGGCAGATGTTAATTGGGAATTTGAACCGGATTATGAAGAGGATATTGCCAAAGAACATGAAAAGTATCTGGTAGATTATTTTAATGGCCCTGTGTTTGTTACTGACTGGCCAAAGGACATTAAGGCATATTACATGAAGCTGAATCCGGATGGCAAGACTGTTGCAGCAGTGGATCTCTTAGTACCTCAGGCAGGTGAGCTCATGGGAGGCAGCCAGAGAGAAGAGAACCTGGACAAGCTGCTCGAAAGAATGGATGCAAACGGTGTGGACAAGGAAGGAATCAAGTGGTATCTCGATACCAGAAGATATGGCGGATGCATTCACAGCGGATTTGGTATGGGATTTGAGCGTCTCATAATGTATCTCACAGGAGTAGAGAACATCCGTGACGTAATACCTTATCCCAGAACTCCTCAGTCATGTGAATATTAATATCTGAGCAGATATCGGGGCTTGTATCGTATAGGTACAGGCCCTTATCTTATGCGCTAAAGAGTTGCATTAGCCTGTGAGATTTGTGATAAACTATGTATTAGAAGAATGCACCGGGCGCGAAGATGAGTCCGCTTAACGGGGGAGATGATATGAAGGCAGGCAGGAGAATAGTATCTGCGGCATTGATAATAATTTTTACAATTTTGACATTGACAGCAGAACCCGTATGGGCCGCCACCAGTTCTGAACTTCAGAAAAAGCAGGATAAGCTTAATCAGCAAAAAAACCAAACCCAGCAGGAACTGGATAATGCCAATAGCAAGGCCGATGCCCTGGAGAGGGAGCAAAACCAGGTCGGTGAGAAGATAGAGGAGACTAACGGAGAACTTGTAGCTATTCTCGCAGATATAGAGCTGATAAAGGGCGAGATCAGCCAGAAGGAAGCCGATATCACGGATACTCAGGCCAAATATGATGAAGCACAAAGGCAGGCTGAGGAGCTTTATGCTGCCATGTGCTCCAGGATCAAATTCATGTATGAGAAGGGCAATGTGACCTATGTGGAGATCATGCTCAAGGCAGCCAGCTTCTCGGACATGACAACCAAGGCAGGCTATGCCGAGAGCCTCTATGAATATGACAGAAACCAGCTGGACGCATATGCTACTGCTCAGCAGGAAGCAGCTGATTATAAGGCTCAGCTGGAAGAAGAAAAGAGCGAACTGGAGACCACTCAGGAAGAGCTGGGTGAGGAACAGGGATATCTGGAGACCATGCTCTCCAAGTACAGGTCGGAATACAGTGATTATGGAACCAGGCTTGCATCTGCACGCTCCGCAGCCGGTGAATATGCAGCCAAGCTAAAGAAGCAGACGCAGGAGATCGCTTCCCTGGATACTGAGATAGCAAGGGCCAAGGCTCACGAAGAAGCGGAAAGGAAAGCTGCGGAAGAAGCCAGGAAGAAGGCCGCAGAAGCTGCTAAGAAGGCAGCGGCTTCAAATACTGCGGGTGGAGATGGGCAGTCAGCTTCGTCATCTTCTTCATCCTCAGGTTCCTCCAATAAGAGCTATTCGCCTCCGGGATCGGCAACAGGCTCCAATATTGCATCCTATGCCTGTCAGTTCGTAGGTAATCCCTATGTCTTTGGCGGTACCAGTCTAACCAATGGCTGCGACTGCTCGGGATTTGTATATTCCGTATATGGGGCTTTTGGTATCAGCGTGCCCAGAAGCTCTTATTCACTGGCTACTGCAGGTACAGCGGTATCATACGAGGATGCAAGGCCCGGAGATGTCATAGTGTATCCCGGACACTGCGCGATATACCTGGGGGATGGCAGGATAGTGCATGCATCCTCAGCAAAGACAGGTATCAAATACGGATACGCACTCTACAGGACCATCACTGCTGTGAGGAGATTTGTGTGAGTATATATTATGAGGTAGGTGTCAAAAGTTCCTTTTGACACCTTATGACTAACGGATTGTTCCGTTTCTTCGAAACTCTCACAATCCTAAAACATTCGCATAATTACGACATAGAAGTGCCTCCCTGCACTTCTGGACATGTCGAAATGCATCCATGCATTCCGCACTACGTGCTACTTTGCTCATGTTTTGCGGGTCATAAATTCATATTCGATTTCGAGCAAGCTCGAATCGAAATGACTTTTGACCCTTACGTCATATTATCAGCTGCTTGCGCCTTATCCTTCTGCTTCATAAATGCTTGCATTAAAAGACCCTTTGCTTTTAGGAATCATAATTATACTTGCTTTATTTCATCCCATAATATAGAGTATATGGTGTCCGAGATTTGAACATTTGGACAAAATTCTGTAATTGTTTTTAGAAAAGATAGGAGACAAAATGGCTCAGGAATGTGTATTG
Source organism: Butyrivibrio sp. MC2013 (assembly GCF_000424585.1). Classification (GTDB taxonomy): domain Bacteria; phylum Bacillota; class Clostridia; order Lachnospirales; family Lachnospiraceae; genus Butyrivibrio. The sequence continues at coordinate 22,424 of NZ_AUKE01000013.1, forward strand.
GTTCTGGACTTTGGCGGACAGTATAAGCAGCTTATAGCCCGCCGCGTCAGGGAGTGTAATGTCTATTGTGAGATCATTCCCTATACCACACCCCTTGATGAGATCAAGGCCAGAAATCCCAAAGGAATCATACTGACAGGCGGACCTGCCAGCGTATATGCAGAGGATTCACCCACTTATTCAGCGGACCTTTTTGAATGTGGTATCCCTGTTCTGGGTATCTGTTATGGATCACAGCTTATGGCATACCGCTGCGGAGGCGAGGTTAAGACTGCTCCCGTTTCAGAGTATGGTCACACCAAGGTGGCTATACAGGCGCTGGACAGCAAGCTCTTCACATCTGTGGAGACAGATTCTGATGGAGTGACCAGCTGCTGGATGAGCCATACTGATTATATAGCCAAGGCACCTGCAGGCTTCGAGATCACTGCCAGTACAGGCAATTGCCCTGTTGCAGCTATGGAAAATGCAGACAGGAAGCTCTATGCAGTACAGTTCCATCCGGAAGTGCTGCATACTCCCGAAGGCACCAAGATGATCCGCAATTTCGTAATGGACATATGCGGATGCTCCGGTGACTGGAGAATGTCCTCTTTTGCAGAGACTACTATCAAAGAGCTGAGAGAGAAGATTGGCGATGGCAAGGTACTGTGTGCACTTTCAGGCGGTGTTGATTCATCTGTATGTGCAGTACTGCTCTCCAAGGCTATCGGCAAGCAGCTGACCTGCGTGTTTGTAGATCACGGCCTTCTGAGGAAGGATGAGGGAGATGAAGTAGAGAGAGTATTCGGACCCGAAGGACCTTATGAGCTTAACTTCGTAAGGGTCAATGCTCAGGACTATTTCTATTCCAAGCTGGCCGGAGTTACAGAACCCGAAGAGAAGCGCAAGATCATAGGCGCCGAATTTATAAATGTATTTGAAAAAGAAGCAAAGAAGATCGGTGCTGTGGATTTCCTGGCTCAGGGAACTATTTACCCTGATGTTGTGGAATCCGGTATCGGCAAAGGCGCTACTATCAAGTCTCACCACAATGTAGGCGGACTTCCGGATCACGTGGATTTCAAGGAAATCGTAGAACCCCTCAGGCCCCTCTTTAAGGATGAAGTCAGACAGGTAGGCCTGGAGCTTGGCATTCCTGCTAATCTGGTATACCGTCAGCCCTTCCCCGGCCCCGGCCTTGGCATCCGTATCATTGGAGAAGTGACTGCTGAGAAGGTGAAGATAGTACAGGAAGCAGACTATATCTACAGGTCAGAGCTTGAAAAGGCCGGTATCGATATGGGCAAGGGTCAGTTCTTCGCTGCTCTCACCAACATGAGAAGCGTAGGCGTCATGGGCGACGAGCGTACCTATGACTACGCCATAGCACTTCGCGGAGTTATCACCTCCGACTTTATGACAGCAGAAGCTGCCGAGATTCCCTGGAATGTCCTCCAGATCTGTATGAACAGGATCATCAACGAGGTCAAGGGCGTCAATCGCGTACTCTACGATCTGACCAGCAAGCCCCCGGGAACGATAGAGCTGGAGTGATTTTTTCTTAAAAGAACCCTAGTATTTATGCGGGTTGCAAGCATATTTGTTTAAGAGTTGGCAACGATTTGGCAACATTTTAGAGTTATTCTCTGAATAATCTCAAAACACAATAATAAAAGACCTTACTGATTCATATTGGATGGAGAATCGGTAAGGTCTTATCTTTATTTCTTCTTATTGGATTTTGACTTTTTCTTTTCTTCTTTTATCAAGGCATCGCTGATCTCTCTTGGCAGGACATCTACCGAGAACTGATGTGTATCAAGTTCCGGATATTTGTACCGCCAGTCATCATACTGATCTTTCGAGATTTCTCCACCTTTAAGTTTTTTGGCTTCCTGAAGCCAGGAGCGAAACTTGTCATAGAGTTCCGGAAATTCCGGTGTGAATCTGTCCAGACGCAGAACCATCTCACCATCAAGCTCATCAATCTTCAGACCATACATATCTTCTATGGCAAAGAGCGTGTGCATGAGACCGAGCTGGGTGTCTATGTCGGGAACTGTCAGAGCTCTGGGATCCACATCAAGCAGATCAGCCATTTCTTTTACAAGGTCTGCTTTCGGAACCCGGACTTCGGATTCATATTGGGTGATCCTTACATCGGAAGTTTTTCCGAGAAAGCCTAGTTTCTCACCGAACTGCTTCTGAGTCATGCCCTTGCGGTTGCGGAAAAACTTTATTCGTTGCCCTATAGCCATAGCAATTTCCTCCTAAACATATATGTTGAGGATATTGTATCAGATACAGAATAAATACGCAAGCAAAAACTAAACAAAAATATTTAAGAAAATACTTGACCTAAACAAATATGTATTGTAATATATGAGACAACAACACAAAGCAAATATGTTTAGGGAAACGAGAGAGGAGGTGAATATCATGGAAAACAAAGCATTTTTAACGGTAGAAGAGGTGGCTGCTGAGATGGGAGTTTCAAAATCTTACGCTTATAAGATTGTCAAGAAACTCAATGAAGAGTTGCAGCAGATGGGGTATCTGACTGTCGCAGGACGTATCAATGCCAATTACTTCCGTAAGAAGGTATGTTACACGGAAACAGCTTAATGGAAGGGAGATGATGAAATGGCTGTTTATAAGGATGGCGATAAGTGGAGAGTGCTCTATCGCTATACAAACTGGAACGGAGAGCGAAAGCAGACGCAGAAGCGTGGATTTGCCACCAAGAGGGAAGCGCAGGTTTGGGAACATGAAGCAATGCTCAAGCAGGATGCCAACCTCGACATGACTTTTGAAAGCTTCTTTGAAATCTACAAGGCAGATAAGATCAAGCGGTTAAAGGCAAATACCTGGGAATCAAAGGAGCATATCATAAGAACAAAGATTATGCCGTATTTCGGATGGCGCAAGATTGCTGAGATTGAAGTCAAGGATGTAATCGCCTGGCAGAATCAGTTGCTGGCAAGGGAGATGGCAAGCGGTGAAAATTATTCGCCAACGTATCTGAAGACTATACATGCACAGCTTTCGGCAATATTTAATCATGCAATGAAGTATTACCATTTGAAATCCAATCCTGCAGCGATTGCTGGAACGATTGGATGTGAGGAGCGTAAGGAGATGCTTTTCTGGACAAAAGACGAATATCTGAAATTTGCCGATGCGATGATGGATAAGCCCAAATCCTACTACGCCTTTGAAATGTTGTACTGGTGCGGCATCCGGCTTGGTGAGCTTTTGGCACTGACACCTGCCGACTTCGATTTTGAAAAGAAGACTCTCAGGATAAATAAATCCTATCAGCGGCTTAAGGGTGAGGATGTGATCACTTCTCCCAAGACACCGAAAAGTAACAGAGTCATTGCCATGCCACAGTTCTTATGTGATGAGATGCAGGATTATCTGAAGATGTTGTATGAGCTTGGAGAGAATGATCGTATCTTTCCATTGTCAAAATCTTTTCTTCATCATGAAATGGATCGTGGAGCTGAGGAAGCCGGAGTTAAGCGTATCAGGATTCATGATCTGAGACATAGTGCAATCTCGTATCTGATTGAACTTGGATTTTCGGCGCTGGCTATAGCAGAAAGAGTTGGACATGAGAGCATAGATATCACATATCATTACGCGCATCTCTTCCCGTCAAAGCAGACAGAGATGGCGGATCGTTTGGATATTGAGCGCATGGGGAAGGATGGTGAAGGGGATGTCTGAGAAGCTGTTGGACTACAAGGGCAGATGGAGACACCGGATGGTTGCATTCAGGGTATCGGAGGAAGAGGCGCAGCTCATAGATCGTGAGGTTGCATTGTCCGGACTTACGAAGCAGGACTATATAACAAGGAGGCTCCTTAACAGAGATGTAGTAGTACAGGGAAATCCCAGGGTATATAAGGCACTTCGTAATCAGATGGATGAAATGCTTACAGAACTCCGGCGGATTGAAAAATACAGTGAGGATCAGGATGAACTTATGTACACGATACAGATGATCGCTGAAATTATGGAAGGAATGAAGGAGGATGGATTATGCGGAAAATAAAGAGGATCTTATTCCGGGTAAGAGATGAACCTTTGGAAAAATAAATGCCCCTGCCAAAAGCAAGGACATTCATCACCGAAAGAAAAGGACGAGCCTTTGTCTTCGATAAATCTCGCAAATTTATTATAGCAAAGGCTCTCCCGGATGTTAATACCCATTTTTCAGAAAGGAGGGCGTGATTTTGCCTATTTTTAAGGAAATAAAGGAACACCTGACCACCAGACAGATAGCTGAATACTATGGTCTGAGGGTTGGAAGAAACGGGATGGTCTGTTGTCCGTTTCATGATGATAAGCATCCCAGCATGAAGATCGATACCGGTTATTACTGCTTCGGGTGCGGAGCACATGGTGATGCCATCGGATATGTGGCGCAGATGTTTGGACTATCCCAGTATGATGCCGCCTGCAAGCTTATCGAAGATTTTTCTCTTCCCATAGAGATACATCCGGCAGATAAGCGTGAGCAGGAGAAAGCCAGGATTAAGTGGCAGAAGGAAAAGAAAGAGAGGGACAAGATAGTTCATATCAAGGATCGCTTCAAAAAATGGTGTTTTACACAGATAGATATCCTTCATGATGCAGAGGATGGAATACAGCGCATTAAGGATAGTTTCTGGAACGCTACACCGGATGAAGTATTTGGATCACCGGAATTTGAAACAGCAGTTAATGCGGAGTCACTCATTGGTTACTGGCTAGATATCCTGTGTATGGGAACTGATGAGGAGAAAATCGAATTGTTTATGAATGCCAGAGAGGAGGTGGATCGCTATGTCAGAAAAGTTACAGGAGCCGTCGAAAGACGCCTGGGAGGAAGTCGGACAGGTACTGGATGCGGAATGCAGCAGTGTGGATGATATAAGGCTTGATCTTGAGAAAAGTGATAAAGGCGGCGTGAAGCAGACTATAGAGAATTGCATGACAGTGTTTTACCGCGATCCCCTGCTGAAAGGGGCAATAAGAAAAAACGAGCTGACCTGCCGTCTGGATCTCAAAATGAAAACGGGTTGGAAAAGAAGTATTTCCAGTAGTCTGACAGAAGTTGATGAGTATCAGATACAACGTTATATGGAAAGTAATTACGGGTTGAGAAGCGAGAATAATATCAATAAGGCGATACATATCATAGCAAGTGAAAACGGCTATCATCCGATCAAGCAGTATTTGGAGTCACTTGAGTGGGATGGAGAAGAACGTATCAAACACGCGATGACGAGGTATCTTGGGGTTGACGAGGATGAGTATTCGGAAGCGCTTATGAAACTTTTACTGACTGCTGCTATAAAACGGATTTATGAACCTGGATGTAAGTATGACATCATGGTCTGTGCTGTTGGTGGACAGGGAGCCGGGAAATCAACTTTTTTCCGTTTCCTTGCGATCAACGATGACTGGTTCTCTGATGACCTGAAGAAGATCGATGATGAACAGGTGTACCGGAAAATGCAGGGACATTGGTTTATAGAAATGTCGGAAATGCTTGGAACAGTAAACGCAAAAAGCATCGAGGAGATTAAATCTTTTCTCAGCCGTACGAAAGAAACATATAAGGTCCCGTATGAAAAATATCCGGAGGATAGACCGAGACAGTGTGTATTTGTCGGAACATCCAATGATCTTCAGTTCCTTCCGTTTGATATGACCGGAAACAGAAGATTTGCACCGATTCTTGCACATCCGGAACGGGTTGAAAAACACATACTGGAGGATGAAGCAGAAGCCAGAGCATATTTTGTTCAGGTGTGGGCTGAAGCGATGGAACTGTATCGGGCAGACGAAAAACATGATCTGAAGCTTCCGAAAGAGATGGAAGATTATCTGAAAGAAATGCAGAAGGAATTCATGCCGGAGAATACTAATATCGGAATGATCCAAGCCTGGCTTGATGAATGTGGCGAGGAATATGTATGTACCATGATGATTTTTGAAGAGGTATATGCGCGAGATGGAGATCAGATCAAATCATGGCAGGTTAAAGAGATCAACGAAATCATGAATAACTCCATTGTCGGATGGGAGAAATATAAGCAACACCGGTTCCGTAAATATGGCCAGCAGAATAGCTGGAAACGTAAAGCAAGAACGGATGGATTTATGGAGCTTCCGGACGATGCAGATAATCCGTTCATCTAAAAAGTTTTTACAGCTCCATTGACAGTTGACATTGACAGGAGCGTCAATGGAGCGATTGACAAGAAAATCCAGTATTTATAGGGGATACAGGACTTGTCAATGATGTCAATGAACAAAATGAAAAAGACCTAAAAAGTTATACCGGTCATACCGGAGAAAGGAAAACTATGAGCAACAACAATGAAAGACTAACATACAAAAATATGGAGATCATCGGGATCGATCATGGTTTCGGTCAGATGAAAACAAGGTATAACACCTTTCGTTCCGGAGTACTTACCAGTGCCACGGAGCCACCTGTGGGTGGAGATATCCTGATCCTTGATGGAAAGTATCACCTTATCGGGGAGCAGCATAAGGTGTTTGCACAGAACAAGACGCAGGATGAGGACTACTATATCTTAACGGTAGCAGCACTAGCAAAGGAAATGGTTAGCAGGCAGATGAGGGAGGCGGATGTGATCATTGCAGCGGGACTTCCACTTCAATGGGTAAGTTCCGGCAAGGAGGATTTTAAGGAGTATCTTCTTCAGAGGGATATGGTTGAGCTTGCATATAAAGGAAAGGATTATCGTATCCGAATTAAAGGAGCTTTCATTTATCCACAGGGTTTTGCCGGGATTGCTACCAGACTGAATGAATTTGGTGGGATCAATATCCTGGCTGACATCGGGAATGGCACTATGAACACCATGTATATCAAGAACGGAAGACCGAGCGCATCGGAGTGTTATACGGATAAGCTTGGCGTTGAGCAGTGTATTATCCGGATGCAGAATGAATTTCAGACTATCGGTGGCTCAAAAGCACCTTATGAACTGATGGAAAGTTATCTGTGGACAGGGAAGACAGATCTTCCGGAAAAGTACCGCGAGATGATGAAAAAAACGGCAGAGGATTATGCCGCAAGGATTGTTGGAAGGCTCCGGGAATATGAGTACAATCCCGATATCATGAGGCTCCGTGTGATGGGCGGAGGTATCTGTATCCTTAAGAACTTCTGGGATTTTGGAGAAGCAAAAGTGGATTTCATCGAAGATATCAGAGCTACGGCAAAAGGATATGAAGCACTGGCACTTAATGACCTTCGCCGGGGTAAAGATGCGGGAAGGAGCAGGATACCGGCATGATAAGGAAGAATGAAAAATGCTTTCATATCAGGCTGAATATGGCTAAACCAACAGACCGGGAAATCTGGGAATGGCTTCATGGGAAAGAAGAGTCGCAGACAATATCGCTCAACTCTTTTCTGATCGAGGAGCTGCGGAGGATGATGTTGGCAGATAAAGGGATGGTGGCAGTAATGCCATCCCCGATATTGCCGGAACCTCCGACGGGTAAGGCATCATCGGAGAAGGATACAGAATCGGAGGAAGATTTGAACCTGTCGGAAGATGTATTGGACTTCTTAAGTCAGTTTTGAGAGTGGTAGCAATCTGGCACCACAGAAGATATGGAAGCCGGAATAATAGTAGCAATTTGTAACCAATAAAAAGAAAAGGGCTGCCGTATAAGGCAGCAAGATAAAGGCAAATGCAGGAGAAAATCATGGAAAATGACATGGTAAAGAACATATATAAGAGCCCTCGGCGATTGAGAGCGAAATACACCCATCGCACAAACCTTGCGGTTTATGCTCTGGATATTTCGCCACTGCGTGGAGCTGCCAGTCAGCAGAGGGCTGACCGGGTATCTGAACGAAACCTGCCACAGGCAGTTTCCGATATGTTCAGATACAGTCCCGAAATAAGAAAGCTATTTCGGGATATGCCGTGTTATGGGGTAGACACCCCATCCCGGCAAGGAAAACATCCACCGGATGTTTCCAGATGTATCCTGCGGATGCCTGAAAGCATAAATGCGAAGGAGGAGCATCATAAAAAGACATGTATTTGTGCAGGAGAGCAAGCTGAGCAATTTAAAAGGCAGAATCGATTATATTTCAAATCCCAAAAGGCAGGAACATCTCTATGCAGTGTATGATACTGCCGATCCACTTTTCTGGAGGGAACTTGCGAAAGAGAATATGAGAATCCATAAGCAAAGTGGTACCAAAGGTGATTGCATCGAAGCAAGGGAGTTAATAATAGCCCTCCCGGAACCTTTAGTTGAACTGGATCCGGAAAAACTGCTCCGGGGAGTTGTGGAAAGGTTCCGAGAAAAATATGGTGTGGATTGTATAGCGGCTCTCCATCATAACAAAACAAAGACGAATTATCATATACATCTGATCTTTTCGGAGCGAAAGCGTAAGGAGGTGGTTAACGAAAAGATAGCGACGAGGAATATGTTTTATGATGAAAACGGCAGACATGTCCGAACGAAGAAGGAGATCATGGACGAGGACGGCAATATACGAAAAGGCTGTTATATCATTAAAAAGGGAGAGGCGTACGAACGGGACATCTTCTCCATAAAGGACAAGCAGTTTAAGTCAAAAAGATTCCTGAAGGAAGCCAAGGTACATCTGATGGATTATATCAATACCCTGCTTCCAGAGAATTATCCGAAGCTGACGATCTTTGATGACGAGGAAGTATATCTTCCGATGCTGAAAATCGGAAAGAATAATCCGAAGGAAGCAGAAATAAAAGAGGCCAACGAACTGCGAAAAACTTGGAACCAGATTGCAGATCAGGCACTTGTGGAGGGAGTACCGCAGGCCGAGATAAAGAAGATCAAGCAGGAAGAAATAATGGAGACTGCACAAAAATCCATTAAGGAACATGGGAAAGAGCCTGGGCGGTTTAATCAGATCGTACGTAATGCTATCCAACATCTCCGAAAACTGATCCTTAAGATAAGGGATGCAATCAAGGAAGCAGAAGTTAAAGCAGAAACATCTAAGCAGCCTGTAAGCGAAAGCGATAACAGGAAAGAATTGCAGATTCCTGTTACCCTTGAAAAACCTGTCGAGCCGGAGTTGTCGAAGCAGTTCAAAAAATACTATGCTACATATAAGAAACTGGAAAGCACAGGGAAAGAAATACAGACACTTGAAGATAAACTTGAAACGCTTCAAGAAGAACTATCACAGATGACCGGTTTCTTCAAGGGGAAAGAACGCAACAGGATCATAGGTGAAATCGCAGATACACAGGTGGAGTTATCAAAGAAGAGAGCATCTCTTGGAAGGATAGCAATCAAGGCAAAATGCGGATCAGTTGATGAATTCTATACAAAGTATAACGCATCCAAAGCCAGTCATAACGAGTACCAGAAACAGCTTGAGGCGTGGTACGCCAAGTATGGTACCGGAGAAAATACTTCTACGCCGAAGGAATCAACAAAGGAACAAAAATCATCAAATCGGTCCAAGGTAGATACTTCCACACCTAAGCGGCAGCTCAATAAGGTAAGTATGAAGGCTGCGCTTAAGGAAAAGAAGGATATTGTCAAAGCATATGATGAACAAAAGGACAGATCACTAAAAAAGGTCAAAAACAGGAATGCTGGATTGGAATAAAGTATTATATTTTGCTGAAGTATTGCAATTTGGAGGAATCCCGTGGTTGTCAGAGATACCCCGCGACTACGGGATCCTTAAAAGTTTTTTAAATTTTTAATCAAATCGTATGTATGTTTCGTTTATATATATAGAGTGATCACTTAGGAGAACAAGAATTACATGAAAGACGATTTATTGATAAAGCGGATCCGCGCCGGGGATGAGGACGCTGCGGAGGAACTGGTACGAAAGTTTTATGCTCAGGTCATGAGATTCTGCAGATGGCAATGCGGTAACAATGATCTGGCTGAGGATCTGACGCAGGAAACATTTCTCAAGGTATTCAAGAGCCTTGATCAATACAGAAACAGAGGGCACTTTAAGGCATGGCTTTTCTGTGTTGCGAGAAGTGTATGTATTGATGAACTTCGGAAAGATCGAATCGAATATGAACCGGACATAGATATCAGCGAAATTGGTGACGAATATGACGGTATCAGGCATGTGGAGGATGAGGATGAACTTTACAGGCTACTGTCTGGGTTGCCCGACGAACAAAAAGAAGCGATCATCCTTCATTACATGGAAGGCTTCTCTTATCGCGAGATAGGAGAAATCTTGAATATTCCGTATAGAACTGTGCAAAGCAGGGTGAATCTGGCCAGAAAAACGTTGCGCAAGAAAGGGGAATACAGATGAGAGTAAATCAAATAAAGAAATGCCTTAGTTCATACGAGGGAACAGAGAATACACAAAAGATGGAAGAGACCATTGCCGAATGCCGGAGGATTACAAGAGAAAATGCTGCTGCATCAAGGCCACGAAGCAGTTTTCTGGATTTTTTATCTGAGGTTTTACGCATGAATGGGAAGATCATATTGGGCGGACAGATGGTTACATTAGTCATCATATGTCTGATCATTCAGATGGTGAGCGATTATCCAAAACTGATCCCTGTTTTTATTCCATTTTTTATCCTTGCCGCACTTCCGGTTTTGTTCCGGGCAGAGATCAACCATATGAGTGAGATAGAACTTGCGACAAGAAATTCATATGCGCAGCTGCTTCTTGCCAGACTGATAATCATTGGTGCGGCAGATATCATATGTTTTACATTGTTGCTGGCTGTAGAAATCTGCTGTTTCCGGTCAGGACTGGGATTGTTAAACCTGATACTATATGTGTTTGTTCCTTATATGCTATGCGTAACGGCAATGTTAAGGATGATACGAAGCGGAAAGGGGAAGATTATCAGTTCAGCTATGGTGGCGCTCACAGCAAGTTTTTTATGGGGCATTACAGCGTTTGCCATACCGGGACTGTATGTGGGTTCAGCAGTAGGCGTATGGATGATCTGCTTTATTGTATTTGGAGTCTTTTTTATTCGCGAGATGGAGTATCTTATCTCGTATGTTAAGGAGGGAAAAATATATGGTTTTGTCGCTTGATCGACTGACAAAGACATTTGGGAGCAAAATCGCAGTTGACCATTTAAGTGCCACGCTACAGCCTGGAGTTTATGGGCTTTTGGGAGCAAACGGTGCAGGTAAAACGACATTGATGCGGATGATCTGCGCGATTTTAGAACCAAGCAGCGGAGAAGTGTTGCTGGATGGGCAGAATGTGTCGGATATGGGGGCTGATTATCGGGATCTTTTGGGATATTTGCCGCAGGACTTTGGATACTATCCGAGTTATACAGCGAAAGATTATCTGGAATATATTGCTGTTCTGAAGGGAATTCCAAGACATGCAGCAACAGCGAAAATAAAGGAGCTGCTGAATGTGGTGGGACTTTCTGAAGTTTCAAAGAAGAAAATCAGGACTTTTTCTGGGGGAATGAAACAGAGGCTGGGTATAGCACAGGCGCTGCTTAATGATCCGAAAATACTGATCCTTGATGAACCGACAGCAGGTTTGGATCCAAAGGAAAGGGTGAGATTCCGTAATCTCTTATCTTCACTTGCAAATGACAGAATCGTTATTCTATCCACACATATTGTCTCTGATGTTGAAGCTATCGCAGACAAAGTTTTTGTGATGAAACAGGGAAATTTCGTTTCGCAGGGGAGCATTCGGGAGCTGGTGAAAGAGGCACAGGGACATGTATGGGAGATAGCCGTGAATCCTTCAGAAACGGGAAGATGGGAAGAGCAAATGACAGTTGCTAACTTAAGGAGAGAGGATGACAAGACAATACTCAGGATAATCAGTGAAAACTCTCCCTCTGAATCCGCAACTTGCGTCCCGGCAACACTGGAAGACCTGTATTTATACCATTTCCCGACAGAAAGGAGCGAATAAAAATGGAAATCTTCCTAGCAGAACATAAAAAACTGTGGAGCAAAAAGTATGTAAGGATCAGCGTGCTTTTATGCTTTGTATATATGATCATTTTTGCCGGAATACTTCAATTTCAGTGGTTCACCTTTGGCAGCCCTAAGGATGTTACAAGCGCGTTCGGGAACCACTTTGACGGGTATGAGGTGATACGGGAGCGACAGGAATATGCCGAGCAATTCCACGGAGTGCTGACGGATGAAACTTTATCGGATATGGTATCGGATTACCAGAGTATAGAGAAGAACGGATCATATGATGAAACCAAGAAAACGGATTGGAGCGTAAAGACATCCTGGCTGGAAACCCTATTTCCGGAACTGAAACAATCTGACACGTATTTATTAATGTTGAGTTATGTGGATCCAGAAAAACTGACGGACATATATGAGCGGCGGAATAAAGCAATTGAAGCATTCATGGATGCTTCAGGGATTGAAGGTGATGAGAAAGAATACCTGTTATCTATGAATGAAAAGGTTGAGATTCCGTTTTCATACGTCTGGACGGAAGGCTGGAGAACCGTTCTGGGGGATTCGCTTCCGGATTTTGGATTGATGATCGCAATCGTGCTAGTCGTCTGTCTGGCGCCGATGTTTTCAGGTGAATGGCAGACCAAAACCGGAGCAATGATCCTAACGATGAAGCAGGGGTGGAGGAAAGATGCTCTTGCAAAGTTGGCTGTGGGCTTTTCTTTTACGATAGAGATATTCCTGCTCATTGCTATTCCGAATATCATTGTTCAGATGGTTTATTTGGGGGCATCTGGATGGGATGCACCTATTCAGTGTATAAAGATGATCGCGATCGCACCGATGAATATGGTTCAAGCAGAGATTTATGAGTACTTGTTTGCTTTATTTGGAACGTTGGGATTTGCTGGGCTGGTAATGCTGATCTCATCACTGTCGAAAAATGATTTGCTGTCTATCGTCGGCGGATTTGCCTTGTTATTTGTACCGATGGTGATATCTGAGTATCTGCCATATACCCTGCAGCTTATAGTAAGTCTCATACCGATGGCAGGAAGTTCTGCTGACATATTCAGAATGAATACCCTGAATATATTTGGAAAAGCTGTGTGGTTGCCATATGTCGAGCTTTGGACACCATTGATTTTTATGATTGCATGTATCCCTGTCACAGTCTCTCGTTGGGCAAAGATACAAAAAAGCTGAACAGCGGCAGAAGACGTAGCAGAAGGAAAATTCGAAGGATAAGAGCAATCTGGACTGGATTGTTTGTGCTCTTATGCGTTTTTCTGGTCGCACATGTAATACATTGCTATGAAGGAGATTCTCTGGACTATGATGGAGATACTGACAGGGATGCGGTTGTTGAGACAGAGGATATTCTGTGGAATCTTATACTGGTAAACAAATGGAATCCGTTACCGGATGATTTCAACATAGAATTTACACTGTTGTCCAACGGTCAGAGGGTGGATAGCAGGATTTATCCCGATCTGCAGTCAATGTTTGACGATGCCAGGGAAGAAGGTGTCTTCCCGGTTGTAAGAGAAGGCTTCAGAACCCATGAGGAACAAGTAGAGGTTTTTGAAGATAAAGTCGCTGCTTTTATGCGTGAGGGATATCGAAGAAGAAAAGCAGAGGAAATGGCCGAGCAATGGGTCGCAATTCCGGGAACCAGCGAACATGAATTAGGCCTGGCAGTAGATATCAATGCTGATAAGGAGCAATCAAGCAACGAAGAGGTTTATAATTGGCTGGCGGAAAATGCTTGGAGATATGGGTTTATCCTCAGGTATCCGCAGGGTAAAGAGGATATTACCGGGATTGATTATGAACCGTGGCATTACAGGTATGTAGGGAAGGAGGTTGCAAAACAGATCTATGAGGAAGGGATTACGCTGGAAGAATATTACAGGAAAGAGAATCAGATTAAGGGATGGTTAAAATCCGATGATGGAAGCGGTGATTAACCTGTGTAGTGACATTAGAATATGCTATATACGGAATGGCTCCTGCATTTAAACCGGCAGGAGCTTTTTTGAAATCATTACTTGACATGTAACAACAATGTCGTTACAATAAGATTGTATGGAGGTGCCATTATGGAAAAAACTGCAACATTAAATTTAAGAGTAAATCCTACACTGAAGCAAGATGCGGAGTCAGTATTGGGGCGTTTAGGTATCCCGATGTCTACTGCTGTTGATATGTTTTTGAACCAGGTTGTCCTTGTTGGTGGAATACCTTTTGCTGTCACTTTACCCAATGCGCCTGAAAGCATCGATGCAACGAAGATGAGTGAAGATCAGATTCATGCCAAGATACAAAAAGGATATGAAGCGTACAAGGCCGGTCGAACCCAGAATGCTGCAGAAGCATTTAGCCGATTTCGGGAGAACCACAGCTGATGGATAGATACATAGTTAATATCACCGATGAGGCGCTTGCTGATATGGAAGCGTTATATGAGTATATTGCAAAGAAGCTGCTTGCTCCGGAAAATGCTATGGGGCAGTATAACCGTATCGCAGATGCGATACTGACATTAGATACTTATCCTGATCGATTTGGTCTGTTTGAATGTGAGCCGGAACATTCTATGGGGATTCATAGGATGATAGTGGATAATTATCTAGTTTGTTATGTTGTTGATCCAGGTGTAGTTACCGTTACTGATGTGTTGTATGGAGCATCGGATGTGCATAAAAGGTTGCAGGAGAGACATAATCAAGTTTAGTGATTGAGTTACGAAGGAGAAGATAGATATGCAGCATGAAATCGACAACAAGACATTGAAAGTAGAAGATTGCGCAGAGACTTTTGAGACAATTTACGAAAAGGATTATTTTCCTAAAAAATTGCTGAGCGAGATAAAGGAAGCCAATGTTCTCTTAATTCCAGATTATGTAAAAAGAAATGAGGGATATGTGTTCCCTGAACTTACACAAGAATTTCTAGAATACTTAAAAGATAATGCTTCAAACAACATAAGACCAGACATTGCTATTGATGATGAGGACTTTAAAAAATTAGAATTGCATTCCGCGACAATAACAGTCGTAACTTTTATTGTGAAAGATGTGGTTTTTCCAATAATGATAGGTATAGTGACCAATTTCCTATATGATCAAGTAAAAAAGATGCACAGAGAGAAAAAGGATGTATCTGCAAAGGTGAATATTATTACCACAGAAGAGACAGGAAAAAAGAGCAAGATGATTTCTTATGATGGTCCAGTAAGCGGGGTTGAGGACGCGTTAAATACAGCAGCTAGGGATATATTTGGGAATGATAGCAAAGGAAATTGAAGAATATCTTGATAAACCGAATCGTCACCTTGATTCTCAAGTCATGGATGAATTAGTAAAACTGAAGGAACAGGCAAGAATAAATAAAGATGAGTATATTGCAAATTATTTATGGTGCCTACAGCAGGTATATAAGATTCAATCATCATATTTAACGGCTTTTAGAATGATGAAGGTTGGGAAATATGAGGATGCTTGGAATGCGCTAGACAGAACAGATATAGAAATATCGTTTCTAGAGCCGCATTTTGAGAAATACTTTGGATGCATTGTTGGATTTAGGTTTTATATTGCTCCTATTCTGAATGCGGTAAAGCAATTTCAAAAATTATTTCCGTATAAATATTTTTTCAGTCATGAAATTATTGTGAAAGAAGAGAAATGTTCCATATGTGGTAAAAAGATAAGTTTGAGACATGGATGCAATCATAGAATTGGTCAACTGTATTTGGGGGAAATGTGTTGCCATGAGATTACTGACATGGAATTTCTTGCTGAGGCAATAGTTACAGATCCTTTTGACAAATATACAATCATACACGTTGAAGGACAGGAATATAACTATTATCCGTTAGAACAACTTATGAAAGTGATAAAGGATCCCTTTGCACTTTGGAATGTAGATGAGTTACAGGTGGTTAGTCCAGAATATAAAAATATTGGACGAAATGAATTATGTCCATGCGGAAGTGGAAAAAAGTATAAGAAGTGTTGTCTTGGGACTAATAAGATATATACAAAGCACTTCCGCATTAATCTTGCAAATAGAGAATTTGGAGAAATTCAACCATTAACATTTTATAATACAGTCAAGAAGTAACGAGGTGCTGATGAAAAAGTAATAATGGAATAAACAATACTGGCAACAATTTGGCAACAAAAAATCAGATAGTCAGAATAAAATGTGTAAATGAGATAAAAATATGCCTCAATTTGCACCGAAACTAAACATATATGTTTAAGAAAAACAAAGAACTTATAGAGCTGGAGTGATAACGAGCCAGGCACGAGAAATTCATATGGAAAAACCACGAAGTGGTTTTAGTAGATAGCGAATAACCGGTCTGAATGCTAACATTCAAGACCGGTTATTTGATAGCTACGGAGAATCCCATAGGGATTTCCATATGAATTTTCGAAGTATCTGGCGACAACAGACGCTTATAGAAATCGCGTTTTGTAGCGATTTCTATAAGAGGAGTGAATGTGCAGGATATAATTAAGTGAACGTTATGCCCCGGAAGCGCATATATGCGACTTCTAGGGCTTTGTTGTTTTGCAGGCTGAAATTGTCAGAGGCTTATCTTTCAGGCATAACCGTATGGGAATCCATACGGTTAGAAATTTCTTTACTTTTTTTCTGAGTTGTTATATATTGTCATATGTATTTCAAGATAGTTCTTTTAAAAGTTCGTTTTGAAATGGCTGTTCTTTCTGGGACAGCTTGGTAAATCCCAAAATAATAGATAAAGAAGGGGCAAAAGGAGACGGCTTACGTGAGAAGTAGTTTTTTTGAGCTGCTATTCCCGTAGTGACACGCATGATATTTATGGCATCTACGTGAGATGTTGCTCTTGATTCTCGTGGTTCACGTAGAAATAGGTAGATATCTGGATAATTTACGTGATGAGAGGCTTGTTTACAAGAGCGTATCACGTAGAATGCCTGATGTATCATTGCAGCACTACGTGATAACAGTCAAAAGATAAAGTGTAGTCACGTAGATCTGAATAAAGGAGTTTGGTGATGCAGAATTACAAGGAAGAATTGGAAAAACAAATACAGGAGATTGATGCTCTTATAACCCAAATTGACAAGAATACGTTAAAGGTAAAGAATCTGAGCAAATGTGGAATTGCAATAAGTAAGAGCAACGGGAAAGACCAGTATTACTGGGTAGATAAGCTTACACAAAAACGGAAGTATGCGAGAATCGAAGAAATGGGCAAGCTAAAGAAAGTGGCACAGCGTGATTATGAAATGCTGCTTAAAAAGAAACTTGGAATAATCAGAAATGATATTTGGGGGTTTTTAAAGCTCTATGATATAAAGGCGCTTGAAAATGTGTATATAGGCATGGCAGACGCAAGGAAAAAACTCGTTACACCGATTATTGAACCTCTGGAATTATATGTTGAGAATTGGAAGAAAGAAATTTATGAGCCGCTGGGATTTAACGAAGGCGTTACAGAGTTTTTTTCAAATGATGGAATAAGGGTAAGATCAAAATCTGAACTGATAATAGCTAATATGCTGGAACAAAAAGGCATTCCATACAGGTATGAATATCCACTTATACTAAAAGGCATAGGAACTGTGAGGCCTGATTTTACTTGCCTTAATATCCGTACCAGAAAAGAATATATCTGGGAACATTTTGGAATGATGGATAACATATCTTATGCAAACAAGAATATAGCTAAGATAGAGTCATATGAGCTAAGTGGATACTTTCCTGGGAAAAACATGATTATGACCTTTGAGACTTCTCAACATGCAATCAGTTCTAATATAATAAAGGCTATGATTGAAGAATATCTGGTTTAGCAGGTTGTGCTTCAAAAGAGGGAAAAAAGGCGAAACAGCAGTAGTTTAATTCAAAACTACGAATAAAAACTATCACTACTACTATTCACACAACAGGAAAAAGAATGGATAATAAGGCATTTGACTCAAAAAGGATAGCACAGGGCAATGCCAAGAGACCTTGGCTTCATAAGTCTGTAGTAGAGCAGATTCAATGGTTGAAGTGTGCGATGAGATTTATGGCACAGATCCTACTTACTCCTTTTATGCTGCTAAAGCGGAAGAAACAAGAATTCCGAATGAAAAATATGATATTGTAACTGCTGCAGGATGCATCAACTGGGTGGATGAAAGGTTTCATGAGATAGCGATGTATTTTAAAATGCTTTGGTATTTCCTTGATCGATGATCCGGGCGTTGTTTCGGATTTGTTGAACCGGCTGAAAACAGTATGAGTTGAGGATTCAAGAAAATCAACAGTATGAGAAAAAGGAAGAATTTATGCGAGAAGGAATAGCTATAGTTGGTCTGAATGGAAGCGGAAAATCCACGCTCGGTCATGCGTTGGCTAGGGAATTGAGTTATTACGAAATAGATGTCGAGGACTATTATTTCCCGGAGCAAAAGGAATCCAGACGTGCGGCTCTTGATGGAGAGTATGGAGATTGCCTAGATTATCTGGGGGATATGCCATATTCGGTATCTCGCACAAAGGAAGAGGTTGAAGAAGGCATAGCGAAAGATATTGCAGCGCATCCAAGATATATTCTTACCGGAGTTACCATCAACTGGAGCGAGGAAATCCTTTCTACGATTAAAAAGGTGTTTTGGCTGAAAACAGGGACGGATGAAAGAGTACGCCGGGTAAAAGATCGGGAAGAGAAACGGTGGGGCGACAGAGTGGCTGAAGGCGGGGATATGTATGAGCAGCAAAAATCCTTCCGAGACCTGATAGCTGGATTTACAGATGAAAAGGTTAAAGACAGTATCGGCAAGATCAACTGCGGTGTAATCGAACTGGACGGAACCCTTCCGGTTCATAGAAATGTAGAGATAATCAAGAATTGGATACAGTTATAGTCAGCTTTGTAAAAAGATCCAGAGAAATACTAAAGGATAATCTGGTTGGAATATATCTGCACGGGTCAGCGGTTATGGAATGTTTCAACCCTGCTAAGAGTGATCTGGATCTAATCGTGGTTGTAAAGGAATTTCTGACAGATGCAAATAAACGATTCTTTATGGATATGGTAGTGGAACTAAACAACAAAGGCCCGGCAAAAGGGATTGAAATGAGCATTGTCAGGCAGAGCGTTTGTAAGCCGTTTGCTTATCCAACGCCTTTCGAATTACATTTTTCGATTGCGCACCTTGATTGGTATAGGAAAGATCCGAAAGACTATATTTCCAAAATGGAAGGTGAAGATAAAGATCTCGCAGCGCATTTCACGATCATAAACCACAGAGGTAGGTGTTTGTACGGTGCTCCAATCAAAGAGATTTTTGATGATGTTCCAATACGGGATTATATAGATTCCATCTGGAATGATATAGCTGATGCTGAGGATGAGATAACGGATAATCCGATGTATATTATCTTAAATCTGGCAAGAGTTCTTGCGTACGTCAAGGATGGTCTTGTCCTTTCCAAGAAAGAAGGCGGCGAATGGGCACTAGACAACATTCCAGAGGTTTATCATTCTCTGTTGCATAATGCACTGAAGGAATATGCAGAGGGAATAGATATGGAATACGATATGAACAATGCAGAGAACTACGCTGTTTGCATGGTTGAACAGATAAGATCTGAGATGAAAAGAGTGGAAAAAACATGGAACTGAAGATTGTTTAGAATAGAGTTGTAGAAATCTGGTGTGACCGGATTGTTTTCTTCGATGTAAAGGGTTACCATAGTCTTGCATGTTTTCGTACACTTCTGTGTACGGAGTTGCTAAGGCAGTATACCAAACTTTGGTCGGGGAGGGATCCTGCCTTTTATTGTCAGTAACTTTCCCATGATAACACAAAAGGCATGGCATTAAAAAATCTGGTGTATTATGCACCAGAATAAATAAGTCCACACCTTTAAATAATCTGCTTGAAAAACTGGAATTAGGAAGCATGTAAAGTTACGAATAACGCTTATGATGGAAAACTAAATAGGATTGATGTAATGACATTAGTACGTGGGGAAGAAGTCCCAAATGGAGTTTTTCACCTTGTATGCGAAATTATAGTAAGACATGTCGATGGTACTTATTTACTTATGCAAAGAGATCCCAGAAAACATCTGGGCGGAATGTGGGAAGCCACGGCAGGCGGGTCTGCACTTCAGGGAGAAGACCCACTAACATGTGCGTTAAGGGAACTCTCTGAAGAAACCGGAATCAAAGCTGACAAGCTTACAGAAGTCGGCCGTGTGTTACATCACCTACATAAATCAATATATGTAAACTATCTGTGCGAGACAGATGCTGATAAAAATAGTGTGGTATTACAGGAAGGTGAAACATCGGCATATAAATGGGTTACGGTAGAAGAACTACGCTCAATGCCCCGCAATGAACTGGCAACACAGAGGATGCTTAATTTTATTGAAGAACTGAAATGAGGGACGGAATATGTTAAAACATAAGCTAATAGAGCAAACTGAAGATTTTTTGAAAAAGGCTTTTGAGGATTCTTTATATCTGAACGCTGAGGAGCATTTAGCGGGCAAAAACTATCGGTTAGAGCATACCTACAGGGTGGCCAATATAGGTCTTGAGATTGCGAGAAAAGAAGGATTTGATGAAACGGAGATGGTAATAGCCTGCTTGCTTCACGACATTTCGTATTGTGAGGATTTCGGAGAGAACGGCTGGATCGAACATGGAAGACGGGCAGCGCAACTGGCTCGCTCATTTCTCGCGGGGCTGGGTCTGTCAGAAGATCGAATAAACGATATCTGCTATGGAATAGCTATTCATGTAGATGACAAAGCAGATTTTGAAGGAGAAAGAACGCCTTTTGCGCTTTCTGTGGGTGACGCTGACAATATCGATCGCTTTGATGTTTACCGCATTCACGAGATTCTCAGTCATGACGGCTTTCTTGGAATGGAATACGAACAAAAACGTGATTACGCCCAAAAGCGTCTTGAAAAGCTTCGTGAGATCATAGATATGCCTTTGGGAACGAAAGCAGCAGAGGAACTTTGGAGATCCCGTCTGTCTTTCTACATACAGTTCTTCGAAAAACTTGTCAGCCAGGTAGAAAACAGTAAAAGAATTATATTTTGAAAATCGTATAGTATTAAGAACGGAGAGCAGAAGCAAATCTGCACAGATGATAGAGAAACGTGATATCTATATTTAGATAGTGATTATCTACAATAGACATATTATTTAATGATAATGAAGGGAGAATACTACTATGGTGGCATTTTTGAGATTAAGAAATATCTGATAGCATGAGACTTTATTATTAGTTTCATGCTTATAAAGTAGATAAAAAGCATACTAATAAATAAAGGAGAAGCATTATGATATTTCAAGATAATGTAATTAAAGAGTATTTAAAAAACGTATATTTTATCACCGGAACACCATGCGGAGGAAAAACTACCGTATCAAGAGCATTAGGAAAAAAATATGGTATTCAAGTTTATGACATTGATGAGATGTTTCCAAGTCATCAGTTGCTGTCAAATGCTGAGCATCAGCCTGCTATGAATATGACTTTTACAGATGCTGACGAATTCTTTGGAAGGTCTGTTGAGGAGTATCGGAATTGGCTGGTCTCTAATACTCGCGAACAACTTGATTTTGTGGTGTTAGATTTGATCAGACTTTCTAAAAATACAAAGGTCATTTGCGATTGCCATTTGACAGTAGAACAGGCTGATTTATTGTCAGATCCATCAAGAGTAGTTTTTATGATCAAAGAACCTACCGATTTGGTTGACGATTACTGCAATAGGCCGGATCATCAGGGGTTCAGTGATTATATACACAGTGCGACTGATTTTGAAAGTGCGAAAAGAACTTGTAATGAAACTCTATATTCGCTTAATGCAGAAAAATATGCGCAAATAAAGGCAGGAAACTATTTCTGGATTGAGCGAGACACCAAAAGAAGCGTAGAAGAAACAGTTTCTTTGGTTGAGAAGCATCTAGGATTAGTTTAGATTGGTGTTGATAACACTCCTGTGATAACAATTTGATAACGTTAAAGGCCGGAAAGTACATTGGAACACCATTAAAATATTATTTTGAAGATGTAGGACTTCGTAATGCAAGACTTGGATTTCGTCAGGTTGAAGAAACTCACTTGATGGAAAGTATTGTCTATAATGAACTGAGGGCAAGAGGATATCAAGTTGATGTTGGCGTTGTGCCAATTAGAAGAAACAATGATACCGGAAGCAGAGAACGGGCATACAGGGCGACAGGACTGGTTCTTGCCGCCTTTTTAAACTTTTTAAAAATTTTCCAACACTTTTTCTATCCATTACGTCTTAACTAATAGAAGGACAAAAAGACCTTTCGGCCGAAGGGTATTTCACATGAAGGAGGAACCGTCATGGATACCCGAAATATGTACATGGAAATATATGGCTCTGGCTGCGTTATGGGGAATGCATACTCTGTACCAGCATGGGCCAAGAGCGAGCGACTTGAGTATTCTGTGCCGCTTGCAGAAATATGGAGGATGGGAGAGAGTGCTGTAGAGAAAAGAAAACGATGGAACTTGAAGCGATTTTTCAACAATTTAATAAAGATCTGCTTGCATACATCTACAGAATGTGCGACAGCAGACAGCTTTCGGAAGATGTAGTTCAGGAAACCTTTGTCAGGGCAACTGTAAATCAGGAGCTGCTGAAAACACTTCATAAAAATCAGGTGAAATCATGGCTCTATAGAACAGCACGCAACATCTACATAGATGTAGTTAGAGCCGGAACACTAAGGGAAAATCCGGATGATGATATTCCGGAATCGATGGAGGAGCCTGAAGATTATTCCAGGATAGAGTGGTCGCAGCTTTTGGAAGAACTTCCGGGCAGGCAGGGCGTAATAATGTACATGAGATATGTGGAAGGCTATACCGCTGAAGATATCGGAAAGATACTTGAGATGCCATCAGGTACAGTCAGATATGAGATCAGTATGGCGAGAAAAACACTGAGAACATCAATGAAAAACTATTGGAAGAGGTGAAGAGGAATGTCAAAAGAAAATCTTGTTATAAATGTAGAAGTATGTGATTCAAGACAGATGAAGGAAGATGTTTACGAAGGATATAAGAGGATAATCATAAATGCAGAAGTGCTTATTGCCAGCCCAAGGAGCAGGGAGATTCTGAACAAACTTGGGGCTGTTATCAATAGTGAGGCGATTGTCGATGTGGCTGAGGATGAGATTGTTGAGAGCAGGATTAGTAATGGAAAAGAAGTTATTTCAAAGGGGTCAAAACCACAGAATAAGGTAATCCTGCTCGCTAATGGAAAAGTCACAATCGAGCCCGGCTCTGAGGAGGTAATGGAACAGTATGTATATATGCTTATAAATGGTCCATTATACTGCCCGAGAAGTATGAAAAGGTATACTGACAAAATGCTCATAAATGGGCCAACAGTAATTTATCCTGAGGATGCAGTCATGCTTGATTCAAAATTTGTTATGGATAAGTTCTTTCCGCTCCGGGTTAAGGAAAACGAAAAGTACTATATCGCGAAAAAGCTTATTATCGAAGACGCAGTTGACGCAGACAAGTTAGTGGAGAAGAATGTGAGATTTGAGACTCCCTGCGTGGTCATGCGTGAGAGCAAGGTGGAGAAGCTTGCCGGATTATTTGATATTTCAACCAGGATAAATGTAATCCCTGAAGAAATGACTTTTGTAAAAGGCGATGCAGAACTAGATGACGCCCTGTTTGATAAAAGTGGAAGCAGGTTGTATGTTGACGGAGATCTTACAGTATCAACAGAATTTACAAGGCTTGATAAGTTGGAAAAGCTCACTGTAACAGGGACCCTTATTGTAAGGGAGAGCATGTATCAGGATATGAAACATGTTGATATTAACGCGGATGTGGTGGAGTATTTATTTGAAGGAAAGAGCATAGTCAACAGTGCTAAGGCAATAGTTGACAGATCACTTCTTATGGCTAATGAAAAGGGCGTGAGAGTAGTAAACTGCGCTCTGCTTTCCATAGATAAGGATGTAGAACCACAGCTTATCTGTGACAGGCTTCAGATTAAGAACTGCGCAAAAGTCTCCTGCACAGAGGAACAGGAAAGTGCTGTTCATACTGTAGCTAAGAACGTTGCTATGGTGGGATCACTCAAACCTGGTGAGAATGGTGGAGAGTCCGGAGGCATTATGGGCATGATGGGCTCAGTATTTGATGTTGTAAAGCAGGTGGCAAATACAAGTATGATCAATGCAGAGAAGCATATCATGTAATTATAGCTGAGCATATAGTGATGCAAGGGAGACCGGAAGCGCTATTACTGTTGTAAGTGCAGTTTTGATGAGAGTTATTATGTGCCATGCATTTGAAGAGATGTTAAATGATGCCTCAATGAGGATACAGGATCAGAATAGGAAGAGGCTGGATTATCACCCGGCCCCTTCCTGTTTATTCCTAAATTTTATTATGGGAATTCGACACCGTTTACAATGTCCTGTCACATACTCTCATAAAATATAAAAAAGAAAAAATTGACACGACCAAGTATCCACCGGAGATTCTGGTAGAAAGAAGAGAAGCTGCATTAAAAAAGCTTGAAAATATGCGGTCTGCCGTTATTGAACCCGGCAAAGAAACGGTCTATAATGGAATTGTTGAGAGAGGTGGTCATTTAGATATAGTAATTGGCTTACCTGCGTCTGGAAAATCTTCCGCGATAGTAGATACCCTTTCACAATTTTATAAAGCAAGAATTGTTGACAATGATGAAGCTAAAAAACAGCTCCCAGAGTTTAATAATGGTTTTGGGGCAGATTTGGTTCATCGAGAATCTCAGGACATTTCAAATGCACAGATGCTGGAATGCTTTAAAATGCATGAAAATGTGGTAATTCCTAAGGTGGGCAGCAATTACAAGAAAATTGAGGATATTGTTAAAACAGCCCAGGAACACGGATATAAAAAAATCAATGTTCATTATGTTGATTTGCCACATAACAAGGCTATGGGTAGGTTACTTGGAAGATTTGTCACTCAGAATCGATATCTGAAACCAGAGTTGATTGATGAGTACAACAATATACGGGAAGGGAACAAAATCGAGAAAACATTTGACGCATTTAAGGCAGCTTTTTCAAAAGGAGGTATTATCGATGGATATGCAAAATGGAACAATGACGCTAAAAGAGGCGAAAGTCCAGTACTTGAAGAAAGCAAGGGAATTATGGAAATCGAGAGGATCCAATCTGAACGCTCCGGACTACATAATTCAGGACGAGATAGGGGAGATGGCACTAATACTAATCAGGTTATTCAAGAAGGAAAACGGGAAACAGCTAACAGACCTGGAAGAAATTAAGCTGCATCAGCAAATTCTGGCAGAGTTGGACGGGGAGAAGGAACCCGACTTCCTGAAAGTGGAGTAAAAAAGCCGTCAGTGCTTAATCCACTAAAGGCTAAGCAAAAAATAGTAGAACAGTATAAAGCTGAGAGGACATAAAGATGACGCTAGAGATGCCGTTATGGCCTATGATAATGATAATGACCAACAAAAAAATATTGAAACTAGTCAAAATATGCACTATAATACACTAAAGCGTGAAAGTGCAATTTATCAACCACAGGAAGAAAGGAGTGATCTTTTATGAAAAAAAATAATCGTGTACGGAGGGCCCGCGAAATTTGACCCTCCAATAAAAAATCGGAGGATTATAAAATGGTCAACTTAATTGAATTAAGTGAAGAGAACTGGATGGACTTTGCCGGACTATCCGTTGATGAAAATCAAAAACACTATCTGGCAAGTAATATTGGCATCTTGGCAAGAGGGTATGTTTATCGTTATTCTAGGGCAAATGTCATTGGAATTGTGTTTGACGGAACTCCCATAGGACTGGCTATGGTAAGGGATATGGATGATGAACCGGCATGCTATGAATTGCAGCAGTTTATGATCGATAGGAATTTTCAGGGCAAAGGATATGGATTTGAAGCGCTGAAACTTATTCTTGCCAGGCTTAAAGATGAGCAGAAATATGACTGTGTGGAAGTTTGCGTTAAAATGGAAGATGCGCAAGCAATACATGTCTATGAGAAGGCTGGATTCGTTGACACCGGTTATATTGATGATGATGTTCCCGACAGCTATAATTTAGTTTATCGCTTTGAAGGTGATGATAAGCTTGAGGATGTGGGCATAAGAATTATTAACGTAGAGGAACCAACAGAGAAGCAGTTGATTTCCAGAACAATACTTGAAGCGCTTCCTGATTGGTTTGGAATTCCTGAATCTAGGGAACAATACATAAGAGAAAGTGTATCTCAGCCTTTTTTTGTGGCATATGATTCAGAAAAACCTATAGGTTTTCTTTGCCTTAAAGAGACGGGAAAAGAAACCGTAGAACTCTGCGTTATGGGAGTGTTGAAAGACTACCACAGAAAAGGTGTTGGAAGGAAACTTTTTGAACAGGCGAGAGAAAAGGCCAAGCAAGCGGGTTATTCGTTTATGCAAGTTAAGACGGTTCAGATGGGACGATACGAAGATTATGATGCTACCAATCATTTTTATCTGTCCCTCGGGTTCAAAGAGTTTGAAGTGTTCCCGACCTTGTGGGATGAGTGGAATCCATGTCAGATATATGTAATGACTCTTTGATAACACTCCCGTGATAACAATTTGATAACATTAGCTGATACAGTCCGTGTGATATGGACAGCTGAAACCAAATGAAGTCAAATCGCAACAGAAAACCCTAACAAAAATGTTTAAGACACAGGTCTGGTTAGGGAGCTGGAGTAGACGAATAAATGTGGGAATCCGCGCGGGCAGTGGGTTCCCATTTTTGTTGTTGCAAAATGGTTGCAATTATTTTGCATTCACTCTTTTTAAGAATCTTACAAGCTGGATGAGGTTGAATATTTACTTGACTGATTAAAACATTTAGTATCTTAAGAACAATGTGTTTGATGTATGTCGCTTTCTTTAATGATATATTAAAACATATTACGTGGATTGACAAAATAGGTATAAAGCATTAATACTTTTCCAGAATTGAAAAGATAAACCCGCAAAGCGTGTATTTACAAGGCTTTGCGGGTTTTGTATACAATATTTTGTATTTGTATACAAATTTATATATATACTACTAAAATCCATGGACTTTTATTAATATAATTGTTATTATCTGACAAAATGCCAATTTAAGTCAAAATATAACAAGTTATTGCTTGAAAATACACATCTTTGTAACATATACTCTTCATGTAACTTTTCAATCCGCACAGAATGCCGGATTGATATGTATTTTACAAATAGGAGGTTTATGTAAATGAAAAGAAAGCGATTTGGGTCTTTAGTAGTTATGGCTTTAACGCTTATTATGGTTTTCGCCACAGTCATTTCACCGCTTGGGGCGAAGAAGGCTCTGGCTGCCAGTGAGGCGCCTGCTTATCGCAATGTAATGTATTACGGCGAGTGGTCAATTTATTCGGGACAGAAAAATTTTTATCCCGGCAAAATTGACGGAAGTCAGATCACTCACTTAAATTTTGCATTTCTTGACATGGATTCAAACGGAGATCTGGTACTGTGTGATGAGCACGCGGATTTTCTTGCGATCCTTCCGGAACAGACCGGTCTTACCTATGGAGAGCCATACGCAGGTGTTCTCGGTGCAATGAGTATTCTTCGCACCAAATATCCCAATATGAAGATAGGAGTCTCAGTTGGCGGATGGACTCGTTCGGGAGATTTTTCGGCGGTTGCTGCTTCTGCAGATAAGAGAGCACATTTTGCAAAAAACATTGCAAAGTTCGTTGATTACCTGGGATTTGACTTTGTGGACATAGACTGGGAATATCCCACTGCAGTTCGCGAGAGCGATCCTGCGGGCAACGGTGTGACTATCGATGAAGGATGCCCCGGCTCTGAAGCTGACACAGTTAACTTCACTAAATTATTGCAGGCAATACGTGACGAGCTACGCAAACTTGGAGATGCCAACCAAAAGTACTATGAGCTTTCTGTAGCAATGTCTGCTTCGCCCTCTATGATGTCAAAGATCGAATACGACAAGGTCCTTGGAATTGTAGACTTTGCAAACATGATGACCTACGACCTGAATGGCGCATGGAATAGCTATACAGGTCACCAGACTGCCCTTTACACCAATCCTGCATACGATCCGGTAAATCAGAAGGACGGTGCTTACTCGGTTGATGCATGTGTTCAGTATTTAAGGAATACTTATGGAAATTCCATTGATTACAGCAAGATTGTGATCGGAGTTGCTCCTTACACAAGGGGCTGGGCAGGTGTACAGTCTGATGGCAGAGATGCTGCAAATCCGGGGCTTTATGCTACAGCAGAGCCCAACTCTGTTCGCGCTGACGATGGCGTTATGAGCGGCACTTTCGCTTACGGAGATATCGAAAGCCTGAAGGCAAAATATCAGCTTAATGAATACTATGATGAAGTAGCCCAGGCTGCATATTATTACAGCCCTTCCACAGGTTATTTCTTTACCTGTGACAACGAGCGCTCCGTTGCAGCTAAGGGACAGTATGTAAAAGAAAACGGTCTTGGAGGACTTATCTCCTGGATGGCTTCCCTTGACAGCGCAAACAGCATAACAAGAACCATGAAGGAATCTCTTTATGGAAATGCTCCGCTTCCCGTACAGGATATAAAAACAGGAGATATCAAGGCTGAAGTATCTGTCAGCGCAAGCGGCAACACATATACTTTCACCATTAAAAACAATGAACTTGCAAGTGAAAATAACACAGCGCTTAAGGATGCTGAGTTGTTCAAAAAGACTGTGATGTTTCCAAAGCTTTACATTTCCACAAAGAGCGGCAACACATTAAGCGCAGGCTCTGAATGCGGTCAGGTAAGCACAAAGGGCGATGTGACCGTGGTGGATCTGTCAGGTGTTTATGCTGCAAAGTCCATGAAACCCGGAAGCTCACATACATTTACTTTGAGAACATCCGGCGATGCCGATGTTAATGACATCGAAGGCATCACCATGACACAGAGAATCCTTACAAGTCTTGATGAGTTTGGTACTCAGTCTGTCTATGGCGCAGGCAGTTCTGCCACTCCCGGCAGCGATCCTGAAGGCAATGACGATCAGCATGAGGGTACTACTCCTGACACTGAAATCGGCGATGATGACAATCAGCATGAGGGTACTACTCCGGAAAACCACTATACTGATAACGGCCTGCTTCCTCAGCATATGGTTACAGGCTATTGGCACAATTTCATCAACGGCTCGGCCAATCTGAAACTTAGCGATGTGCCTTCCTATTACGACATGATATGCGTTGCCTTTACAGATAACACTTCTGTTCCTGGTGAAGTGACCTTTAGTCTGGACGATGATCTGAGCCGTGCTTTGGGCGGATATAGCAAAAGTGAATTTATCAGCGATATTGCTGCTTTGAAGGAAAAGGGCCAGCACGTAATAATCTCTGTAGGAGGTGCTGAAGGACGTATCACCATTAATAGTGCAGAAGCTGCAGACAGATTTGCAAACGGACTTATAAGCATTATCGAGGAATATGGATTTGAAGGCGTGGACATTGATCTGGAAGGCTCAGCGGTATCAGGAGTTGACTATATTGCATCTGCTTTAAGAAAAGTGCACGACCATTTCGGAGACGGCTTTATCATCACCATGGCACCTGAAACCTTCTATATTCAGGCTGGAAGACTTGCAAATAACGATTATACCACTTCATATTTAAGGCTTGCTCTGCAGATCAAAGATATTCTGACCGTATGCTACCCTCAGTTCTATAATTCAGGAAGCATGGTAGGCTACAATGATGTGATAGTAAATCCCGGAACAGCAGACTTCATCACATCCCTTTCAACACTGATAATCGAAGCTGGACTTCGCCCTGATCAGGTGGCTGTTGGTGTTCCTTCCACTTCAGGCGCTGCAGGCAGTGGTTATGTGACACCTTCAGTTTTGGAAGGTGCAGTCAATGCACTGGTAAATGGCACTTCTTCAGGTACTTTTACAGCTCCTCGTTCATATCCTACACTCAGAGGTGTTATGACCTGGTCCATTAACTGGGATGCTACCAATAATTATGAATGGGGCCGTGCTATGGCTGCAGCCATGGACAGAATTCCCGTTGTAGAAAATGATGGAACTATCACAGATCCCGGTACCGGTTCAGGTACTGGTTCAGATGAAGGCGGCACTACTGACCCTGGCATCGGTGACAGTACGGATCCAGGCTTGGGAGACAATACAGATCCTGATGCAGGCTCAGGTACTGGTCCTGACGCTCCTTCAGGCTCCTATCCTGAATGGAATGCCACACAGGTCTATCTAGCAGGAGATATGGTCAGCTATGGCGGCAAGATTTACAGAGCTGCTTGGTGGACTCAGGGCGACAACCCTGAAAGTCAGGGGCAGTGGGGCCCATGGAAGCTTGTGGGAAATAATCCCGGTGTAGGTGCCGGTTCCGGAGGCAATACCGGAAGCGGCTTGGATGCCGGTTCGGACGCAGGCGGAACAAGCGGCCCGGCTACAGGAGATGCTACAAATCCGCCTGCAGGCGATACTGGTACTCCTGACACCTCTTTGGGCTCTTATCCTGAATGGAATGCCACACAGGTCTATGTAGCAGGCGATATGGTCAGCTACGGCGGCAAGGTTTACAAAGCCGCATGGTGGACTCAGGGAGATAATCCTGAATCTCAGGGTGCATGGGGACCATGGAAAATCCAATAATAATAATGTAAACTAAACAAAGAGAGGCATATCCTTGTGATATGCCTCTCTTATGTTGATTGCCTTTGTTTGTTTTAAGATCATAGGTGAAGAGAACGATAACTGTTGAGAAGATAGTTGACAATATGGATCAAAAAATGTATCTTTAAAGCAGAAGTACTAATGGAGAGCAGAAGCAAATGATAACAGAATGGCGTGACAAAGAAGCCGAAAAAATATGGAATATGAAATTTTCGACAAAGCTACCTCATGATATTCAGAAGACAGCGAGGAGAAAGCTTATAATGATTCACTCGGCTGCAAGCATCAATGATTTGAGAATACCTCCGTCCAATCATCTTGAAGAATTAAAAGGTGATCGAGAGGGACAGTATAGTATTAGAATTAATGATCAATATCGAATCTGTTTTTATTGGAATAATGGAAATGTGATCATTCAAGACGTTGGTGATTATCACTAGGGAGGTGACTATTATGATGAATTTAGAACCTGTATCACCAGGAGAAGTATTACAGGAAGAATTTCTGAAACCTATGAATGTAACAGCATATAGACTCGCTAAGGAGGTACACATTCCTCAGTCAAGAATCAGTGATATTATAACCGGTAAGAGAGGAATTACAGCTGACACTGCTATGAGATTTGCAATGTACTTTGGGACTACTCCGCAGTTCTGGCTGAATATTCAAAATCAGTATGATCTGGATATGCTTAAGGTATCAGGTAAGATTGTTGATATGTCCGATATCAGACCTTGCAATCTGATGCAAGGATAAAGGAACATGATGTCAGGTTCAGGGAAAAGCTTGCAAGCAAAGTACTAAATCTATGATATATATTTATTTTTATAACATTAATTCACGTTAAATGGTAAAAATAATCTGTATTGATATGTGATATCTTGACTTTATTACAGAGGATGCAGATTG
Source organism: Butyrivibrio sp. MC2013 (assembly GCF_000424585.1). Lineage (GTDB taxonomy): Bacteria > Bacillota > Clostridia > Lachnospirales > Lachnospiraceae > Butyrivibrio. The sequence continues at coordinate 54,054 of NZ_AUKE01000013.1, forward strand.
AAGAAGAGATATATCATCATCATTAATATCATGATAGTAGGTTTGATCCTGTTCATTATCGTGAAATACGCCAATGACAGGGCATCAGAATCAAACCATGTTTCTGTTGCGTCTTTTGAGAAGATGACAACGACCACAGAGCAGATTATCGCCAATTATCTGGAGGATGAGCAGCATCTGTGCGATATCTGGTCCAATTATATAAACAGGTCTGCGGAAGCAGGGATTCCAATGACCATTGATGATGCTATATCATATATCAGAAAAGCCAAGATTTCTCCTGAAATATCAGGGCACCTTATCTATATTGATGACGGCTCCATGGCAGGCATTTCCACATCTGCCAGTACTACTGATGAGTCAGATTATTCAATTGATTATTCCAATATTCCTATTTTTGAAAACCTGGAGATAAGTAATGTAAATGGTGTGGTCAACCTCACAAGGGCCTATACCAATCCCTTAAACGGCGTCCAGTCCATAGCTTTCCTGAATAATGTAAAAGTTAGGGATGAAAAAACTGAAGCAATGCGGGAAGGACTTCTCATTAGAGTGGTACCCGTAAGCCGCCTTGAGCAAAAGCTGGTATTCTTAAAGGGCGAGTATGAGAATGTTGAGATCTCAATAATAGATTGGGATGGAGACTACATGATCCATGGTAAGTCTCTCAAAAACAGCAATTTCTTTGAGTATTTTAAGTCTTACAACCCTATGTCCGCCCAGGATTATAACAAGGTGGTAGAAACTATCCGCACGGGAATAGGATCCATGCATATCCGTAATTCCCAAAATGCTGACAGTGTGATCGCTTATACTCCACTTAGTGGCCTGGAGTCCTGGTATCTTGTAGCTTATATTCCCACTAAGGAGCTTACGGTCAACAGGTCTATAGACTGGATGCTTCTTGGAATTGTGTCAGCAGGCCTATTGGTCCTGCTTCTTTGCAATCTGCTGATAATCCTTAGCTTTAACAGAAAGCTTCAGGTAGCAGCAGAGGCGGCAAATCAGGCAAACGAAGCCAAATCCCATTTCCTCTCAACGATGTCCCATGATATCAGGACTCCCATGAATGCCATTATAGGCATGAATGAGATGATCCTTAGAAGCAGCCTGGAAGAGAAGACTCTTGTCTATGCAGAGAGCATCAGGACTGCAGGAAATACCCTTCTTGGGATCATCAATGATATCCTGGATTTTTCAAAGATAGAAGCCGGCAAGATGGAGATCATGGAGGTGGATTACAATTTTGTGTCCTTATTAAATGATCTCGTAAACATGGTCCAGAACAGGGCGGAGGAAAAGGGCCTTAGCTTTGAGCTAGATGTAGATAGAAATATACCAAGAATATTACATGGCGATGAAATTAGGATCAAACAGGTCATCACCAATATCCTTTCAAATGCGGTGAAGTATACAAAAGAGGGAGGTGTCATTTTTGCTATAACCGCAAATAAATGCGAGGACGATGCAGATCAAGTGATCCTACATGTAAGTGTGAGGGATACGGGAATAGGTATCAGGAAAGAAGATCTTGATAAACTATTTGTGGCATTTGAGAGGATTGAGGAAAAGAAAAACCGAAATATAGAAGGAACAGGACTGGGGATGGCTATCGCCCAGAGTTTTCTGAATATGATGGGAAGTAAGATCCGGGTGGAAAGCGAATATGGCAAGGGATCGGAGTTTTCCTTTGACCTTAAGCAAAAGGTTGCAGACTGGGAGCCTCTTGGCGACTTTGAATCGGCCTTTAAGCATTTCCTTAGTGAGAGAAAAAGGTACAGAGTACAGTTTGTGGCGCAGGGGGCGAAAATACTGGTGGTGGATGATACTGAGGTTAATCTCAAGGTATTCGTAAGCCTTCTTAGTGAAACAAGAATGCAGATAGATACTGCAGACAGCGGTGATGCCGGCATAGCTCGCTTTAAGAGAAAGCACTACGATGTGATCTTCCTCGATCATATGATGCCGGATAAGGATGGCATAGAGACTCTGAAGGAAATGAGAGAGTGCAAGGACTCGCCAAACCAAAAGACCCCTGTAATATGCCTTACTGCAAATGCGATCTCCGGAATGAGGGAAATGTACATTAATGCAGGCTTTGACGATTATCTGACAAAGCCTATTGATACAGGCAGGCTTGAAAGTATGCTTATGAGGTATCTGCCTCAGGACCTTATTGAGAAGACGGATATTGATGATAAAGAGCTTGGATCTCCGGATACTGAAATTGCAGATAAAGCCGCTGATAGCAGGCATAGCATATTGCTGATAGATAATGACGTTGATCATTTGCGCAGGGCAAAAGATTGGCTGTCAGATGATTACAAGGTAGTGGTAGTCAAGTCCGGGGAGCAGGCAAGGTCCTATCTGGAAAAGCATGAAACAGAGCTCATAGTTCTTGATAAAGATAACGAAATAAATAGTGAATTTGAGGGAGGCAGGGTCCTTAGAAATAATTTCAAAGAGCTTGGAAGGGATGAGCTTATATCACAGGTAAATGATTTTTTTGGTAACTGATATTTGAAAATAGAGATAGTTTTGACAGGCGGATCACTTAAGCTATATGACCGTATAGCAAGGAGAGAATATGACTAAGGGAATAAAGAAAGCTATATCGACTGTACTTATGTTATCACTTGTGGCAGCCTGCACTGGCTGCGGACAAAGCTCTGAAGAGACCGGAGAGTTTTCGCCAAAATACTCATCAGATACAGAATACAAGCTGTCCGTAGCGGGGACTTATTCTAATTTTGAGTCTTTGGAAAGTGCCATCGAAAGGTTCTATGCTTACTATCCAAATGGCGAGATCGAATATACCTACCTTGATGATTACAGAAATACCATAGTCCATGCACTGGCTGGGCAGGAAGCGCCTGATATATATGTGGTACAGCCATGGATGTTCAAGGATCCACAGTTTACTTCCCTCTTTGAAAGCGCAGAGGTTCTTTCTGATCCCGACCTTAAGATTGACCTTTCCCAGATCCGTTCCGGAGTCAGATGGGAGATGGAAAACGGAGATGTTCTGGCGCTGCCCATATTTGCCAGCTCCATTGGAATGCTGGTCAATGAGGATATCTTTGCCAAAGAGAAGCTTGAAGTGCCTGCAGATTATGAAAGCCTTGTCAAATGCTGTGATAAGCTTAAGGCAGCAGGCTATGAATCTCCTGTTATGGGGGCCAATACCAACACTTCACCGGGTATTGGCTACGCCTTTGCTTATCCTGTCTTTGCCAAAGCAGTAAAGGATGACAGAACTGTTGAAGAGGGGCTAAATGCCCTTGATCCTTCTGCCGGCGAAGTGATGAGGGATTCTCTTGTCAGGGTAAAAGAGTTTGTAGATAGCAGCTGCATAGATGTGGATAAATGCACGGCGGAAATAGAAGATGATTATAATGCTGTGATCATGCGTTTCTTTGAGGGAGATGTACCCATGATGCTCTGCTCCGGAGATGTGGTTTCAGGGACCAGAAAGCGCGAGAGTAAGTCTGAAGCATTTATAGAGAAGCCATTTAAATACAGCTTCTACGTAGCGCCCTCCGGAGACAAGGGCGGCTACTACATGGACTCTGTATCCATTCTCTTTAGCGTCAATAAGAATAGCAGCTCCCTTGATATGACCAATGAATTCATCAGATTTCTCACCAGCAAAGGGGAACTGGGCCTTATGGCAGAAGAGAAGGGGCTGATCACCCCCACCAAAGACTACTCCATTGACGAAGTATATGCATCCCTGTCGGACTTTCCCGGGGACAGGACTATAAGCTTTAATGACATAGAGCTCCTTGATACTGCGGTAAAAGAGTTCAGGGCAGCAGCGTATGCTGTGGTCAATGGTGAGATGACTGTAGATGAAGCTGTATCAGCCTATGGCAGCTTGTTCGGCGAATGAGTCCGGCTTTATTGGCAGAGCATAGCCGGTAGAACAGATAGTTGCAGCTTCAAAGATTGTCAGCTTCAAAGACCGGATAGTATCTGCATGGACAGAGCCCTGGCCTCATCATAATCAAGATTACTGATAAGTCCGTCCAGGATCTTAAGTTCCTCTGATAGCTCCCTGCTGCAGTCGTAGGCCATAAGCTGCCTTGCAGCTTCTTCGGCAGCGCTCAGGTCAAAGTCATCTATTGCTGCGAGCAGCTCCTTTAAGTAACCGGAAACTTTATTTTTGTCGAATACTTTATGAGCGGCGTAATTTTGGCCAGCGTAGGGTTCAAGATAGGGCTTTAGAGCCTTGAAGGAGTCAAGGACAGCGGGGGTGAGCTCCAGGAGCTGACCCAGATCACCTTCTTTACCCAGCTTTTCAAGACTGTAGAAGTCTTCGCCAAGCTCCATGGCTCCTATCATGCGGCAGGTGGTCTTAAGGGAATGTACCTGAATGGTATAGTTATGCAGATCCTTATCTGCGAGATATTTTTGTGTGAGAGCGACCTTATCGTCCATCAGCTTGTAGACGTCGCCAAGCAGCTCCGTAAACAGCTCATAGGAGCCGGAATTTTTGACTGCTTTATCTATATCAATACCGGGGATATTAATGCTCATTAGCTGGCCCTCTTTTTGGACTATATTACCGGTGAGTTGAAGGATAAATGGATACAGGATATCATTAATTGGGGCTGATCATGGTCCATAGATATTATCGGCATTTGTCGCAACTTACAAAAGCAGCAGGCGCTCATAGAGAAGAGACAATGATATCTGATAGGAGGACAAGATGATTCCGCAGATCGTAGTTGTTGATGATGATCCCATAATTCTGAAGAATACCTGGAACACACTTACAGATGCAGGCTTTAAGGTGATAATATTTAAGTCCGGAAGAGCTCTCCTTGAATATACACAGGATAATGCCGCTCCGGATCTTATCCTCATGGATATCAATATGCCTGAGATGGACGGCTTTGAAGTTATCAGGGAGCTTGGGAAAAGCGAGACTGCCTGGAAAAACACGCCGGTGATCTTCCTGACAGCCAATGAAGATGAGGATACCGAGACCAGGGGACTGGCCCTGGGCGCCATGGACTTTATCAGAAAGCCCTTTGTGGTAAGCGTCCTGGTGCTGAGAATAAAGCATGCTGTGGAGCTTATCAGGCTGCAGCGGGATCTGGAGAGCATGGTAGATGAGAAGACCAGGGAAAATGAGAACCTCTTTCTGCACGTAGTAGAGAGTCTGGCAGATGCCATTGATGCCAAGGATAATTATACAAAAGGTCATTCTGGAAGAGTGGCATCATATTCAAAGGATATCGCCGCAAGGTATGGCTATGATGAAAAGAGGCAGGACAAGATTTTTATGATGGGCCTTTTACATGATGTGGGCAAGATAGGCGTGCCGGATGAAGTTATCAATAAGCCGGGAAGGCTTACAGATGAGGAGTTTGCCTGTATAAAAAAGCATCCTGCAATAGGCGGCAAGATCCTGGGTAATATAAGGGAGATGCCGGAGCTTCAAGCAGGAGCCAAGTGGCATCATGAAAGATATGACGGAAAAGGATATCCGGAGGGCCTGTCAGGGGAGGATATCCCGGAAGAAGCCAGGATCATAGCTGTAGCAGATGCCTATGATGCGATGACCAGTAAGAGGAGTTATAGAGATGCTCTTCCTCAGGAAGTGGTCAGAGCAGAGATAGAAAAGGGCAAGGGAAGCCAGTTTGATCCCAGATTTGCAGATATCATGCTGGAAATGATCGATGATGACAAAGACTATCTTATGCGGGATGATCCGCCGGATAAATAAAGGGCTATAAAAGCCGGGGACGGAGAAAAGGGGACTTGATTATTATGAAAGATCAGCTGATCAAAAGGGGAGCCGCAGTACTTGTGACTATGGGCGTGGTGGCAGCAGTCACCATCGCAGGAGCGGGAGATATGGGAGATGGAGCAGGAGAACTTGAAGGCCTTATCTGGAGTGATGAGTTTGACGGAGATAGCCTGAACAGGGACTATTGGAACGTAGAAGTAAACGGCTATGGCGGCTGGAATAACGAGCTGCAGTTTTATCTTGATAATCCGGATACTGTAAGTGTAAGTGACGGCACACTGAAGATAAGAGCCAGTAAGGTGAAGTTCTGGAACAAGCCTTACAGCTCCGCAAGGCTCAATACAGATGGCAAGGTGTCTCTTGATTTTAGCAGGATAGAAGCCAGGATGAAGCTTCCCTGCTTTATGGGAGCGTGGCCCGCATTCTGGCTTATGGGGACCAATGGCCAGGAGTGGCCTGCTTGCGGAGAGATAGATGTGGTAGAGACTATTAATGATGAAGGTATAGTATATGGCTCTGCCCATTGGCCCAGCCTCTCACCGGGCAAGCAAAATGACAGCGTATCCGGAGGCACGCAAGGGTATGATATTGATATTACTGACTGGCATGTCTATGGCATAGAAAGAGATGAGGAGAAGATCATCTGGTACGTGGATGATCACAAGTATTCCTCTGCGTATTTAAATGACAATGCATTAAAGGCACCGCTCTCGGGAGAGCAATACGTGCTGCTCAATCTTGCCATAGGCGGCAACTGGCCGGGCTTTAAGATTGATGACACAGCCCTTCCTGCCACACTTGAAGTGGATTATGTAAGAGCATATAAGTAAGGCATGTCCGGATATTGTGATCACAAGCAGACTGTCAATAGGTCAATAGGCAAAATGGTTTTAGCCTATTGACAGTTTTTCTTAATAAGGATAAAATTAAGATAAAAGTTAGCTATAACTAATTATAAATATCATCTGCTAACAGGTATTAGGAGGTTCTTATGACATTAAATGAAGCAAAGCTGGGAGAGGAGTATTTGATTGACTCCGTAGATACAGTGGGTGATGAGGAGATGGAGAGCTTTCTCTTTTCCCTGGGCTGCTATAGCGGAGAGAAGATCACAGTTGTAGACAGGAAACGAAATCTGGTAGTCGCTATTAAGGATGCAAGATATAATATTGACCCTGAGTTAGCTACCGCTATCAGAATTTAGTTATATCAATTTTTGTTTTTCGGGAGGGAAAGATAATGAGAATTGCAATGGCGGGTAATCCCAATAGTGGTAAGACCACTATCTACAATGCGCTGACTGGCCGCAGCGAGAAGATCGGTAACTGGGCAGGTGTTACCGTTGATAAGAAGGAAAGTCTTATCAAAAAGAACTATTATGATGGGGGCAAGGAACTCATCGCGGTGGATCTTCCCGGTGCGTATTCCATGTCTCCTTTTACTTCTGAGGAGAGCATTACCAGTGCTTATGTGAGAAACGAGCATCCTGACGCGATCATCAATATCGTAGATGCGACCAATCTCAGCAGGAGCCTCTTTTTTACCACTCAGCTTCTGGAGCTTGGAGTACCTGTGGTAGTAGCCCTTAATAAAAATGATGTTAATGACAAGAAGGGCAACAGCATCAATGAGAAGCTCCTGTCGGAGAAGCTTGGCTGCCCTGTTATCAAGACTGTGGCTACATCAGAGACCGGCTTAAAGGAGCTGGTAGCAGCTGCCGCAGAGCTGGAAGGCAAGGGACAGAAGAAGCCTTATACTCAGGGCGATATTGACCTTAGCAATAAGCAGGCGGTTGAAAGCGCAGACAGAAAGAGATTTGCTTTTGTTAATAAGATCGTTAGCGAAGTCGAAAATCGTAAAGTCCTGACCAAGGACAAGAACTTCGGAGATACCATTGATAATGTCGTAACTCATCCTGTTCTGGGCCTTGTTATATTCGCAGCAATCATGTGGCTGGTATTCTATATCTCCCAGACAACTGTAGGTACCTGGCTTGCAGATATCCTGGCAGGCTGGATAGAGAGCTTCCAGGAAATGGTAGGTGAGGCAATGTCAGATGCCAATCCTCTCCTCTATGCTCTCCTTGTAGATGGTATCATCGGCGGCGTAGGCGCTGTAGTTGGATTTCTTCCCCTTGTTATGGTCATGTATTTCCTCATTGCACTTCTGGAGGACTGCGGATATATGGCAAGAGCTACAGTAGTTCTGGATCCCATATTCAAGAGAGTGGGTCTGTCCGGTAAGTCCGTTATTCCTATGATCATCGGTACAGGCTGCGGCATCCCTGCGATCATGGCATGCCGTACCATCAGAAATGAGAGGGAGAGAAGGGCCACAGCCATGCTTGCCACCTTTATGCCTTGCGGAGCCAAGCTTCCCGTTATCGCTCTCTTTGCGGGTGCATTCTTCCCTGAGTCAAGATGGGTGAGCTTTATCTGTTACATGGGCGGTATCGTACTGATCCTTTTGGGTGCCCTTCTTATCAAGGCTATTACAGCTACAAAATTCAGAAAGAGTTTCTTTATCATAGAGCTTCCCGAGTACAAGATACCCAGCCTCACCTTCGCATTAAAGTCCATGCTTGAAAGAGGTAAGGCATACATTATCAAGGCAGGTACCATTATTCTGGTATGTAACACAGTAGTACAGATCATGCAGACCTTTGACTTTAGCTTCAACCCTGTAGAAGAAGGTATGGAGAACACTTCCATCCTGGCGGGTATCGCAGGTCCCTTTGCATATCTCCTCCTCCCTGTTGTAGGCGTAGTCAGCTGGCAGCTGGCAGCCGCAGCTATCACAGGCTTTATCGCCAAGGAAAATGTAGTAGGAACCATTGCAACAGTATATGCTATCTCCAACCTCATTGACACCGAAGAGCTTGAGCTTATCGGCGAGGGCAATGCAGTAGCAGCAGTCATGGGCATCACCAAGGTAGCAGCACTGGCATATCTGATGTTCAATCTCTATACACCGCCTTGCTTTGCAGCTCTTGGTGCCATGAATTCCGAGATGAAGTCTGTCAAGTGGCTCTGGGGCGCTATTGGACTCCAGCTGGCTACAGGCTTTACTGTGGGCTTTTTGGTATACCAGATAGGCAGCCTTATCACCACAGGCTCACTTGGAGCAGGATTTGCAGCAGGCCTTATTGCTATAGCAGTATTCGCAGGTGTTATAATATATTTGATAAAGAGAAATCAGAAAGAGGTATCTCTGGAGTACAAGCTGGATTAAAAAAGCTTATCAGCATGGAGGTTTGATATGGCTGATTTTATAGCGAGCGCAGTGATAGTCCTATTGGTTGGCCTGGCTGCAAGATATATCTATAAGGAAAAGAAAAAGGGCAGGGGCTGCATAGGCTGCCCTGCATCAGGAGCCTGTCATAAAGGCTGCTCCTGTAAAAAATGATAATAGCAAAATGATAAAGCCTCATCAGACTAATGCGGGTCTGATGAGGCATTTTTTTACAATTTTTTATATAAGTGTTTTTTGCTAATGCCTTTTTAGCTATTGTCCTTTGGACTATAGTCCGCTATGGTGACAGGCTTACCAAATACTGTAAACTCATGGATGATTGGAGTGATGCTGCCGTAGTAGCTGTCATGGCTATCTGAGAGCTCCTTTAGATTATCCCTTGTCATTTTGACCTGCGTCATACCGGCTGCGGAGGCAGCCTTTGTGATCTTATCTCTGCTAGTTATGGCCTTTCTCATCAGCTCCTTGTCTGTACATATGAGCTCGTCCGGATAAAAGCAGATGCTGATGCAATCATACTCGTTTTTATGAGACAGTTCCTTTATCTTATTAGTTACGGCAGGCAGGAGGTTGTCAGTATATTCTGCATATTCATAAAAGGCGATGCAGTAAAGGAGTCTGTTTTTTGCTCTTGAGGCCTCTATATTCCCCCCATCATCAGCTGGATCTCCTGCACCACCAGGGAGCATGGCAGTTTTAGGAGCAAAGTATTCTTCCTTTACCAGGAGCTTATCTTCCCAGATATCAGTGCTCTTATCACCGGTAAAGGCCATGAGCGCTGATATATATCTTTTCCTTATATTATCTGATTGAAGATATACATGGTCAGCGGCAAAGAGTCCCGGCATGCATACATAATAGTCGAGATTTTTGATATCAGGTACGTCGCTGTCATCAAATTCCGCAGTCCTGCCAATGGGGACGTAGATCAGATTACTTGTCCACAGCTGTAGATTTGAAGAGTAGTATTTGGGAGATACTGTAATATATGGATTCTCACCGTCATAGGGATTCTGGATATATATGGTGTCCGGACTGTGCAGAGAGAGTACATAGTTGTCTATGACGTCTATACAAGGATGTATTTGGGCATGCTCAGAAGTGCAAGGTTGTACTTCTATACGGTATATGGTGGCTTTGGGAAAACGACCTGATACTTTCTCCAGATCTTTATCTGTAATAGCGCTTACTTTATTGCTGTCTATAATACCGCTAAAGCTTCTCGCATATATGGGCAGGGGCATAATGGATATATCTGCAGACTCGTCGCCGGTAAGCTCATCATATATCCTGGCAAATACATCAAGGTCGCTGGTCCCTACAGGCAGGAAGAGGACTTCTCTTCTGGAGATAATGTGCCTGGCTACAGCTTCTTCAAGTTCGGACAGGGCATCATTCAAGGGAGAGAGGACGTCTCCCCCTTCACCTGATGAATATCTCTCATAAGAGCCAAAGATCAGCTCGCAGAATTCCTCTAATTTAGATACCAGGCTGATGGTATGGGGGTCATCTTCGCCCCTTACATTCTCAGTGAGGGTGCCAAGGTTTATAGCCAGCTCCTGCATACAGGTCAGGTCTTCAAGAAGGTAGTCTACTGACATGGCAGAAGCGTGCTCTATAGTAGCAGACAGGAGGCGCTCCAGCTCTTCAAGGGATTGTGCAGCCATAGCCTTAAGGGAGGCTGACAGGTCTGGAGTCCTTCTTTTTAGGAGCTCCTTGCTGTAAGTAAATACAGGGAGCCTCACACCTGTTGCTTCTTCAAACTGCTGTCTCTGTGCTTCAAAGGCTGGATACTCGTGACCGTCCCAGGACTTGTGTATCTCATGATAATTGCGATATCTTCTGGAGAGGACCTTGTTGTAGCAGGCAGGGACAGGGATAGTGCTGTCTTCAAAGGGGAGACGTATGATGCTCTCATAATATTCCTTGAGATCTCCCCTGTTGCCTTTGAGCCCCCAGGGAAAGATCTGTACCAGCTTTAGGGAGTCAGCAGCTTTGACCCTGCCCATCTGCTGTTCTGCCAGCCTGTACAGAGCTATGGGGAGAGCCATTTCATTATCTCCACCGGCAGCTGATACAAAGGGAAGCTGTGTATCATATTTTTGCTCCAGCTCTCTTAGGCGTGGTAGGAGCCTATTTTTGTCCACCAGTCCCGAAGAAATGGAATCTGCTGTGGCGATGATGTTCATGATCTCATCGCAGCGCTCTTTTTCTTTGTCCGGGTCCTGATAGGTATAATCTCTGACGAATATGTCCACGCTGGCCAGCCAGGGGAAATTGTAGCATTCATCCAGATGCTCCGATCTAAAGTCGGGCTTACTGCCGCCAACCACTCTTGCCAGGAAGAGCCAGTGACCTTCGTGGCGCTCATAATCATGGATGCAGTAGCCTGGCGGAAGATCTTTATCACAGACATGTCTAAAGCGATTGTAGTCATCTCTTATCATGCATATATCCAGGTCATCGTCCCAGGGCACGAAGCCCCCGTGACGCACTGCTCCCAGGAATGAGCCCCAGTCTGCAAAATAGCGTATGTCGTGCTTTTTGCATATCCTGTCGATCTCTGACAGGACATCCAGACAGTTTGCCCAATATATTTTCATGGCGGTGGGAATGTAGAAACCGTTTCTTATCTCGTCTTTGAAGAAATCCAAGCTGTGTTTCATGGCTACCCTCATGGGAGACCTACGTCGTCGCAGATCAGAGATTGCTGTAAAGACATTGTGTTCGGTAATGATTAGTAATGACTGCTAATGACTGCTAATGATAGATAATGAAATATTATGAAACTTGTTCTTTTCTCTCTATTCTATCATATATGAGCTGACAGGTGCATCCTTGCTATCCATGCAGGCCTTTATGGGTGCTGCTGCTCCTTCATAAATGCAAACTCTGCAGCTCCTTGCAATGACAAAAGCTCCGTACCCTTTGATCCGGGTACGGAGCTTCTAGATAAAACTTTCATATGGCTTTGTGCTGTATATGAGCTGCAAGCCCTGACGCTTATTATTCGTAGAGCCAGCCGTATATACGAAGGTCGATGTCATCTAAGGTCTCATCCTCAGAATCCAGTCCGATGGTGATGCGGTCGTTGTTGTCACCTATCTTGATCTCGTACTGGTGGTACTTCTTTTCGTAGCTGAAGTCGATATTGTTGTTCTTGAGAACTGTATCTACTTCGTCCTTGGTCTGTCCCATTGCCAGTCCGATAGGAAGCTTGAACTCGGGAGCAGCATAAGAGGAGATGCTCACGGAAGTAACGATTGTGTTCTTGAGAAGGCATGCATTGGTATCAAAGTTGCCTGTGGTCAGGAAGAGTCTCTTCTTGCCTTTTTCAGCTGTTACCACATAGGATACGCCTGCACCGCAGGTCTCATCCAGTCCGCTTATCTTCCAGCCGTTGTCTGTGAACTCGGTGAGAGGAACGGGAAGTGTGTATACTGTGCCTTCGATATCGATATTACCTGAGAGCAGGTCGCTGCCCAGTGACTTGGGAGCACTGTAGAGTGAGAGATAATCGGGAGCTTTGTCAGATACTTCCTCTTCTTCGATCTCGGGCTTGTCTTCTACACGGATGGATACCCAATCCAGCTTCTCGTCATCCTCTGTTTCAAAAGAGAATGCTACGCTGTTATCTGAATAGCTGTCCTCTGACTCTGTCTCATATCTGTAAGTGTTGCTCAGAGAAGACTCGTTGGAGCTTGTAGGCTCACCCAGAGCTGCTGTGAGCTCATCGTATGTAGCTTCGCCCAGTACCAGGTCTCCGTTGTGGAAGGTTACATTGTAGCCCTTGTCAGTCAGGGAATTAGCATACAGAGTGATATCACTTATATGGCAATCCTTGAGCTCCTGAGCATTGATGGAGTAGTTAGTAACTGTTACAGAGATATTGGTGTGGATGTCATCCTGGTAGAGCAGGTATATGTACTCTCTGTCTCCGGAACCCAGCATGATCTCACCATCAGAATCATCTGAGAAGGTAAAGCCCTGATCCAGGAAATCTGTAATCTTGCAGGGAAGCTGATAATCTGTTCCGTCGATATTGAAAGCAAAGAGGCTTGAAGGATCTACATTTACATTAGATACTACCTTTTCTTCTTCCTTCTCTTCTACAACTTCCTCTTCTTTGGCTTCAGGAAGCTCTTCCTCTACTTCTTCAACAACTTCTTCAACTTCTTCTTCTTTGGCTTCAGGAAGCTCTTCTTCTACTTCTTCTACAACTTCCTCTTCTTTGGGCTCTACCTCTTCAACAACCTCTTCCTCTACAGGAGCTTCATCATCCTTTTTGTTAAAGAGAAGCACAGCTGCGATAACGCCTGCGATCAGGATAAGGCCTGCGATGATAGCTATGATGATGGGAGCCTTGCTCTTCTTGGGAGCTTCGCCGCCTACAACAGGAAGACCTGTCACAGGATCGATGGTTACGCCCTGATTCATATTGGGATCAAAAGGTCCGTTCATGGGCTGGCCGTTCATAGGGCCATTCATAGGCTGTCCGTAGGGAGCGCCGCTTATAGGCTGTCCGTTCATAGGGCCATTCATAGGCTGTCCATAGGGAGCGCCGCTTATGGGCTGGCCGTTCATAGGGCCATTCATGGGCTGTCCATAGGGAGCGCCGCTTATGGGCTGACCGTTCATGGGCTGGCCGTTCATAGGGCCATTCATAGGCTGGCCATAGGGAGCACCGTTCATAGGACCATTCATAGGCTGACCAAAAGGTGCAGGACCTGTGGGCTGGCCATTCATAGGGCCGCCTGCAGGCTGATCATTCATGCCCTGGCCGGGATTCTGTCCGGGAGCATTGTCTGCAATAGGCTGACCCGTCATAGGATCAAATTTCATCTCACTCATAATTCCTCCAAATGTTTCTTCTTAATAAACGTTTTTTTCGCAAAAGCATCACCCATTATAAAGTATTGCATGTCTAAATGCAAACGTTTTCTAATGGGATTAGGAAGCTATAATACCGCAAAAACGGCGTAAATAAAGGGGCTCGGTATATGACCCGAACGCAATGGTTAAAATACTTGTATCGTAATAGCGACAGAAGACAAACGTAGTTTTAAGACTTTACTAAACTATCGCGGGAAAGTGTAGTATAATAATCTGGATACTTGTATAGGCAAAAAAAACAAACTAATAGGGGAGGGAACTATGACAACAGCACACATTGGAATCATCATAGCAGTTATTGTATACCTGGCTATGATGCTGGTGGTTGGATTCAGAGCATCCAAGAACACCAATGACGTATCGGACTTTTATCTTGGAGGCAGGAAGCTGGGACCTTTCGTAACTGCCATGAGTGCAGAGGCCTCCGACATGAGCTCATATCTGCTCATGGGCGTACCGGGCCTTGCTTATTTCTCAGGTATAGCAGATGCAGGATGGACTGCAGTAGGCCTCATCGTAGGTACATATCTTAACTGGCTCTTCACAGCCAAGAGGCTGAGAAATTATACAGCCGAGCTTGACGCCATCACTATTCCCGATTATTTCAAGAACAGATTTAATGACAAGAAGAACGTGACGCTCCTTATTGGTGCCGCAGCTATCATCATCTTCTTCGTACCTTATACTGCATCGGGCTTTTCCGCTTGCGGCAAGCTCTTTGAATCACTCTTTGGAGTGCAGTATCAGCTGGCTATGATCGCATCCGCAGTCATCATAGTAGGCTATACTTCTACAGGCGGATTCCTTGCTGCATCCAAGACTGACTTTATTCAGTCTATCATCATGAGTATCGCACTTGTGGGCGTGCTCTTCTATGGCATAAAGAGCGCCGGCGGCATGGGCGCAGTGATTGAGAATGCCAAGGCACTTCCCGGATACCTGAGCATCAATCATACATATGACAATGCAGCAAATGCAGCAAATCCTTATGGTATCTTCAACAAGATCACCATGTTCTGCTGGGGCCTTGGATACTTTGGTATGCCTCATATCCTTCTGAGATTCATGGCTATCGAGAATCCTGAGAAATTAAAGCTCTCCAGAAGGATCGCTTCAGTGTGGTGTCTGATCTCACTGGGCATCGCGGTATTCCTGGGCGTAGTCGGCAGAGCAATGACAGTATCAGGCAGCCTTGACAGCCTCATCGACGCAGCTAATCCTACAAGCTCTTCCAAGGCAGAGACCCTGATAGTACGACTGGCAGATATGATCAGCCAGAACGGCCTCATCTTTGCTATCATGGCAGGCTTTATCATCGCAGGTATCCTGGCATCCACCATGTCCACTGCAGATTCGCAGCTTATCGCAGCATCCTCAGCTGTATCAGAGAATATCATCCAGGACGTATTTGGCGTGAAGCTCACAGAGGCAGCGGCCATGCTCACAGCCAGGATGACACTCCTTGCAGTAGCAGTTGTAGGTGTGATCATTGCATGGGATCCTTCAAGCTCCGTATTTGGCATCGTATCCTTTGCATGGGCAGGCTTTGGTGCAGTATTTGGACCCGTCACACTCATGTCTCTCTTCTGGAAGAGAGTCAATATCTATGGCGCAGCAGCAGGTATGATCAGCGGCGGCGCAGTAGTATTTATCTGGAAATATCTGGTAAGACCCATGGGCGGTATCTGGGACCTGTATGAACTGGCTCCCGCTTTTCTGGTGTCCATCATCGTGATCCTTGTTGTCAGCCTGCTGACACCTGCTCCGCCCGCGGAGATCACAGATACCTTTGACAAGGTAGTAGAGAAGTCCTGAGTAAAAAGTACATGGAACAAAAAGATTCCCGTCAGATGCATATGCATCCGGCGGGAATCTGTTATTATGCTCATATGATAGGTTTAATGCTTGTCCTGATGGGGCATGTAATATGAATCCATGCGTATCAGCAGCAGGATCAATAATTCTCAGCGTTTACTTCGAAGTAGCTCTGAGGATGTGCACATACAGGGCAAACCTCGGGAGCCTTGGTGCCTACTACGATGTGACCACAGTTGCGGCACTCCCATACCTTAACTTCGCTCTTAGCGAATACTTCCTGAGCTTCTACATTGTGAAGCAGAGCTCTGTAACGCTCTTCGTGATGCTTCTCGATCTGACCTACCATACGGAACTTTGCAGCCAGAGCCTTGAAGCCTTCTTCTTCAGCAGTCTTTGCAAAGTCTTCGTACATATCTGTCCACTCGTAGTTCTCGCCGTCAGCAGCTGCAGCCAGATTCTCAGCTGTATCGCCGATGCCGCCCAGTTCCTTGAACCACATCTTAGCGTGCTCTTTTTCATTATCAGCTGTCTTGAGGAAGAGAGCTGCGATCTGCTCGTATCCTTCCTTCTTTGCCTTGGAAGCAAAGTATGTGTATTTATTTCTTGCCTGTGACTCACCTGCAAACGCAGCCTGCAGGTTCTTCTCTGTTTGTGTGCCGGCGTACTTGTTCTCTGCCATGGTATTCCTCCTTCAAAATCCCTCAAAATGTTGATAAATGTTACCAATAACACATTTATTCTACCATAGCAGACATTTATAGCACAATTGATTTATTCGCTGTTATCAAAAGGGAAATAAGCCGCATCAGAAGTTTTATCCTCTGATACGGCTTATGTGAATACCTGTGTTATGGATTATCTTATAAATTAATATCAAGGAGTATAGGAGCGTGGTCTGCACGTTCCCCTGAATCTATCATCTCTGAGGCGACCACCTTGTCCATGATCCTGTCACTTACCAGGAAATAGTCTATGCGCCAGCCTGAGTTATTGGCCTTGCTGGTGGTGATCCTTTGTGACCACCAGGAATATGCCCCTGTGAGACCCTCATGGAGCTCTCTGAAGGAATCCTTAAAGCCTCTGGAAAGAAGAGCGCTAAAGCCCTGTCTCTCTTCATCGGTAAAGCCTGCGCTGTTGTGATTGGAATCTGGATTGGCCAGGTCTATCTCTGTGTGGGCTACGTTGTAGTCGCCGCAGGCGATGACAGGCTTGTCCTTGTCAAGAGAAGCGAGATAATCAGCGTATTTCCTGTCCCATATCTGGCGCTCGCCAAGGCGCTTTAATCCGTCGCCTGCATTGGGAGTGTAGACCAGGTTCAGGTAGAAGGAGTCTGTTTCCAGGGTGATCATCCTGCCTTCATTGTCCATGGTGTCCGGCGCTCCTATGGCAGGATGCTTGGCAGTTACCTTCATGCCCTTTTTGTAGAGGACCATGGTACCTGCATAGCCCTTCCTTGCGGGAGGCACTGAGCTTACATAGTCCAGCTCGTAGTCCCTGAATATATCAAAGAGTGCTTCCTCCTGCTTTTTGTTCATACCCTTTGCGGGAAGCTTGGTCTCCTGCAAAGCCAGGATGTCAGGTGACATGTCAGCTATCTTTTTCAGGACCTGCCTGCTGAGCAGGGCTCTTGCGCTCTCGCTTGTAAGTGCTGCATTTAGTGAATCGATATTCCAGGATATCAGTCGCATCTTCTTATAGCCTTTCTTATTATTTCCTTTATTATTCTGCTTGTCTTATCAGCTTGTACGGACGTTGTTTTCACCAAAGAGTCCCCGGAGCTTGTCCAGCATCTCTCTGGAAGCGTTGATCCTCATATTCGGAGGATACTTTTTCATCTGCTTTGTATCTTCCAGATAAGCTACCACGGAGTCCTTGCCCCCGTGACCCTCCATAGCCTTAAGGAGAGTTTCTTCTTCCTTTTCAAAAATGCGCCTGTCTTTGAAGCGCACCCATACGGTAATGGGTATCTCTTCAAAGGTCTGCACCTTGTCCGCTATGAGCTTGGAATCCCGCTCCTCTTCTTCGGAGACGTGGCCTTCTATGAAGACCTTGCTGTCCACTCTCAGGCGGCTGTAGGTCTTTTCGTAGGTCTTGGGAAAAACTATCACTTCCAGGCTCCCTGCCATATCCTCCAGAGTACAGAAGGCCATCATCTGGTTATTCTTGGTGTATTTGGTGGTAACAGCTGTAATGATACCGCCGACTGTTACCTGCTGCTTGTCAGCAAGGCCCCCATCCTTTCTCTCTTCGTCGTAGACAAAGTCAGAGCTCAGGGCGCTGCAATGCTTCTTTAGAAGGGCTGCATAGGGCTCAAGGGGATGACCGCTTATATAAAAGCCCAGCACCTCTTTTTCAAAGGCCAGGAGCATGTCTGTATCAAACTCGCCGATATTGGGCAGAGGTATCTCAAACTGGCTCCTCTCCTGAGGCGCCATCAGGTCCATCAGGGTCATCTGCCCGGTAAAAGAATTCTTGTTCTTGTGCCTGGCATCCATGATCTCCTGGTAGATGTTCATGTACTGCTTTCTGGTGCCGCCCAGGCAGTCCAGGGCTCCTGACTTGATCAGCACTTCCACTGCCTTCTTGGTCAGATCCCTGTCACCGGATAGTCTGGAGAGGAAATCGCCAAGGCTCCTGAAGCTTCCGTTGAGCATTCTTTCCTTTAAGATAGCATCAATGGCGGTAGGTCCCAGGGACTTGATAGCTGAGAGGGCGTAGGAGATAGCCTTTATCTCTTTGCCGTCTTTTACTACAGTGCGCACAGAGAAGCCTGCATCGCAGGTATTCACATCAGGAGGCAGTATCTCTATGCCCATGAAGTGGCAGACAGAGATATACCAGGATACCTTGGCGGGAGTATCTATGACAGAGGTCATGAGCGATGCCATGTATTCTACAGGATAGTAGTGCCTAAGATACGCCGTCTGGATGGCTACCACTGCATAGCAGGCTGCATGGGACTTGTTAAAAGCATAATTGGCAAAGTCCATCATGGAGTCGTAGATCTTATTGGCCGTGGCTTCGTCTATGCCGTGAGAGATGCAGCCTGATACATTCTCTTCTTCATTGCCGTATACAAAGTTGCGCCTCTCTACTTCCATGACTGCGTGCTTCTTTTTACTCATGGCGCGGCGCACCAGATCCGCTCTGCCCAGGGTATAGCCGCCCAGCTGCTGCACTATCTGCATTACCTGCTCCTGATATACTATGCAGCCGTAGGTGGAGCGCAGTATGGGCTCTAACAGGGGCGTATCGTAGCTGATGCCGCTGGGATCGTTCTTGCCCGCGATATATTTGGGTATAAAGTCCATGGGGCCCGGTCTGAAGAGGGATACGCCTGCTATGACATCTTCAAGGCTCTTTGGTCCCAGCTCCTTCATAAAGGCCTGCATTCCTGCGGATTCCAGCTGGAAGACGCCTTCGGAGTGGCCGGTGGAGATAGACTTTAGTACTTCGGGATCGTTGTAATCTATATTGTCGATGTCCAGGTAATTGCTGTCACCGGGGATGGCTCTGTTTGCTGCGTTCACAGCGTCCACGGCGTCCTTGATGACAGTCAGGGTCCTAAGGCCTAGAAAGTCCATTTTGAGCAGGCCCAGCTCTTCGATGGTAGTCATGGGGAACTGGGTAGTGATAGGCCCGTCCGAGGATCTGGACAGAGGCAGCAGGTCTTCTGCAGGCGCAGAGCATATCACTACTCCTGCTGCATGCATTGAGGTGTGCCTTGGCAGGCCCTCCAGCTTTCTGCACATATCAATAAGGAGAGTAGCCTTGTCATTTTCCTCATATTCTTTTCTAAGGTCGGGACTGATCTCCAGTGCTCTGTCCAGGGTCATCTTCAGATCATTTGGAACCATCTTGGAGAGAGTATTGGCATAGTTGTAAGGTATATCCATGGCCCTGGCCACATCCTTGATGACAGCCTTGGCAGCCATGGTACCAAAGGTGATGATCTGCACCACCTTGTCCTTGCCGTATTTCTCGGTCACATGATCTATGACCTCCTGGCGACGGGTGTATTCAAAGTCCACGTCTATATCAGGCATGCTGACACGTTCAGGATTCAGGAACCTTTCGAACAGAAGGTCGTATTTAATAGGATCTATGTTGGTGATGTGCATGCAATAGGACACAATGGAGCCTGCGGCAGAGCCACGCCCCGGTCCCACGGCTATGCCATGCTCTCTGGACCAGTTGATATAGTCCCATACTATAAGGAAGTAGTCCACGTAGCCCATGCGCTTTATGATGCCCAGCTCGTAGTCCAGCCTCTTTTTAAGCGCTTCGTCCCCATCAGGATATCGTTCTTTAAAGCCGTCCTCGCATAGCTTTTGCAGATATGTCCAGGAATCATAGCCTAGAGGCACATCAAAGCGTGGGAGCTTGGTCACTCCAAACTCTATCTCCACATTGCACCTGTCAGCTATGATCATGCTGTTCTCAATAGCTTCCCTTGCATAGGGAAAAAGAGCTCTCATCTCTTCTTCACTCTTTACATAATATGAAGGCTTGCCCTCCATATGCATCCTGTCTGTATCAGAGACCTTCCTCTGAGTTTGGATGCACAGGAGCAGGTCCTGGGCCTTCCAGTCTTCCTGCCTGGTATAGTGGCAGTCGTTGGTAGCCACAAGTGCTATGTCCAGCTCCTTGGACAGTCTCAGGAGCCCTGCGTTCACATCTGCTTCCTGGCCTATGCCGTGGTCCTGGAGCTCCAAAAAGAAATTGCCGTGGCCAAAGATATTGTCGTATCTCAGGGCAGCTTTTCTTGCTCTGTCGTAATCCTTCATGGCAAGAGCCCTTGGTATCTCACCTGCCAGGCAGGCAGAGAGGCAGATCAGGCCCTCGTGGTACTTCTCAAGGAGCTCCATATCTACTCTGGGCTTGTAATAATAGCCTTCGGTAAAAGCTCTGCTGACTATATGGGTAAGGTTGCTGTAGCCTGTATTATTCTCAGCCAGGAGTATCAGGTGGTAATATTTCTCATCTGCGGGAGCACTCTTATCAAAGCGAGAGGACGGCGCCACATAGACTTCACAGCCGAGAATGGGCTTGATGCCATTTGCTCGGGCTTCCTTGTAGAAATCTATGACACCATACATAACGCCGTGATCCGTAATGGCTCCGGCGCTCATTCCCAGCTCTTTGAGTCTGGCTACATAATCTTTGATCTTATTGGAACCGTCCAAGAGAGAATATTCGGTATGGACGTGCAAGTGCGTAAATCCCATTGTCTTTTCCCCCGCTAACAGCTTTATCTTAACATAAATCAAGATAAAAAATACGTATAAAAATAAAGAAGGTCCATTGCACAAGAGATAATCTTGCGCTAAACTTATATCGTATATGTGAAAAAATGCAATAAAGGGGCATGCTGAGTAAGAGCATTTTTTCTTCGGAGGCCCTGGGCAGATGGTGCTTCCGAGGGACTACTTAAGCAGCGCAAGAAGGAAGGGAAATCGTGGACAAACAAATTAAGAAAATCGGTGTATTGACCAGTGGTGGTGACGCACCCGGAATGAATGCCGCAATCCGTGCAGTTGTACGTAAGTCTATTGCTAATGGACTTCAGGTAGTAGGTATCAAGAAGGGTTATCAGGGTCTTCTTAACGAGGACTTTATTGAGATGGACCGTCATTCGGTTTCAGATATCATACAGAGAGGCGGTACTATCCTTGGTACAGCCAGATGTATGGAGTTCAAGACTGCAGAGGGTCAGGCCAAGGGTGCTGAGATCTGCAGAAAGCATGGCATAGACGGCGTTATCGTAATAGGTGGTGACGGTTCTTATCGTGGAGCTCAGGCTCTGGCCCGTCAGGGTATCAATACAATTGGCCTTCCCGGCACTATCGATCTGGATATCGCTTGCACCGAATATACTATCGGTTTTGACACTGCCATTAATACAGCGATGTCAGCTATAGATAAGGTACGTGATACATCTTCATCTCATGAGAGATGCTCTATCATCGAGGTTATGGGTCGTCATGCAGGTTATATCGCTCTTTGGTGTACTATCGCCAACGGCGGTGATGACATCCTGATCCCTGAGAAATATGACTTTAATGAGCAGAAGGTCATCGACAATATCATTGACAACCGTAAGCGTGGCAAGACTCACCACATCATCATCAATGCTGAGGGTATCGGCCATTCCACATCCATGGCCCGCAGGATCGAGGCAGCTACAGGTATCGAGACCAGAGCTACAATCCTGGGTTACATGCAGCGTGGTGGTTCACCTACATGTAAGGACCGTGTGTATGCTTCTTACATGGGCTGCTTTGCAGCAGATATCATGGCTGAGGGCAAGTCCAACAGGGTTGTAGGCTATCGCGATGGCAAGTTCCAGGATTTTGATATCGAGGAAGCTCTGTCAATGACCAAGGATATTGATGAATATCAGTATCAGATTGCTAGGATTTTATAATCCTTAAAAACATAATTCGACTAATGAGAAGCTTCCTGCACAGGGAGCTTCTTTTCATACGACATAGAAGTGCATCCATGCACTTCTGAACATGTCGAGTTACATCCTGTAACATACGACATAGAAGTGCATCCTGTAACAACGATACCGAGGTATAATATGATAACCAGTGCTACCAATGATAAGGTCAAGAAAATAGCTGCATACATAGCAAAGCCGCGGCTGCGCAGGAAGGACAAGGTCTTTGTGGTGGAGGGCATCCGTATGGCACGTGAGGTACCCTTTGACCTCCTCATATCCGCATATCTGTCAGAGTCATTTATCAGGGATATGTCGGATGAGGACAGAGCCTATGTGGAGAGCCTGCCCTGCGGTTATGAAGCAGTGTCTGACCAGGTATTTAACAAGATGTCGGATACCACAACGCCTCAGGGTATACTCTGCCTTGTCAGGCAGAAGGAGTATGAGGAGAGCGTCATCACAGACGCAGCTGATCCTCTTATATTGATACTGGAGGACATCCAGGATCCCGGCAATATGGGCACTATATTCAGGACTGCAGAGGCAGCAGGCGTCAGCGGTATATATATGACAAGGGGCTGCGTCGATCTCTTTAGCCCCAAGGTGGTCAGGTCTACCATGGGAGCTATATTCAGACAACCATACAGATATACTGATAATATAGTAGAAACTATCGCGTCCCTCAGAGAGAAGGGTATAGTCAGCTATGCGGCGCATCTTAAGGCGGACAAGTCTGTATATGATACGGATCTGACGGGGCCTGTTGCCTTCCTTATAGGTAATGAAGGCAACGGCCTTAAAAAGGAGAGCGCAGATGCAGCAGGAGGCTATCTTATCATTCCCATGAAGGGACAGGCGGAATCCCTTAATGCAGCTGTATCTGCAGCCATACTGTCCTTTGAAGCCATGAGGCAAAGAGGAATATAAGCTGTCATGTATGTTCAGAACCCCGCAAAGCTGAAGGCTTATGCAGGGTCCATCAATAATATAAGTCTAGATTGAGGAGGATATCAAAATGGTAATAGGTTTTATCGGACTGGGTAACATGGCAAAGGCCATCATAGGAGGAATACTCAAAAAGGAGATCGTAGGAGCTGAGGATATCATAGGCTCTGCTGCTACCAAGGAAACAAGAGAGAGGGTAGCAGGGGCATTTGGCATCGGTGTCAGGGATTCCAACAGGAAGGTGGCTCAGGAAGCTGATGTCATCGTACTGGCTGTAAAGCCTCAGTATTTCAAGCAGGTGATCGCTGAGATCATGGATGATGTGGATGATTCCAAGCTGATCATCTCTATTGCTGCAGGCAAGACCATCAAGTGGATAGAGAATGCCTTTGAGAAAAAAATCCGTCTGATACGCGCTATGCCCAATACACCCGCTCTGGTGGGAGAAGGCTGCACTGCAGTGTGCAGGAATGAGCTGATATCCGACCAGGATCTGAGCTTTGTGATGAGTATATTTGAGAGTATTGGCAAGGCCAGTGTGGTAAATGAGAACCTGATGGACGTGGTAGTAGGCGTATCAGGCTCCAGCCCGGCTTATGCATTTATGTTTATAGAGGCTATGGCAGATGCGGCTGTAGAGGGAGGCATGAGCAGGCAGCAGGCTTATCAGTTTGCAGCTCAGTCACTCCTTGGCAGCGCCAAGATGGTACTGGAGACAGGCAAGCATCCCGGAGAACTCAAGGATATGGTATGCTCCCCGGGAGGTACTACCATAGCAGCTGTTCATACACTGGAGGAAAAGGCCTTTAGAGGTACAGTCATGGATGCTATCAAGGCCTGCATAGACAAGAGCAGACAGCTCTAAAAAGCGCCGCCCATCACCTGAAGGTGGTGGGTTATCTTGATTATTTTATATATTGTTGCAAAAACAAGCAATAATTACCAAAATTTGACAATTTTGCCCCTCACTGTTAAGATAGAAATTGCGATTTGTTACTGAGATCGTAATACATCTTGTCAGATCCACTATTTACAGGGTTTTGATACACGTAAGGGGACTATAACTTATGAAAAAGAACAGAGCATGCGTTCTGTTCCTGGGGATGATGATCGGTGCAAGCCTGTACGGCATGACTGCACCAATTAAAGCTCAGGCGTCCGGTGTCGGAGTCGCTGCAATGCTGGGATATACCGGCAACGAGGCTCCTGCCATGGAGCAGCTTGAAGAAGCTGCCGAATTGGCTGAGACGATATCGGTGAACGCAGAAGCGGCGGGCTCTCATAGAGAGTTTGTCGAGGGAGACAGCTCCGATCTGGTCATGGCGAATGTCAACAAAGCGATGAATGTCAGAACAGATCCAAGCGAGGACGGTGCCAAGGCAGGTATCCTGTACAAGGATTGCGGCGGCAGGATCCTGGAACAGAAGAACGGCTGGACCAAGATCGAGTCCGGCAATCTGGTAGGCTGGGCCAAGGATGATTATCTTCTCTTTGGAGAGGATGCTCAGGAACTGGCTGCAGAAGTGGGAAGTACCATTATCACAGTAGACTGTGATGCTCTCTACCTTAGAGACGATGACAGCGTGCATGCAGATTCCATGGCAGTACTGACCAGGGGAGATTCACTGGATGTCATCGAGGAGCAGGACAACGGCTGGACCAGTGTGGAATATGATGATGAAGTAGGCTATGTGCAGTCCGATTATGTATCCGTGACCTTTAGGATCGACTCCGGCGAGACTATGGCGGAGATCCACAAGAGGGAAGAGGAAGAGAGACAGGCAGAGCTTAAGAGGAACCGCGGCAGAGTAGATGCCAATGCAGATGAAGTAAGGCTCCTGGCAGCGCTTATCGTATGCGAGGCGGGCAATCAGCCTTATGAAGGCAAGGTATCCGTGGGCGCGGTTGTTATGAACAGAGTAAAGAGCGGTGGTTATCCCAATACCATCCACTCAGTAATATATGCTTCAGGACAGTTTACACCTGCCCTAAACGGCAAGGTTGCAAGCGTCTACAATGGCAACATATCCGATTCCTGCCTGCAGGCAGCACAGGCCGCTATCAACGGCGAGACCTATGTTGGCGGAGCTACTCACTTTAAGAGAGCGGGGCGCCACGACGGCCAGGTGATCGGCGGACACGTATTTTGGTAAAAACGCCATAGAAGTGCATCCGTGCACTTCTGAGCATGGCGGTTCACATCCTGTGAACACTTCATATAAGTGCATCCTAAACGGAGACTATTTTGGTCTCCGTTTTTCGTGCTTTTGGGGGTATAAGCCCTTTCTTTTTGCTATAATTGCCCTTTTATTAAAACTATATTCTGATATACTAAAGACATATAGAAAACACATATATTCTGTGTCATATCATGTAGGAAGGAGGAAGGATGATGGAAACGAGTATGGTTATGATCTGGCTGATCCTCACTATTATACTTGCAGTATTTGAAGTGATATCCACGTCTCTTACAAGTATATGGTTTGCCTGCGGCGCGCTGATCGCATGCGGAGCTGCAGCAATAGGTCTTCCGCTGGCGGTGCAGATAGTAGTCTTTATAGTGGTATCCGTAGCTATCCTGCTTACGGTGAGACCTCTGGCAGTTAAATATTTTAACAGGAACCGTGTCAGGACCAATGTGGAAGCTATGGCAGGGAGAAAGGCCATAGTAACAGAGAGAATTGACAATCTTACAGAGTCCGGACATGTGAAGATTGACGGTATGGAGTGGATGGCAAGGTCTGCTGATAATAACGTCAGTATAGACAAGGACAGCACTGTGATCATCAGAGCTGTAGAAGGTGTCAAGCTCATAGTTGAGAAGGTTCCTGAGACGGTAGCGGGACAGACCACAGTTCAGGGTCAGGGCTTTATAGGTCAGTAAATATCAGATAAGATATTATTGAAAAAGGTGTGCCGAAAAATCGGCAGGAAGGAGATATATATGATATTTTTTGTAATCGTGATCATTTTGCTGGCATTTCTGGCATCATGTATCAGAGTAGTACCTCAGTCATATGCATACATGGTTGAGAGGCTGGGAACCTACCAGAGCACATGGGGCGCAGGTCTTCACATTCTGATGCCTTTTATGGATAAGGTTGCCAAGAGGGTCAACCTCAAGGAGCAGGTATGTGACTTCCCCCCTCAGCCCGTTATCACCAAGGATAACGTAACAATGCAGATCGATTCAGTTGTGTTCTTCATGATCACAGATCCCAAGCTCTATACATACCGTGTAGAGAATCCTCTGATGGCTATCGAGACACTGACAGCTACCACTCTTCGTAATATCATCGGTGAGATGGAGCTGGACCAGACACTGACCAGCCGTGAGACTATCAATACTCAGATGCGTTCCGCACTGGATATCGCTACAGACCCTTGGGGTATCAAGGTAACCAGAGTAGAGCTCAAGAACATCAATCCTCCCGCTGCTATCCGTGACGCCATGGAGAAGCAGATGAAGGCAGAGCGTGAGAGACGTGAAGCTATTCTCCGCGCAGAAGGTGAAAAGAAGGCTACTATCCTTGTAGCAGAAGGTAAGAAGGAATCCCAGATCCTGGAAGCTGAAGCAAAGAAGCAGGCTACAATCCTTGCAGCTGAAGCTCAGAAGGAAAAGGAGATCCGCGAAGCTGAAGGTCATGCACAGGCTATCAGAAGCGTCCAGGAAGCTAATGCAGACGGTATCCGCTATGTCAAGGAAGCCGGCGCTGATAAGGCAGTACTCACACTCAAGAGCCTTGAAGCCTTCGAGAAGGCTGCAAACGGCCAGGCTACCAAGCTCATCATCCCTTCGGATATCCAGGGAATTGCAGGTCTTGCATCCTCACTTAAAGAGGTTGTGGCAGGAGATGCCCCCAAGGCTTGATATATGGTATACTAAGCTGACTGTATTTTTATACAGTCAGCTTTTTTATTGTAGTGAACTGTTTATCATAAAGGGAAAGGAATGAGAGAAATGGGCGAAATTAACTTAAAGGGACGTGATTTTCTAAAGCTCCTGGATTATACACCTGAGGAGATTGAGTATCTTTTGGATCTGGCAGCTGAGCTCAAGGACAAGAAGAAAAGGGGCGAGGCTCATGCTGTATATCCTACCAAGAACGTGGCATTGATATTCGAAAAGACCAGTACCAGGACCAGGTGTGCTTTTGAAGTGGCAGCTCACGATCTGGGCATGGGTTCTACTTATCTGGACCCTGTTGCATCCCAGATAGGCCACAAGGAATCCATAGCAGATACAGCCAAGGTCCTCTCCCGTATGTTTGACGGTATAGAATACAGGGGCTTTGAGCAGACTATTGTGGAAGAGCTGGCAGAGCATTCGGACGTACCTGTATGGAACGGCCTGACCAATGAATTTCATCCCACACAGATGCTGGCTGACCTTCTGACTATCAGAGAGCATTTTGGACACCTTAAGGGCATACACCTGTGCTATTTTGGCGATGCCAGGTACAATACAGGCAATTCACTGATGGTAGCCTGTGCCAAGATGGGTATGCACTTCACAGCAGTATCCAACAAGAAGTACTTCCCTTCCAAGGAGTTGACAGACGAGTGCATCAGGATTGCTGAGACTACAGGCGGCCAGATCGACTTCTTTGAAGATCCCATTGCTGCCAGCAAGGGTGCTGACGTAATAGCTACCGATATCTGGGTATCCATGGGCGAGCCCGATGATGTATGGGAAGAGAGGATTGCTGACCTGTCTCCTTATAAGGTGACTATGGATATCATGGACAATGCAGGAGAGGGCGCCGTATTTATGCACTGCCTGCCCTCCTATCATGACCTTAATACCAAGATGGGGGTCAAGATCAAGGAGAAATTTGGCCTGGACGATATGGAAGTGACAGATGAGGTCTTCACATCTGAGAGGTCACTGGTATTTGACGAAGCTGAGAACCGCATGCATACCATTAAGGCTGTAATGTATGCTACACTGTGATGCAGATTATAGTTCTTTTGCAGGCAGGTTGGTGATATGCAGGATCTGACAGATAAAGATATATTAAAAAATATAAAGACCGGGGTCATGGGCCGCAATATCATTATCAAGGACCGGACAGGCTCCACCAATGATGATATAAGGGAATTGGCTAAAAGAGGTGCTCCCGAAGGGACTGTTGTCCTGGCCAAGGAGCAGACCCTTGGAAGAGGCAGGAATGGCAGGCACTGGCATACTCCCCCGGGGGATAATATAGCCATGAGCCTTCTTCTGCGGCCATCTTTTCCGGCAGATAAGGCACCTATGCTCACGCCTGTCATGGGACTTGCCATAGCAAAGGCCATTGAAGAGCTGGCAGAGTGTAGAGCCATGATCAAATGGCCCAACGACATAGTCCTTGAGAGGAGAAAGGTCTGCGGGATACTCACAGAGCTCCATATAGCCCCGGGAGGGGGAGAATATTATGTCATAATAGGAGCGGGCATCAATGTGAGGCAGCAGGTCTTTGCTGAGGATATCAGGGATATGGCTGGCTCTATCCTGACTCAGACGGGAAAGAGCGTAGACAGGAGCAGGCTCATCGCTGCAGCTATGAATGCTTTTGAAAAGGATTATAATATCTTTAAAGAGAGCTGCTCCATGGCAGGCCTGAGAAAAGCTTATGAGGACAGGCTCCTGAACCTGGGGGAGACAGTGAGGGTCCTGGACCCCGCCGGGGAATACCAGGCAGAGGCTGTAGGCACAGGAGACGGAGGCGAACTCATAGTCAGGCGCGCAGATGGCAGCACAGAGAGAGTCTATGCCGGAGAAGTCTCTGTAAGGGGACTCTACGGATATGTATAGTTAGAGTATCACAATAGAATCAGATCAGGAGGCAAATGCTGTGAGTGGCATGATCTTAGTAGTAGATATAGGTAATACCAATTTTACATTTGGAGTATATGAGAAAAAGGAGCTCAGGGCCCTCTTTCGCATGATGTCCCAGAGTCCCCGCACTTCAGATGAGTACGGGATCAATCTCCTGGCGCTGCTTAGAGCCAATGATATTGACAAGGATGAGATAGATGGTGTTATCATAAGCTCTGTTGTACCTCAGGTCATGCACGCATTTGTGAGCTCCATTATCAAGTACCTGGGCAAGAGACCCTATATAGTGGGTCCCGGCATCAAGACCGGCATCAGGATCACAACCGAGAATCCCAAGGAGATAGGGCCCGACCTTATCGTAGATGCTGTTGCAGGATATGAGATCTACGGCGGCCCTGTCATGGTCATCGACTTTGGTACAGCCACTACCTACGAGATCATCAACGAGAAGGGCGAGTTCTTCACAGGCGTCATCTCTCCCGGTATCAGGATATCGGCCAGAGCTCTTTGGGAAGATACTGCCAAGCTCCCTGAGATCGAGATCAGAAAGCCCGCTTCCATACTGGCCAAGGAGACTGTGTCGTCTATGCAGGCCGGCCTTATGTATGGACAGATAGGCCAGACCAGGTATATCATAGACCGGATGAGAGAGGAATCGGGCCTCAAGAATATGAAGGTCATCGCCACAGGCGGCCTTGGCAGGATGCTGGTAGATGACATCCCCGAGATAGATGAGTACGATCCCTGCCTGACCCTGGAAGGCTTGAGGATCCTATATGAGAAGAACTGCAGGACCAAGCCCAAGGAAAGTGCATACGAGGATTAATAGATATGTCAAATAATGAGAATGTAAATAGTGAAAAAAAAGAGCCTTCTGTAGATAGAGACGTGGACGCAGCCATTCCTCAAGAGACTCTTGAAGGTCAAAAGAGAAAGCCCCAGCACCTGATCATCAATAAGGAGACAGGCAAGGTCATCAATGCTGACAGCGGCGAAGAGGTACAGTCCATTGATATCGTCACTGAGGACGGCATGCTGGGCAGCGTATCCTCCAGCGGCAGGATCGTGCTCTGCGGTGCCAATGCATATGAGGAAAAGTATTACTTTAATCCCCTCTTCAAAAAGGTACCTGAGAGTATCCAAAAGGAGCTGCGCATTATCAGTGTGCTCTATACCCAGAACGCCGGCGGCGTATTTACCATTGAGTTTGAAGAGGATGGCAGCATCACCATGGAGACCAATGCCGATGAAGAGGATATCACTTATGATGAAGTCAGCGCAGGCCTCCTCATAGGCGAGATCCGCAGGCAGCGCCAGGATATGTTCAAGGCACTGGAGTCATATTACAAGGTGATCGTGCTCCATCAGAGCCTGGAAGAAGTACTGCTCACAGAAGATGAGACTGACGATGAAGACTAATTCAAATTATTATCATCCATTTAAAATAGGGGATGTAGAGATCCCCAATAATCTGGTTTTGGGACCAATGGCAGGGGTAACCGACCTGCCATTTCGTTTACTCTGCCATGAGCAGGGGGCAGGCCTGGTGGTCATGGAGATGGTAAGCGCCAAAGCCATAACCTATCATAACAAGAAGACCAGAGAGCTCATGGCAGTGCATAGCGATGAGCATCCGGTGGCACTGCAGCTCTTTGGCTCAGAGCCCGATGTGATAGCACAGGCCATAGGAGAGATCTCGGATATAGACTATGATATCCTGGATATCAATATGGGCTGCCCTGTGCCCAAGGTCACAGGCAACGGCGAGGGCTCTGCCCTTATGAAGAACCCATCTCTCATAGGAGAGATAGTGGCGGCTGCTGTAAGGGCCAGTGACAAGCCTGTGACGGTGAAGATCAGAAAGGGCTATACAGAGAAGAATATCAATGCCGTAGAGTGCGCTCTGGCAGCAGAGGAGGCAGGAGCCTCTGCCATAGCAGTGCATGGCAGGACCAGAGAGCAGTTCTATAGCGGTCACGCAGACTGGTCCATTATCCGTAGGGTTAGGGAAGCGGTATCCATACCCGTCATAGGTAACGGAGATGTGACAGATGCAGCTTCTGCCATAAAGCTCATAGATGAGACAGGATGCGACGGAGTCATGATAGCAAGGGGAGCCAGGGGTAATCCCTGGATCTTCAGAGAGATAGCTGCAGGCATGCAGGGCATGGGTATCCCTGAGAGACCATCCAGCCGCGAGATTTACGATATGATCATCAGACATGCCAGGCTGATGAATGAGGTAAAGGGCGAATATATAGCTGTACGTGAGATCAGAAAGCACGTAGCCTGGTACAGTGCAGGTATCCCCGGATCAGCCAGACTCAGAAACCTGGTGAGCAGCGTAGAGGATATGGCTAGCCTGGAAGAGATTTGCAGAGAGATATTCGGTGTATAGGACGAAATAATAAGAGCCGCAGAGGTATTACTATCTCTGCGGCTCTTGTATTATCTCACGCACTTACGCTATCTTTCAAAAAGTCATATTGAGATTCATACAGACTTCTGTACATGCCACCCTCTATTTGCATCAGCTCGTCGTGGGTGCCCATCT
Organism: Butyrivibrio sp. MC2013; assembly: GCF_000424585.1. GTDB lineage: Bacteria > Bacillota > Clostridia > Lachnospirales > Lachnospiraceae > Butyrivibrio. The sequence continues at coordinate 85,543 of NZ_AUKE01000013.1, forward strand.
CCTCGATGACGCCATGGTCTACATATAGGATGCAGTCTGCGCCTCTGATGGTGGAGAGTCTGTGGGCTATGATGAAGCTGGTCCTGCCCTGCAGCATACGGGAGAGGCCCTGCTGCAAGAGGATCTCAGTCTCTGTATCAATGGCTGCAGTAGCTTCGTCCAGGATCAGGATGCGGGGATTAGCAAGGACCGCTCTTGCAAAGGATATGAGCTGGCGCTGACCGGCTGATAGTCTGGAGCCTCGCTCATTTACCTGGGTATTGTAGCCGTCCTCTAATGACATGATAAAGTCGTGGGCACATACAGTCTTTGCGGCAGCTATTACTTCTTCGTCAGTGGCTTCTTTTCTGCCGTATCGGATATTGTCCATGATGGTACCGGAGAAGATGAAGCTGTCCTGCATCATGACGCCCATCTGGGTCCTGAGGGACCTTATGGTCACATCATTGATGCTGATGCCGTCTATGGTGATATCGCCGGTATCCAGGTTGTAGAAGCGGCTGATCAGGTTCACTATGGTACTCTTGCCTGCACCTGTGGGACCTACTATGGCATAGCTCTCGCCTGCCTTCACATCAAAGGATACTCCGTGGAGGATCTCTACGCCATCGTCATAGGAGAAGCGTACATCCTTGAAGGATACGTCTCCCTTAATGGGTGGCATGATACCTGCGCCTTCCTTGTCCTTTACAAGGACAGGAGCATCTATGGTCTCGAATATCCTCTCCAGGTATGACACGGCTGTCAGCAGGGAGTTGTAGAAGTTCGCCAGGGTCATGATAGGCTGCCAGAAGCGGGCCACATATCCGGTGAAGGCTGTGAGGAGACCTACTGTGATCAGGGTCTCGCCCCTTATGAGCCAGCTGACGCCCAGCACGTAGATCACTGCTGTGGACAGGACATTAATATTGTCAATGACAGGCCTTAATATAAAGTTGTATTTCACAGCGTCCAGCCATGCCCGGCGGGATTGCCTGTTGAGCTCGTTAAAAAAGTCTGTGTTGTAGCCCTCTCGTACAAAGGACTGGGTGACCCTGATGCCGTTCACCGATTCGGCGATATAGGCATTGAGATTGGACTGCTTATTGGACTGGATCTGCCAGGCCCTGTGCTGCCTCTTCTTGACGAAGAGGACTATGAATACCAGTATGGGAAGGCCGCACATCACGATGAGGGTGAAGCGCACATTCAGGTATAGCATGAAGAATACGATGAATACCATGGAAAACATGTCCGTGATGGTATTGACTATACCGTTGGAGAGCAGGTCCGAGAGGTTATTTACATAGTTGACTACTCTTACCTGGATCTTGCCGTGGGGCTTGTCATCAAAATAGGAGAAGGGGAGCTCCTGAAGGTGCAGGAAGAGCTCTCTTCGCAGGTTGTAGATGACGCCCTGGCCTACCTGGGAGGTGAGCTTTATCTTCTGCCTGGTGATATAAGCGCATATGCAGGAGATGAGCAGTGTCAGGCCTGAATATATAAGGATCTGCCTGATGGCTTCCTCTGAGGACAGGTCTCCTGTGAAGCTGGTGATGGATACAATATCCATGACGTTTTTGATGAATATGGGGATCAGCATGGACAGGCCGCTGCTGATGACCATTATCACTACTGCCAGTATGAGTTTATTCTTAAAGGGCCCTACATAGTGGGCCAGACGCATGAGCTGTGCCAGGTCAAAGGATTGCTCCAGCTCTTCATCTTCATTGATCTTATTACGTGCCATCCGGGTGGCTCCTTTCAGATGATATGTCGGTCACAGGATGTATCACTGTTACAGCCTGTGACAGACTCTATATAGTCGTTATGAGGCAAGGATACTGCAGCATTTGGCTCAGCCGGCTGCCTTGTCTCCGTACTGGTGGGCGAATACTGTGCTGTAGTAGCCCTCCTGCTGCACCAGTTCTTCATGGGTACCCTGCTGGGTAATACGGCCGTTCTCCACAACCAGGATCATATCAGCATCCTTAAGTGAGGAAATACGCTGGGCGATGATAAATACGGTCTCATTCTCCAGGCACTTGAGGTCGTGCTGGATCTGGCTCTCAGTCTCCATATCCACGGCTGAGGTGGTATCGTCCAGGATCACTATGGCAGGCTTTTTGAGAATGGCTCTTGCCAGGGAGATACGCTGCTTTTGACCACCGGAGAGACCAATGCCTCTCTCGCCTACTACGGTATCATAGCCGTCTGGCATCTCTCTGATAAAGCCGTCTGCGTCAGCCATTTTTGCAGCCCATTCCACCTGCTCAAAGGTACATTCGGGATCGCCGTAGGCTATGTTGCCCTCTATGGTGTCTGAGAAGAGGAACACATCCTGCATGGCCAGGCCTATGCCGTCTCTAAGTGTATGGAGCTGCAGGTCTCTCACGTCTGCGCCGTCTATGAGTACCTCGCCGTCTGTCACGTCAAAGAAGCGACAGATCAGGTTCATGATGGTAGTCTTGCCTGAGCCTGTGGCACCCAGGATACCTATGGTCTGACCGGGCTGCACATGGAAGCTCACATGGTCCAGTATGGGCTCTCCCTCTACTTTGTAGGACACATCGCGAAATTCCACTTCGCCCTTGATGCGCTTTGCAGACTTTGGATATCTGGGATTCTGGATATCAGGCTTTTCTGATACTGTGGCATATATCTTCATTACGGAGGTAGTGAACCTCTGATAGTCATTGATCAGCCAGCCAAACATCCTTAAGGGGTTATTGAGCATCCAAAGGTAGGAGTTGATCATGACCATATTGCCCAGGGTCATGCTGCCGTGTATGCACATGATGCCGCCCACTACCATGAGTATCACCACCAGGAGTGATGCCAGCACTTCAAAGATAGGTACATATAGAGTCCAGACCTTGGCTGCATCCAGCTCGGCATCTCTGTACATGCCGTTTTCTTTGTCAAATTTCTCTATCTCATAATCCTCTTTGGCAAAAGCACGTACTACCCTGTTACCTGAGATATTCTCCTGGACAAAAGCATTAAGTGAGGAGAAGCGGTCTCTGATATGCATGAAGCGGGGCTTGATAGTCTTGGACTGCAGGTAGGTCATAAGTGCTGTGATAGGAAGCACTGTGATCATGGCAAGGCCTATGCGGTAGTCTGTGGAGAAGATCATGACAAGGGCTATGACAAAGAGCAGGGCATTCTCATAGATATTATATATAACAAATGCTACGAAATGTCTGATAGCCATCATATCACCGGTCTGCCTGCTCATGAGGTCACCTGTCCTGTTCCTGTTGTAAAAGGCAAAGTCCTTTTGCAATAGGCTCCTGTACACGCCGTCTCTCATGTCATAGAGCATGTCCTGGGAGCAGGTCTCAAAGTTCCATAGGAAGATGAGCCTGATCAGTGATTGGGACAGGGATACCACTATCATGAGTAGGAGCGCCTTGGGTAATAGGTCAAACCTCTCTCCTATATCCCGCCCGTCACCTATGATATTGTCTACTATGTATCCCGTGATCCTGGGATTGACTATAGCCAGGATACTGGTAATGGTCACCAGCACCAGTCCCATGACTATCTTCCATTTGTACTTGGCCAGAAACTGGTAAAACCATCTCATGGCCCTGCGGAAACTCTCGTCTTTGAATTTGGGTCTCATATTATGCCTCTTTTAGTCATTATTTCCTATTAAAAATGTTTTTATATTCTTTGCCGCAGCAGACGCAAATCTGTTTTGAATGACAATTCAAAAGCTGATTGCTGTATAAAGATGTTACGCCATATAAATATAAAGACAATGACTTAAACTGCTATTCATTTGATCTTTTCTGCTATAAAATGTTGGTGACAGGGAAAAACAGATAGAGCTTTGAGGCTTATAAAAGAAAGGGTGTCCACATATGCTTTTTAGAGTGATCGCATCAGGCTATAACTTTGTCCATCCAAAGGGCTGGAATATATACAGGCCCCAGGGCATAGGATCCTATATTATCGTCTATATCAGGAACAGGTTCTATTATGATGACTGCAGTGAGGGGGCAGAATCCAGGTACTCCCCTTATCCTGCATATATGTTTTATAAGCCGGGCCAGGCCCAGCACTTCTACCTGGACCATGAGGAGTATGCAGATGACTGGATGCACTTTGAGATAGATGAGGAACACAGGCAGGAGGCAGAAAGCTTTATAGATGCCCTATCCCTCCCCTGGGGAGAGCCTGCTGTAGTGGGGAGCAATACCGAGGCGGGAATACTCTTTCGCCTGATAGGAACGGAGCTTAGAAAGCATGGCCCATCCAGGGATGAGATACTGGACTGCCTCTTAAAGAGCCTCTTATATAAGCTCAGCGACATATGCGGCAGCAGCGGCGATGCTGGCTGTGCCTATCCCTCATCTACCCTGGAATCCTACAGGCAGTCCTTTGACAGTCTCAGGAACAGGCTCTATCAGGGCGGCGTGGCAGCCGGGATATCAAGCGTTGATGAGATAGCAGGTGAGATGAACCTGAGCACCTCCTACTTTCAGCATATATACAAGGCTCTATACGGTATACCTGTGACCAGGGACCTGATCACAGCCAGGATCGAATATGCGGCATATCTATTGCAGAACCATGCAGGCTCCATAGGTGATATAGCATCCAGCTGCGGCTATGAGAGCGTGGAGCACTTCAACAGGCAGTTTCGCAAGATCAAGGGCTGCTCCCCCAGCAGGTTTATCTCAGCAGGTGATTACAAAATGGAGTAGCTTAAAAAAGACCTATTGATTTTATTGGCATTGGGCGATATAATACGTAAGTCGCATTGTATACAGGCAATGCTACGTACAAAAGTATCTTATATATCGTTTATACGATAGGAAGACATATGGGGATGTGTAGTATAGCGTCTCTTATTTTTTAGGAGGTAATATCCATGGAACAGAAGCGTGTATTGACATACGAAGGTCTCAGAGCATATGAGATGGAGCTCGAGGATCTCAAGGTTAACAAGCGTAAGGAAGTAGCTCAGAAGATCAAGGAAGCCCGCGAACAGGGCGACCTGTCAGAGAACGCTGAATATGATGCTGCCAAAGATGAGCAGCGTGATATAGAGACCAGGATCGAGGAGCTGGAGAAGATCCTCAAGAACGCAGAAGTCGTTGTTGAAGATGAAGTCAATCTGGACAGGATCTCCATCGGCTGCAAGGTCAGGGTCAAGGACATGGAGTTAAATGAGGAATGTGAATACAAGATCGTAGGATCATCAGAGGCAGACTCCCTCAAGGGCAAGATCTCCAATGAGTCTCCTGTAGGAAGAGCTCTGATGGGTGCGAAGAAGGGCCAGACAGTGAAGGTAGAGACCCAGGTAGGTGTGCTCAAGTTCAAGGTTCTGGAGATCGATCGTCCTCAGAGCGCATAATAGTGTATGACCCGAAGTCCTGTTTACCGGTGTGTACACAGGACTTTTTTATGTAGATAGTAAGGGAGATAAGTAAATGTCAGAGAATAATCAGAAGAACACACAGCAGGAGAATCCGGAACAGAACGTGGGACGCCTTCGTCAGGTAAGACGTGATAAGCTCGCTGAACTCCAAGCTCAGGGCAAGGATCCCTTCGTAATAGTGAAGTATGATCAGACCCACCATACCAAGGAGATCAGGGAGAGAGCTGAGGAGCTTGAGACTATCCTTGAAGTAGGCGAAGATGGCAGGACCATCACCCCTGAATGGGATACTATCCCTGCTGATAAGATCGTATCTATCGCAGGCCGTATGATGAGCAAGCGTGTCATGGGTAAGGCTTCCTTCTGCAACCTGCAGGACAGAGACGGCCGCATGCAGATATATGTATCCAGAAATGACCTGGGCGAAGAAGCATATGCTGATTTTAAGAAGATGGATATCGGCGATATCATCGGTGTGAAGGGCTTTGTATTCAAGACCAAGACCGGAGAGCTCTCAGTACATGCAAAGGAGCTCACACTCCTGTCCAAGTCACTGATGCCCCTTCCTGAGAAGTTCCACGGACTGACAGATACAGAGATCCGTTACAGGCAGAGATATGTAGACCTGATCATGAATGAGGATGTAAAGGAGACCTTCAAGAAGAGAAGCGCTATCCTTCGCGAGATCAGGAACTTCCTGGCAGGCAGAGACTTTATGGAAGTAGAGACTCCCATGCTGGTAGAGAATGCCGGCGGCGCTGCAGCCAGACCCTTTATCACTCATTACAATGCACTGGATGAGGACAGAAAGCTCCGTATCTCCCTGGAGCTCTATCTCAAGAGACTCCTGGTGGGCGGTCTTGAGAGAGTATACGAGATCGGCAGGGTATTTAGAAATGAGGGTACAGATCCCAGACACAATCCTGAATTCACCCTTATGGAGCTCTACCAGGCATATACAGATTATGAAGGTATGATGGAGCTCACAGAGAGCATGTTCAGATATCTGGCTGAGAAGGTATGCGGTACTACACAGATCCCTTACGGCGATCACATCATTGACCTGGGCAAGCCCTTTGAGCGCCTGACCATGAATGATGCTATCAAGAAATATACAGGTGTGGATTTTGATGCTGTAAAGAGCGACGAAGAAGCCAAGGCTATCGCCGATGAGCACCACGTAGAATATGAGGATCGCCACACCAAGGGCGATATCATCAATCTCTTCTTTGAGGAGTTCTGCGAAGAGAAGCTGATCCAGCCTACATTCATCATGGATCACCCCATCGCTATCTCACCCCTCACCAAGAAGAAGCCCACAGATCCCGAGAAGGTAGAGCGCTTTGAGCTCTTCATCAACACCTGGGAGATGTGCAACGCCTACTCCGAGCTCAATGATCCCATCGACCAGCGTGAGCGCTTCGCTGCTCAGGATGCCAATGCGGCAGCAGGCGACGAAGAAGCCGAGCACACCGACGAAGACTTCCTCAACGCCCTGGAGATCGGCATGCCCCCCACAGGCGGCATTGGTTACGGCATCGACAGACTCTGCATGCTGCTGACCAACAGCCCAAGTATAAGGGACGTGCTGCTGTGGCCTGCGCTTAAGAGTCAGGATAAATAAGGAATTATAAATAACACAAGTGAACGAGAGCCATTCTTGAAGAAATTCAGGAATGGCTCTTTATATAATGTTCATAGGATAAACAAAGTAAAAAACAACAAAAAAGAGTACTATTCCAGGAAGAGACGCACCTGGGGAGACATTGATCCGGTAACAGTGTTGCCGGACGGGGCTATTGACATGTCTATCCTTCGATGATAGAATGCAATTAACCAAATGGTTAATATATATTTGGGGGATGGTGGTGGTCATTATTGAAAATTACATATGCGAATAAAAAGGTTGAAAAGTATTTTACCGATTATTCGAAGATGAAGAAAAAGCTACCGTTTGAATGGGTACGTGCAATAAAGAAGCTTATGGATCAGCTAATTGCAGCAGATAATTTTGGGATATTTTTATCTCTGGGGTTGGGAAAGCCGGAACAGTTATCTGGATATAAGCAGATTACATATTCTTTGCATGTATCTGCAAACGTACGGTTGATTATAGAATTAAACGCAACACAAGACACGGTTATAATTTGTGAAGAGATTGAAGTGGAAGGGGTGAGTGATTATCATGGCGACAAAGATAACTGGTATATCCCGTGATTTGATTATTCATCCGGGAGAAACGATAAGCGATATTCTTGAAGAAAGAGGAATAACTCAGGCGGAGTTGGCTGCGAGAACTGGAGTGACCCCGGCATATGTTTGTAATGTTATAGCAGGAAAAAAAGATATTTCTGCTAAGTTTGCTTTTGCATTGGAATATGCTCTGGGTGTATCGAAATCCTTTTGGATCAATTTGCAGGCAAATTATGATGCTGAGTTATTGGAAGCTAATGAGGCAGAAACAATCACTGAAGAAGAAAGGGTAGCAAGAAGCAGCTTAAAGGATATTGTGAAATATCTAAGAGAAATTGGAAAGATGCCAATTAGAGAATCTATGGATGATTCGATTCTTTCTCTAAGGAAGGCTCTTCAGATGAGTAATATAGCCAACCTTAAAGGGCTTGTTCCTGAAGGTGCTTTAAGAATGTCTTCAAAATTCAAGGTAGATCCGTATGTGATGGGTGCATGGATTAGACTTTGTCAAATTGCTGGAGAAAAACGCAATGTTAGCACGAAGTTTGATGTTGAGAAGATTGATGAACTCGTGTTCAAAGCAAAGACAGTCATGTGTAATGCAGGAGAATCCATACAAAAATCACTGACAGATTTGTTTGGGGAATATGGAATAGATTTTTCTGTTGTTAGAAACTTCCGTGGGGCTCCTGTTCAGGGATTTATATCGAAAAAAAACGATGGTACTTATCAAATGATTTTGACTATCAGAGGTTCCTATGCTGATATCTTTTGGTTTTCATTATTTCATGAATTAGGACATATTGTTAATGGCGATGTTAACAGTTCCATTAATTTTATTGATTATGATGAAAACGCTGATATTGAGATAGGAGCTGATGATTTTGCAAGCACAAGACTGATTGATTCAAATGCTTATGAGACATTTGTGAGACGTGCGGATTTTAGTCTTAGCGCGGTCAAATTGTTTGCTGAGAGTCAGCACATCAGACCATATATAGTAATCGGGCGGCTTCAACGCGAGAAGCTGTTAGAATACAATCGCTATAGTTCTGAAAAAGTTCGATATAAGTGGGCTTAAATTTGTAGTGTATACTTGAATAATTATGAAAGGGCATCGACTAAGATATTAGCTGATGTCTTTTTTGATACAAAAGAATTTTGAAGGGAGAGATTCCACTGGCAGGGAGAAAACCCTCATTCATGAGTACCAAACAAAAAGCGCTTACAATAATTATACCGAAAAGAGAAATGAAAAATGATCAGAAAATGATAAATAGATTTCAACTCAGCAAATAGTTATACCGAAAAATATGATTAGAGCCGGTACTAATACTGGAGATTTTATAAGTGTTCGGTATAATTCACACTTCGGTATAACGAAAAAGCGAAGACACATTCTAAAACATATTTGGCAATTTATATGATAGATCACTAATAGAAGTAAAAAGCGAATAAAACTTTTTGTACGGTTGCATGCTTGTATCACTCGAAAGTGGCTCGCAAGAAATTAAGAGTTCTAATTGTGATTGTATACTTCCCAGTGATATAATTAAATGGTGTTTTATCAATGTTTATCATGTTTGTCGCTTACTTTGACAATGAGAAAACGGAGGACATATGGGAGTATCGTATAACAAGCTTTGGAAACTTTTGATTGATAAAGGAATTTCTAGAGCAGAATTACGCAAGAGAATTGAGCTTGCTCCTAACACTTTGACAAAACTAAATAAAAATGAAGAAGTAGCTTTGACTGTTTTGGAAAGAGTCTGTAAAGAGTTACATTGTGACTTCGGAGATATTATCGAATATATAGAAGACCAGGAGGATTAATAATGGCAGCAATCAATGACTTAATTGCTTAGGTTGCAGATGAAAGTCTGCGTGATAAATTGGAAAGAGAAGTCAATAAACTTGCCAAACAGAAAAAGTTTGGTTTGGTTTTTGAAAGTCATTTACCTGAAGTAACACCGCTTTATGATATGCCGATTAAGGTTGGCTGCAAGGTGATGCTTCGGGATAGAAGTGAAAATAAAACTATCTATATTGCATTAAAGATTAACGAAGAAACAGTTTTGTGCGGAACAAATTCTGAAGAAGAATCAGTAGAAATATCTAAAAATGATCTTGTTAGAGTGGCAGAATTTGGGGAATCAATTTATCCATATTTAAAACCAATCGATTCTGTGTGCAATGCTCCTGATAGTGATTTGTGGCATACATTGATTGAAGCAGATAATTATCATGCGCTTCAGTTATTGGAATATTTATATGCTGGAAAGGTAGATTGTATATATATTGATCCTCCTTATAATACAGGGGCAAGGGATTGGAAATATAATAATGATTATGTGGATGGCAATGATGTCTATAGACATAGTAAATGGCTTTCAATGATGGAGAGACGGCTTAGACTTGCAAAAAAGCTTTTAATCATCCAGCATGTGGGCGGATAATAGATAATAAAAAGCAACATATGAGGAGAAAGGTATGTTTTTGAGTGGTATAGAGTACCCAAATCAGATATTGGATGCGATAAAGAGTGGTTCCTTAGTTGTTTTTGCTGGTGCAGGAGCGTCAATGGGTGCACCTACAAACCTGCCCAGTTTTGAGCAATTATGTAATCTGATTGCTGAAGGTACTTCATTTGAAAGAAATGGAGAAGCGTGCGAAGTTTTTCTTGGGACATTAAAGGCAAAAGATATACCGGTTAACGAAACAGCGGCAAAGATACTGTCTGATTCCTGTAAGACGCACAATGCCGAACATAAAGCAATAGTAAACCTATTCCTCAATCCGCAGGATATAAAGATTGTTACGACAAACTATGATCAGATGTTTGAGCAGGTTACAAGCGGTTTCAATATTCCTGTGTATGATTCGCCCGCTTTGCCTCTCGGGAGTGATTTTGCAGGGATTGTACATATTCATGGTAATGTAAATTGCTCTCGCTATATGGTAGTAACTGATGAGGATTTTGGAAAGGCTTACCTTACAGACGGGTACGCGTCCAGATTTTTGACACAGTTGTTAGATTCGTACACGGTCATTTTCATTGGATACAGCTATAATGATACTATCGTGAAGTATCTTACGCGAGCTATGGCGCGCGAACATAAGCAGAACAGATATGTATTAACTGATAATAATGCTCAAAGTTGGAGCAATTTGGGCATACAACCGATTATGTTTCCGAAAAATGCTTTTTCCAAAATGGTAGAGAGTCTAGAAAAACTCGGTGAAAGAGCAAAGAGAAGTTTGCTTGAATGGAAGGCGTATTTAAATGAAATTGCCAAGAATCCTCCGCGAGATCAAACAGTCGGAAGTGAGGTTGAGTATTGTTTAGAAAGTACTGAACGAGCTCAGATTTTGGCTAATTGTATAGAAGGAAATACGTTTTGGATAGATTATTTGGATAAGCAGAGTGTATTTGATAATCTATTTAGTAATCATAGTAATATTATTAATAGCAATTTTGATTTGATTTGGGCGGATTGGTTATGTAATAAAGTCGTTGGGAAAGAAGATGTTCTTTTCTTTAAATTGTTATTTAAGCATTCGAATGTCGTTTCTGCAAAACTTGCAGAGAAGATTCTTTGGCGTTTGGAAGAAAACTCATTTCCAATCGACAACATAGGCGAGTACATAGTATTATGCGAAAAATTCTTTCAATCTCCGCATCAAGTGTATCGTTTGATTGAAAGGTGCTATGAAAATGAACAGCTGCATTTAAGTGAATTACTTTATAAAAAATATTGGGGAATAGAAATTACGCCGGTAAGAAAATACTGGCTTAATGAAGATGTTGTGTATTCACATAAATTCTGGGGGGAAACCTGGGTTACAAGAGAGTCGTGGAAACAATGTCAGTGGGGAACTAATAAAGACTATTCCAAGGAGCTTTTGTCATTTTTTAAGGCTAAACTAGATGAACTCTTTTTTAAATATAAGTGTATTAGTTCATCAGCTGATGCTGTGGAGCCTTGGGACCTATACATGCATGTAATCGAAGATAGGGAGGAAAATTATCACGAAGAGATGGTTGATTGTTTGGTGGAACAGATGCAAGAACTATGTCAAACAGTCGAAAGTTTTGATGCTGATTTCCTTCGCGGATATATTATAGAAGGTCTACAGTCTCAATCTATTTTTTCCCGAAAGATATTCCTTAAACTATTACGTGAAACTAATGTATTTACAGCAGATGAAAGTTTTGATCTGTTTGAAAAAGGAGATTATTTCAATTTTAAAGTTGGAAAAGAACAGGTATTTTTGTTGATAAAAAAAGTCTTTGTTGATTTATCTGAAGAAAGGAAAGATCAGATAGTAGACCATATTGAAAGAATAACGCCCCGAGAAGATGACAATGAGTATGAAAAATACAACTGGTGCGTATGGATAGAATCATTCTGCCCAGCTAATACCCGTATTAGCACTATGAAAAAGGATATTCTTAGCCGTCATAATTATGAACCAGAACCACATCCAGAATTGGATATGTATATGTCTTCTTGTTCATGGGGATCAGATAGAAGTCCGTATAGCGCAGAAGAGTTGAAGGCTTTTGGCTTCGAAAGGGCTTATGAAACAGTTCTTGAATATAAAGACGACAATTTGGTAGAAGTGAATAGATATGGCTTACTGGAAGCTTTTTCAAAAGTTATAAGAGATGATTATTCCTGGGCGTTTCAGATTTCTTCGTTGTTGAACAATAGTGATGCTGACAAAGATCTATGGGAGTGTTGTTTTAGAGGGTTCCAATCCGAGTCTTTTACTGTCATTGAAAGCATTGAGTTGATTGAAGCATTGATACAAGGAAAGAATTCCGCTATGTATTCTTCTGAAATAGCTATGCTAATTTGGAAAACAGTACAACGCGAATCGTTCAAAAAAGAATACCAAAAATATGAAGGGCAGATGTTTGGGCAAATTGAAAAAGTATGGAGCACACGTACTGATGAGGAGGTTGAGTGTCAGCGAGTTATTGAATATACGCTTAATTCTACAGTTGGAATACTTCTTCAATCATTAATTTATCTCATTTCATACAATGAGAATAATGAATTAAAAAAGGAGTATAAGGCTTTTTTGGAAAACGCATTATTGATTACTGGTTGGGAACGCAAAATAATAATCTGTGTTATTGCAGGTCATTTTAATTTCTTATTCTATAGAGATAAATCTTGGGTAGTCAAATACTGCGAACCAATGTTAAGAGGAAAGGACGAACAAGATTTTGCACCTGCATGGGAAGGAATTGTATGGTTTTCTCGCAGTCTTAACCGTGATGTCGCAGATGCAATGTCAAAGATATATTATGAAGCAGTTACTCATATTTCTTTGTTGACGGGAGAAGTGCGGAAAGGACTATTGGAACTCTACTTAACTTTGCTAATATATGTTATTTCAAATCCTATATCTAAATATGTTCCAAGGTTCTATAAGTACGCCTCGCTTGAGGACAGGGTAGAGTTTTTGAAGGACATTGAGCATCGTCTTTGGAATATGGAAGACAGTATGCAAAAACAATGGTGGGATTCCTGGTTAAAACGATTTTTTGTTAATTTGAAAGAGAATAATAAACCTGAAAAGCCTGCCGATAGTGAACTAATAGTCCTTCTGCAGTGTGTTGTGAAGATGAAATCCATTTTTCCAGAAGCGGTTGATATTATGACAAAAGGCTATCTTCCACCAAATGTCGATGACATGATCTTTTATGAAATGAAGGAGAATGGGAATGCTTCCCTGTATCCTCAAAGTACAGCCAAATTGCTTATATCGCTTTTGAATGCTGGAAACTCATTTAATCGCTCTGTTTTTTCTATACGCGATGTAGTCAAAGATTTAGTAGGATTATCACCAAAAGAACAAGAGGGTTTGGATGAAGCTTTGCTAAAACAAAACATTCAAGTATAACGAGCTAAAGAATAAGGGATTTACAAACGTTAAGCTGAAAAGGACTAATGATGAAATAGAAGAACTAACGCACATAAATATGAGGAGAATAAGTTATGTCTTTAGAGAATGGTAAACCAAGGGATATAGATTATAATGGGGTACTCAGTTATTTTGAAAAGAATCAGGAAGTTCCATATTTCAATCCTGACAAACCTGGAATTAGCAAGGCAGCTAGAGAACAAATGCTTGCAGTAAAAGAAGGCGGGGAAAAAGCTGTTGCTGAAATGGAAAAGATGGCAAAAGCTTGCATGGCTGAATATAACTTGGATAAATGTTTGCCCATAGCTTGGTTGGACAGTTCTAATACTAAGACGAGAAAATATCTTGTAGCTCAGATGAAATATAGTAATTACTCGGAAGACCCAACCAGCTTATCCATTTTCGTAGAAAAAGACGGAAATCAGTTCCCTAGATATAGAATTAGTTTGGATATAAAAAATGATGGTGCCAGCAAGGAAACAATGGAAAGATTTCATTCTTTTTTAGACTTACCCATTGATAAGAGTTCTGGGCTCGTATGTGTGCATGGCAGAAATGCTTGGGGAAATCCTGAAGTCATAGATAATGATCAGAGTGAAATTCGGGATAGGATAAGTAAAAGAGAACTAAGAAAAGTACAGCTTTGTAAATATATCCAACGGGCTGATGATGAGTCGAATGAATACTATCATGATGAACTGATTAAAGCTGTGGGAGAACTTATACCTTTTTATGAGCATGTTCTAGGAATTGAAAAACCTGTCTATTGGCCATCTAAAGAAGAGTATGATCCTGGAATTACTATTGAAGATTGGATTGACATACTAAATAAACCAGATTGTACTACTGATTCAATCCTTCAATTACTAAGTGCCATGGTTGATATTGGCGGGGAAGCGACATGTACAAAACTTGCTGAGATATATGGCGGAAATCACAATACTTACAACGGAGCTGGGCAGGATTTAGGAAGACGTGTTCATAATAATTATGGGATTCCGCTATGCAAAGATGGAAATGATGAAAGATTATTTCCGATTTCATTTGTAGGAAGGTATGTAAATGAAAATGGGAATAAGAGATATTCCTGGAAATTACGCGATGAATTATCAAAGGCGCTAAAAACCATAGATTTACCAGACCCTAAAAGGGGAAAAGAAAAAAGTATGAATACATTTGGACTTAATACGATCCTATACGGACCTCCTGGAACAGGTAAAACTTATAACACTGTTAAATACGCTGTTGCAATTTGTGATGAAGTTCCAATAGATAGCATTGTTGATTATGCTGAAGCTTTAAGGAGATTTAATGAGCTTAAGAGGGAAGGACGTATAGCATTTACGACATTCCATCAATCATATGGTTACGAAGAATTCATAGAAGGTATTAAACCAATAATGGTTTCTGATGCGAGCTCAAGCGAAAAAAAGGATGTTAGTTATGACATTATACCTGGTGCGTTTAAGGAGTTTTGCGACAATGCTAAGAAAAAGGTAATTGATACGAAATCATTTACCATTGAAGAAGGAGCTGTTGTTTGGAAGGCAACTGTACTAGATGAAGTCCGTCAGGATTGTTTTGATAACAATCGTGTAAGAATCGATTGGAAGATTAACTCTGCTGGTGCGTCTGGGTTTGTAAATGATATTACTAGGGGGGATATTATAATTACCACAGACAGGAATCGAAGACGTATAAATGGTATAGCTATAGTAACTTCTGATGAGGCGTATGAACTGGATGGAACCGAGCATAATGTGACTACAAGAGATGTTAAGTGGCTCGCCAAAAATATTGATGTGGATATTACTGATATTAATTCTGGAAAAATGCTTCATAGAATGACAGTGGCGAGAGTACCTTTTATGTCTACTGATGATATTGTTGCGCTCGCTGTAAAAGAAAGTGGTGGCTTCGAGGATACAACAATAGAAGAAAATACCAAACCATATGTGTTTATTATTGATGAAATTAACAGGGGTAATATTTCTAAGATCTTTGGAGAACTCATAACACTGATTGAGGAATCTAAGAGAGCTGGTGCAGAGGAGGCAATGACTGCAAAACTCCCATACTCGGGAGAACTCTTTAGTGTGCCAAAGAATGTATATATTCTTGGAACCATGAATACAGCTGACAGGTCAATAGCATTGATGGATACTGCGCTAAGACGAAGATTTGATTTTGAGGAAAGAATGCCGGATGCAAATGTCCTCGAAGGCATAACTGTAACGCATGATGGAGTAAGTGTAGATATTGCGGAGATGCTGCGAACAATAAATCAGCGAATTGAGTATTTATATGACAGAGAGCATACAATCGGTCATGCATTTTTCATTAAACTAAGGAAAAAACCAACGCTGAAAGTTTTGGCAGAGATATTTAGAAATAATGTAGTGCCGCTTTTACAAGAATACTTCTATGAAGATTATGAGAAGATTCAGATGGTGCTTGGTGATAATGGCAAGTCATCTTCTGATTATCAATTCATCAAAGATGAAAAATTTGAAGCGCGAGATATTTTCGTAGGAAATATCAATTATGACAACCTGGACATAATTGAAAAGAAGTTCAAGATTCAGAGCAGTGCTTTCGATAAAATTCAAAGCTATAAAGAAATCGGTAGAAATATTTAGGAGAAGACGTGGGACATTTAGTAGAAGTAAAAGAGTTTGATTCGATAATACAAAAAAGTGATTATTCGGATAACAACTTTACATGTCTTGATGAGCTGGAATTTGGATGGCTAAGAGAATTTGCAGAGAACTATTCATCTGAAGATGATAGTTCAGATGCATTGGACTTTATGCGTGTTTATTTAAAGAAACCTTATGGTTATGTGGTTTCTGTGAAAAACTATGTGGGTCTTATTCAGCTTAAAAATGGATTCCAAGTTCAGATACTCCCCAAAATATCTTTTGATAATGGGGAAGATAGTGGAAATGAACGAACAAAAAGAGTTTTTTTGCGGATGCTAAGGAGTATGCGAGATTTCCCTGGAAAAGTCTTCAATGAAGCTACATTAAGGGCTGATCGCATGGACCTTTATGAGCTTTTTATTAACATGTATCTGCAGGAAGTACGTCAATTGATTAAGCATGGACTTAGATCTTCATATGTTTCACAAGAGGATAACCTTAGGTATTACAAAGGAAAACTTATTGTTGGCCAGCATGTAAGATCTAATATAGCTCATAAAGAGAAGTTTTATGTCGCATTTGATGAGTTTCATCCTAATCGACCGGAAAACCGCCTGATTAAATCTACTTTGATGAAACTTCAAAAACTTACTTCAAGCGCTGAAAATTCAAAAGAAATGAGACAGATGCTTTCTCACTTTGAGATGGTTGATCCATCTGATAATTACGAGAAAGACTTTTCAAAAGTTGTTATTGATAGGAATACAAAAGACTATGAAATGCTTATGAAATGGTCTCAAGTATTTCTTATGAATAAAAGCTTTACAACTTTCTCGGGTAAAACTGATTCCAGAGCCCTTCTTTTTCCAATGGAAAAAGTATATGAAAGTTATGTGGCGAAGGAGATGAAAAAGGCTTTTGTGCCAGACGGATGGTCTGTATCAAGTCAAGACCGTGGATATTTTCTTTTTGAAGAACCGCACCAACAGTTTGCATTAAGGCCAGATATTGTTATGAAACGCGGAGCTCGTACCATTATTATGGATACAAAATGGAAATCTCTAGCAGATAATGAATTTAAAAATTATGGGATAACGCAGGCTGATATGTATCAGATGTATGCGTATTCCAAGAAATATCATACACCTGAGATATGGTTACTATATCCAATGAACGATGAGATGCGTGGGCATACTCCTATAGAGTTTGCGAGTAGAGATGCGGAATCAGAAACGCATGTGAATGTACATTTCATTGATTTAGAGCATATTGAAGATAATTTAGATGAATTAAAAGCAAAATTATATTAGGGAGGTAAATAGATGGCTGTTTCCGAAGATATAGCCAATAGGCGCGATTATTTGGTAGAATGGCTTAAACCAGAACTTAAGATTTTGCCAGTAACAATAGATAGTGAAAATGATAGTGTTTTTGTGAGACTTCAAGATTTATTGATTTGTGGAATTCAGGTGAGTGATGAAACTTACCGCATTTTCAATGTCAGTAATGAGTGGTCAAATGAAACTACATATCATTGTGAACAGGGTGATGATAAATATTGGTTTTATTATTTAGAGTCGGCTGATGAGTGCATTTCAGAGTGTAAACGGCTAGTGATTTTTGAAGCAAAAAAAGGAAACGCTCGTGACAATAAAAACTATAGCTCTTTACCTATAGAAGACGAGTATTGGCAAAATAAGCTCCGTGATTTGTTGGGAAATACTGTTAATGAAAAAAAGTCTGGGTACAAGCATGAAGCAGGTAAAGATCAATTTCGTTACGAATGCTATGGAACTGGCCCGGAAAATAGGATGCGTGTGTATCTGCACAATGCAACTGCAAAAGATCCGGAGATTATTTCAGTTTGGATAGGTCAGAATGTTGTGCCGTCTGTACATATCAATCCTGGCAAAAGAAATATGAAATCCTCTAAAAAAGAATGTAACATAAAATTTAGAATATCAACTGTAAATCGTCAAAAGGATATAGATGAAGTTTTGAGTTTTCTTGAAGATATAATGAATAAGCATGATGAATTTGGAACAGTGTAGTAAATATAATTACAGGAGAGAGCGTTAAATATGACTATTTCTGAAAATATAAAAAATAGACGCGACTATTTGCTTGAATGGCTTAAGCCTGAGTTAGAAATCTTACCCGTTGCAGTGTACAGTGATGATAATATAGTGATGGTTTCTTATCAGGAATCCTTGATATGCGGGGTAGAAATTCTTGATGAATCTTATCGGGTATTCAATGTTTCAGATGAGTGGAAAGAAAAGACATCATATCATTGTGAGCAGGCTGATGATAATACTTGGTTCTATTATTTGGAATCAGTAGATGAGTGCATTTCCCAATGCAAGATGTTGGTCTTCTTCGAAGCAAAGAAAGGGAATAAGAGTCAGAGTAACGTTGACAAATCAGGAACCTCTATTGAAATTATGGGTAAAGAACTTGAGGTGGTTCGTAAAGAGTTTATTGGACTAAATAGTGTGCAAAGTAAGCGAAGGGCCCGAGAGCCGGAGTATTTCAAGCTGTATTATGCAAATGAATTTATTGGAGAAATCTGGGATGATCCGAAAGGACCTACTCTTTGGACAAATACAGTATCAATCAAAGATAAGAGTGAAGCTAAGATTTTACCAAGGCGTGTTACTACCAAGACTCCAGATGTGCTATATCTAAAAGAATCGAATTCAGATGCGGGGTTTCACTATACGATGCTAATATCCGATTTTGATAAAATACCCGATGCCGTTAGGCATTTGATACATGTTATAAAGGGCATTGACGACTGATACTTTGTGTTACTGTAAATATTAGAGGCTCCTATAGATTAAGCAAAGGTCCACCTAGATTAAGTTGAGTGCATTTGTGAAGGTTGTAACAAGGAGCTAAAGCTTAAGGTTAGAAAAATATATTTATAGGAATAGGTGAATAAGTAACCTGGTATTTTTAACGGACACCTCACCGTGTAGTATAGAGTCAGAAGCAAACAAAAGCATTTCAGCAGGGCTTTGATTTTGAGTGGTAAAATGACTGGAAGTTAAGATTATAAATAATAAATAACATCTCTCGCACACCAAAAAGGATATAACAAGAATTAGACACCGAATAAATAAACATCCGGTGTCTAAAAAAATCAGTTATACATCAATTCCTTTATGCTCTTTATATCCTCAGCCATATTGTCACTTGCTTCTCTTATGTCTATGGCATTTTGAATGTTCAGGAAATACTCATATGAAACCCCAAAATATCTCCCTAACCGTATTGACGTATCTATAGTAATCTTTCTGTTGCCATTAAGTATTGCCTGGATCCTGGATACGGGCACGTTTATATCTTTTGCAAGACGATAAGCAGAAATCCCAAATGGTTCCATAAATTCTTCTCTTAAAATTTCACTTACTGTTGGCAACTCAATCCTTTTATTCATAGTAATAATCTCTTTCTGTATAGCGTGAATCCGCTATATATACATAATAGTTAATTATACCTTTTATCAGCTAATTAAAAAGTCATAATAAAAACTTATTAGTGATAATCTACTAGTTCTACATCGTAACAATCGTTACTTTTAATCTTAAAGCATATCCTGTATTGGTCATTAACCCGAATACTTACCTGACCAAGTCTGTCTCCCTGAAGATGTTCAAAATGGTTTCCTGGCGGTACTCTGAAATCTTTATAGTCTTTAGCAGCATCAATCATTATAAGCTTTCTTAATGCTCGTTTTTGGATATCTTGCGGAATTCCCTTTACATATTCTTGATGAAATATTGATTCCGTGTCTTTATCTGCGAAACTTTTTATCACATTTCTCCTCCTCCTCCCCAACAAATTTTTAGAAAAGCTTTTCTATATCATTATTATACCCGCTTCGCATATATACGTCAAGCGGGCATAATAATTTTATCGAGGCACACAATAATCAATCCTGAATGGTCATGGCAAAACCTTTTGATTATTTACTCATACAGCCTGAATATCTGTTGATTCCGCTGATGTCGCAGGATGCGATGTCTCTTGCGACGCATCTTCCTGCTGTATTGGAGAGCCCTTAGCCTTTTGCCGTTTACAAAACCATGAAAATGAAGTATATGGGTGGATTTTATGGATTTGAAGTGGCAATTGAGAAGGCAAAAGAGTATGTTTTGCTGAGAACCAGGGATAAAGAGGAGGTATATTTTTTCTCTGGAATGTTTATGGTATTATATTGGAACGGGATGGTGTCGTAGATTCTTTTTGATAATAGAGGAGGCAACCATGGACATTTTTGAAGTATTTGTGGATATGCAGGCTACTGGTGATAAGATCAAGCAGCTTCGTAAACAGAACCACTACAAGGTATTTGATTTGGCAAATGCGCTGGGGCTTGAATCAGAGCAGGCAATTTATAAATGGCAGCGCGGACAGTGTTTACCTAATGCAGATAATCTTGTAAGACTTAGTATATTGTTTGGGTGTCACATTGATGACATTCTTGTTCATAACATGACAGCTGGAGAGGACGAAAGCCCTCTTCTTCCTTTATGTGCATGATTTTCATTGCTTCAGTATTCAAGCATATTATTCGAAATATAAATTGTGATCTTGAAATATAAAAATGTTCAGAGGGAATATATGAGAGAATTATTGTTATTTCACCACATGCCTGACCCGTGAGGAGGTTACTTGCCTTTGATACTCCTTGCAGGGGAGGTAAATACTTATCGAAGGTGGTGAAACTAAATATGTCAAGAAGCAGAGCGTACAGAAGAGATATGAGAAACCGGGCTATTACGCGCAAAAAGCGGGTAAGTCATGATGTTTATGGCCTTGATTGGTTTAGAGTTGATGGAGCATATTCCAAGGGACATATAGGCTGTGGATGCAGAATGTGTAAGTTCACAAAATTTTATGGTATTCCTCTTCCGTATGAGGCTAGAGATCGAGAATATGTAAAAAAATATCTCGAGGAAATGAATTTGTAAACCTTGGATTGGGGTCGGCTTTTTTATGTGCCGACTCTATTTTCATATACTCTTTTACTGATTATATGAAATAATAAAAAGTAGTAAACTCTCGTATGTTTTTTAGGATAGGGATAAATGAATAAAAAGATTATTATTATTGGTTCGGCTATAACAAAATATGTGTTATCTACTTTTGATCCTGATTATTTAAACTCTGTGTTTGGAGGAGTAATAGATATTGATGATTTGGTAGATCAAGTAATTTTGGAATGTATAAAGAAAGCTTTTGATTCTACCGAGGAAAAGTATTCTTTAAGACATTATTTGAAAACTAATGGAGACGAATTTTCAGATGATGTAAGAATGAGATATAGCAGATTGATGGCAATTGTTAACGAATCCAAGAGAAACGAGGTGGAGTTTATCAGATCATTTGGTGTTGATGCCAATGCTAAAGCAGTTCTTAAAAGCATGGATAATATTTCCGACAAAATAGATGGCTATGAGTTGTCAAAAATGAACTTTTTTGAAATCAATAATATAGGCGACTTGGATTTGATAAAAGCAATTATTAATCACCGAATGCCCGATGTCCACAAAATTGATAATACAAGATTTAAGGAGATTGCTACCCAATACGATAAAAGAGTTTTGTCTTGGAAAGAACTTGCTCAAAATGATGATAGATCAATGGTCTTTTACTCATTGGCGTATTTTACAATTGAGTGGAAGTACGCATTTAATTTTTTGTTTGAATGTGCCTTGGTTATGGAAAAATATCCGGAACTAGACGAAAATGAGGTGTTATCACAGGTCAACATGCTATTTGGATACAAAGACTTTAAGACAGAAATTGGTCATGTTACGACGGACAGCCGAATGGTTGGATACCGTGAAAAACTTATAGGTGATTTTTTCTCTTTTCAAAAATTGCGCTATCAATATTCTGAATTGTTAGGTTTAGTTACCTTGCTAAAAGAAAATATGCTTATAGAAAATGAGCCTGTTGAAAAATGGTTTATAGAGAATACGAATATTAACGACTGGGCTTCTTTTTTTAGGGAGTATGATGTTTTTAAATATGCTACTTTTGAAAAGAACTGGTCAAATAAGAGGATAAGAGCTGTTAGAAAGCTTATGAATTCGATATTCCCAAAAAATCCCGAAAATCGTTCTTATAAGACAGAAGAAGATTTTGATACTCTGATGATGACAATATTAAAGGAGGAATCAGAGTTGGATAAACTGGAATGTTACATTGAGGAATATTTGAATGAAAACGAGCAGCTGTGTGCAAGGATTAGAGATAAGAAATCAGGGAAAAAAGTGGAATTGATTGGAGATTCTTTTGTGAAAAAACATTTTTTACGCTTTTTGTCTCAAGCAAAGATAAATATCAATATTATGCCAACGGTGTTTGAGCCAGATGGTGTAGATGTAGTTGCTGTACGTGGAATAAAAAGAAATGAAGATGATACCTCAATTGTAATAGAACTAACAGGTCTAGGTGCTGGTTACTTATTTGAATAGTAATTGGAGGCGACAAAATGAGTTTTTGGGCTTTTAACGAAAATGGAGACTATCAAGAATATGATTCAAGCACAAGTAAGGTTACATGTAATCATTGTGGAAAAGAATACAGACAGACTGTAGAAGAACAGATTCCTGGATTTCGGGATAAATCATATGATATTTGTCCATATTGCAAACAAGAAAATGGTAGCAGTATGGAAGTAGATTACTATAATCAAAAGCTTTAGGAGACAAGAAATGAGTTTGAATGATATAAGCAAGTACATAGCATTAATACTGCGCCATAAGCCAGAAACCATTGACATTTCATTAGATGAACATGGCTGGGCAAATGTAGATGAACTAATAGCAGGAATTGCCAAGAATAACACTTTTAATATGGCTATGCTTGAGGAGATTGTGGCTACTGACAATAAGCAGAGATATTCATTTAACGAGGATCACACGCTGATCAGAGCAAATCAGGGGCATTCAGTTCCTGTAGATGTTGAGCTCAAGAAGGTAGTACCTCCGGAGATCCTTTATCATGGAAGTGCAGTGAAGTTTGAACAGTCTATAGATCAGCAAGGACTCATACCGAAGTCCAGATTATATGTCCATCTTTCGAAGGACTATGATACTGCGGTTAATGTGGGAAAGAGACATGGGAAGCCTCTAATTTATGAAGTGTTGAGTGGAAAAATGGCACAGGATGGATATGAATTCTTTCTTTCCGCTAATGGGGTGTGGTTAACCAAAGCAGTGCCGGTGGAGTATCTAAAGAAGATAACAAATTGAATTTGTAATAACCCATAACGCAGAACGAGGAGCGTATTCAAGACCATGGACGCCCCTCGTTTTCTTATGATATGTAGGAGACTCTCGCTCCTACATGGAGTGGTTCTATTTTACCATGATTGAAAAATAGTAGAGATAATACTATATTCTTGCCAAACGTGATAACATATAAAAGTATCGAAATTGACTAGAGGAATAGCGCAGTAATATGACAGAGAGAATAATTGATGAAGAAATAAAACTGATTCCGTACTACAGGAATGATGAAGCGTCGCTTCCATGGTACCAAGATTTGGATGTATGTAAGCAGGTAGATAACAGAGATGAGCCTTATGATTTAGAGCTTTTGCATGCTATGTATGATTACTTAAGCTCTCATGGGGATTGCTACTACATAGAATATAAGGGGACATTGGTAGGGGATGTTTCGTTAAGAGACAATGAAGAAGTTGCTATTGTGGTATGCAAAGAGTATCAAAATCAGCATATTGGAAGACGATGTGTTGAAGATATGCTTAAGCTTGCGAAAGAAAAAGGAATGAACACTGTAAAGGCAAATATCTATTCCTTTAATGAGCGGAGTAGGCGAATGTTTGAAGCTGTTGGATTCAAAAAGATAGACGAAGAATGGTACGAATATCAAAGCAGATAATTGGAGTATGTAGCAAGTATTATATGCCAGCATAATGGAGCATGAAGAATGATTTCAATCAAGGAAGAAGAAATAGTAAAGTATTTAAAAGAATCTTACAATCCTATAGCTATTATTAAATTTGGTTCTTTTGCAGATGGAAGTGCTAATGAGAACAGTGACTTTGATGCGTTAGTAATTACCACAGATGTTGAAAAGCATGATTCTTCCGTTGTTGCAGATACTGTTTTGGACGTTTGGGTATATCCAGAAAATAAGTTTTCTTCTGGATATGATCCGGATGAATTTCTGCAGGTATTTGATGGCATCATAATTCAGGATCAGAGAGGATTAGCGAAAAAACTGATAGATAGAGTAAATGATTATATAGATCAAACACCGGCAAAATCTGATGAAGATATAATACAGGAGGTTGCATGGTGCGAAAAGATGCTAGCTAGAACTGTCAGAGAAGATGCTGAAGGCTATTACAGGTGGCACTGGCTACTTATGGATAGTTTGGAAATATATTTTGATATAAAGCATTTGTATTATCACGGTCCAAAGAAGGCTCTCAAATATATGCAAAATAATGATTTAGAAACATTCGATATATACTTGTGTGCATTAAAAGAAATGAATCAAGATAATCTTGCACGGTGGATTGGAGTGCTTAAGGCTCTAAAATAAATAATTTCAGTAAAACGGACTATGAAAGAAAGATTGGGGAATTCAAAATGACAAAAATATATAAGAAAAGTGAGATTACTTTTGCAATCCTGTGGATTGTTGCTTATGTTGTTCTGAGCAGTTTGGCAGATCAGTTTTCAGAGAACATTGGCATTACAAAATCTATAACAGCAGTGCTTCACATAGCAATGTCTTTGATTTTGTTTTTCTGGATTCAAAAAAATAAACTTGGTGAAAAATACGGGTTTTGTAGGTTATCTATTCCAGCAAAACGGTTTCTGTTTTATATACCGCTTATTATAATTGCATCGACAGCCTTTTGGGGCGGAATAAAATTGCAATATGACATATTGGAATCTCTGTTTTATTTCATCAGCATGCTCTGCGTAGGGTTTCTTGAAGAAGTTATTTTCCGTGGACTATTATTCAGGGCAATGGAGAAGGACAATCTTAAGAGTGCAATTATTGTTTCTGCGCTGACATTTGGATTGGGACATATTGTGAATCTTTTCAACGGAAGTGGAAAAGATTTGATTTCGTCCATGATTCAAATTGTATTTGCCGTTCTGGTCGGATTTGTGCTAGTAATAATCTTTTATCATGGGAAGTCTATTGTACCATGTATTTTATTCCACTCTGCTAATAATGCGCTCAAAGTTTTTTCTGCAAATGGAATGAGTAATCCTCTGACAGAAAGGGTAATCAACTTAGTGTTGATTATTGCTGTTTTGGGAGGGTATCTATTCTATCTGGTTAAAGAATTTGGAAATGGAAATAGCTTGGATGCGAACAATTAGGAATGGGGTGATTTGGAGTTTCAGTGGTTCCCGGTTTTTGATTATGCCTGCGAATGCAGAGATGGGGATATGTGGTAATGGATACAGTTGCTTTTGTTGCAAAGCGCATTACTGAAATGGAATCCATTCTAGATGAGGCGCTTAGAAGAATGGATAAGGCGGAGGAGGTACCAAAAGTTCTTTTGGCCTATCAGTCAGAGATAAAGAAGCTTGGTGAGTATTATTCTAGCCAGGATTGGAAAGATGATTATGCTATGGATGAAGATGGACTTTTGCCAAGAGATTTGAAGCGTGGAGTCCTGTCTGAAGATGGAATCTACAATGCGCTTGAGCGGAACAAAGAGTTGATGGAAAGAATAAAGGAAACGAGAATGGTTAAGCATGTGATTTTATGGACGCTAAAAGACGAGCTTTCTGCAGGGGAGAAGGCAACTATTAAGCAGGGGATCAAAGAAGGGCTTGAGGGATTAAAGGGCAAGGTCCCCGGAATCGTTGATATCAAGGTTAACATCAATGGCCTTGAGTCCTCTAACGCAGACCTGATGCTTGATTCAACTTTTGAGAGTGTAGAGGCACTTAAGGGATATTCTGTACATCCTGAGCATGTAGCAGTGGCTGATTCCAAGGTAAGACCTTATACCAAGATCAGAAGCTGCCTGGATTATGAGGTTTAAGGCATGGTAAGGAAAAGTTTAAGGATGGTAAGGGCTTTTCAAGCAGAAACATTCGTTACATGGTTAGGTTCTATCAGCTATATAGAGATGGATCAAATTTGCCACAAGCTGTGGCAGATTTGAATGAGACCATGTATGAGATATTGCTTCAAATGTCGATGCGTGGGTTCTATGGGATTTTTCAGCATTGAATTCTCTGGCAGAGGATAAATATGATGAGCAACCCGGTGAAACATACAATGAAGCGGAGTATCAGGCAATCTACAGTGATGTTTACGAGAAGAGAAAAAAGATTTCACTGATAGATTGGAAAAACTCAAGGCATTGATAGAAGAGAGTGAAGAACACTTTATGTCTAAAAAGAGCTAAATATAATAAAAGAGTAAATATCGGTAATAAATATAATATTACCGATATTTACTTAAATTGATTGCTTATCCAAAT
>NZ_AUKE01000014.1 GCF_000424585.1 Butyrivibrio sp. MC2013
AGCTTCAGTTTTTCTGTGTCTCCCATCTGTCGGAATCATCTCACCCGTCTCAGGATCTATCTTTCCGATAAGAGTACGCTTGGCCCGGCTCTGCTGTTTTTCTTTGTCCCAGTATGCCTTGGATTCGTAGACATAGGTTATTCCTGTTCGTTTATCAAGTTGTTTTATTATTCCCATGGGGGTGCTCCTTTCTGTAACATCGTTACGTTTATATTATATATCATAACGATGTAAAATGCAATAGAAAAACCCAAAAAAGTTAGATTTTTTCTGGGTTTTCTCAAATTTTCATATGTATTTTTATCGTTAGGTTAGAATGTCAAGTTAGGGTCTGAACAGTAACAAGAATCAAAATAAAGTTTGAATAAATAGTCAAATACAATTGACAAGTATATATTTGTCAGATAGACTGAAGAAGTAGTAAAAATCTAAAAGAAAGCGAGGTAGTCTTAATGTTTGCGATGAAATTTCATAACGTAACTGCATATAAGATGGCGACCTCGGTTTGCGATTATTAATTCCCTATGACATAGAAGTGCATCCATGCACTTTTTGACATGTTATTTCAACCGTGGCTGTATTGTCACGGTTTTTTCTATTTTTTCACAAGACCGGGTCTCCATCATCACAGCAAGAATGGAGAATAAGACATTGAATAACAATATTATCATCAGACCGGAAACCAAAGACGACTATTACAATACTGAACTCATGACCCTGCGAGCCTTTTGGAATATCCATGGGCCTGGCTGTAATGAGCATTATCTGGTGCACAGGCTCAGGGATTCAGAGGACTATCTGCCGCATCTTAGCAGGGTGGCAGAATTGGATGGCAGGATAGTGGGAGCTATATTCTACTCCAGAGCCAGAGTGGTAGGTGAGAGTGAGCATGAAGTCCTGACCTTTGGACCATTGGCGGTGGAGCCTACATGCTTTGCCATGGGTATAGGCTCCATGCTCCTTGAGGAGACTTTGGGCCTTGCAAGAGATGAGGGCTACAAGGGGATAGTCATCTGCGGAGAGCCGGATTATTATCCCAGGCACGGCTTTAAGACCTGTGATCATTACGGGATCATCCATCCGGGCTTTGGCCAGTCACCTGCCTTTATGGCATATCCCCTTAATGATGGCTTTGAAGATATACAGGGATATTTTTATGAGGCACCTGTATTTGAAGAGTGTGAGGATGAGGAGAAGGTGAGGGAGTTTACTGCTTCTTTTCCCTATTACAGGCCTCTTAAGCTCTCATGCCAGTGGCTCCATGAAGAGAAGCTGGGCAGGATATCAGAGGTCAGGAAGGGGAGCTATCTCATACGCTTTTGGGAGGAGGATATTCCTGCCAGGCTCAAAGGATGCTTCTATGACTGCGACGCCGGCGACCTTCCTGTAGTGGGAGATTATGTGACATTCAGATATAATAGGAGAGGTGAATCCCTGATACTATCTGTATGTGAGAGGAAAGGCCTGCTCCTTAGGCCTGATCAGTCAAAGACCGGAGTGATGCAATACATGGCTGCCAATGTGGACTATGTATTTATAGTGACATCACTTAATGATGATTACAGCTACAACAGGATAGCCAGGTATGTCAGCGCCGTGATATCAGGAGGCAGCATACCTGTGATCATCCTGACCAAGTCTGACCTTTGCGACGACGTGTGGACTTATATCATGGAGGCAGAGAGCATATCTGATAAGGCAAAGGTACATGCCATTTCAGCTATATATGGGACCGGTATGGATGAGCTGCAGGCATATATGACGCCCGGCAACACCATATGCCTCATGGGATCTTCCGGCGCAGGCAAGTCTACTCTGATCAACGCCCTGTGCGGAGAGGATATCATGAAGACGTCTGCTATCAGGGAGGATGATTCCAAGGGCAGGCATACTACCACTCACAGACAGCTGATAGAGCTGGATAACGGCGTATCTATCATAGACACCCCCGGCATGAGAGAACTGGGGATGGCAGGGATGGAAGAGGGTATAGACAATACCTTTGCTGATATCATAGAATTGGAGAGCAGATGCAGGTTTAGCAACTGCAGGCATGAGACCGAGCCCGGCTGTGCTATCAAGGCTGCCATAGAAAATGGTGAACTATCCGAGGAAAGATTCAGGCTTTATAAGAATCTGGGCAGCGAAAACAGTTATAATTATGCTAAGAAAAAAGAAATATCAAAATGGGCCAAGGCCTATAAGAAGCATAATAAGAGAACCGGCTGGGATGCCTAAAAGCTAAAGTCAAAGCTAAATCCAAAGTGGATATTTCGGATACAATTTAAATAATAATTGCTGGGGGTAAAGATGAAGGGGAATGAGCGTTATGAGCAGTATGATCTGATAAGGTGTGTTGCAATGTTTTTTGTACTGGGAGTACACTCATCTCCCACTTTATTCCCTGAAGAGAGCCTTGGCGCAGAGGTGATGCATTCCATTTTGTTTGCATGCAACGGTCTCTTCTTTATGCTAAGCGGCAGATTTGCCCTGAGCAAAAAGCTGGATGGACCAAAGGATATATTGTCTTTTTATTGGAGGAGGTTTGCGTCCCTCCTTCCTGCATTTTTTGTATTTTCCTTTGTGTCATATTATGTGGATTTCATCCTGGATGATGGGCCATTTGACTATATCATGTGGATAAAGGCTTCTTTTAGAGGTATACTCAAGGATCTGTCGGGCGGGTATCTATGGTTTGTATTTTATCTGGTAGGCCTGACGCTGGTAGCTCCCTTTCTGGGCCGTATGCTTCAGGCACTATCTGACATGGAGTTGAGGCTCCTGGTCATGATCTGCATGATATGGGCAGTGCTTGTAGTATACCTGGGAAAGGGCACAGGCTATGGTTTTGGCTATTCCCAGTTTATCTTCTATGGCTGGCCATTTTATTACATCCTGGGCTATTGCGAGAGTAGGATAGGGGACAGTATATCCTCTAAGCTATGGCTTGTAGCGACTCCTCTGGCTCTGATAGTGAATATTTTGCTGGCTTATTATGGCGGGGCGCACCTTGCAAGCAATGCCCATGATCTGGCACCTATATATACTATCTATATAGTAGGACTGTATATGATCCTGAGAAATGCACCTGCCTGGAGAATGCCCATATGGATTCGCAGTGCTGTAGCCTATATAGCATCCTGCTCCTACTATGTATATCTATCTCACAGAGTACCCAAGAAGCTGATAAAATGGGATGAAGAATTA
Source organism: Butyrivibrio sp. MC2013 (assembly GCF_000424585.1). Taxonomy (GTDB): domain Bacteria; phylum Bacillota; class Clostridia; order Lachnospirales; family Lachnospiraceae; genus Butyrivibrio. The sequence continues at coordinate 3,208 of NZ_AUKE01000014.1, forward strand.
ATGGGGAGAGTCCCTGCCAATCTGATGTCATTTGTTTCTATGGCAGTGATATCCCTGATGATAGCAGCTGTATGCAAGATCGTATTTGGCGCTGTCACCAGATTTCTGGTAACCCGGGATCCTTTTAGAGAGAAAATGAAAAAAAGCTAAAGTATCAATTATTTCAATATATGAAGGAGATTTCTATGAACGAGAATATCATTAAGAGAAACAAGCTGCTGGCAACTACTGTTATCAAAGGCCTGGAATCCAGGAACATGAAGGGCTACTATGCGGAAAATAAAGAAGAGGCGCTGAAAAAAGCACTGGAGCTGATTCCTGCAGGCAGCAGTGTGACCATGGGCGGCGGTATGAGCGTACATGAGATAGGACTGGTGGAAGCACTTAAAAATGGTGATTATAAGTTCATAGACAGAGACGAATGTGAGGATAAGAGGGCAGCAATGCTCATGGCATATGATGCGGACTATTTTCTCTCAAGTGCCAATGCCATGACTCAGGATGGTGTCATTGTCAATATAGACGGTAACTCCAACAGGGTATCTGCAATTGCACAGGGCCCCAAACATGTACTCTTCATCGTGGGAATGAATAAGATCTGCGATGATGTGGACGGCGCAATGAAGAGAGCCAGAAATGTGGCTGCTCCCATTAACGCCCAGAGATTTGGCCTGTCTACACCCTGCTCCAAGACCGGTACCTGCATGAACTGCAAATCTCCTGATACTATCTGCTGTCAGTTCCTGATAACCAGATTCTCCAGGCACGAAGGAAGGATATCTGTGATATTGGTAGGCGAAGAGCTGGGCTTCTAAGACGGCCATAGCAAATTATTTACCAAAGGAATAGATCTTTATTACAGAGCATGAGCACAGCTTCGGTAAAATAGTAATCGCCATAGATTATTGGGAAGTTGTGCTCTTTGTCGTGGTAGGCAGCAGAGCAGTTCTCCAAAAGCTCATCATCTTCCGGAGACCAATTGCAGCGCTTGTCTGCCAGGGTATGCAGGAGGCATATAGCTGTTTCGTGATAGATGGCAGCTTTGTTTCCTGCGGCATATTGCTCCAGCTCCAGGAGTCCGCAGGCGATAATGGCAGCAGCTGTGGAGTCCTCGTATTCGCAGGACGCATCCTGACAGAAGTCCACAGGGATGATATAGTCATCGTTTATCTGAGATATGATATGGTCTGCAACCTTTATAGCAGTTTCAAGATATTCCTTTTTACCGCTGTGACGGTAGCTAAGGCTAAATCCGTACAGAGCCCAGGACTGACCTCTGGTCCAGGAGGAGCCTTCAGCCATTCCCTGGCCTCCCAGAGTCCCTTTGAATTCTCCGCTTGCAGGGTCGAATACGGCGATATGTGCTACTGAGCCGTCCTCTCTGATAAATACCCTGCTGGCAGTATCTGCATGTATGATAGCGATCTGGGCGAATCTGGGATCATTAGTCACTTCGCCTGCCCAGTAGAGTAGTGGCAGATTCATCATACAGTCTATGATAGCCCATCCTGCCCTTTCTCCGCTTCCGTCATCATCCCATGCTCTGATAAAGCCTCCTGCAGGATTGAGGCGTCCTGCCAGATCTGATGCTGCAAGGAGAGCTCTGTTTTTGGACCTGGCGCTGCCTGTCATTTTGAAATCAGCAACAGAAGTGAGCAGCCACTTAAAGCCGCTGTCATGATCCATTCCCATGTAGTCCATAAGGACTGCGTCCAGCTTGTCTTCTATATCGCAGGCAATCTTCTTAAAGCTTTCATCGCCAAAGGCGTTGTATAGTAACCAGAGCTGTCCTGCCCAGAAACCGTTGGTCCACCAGTTGATATCAGTTGTATGATCATCCCATACGCCTTCTTTGGCAGTATAGGGGATCTTTGATCTGTTGCGAACAGCTACGACCTTTTCTTTTTCATATATTCTCTGTGCTGTTTCCAGTGCCCAGTTTGTCTCTTCGTTTATGTCCCTCAATAATCTCTCTTCCATAAATAGATTCCCTTATACTTCTTGGCGAAGCTCTTTTACAAGCTCCAGGATCTCGCTATCCTTGCAGTCAGCATAGAAGAGCTCTTCAAAATGCTTACCGCTCAGTGCTCCCTTTACCAGCTCTCTGTCTGCTTCCTTCAGGATGCTGCAGATGTCCCGGTAAGTTACCTTTTTTAGTTCATCTAATATCTTCTTGTTTCTCTTTTCGGGAACTGCTCGCTCTCTTGGGTAACCCTGGCCGCTTTCTTCGAGGAAGAGCTTCTCAAATATATATTCCAGATTTAGGTCCCCTCCCCAGCCAAAGCCTTTGGCAAAGGGAATGGCTATGGCATTGCCGTCATTGATCTGGGCAAAGGTATAGGCATCAAGGGGATCCTCTACATGTCCGCATATCACTCCAGGAAAGGAGTTGCAGGCCAGCATGGCGCCTTCACCTGTACCGCAGCCTGTGATCACATAATCACAAGCGCCGGAATTAAGGAGCACTGCTGCTAGTATACCCACCTGCACATAGGTCAGCTGCTCATCATCCTCTGCTGAGTACATACCGTAGTTGACTACTGTATGTCCCATGGGTTCTACGACTTTACGAAGGGCAGCTTCAATGATAGTATTTTTGGCTGCCTGACTGTTTTCATTTATAAGTGCTATTTTCATTATCTTCCTCCGTAGATATTTAGTGATTTTAAAAGCTGCGATATTTCTATCTGACTTAAAAGTGAGGCGTGTTATGGCTGTCTTCCTATATAGGAGAGTATCCCGCCGTCTACATATAAGATGTGTCCATTTACAAAATCAGATGCCTCTGATGCCAGGAATACAGCTGGTCCCATCAGATCCTCGGGAGTGCCCCAGCGCTCTGCAGGCGTCTTGGATATGATGAAGCTGTCAAAGGGATGGCGACTCCCATCAGGCTGTGTCTCTCTAAGGGGAGCTGTCTGAGGAGTTGCTATATATCCGGGACCTATGCCGTTGCACTGGATATTGTATTTGCCATATTCCGAAGCTATGTTTTTGGTCAGCATCTTCAGACCGCCCTTGGCAGCAGCATAGGCTGATACAGTCTCTCTGCCCAGCTCGCTCATCATGGAACAGATATTGATGATCTTGCCATGGCCCTTTTCTATCATGTTGGGGATCACCGCTTTGGATACTATAAAGGTAGCCGTCAGATCTATGTCTACTACCTGGCGAAAATCTGCGGCGCTCATCTCTGTCATGGGGATGCGCTTTATAATGCCTGCATTGTTGACCAGTATATCTATGCTGCCCAGCTCTGTCTTGATATCAGCTATCATGCCTGCTACCTGCTCTTCACTGGTCACATCGCATATATATCCTTTGGCAGATATGCCATCGGCCTCATATGCCGCGAGCGCTTCCCTTAGATGCTCACTGCTCCTGCAGTTAAATGCGATACTGGCCCCGGCGCCTGCCAGAGCCTTTGCTATGGCATAACCTATGCCGTAGGCAGCTCCCGTTACCAGAGCAACCTTGCCTTCCAGGCTGAAAATGTCTCTATGATCCATAAGCTCATACTCCTTTTGATTGTTACAGATATGTGCGGCAAGTCTAAGAGATGCCGATGGAAAATATGTAACATAATAATTATGATATATTAAAAACGTTTTTATTCCACCCGTAAGGATGACCAAAATATAACTGTAGTTTTTGGGAAGAGTGAACAGTAGTCATCTGAATCTTTTCGGAGAGACATATTTATCCTCGGTAATTCAGACGATACGGAAGTACTGTGAATGTTTTTGAATAACAGCCTCAGTTTTATATTTCTTGACCAGGATTATTTTTTTCAAAGTCGCATGCCAAGCGACCACTTCTCCTTTTAGATTATGTATTCTTATCTCGTGGACAGGAAATACTGTTATAAACAGCAATATGAGTAGAGAGGAGAATTTATATGTACGGAGCGATTCTTGGAGATATGGTTGGAGCACCCTACGAATTTGACCAGGGAGATAAGAGCAAGGATTTTGAGATGTGGAACAGCAGCGTTCATTTTACGGATGATACTGTTATGACTATTGCGATCGCAGATGGAATAATGACTGCAGGCCTTGAAGCCCAGGAGACAGAGTTAAAAGAGTCGGTGGTAAATAAGATGCAGGCTTGGGGCAGACGTTATCTCGACGCCGGATATGGTGCAAGATTCATTCACTGGCTTGTAAGTAATAGGCCAATGCCCTATGGAAGCTACGGCAATGGCTCAGCCATGAGGGTATCACCGGTAGGTTGGTTGTACGAATCTCCTGAAAAGACAAGGGAAGTAGCCAGATGGACCGCTGAAGTTACTCACAATCATCCGGAAGGGATCAAAGGAGCTGAGGCAGTAGCATCAGTCATCTTTATGGCCAGGAATGGGGCGACTAAGGAAGAGATCAAGCAGTATGTGGTTGACGAATTTAATTATGATCTTAGCCGCAATTGTGACGAGATCAGACCATTTTATTATCATGATGAGTCCTGCCAGAAAACTGTACCTGAAGCGATCACAGCTTTTCTTGAAGGTGATGATTTTGAAGATGTGATAAGGACTGCAGTTTCTCTAGGCGGAGACTGCGATACGCTGACATGTATTGCCGGAGCTATGGCGGAAGCTTTTTACGGAGTACCTGTGGTGATGGTACAAAAGACAATGGAGAGACTTGAGGATGATATGTTGGAAGTAATAAGGAGTTTTAATAAAGCCAAAAAATATCACAAATGACCAAATACGAAAATATTATTATCAGTATATGAAACCTATAATGTTAGTAGAGTTATCTTGGCATATTATGTCGAAAAATGGGGGGACTAATATTGTCAATTACCCACGGTCTAAAGACCGATGGGCTTGCAACTACCCAGTAGTTCGCTAAAAGCTCCTACCTTTGATACGGTGTAACTTCCGTGGTGTCGCATTAACAGGGTGATTGACAACACCCTTTGTATAAGAGATATGCTCTTATACAACTGTATCAGGTACTAAACTTCCCATGCCGTACAGTCGGTAATGCCTGAGTATATTTTACGCTGTCGCAGGACATTTGACAGCAACCTCATATATACTTGCCAATGTTCAAAAAGAGTGCCTTTGGTCGATATGTAACCTCACAGATACATTTGCCTAACGGTTTTCTCTATAAGAATATTATACTACTAAAGGTGTGGGTTAACAATTTACAAGGCTCCTCCCACCTGCTAAAGCAAGTGGGTTTCCGCCTACGACAACCGAAAGGATTTTATTTATGAAAAAGAAGCTGATAACGCTACTAACTACAATGATCATTTTATCTACAGCTTGCGGGTCTGGAGCGTCAGGTATTGATGAAGAGGGCTCTGCTCAGGGGATAAGCGATACATCGGAAGAAACTGTATCTGCTGAAGATGCAGATTTGGATGCTACCGGTGAAGAGGCAGAAGCGGATACCACAGACTCTGCGGACGATCTTGTCTCCAACGATGCTGCGCCAGATCAGGAAGAGACAGAAGAAACAGAAGAGCCGGAAGACGAAGCTGATGAGACTGCAGATCTTCATGGCAAGGAGATCATAGTGTATTTTCCCAACTGGAAGCTGGGACAGCCCGGGGGCAATGTGGAGGATATACCCTGGGATTGTGTGACTATGATCAATCATGCTTTCTGGGAAGTGGCACCTGCAGGAGATGAGACGGAGTCATCATGGGATAGGCGTGATGCAGGGCTGGAGGCCAGGACTAAGTGGACTGTAAGGTCAACGCTGCCGGATGCAGATGAAGAGATATTTGAGGCTTACAAGGAATATCATGAGCAATACCCTGACGTGAAGATTCTGATATCAATAGGCGGCTGGTCCAGATGCGGCTTCTTTAGCGAGATGGCTTATACAGAAGAGGGCAGGAAGAGCTTCGTGGATGCATGCGTAGAACTCTTAAAGGATAATGACTGGATATCAGGTATAGATATAGATTGGGAGTATCCTTCGGGAAGTAATGATGGTGAGCGACTGCCGGAAGATGAGTCCGAGCAGGGCTGTCCCATATTTGGCACAGCTTTGGAGGACAGGTTTAATTTTCCATATCTCCTTAGAGATCTGAAAGAGGGACTGGATAATGCATTTGGAGCAGGCGAAAAGCTCCTGACAGCCTGTGCATCATCATCTACAGGCTGGACTCTTCCCAATCAGGATTGGAAGAGCGCAGGTGAATATCTGGACTACGTCAATATCATGACATATGACATGGCAGGTGACTGGGATAAGCAGCCCGGTCATGCATCTGGAGTAGCAGGTACCAAGGGTGCTATGGCATACTTTATTATAAACGGAGTTGACAAGACCAAGCTCAATATTGGTATCCCCTACTACGGCACCGGCTTTAAGCTTGCAGAGGCTACTAAAAACCCTGTAGGTGCAGAGATTGTAGTACCAAACGGGATCAGCAAGGATTTCCTCACTGTGCCTCAGGTCAAAGAGTTTGAATCAGAACTGGTAGAAGATGAAGAAGCCGGATGGCACAGGGGCTACAATGAGCAGGCAGGAGGCGCATATCTTTGGAATGATGATCCGGATTCCGAGTATTATTGCTGGTACGTATCCTATGAATGCACCGACGCCATCGATGGCAAGTTTGCTCTGATAGAGAAATATGATCTGGCAGGAGTCTTGATCTGGGAGATCACGGAAGATACGCCGGATCATGAGTATACGAAGTATATCGCAGATACTTTGAAATAGGAGTATTCATGATAAAAGATGAGATACTGGACAGATTATATAGCCTGCAGGATATCAAATACAGGGACTTTCAAAAGGGTCTGATACCTACTGTTGATCCGGATAGAGTGATAGGTGTCAGAACACCTGACCTTAGAAAATATGCAGCAGAGCTGTCAAAGAGAGATGATATAAAAGATTTCTTGTCTGATCTTCCTCATCAATATTTTGATGAGAATCAGCTTCATGCATTTATCATTTCAAGGATCAAAGATATGGATATCTGCCTTATGGAAGTTGACAGATTTCTTCCCTATGTGGATAACTGGGCGACCTGTGACCAGCTATCGCCTGCTGTATTTCGAAAGCACAAGGATGCTCTTTTGACGAGGATCAGAGAATGGATATCGTCAGAGGATACATATACTGTGCGATTTGCCATAGGGATGCTCATGCAGCATTTCCTTGAAGATGATTATGATCCCTGCTATCCTGAGATGGTAGCTGCGCTGAGATCAGATGAATACTATATCAATATGATGATCGCGTGGTATTTTGCTACGGCGCTGGCTAAGCGATATGATGAGATTGTGCCCTATATAGAAGAGCGCCGTCTGGACATTTGGACTCACAACAAGGCTATCCAGAAGTCTGTTGAGAGCTACAGGATCACTCCGGAGCAAAAGGCATATTTGAAAAGTCTGAAGATAAAAAGCAGGTAGAAGATGTGCGGAAGATTTACATATCGCGAAAAAACATCATATGAGATAGAAAAGGAGCTGATGCTTCCCCGGGCCTTTATCAGGGCGGCCAAGGGTGATATCTGCCCCGGTATGGATGCCTTGTCCTTTATAAAAGGCAGCTCAAAGGATGACCTGGCTTTAGAATGGATGTTTTGGGGAATCAAAAATGCTGATCAAAAGCTGATCATAAATGCAAGAGCTGAGACAATAACCCAAAAGGCCTCTTTTTCCCAGAGTATGGAGCATAGAAGATGCATCCTTCCCGCAGCAGCTTTCTATGAATGGAATAGGGACAAGACGAAGTATACATTTACAGAGATCAATGATAAACCTATTTATCTGGCAGGCTTTTATGATCTAAGCGATAACAGAGATAGCTTTGTGATAATCACTACTGCAGCTAATTCATCTATGCTCCCTGTTCATGACAGGATGCCTGTTATGATTGATAAAAAGAATGTCAGGGAATATCTTTATGATCATTCATCTGCTCTGGATATGATAAGAGAACCAATGCCTGAACTAAAGAGAAGCTGTGAATATGAACAGCTAAGTTTGTTTTAAAAGAGAATTATAGATAGAGCGGCAAGTCTGTCTGATGGCTTGTCGCTATTATTTTGTTCTCTATTAAGATGACGGTATAAGTGTCATTTTTTTATGCAATTAAATAATAGAGCATATGGACAAGATGGTTTATAATGTAACGGCACTTTATACGAAGGAAGAAATAATGTTGCAGTGCAAATAATATGGATTACCCGGAGGAAAGAATGAAAAAGGAGATCATAGCTATTATGAGCCTGATAGTGACAGCAGGGATTATGACGGCGTGTGGCAAGGTGAAGTACACTGATGAGAGCATCAGTAAGATGGAGGTGTCTCTGGATACCCCATCCGGCGTCAGAGTAGAGATGACAGATAATGGACAGGAGCTGACCTGGGACAGCGTAGAAGGCGCAGGCAGCTACGTGATCTATAAGGGCAGCAGCAGACTGTCTGATGATTTTGAGATAGTGGGTCAGACCACAGATGGAGAATCCTCATATCTGATCGATAGCAAGGAGACGGACCTGTATGACTACTATAAGGTAAGGGCATGCGGAGGTAAGGCTGTCAGCGACCTGTCGTCTGCAGCTTCCTATGAAAATACTCTTTTTGGAGACAACACATATATATATTCTCCCCAGGATGATCCTGAGGAAGTCAATACAGAGCTTAAACAGCTCTTCTACAGGCAGCAGATGGCGCAGTTTGAGGACAAGAGGTTTGCAGTCATGTTCAAGCCCGGCGAATATGATGAAGCCATAGATATGGAGATGGGCTTCTACATGGATGTAATGGGACTGGGGCTGCTTCCTACAGATACTGTGCTTCCCCATTTTAACTGCAGGGCTGAGTGGCTGGGTGATGATGGCAATCACAATGCTACCTGCAACTTCTGGAGAGGTGTATCCAATCTCACAGTAAATGATGATGTTATGTGGGCTGTATCCCAGGCTACATTTATGCGCAGGATGCAGATTAATGGCAATCTGGCACTTCATGACAATTACGGCTGGGCCAGCGGCGGCTTCCTGGCAGATTCAGTGATAGACGGTATCGCTGATTCCGGCAGTCAGCAGCAGTGGCTGTCCAGAAACTGTGACTGGAAGATGTGGACAGGTGATAACTGGAATATTGTATTTGCAGGTATTGCAGATGGCAAGGCTCCTACAGAGACATGGCCTTCCAAAGCCTATACAGACGCAGGCAATGTGACTGTAGAAGCAGAGAAGCCCTATCTGTATCTGGAAGATGGAAAGTACAAGGTCATGGTACCCGATGTGATGACCGATACCAAAGGCGTATCCTGGCTGGATGGTGTAAAGGGTAAGAGCCTGCCTCTTAGTGATTTCTATATAGCTCATCCGGAGATGGATACAGCTGCTTCCATTAATGAAGCACTCATATCGGGTAAGAATATATTCTTTACTCCCGGTATATATGAGCTGGACGAGGCTATCGTAGTAGACAGAGAGGATACTATCATCCTGGGCAGCGGTCTGGCATCTCTTCGTCCTATGAAGGGCAATGTCTGCATGGAAGTGGGAGATGTGGACGGCGTGAGGATCGCCGGACTTCTATTTGATGCATGGGAAGAAAAGAGCGAGACCCTCCTGAGAGTAGGTAGTGAGCATAATGATAATGACTATTCAGCTGATCCCGTGGTATTGAGCGACCTCTTTTTTAGAGTGGGCGGTGTGAGCAATAAGGCAACATCTGTGGATAACTGTGTGATCATCAACAGTAATGATGTCCTTGGTGACAACTTCTGGGTATGGCGTGCAGATCACGGCAGCGGCGTAGCCTGGGATATGAATACAGCAGCCAACGGTATCATCATAAACGGCGACAGAGTGAAGTTCTATGCACTGATGGTAGAGCATTTCAGAGAGTACCAGACCGTGTGGAACGGTGAGGATGGACTGACAGTATTCTATCAGAGTGAGCTCCCCTATGATGTACCCAGCCAGAATGAGTGGAGGAGCCATGACGGAGCTCTGGACGGCTATGCTTCCTATTATGTAGATGGTGAAGTGGAGAGACATACAGCTATCGGTATCGGCATCTATTCCTACAACAGAGATGCCAAGGTACAGGAGGTCTGCGTCATGGAAGCACCCAAGGTGGCCGGTATGGACCTGAGAAATGTATGCGCTGTCATGATCACAGGTAATCCCGGTATCACTCATGTAATAGATAATCTTGGCGCCAATTGCTATACCGCAGGCAGCAGGGCTATCATCACCGACTTCCAAAAGGAACTGGAAAAAGAGCAGGAAAGTAAATCAAAAGAATAAGTGGTATACTAAGTGATATAGGAGTCACAATCATCAATTCTGCATGCTCGCATGCAGAGAATTGATGATTGATGACCCTAACAAATATGAGGAAAAAAGGCATTTGCAAAGCAAATGACGATTTCCGAATATTTGTAGAATTGCGAGAGCTGTGAAACAGCGGAGCAATTCGTATATCACGTAATGTTTTACTGAGTCACAATCATCAATTCTGCATGCTCGCATGCAGAGAATTGATGATTGATGACCCTAACAAATATGAGGAAAAAAGGCATTTGCAAAGCAAATGACGATTTCCGAATTGATAACACACATTATGGAGGGAACATGAAAAATACCACAGTAAGAAAACTGCTTGCAAGCATGCTTATCGCCTCTCTAAGTGTATCCACATTGTCCGCCTGTTCGGGCACTGCTGCAAATAACAAAGATGCTGCATCTGACCAGGAAGCCTCTAAGGCAGAAGATGCTGCAGATCAGTCTGCCGACAGTTCAGACGCTGATCAGGAAGCAGCAGATGGCACAGCATCTGACAGCTCGGAATCTGCATCAGAAGCTGCAGTATCTGATACTTCTCCTGACAATGCAGTTGGTGAATGGGAATATGTATACACCCTGCACCATTCCGAATATGGAACGGAAGGGGAGTCCTATGACAGCTGCTATATGGCTGATGATCCCTACGGAACAGAATCAGAGATCCATATCAGCAAGGATGGGGATGACTACCTGGCAGATTACAAGTACTCTGAGTACGAGACCAATGACCGTTTCTACGGCGCCAAGATGCTCCTGAACCAGGCCCCTGCTGCTGACTTTTGTGATAACAAGGACTGGTATATGGAGTTTGATAATCCCTTTAATGACGACTATACCAGCAGGAGATTCACTCTCATAGATGGTGATACTCTTGTTTCTGTATTCGAAAACAAAGAAGGCGAGAAGGGGACAGAGGACTATTTTTACTACTATAATACAGACTACTATCTGAGAAAAGGTTCTGAGAGATTAAAGGACAGGGAGGGCCTGCGCTATTTCAAGACCGTTACTGTCAGCACCATAGAGGACCTGGTAAATAGTCTTGATAATAATACCAAGATCATATTAAAAGCCGGTACCTACGACTTTACACTCCTGGATCAGAGTAAGGAAAACAGCGAATTCTTAAAGACCAGGGATGAGCTTGAGGATACCTACAGGACCTATACTATTCAGGGCTTGTCTAATTGCTGCATTGAAGCAGAAGAGGGTGCTGAAGTATTTATCTATACAGATGAAGCCTATGATCCTGTAATGTATTTCTCTTCTGCCACAAATGTTACCTTGAGGGGTCTTACTATTGGACACAATGTGGAGCCCGGTTACTGCTCGGGCAGCGTTGTGGGATTTGAGTATTCCAATGGTATCACTATTGATAAGTGTAATCTCTTTGGCTGTGGTACCTATGGTATAGAAGGTAATAGCATTGAGAATCTCACCGTTACAGACAGTGATATATATGAATGTACTTACGGACTTCTTAGCTTTGACGGCTTATATACAGCTAATTTTGATCGTTGTACATTCAGGGACAGCAAGGACATGTCCCTGCTGGAGATCTATTCCGGATATGAGATCAATTTTAATGATTGTGAATTCAAGAATAACTATGTAGATTCCGGCTACGATTTTCTCTATTTCGTAAATCTGGGCGAGTATGCGGAAGTATCCTTTAATAAGTGCAGCTTTGAAGGCAATCAGTACGACAGATTCTCTAACCGCAAGGTGAAGCTGATAGACTGCACCATGAATGACAACGGAGATCCGGATCTGAGCAATGTGGCTGTATCCGAAGAGGACTATGAGTCAGGCGATGTGACCTATGACAGCCTCCATACTGCTTATGATGAAGCTTTGAAGCGCCAGAAAGAGATTGATGATACCCTGGCAGGAGATTCACTGCTGGATCAGCAGTCACTTAACGATCTGGCCAGTGAAGAGTATGAGCTCTGGGATGATCTACTTAATAAGATATGGGGATTCCTTAGCATGAGTCTGGATGAGGATACCATGGCCAGCCTCACTGCAGAGCAGAAGAAGTGGATCAGTGAAAAAGAGTCTGCAGCAAAGGAAGCTGCTTCCGGCTTTGAAGGGGGAAGCGCAGAACCCATGGTCAGAAACGGCAAGGCTGCAGAACTGACGAGGAGCCGTGTTGAATACTTAATAGAGAATTATCTTCCATAAAAATCTATGATATAGAATTGTCTTTGCCAGGAAGCATGGACAATTCTATATCTATGTGAAGGTGAAGTATTATAAATAAAGGAGTCATGATGGATAAGTTAAAACCAAAGCTTTTTTCGGTAATGAAGACCTATAGCAAGGAACAGTTTGCCAAAGACGTGGTGGCAGGTATCATAGTGGCGATCATAGCCCTGCCTCTGTCGATCGCTCTTGCTATCGCATCAGGGGTGGGCCCTGAAGCAGGTATATATACTGCTATAGTAGCAGGCTTTCTTGTCGCCTTCTTTGGAGGCAGCAGAGTGCAGATAGCTGGGCCTACTGCTGCATTTGCGACTATAGTAGCGGGGATTGTGGCCAAGGATGGTACAGAGGGTCTGATGGCAGCTACCATCATTGCGGGCCTGATCCTGATACTCATGGGCTTTTTCCGATTCGGTAACCTGTTAAAATATATACCCTACACCATTACAACAGGCTTCACTGCCGGTATCGCGCTGACTCTTTTCATTGGTCAGATCAAGGACTTTACAGGTATCAGCTATTTGCACGGTGAGAAGCCTATAGAGACCCTTGAGAAGCTGCAGGCACTTGCTGCCAATATTTCTACTATCAATTTTGCAGCGGTAGGAATAGGTGCCCTTGCTCTTGCCATACTGATCATATGGCCCATCTTCTTTAAGAAGATACCGGGATCTCTCATAGCAGTAGTTGTTACAGCTGCGGTGGTAAAGATCTTTAATCTTGATGTTAATACCATTGGCAGAGCTTTTACGGATATCAAGGCCGGGCTTCCCACATTTACTGTTAATGCTTCTATCCTGTCTATAGATATGCTCAGAAGCCAGATACCCAATGCTGTGACCATAGCTCTCCTGGCAGGCATCGAGTCACTGCTCTCAGCTGTGGTAGCAGATTCCATGATAGCTTCCAAGCACCGTTCCAATATGGAGCTTATAGCTCAGGGTATCGCCAACATCGGTTCAGCCTGCTTTGGCGGTATACCTGCTACAGGCGCTATTGCAAGGACAGCAGCCAATATCAAAAACGGCGGTCGTACTCCCATATCTGGAATGGTCCACTCTGTGACACTGCTCCTTGTGGTAGTATTCCTTATGCCCCTTGCAAAGCTCATCCCCATGCCCTGCATAGCTGCTATCCTGTTCCAGGTTGCATACAACATGAGCGGCTGGAGAGGCTTTGTGAAGCTGGTGAAGTCATCACCTGCAGAGGATATCCTGGTTCTGATGGTCACCTTTATCCTTACCGTAGTCTTTGACCTGGTAGTAGCTATTGAAGTGGGCATCATACTGGCAGCTATCCTCTTCATGAAGAAGATGAGCGAAGTGACTCAGGTAGAGGGCTGGAAGGAGATAGATGATGAGAATGATCCTGACAGTATCAGCCTCAGAGTCATCCCTGACTATACTGTAGTATATGAGATCTCAGGCCCTATGTTCTTTGCGGCAGCAGGCAAGATACTGGAGATAACCTTTAAAGAAGATACCAGATTCCTGGTAATCAGGATGAGAAGCGTAAATGCCATTGATGCTACAGCTCTCCACAGCCTGGAGCAGCTCTATGAGGATTGCAGGAAGAGAAATATCACTATCATCCTTTCTCATGTAAATGAACAGCCTATGCAGGCCTTTGCAAAGGCGGGCTTTGATCAGATGATCGGCAGGGACAACTTCTGTCCTCATATCGACGATGCCCTGAGTCGTGCCAAAGAGTTGGGAGGAAGATAATCGTTATGCCACACATCCTGAGCACGTGGCTGTGGCTGACTCCAAGGTGAGACCTTATACAGCCATCAGAAGCTGTCTGGATTTTGAACTATAAGAGTATAAAACAGAGTGTAAAAGCTTTTTGATTGTTGCAGTATAGAATGAAAATATAAAAGCCCTCCTGTAGCTACGGTAGTGAATTTAACATCTACCGGCGCTGCGGGAGGGCTTTTTTAATGCTATTACATCCACAGGATTCCAGCCAGTCTGACTATGAGCGGAATGGTGATGATGCACAGCAGGGTAGAAGCTGTTACTGTCTCTACTGCATAAGTGTAGTCCTTGTTATGGAGCTGAGCGTAGACAGCGATATTGGAGCCTACAGGACATGCTGAGCATATGAGCAGTGCATATCTCAGGTCGTCGTTGACGCCGGGCAGAAGAGAGAGCATCAGCAGGCTGATGAGGGGCACCAGGACGAGCCTGACTGCAGATACCAGGTAGAGCTCTTTCTTTTTGATCATCTTTCCCAGGTTGCACTGAGCCAGGTATACACCTACTGCAAACATGGCAAGAGGGGTATTGAGTCCTGCGCAGAAGCCCAGGGTACTGGTGATGATCTCCGGAGGTGTGATACCTGAGAAGAAGATGACAAGGCCTATGAATATAGCGATCATAAAGGGTGCTGTGACTATTTTCTTTAATTTGAGTCCAGTCTTTTGGCCTGTAAGTATTGATACGCCATATGACCATTGAAGGAGATTCAGGAATGCTATAAATGAAGCTACGTAAAAGGATGCTGCTGAGGATATCAGCGCTGCGATGATTGGGATACCAAAGAAGCCCGGGTTGGAAAAGGCTCCTGCAAAGGAAGCAATAGCATCCTTTCTGAATACCAGTCTTGATACTACTATCGATATAAGAAGGATCACTGCTGCCAGCAGTGCACTGATCGCCAGGTCCTTTATCTTATCCGGTGTTCTCTCTGTGATGAAGCCGTTTATGATGACTGACGGCAGAGATATGAATATCAGTATATTACCAATGTTTTTGCTGCCTTCATCAGTGATCTTTCCTCTCTTATAAGCGATATAGCCTACTGCCCCCAGCAGGAACATGATGATGACGCGGTTTAGCAGAATGATAGTTGTTTCCATTATTTCCCCCTAAATATATGTATTTTTATGCCAGTTTCCTTTATAAACTCTTTTGCCGGGGCTGTCAATTACGAGACACCGGGGACGAAAGAAAATGAGTCATTTTAGCAAAAATGAGGCATTTTGTTACGTCCCCAGTGACTCTAAATATACTTATGTGAAAAATCACATCTGCTTGTTGACAAAATGATATATCAATAGTTATGATGTATTAAATGATATATCATTTCGCTAGGGGTACTATTTTTTCAGAAGGTATTAACCAATACTATTCAATTCTGGGGGAAATCAACATGAAAAGAAAGTTAACAAAATGGATGTCTCTGTTATGCGTAGCATCGCTGACGATGACAGGCTGTGGTGCGCTGAACCCGGGTGGGGGCTGCAAGCCTCCGGTAGTGATCCCGGATGAGCCCGACGAACCGGACAATCCGGATCTTCCCGACGATCCTGATAACCCGGACAATCCCGATAATCCGGATAATCCGGACAACCCGGATAATCCCGACAATCCCGATAATCCTGACAATCCGGACAACCCGGATGACCCCGATAATCCTGATAACCCGGACAATCCTGATAATCCCGACCTTCCCGGTGTGATCAGGATCGAAATGGAGGATTATACCGAGGGAGAGGGTGTTAAGGTTCAGGACTGTGCAGAGGATGACGGTCAGGAATTATGCGGCATTGAAAACTATGGCTATACCATGTACGCCGATGTGGACTTTGACAGCGTTCCTTTCAAGTCTGCTGTATTCCGTGCAGGTGCATGGGGGCAGGGCGGCACTATTGAACTGCGTGCAGATGCTCTTGAAGGAGAAGATAGTATTCTCCTTGCCACATGCCAGGTTACATCTACAGGTGACTGGAGCAATTATGACTCCTTTGGCTGTGTACTGTCCGAGGAGCTGACAGGCAAGCATGATCTTTATCTGGTATATAGAGGCAGTAGCTGGCTTTTTAATCTCAACTGGTTTGAACTCTATAGGGAAGGTGAAGATAAGGTGACAGATGTATCATTCTCAGAACCTCTGACCGGTGAGCTGTTAGAGGCACAGGCTATGCCTGAGGAAGCAAAGGTAATTTTTACCTGGTATGTTGATGGCAAGTCAGTAGGAAACCAGCAGACCTATCGTCCTACTATGGAAGACTTGGGCAAAGATATCGTAGTCAAGGCAACAGGTTATGGTTCATATTCGGGAGAGGTAGAAAGCGCTCCAAAGACCGTTGTTTTAAATCCTTATTCTGATCTTGACTTTGATCAGATGGCCAGGGATGCATTTACCAGCTTCAATAACAAATACTACACTGTAAAAGACGGCGCCGGTAAATATTCAGATGGCTACTTCTGGGATTTTGCAGAGGAATATGAGATCGTAATCGATGCCTATGTTCACACCGGACTTTCCGTATATCGCAATATGATCGATGAAGTATATCGCGGATTTACAGCTACCTTTGGCACAGACTGGGCATCCAATGATTACAATGATGACATTATGTGGATGACCATTGCCTGCGCAAGAGCTTATGAAGCAACAGGCGATCAGGTATATCTGGATGAGGCTGTGCAGAACTTCCAGACTGTATATGGCCGCGGCTGGAGTGATGACCTGGATGGCGGTGTATGGTGGAAGACAGACAAGCAGTGCAAGAATGCCTGCATCAACTGCCCCGCTGCTATTGCTGCCTGCCTGCTGGCAGAAGCAACCGGTGATGACAGCTATTATGACAAGGCAATGGCTATGCTTGACTGGGTAGTAGATAAGCTTTACGATCCTGAAATTGGCTGCATCTATGATAACGTAGATATCACAGGCAAGAGGACAGATTGGCTCTTTACTTATAATCAGGGGACTTTTGTAGGTGCTGCAACACTCCTTGCAAAGCATTTTGAGGAATTGGATCCTGAGCTTTCTGCCAAGTATCTTGGATATGCCCGTAAGACTGTGAACTATACCATTTATGATAAGTATCACGGCGGCGTGATGAACGACGAAGGCGGTTCCGGAGATAAGGATGATGCTCAGGGCTTTAAGGGCATCCTGACCAGGTGGTTCTATCTCTATGCAGTAGAAAATAATGAGCCTCTGGTAATGGAATGGCTGCGCATGAATGCAGCAGTAGCATACAGCAATCGCAACTCTGAGGGCATCATCTGGACCAGATGGGGCGATAAGGCTGAAGAGAAGCGCTATTATGCTTTTGGAGCATCCACTGCTGTTGCAGTACTTCAGAACGTACTGCCTGCAGGCGATCTGGTAAAAGATGTTCGTGGCGGTTTAGAGGCAGAGGACTTTAATGACTGCCGCGGAATCACACTTTCTCAGGATGGCAGCAGAGTAGGCGGTATCAGAGAAGGCTATTATACACTCTATAAGAATGTTGACTTCGGATCTGCAGACGTGATCAGAGCAAGACTCATAGCTTCTTCTGCAATGGCAGGAGGCAAGGTAGAAATCCGTCTCGACGGACCTGATGGAGACCTTATTGGTACAGCAACTGTTACAGGTACAGGAAGCTTTAACAATACTCAGGAATTTATCTGCGAGATCGCTCCTACAAATGGAGTACATGATCTGTGTCTGGTATACAGAGGAGAAGGCAGATTCCTCTTTGAGCTTGACAATATCTCCTTTACCGATGAAGCTCTGGAGATCCCGGACTATGGCGATGACGGCACAGTATCTGCTTATGATCGCATAGAGATGGAGAGCTTTAGTGAGAAGCATTCCGGCGTAGGAACAGAAGGCAATGATATCGGCGGTGTATCGCTTGCAGGTATTTCAAACGGCTATTACACATTCTATGAGGATGTGGAATTTGGTGACGTAGGACCGGCGGCTGTACTGATCAGAGCATCTGCATGGGACGGCGGCAGAGTAGAGATCAGAGACGGCGGCGTAGACGGTGATCTTCTTGCAAGCTGCGAAATCGCTTCAACAGGTGACTGGATGCAGTATCGCACATTTAAGGCAGATATCACAGAGCCTATCACCGGCAGCCACGATCTGTGCCTTGTATTTGTGGGTAATGGCGCACTGTTTAATCTTGACTGGTTTGAATTCTGTGAACAGGACAAGAACCTGATCGATGAAGTCAGACTGACTACTGAGAGCATTACCGCAGGAGACCTCCTTACAGCAGAGATCAGTCCTGAGGACGCTACTGTAAATTATGAGTGGTATGTAGGCGGAGAGCTTAGGAGCTGTGATAGCAGCTACAGGGTAGCTCCTTCTGATGTCAAGAAGACTATTCAGCTCATCGTAACAGGCTACGGCGATTATGTAGGCAGCTACAACAGCAATACCACTTCCAGAGTACTGACAAAGGGCATGCCTGCTTATGAGAGGATCGAAGCTGAGACCTATGATGAAAAGGGCGGCAATTGCGGTTCCAATGATCATGAATTAAACGGAATCTACAAGTATGGATATGCTGCATACAAGAACCTTGATTTTGGCGATGTTAGTCCGAGGAGCTTCCTGGTAAGAGCAGCTACACCTCTTGAAGGCGGTACTATAGAAGTACGTGCTGATGCCCTTGAGGGAGATGAGAGCATACTTCTTGGAACATGCACAGTTACACTTACAGGCGACTGGGCGGCATACAGAGAATTTGGCTGCGAACTTACAGGTGAGCTGACAGGTCTTCATAACATCTATCTGGTATTCAGAGGTGATGATTATCTCTTCAACATAGACTGGTTTGAGTTCTCCACAGGAGAAAACGAAGGCGGTCAGGAAGAGGAAGAAGAGAAAACAGTAGACGCTTATAACAAAATCGAGGCTGAGAGCTTTGCAGAGAGCGGCGGAGTAGGACTGGAAGCCTGCGGCGACGAAGGCGGCGGCATCCACCTTGCAGGTATCAATACTTACGGCTTTGCAAAGTATACAGCTGTAGACTTTGGTGATGAGTCGGCACTGTCTGCACAGTTCAGAGCAGCATCTGATGGAAATGGTGGAGATATCAAGATATACCTGGATGAGATCGCAGATGAGCAGCTCATCGGAGTATGCTCTGTTCCTCCTACAGGCGGCTGGGGCAACTGGCAGGATTTCTCCTGCGAGCTGACTGCAGAGGCTACTGGAGTGCACACGGTATACCTGGTATTTGAAGGAGAGGGATACCTCTACAACTTCAACTGGTTTAGATTTGTAAGATAAGCGGTTTTTGTAAAAGGTCATAAGAGCGATTTGCTCTTATGACCTTTTTCTAAACATATTCAGTTTACTTAGTTCATGACCACCTGGTTCTTGCCGCTTTGCTTGCCCTTATATAGTTTGGCATCTGCAGAACTGATCCAGGAATCTATATCCATGCCCTGCTCAAATAGTGACATACCAATGGTCACGGTCACCTTGAAGCTGGTATTGTTATATTCACGACATAGAAGTGCATCCGTGCACTTCTGATCATGTCGGCATACATCCCTGTATACAAAAAGATAGCTTTCTACGGCTCTCCTTAAGCTGTCCAGGTATTGCCTTGCATTTTCTCCTGAGCCTTCGATCTTACTGATGAAGATGAATTCCTCGCCGCCCCATCTGCAGCATAGTACTTTCTTATCCCCGGCCAAAATATTGGCCACAGTCTTTAACACATAATCCCCGCAGTTGTGTCCGTAGCTGTCATTGATCCTCTTGAAATTGTCTATATCAGCAATGGCGATCCAGTAGTCCCCTAGCTGTCCTCGCTCCCGGATCTGATTTAAATAAGATGACATGTAGTAGCGGTTTGGGAGCTCAGTTAGCTTATCATGGGACATCTGATGCTCCAGCTTGTCATTGGATTTATATACGATCAGTACAAAGAACTCCAGCATAAAAAGGGTGATCGCAAATACAATAGCCCCCAGTATGATATTCATCCAAAATTCATACTCAGGAGGAATAGAGTATTTTGGCGGATTGTAATAAACATAAACATAGGAGAACAGATACAAAAACATTCCAAATATGCCAAAGGGCAGCATCCTTGCATATCTGAGCCTGAGCATACGACCCAGGTATTCACTGTAGAAGGCCAGGATGTTGATGCCTATTATGATGGTCTGAAAGCCGCTTCCCCAGCCCGTACATATTACTGCCAGACAGGCGTGTAAGACTACCTCCACGTAGACCAGGCAGGTATATAGCTGCAGGTAACCGGTATAAGCTACAAAGCATATGACTATATAAAATGGGATGCTGAAATAATTGAAGCATACCATTGGATATATGCCGGATTGTTTGAAGGTTATCAGAAAAAATATATGTATTAACAGAAAGCATATCGCCATGGCGATGGCTACAATCTTGGTACGTTTAAGGTTCATTATCATGATCGGATACTCCTAAGCAAGCGATTACACACATGTTATCACATAACTATTAGATTATGCTTGAATAATAGCTACAAGCTGTCCAATCTAAATATCGGATAAAAATATCTATTGACAAGGGAAACCAGGATTGTTATTATAGTTTTAATTTAATCCTTTAAACCGTTGAAGCGGAGATAACGGCAGGAAAGCCTTTACAGAGAACCCGTGGTGCTGAGAATCGGGTATGATACTACTTGTCAAATGGACCGCTGAGGGCGCAGTCAAATGTGGCTATCCACAGAGTATTCTGCGACGTTGCAGGCAGACGTATAAATGCCGGGGATATGCAGGTATCCTGCTAAGAGCACGCGTCATGGCGTGAAATCAAGGTGGCACCGCGGATAAAATATTATTCGTCCTTGACAGATACTACACGTATCTGCCAAGGACGTTTTTTTATTGATATAGGCGTCGTAATCAGCAATTCTGCATGCTTGCATGCAGAGAATTGCTGATTCACGACCCTAGGTAAAATTAGGAAAAAGGAGGACATCCATGATCATCAGACCTGAGAAAGAGGAGATAAAGCGTTACGCAGACCTGGGTCAGTACAACGTACTCCCTGTCAGCTGCGAGATCCTATCAGACTGCATTACCCCCATTGAGACCATGAGGATACTTAAGAATGTGTCCAGCCACTGCTACATGCTGGAGTCGGCAGCAGCCAATGAGAAATGGGGCAGATACACCTTTATGGGTTATGACCCCAAGATGGAGATTACCTGCAGGGACGGACATATGAAGGCCGGTAACCTCACATTTGAAACAGATGATCCTTCTGCATACCTCAGGCAGATCCTGTCTGAATACAAGAGTCCCAGTTTTAGCTATCTGCCCACATTTACAGGTGGCCTGGTGGGATATTTTTCCTACGACTATGTGACCTACTCAGAGCCCACCATCAGGTGTGATGTGGAAGATAGCGAGGACTTCAAGGATGTGGACCTGATGCTCTTTGACAAGGTGATAGCCTTTGACTCTGTGAAGCAGAAGATCATCCTCATGGTGAATATCCGCCTGGATGATTATGAGCAGGAGTACAACAGGGCAGTGCTGGAGCTGAGGCAGCTTGCAGACCTGTTGCAGCACGGAGTAAGGGCAGAGGACAAGCCTGGGAGACTGACAGGTCCTGTGACACCTCTTTTTGATGAGAAGAGCTATTGCGAGATGGTAGAAGAGGCCAAGGGTCACATAAGGGAGGGGGATATCTTCCAGATAGTACTTTCCAACAGACTGTCAGCACCCTTTGAGGGGAGCCTCTTTAATACTTACAGGATGCTCAGGACTATCAATCCTTCGCCCTATATGTTCTATTTCAGCGGCACAGATGTGGAGATAGCGGGCGCTTCTCCCGAGACGCTTGTGAAGCTGGAAGGGGACGTACTCCACACCTTCCCCCTGGCAGGTACCAGGAGGAGAGGATCGACAGAGGATGAGGACCTGTCCCTGGAGCAGGAGCTACTTGCGGATGAAAAAGAGCTTGCGGAGCACAATATGCTGGTGGACCTGGGACGAAATGACCTGGGCAAGATCAGCCGCTTTGGCAGTGTGGAAGTGGAAGAGCTAAGGAGCGTGGTGAGATACTCCCATGTAATGCATATAGGCTCCACAGTAAGGGGAGTGATCAGAGATGACAAGGATGCACTGGATGCCATAGAGGCAGTGCTCCCTGCCGGTACACTCTCCGGTGCTCCAAAGATCAGAGCATGTCAGCTCATAGGCGAGCTTGAGAATAATAAGAGAGGCGTATACGGTGGTGCCATAGGTTATATAGATTTTACCGGCAACATGGATACCTGTATCGCCATCAGGATAGCTTACAAGAAGAATGGCAAGGTCTTCGTCAGGAGCGGCGCGGGGATTGTGGCAGACTCTGATCCCCATTCGGAATTTACAGAATGTATGAACAAGGCCGGAGCTGTATTAAAAGCTCTTGAAATGGCAGAGACATTATAGAAGGGAGGTAGAGCTTTGACACTGCTAGTAGATAATTATGACAGCTTCTCCTACAACCTGTATCAGATGCTGGGAGAGATAGATCCGGATATCAGAGTGATCAGAAATGATGAGATGACAGTAGATGACATCATAGCCCTGGAGCCTCAGCGCATTATCCTCTCACCCGGGCCCGGGCGTCCTGAGGATGCGGGAGTGATAGTAGAGCTTGCAAAGAGAGTACCTGATAATATCCCGCTCCTGGGCGTATGCCTTGGTCATCAGGCCATATGCATGGCGCTGGGCGGAGTGGTTGGATATGCTTCAAGACTCATGCATGGCAAGCAGTCTGATACTGAGTTTGACCTTGGCTGTCCTATATTTGCAGGCTGCAGCCCTAGGGAAAAGGTAGCCAGATACCATTCTCTTGCAGCTGATGAGAAGAGCCTTCCGGAGTGCCTGAAGGTGACTGCCAGGACAGATGACGGGGAGGTCATGGCTGTCAGCCATAAGT
Organism: Butyrivibrio sp. MC2013; assembly: GCF_000424585.1. GTDB lineage: Bacteria > Bacillota > Clostridia > Lachnospirales > Lachnospiraceae > Butyrivibrio. The sequence continues at coordinate 26,383 of NZ_AUKE01000014.1, forward strand.
CTAAACCTATATATGGCCTGCAGTTCCACCCGGAGTCCATCATGACTCCTCATGGCAGGCTGATGTTGGAGAACTTTATGAAACTATCCTGAGATATAGGATTATCACACGTACTACAAATAATAAATGACTCACAAAAAGGAGAGAAGATATGATCAAAGAAGCTATTGTGAAAATAGTAAACAAAGAAGACCTGACTTATGATGAAGCCTATGCAGTAATGAACGAGATCATGAGCGGAGAGACCAGCCCTACACAGAATGCAGCATTTCTGGCTGCTCTTTCTACCAAGAGCGCAAGAGCTGAGACTACAGATGAGATCGCAGGCTGCGCAGCTGCCATGAGAGAGCATGCTACCAGAGTAGATACAGGTATGGATATATTTGAGATAGTAGGTACAGGCGGAGACAATGCGCACAGCTTTAATATCTCCACCACATCAGCTATCGTAGCTGCTGCAGGTGGTATGAAGGTGGCCAAGCATGGTAACCGTGCTGCATCTTCCAAGTGCGGTACAGCAGACTGCCTGGAAGCTCTGGGAGTGAACATAGTCCAGGAGCCTGACAAGTGCATAGAGCTCCTTAATGAAGTGGGCATCTGCTTCTTCTTTGCTCAGCAGTATCACAAGTCCATGAAATATGTAGGATCTATCCGCAAGGAACTGGGCTTTAGAACAGTATTTAATATCCTGGGACCTCTGACCAATCCTGCAAGGCCTGCAATGCAGCTCCTGGGCGTCTATGATGAATATCTGGTAGAGCCTCTGGCTCATGTACTGTCTGAGCTGGGCGTAAAGCGCGGCATGGTAGTATATGGCAATGACAAGCTGGATGAGATATCCCTAAGCTCTACTACTACAGTATGCGAGATCAAGGATGGCTGGGTCAAAAAATATGTTATCAGCCCCGAGGACTTTGGCATGGAGCTTTGCAACAAGGAAGATCTGGTAGGCGGAAGCCCCAAGGAGAATGCAGAGATCACCAAATCTATCCTCAGGGGAGAAAAGGGTCATAAGAGAAATGCAGTACTCCTTAATGCAGGTGCAGCGCTTTATATCGGCGAGAAGGCAGCCAGCTTTAAAGAAGGCGTAGAGATGGCGGCAGAGCTCATCGATTCAGGCAAGGCTATGGAAGTACTGGATAAGTTTATCGAAGTCAGCAACAGGTGATGGTAGTTATCTTAAAAAGTATCTGTCACATGACCAATCGAGGAAACTGAACATCAGATTCAAAACAGAAAAGACAGAGTGATAAGCATATGAATAACGTGAATATATTATACAGATTGTCGGAAGGAGCCAGGAAGAGATGTAATGAAGCCATGAAGGTCATGTCTCTTGAGGATATCATAGACAAGGCCATGGCTCTTCCCACAGGGGATTTTGCATTTGAAAGGGCTCTTAGGAAAGATGACATAGCATTTATCTGCGAATGCAAGAAGGCATCACCATCAAAGGGCATCATAGCTGAGGAATATCCATACAGGGAGATAGCCATGGCTTATGAAGAAGCGGGCGCTGACTGCATCTCGGTCCTGACTGAGCCTGATTATTTCCTGGGGAGCCTTGAGCATCTAAAAAAGGTATGCAGCAGCGTATCTATCCCTGTCATCAGAAAAGACTTTACAGTAAATGAGTACATGATCTATGAAGCAAGGCTCTGCGGAGCTTCTGCAGTACTCCTTATCTGTTCTATCCTGGGCGAAGAGACTATAGCCAGGTATATAGAGATATGTGACAGTCTGGGTATGTCTGCTCTGGTGGAAGCTCATGATGAGCAGGAGGTGATGATAGCCCTGAATGCAGGAGCCAGGGTGATAGGCGTCAATAACAGGAATCTTAAGGACTTTACTGTGGATACCTCCAATAGCAGGAGGCTGAGAGAGCTGGTACCTGATAACGTGCTATTCGTATCAGAGAGCGGAGTAAAGACTGCTGAAGATGTAGAGCTCCTAAGGCAGAGCCGCTGCAATGCAGCTCTTGTTGGTGAGACTCTTATGAGGGCAGAGAACAAGAGTGCCAAGCTCGCAGAACTAAAGGGCAGGATAGCGACATATGGTTAAGATCAAGATGTGCGGCCTTAGCCGCAGGGAGGATATCCTGGCAGCCAATAGGGTAAAGCCTGATTATATAGGCTTTGTATTTGCCAAAGGGAGCAGGAGATATCTGGAGCCTGAGAGGGCATCTGAATTAAAGAGTCTCCTGGATCCAGCTATCAAGGCTGTGGGCGTATTTGTAAATGAGGAGATTGCTGTAGCAGCAGATCTTGCAAATAGAGGCATCATTGATATCATACAGCTCCACGGAGATGAAGATGAGGACTATATCAGAGAACTGAGAAAGTATACAAGTGCTAATATCATCAAGGCCTTTGTCATAGATGGCCCTGGGGACCTTAAAAGGGCAGAGGCTTCATCTGCAGATCATATTCTGCTTGATTCCGGTAAGGGCAGCGGCAAGGTCTTTGACTGGGAGCTGCTTCGGGATATGAAGAGGCCTTACTTTCTCGCGGGAGGCCTTGATAAAGACAAGGCGGTCATGGCGCTCACAAAATTGCGTCCCTATGCCATTGATGTCAGCTCGGGGATAGAGACAGATGGAGTCAAGGATCCTGCCAGAATGGCAGAGTTTATGGAAAGGATAAGTATTATGGCTGATAAAAAAGGACGATTTGGTATCCACGGAGGACAGTATATTCCTGAGACACTGATGAATGCAGTGATCGAACTGGAAGAAGCCTATGAGCATTACAAGAAGGACCCGGAATTTAACAGGGAGCTCACAGAGCTCTTTAACGATTATGCAGGCAGGCCTTCAAGGCTCTACTATGCTGAGAAGATGACTAGGGACCTGGGAGGTGCCAGAATCTATCTCAAGAGAGAGGACCTCAACCATACAGGCGCTCACAAGATCAATAACGTGCTGGGACAGGCTCTTCTGGCCAGGAAGATGGGCAAGACACGTCTCATAGCTGAGACAGGCGCAGGTCAGCATGGAGTGGCTACAGCCACTGCAGCAGCCCTGATGGGTATGGAGTGCGTGGTATTCATGGGCGAAGAGGATACCAAGCGCCAGGCTCTTAATGTATACAGGATGAAGCTCCTGGGGGCATCTGTAGTACCTGTTACATCAGGCACTGCCACACTTAAGGATGCTGTATCCGAAGCTATGAGAGAGTGGACGTCCAGGATAGATGATACTCATTACTGCCTGGGTTCTGTTATGGGACCACATCCGTTCCCTACCATAGTCCGTGATTTTCAGGCAGTGATCTCCAAGGAGATCAAAGAGCAGATACTGGAAAAAGAAGGAAGGCTCCCTGATGCGGTCATTGCCTGCGTAGGCGGCGGCTCCAATGCCATAGGATCCTTCTATCATTTCATAGAGGATGAAGATGTACAGCTCATAGGCTGTGAGGCAGCAGGCAGAGGCATAGATACCTTTGAGACTGCAGCAACCATTGCTACAGGAAAGCTGGGTATCTTCCATGGTATGAAATCTTATTTCTGCCAGGACGAGTATGGTCAGATAGCACCTGTGTATTCCATATCCGCAGGCCTGGATTATCCCGGCGTAGGCCCTGAGCACGCAGACCTTCATGACAGAGGAAGGGCGCAGTATGTGCCTGTTACAGATGATGAGGCTGTGGAAGCCTTTGAATACCTGGCCCGCACTGAGGGTATCATACCTGCTATCGAATCAGCCCATGCCATAGCCTATGCCAGAAAGCTGGCTCCTACCATGGACAAGGACCAGATCATAGTAGTGACGGTATCAGGTAGGGGCGACAAGGACTGCGCTGCCATCGCCAGATACAGAGGGGAGGATATCCATGAGTAAGATAAGAGAAGCTTTTGCAAAGGGCAAAGCCTTTATAGCATTTATAACCTGCGGTGATCCGGATCTGGAGACGACTGTATCTGTAGTCAAAGAAGCGGTCAAGAACGGCGCAGACCTTATAGAACTGGGGATCCCTTTTTCAGATCCCACTGCAGAGGGTCCTGTTATCCAGGGGGCCAATCTTCGTGCCCTTACAGGGGGAGTGACTACTGACAAGATATTTGACATGGTGGTAGAGCTGAGAAAGGAAGTATCCGTGCCTATGGTATTTATGACCTATGCCAATGTGGTCTTCTCCTATGGTATGGATAGGTTTGTCCAAAGGTGCGCTGAGATTGGCATGGATGGCCTTATACTGCCGGATCTTCCCTATGAAGAAAAAGAGGAATTTGCCCCCACCTGCAGGAAATACGGCATAGACCTCATATCCCTCATAGCTCCTACCTCAGAGGGCAGGATAGCTATGATCGCCAAAGAGGCAGAGGGCTTCCTCTACATAGTATCAAGCCTGGGTGTGACCGGCTCCAGGAGCCAGATTACTACAGACCTTTCATCAATGGTGAAGCTGGTCAGGGATAATACAGATATACCCTGTGCTATAGGCTTTGGTATATCCACGCCTGAGCAGGCAGAGCAGATGAGAGCAGTAGCAGACGGCGTAATCGTTGGCTCTGCTATTGTAAAGATCATTGCTGAGCACGGACGGGATGCGGCTCCTTATGTGGGAGAGTATGTAAAATCCATGGTATGAGCACAGGGCCTTTGTAAAATGAGAAGGCTTCGCTGTTTTCTTTAAAAGAATATAGATTGGCAATAAGGGCTGATAATGCAGGTAGCTACATAAGCAGGGCCACCTGCCAGTCCTTATTTTGCAAGGGCATATTGTATTATTTCATAATGATCAAATGCAAGTGCATCAGCTGACAAAGCTGATACATCTACCCAGCTGGCATAGAGCGCATCACTGTTGGCTATGGGCTTTACCAGTGTTTCATCAAGGGTGATCATATATGCGACGCTCAGGACCCAGCCTCTGGGATCGCGGCCCCTGGTAGATGTGACCTTTACCAGATTTTCCTCAGTTATATTGGCTGAAACAGAAGTCTCTTCCAGTAGCTCTCTTGTGGCAGCATATTCCAGCGTTTCATCTGTGGGCTGGTAAAAGCCGCCGGGCAGGGCCAGCTTATTTACATAAGGATGATCAGCTCTGTTGATCATTAGTATCTTTGACTTGTCCTTGTTGAAGACCAGAAGGTCAACGGCTACAGAGGGTGCGTCATAGGCTTTTCTGTCATACTTATCCAGATAGATCTCCTCACCCTTCTTGTCATTTAGCCATCGGTCAGACATTGCAAACATCTCTTTGACGCTGCGCTCGCTGTAGAAGAGAGGGATGATGCCATATAAATGTGCTGCACCGTAATCTGTGAGCATCAGGGTATCATCATCTATGAATTCCATAAGGCCGTTCTTTTCCAGGAAGGAGATCTGCGCCCCATATACTTTTCTGAAATTCTCATTAAACCTTTTCTCATAGGCTTTCATGGATATGAATCCAAAATAGAACATTACTGAGATCGCCTTGGCACGCACTTCTTCCCTGGGCATATCTGCAATGTCATTGATGGGGAGCCTGCCTTCATCAATTGCTGCAAAATAGCTATCCAGCTTATGATCTGCACAGCCAAGGTTATAGGCAAGATAATCACCTACAAATGACTGGGCGCCAAGGCCAAAGCCCACGTAAGATGTGGCATCTATGACACGTTTTGTCAGATAGGAAGAGGTACCCATATCGCCGGGAATCCTGCTGAAGGTGTTCTTGCCATTATTGGCAATATAGTCTGCTTCCTTGAGGAGCCTGTAAGCAATATCATACTGGCGATTGATCTTGTAAAGGGTCACGCCCTGGGATTCAGCCTCCAGCTTGGTTCCCTTATAACGATTACGGTATAAGGTGATAAATTCCGGTTTAAGTGCAATGGTATATTTTATGGTATTGGCAAAATCCTCGTCTGACTGATTGAGAAAGCCGTACATAAGATCGATGTTAAGTCTGTCAAAGCCTGCCTTGCGCACGTTTTCAACAGCTTTTTCATATATCGATTTGGAGCCTTCTCTGCCAAGTGATTCCAGAAGCTTTTCTGATACTGTCTGAAAGCCCATGGATATACGGTTATAACCAAGCTCTCTTATGGCTCTTATCTTCTCAGGATCATTGGCTGCTATGACAGGTGTGGTTTCCACACTCAGGTACATACCCTCTGACAGATTAAAGCTCTTTATGGCTTCTGTTATCTTTCTTATGTTTTCGGTAGACAAAAATGATGGAGTACCACCGCCAAGATCATATCCTACAATGGGCTTATCCTTGATGATAGCGCGGTAGAACTCAATCTCGCGGAGCAGATGCTCCACATATCTGTCAGGGTCAGATTCCTCCGGCTTATCTAGTACAACATATTCACAAAATTTGCACCTGGCCTGGCAGAAGGGCACATGAACATACAGACACAGCTCGTCCTGCGCTTCGATGTTCTTCTTTACCAGCTCATATATTTCTTTATCATCGTGGAGTTCATATTGCGCCAGAGAATTGGGGCGCAGCGGATATGCGGTATTGCAATAGTGATGAAATTTGATTCCCCTGTCAAAAATATCTTCACACTTCATGGCTATCTCCTTTGGGTTTGCTATCAGTTTTCGAAGTATTATATCATATCAAAATATCTTTGTTTGAATTGTCAATTTATTGTTCATAATTTTACTTTTTCAAGTATAATAGTTAGTAGCAAGACCTATGCCATGGGAGGGCAGCACTGCGGTATTGCTAATCAGCTTATTTCTAGTAAGAAAAAAGAGGAGATCCGCAATGAACAGTTTTCGCTATAATTCAAAGAAATTCTTTAAAAGATCCATTGCAGTGTTATCAGCTGCTTTTATCGCTATGTCAGGATATCATATTGATTCCTATGCTGAGGGGGATAAGTTAGAGTGGCCTTCAGACTTTAGTGGCGAAATCAATAAAGAATACGGTGACGATACAACGTTTATTATAACCGCATCCATAAATTCTGAAAGCATTGAAGGTGATATTTCTTATTCGACTAATGATAATGGAGGCGTTGCAACAGTTGAATCTACTACGGGTGAGGTTACATTGTTGAAATGTGGAGAAGCGGTAATTACGGCCAAAATTGATGGTCAATCCACCATATCTCCAATATCATATACAATTAAATATTCGAAGAAATCCTTGTCATTCGATTGGAATGGGCAGAAAGATTATGGCCCTAATGATGAGACTCCAAAACCGTCTATAGCGAATTTGGATGGAAGAGTAGTTGGGGATAATGAATCTGATATTAATATTTCAGTTAAGTATTATCTGGGAAATACTGAACAACAAGAGCCGTTGACTACTGCAGGCGAATATGTAGCTAAGGCTGAACTTACGGGATCCAAAAGTGATTTTTATCAGATTCCGGAAAATAAAAAAGAGTATTCTTTTAAGATAACAGCAGGAAAAGCAACTGTTGACCCTGCTCCTGTTGCAGCAAGTGGTCTTGTATATAGCGGGTCAGCTCAGGCATTGCTTTCATCAGCGGGAACTGCTACCGGTGGTTCCATGAAATACAGACTGGGAGAAAATGGTGAGTGGACTGATGCTATTCCTCAGGCAACTAATGCAGGGGATTATGAAGTGTATTATAAAGCAGTCGGTGATAATACTCATTCTGACTCTGATGTTGGGGGGCCTATATCGGTTTCCATTGCCAAAATTGATCTGTCAAAATGTGATGTGACTATTGATCATACTGTATTTGTATATGACGGATCTGAGCAGGGGCCGGAAGTATCAGTATCATATAAAGATACTCCAGTTCCGGAGGCTGTATATAAAGTAGAAGGTGATAGCGGGAAATCTGCCAAAAGCTACAAACTAAAATTATCTTCTAATGATAGTACTAACTGTACTGGATCTAAATCGATTTCTTGGAAAATAGTTCCTAAAGATTCAAAGATGGGATCTGATGGAGAAATCACTACTTATCTGACTTTAGGGTCAGATGTACCATCGGGTACCAAAATAAGTAGTGTGTCATCTGATAACGGTCTCTCAGGATTGACTGCATCTGAGAAAAACCTGGTTGAAGATGAGGACTACGAGATCAACTATTTTGTGACTTTGGAAAAACTTGACAGTTCAACTGAAGGAGCGAAGAAGGTATCGGCCGAAGGCGCTACTGGAGCAGCTTATTTCAAGGTTAGTTGCACAAAAGAAATTATAATAGATGGAGAATCTCAAGGGATTACTAGTTCCAAGGTACCTTCCGGATTATCTGTTACTATGCCAATATCATCGCTCTTCCCTGCGGTACAATCTGGCTATACACGTAAATATGCGATACTCGGAATTGATAATAATGAAAAGGAAGCATTAAGTACATCATCATCAAGTAATATTACAGCAACAGTTAAATCAAAATATATGCCAACTTTTGCTATAGCTTATCAGGATACCTCCAACACCACCTACAAAGTCACCTTCAGCATGGGCGGACATGGTACCGCTCCTGCAGCGCAGACTATAGCAAAGGGTGGCAAGGTTTCAAAGCCTACAGATCCTACAGAGACAGGATACACCTTTGGCGGATGGTATACAGATAGCGCCTGCACCAAGGCTTATGATTTCAATTCAGAGGTTACAGCTAATCTCACTCTCTATGCGAAGTGGACCAAGGTGATCAGTGCAGAAGAAGCTGCAAAGGCAGCGGCGGCAAGCGCAAATGTGCCAAAGACAGGAGATGAGCTACCTCTTGAACTTATGCTTCTGGTGTTGGTTGCAGGAGTATCATTTATTGCTATGGGACTAAAGTTTAGAACCGAGGTTAGAAAGAACGACGATCAGTGATAAATGCTCTATACATGACAAACTGGCTTAAAGAATCTGAACAGCAGGATTTTTCGGAAAGATATTGGATATATGAAGAAAAAATTTTTGACCAAAGCAGAGCTCATGATCTTCGCTGGAGCTACCATGCTCCTCTCTGTGATACTGGCAGTCTCCGGGACGCTCCAACATTATAAGAGGGAGCGGGAGATGTACGAGGAGGCCAGGAGGCTCTATCTGGTAGAGAGTGCCGAAGCCAGGGACTACGCCATGGGAGAAGTGGACATCAAGAGGTATTCATATACTGATGGACCTCGCGTGGCCGGAGCTTCCAGAGAGTATGTCAAAGAGAATGCATCCGGGGATGAGGACAGTGAAGAGGCAGATATGTTCGGTGTTCCCTGGTATGACATGGTGGAAGTGGACTTTGAGGACCTGATGGGGATCAACAGGGACATCTGCGGCTGGATATATTTTGAAAATGAGAAGATCAGTTATCCTCTTCTCTATTCCAAGGACAATATGAATTATCTGCGGACTGCCTATGATGGCAGGAGCGCCAGGTCGGGCTCCATATTCCTGGACGGCGGCTGTGAAATGGATCTCACAGGCAGGAATTCCATCATATACGGTCATAATATGCGAGACCTCAGCATGTTTGGAAGGCTACGTTATTACAGGACCAAGAAGGATTATTACGAGGATCATCAGTATTTCCAGATACTTAATGAGGATCATAAATACAGGTACAGGATATTCGCTTTCTATACTGTATCTGCAGAGGATGATCAGGGCCCCTTTGTTCGGAATTTTGATAGCAAAAAAGAATTTGATAGCTTTATACAAGATTCTATAAACAGGTCCCTCACTGATACTGATGTAGAGGTGGGGACCAGTGATCATCTGGTTACCTTATCAACTTGTGTAAATGATGATAGCAAGAGATTTGTGGTTCAGGCTGTTCTTGTGGATATGGATTAACTGCTTGCGATAGCGTCCAATGTACTTGTTATCCTGCTATCATGAGCCATATAACAGCTGTGGAAGCAGCTAAAAAGGAGATATGATGAAGAAGAATGATCTGATCCGTAGGGATAACCGTATACAGAAGATTATTAAGGGTGCAGCAGCACTGGTTCTCTCGATGGCACTGCTGGCGGCCTGCTCGGGAGCCGAGAGCGGAAGTGCTGATCCTGCTACTTCAGAGGTGGTGGAGGATAGCAGTGCATCTGAAGCTTCCACAGCTGATGAGGAAGCCTTGGATATAGATGATAGTGTTGATGCAGAGGAAGAGGATAAGGAGACTGATGCTGCTGAGGAAGAGGATGCCGAAGTAGACTCAGAAGAATATGAAGAGGATGAAGCGGCAAATCCCGAAGAATACATAGCAGCATACTCAGAACTTGCAAAGCAGCTTAGCGAAAGCGGCGAAGCAGATCTCTTCAGACCTGTATATGTTGATCAGGATGATATACCTGAGCTTGCAGCTATAAGCAGCGAGGGCTCCTGGGACAAGGATCAGGTATTCCTCTATACCTATTATGATGGCGAGGCCAGGCTCCTTGTGAGTGATATAGGCCCCGGTATGGAAGGACATTCTGTCAGCTTCTTCCCTCAGTGCAATATGATCATGAAGACCGGAGCAGCAGCGGGAGAGGCATACTCATTCTATTGCATAGGCTATGGCGAAGCTGAGGAATTCATGACTTTCTCCTCTCTTGTAAACTTTGACGAAGATGATAATGAACAGATTTCATATATGATAGACGGAGAGGAAGCATCTGAAGAAGAGTTTGAAGAACAGCTCGGTGAACTCCTGGCTACTGACGACGGTATCAAGCTCTGCGAAGTCGATGATATGGCCATGATCCAGAAGACCATGAGCTATAAGGATGGCGTCTATACGGAAGAAGAGAAGGGCAGAGCAGACTATTTCGACTATGATGAGCTCTTGGATGAATTGGAGATCTATAGGTGAGTCACCGGGGACGTAGCAAAATGACTCATGGCATTTAGGGTTATAATTAAATAGTATTTCCGTATGTGAACCTCTCCGACCTTCGGCAAAAGCCTTAGAGGTCGGAGCTTCTAAAGAAAGGCGGTAAATCCGCTTTTTCTTATTTAAGAAGTTTGGTATTTAAGTCTCCACCTGAAAATTCAGGCAACCCTTATTCTTATAGGCGTGTCCACATCGCCTCTACCGTATAGGATACTAAGATCCACAACGCTACTTTTACGCATGATATTTAATGCTCCATTAACATCGGCATTAAAACTAAAGCCACTGGCAGTCTTATACATCCCACGATGTATTCTTTTGCCACTGAACTGATACTCTTTTGGATTGTCATTATTGTAAACAGGAATATCATCTTTATCCCAAAATGATGCTTTTGATGTATAGCTTTCTTCCTGTTCAACATAAGTAATTCCATTTAGCTCACAAAGGTATGACAGCTTATCTCTTAATAATCCATAAGGGATATTAACAAAATTTTGATTACTCTGTTTGCCCATATGTGAACCTCTCTGGAATGTAACATTATATCCAGCTACAAGGGTTCCTATATCATTGACAACACAGTAATCTATAACCTTACGTGCAGCTTTGCTCATATAATCATTTATCTTATTATTTCGATCACGAGCTATGGCTTTCTGACGGTTCGTAGTCTTTTTGCCAGAATGCTGTTTATCTTTAATAGACTGCAGACGAGCATTTTCCTTATTAAACCACTGGTTTATGGATTTAAGCCTTCTTCCGTCAATTATAAATGACTTCCCAGTATTTGATACTGCGGTGACGAGATTATTTACACCAAAATCAAGGGCCAGTGCATTGTTTTTATTAAGATTCCTTTGAACATATTCAGCTTCGTAAGTGTACTGAATTTCAAAGAACCTGGCATGAGCTTTTGGTATAATACGTATCTCTTTGACGTTTTTATCAAGTAGGATTGGCGGTATTTTAATCTCAACAGGCTTATGGGTTTTCTTAAAGCTGTTTGAAAACGGAAGTATTAGCTTATTTCCATTAAGCCTTACAAATCCAATAACAAGGGTAGTATATCCGTCTTTTGGAAGGTAATTTGGAAGCTTACAGTCCTTGAAAGCATACTTACCCTGCTTGGCAAGTTTAAGTAGTCCAAAAAATGACTTAAAGCTACCATCTACTTCTTTAAGGATCTGCTGTGCCATATTTGAATTTAACGTCTTGTAATTAAAGCTATTCTTTAAAAGAGCGTAATTCTTCTCGTATTTCAAGAACTTGCCCTCAGTAAAGTAATACTGCCTTACATTATAAATAGCCTCATTAGCTAAATTTTTAGCAGCATGGCACAATTCTTTTATAGAACGATAATCTTCTTTGGACAGATGCTTTACCTGTTGCTTCACCGTAAGATACATATAATATTTTCCTTTCATAAGACTCGGATTGCTCCTGTATGTATATTGTATCATATATTTTACTGAAATTATAGTAATCTAGTAAAATACAGATATATTAAAATAGACTAATTGCCAAGCTATCAGTCTCTTGTGTTTTTCTTAAGTAACGCATTCATCCCCTACCTACGCTACGCTTAGAGGTAGGGGGGGTCTGCGAAATTTTTGATAAATGTGTACTTAAGGAGATTGGATCATGATCCGGTCTCCTTCTTTTTTGAAATGTGCATTGAGCTATATAAAAGCATTTGACTGTAGCTATACATATGATCATAATGAGCTTTGGATCATAGCGAAGAACTGTAACCGAACTTGATACAATTATCCAATGACCGGGATTAATGGAGCTAATGATGAAAAGATATTATACAGCGAAGATCAATTGGCTTTCTGAGCATGAAGGAGGAAGGAAAAATCCGCCTCCTGTTGGTACAAGATATTGCCCACTAATAAAGCTAGGAAATGGCGAATTGTGGAGCTCGGATTTTATATGTTCTGATTACCCTTCATCAGATACGATAACTATATCTATGTTAGTTGAAGGTGCGCCTTTTCATATGATTTATGAGGGGGAAACATACGAGTTATATGAGGGAGAACGATTGGTTGCTGTTGTTTATATCGAATCCGAGACTGAGTCAAAATGAAACGTCCCCGTGACTCAAAACATCCCCGTGACTCACTTGCGGTAAATACCCGCAAAGTTGTATCCTTTTGGTGTAAAGAAAGAGATATTTGGGAAGGAGAAAAGATCAATATGATGAAAAAGCTATGCATACTGCTGATGGGAATTGCCTTGTCAGTGGCGCTTGTGACAGGGTGCGCAAATGCAGAAGGACCTAAGGGAGCACAGCCTGTAGCTATAAATGCCGGCGAGGAGGAGTCCTCTGCCGAGGACGCAGCGGCTGATGAAGCTGATGAGGCTAAGGAAGAGGAGCAGGCTGAGAAAGCCGAGCAGCCGGAAGCTGATAGTAGTGAGGTTGCAGGATCAGAAGAGCCAGATGAGGAAACAGATGAGACTGCAGGCGAGGAGGCAGAAGAAGGAAGCGGGGAGACTATTGAGAATCCCGGCTATGACAAGGGTATCTACTGTGTCAGAGTCAACTGGTCATATTTTGAGTCTGATGAGGGAGAGAATGATGTATATGTTGAGCTGGCAGATGGCGCTTCCACTATTGACCTTAGCTCTGTGAGAAAAGAGTCTCAGGAGATCACAGATACCTATTATGCCAAGGTCAATGGTCAGGAAGAGAAGATCTATAGCTATTGCCTCAGTGAAGATGGCTATCATCTGGAGCTCTTTCGTGATGATATCAACTATTCCATATCCTGGCAGACCCTTAGCAATATGATAGAGACTGACTGCAAAGCGGTGATCACTGATGCTCAGGGCAATACAGAAGTCAGGGATCGTAATGACTATCTGATCAGGAGCTACACAGGTGCATGGTATTTTGGCATTTGCACTATCACAAACGGTAGACTTGGAGACTACGTGGCAGCAGGTGAATAAGGCCGAGCCCAAAAGCTATGTTCACCTGTGAATATAAAGCTAGTCAAAAAGATTGAGTGTTATTCCAAAAATATGTAATGTTTTTAACCCCGGTTAATCATTGATATGATTCCCGGGGCTTTGTTTTTTTGGCATATTCTTTTGGCGTACATTTCATATATCTTTTGAATATTTTGGTATAGTAGGCAGGGCTGTTAAAGCCCATTTCTCCGGCAATATGAGTAATGCTTTCTCCACGCCTCAGGAGGGAGAGGCTGTTCTGGATACGAAGTGACATCTGGTATTCGATTATGGTAGTATTCATATATTTCTTAAAGAAGCGGCAGCACTCTTCTTTGCATATATTCACGGAGCCTGCCACATCTACTATACTGATAGGCTGATCAAAGTTTTCCTGGATATATATGAGTATATTCCTTAGTCTGTCTATATGGCGGTTGACCCTCATATTATCTCCGGGAAGAGAAGAGTAGTAGTCATATAGTATCTGCCAGATCTGCATGCATAGCAGCTGTATTCTGAGTTCATAATCCGTAGGAGGCTGCTGGGACAGCCTGTGGATCTCTTTTATTTTATCCAGTATCTCAGCGTGGCGCTGCATATTGGGATCCAGCTTGATGGAATCCCAGGAGTCGTTCTTGATGATGAAATCCACATATTTGGTCTGCAGGATGCTCCCCTCATAGCCATAAAGGAAGCGGGGGTGAAACTTGATACGAAAGTAGTAGCAATTGTTCTCACCGTTTTGAAAGCCTGCATGGAGAGCATTGCTGTTTGCAAATAGTCCTTCACCCTCTTTTAGGATATACACATGCTCATTTACCCTGTATTCCATTTCTCCGGATACAATAAGTGTCAGCTCTATTTCCGGATGCCAGTGCCATAGGAACTTGCCATTCTCGTAGTCCAGTATGGTATCCAGATTGGTATCCACAGGAAAGCTGTAGTCATTTTTGGATGAAAGCTCTAATTGATATTCATTGGTAAGTATCTGCATTTCATATTCCCCCAAAAAGATAATCTCAATATCGTTATAAAAATACTCAGTATCTTAATTGTTTGGTCTGTATTTTCTCATTATCATTTAATTATTCTACAGCAAGCAAAAAAGATTGGCTAGTAACAGATTTGCAAATGGGGGGAATATCTGATGTTGGGAACTGGCAGGGGGAGCGCGAGAATACTGGCGTGTATCATATCAGCCGGCTTATTGCTGGAGAGCAATATGGATGTATATGCTCGGGAGATAGCAGAGGATGAAGAGTTAAAGCAGTACTATACCAGGGTATATGAAAGTATAGATTATAAGGACTACCTGGAAGGCTACACAAACGTGTCCCATCCTGAGCATCATATCGTGATCCCCGGCACAGATTACAGCGCAGCTGACTGCGCGGTCAACAGCTCTGACTGGTATGAGGGCAGGGAAAATGTACTCCTTACTCCCGAGGAAGGGAGTGTAAGCTGGGAGTGTGATATCCCGGAGGGCGGTCTCTACAAGATATTCATAGATTATTATCCCACGGAAGGAAAGGGCAATACCATTGAGAGGGAGCTGTATATCAATGGACAGATACCTTTTGAAGAAGCGGGGTATCTGGAATTTGTCAGAAACTGGACTTCGGAAAATCTGCAAAAAAATATAGCTATAGAGCAGGATCCCAGAGGTAATGATATAAAGCCCAGGCAGCTTGAAGAGCCTGTATGGAGAGAGCAGTGCCTGAAAGACATTGGCGGATATGTAAGTGAAGGCTTTGATTTTTATCTTCAAAAGGGAACTAATACCATCACTCTTAATTCTGTAAGAGAACCTATGGCTATAGCATCTCTCAGCATCTGTCAGGCTGATGATATTCCCACTTATGACGAATATATCCTGAATGCGTCAGGCGCAAATGACGCACATCAGACTATCAAGCTTCAGGGAGAGGACGCCAGGTACAAATCGGAGTCGGTATTGACCCCTGTAAATGACAGGACATCACCCAAAACTGAGCCCTATGATCCTTCCAAGATCAGGATGAACGCAATAGGCGGAAGCAACTGGAGCCGTGTGGGACAGTGGATAAGCTGGGAAATAGATGTACCTGAAGACGGCCTGTATGAAATAGCTATCAAATACAAGCAGGGTATAAAGCAGGGAGCGACAGTGTGCAGGTCCCTGAGGCTGGATGATAAGCTGCCCTTTAAGGAGGCAGGCGAAATAAGCTTTCATTACAAAAATGAATGGCAGATCATGAAGCTGGGCCGTGAAGATATTGATTATAAATTCTATCTGACAAAGGGCAGGCACAGCCTGAGCCTGGAGGTGACCCTGGGGCAAAAGCTCTCGGATATCCTGGATGATGCAGACAGCTCCATAGCTGAGCTTAATACCGCATACAGGCAGCTCCTTATGGTGATAGGCACATCTCCTGATGTTATGAGGGACTATCAGCTGGAACTAAAGTGCCCTGAGGCTCTGGATACCATAAGAGAGCAGTACGGGATCATAGGTGATCTCTCAAAGAGAGTAGAGGAATATGCCTGCGGCTCCAAAGCAGGTCAGACAGCAGTTCTGGATAATCTCAGCCTGCAGCTGGGCAATATGACTAAGGATCCTCAGACCATTCCCAAATACTGGTCATCCTTTAAGGATAATATCATTGCCCTGGCCTCCTGGTCGCTTAGCATGAAGGAACAGCCTCTTATGATCGATTATCTGATGCTGATGCAGCCCGGAGATAAGCTTCCGGAGAGCGCAGCAAATATAGGAGAGAAGATAGGCCATGAGGTGAGGGCCTTTGCATCAAGCTTTAGCGAAGACTATGAAAGCATAGGAGATGTATATGAGGGCGATCCCCTGGAAGTATGGCTCCTTGCTGATCCGGGAACCGTGGCCGGTAGCTCGGGAAGCGGCCGTGATCAGGCCTCTATCCTAAAGGACCTTGTAGATAACTATTTTGTAAGTCAAAAGGATATACCTGTTAATGTCAAGTTGGTAAACAGAGATAATCTCCTCTCAGCTACCCTTGCAGGCAGAGGGCCTGACCTGGCACTTAGTGTATGGAACAGAGAGCCTGTTAATTATGCTCTTAGAAATGCTGTTGAAGATCTGAGCAGCTATCCGGACTTTGAGCAGGTCAGGGGACGTTTTATTGACGGGGCTCTTGATATGTTTACCTACGATGGTGGCGTATATGCGCTGCCATACAGTACATCTTTTCCTGTCATGTTTTACCGGGCGGATATCTTAGAGGAGCTGGGACTAGAGGTACCGCAGACCTGGGACGACTTTTATGCATGCCTTGCAGTGATCCAAAAGAGCAATATGAATGTGGGTATCCTGCCGGACTATACCTCTTATGGAATGATGCTCTATCAATATGGTGGGGCGTATTACTCAGAGGACGGCAGTGCAAGCGGACTATCTTCCGAAGAGGCAGTCAGAGCCTTTAGTCAGTGGACAGGTAATTATGCAGATTACAAGATGCCTGTTTCCTATGACTTTGCCAACAGATTCAGAACAGGCGAGATGCCCCTGGGAATTGCAGACTATACTGTTTACTCTTATCTGTCTGTATTTGCACCCGAGATCAAGGGCTTATGGGGATTTACCATAGTGCCGGGACATGAGAGAGAAGATGGTAGTGTGGATCATTCTGTGATTGCAGGACAGATGGCATGCGTAGTCCTTAAGGATTCGGATCACAAGGATGAAGCCTGGGAGTTTCTCAAATGGTGGTCTTCCTGTGACATACAGACTCAGTATGCAACAGAAATAGAAAATGTACTGGGCGTAGCAGGGCGAGTTGCCACTCCCAATATGGAAGCACTAGAGAACCTGCCCTGGTCACACAAGGACTTAAAGCAGCTCCTGGCTCAGATGGGAGAGGTACATGTAGTCCCTGAAGTACCCGGTGGATATTTTACAGAGAGACATGTGAGAAATGCCTTTTATGAAGTATATAACGACAAAGAGGATCCCAGAGAGACTCTTGAAGAGTATGTAAAGACTATAAATAACGAGATCACAAGTAAGAGGATCGAGTTTGGACTGGATATAACAAAGTAGATCTAAGGCGTTGTGCGGGGGAAAAATGGAAGCGGAAAGAAGTAAGAAAAGTCTCTTTTATCTACTATTAGAAGATATTATGAGCAGATTATCTGTCACATGGAAGGAAGTCAAAAAAGCTAAGGTCTCTTATGCGTTTATTGCTCCTTTTTGCCTGATATTTATCATCTTTTATCTGGTACCTGTCCTGGTATCCATCGGCCTTAGCTTTACCTACTATAACATCCTGGAAGCGCCCAGGTTTATAGGCTGGCAGAATTATATCAATCTCTTTTTTGCAGATGATGTATTTCTCATTGCGGTGAAGAATACCTTCTTATTTGCCGTGATCACAGGACCTTTGGGATATTTTGCAGCCCTGATGATTGCCTGGATGATAAACGAGATCAAAAACCGCTTTATAAGGGCGCTTATGACCCTTGCCTTTTATGCGCCGACTATTTCCGGTCAGGCTTTTATTATCTGGAAATTCATCTTTTCCAGTGATGGTTATGGACTGGTCAATGGCTGGCTCATGAAGCTGGGGATCACCTATGAACCTATCCTTTGGTTTGAAGATGCCGGGTATATACAGCCGATCCTCATCATTGTAGTCCTATGGATGAGTATGGGTACAGGCTTTCTCTCATTTATAGCAGGTCTTCAGAATGTGGATAACAGCCTTTATGAAGCCGGTTATATAGACGGAGTCAGGAACCGTTTTCAGGAGCTGTGGTATATCACCCTTCCATCCATGAAGCCTCAGCTGATGTTCGGCGCGGTTATGACTATTACTTCATCATTTGCTATACATGATCAGCTGGCAGCACTTGCAGGCTTTCCCAGTGTGGATTATCAGGCCCATACCGTGGTATCTCACCTCATCGATTACGGCTCCATACGTTTTGAGATGGGATATGCATCAAGTATAGCTACCTTGTTGTTCTTTACCATGATCCTGTGCAACAAGCTGGTCCAGAGATTGATCAGAAAGGTTGGAGACTAATATGGCTGCAATGAAAAAGAAGAGAAAAGGCGTAAAGCCGTCCCATTCTCTTCTGGGTAATTTCTTTAACATTTTTATACTGGTCCTTTTGGGGCTCTTTATGGTAATGCCCCTTGTCCTGGCAGTCAGCAATTCCCTTAAACCCTTGGAAGAGCTCTTTGTTTTTCCTCCAAGACTCTTTGTCAGGAATCCTACACTGGAGAATTTTCATGATGTATTTGTGCTCTTGTCAGAGTCATGGATACCTTTTTCCAGATATATATTTAACACAGTATTTATCACAGTCATCGGTACACTGGGGCATCTTATTATAGCCAGTATGTGTGCCTACGCCCTTGCCAAGCACAGATTCCCCGGCAGGGATCTGATATTTGCGGTGATAGTAATGGCCCTTATGTTTGCAGGACAGGTTACAGCCATACCCAATTATCTGATCATGAGCAGGATAGGCTGGCTGGACAGCTATATGGCACTGATAGTGCCTGCCATAGGCAAGCCCATGGGACTCTTTCTTATGAAGCAGTTTATGGAACAGATCCCTGACAGCCTTTTGGAAGCAGCAAGGATAGATGGAGCAGGTGAAGCCAGGATATTCCTCACAATAGCCATGCCTCAGGTCAAGCCTGCCTGGCTGACTCTTATGATCTTCTCATTTCAGGATCTGTGGAATATGCAGGGCTCCAACTTTATATACAGCGAAGAATTAAAGACCATGCCCTACGCATTATCCCAGATAGCAGCCGGAGGAATATCAAGGGCCGGAGCCACCGCTGCCGTGACAGTGATCATGATGATAGTACCCATTAGTATATTTGTCATCAATCAGAGCAGCATTGTGGAAACCATGGCTTCCTCGGGCATAAAGGAGTGATGAAGATGACAAGCAGGATAAGCCTTTGGCCAAAATACATTATTACAGCAATAATGGCAGCAGTTTTTTGTTTGATCAGTATCAAAGCTAATGCCTCCACAATGCCATATGTTGCCTACAGTTATGATTGGTGGGGTGATCCGGTTCCGGAACCCTCCCCATATCTGTATGGGGCGACCATAGATAAGGGCAGGATAGGGCAGGCTCTGAACAATCCTCAGGACTTATTTGAAAAAAACGGAAAACTCTACATTGCAGATACAGATAACAACAGGATCCTCATAGTCACATCTGAGGGAGATTATGTCTCAGAGATATCTGATGGCCTTATGGCTCCCAAAGGGGTATTCGTGACAGATGAAGAACATATATATGTAGCTGATTCCGGTAATGAAAGAATACTGGAATATGATGATCAGCTAAAGCTCATCAGGGATATCCCAAGGCCCGTCACCAATCTGATAGGCGCTGATAAAGCCTATATCCCCACCAGGCTGGTAGTGGATAAGGCAGGACGTATATATACCATAGCATATGGGATCAATATGGGACTCTTGGAGCTTGATCCGGATGGCAATTTTCAGGGCTTTATGGGAGCTGCCAGGGTAAATGTATCACCCTGGGAATATATATGGAAAAACTATTTCTCCACAAGTGCTCAAAAACAGAGAATGGAGACCATAGTTCCCACTGAGTACAGCAATATATTCCTGGACGATGAAGGCTTTATATATGCCAGTATCAGTAATCTGTCAAATGAAGATCATATACAGGGCAAGGATGCTCTAAGGCGCCTTAATCCAACAGGCACAGACGTACTTAGAAGACTTGGCAATTTCCCTGTTACAGGGGACCTGTACAAGTATTATGACGGTGCAGAATGGTCTGAATTTGTTGATGTGGCTGCTACCGATTATGGTTGCTATTTTGCCCTGGACAGGGCCGGGGGAAAGGTCTTTGGCTACGACGGGGACGGGAATCTCCTCTTTGTATTTGGTGCAAAGGGCAGCAGGCAGGGCATGTTCTCCAGTGCTTCGTCACTGGTCCTAAGTGATGATCAAACAAGGTTGTATGTGCTGGATTCCCAGCTGGGTGCTATACAGACCTTTGAGATCACTGATTATGGCAGGAATCTCCTGGGGGCTCTAAAGTCCCACTACTACGGCGATTCACAGGGAGCTGACAGGCAGTGGGAGAAAGTGCTTAGCTACAACTCACAAAGTGAAGAAGCCTGCATCGGCCTTGGCAAGACCAGGCTCAGAAACGGTGATTACAAAGCTGCAATGAAGTATTTCAAACTGGGGAATTGCAGAAAGTATTACTCCAAAGCCTTTTGGTTTTACAGAAAAGAATATATGCAGAAGAACTTTGCCAGATATATTCTTCTCATCATTATTCCCTGCGGCATAGCTGCTGCTGTAACTATCATCAGGAGACTTAGGAAATGGGTAGGTGAAGTGAAGTGCAAAAATATCTAGATAGTCTGCTATTTGGCTTTCATGTAATATTTCATCCCTTTGACGGATTCTGGGATCTTAAAAGAGAAAAAAGAGGGACCCTTAAAGCTGCTCTGACCTTTATTGTCCTGACTATTTGCATGTATACGATAGAAAAGCAGAATACCGGTTTTCTGTTTAATACAAACCGTCTGGAGGAAGTGAATGTATTTGTTGATATCATCACCGTGGGTCTTATGTTTGTCCTTTGGTGTGTATCCAACTGGTGCCTGACTTCTCTTATGGACGGAGAAGGCAGGATGCGGGATATAGCTATATATACCGCATATGCTGTGATTCCTCTTCTTATCATACAGTTTCCCCTGGTCGGAGTGAGCCATTTCATCACCCTGGAAGAGGGCACCTTCTATTATGTTTTTAGAAATATCAGCTATATCTGGGCTTTGGCTCTGCTCCTTGCAGGAATGAGCCAGACTCATCAGTACAGCATGAAAAAGACCTTATTTACCACTCTTTTGACCTTGCTGGGAATGATGATAATCACCTTCATAGCACTGTTATTTTTCAGCGTATTGAACCAGATATTCGTATTTGTTTTATCCGTTTATAAAGAGATCAGATTCAGATAGGGGAGTGACCGGGCAATGATAGATAAGAGAAGGAATAGGATAATGAACTGCTGCATGGCCCTGATAATAGCAGGAAGTGGCCTTTTGGCAAATGCTATAAAGGCCTGTGCAGATGAGCCCCTTGGCACTTCTGACAGGCAGCAGGCAGAGGATGTCCTGTCTGATATGTCACTTGTGGCTTCTGACTCTGAGCTGGAGCTATATATAGATCCTGTCACAACAGCTCTTGCTGTGAGAGTGAAGGCCAGTGATGACTACTGGTTTTCCAATCCACCGGATTGTGATAATGACAGCCTGGCAGGCGAATATTACAAGGGACTGATGAAGTCCCAGCTTATTATCAATTACTTTAATGACAAGGTCCAGGAACAGACCATGGACAGCTATAACGACTCTACCTTTAAGGGCCAGTTCAGTATAGAAAATATCGAGGGCGGTGTCAGGGTCTTATATGAAATAGGAGAGCTGACTGACAGGTATGTGGTCCCTGGCATTATCAGCAAGGATCGTTTTGAAAGCTATCTGTCCAAAATGGATGAAAAAGCAGCCAAAAAAACAAAACGAAATTACTATTACCTGGACCTTGATGAAATGCATAGGGAGTCAGAAAAAAAGGAATACCTGGAAAAATATCCTGTTCTAAGTGAATACCCGGTATATGTTCTCAGCGAAGGCGTAAAGGATTACAAGCTGGAAGAGCTTACAGACTATTTTGAAGCTGCAGGCTATAGCAGAGAGGATATGCAAAATGATAATGCCACTAACGGATATATAAACGAAAATGATAAAGCGTTTTTTTCTATTCCTGTTGAATACCGTATAGAAGATGGGGATTTTATTGCAGAAATAATACCGGATGAAGTGGAATATGACAGTCAAAGCTTCTATTTGACTACTATTTCCCTGCTTCCATACTTTGGCGCTGCATCATCAGGGGAAGAGGGATATATCTTTGTCCCTGACGGATCGGGAGCACTTATTGATTTTGATAATGGCAAGCTATCCGGTACTGCGCCATACCTTGGCTATTGCTATGGAGAAGACAAGACTGAGCTGGCTGATGATAACAAAAAGTCAGAGCTTGATCAGAAGCTGTCAGTCAAAATGCCTGTATTTGGGATCAAAAAAGAGGATAAGGCATTTCTGGCGATCATAGAAAAGGGAGATGCAAATGCCACTATAAAGGCGGATATCTCAGGAAGAACAGATGATCAGAATAAGTGCTATGCGCTGTTTGACTATCTGACCTATGGAAGCGTCACCATGGATGAAGTCCTTGGAGCCAACAGCTTTCAGATCTATTCAAAGCCTGTTTTTCCGGAGAATTACAAGCTAAGATATGAATTTCTCTATGGGGAAGATGCTGATTATTCCGGCATGGCAAGGTGTTACCGTGACTATCTTTTAAACAGAGATATGTTGGGCTCAAAAGTGGATAAGGATACTGTGCCTCTGTATATCAGCTTTATAGGCGGGGCTAAGAAGTGGGAATCGGTGCTGGGACTAAAGCACAAAGCGCTGAAAAAGCTGACCACCTATGAAGCTGCAAAAAAAGCTGCGCAAGGTCTGATGGATAAAGGCGTAGATAATATCAAAATATCTTATCTTGGATGGACCGGGGGCGGTTATAAGGGGAGTTCCCCTGTAGCAGCCAAGGCAGCAGGGCTCCTTGAGAGCAAGGGATTATCTATAAAAGAGTTTGGACAGCAGATGAAAGAGCTTGATATCCCGCTATTTTGGGAAAGCGACTTTCAGTATGTATACAAGGACAAAATCCTGGATGGATATCAGGCAGAAAGACATAGTCCCAGATATTACGATAATACCATAGTGAATTCATATAAATACATGATCCCCAATAATATGCGGGATAAATCTGCTCCGGAAGCCCATATGATAAGCCCCTATTATCTGGAGGAGATCACAGGGGATTACATGAAGGCTACTGCCAAATATGCTCTGGACGGGCTTGGGATAGGTTATCTGGCTTCTGATCTATACGGTGATCACTATGAAGCGCATTACGTGGACCGGCAGAGCGCGGTCTA
Source organism: Butyrivibrio sp. MC2013 (assembly GCF_000424585.1). Lineage (GTDB taxonomy): Bacteria > Bacillota > Clostridia > Lachnospirales > Lachnospiraceae > Butyrivibrio. Next base: position 50,119 of record NZ_AUKE01000014.1, read on the forward strand.
TAGAAACAGCCAGGCTCTTGAAACGCTGTCTGAACAATACGAGGGCAGGCTCCTTGGCCAGAATGCCAATGCCTATGGCTTTAAATATCTGTCAGACATATTGGAAGCTCCTATGGACAGTAACAGGTGCCTGATCATTGACGAGGTGATCCCCTTTTATGAAATGGTCATACACGGATATATAAGCTACGCAGGTGATCCCATTAATCTGTCTGATGATATAGAGGGAAGCATATTGAAAAGTGTGGAGTGCGGAGCAGGCTTGTCATATTGCCTTATTACTGAAGACAGCTCTGTACTAAAGGATTCAGGCTTTGATGAGCTCTATTCCGTCAGCTTTGACGACTGGGAAGAAAAGATGGTGGATAGCTGGAGTCGTGCAAACTCTGTGCTGGAGCGGCTGATGGACAAGAAGATCTTAAAGCATGAAAAGCTCATGGATGGTCTCTACCGTACCAGCTACGAAAACGGAGCTTGTGTGCTGGTCAATTACAACAATACAGACCTGAATATAGACGGACAGACTGTCAAGGCCCGTGATTTTATTCTCGATGAGGGAAATAACTATGAATAAGAAAATGCTAATGCCAAAGAAGGAGACCATAGCAGGATACATGTTTATCCTTCCATTCCTCATAGGATTTTTTGCCTTCTTTGTGCCCATGCTCATAAAATCTGTGATCTACAGCTTCAGCAATATGACAGTGGAAAGCGGCGGTTATGTCCTGAGCGGTGCTGCATCTAACGGATTTGAACACTATATCAGAGCTCTTTTTATCGATCCGGATTATAACAGGGATCTATTAAAGGCTGTAAAGGACATGTTTTTAAATGTGCCTTTGGTGCTTATATTCAGCTTTTTTGCAGCTAATCTCCTTAATCAGAAATTCAGGGGAAGAGGGATAGCCAGGAGTATATTTTTCTTTCCTGTGATACTCACATCAGGAATACTGATGAGCATAGAAGCTTCTGACCTTCTCATATCCACGCTGGGGCCGGAAAATGCCTTATCCGCAGATGATGCCAATACTGTATTTAACGTGTCTCGTTTTTTGATCGAATATACAGGACTTCCCACAGCCCTTGTCATGTATCTCTCAAAGTCTGTGCTGGGGATATATGACATAGTAGTGGCTTCCGGTGTGCAGATCCTCATATTTCTGGCAGGACTCCAGGGTATATCACCCAGCCTCTTTGAAGCTTCCAATATGGAAGGGGCTACTGCCTGGGAAAACTTTTGGAAGATCACCTTCCCTATGATCAGCCCGCTAATACTGGTCAATTCCATCTATACCATCATAGATTCCTTTACCAGTGCGGGGAACGAGCTTATGACTGTCATAAAGAGGACCATATTTACGGATGTGAAATTTGGCTACGGCTCCGCCATGGCCTGGATCTACTTCCTGGTGATCGCCGTCCTTATCAGCTCCATAAGCGTAGTCGTAGCACGTAAAGTATTCTACATGGATTAAGAAGGTGCATGGTTATGAATAAATACAAAGTAAGAATCAGGCTGACACTGCCTGCTATGTCGCGTTTACTCTGGTCAATCGTGAGAGCGGTCATAGTTTTTGGGATATGCTTTGTGATCTTATATCCGCTATATCTCAAATTATCCGTTTCCTTTATGGATGAAAAAGACCTATATGATGCGACGGTACATTACGTTCCCAAAAACTTTACCCTGGATAATTACAAGAGGGTATTAGCTGGCCTTGAATATGGCAGAGCCTTTATAAATACTCTTGCGCTCTCTGCGCTGGTATCAGGCCTGCAGCTGTTTGCCTGCATGCTCACAGCATACGGTTTTGCAAGGTTTTACTTCCCTGGCAAAAATCTCTTGTTTGCATGCGTGATCTTCACCTTGATAGTACCGCCTCAGATAGTGATGCTGCCTATGTTCATGAATTTCAGATTCTTTGATCTCTTTGGTCTGTTTAAGAGGGCTATGGGACACAGTCTGAATCTCATAGACACTCCCTGGCCCCTGATCATACAGGCTATGACCTGCATGGGCTTTAAGAACGGGCTCTATATCTACATGCTGCGGCAGTATTTCAAGGGCCTGCCAAAAGAGCTGGAAGAGGCTGCCTTTGTGGATGGCTGCGGAAGATTTCGCACCTTTATCCAGATCATGCTCCCCAGCAGCGTGCCTATGATGGTCACAGTCTTCCTGTTTGGATTTGTATGGCAGTGGACCGACTCTTTCTACGTGGGTATGTATCTGCCAAAGGCCTGCCTCTTCTCCAATCAGCTCAGCTCCCTGGCTCAGGTCATGGCAAGGCAGTACCAGAATATGAGCGGCAGCATGAATTTCGTCAGTCCCGGCTTTGCATCAATGGTCAATAATACCGGTTCTATACTCATCATGCTTCCTCTTATCATATTGTATCTCTTTTGCCAGAGCTACTTCGTAGAGGGAATCGAACGCTCCGGCATCGTGGGATGAGTTGAGGCGCTCCCTCCCTGGGCAGCGCAGCAGGGAAGTGATGGCAGTTTATCGGTAACTATATAACGGGAGGGATTATGAAAAAGAGAGTAACAATTGTGGGAACAGCAATGCTATGTACCCTTTTCTTGGGGGCATGTGCAGGTATAAAGGAGAATGAAGTGGAAAACGAGATCAAATACGATTACGAAAACCTGAATTATGAGCTGGTATGGTCTGATGAGTTTGATTATGAAGGCAGGCCTGATCCTGAGAAATGGGGATATGAGACCGGCTATGTCAGAAATGATGAGCTCCAGTACTACACAGAGGGAGACAATGTCAAAGTCGAAGACGGTGTTATGAAGATAGAGCTCAGAAAGGAAGAAGATGGCAAAATCACCTCTGCAAGTGTCATGAGTCAGTACAAGGGCGACTGGAAGTATTGCAAGGTAGAGGTATCTGCAAAGCTTCCTCTGGGTCTTGGTACATGGCCTGCCATATGGATGATGCCCACTGATTCTGTATATGGCGAGTGGCCAAAGTCCGGAGAAATAGACATTTGTGAACATGTAGGCTGTGATCCCGGTGTGGTAGTGAGCACAGTACATACAGGCAAATACTGCGGAGACAGCAAAAAGAGTAATTGTATCAGGAAAAAGGATGTGAGCGAGGAGTTTCATCTTTACGGCCTGGAGTGGCTTCCTGACAAGATGATCTTTACAGTGGATGGCAAGGAAGTCCTTACATTTGACCCTCTGAAATATAATGACGGACTTACAAGCGATATATGGCCCTTTGATCAGCGCTTTTATCTCATACTGAATCTGGCATACGGGGGAAGCTGGGGCGGTATGAACGGAGTGGACGATTCATATTTTCCGGCTGAATATCAGATTGAATATGTTCGGGTATATCAGAGCCCGGAACTTCAAAAAAGATAATGAAAAAGTAGGGTTTTCATTATAAATCACACAAAAGAGAAAGGAAAAGAAGGTATGAAGAAGAAAATCGTGGCACTGGTGTTGTCCACCGCGCTAACGGCTTGTGCTGTGGCTTGCGGGGGCGAGGCAAAAAAGGATGAAGCAGCAAATTCAGGGGAGGAGTCGCTTGCTGCTAATGAAGCTATAGAAGAAGAGTCTTCTGAAACTCCTCAGGCTTCAGAACCGGAAGAGGAAGAAGAGACGGAAGAGACCTATGACTTTGGGGGAAGGGTTGTAAGGATCGGTTCGTATTATGACATGACTCCCGATCCCTCTCAGAATGAGTTTTCAAGAGCTTACTCAGAGAGGATCAAATATGTAGAGGACAACTATAACTGCAAGATCGAGTTTGTAAATCTTGGAGAGGATTACGAGAAGGCCTATATCACTTCTGTACTGTCAGGTACTCCTGTGTGTGATGCGGGATATATCCTGACCTACAGGCTCCTTCCTTCTCTTATAGAGGGAGGTATTGCATATCCTATAAGTGATCTGGGCGTGATAGATTTTACAGAACCTCAGTATTCCCAGCCTGTAACAGAGGCTTGCACATACAAGGGCAAGGTATATGCTCTGGCTCAGACAAGTGCAGAATGCCGTTACGGCATCTTCTATAACAAGACTCTCTTTGAAAGGTACAATCTTCCTGACCTTTATGAGCTTTATACCAAGGGTGAATGGAATTGGGACAAGTTCAAGGAGATAGCCCTGGCAGGCAATCAGGATCTGGACGGAGATGGCGAATATGATATCCACGGTTTCAATGAGAGACTGAGTCTGGCATGGAACTATATGGCTTCCAATAATGCAGATGCTGTTAAGAGCACAGATGCAGGTATTGAGCTGGCTCTTGAGACTCCTGAAGCTATGCAGGCTCTTGAAGCCTATGCTGATTTTATGCAGAATGTGCCTCACCTTAGCGGCTGGCTGGGCGACTGGCAGAGCCAGATCTGGGACTTTAGAGATGGCAATTCCTGCATGTGTCTCGAAGAGTGGTGGATCGCTCCCGAGTATCTGGATGAAATGGAAGATGATTGGAGCTTTGTTCCCTTCCCTATTGGACCAAACGGCAGCGAATATGTTTCCTATGGTAAAGAATCATCACCCCTTATGATTCTCAACGGAATAGAAAAGCCTGAAGAAGTGGCACAGATCATAGACCTGATCTATCAGAGCTTCGAAGATGAAGAAGATTGGAATGATGCTATCGAAGCAAAGTTTGAAGCAGATGCAGATGATGCAGGTGCTGTAGAAGTAGTAATGGATCTGAAGGATAAGATACAGATCTCACCTATCCTTGGCTTTTCAGAGCTGGATTCTATGGTAAATGAGATGCTGACCACTATTGAATATGGTGAAAATACACCTGCCAATGCGCTTGAGAGCTACAGATCATCTCTTGAGGCTGCGGTAGAAGATATTAAGACCCATGATTATTCCAATGATCTTCAGGAAGAGATATCTGAAGAGGAGGCTGCGGAATCTGAAGAGGATACATCAGAGTCCGATGACTGAGAGTAAGCTGTTGTAATGACATAAATTACACTAAAGGGCTTATAAGTGGAGGGGATGGTATTTCCAGCCCCTCCGTATTTTTGAAACGAGGACGGTGCAAAAGCAAATGATAGAGGCAAAGCTCAAAGAACTAATAGAAGATATGTCGGTGGAGGAAAAAGTCGGGCAGCTCGTGATGCTGGAAGGCTCCTATTTTGAAAAAGATGCTCTGGTGACGGGGAATATCAATGAAAATAACTGCGATACAGAATCGTTAAAAGCCTTTGCCGGCAGTACTATTGGGATATCCGGAGCGGAAACGGTTCGCTCCATCCAGAAAAAGCAAATGGAAGATCAGCCTCATCACATCCCCATGCTATTTATGCTGGATGTGATACATGGCTATCGCACCGTTTTTACCTGTCCTTTGGGACAAGGTGCATCCTTTGATCCTGAAATGTCCCGGAAATGTGCAGAGATTGCTGCCAGAGAGGCCGCTGCGTCCGGGATACACATTGTCTTTTCTCCCATGGCTGACCTGGTAAGGGATTCCAGGTGGGGAAGAGTCATGGAATCTACAGGCGAAGATGTATATCTAAACGGCAGGATGGCATCTGCCATGGTAAAGGGTTATCAGGGTGATAATGCAGGCGATCCTCTTAGAGTAGGTGCATGTGTAAAGCATTTTGCAGGCTATGGAGCTCCTGTAGCCGGCAGGGAATATTACAATGTGGAGTTGTCTGAGCATACCCTTAGAGAATATTATCTGCCTGCTTACCAAAAGGCAGTGGAAAGCGGCTGCGAGATGGTAATGAGTGCTTTTAATACCTGGAACGGTATCCCCTGCTCAGGCAACAGATGGCTGATGAAAGATGTACTAAGGGACGAGATGGGCTTTGATGGTGTAGTCATATCTGATTGGGGTGCTGTTGCAGAGATGACCATGCACGGCTTTTGTAGGGATAATAGGGAAGCTGCCGGGGCTGCACTTAAGGCCGGAGTGGATATTGATATGTGCGGCAATGCTTATGCGGAGCATCTTGCAGAGCTTGTGGCTAAAGGGGATATAGACAGCTCGCTACTGGACGAGGCGGTAATGAGAGTGCTAAGGCTCAAGAATAAGCTGGGGCTTTTTGAGAACCCTTATAAAGATGCGGATATCAGGCTGGAGAGAGAGATAATACTCTCTAAGGAGCATAGAGAACTGGCCAGGGAAATGGTGAGAAAATCTATAGTTCTATTGAAAAATGATAAATATGATGACGAAAATGTCCTTCCTTTGAAAAAGGGAAAGCTGGCATTTATCGGACCGTATGTGGATAATGCTGACATGGACAGCTCCTGGGCTGTAAATGGAGATGTCCTTGATCAGATCAGTATAAAAAAGGCTGCGCTGGAATTCTGGGATAAAGGTGACCTTCTCTTTGCAGATGGCTGCACAATGCTGGATAATCACACTGTCGGTGCCAGATACTACTATGAGGATGAGGCTTTTTGCAGCAAAAATGACTCTTTGTTAAAGCAGGCAGTGGAAGCGGCCAAATGCGCGGATACGCTCGTGTTGTGCCTGGGCGAACACAGGGCTCAAAGCGGCGAAGCATCCAGCAGGGCCCGGATAAAGCTTCCAAAGGTACAGCTTAATCTCCTTAGGGAACTGGCAAGGAGCGGCAAAACGATAATAACGCTTATATTCAGCGGAAGGCCTCTGGAACTTGAAGAGATATTAAAATATTCTCATGCCGTAATGATGGTTTGGCTCCCCGGCACAGAAGGTGGGCACGGGATAATGGATGTGCTTACAGGTAAGCACAATCCATCAGCCAAGCTCCCCATTAGTATTCCCTACAACGAGGGCCAGCTTCCCATCTCTTATGATCAGTATTCAACAGGACGCCCCCGCACAGGCATTCATACGGGGGAATATACCTCGGGCTATATTGATGTGCCCAACGAGCCGCTGCTTCCTTTTGGATATGGGCTTAGCTATACAGACTTTAATATATCTAAGGTGAGTCTATCCTCTGATCATATGCTTGAAGATGGTACGATAACTGCCACTGTCAGGATCTCTAATCAGGGAGATGTGGAGGGTACAGAGACTCTCCAGTTATACCTGCAGGATGTGGCAGCGAGCAGAGTCCGTCCTATCCTTCAGCTAAAGGGCTTTAAGAAGATCAGCCTGAAAGCAGGTGAGGAGAAGCTTGTAAGCTTTTGCATCAGCAAAGAGCAATTATCTTTTATCAGGGCTGATGGCAGCTACGGCTGTGAAGAAGGGATCTTTAGACTTTGGATAGATAATAGCAGCAAGGTAAAAGAGCCTGTGACCTTTGAGCTTATAAAGAAAGGCTGATACATAATTTGCCGCAAGGCTTAAAAGCTTTTGGCCCTGGCTAATTATGTAAGTCAAAAGATCCGATATACAGTATGAGATAGGTGTAAAAGTATCCTTTGGCACCTATTCATAGTGTATTTATTTGGAGCCTTATCTGTTATTTATCTCATAAGCAGTAATAGGAGGGCTTCACGTCGAAAAGGATTTCGGCGGGCACCATCAACAAGGAGGTGGATTATATGAGTTCTATACAAGGTCTATCTGCATATCAGCAGACCGGCAGATCCTGGCAGGCTGGAAGTACAGGCAAGGCAGGAAGCACTGCTGCGTCCTCGAAAGCGGCAGAAACAGCTTCCAAGACGGCTGTGGAGACAAAGCCCTGGACGCCGCTGGATAGCGCAAGTTCCCTGGTTCCCAGACAAACTGAATATGGTAATACCATAGGCGATGTACAGCTGTCTGATAAGGCAAAGTCTTATTATGAACAGCTCAAATCCAAGTATCACAACCTGGAATTCATTGCTGTGAGTGGGGCTGTCAAGGATCAGGTGCAGAAGAATGCTGCATCCTATGGTAATGCCAATAAGATGGTAGTCCTCATTGATGAGGAAAAGCTGGAGAAAATGGCAACAGATGAAGCCTTCCGTAAGAAATACGAGGGCATCATAGCCATGTCCTCAGCCAAAATCTCCCAGCTTGGCAAAAGCCTTCAGGGTAGCGGCTCACCTGTCACAAACTTTGGAATGTCTGTGGGAAGTGACGGAAGAGAGAGCTTCTTTGCCACAGTAGACAAGAGCTTTGAGGCTCAGAACAAGATGGCCGAAAAGCGCGCTGCCAAAAAGAAGGAAGAAAAGGCTAAAGAGAAAAAGCTGGAAGAGAAGAAAACGGCAGAAAAACGTCTGGAGAAGGCAAAAGAAAAGAAAGCTGGTGAAGCCGGTGAAGCTGATGATGATACAAAGGCTGAAGGTGTAGCAGAAGAAAGGGAGTACGGCATCATAGAGGCAGGTTCTGTGGATGAGCTTTTGTCCAAGGTACAGACCTATTCCTATAACAATTCCATGAACCATGTAATGGCTGATTCTGAGCGTATGCTTGGCGGACATGTGGATTTCAAGGGCTGAGCTTTATGAGCTCTTTATCAGAGCAGGGAGAATTTAGATGAATATCTCTTTTAATAATCTAAATTCATATATACCCTATAACGGGAATAATAATATCCCGGGCTCTTTAAATGCCCGGGACAGCTCTCTGCGGCAATTTCTGCCTGCAGCAAGAGGTGAAAATGCGGATAAGCAAAATGCCTTTAGCTCCATCACAGACAGAATAAAGAATGATAAGGAAAAAAACTCCAGGCAGATGAGAAATCTCATCAGGGATATTAAGAAAAGCCCTGCGGAACAGGCTAATCCCTATTCTGCCACTATAAAGGACAAAGAAAACGGCTTCCTGCAGCTATCTGGTGCTCCCGAAGCAGAAAATGAAGATGAAAATGATGAGCCCGTAAAATACAGCAGCAGGGAAGTAGAGAGTAAGATCCAGAGAGCCAAATCTTCTACCAGCGCAGGTCTTGCAGTGATAGCAGCAAAGCGTAAGGTAAGTGAAGTGAAGCGGCAGATGGCAAGAGGCGATGGCGACCCGGAAGAACTGCAGATGGCTCTGAATCATGCAAAGGGCATGGAGAGAGTAGCAAAGAAAAAGAAGCATCATCTGGAACTGGAAGAGCTGGTTGAGAATACAGGAAAGAGAGATGAGAAGCTCAGGGGGGAAGAACAGACAGCCTCTCAGCTGGAAAACATGGTGATCTCCGCTTGTGAAGATAAGCTTGCCAAAGCTGAAGAAGAACTGGCTGCTGAGCAGGAAGAAATGATATCTGCAGCCATTGAAGAGATGAAAGAGCAGGGCGAAGAGATCACGAAGGAAGCTCTGGCAGATTTGAATGATATGGTCTCTGAAATGACTAAAGAGACTATGGATGAGCTGGAAGAAAATATGGAGATCCTGGAGCTCATGGAAGTGGTAGATCCCCACATGAGTAAGGAAGACCTGGAAGATTTAAAGAGAAAGCATAGAGCCTCTGAAGAAAAAGAAATGGTAAAGCTTGATATGGACTATCTAAAGGCTATAACCAAGCATGAGCTTGAAAAAGCAGCAGAGGGCAGATCTCCTGCGAGCGGCAGCGGCACTCATCCCATGCCCGCTATGCCTTTTGGCTCATTTACCGGTGCAGTCGCAAGCTCCGGTTTTTCAGCAGGCAGCGGTGGCGCCGTGGATGTACAGGTATGAATGACATAGAAGTGCATCCATGCACTTCTGAGCATGTCAGAATACATCCGTGTATATGACATAGAAGTGCATCCATGCACTTCTGAGCATGTCAGAATACATCCGTGTATATGACATAAAAGTGCATACGCTTGCCTCAGCGCCTGCGTCACTTATTCCTTTTGCAACAGCCTCAGCCATTGCCTGAGTATTACCACTTCCGGTCCAGTAAACAACCTTGATATTTTTCATGCTTTTATATCCTTTCTGAAAATTAATATTAGCTGAATTTAACTCTTGAAACAGATGTTAGCTTATGCTAACATTGTGATCAATAAACGGTGATGATAACTTTTATCACGCACTGGAAGACTGCAGGATGACCCGTTTGGAGACGGGTATCTTTTTTAACCGGCAGTTAGATAAGACTAATACATTAAAAGGGAGGACTAGATGAGTGATGAGCAGATCATCGAGGCACTTAGACAAAGAGGAATGCGTATAACAAAACAGAGAAGGCTGGTAGCACGCATTATCGCGGATAATGACAGAGCAAGCTGCAAGGACATATGCTGCATGGTGAGAAGTAGAGATGGATCCGTTGGCATTGCTACAGTATATCGCATGATCAAGGATCTGGAGGATCTGGGTATAATAGAGAGAATTGATATGATCAAACTTAATTACTGATAGGTCCATATTCGATCTTGTGAAAGCATGGATCGATAAAATATGACAATTAGTCATATTTTGCACATTATAACTGCATATATCGGATATTAGAAATGACTCCCTGTCTGTAAGATTATTTATGGAAACCATTATCTTACGGGCCGGGAGCTTTTTGTTTGTTTTGGGCTGACCCTCCATCCCTTGCGGAAATGCCCGCTCCCGGTCTTGCGTGCTGATTTTGAGACGAGGAGAAAGGAAGTGGAGTAAGGTGAAATATGATGTACTTGTGGCAGGTGGCGGCCCTGCAGGTGTAGCAGCAGCTATAGCCAGTGCCAGGGAAGGGGCAAGGACACTGCTCATTGAAAAGGAAGCCTGTCTGGGCGGCATGGGTACTGTGGGAGGTGTTCCTGCATACGGGCCATTCTATGATGAGGACATTGAGCTGATAGGAGGCATAGGTCAGGAACTCCTTCATAAGCTCATGGAGGATGACCTTATCCCGGAAAAGGCCAGGAACACCAGGTGGTATGCCATTGATTCCGAGAGACTAAAAAGACTCCTGGATGAAATGGTGGCAGATAACGGTGTCGATATCCTCCTGCATACATATCTGACAGGAGTGACTGGGGAAGATGGCCATCTGCTGTCTGTAGAGTGTGTTAATAAATCAGGTAAATTCAATATAGAGGCGGATATATTTATTGACTGCACGGGAGACGGAGACCTGGCTGTTATGGCAGGGGCAGGATATGAATACGGTGATGAAGAGGGCAGAGTACAGGCGGGCACGCTATGCTTTAAGATAGCAGGCTTTGATACTGATGCTTTCCTGAAATATGCACAGGAGAGCGGAGAAGATGGGAACCTTAGCCTGGCAGTGGCCAGGGCCAAAAAGGATGGTGCTTTTGTCCCTAATGAAATGAGCGTCTGCGGCATTGGTATATATGCGGACGGGGTAGCCAGCTTTAATTTTGGCCATGTATATAATATCAGGCCTCTGGATAGCGACGGACTGACAAGGGCTGAGATGGAAGCAAGGGCTGCGCTCCCAAGGCTTATGGAATTTATCCGAAGATATGTGCCCGGAGCTGAAAATGCAGTACTTGCAGCCTCCGGCCCCTGTATAGGTATCAGGGAGAGCAGGAGAATAGTAGGAAGGGACAGGGTGACTCGGGCCGATTATGATAAAAGAGCCAAACATGCTGACGGTATAGCAGCCTACAACTATCCCATAGATCTCCATCCTCCTGTTCCTGCTTTGTGGGATGAGGATAAGAATAAGAGTCTCTATGTCACATCAAGATATAAACACGGCGAGTCCTATGATATACCCTACGGTTGTCTTCTTCCCGCAGGGCTGTCCAACGTTATGGTTGCAGGCAGGTGTATCAGCAGTGACAGAGCCATGAATGCTTCTGTCAGGTTGATGCCTATATGCTTTGGTACGGGCCAGGCAGCGGGAACGGCAGCTGCCCTGTGCACAGCGGAGGGCATAAAGCCCTGGGATCTGGATACGGACAGATTAAGGGATATGCTCATTGCCAATAAATGTATCATTGGCTGAGGTGATGATATATGATGAAATAAGAGCAATGATTTGATCGTATATATTCTTACGTCAAAAACTGAACATTACAGCGTCATTTGATGAATTTACCCCCGAGGATCATTTCAATACAATGAACTCATCAAACAACAACCGCTGTATATGGGAGGGCAGTAAATGAGAAGAAAAAAATTAACAGCACTGATAATGACTGGCACAATGCTGATGGGCCTGCTGACAGGATGTGGTCAGGACAGTAGCGAGGCTCAGACAGGAACTGAGATCAAGGCTGAGGAAACAGCCAAGGCTCAGGAAGAAAAAACTGCAACTAAGGACGAGGTCAAAGAAGAGGCAAAAGAAGAGTCAACGGGAGAAAAGACCACTATCACAGTCTGGACCAAGGATCGTCACGATGCGGAGTACATGCAAAGCAAGGTTGATGAGTACAATGCCACTAACACTGACAATATCGAGGTAGTATATGAGATCTACTCAGATAACTATCCTCAGGCGGTAGATATGGTATTTCAGAACGGTGATGCTCCGGATATCTTTGTATTCCAGGAGCAGATGTTCAGAAATTATGTCAATGCCGGCAAGTATGCGGATATCACTCCTTTTATGGATGATGAGTTCAAAGAGACCTTTGGCTGTAATCTTATTGATGATTACAATGTGATCGATGGTAAATGTTATTTTGTTCCTACGGCTGCTACGGTCTGCAGACTCTTCTACAACAAAGATATCTTTAAGAGAGTGGGCATTGATAAGGCGCCTGAGACTCTGGATGAGATGGTAGAAGATGCAAGGCTGATCACATCACAGCTCTCCGGAGAAGGAATCTATGGTTTTGCGGCTAATATGAAGGGTGCTCAGTCAGCACTGTCCAGATCACTTATGAAGCAAGGCGAAAGAGAACTGGGTATCAAGTTTGGATATGACTTTGGGACAGGAAGGTATGATTTTACAGGATATGAGAATCTGGTAAGCGCCTGGAGGACACTTATGTCTCCTGAATGCGCATTCCCCGGATGTGAGTCACTGGATATCGATCCCTTAAGGACTCAGTTTGCAGATGGCAAGATCGGTATGTATATCTCCTTTACCCATGCAGAGCCCGGTGTATATGCCAATCAGTTCCCCATGGAAGAGGAATGGGGCTGCGCACAGCTTCCTGTAACAGACGGCAAGGTTGTAGGCGCAGAGCACTATCAGCCTATGAACGGCTATCTCTTTAATGCAGAGAGCACTCATCTGGAAGAGGCCTGGAAGGTATACCGTGCTATATTCACCAATGTGGATGTACTTAGGGGATATTATGAAGGCGGCTTTGGCATATCAACAGTACCTGCAGTCATAGAGGGTGCTCAGCCTGCCCAGTACTATCTGGACAATCCCGACCTTCTCATCTGTGACACCGATGCAGTATATCCTTCCACACCTCAGGAAGCCAATGTGGACGCTGTGATCGTAGAAGGCATGAACATGTATGACAGCATGGCAGAACTGATTTGGGGAAATGGCGACATCGCGGCAGGTCTTCAGGATCTGACAGACAGATATAATACAGCCCTTGATGCAGGTATTGCAGAAGGCATTGGCAGCGAGATCAGGATTGACGGATTCGATCCTATGAATCCTTGATGACAAGTATATAAGGCCAATATTCAGGGGGATGCCGCAGCAAAATCCCGGTATCTCCCTTTTAATGGCCTTTTTTAACAAGGGAAAGGACAAAGCAAATGCATCAGAGCAATATAATATCTGCTTCGAAGAGAAAAAGGATCATCCTGGATAATCTTCGTTCATACAGTATGCTCCTGCCTAATCTCATCCTCTTCTTGGCTTTCTCGGTATATCCTGTCATATGGACTCTCAGGTTTGTATTTTACAGGTATGGCGGCTACGGAGCTTCTGTTCCGAAGTTTGTAGGCTTTGATAATCTGATCCGTGTATTTGGGGATCAGATATACTGGAAAGCGGTGAGAAATACCTTTGTATATGCGGGAGCCAAGATACTATTTATCATACCTGCAGCTTTTTTTCTTGCACTATTACTTAACAGGAAAAGAAAGGGCAACGGTCAGCTCCAGAGCATCATCTTCATGCCTACCATCATGAGCTCTGCTGTTATGGGACTGGTCTTCTATCTGCTCTTTAATGTTTATAACGGGCAGATCAACAGATATCTCATGGACTGGAATATTATAAGTGGACCCATTAACTGGCTGGGTAAGGATCATGCCATGAAGACCCTGGTCATTACAGCTGTCTGGGGCGGTGTGGGCAATTATATGGTCTATTTCATAGCCGGACTTCAGCAGATATCCCAGGAGGCACTGGAAAGCGCCAGGATAGACGGCGCAGGAAGACTACAGACTCTATGGTTTGTGACCATACCCATGCTGGGACCTATACTCAAGATCATCCTGATGCTATCTATAACAGCAGCATTTTCTGATATCAATACTGTAATGGTACTTACTGAGGGCGGACCTACAAATGCCACTATGGTAATGGCTCTTTATGGTTACCAGTTCTTCTTTCCGGTGTCTGCGGGCACGTCCATTACTCCGCAGTACGGCTACGGCGCTGCAGTCAGTACGGTATCAGCCCTTATTGCAGGGATAGTCACAGTGCTGTATCTGATACTGTCCAGAAAAATGGATGATGTTTATTAGGAAGGAGCAGGGATTTGAAAAAGACTAAGAATATGATCCTGGAGGCTGTAGCGAGCATATTTATCATAGCTATGGTCATATTTACCTTATATCCTGTTACATATACAGTCATTGGATCATTTAAGACCAACAGTGAGCTGACTCTGGGCGGGAGCTTTTTGCCCAAGGTCTGGCACCCTGAGAATTATGTGCAGGCCTTTATCCAGGCTGATTTTATAAAGTATACCTGGAACAGCGTGACACTTAGTATATCAGTCATGGCTCTTGCGACACTGACTGCATCACTGGCGGGCTTTGTATTTGCCAGAAGGGATTTTGCAGGTAAGAGATTCTGGCTAACCCTCTATACCTCGCTTATGTTCATAGCCCTGGGATCCGTAACCTTGTATCCTATCTACAATCTGCTGACAACCTTTCATCTGAATAAATCCATGCTGGGTCTCATACTGGCACTTGTCAGCGGTCAGGCATCCAATGTGCTCCTTACTATGGGCTTTGTAAAAGGGATACCAAAGGAACTGGATGAAGCTGCTATCATAGATGGATGCAGTCTGTACGGTATATTCTTTCGCATCATATTGCCTCTTATCAAGCCTATCATAGCTGTGGTCGCTCTCTTTGCCTTTAGACATGCCTGGAACGACTATATCACCACGCTGGTCATGACCATATCACTTCCCAGACTCAGGACTTTGACAGTGGCTGTAGTACAGCTAAAGTACGCAGTAAATGCTGCAGCGGAATGGCATATCATGCTGGCAGGAGCATCCATTGCCATACTTCCTATCATCATCGTATATGCCTTTTGCCACAAGCAGTTTATAGGCGGTTTGACACTGGGAGCTGTAAAAGGTTAAGATTCAAAGAAGAGGCGTGTTTGCAAGCAGGTAAAGGATTATTATGAAGGTATTTGGTAATCTGCGATTTCGTACTAAGCTTATCATAGTGTCTGTGATGATCCTTATCTTTAATAGTGTCATCAGCGGCGGTTTGTATTATAACAGAGCCTACGGGGATACTCTCAGGAATTATTATTCCAGCTCTGAAGATATGGTATCGCAGATGAAGATGCAGCTCTCTGGTGAAATGAGATCCATTACCGGCAGGGTCTACGCCATTGTTAATAATCTTTCTTTTTATACCCCCATGTCCCAATATCTTCAGAATCCTGACTCTATCAGTTATGTGAAGCTGATGGGCGAGATGTCTGATGTTATATCTGAATTTTATCAGGGAGACCGTTATGTCCACTCGGTGAGTATAGAGACCGAACACGGGAGCTTTGATAATTTCACCAGGATAAGGGAGCATGATTTTCATTTCATGGAATCCTTTATGCATGATTATTTCCTGGAGAATCCGGGGGAGACTATATGCAGGTATCCTGCCATGAAGTCGCCTATCTTCAAGGGGAGTGAGCTTGTGATACCTGTGGTATACAGATTCCGTATCAGCCAGCAGGATCTCTATATCGTAGTGAGCCTGCAGCAGTCGGAGATAGAAAAGTTCCTAAAGGACACCTATGACTCCTATGACAGCATATTTATCGCAGATGCAAAAGGGGAAAATGTGCTGGGCTATGATGAGGATAAGGCTGCTATCCTTGCGGGCTTTGAAGAGCTGGATGAGGAGATGAAAGCTCTGTGCAGGGAAGTGGAGTATAATGGCGAAAACTACCTTGCCACCTTAGCTGTGATGAGCGGCAGCGGCTGGAAGATATGTGCACTTAAAAAGGCAGACTCTCTGGTAGGTGATCTAAAGCAGCTAAGAATATTCATACTGATCCTGATGCTGGTATCTGTAGCTGTGAGCATAGTCCTGATAGTGATAGTGGTGCGGGGGATGACAGCGCCTCTGGGGAGACTCAGCGAACTTATGAACAGGGCCAGCAAAAGTGAGAACTTTGATAAACGCTTTGATTATCCCTATACGGATGAGATAGGAGCTCTTGGTCAAAGCTTTAACTATATGACAGATAAGATAGACCATCTCATTGGAGAACTTGGTGCCAATATAGAAGAGCTAAGGGAGGAGAAGGAAAGGGTAAAGCTGGTTGAGCTGCAAAAGAGGAAGGCAGAGCTAAAGGCTCTGCAGGCTCAGATCAATCCCCATTTTCTCTATAATACCCTTAATGCCATAACCTGGCAGGCTACGGATTCTGAGGTACCGGAGATAGCAGTGCTATCCAACTCCCTGGGTAAGTTCTATCGTGTGAGTCTTAGCGGCGGCAGAGAAGTGATCACCATAGGCGAAGAACTTGAGCATGTGAGAAATTATCTAAGGATCCAGGGGATACGTTACAAGGACAAGCTGCAGTACGAGATGGATATAGAAGATGGCGTGGAATCATTATACACCATCAAGCTGATCATACAGCCTCTGGTGGAAAATGCTATCTATCACGGCATCAAACCTAAAGAAGGTATAGGACATATAAAGATAAGTGTCAGGAGGCTTGTGCAGGCCGGAAAGAGGTTGCTGCAGATCCTGGTGGAAGACGACGGAGAAGGCATAAAAGAGGACAGGCTTATTGTGATAAGGCGGGGACTCACATCAGGCTATGCAGGGCAGGGAGACGGCTATGGCATCTACAATGTTAATGAGAGGCTGAAACTTGGCTATGGCGACGACTATGGACTGACTATTGATAGTGTATCCCATAAGGGTACAAGAGCGATCATCCTGATGCCCATCATGACCACCGAGGAAGGATGAGAGCTTAGGATATGCAGGATGGCTGCTTGATCACCTGCGCACATTGGCCCTGGGGATATATGATGACATGGAGGTATATATGGAGCATTACGATATAGTCATAGCTGATGATGAAGCATATGTTACGGAGCTTTTGGCCAAACAGCTCAATCAGGAAGGCAGCCCCTTCCATGTGGTGGGCAGAGCCCAAAATGGCCAAGAGGCACTGGAGATAATAGAAAAAGAGAGCCCCGATATCCTCCTGACAGATATCTGCATGCCGGTCATGGATGGACTGGAATTGATAAGAGAGCTGCACAGAAAAGGGATCAGGGTAAAGCCTGTGATCATAAGCGGCTATGACGATTTTGATTATGCAAGGCAGGCTATGTCACTGGGAGTTACAGATTATCTCTTAAAGCCTTTTTCCAAAGAAGAGGTAATTGAGGTACTAGAGAAGATTGCTGCAGACATAGACCATCAGGAGATGCTGATGAACAATATCCATCAGATGGAGCTGGCGCTGGAAGACTCAAGGCAGCTATATCTGGAGCAGTTCTTCAGAAGGATACTGGATGATAAGATATCTGCCTCTGAAATAGAAAAAGAGGCTCCGGGGCTGGGTCTTAATGGGAAGATCAGCCGTGTGGCTGCGGGGATCATACGTATGAGCGCTCCCGGGGGAAAACATGAGAAAGAGCTTACAGGTCTTTTGGATTCTGTAGGGGATAATATTTTTGGCGAGAAAGTATCTGTGTATTTCCTGAATATGGGCGGCAGGCAGATAGTGGCCGTATTCCTTGGGACCTGCAGCAATGATCTGAGCTTTAAAAGGGCCATCGCAGATGGCATGGGCTCTATAAGAGAGAGCCTTGCCAGATATTATGACTATCCCTTTGGCTGCGTGGTGGGAGGCATATATGAAGATATGTCCGGTCTGTCTCGCTCCTACAGGCAGGCTATGTCCGTATGGAAGACCATGCTGGATTACGAGCCCCTGCCTATATTTTATGATGATCTGGCAGGGGAAAAGGCTGATGAACAGTCATCTGCAAAGCGCCCTACAGAAGCGGAGGGGCAGCTCCTTCGCGCTATAGAGATGGGACAGGAAGACAAGGCGGGAGAGATCCTATATGAGATACTTCGCTATTATGAGGGGATCCATGTAGACCAGGGAGAGTTTGTCAGTGTATCATTGGCTGAAATGGTCTTTGATATATCCGATGCTCTGCAGAAAGCAGGCGGAGCTGATCCTCTATGGGAGGATGAGGAGCTGGTGAAATATCTTAAAGAGCATTTTGAATATGGAAGTCTTTGGGATACTCACAGGGCGCTCCAGCAGTATATATCCAGATGCTGTAGCCGTTTTGCCATGATAAACGAGAAGCAGGGTGATCGGATTGTATATCAGGTAAAAGAACTTATAGAACATAATATATCTAACGAAGAACTGAGCCTGGAAAGCGTCTCCGGAATGCTCTACTTTTCTCCCAATTATGTGAGACAGATCTTTAAGCAGATAACCGGGGAGAGCTTTATGACTTATCTCATACGAAGGAGAATGGAGACTGCAGGAGAACTTTTGCGTAATGAAGAGGTCATGATCCAGGATGTTGCTGCTATGACGGGGTATAGCAATCAGCGCTATTTTGCAAGCTGTTTCAAAAAATATTATGGAACTACACCAACAGACTATAGGAGGGGGAAAGATGGGAAAGATGTATCCGGGGCTGCATTCAAGCAGCGTGGTAAAGAGGTTTGAGGGAGGAAGGCCTATCCTTAGCAGTAAGGACATACCCTACGAAGCAGACTGCATATTTAATGCAGGAGTTGCCAAGTATCGAGGCAGATATGTGATGCTCTTTAGAAACGACTATCAGTTTGATGGCAAGGGCGCTTTTGGAAGGACTGTGATAGGACTTGCCTTTTCGGATGATGGCATCAAATGGAAGGTGGAGGATAAGCCCTTTCTGACTCTGGAGGATATGGGGGATGAAGAGATCACCAGAGTATATGATCCAAGGCTCACTGTGATAGAGGATAAGTGCTATATCTGCTTTGCAGTAGATACCAGGCATGGCCTTAGGGGCGGTATAGGTGTTACTGAGGATTTTAAGCATATGGAGCTTTTATCAATGACTGTACCCGATAACCGCAACATGGTCCTTTTCCCTGAGAAAATCGATGGTAAATTTGTACGTCTGGAAAGGCCCTTTCCTGTATATTCCAGAGGAGGTATAGACAGGTTTGATATATGGATGTCCAGGTCCTATGATATGAAATACTGGGGAGAATCAGAGCTTCTTATGGGGGTGGAGGATGTACCCTTTGCCAATGACAAGATAGGACCCGGCGCACCTCCTATCAGGACAGATGCAGGCTGGCTGACTCTCTTTCACACTGTGGATATAGACCATTCGAGGGGGAAGAATGGCTGGGAAGAGAGGTGGCAAAAGCGCTACTGCGCAGGAGTGATGCTTCTGGACCTTGAGGACCCTTCCAGGATCATAGGCATGAGCAAAGAGCCCCTTATTGCTCCGGAGACAGCCTATGAAACAGATGAGGGCTTTAGGACCAATGTGATCTTCCCGGGAGGTCTGATTCTTGAGGATGACAAAACAGTGAAGATCTACTACGGAGCATCGGATACCGTGGAGTGCCTTGCGACTGCCAGGGTAGAGGATCTGATAGAGTTATGTCATTGAATTGAAAACTTATATTGACTGTACCTGAAACGGCAGTGCTTCTTACCTTGTTTAAAGCTTGTAAGAGCACTGCCGCTTTATTAGTCTTTATATCTGTATATCCTGCATTCAAAGGGTCTTAGAAAGCCTCTGATATGGCCTTCTTTTTCATAATTGCACAGGACGAGCCTGGCTTTTTTGCCTATATATTTGTCGGGTCTTTTGAGCTTTACAGGAAGGCGCGAGAAAGAGCATATGATCAGATAGCTCTCATTATCCAGGCACCTGTCATATACATATAGCTGCCTGTCCTTTGGGAAATACTCTTTGTATTTGCCATAAATGAGAGTGTCTGAGCTCTTCCTTAGTTTCAGGCATTTGCGGTAGAAATTCAGTATGCTGCTCTCATCCTTTTCCTCACCTGCCACATTGATCTTTTTATAATTGGGATTTACATAAAACCAGGGGCGCACGGTGGAAAAGCCTGCATATTGGGAGTCATCCCACTGAACAGGCGTGCGGGCAGAATCTCTGCTGGATAGATGTATCCTCTTTAATCTTTTATCGGGGTCTTCCTTTTTGTGATAATTGTAATAGTTATTTTTGGAGGATATGTCCATGTAATGCTCTATGGAAGGCAGGCGGATATTGGTCATGCCGATTTCCTGGCCCTGATAGATAAAGGGAGTACCCTTTAGGAAGAGGTAGCAGGCGGCCAGCATCTTGCCGCTTTCCTTCCAGTAATAGTGACTTCCATAGCGACTGATGATCCTGGGATGGTCGTGGTTTTCCATATAGAGGGCATTCCAGCCCTTGCCCTCCAGAGCATACTGCCAGCTGGAAAAGGCTTTTTTGAGCTTGGGCAATGAGAAGGGCCTGTGCATGTACTCTGTATAAAAACAGTCAGCCATCATATGGTCAAAGGAGAACATCATATCCAGTGATTTGGTGGGACCTGTGAGATAATCCATGGCTGTCTTTATGGTAGTCATGGGTCCTTCGCCTACCTGGAAGCAGTCATATTCATTGCAGACCTGTCTGAATTCTGCAAGGTACTCGTGGATATGGGGACCGTCCTTGTAATGGGGCATTCCCTTGGCAGCAGGCAAAAAAGGCAGACCGTCAGGCAGTCCTTCTTTTTTGGAAATGAAATTGATGACATCTTCTCTAAAGCCGTCAACACCCATATCCAGCCAGAAGCGCATGATGGACTTTACTTCTTCTCTGACCTTTGGATTATCCATATTTAGGTCAGGCTGCTTTTTGGCAAAGATGTGCAGATAGTACTGGCCTCTCTCGGGAACATATTCCCAGGCCTTGCCTTCAAAGAGGGAATCCCAGTTATTGGGCTTATCCCGCCAGATATAGTAGTCGCTGTAGGGATTGTCAGCTCCTTTTTTGCTCTCGATAAACCAGGGATGCTCATCGGAGGTGTGATTGATGACCAGGTCCATGATGACCTTGAGGCCCAGCTCGTGGGCTTTATCAAGGACCTTCCTGAACTGATCCAGGTCACCGTAATCGGGATGGATATCCTTGTAATCGGAGATATCATAACCATAGTCGGCATTGGGAGAGGGGTATAGGGGCGAAAACCATATACCGTCTACGCCCAGGGACTTTATATATTCCAGCTTGTCATATACGCCGTACAAGTCACCTATACCGTCTCCGTCACCATCAGCAAAGCTTCTGATCCAGATCTGGTAGAAGCTCATCTTTTTGTACCAGTCACTCTTTGTCACTGTTTGTGAATTCATCAATCTTACCTCTGAATTTTTCAAAACCATCTTTGACGTCAGTTGTCAGATCTTCAAAATTCTCTCTGATATCGCTTCGCATCTCTTTGATGTTGTCTTTGATATCAGTTCGCATTGTGTCTATGTTGTCTTTGATATCAGTTCGCATGGACTCAAGGTTGTCTCTGATGCCGTTTGTGAGATCATCAAGGTTGCCCTTAAGATTATCTGTAAACTCCTGGAAGTTGTCCCTCATGCCTTCGTATATGGTCCTGGGCTGGTCTACAAACACCTTCCTGGTACCGTTTAGTACCATGGCTGCGGAGTTTGTCAGGTACTCCAGGCTCTGATGCTTTCTGTGACCAAAGTCTCCTCTAAGAGCCATCTCATGGATCTCTTCATAGCGTTTGTAAGCTATTCCTACAGCATCCTCCCAGGAGATGTATATCTCGTCCATGGCATGCATTCCCACATCCTTCATATGATCAGGATCTGCGGCCAGCCTTGTAAGGAGCTCTGCCATGGCCTTTGGCGTTTCATCTATGATAAAGCCGTTCCTGTCATGGCTGATGCCCTCGGCAGCACAGGAATCCTTGATAAGGACGCTTGCCAGGCCGCAGGCTGCAGCTTCTCTTACCACTATGCCGTTGGTGTCATATACGGAAGGGAAGAGGAAGAGGTCTGCTCTGGTATTCCAGGCTCTTAGCTTTTCTCTGTCATGCTCCGGACCTGTGAAGATGACCTTGTTATCTATATTGTACTCCTTGGCTAGCGTCTGCATCTCTTCCAGGTCTGCACCTCCTCCCACAAATACCATGCGGAAGTCTATGCCGTTATCATGAAGGAGCTTTAGTGCATCCAGTATCAGAGGCAGCCCCTTGTATTTCATGATCCTGCCTACGAAGAGGAACAAAGGGACGCCCTTTGGCAGGTCATAACCTTCGCTTGCCGCGGCAGCCTCCTTATCACTGACTTTGCCCTTTGGGAAATCCACTCCGTTTGGCATGACACGGTATTCTCCTTCAAAGCCAAGGGATTCCAGGTTCTTGCCGGCGCCTTTAGATACTACCCATACATCGTCGCAGGCTTCAATATTTTTGACCATGGTCTTTATGGTCTCTTTGCCCAATATGCCTTCGCCTACAGCTCTTGCAATATCCACATCGAATTTGGTGTGGTAGGTAAAGATGATGGGGCGACCGGTCTCTTTTCTTAGTATCCTGGCCAGGATAGTGGAGGAAGCAGGGCAGTGGCTGTGGATGATATCAGGGGAGCCGCCCACGATCTCAGCAATCTCTCTTATGGCAAGAGGATTACCGGTCCTGTAACCCTTGATAAAATCTGTGGTATCAAAGCTTGGGTAGTCTATTACCCGGTAAGGATATGAACCGTAATCGGTATCCGGATACCTGGGTGTGGCTACTGTCACATTTGCACCGTATTTATCAGTCAATACTTCCCCGTAGTTCATGACTACATTGGCTACGCCGTCTATTACCGGCGGGAAGGAATCGTTTAGTAAGCAGATATTCATATTGTGTC
This sequence comes from Butyrivibrio sp. MC2013, assembly GCF_000424585.1. GTDB lineage: Bacteria > Bacillota > Clostridia > Lachnospirales > Lachnospiraceae > Butyrivibrio. The sequence goes on from NZ_AUKE01000014.1 coordinate 73,179, forward strand.
TCCTGACGATCATTATCTTTTGAGCTCACTCGCTGCCGTGGTCTAACCAGCGCTGCTGCAGAAGTTATTTCCCTCGTACACTGCGTGAAATAATCTTCTGCAGCAGCGCTGGTTTGATTCATGATAGCGAGTGAGCATCGTAAAGCTTATATGTTTCTTATAATGTTGATTATGATTTGTGATATCTATATCATATTAAGTATACGACATAGCCGATTTGGATAAAATGCTTGGGAAGGAAGTTTTGGTGGTGGATAAGAACAAGCGAATTGGAAAAAAGCTACTTAACTGTCTCGCAATGATCATTCTGGTGATCGCAGGCGTAGTAGCTGCTGCAAAGATATGGAATATATATACAGAAAGCAGGGATAAGGAACGTGCAGAAAGCAATGCTCTTAGTTATATAGAAAGGAAATACGGCTTCACTCCCGTTATCGTAAGCAGCAAGCGATATATCAGGCACGATTATGATTTTGGGCTGTTCATAAGCCATACATCCAAGGCTACTGATGAATACCGCGTTGATATGATGTATGATGACCGGGCTTTTAGTGTTTTTATCCCTTATACTCATGAGACAGATGAGGGAAGGGATGATTATCAGAGCGATGAGATATGCTCTGCCATAGAGGATGGAATCGCATCGTACTTTGACGGCGAGGTCCTGGCTGTGGATAATTACCAGGATAATAAGATATTGAGCAGGTATACTGTTTCTGAATATTATGATGGAACAAATATAGATGCCTTTACCGGGGAGTACAGAGATTATTATATCTATACTACAGGGGCTGACCTTGCAGATACTGAACTTTCCAAGCTTTCAGAAGACTTGGGGGCTGATAATATATATATCTTTGACTGCAGGTCCAAAGAGGCTTTTGGAGAATTGTATGAGCAGGATCCCTTTGAAATCCTGATACCTAAGATAGCAGACATATCCATAGACAGCTGCCTGCCCTATCTGGATGAGGTCCTGATAGGGAAAGGCGGCCCGGAGAAAGAGTATCAAAAGGTCCGGCTTGGAGAATATGGCGGATTTATCTATAGCGCTGACAAGGCAAGTGATATTACAATCAGTGAGACTTTAGACCTGGACCCTGTCAAATGGGATAAAGACTGGATAAAAGAAGCTGTGACAGAAAGCTGCTCTCTTTCAGCTGACGGTAAGCTCATAATATACTATCCAAAGGCAGCAGGAGCTGATGCCGGTCAAAAACTGACCCTTCTCTATACATATATTGATAAGGATGGCGCCCGAATATATAAGACCAGTCATGACAGTTCTGTATCTGATAGCTACTACATGTTTTATATAAGCGAAGAAGAAATAAATGGTCTGGTATTTGCAATGGCAAGCTATTAAGTCAGATGATATGGAATTAATGCTTGTAAGATACCGGGCTGGGTCCGGATCATATACGGCTGATCCACATTAGACATAAAAACGCGGGGAGGACTGGCAAATGAGGAAAAACGGCTGTGTGGAAGTAGGTAATACTGATATGTATTATGCGGCTTTTGGCGAAGGGGCAAAGATACTGGTTGTATTACCCGGTTTATCAGACGGCTTTTGGACCGTAAAGGGGAAAGCATGGCTCCTTGCAGGTTCATACAGGCGTTTCTTTAAAGACTATACAGTCTATATGTTCAGCAGGAAAAATGATCTTCCAAAGAAATATACAATAAAAGAGATGGCTGATGATCAGGCGCTGGCAATGAAAAGCCTGGGGATAGATAAGGCTATGGTCATGGGAGTATCCCAGGGCGGGATGGTGGCCCAGCTCCTGGCAGCAAATTATCCGGAACTGGTGGAGAAACTGATACTGGTGGTGACAGCTCCCTATGCCAATGACACTATAAAAAGCGTAGTTTCAAAGTGGATAGATATGACAAGTTCGGATACGCATGCGGCTCTCATGCTGGATACAGCTGATAAGGTATATACCAGGGAGTATAACGAGAAGAATGGTAAATACCTTTCTCTGGTAGCCGGATTAACAAAGCCTGCAAGCTATGACCGCTTTCTATCCAATGCTAATGCGATACTTTCTTTTGACGCGAGAGAAGAGCTGCCCAAAATAACATGTCCAACCCTTATCATGTCAGGAAACAGGGATGAAACAGTTGGAAATGATGCTCCATATGAACTGAATGCAGGTATTGCAGGCAGTGAACTGATGATCTTTGATGGCCTGGGACATGGCCTTTTTGAAGAAGATAGGGAATTCTATAATAAGGTATATGATTATTGTGAGTCTTATAGATAAAATGCTCCCCGGAGAAGGCATTATATAGTCTGCTCCGGGGAGTATTTTTGAAAGGAAAGAATCATTTGTACATTGACATATATTCGCCGTGAGCTTCTATGAGTTCATCCATCATCTTCTTCATATCAGAGATTGAGAGAGCGGCAGCGCATCTGGGCTCTAGCATTATGGCGCGGAGGATATCCTCTTTTCTCCTGGTTCGGGCAGCCTCTATGGTGAGGAGCTGGGCATTTATATTGGTCATGTTCATGGCTGCAAGTACAGGCGGTAGGCTTCCTATGCGGGTAGGGTGGATACCGTATGCGTCTACCAGGCAGGGCACTTCTACGCAGGCATTCTCAGGAAAGTCTGCTATAAGGTGTCCGGTATTAAGGACATTACCGCCTATGGAGTAGGGCTTTCCCGTTACAACAGCTTCCATGATGTAGGAGGCGTACTCGCCTGAACGCTCATGGCTGAGCTTATTGTCGGAGAGGAGCTCATTGCTCCTGCTCTCCCAGTCTTTTATCTGATTTATGCAGCGCCTTGGGTACTCATCCAGAGGGATGTTGAATTCATCAATAAGCTCCGGGTATTTCTCTTTGATATAAAAAGGATTGTATTCAGCGTTGTGCTCACTGGATTCAGTACAGTAGTAGCCAAGCTTATCTATATAATCATAGCGGACCATGTCATTATGCTTTTTTGTCTTATTTTTCTCCGCGGCCCTTCTTTTGATCTCGGGATAGAGGTCATTGCCGTACTTATCCTGTATAGACAAGAGCCAGGCCATATGGTTGATGCCTGCTATGAGCTCTTTTCTCCCTTCCAGCTTGTCCTCCATGTCAAGAGCGGATAGGAGTCCGTGGGAGCAGCACTGTACGCTATGGCAGAGGCCTACTGTCTTGATGCTGCTGTAGCGGCTGACATAGCCTGTGAGCATGGCCATGGGATTGGTGTAGTTCATAAAGAGGGCATTCGGGCATACCTCCTCCATGTCACGTGTAAAATCTTCCATGACAGGGATGGTACGAAGGGCACGCATGATGCCGCCTATACCCATGGTGTCGGCGATGGTCTGACGTATGCCGTATTTCTTAGGGATCTCAAAGTCAATGATGGTGCAGGGATCATAGCCGCCTACCTGTATGGTATTGACTACAAAGGTAGCATCTCTGAGAGCATCCTTTCGTTTGTTCGGGCCCAGGTAGGAGGATATCACAGCCTTGCCGTCATTGACGTTTTTGTTGAGAGTAGTGATCAGACGGTAGCTCTCCTCCAGCCTCTTGCCATCAATATCATAGAGGGCTATCTCGCAATCCTTTAGCGCAGGAGTAGATAATACGTCTCCTGCAACATTCTTGGTAAATACAGTGCTTCCGGCACCCATAAGGGTGATCTTGAGTTTCGGGCTCATAGGATCAATTAACCTCCGTTTGTAATATGACCTTGCTTTCATGCATATTTGACGCAGCAGATTGGGCATGAAAGAAGGTTGTTGGCCTTTCTTTGGTAAAAAGATTAAATTGCTGCTATTTGTATATATTTGATTCTTATATACTATTTGCTTTAAAGCTAAATAAATCATAACATATAGATGTATCAATTCTATTGGATAATGGAATCTATATTTGGTAATAGGGAAGATGCATCAGGCGAAAGGCGGGAAGGATGAATGTAAAGAGTAAGCACATTGTAAGAGAACAGATCATGGGACAGCGCTATGCAGGGCGTAGTATATACAACGACCTGCTACCTGTCATATATGGCTACGAAGCCTGCAAGCCAGGGCACAGCTTTGGACCGGCAGTGAGATCCCATTATCTATTGCATTATGTACTTGAGGGAGAGGGCGAGTTTATTAGAAGAGGAGAGACCTACAAGGTTCATAAGGGAGATATCTTCGTGATAGAGCCTGATGAAGTGACCACCTACAGGACTGGAAATATAAAGCCTTGGGAATATTCCTGGCTGGGCTTTGAATTTTTGGGAGGGCAGCATCCTGCCTGCCTTGATAGTCCCGTGATCCATAAGGCACCTGTAAGGCAGATATTTACTCAGATCAAAGAGCACCTTTCAGATGAGGAATATAACGAGAGGATATTCATACTCTGCTGCGAGCTTATGATGACCCTCTCTGCCCGCACAGGCAGTGGCAGCAGGGACAATGATTATGCGGAGTATACCAGGAACTATCTTGACAGAGTCTATATGCAGCATGTGACCATACAGGAGATCGCAGACTCCCTTTTTATAGACAGGAGATACCTCACAGCACTCTTTCATGACAGCTTTGGGCTATCACCCAAGGAGTATCTTACAGAACTAAGGCTAAGGAAAGCTACAGAGTTTCTGGAACTGGGCTACAGCGTCAGCGAGACAGCCATGATGACAGGCTTTGGGGATATAGCCAACTTCTCCAGAAAATACAAAGCCTACCACGGTGTCTCGCCCTCAAGGACCGGGAAAGGCAGGTAAGACATGTTTGTTCACTAGCTGGGAGAAAGGATAGATGCTGCTGCATAAGTTATTATCCACGTTCGCAGTACTTCAAATGGTGTTTTACTTTATTCTTCCGCAGCCTTCCTTTTAATGCGCCACACTCGAAAAAACTCCGGGCTTTCAGCCCGTTCAGACAATTTTCTCGTGGGCGCTTTGAAGGCTGCGTATGAAGAATAAGTAAAACCTATATTCTTGGATAAAGCTTCCAAGAATATAGTCCATTTGAAGTAAAGGCTCACTTTGTATAATAACTTATGCAGCAGCGTGCTGGCATTTTATACAGTGAGTGAACTTAAGTAAGTTTTTTCTTACCTGCTTAATATTTTCTGCGTACTTGATAAGAAAATTGTACTGCCTGTATCATAGATAGAGATGATTAATAGTTATAGCAATGAACTGCAGAGTGAAATATAGATTATTGTAAATGATTGTGATTTTAGGAGATGCTATGGATCTTTCATCAAATATCAGTTTGCCATTTATAACAGTTTTTATTCAGGGGCTTATCAGCTTCTTCTCTCCCTGTGTGCTGCCTCTTATCCCTATATATCTGGGATATCTCTCAGGTGGTACGGCCTCAAGGGATGAGGATGGGAGATATCATTATGACCGCAAAAAGGTCATGGTAAATACCATCTTTTTTGTTATAGGGATCAGCTTTGCTTTCTTTCTTCTGGGTATAGCTATGACAGGTATTGGCAGGTTCTTTAGTGGGAATCAGCTGCTCTTTGCGAGGATAGGAGGCGTCATAATATTTTTCTTTGGCCTCTATCAGCTAGGATTCTTTGGAGATAGCAGGCTCCTTAGTGCTGAGTACAAGCTGCCCATCAGGCTGGACGGTATGCAGATGTCTCCAGTGACAGCGCTTATAATGGGCTTTGTATTTAGCTTTGCCTGGACTCCCTGCGTGGGCCCTACTTTGTCCAGCGTGCTGATACTGGCTTCATCAGCCTCCAGGACTGCCACGGGCTTTATGCTCATAGGGGTGTATACACTGGGATATGTGATACCCTTTATAGCTATTGGCCTATTTACTTCCCAGCTCTTGGAATATCTGAGCAGACACAGGAATATTGTGAAATATACAGTGAAGATAGGCGGAGCATTGATGCTGCTCATAGGTCTGCTCATGTTCACAGGGACCATGAATGACATCAGCGGCTATATGACCAGGATCACAGCTTCGAATAGCGCTGGTATGGATGTGAAAGATACTGACTATGACAGCAGTGATGAATCAGAAGATGTTCAGTTTGATAATGATACAGCCACTCAGTCAGAGGATGCTATAGAAGATGTAGATACATCTGATGCAGCTAATGTGGATAGATCAGCTGATGATGATGCTGATACTGTTGCGGAGGAGGAACTGATCCCTGCTCCGGATTTTACTCTTACAGATCAGTATGGTGAAACCCATAGTCTGTCTGATTACAAGGGCAAGATCGTATTCATGAATTTCTGGGCGACCTGGTGCCCGCCATGCAGAGAAGAGTTGCCATATATCCAGGAGCTCTATGAGGAATATGCTTCCCTTGAGGATAGTGACGTGGTATTTCTGGGAGTGACCTTCCCGGATCTGGGGAGTGAGACCAGTGTCAGCGGCGTGACTGAGTTTATGGATGAGAATGGATATAGCTTCCCTGTACTTATGGATACTGAGCACGAGCTTATGGCGCCTTATTACATCACGTCCTTCCCCACTACCTTTATCATAGATCCTGATGGTAAGGTGCTGGGCTACATACCAGGAGGTATGACGAAGGATATCATGGAGGATGTGATCGCTCAGGCAAGGGATATAAGCGGATCATAAAATGGAATAAATATGTTTATTTTGCTGCTCTAAGTCTTCACTAAATGGGGCGCAGTCATTATACTATACTCTCGTAGTGATCATATGGCAGCAAATGCTGCAAAGGAGAGTGTGTAAATAATAATGATTGATGCTTATGAAACTGAAAGAAGAGAAAAAATCGTAACTGTATGGAATGTGATTACGGCGTTTGTGATGCTATCCCAGGTAGGGGCAATCATCTTAAGACATACAAATGTGATCAGCCCAAAGATCATGTTCATGCTGCTGGGTACCCTGCCGTGGATCAGATTTATATATGCACTGATCTTTTCAGATATAACAGTATGGAATGAATATAACAGGAGAAAAAGTGAGCACCAGGTAAGGAAGACCAAAGAGTGGAAAAGGACTCATATATGCTTTTTCACCGGCTATGCTTTTATAGTACAGGACATCATCTTCATCTATGATATCTTTGCAATGATGATGGAGATACAGATACACAAGGGTTATAAAGTCCTGCTTATGATCTGGCTGGCAGTACTTGTGCTGATGCTGCTCATAGGATATATGCGTATAAGCGATGATGAGAAGAAGCTGCAGATGGGCTATTATGGTGTTCTTATGGCAATATTTATAGGACTGACTGTTAATACCAGCTGCTACTATCTAAGCAGTGCTCCAAGGTACGAAAAATGCTCATATCTGTCCAGGTCTTATAGCAAATCCAGGAAGGGACCGGCCACATATTATGTGACTGTAGAGCTGGCAGATGGCAGTACAGCAGAGAGCGAGGTTAGTAGTAGCCTCTATAAGGCTGCTAGTTATACCGATCTGGTAGCCAGCATAAGTGATGGCCCTTTTGGCATCGAGTATCTTAGAGTACACGAATTAACCCCGCATTATGATTGGGGCGAAGTGCTAAAGAACAGGATTGAAAGTATCAAAAACGAGTGAATTGATATATTTGTCACTTGACATCCCTAAATATCCGGATAAAATAGGAAAGGTCGAGAGGCTGTGACGGTTAGTATATAACCGCATGGTAATAACTAAATAGTAGCGGGAGCTTGTATACAGGCTGAGAGGAAGGTGTGACCTTCGACCGAGAACCTGATTTGGATAATGCCAACGTAGGGATGCCTGTTTAGAGCATAGTGAATAGGAATAACACGTACGGAGTACCCTGTCGGGTGCTCCGCTTTTTTGATGCATTTTCAGGTGTATCAGAGTTTCCTGCTGACGGGAGGAGAAATATGAGAAAGTACAATTTGCTTCGAATGGTGATGATGGGAATGCTAATTGCAATAGGCGTGGTGATATCACCGCTCCTTAGAGTGGAAGGTATGTGCCCCATGGCTCATCTGATCAACATTACTGCAGCAGTGTTTCTGGGACCTGTAGATGCCTTTGTGGTAGCGCTTTGTATAGGCGTGATCAGGATGGCAGTGATGGGGATACCACCTCTTGCTCTTACGGGAGCAGTGTTTGGGGCAGGCCTCTCCGGGATATTGTACAAGCTGTCAAAGGGCAGGATCTGGGCTGCAGTAGTGGGAGAGATCATAGGTACAGGTATCATAGGTGCTATAGTGTCATATCCTGTTATGACCTATATCTGGGGAAAGACCGGCCTGACCTGGCTCTTCTACGTTCCTTCATTTATCTGCGGTACTCTGATAGGTGGCAGTATTGCTGCAATATTTCTGTACCAACTGCAGAGAATGGGAGCTCTTAGCGTTATAAGGCAGAGACTGGGATCATATAAAGAGACAGAAAGGAGAGCTGCATGATAGTGCATGAGGATTTATCCATAGCCGGGGATCACATAAAGGATATGCGCAGAAAACCTTTGATACACATTATTACCAATCCCATTGCAATGGCAAGATCAGCCGATGCTGTACTTGCAGTGGGAGGAAGGCCTATTATGGCAGAGCATCCCGGGGAAGTATCAGAGATCACAAAGACTTGTGATGCCCTTTTGCTCAATCTGGGCAACATATCCGATGTCAGGATGAAGGCGATGACACAAGCTGCGGAAACGGCAGATGAGACAGCTATACCCGTGGTAGTGGATGCTGTGGGTGTAGCATGCTCAAAGCTTAGGCTGGACTATATGAAGGGGCTTCTAAAAAAGCACAATATCACCGTGATCAAGGGTAACTATTCCGAGATCAAAAGTCTCTATGATGAGCAGTACAGATCTTCAGGAGTGGATGCGGCACCTGACCTTACTATCGAAGAGATAAGAGGCTGCGCCATTGAAATATCTGCAAGGTATGGAACGATCGTGGTGGCAACAGGTGAATGGGACCTTGTTGCTTGGGGCGATGAATGTGTGGAGCTGGCAGGAGGCAGCAGTCAGATGGGCAGCGTGACAGGCACGGGATGCATGCTGGGAGCTGTTATAGCAGCATATCTTGGTCTGTATGATCTGCCTGACTATTCCATGCGCAGACATATGGATACTGTGATCAGAGCCTGCAGCTTTTTTAAGAATTGCGGAGAAGAGGCTGAGACCGACAAGGGCGGCGGGAGCTTTTTGACTGCTCTGGCTGATGCCCTTGGAAGAGGACATACTGTATCCTCTGAAATAAGGACGGAGAGGAGAGCCTTGGATACCAGCATGTATCTTATCACTGACAGCAGCGGCTGCAATGAAGAGGAATTTCTGGAGAAGGTGGAGGATGCTCTTAAAGGCGGAGTGACCATGCTGCAGCTAAGGGAAAAGGATAGGAGCTGCGCAGACTATATAGATCTGGCGATCAAGGTCCATGATATAGCAGCGGCATATAATGTGCCCCTTATCATAGATGACAGAGTGGACGTGATGCTGGCAAGCGGAGCTGAAGGAGTGCATCTTGGAGCTGAGGATATGCCCCTTGAAATGGCCAGGAGGATCATAGGTCCCAAAAAGATCCTGGGTGCTACTGCCAAGACTGTAGAGGCAGCAATGGCAGCTGAGAAGGCAGGGGCGGATTATCTGGGAGTAGGTGCTATCTATCCTACTACAACCAAGGTAAAGACAGTGCTCACGCCTGTGGAGACACTAAAGGATATATGCGGATCGGTATCCATACCTGTCAATGCTATAGGAGGCCTTAATGCTGATAATCTCTCTGTGCTAAAGGACAGCGGAATAGCAGGAGTATGCGCCGTATCTGCTATCATGAAGGCGCCTAGCCCAAGAGAAGCGGTATCCGTAATGAAAGGAGCTGCATGGGCAATATGCGGGTAGTCCTGACAATAGCAGGAAGTGACAGCAGCGGCGGCGCCGGAGTGCAGGCAGATCTCAAGACTATGACAGCTATAGGTGTATATGGCATGACCGCCATCACTGCCCTGACAGCTCAGAATACCATGGGGATCAGCGGGATCATGGAGGTGAGTCCTGATTTTGTCACGGATCAGATAGATACATCCATAACTGATATACCACCTGATGCAGTGAAGATAGGTATGCTTCCCAGGAGAGAGCATGTGATAAGGGTGGCAGATGCAATTAAGCGATATAGCCTTAAGAATACTGTCCTGGACCCTGTGCTCTCATCTACTTCCGGAAGGAGTCTTACTGCTGACGGTGCCTTATCAGCAATGAAAGAATATCTTTTGCCTATAGTAAGCCTGATAACTCCCAATCTGCCTGAAGCAGAGCAGCTTACCGGTATGAAGATAGAGGATAGGGATGCCATGGAGAGAGCTGGGCGTTTCCTGACAAGCAGCTATGGATGTTCTGTACTGATAAAGGGAGGGCATCTAAAGGGGGATCCTTGGGATCTGCTATTTATAGATGACAGGATCATAAGCTATCCCGGGGAGAGGATCGACAATCCCAATACCCACGGGAGCGGCTGTACCCTGTCATCAGCCATAGCTTCATATCTGGCACTGGGCTTTGATATGCCATGTGCAGTTTCAAAGGCAAAAGAATATATTACAAGAGCAATAAGTGCAGGGCTTGATCTGGGTCGGGGGAACGGCCCGATGGATCATATGCTTGGCAGCAGGAATGACATATTATCAAAATAATGATCTATATACTTGATGAATAAGTAATATAGCTTGGCTAAATAATTGATCACAGAAAGGATAAATATGAGCTATACAACACAAATGGACGCAGCAAGGCAGGGCATAATAACTCCCGAGATGAAGACTGTGGCAGAGAAGGAATACAGAAGCGAAGAAGAGATAAGGGGACTTCTGGCAGCAGGCCAGATAGCTATACCGGCAAATAAGCATCATAAGTGTATCAATCCCGAAGGCGTGGGCAGCATGCTCAGGACCAAGATCAATGTAAATCTGGGAGTATCCAGGGATTGCAAGGATCATGACATAGAGATGGAGAAGGTAAAAGCGGCTGTGGGCATGGGAGCAGAAGCTATCATGGACCTGTCCAGCCACGGAAATACACAGCCTTTTCGCCGGAAGCTGGTGGCAGAATGTCCTGCAATGATAGGTACTGTTCCTGTATATGACAGCGTGATCCATTACAAGAGGGATCTGGCCAGCCTCACAGCCAGGGACTTTATAGATGTGGTAAGGCTCCATGCGGAGGATGGCGTGGATTTTGTGACGTTGCACTGCGGCATCAGCAGGAAGACCATAGAGCAGATCAAAAAGCATAAGCGCAAGATGAACATAGTCAGCAGAGGAGGGTCACTTATTTTTGCATGGATGACCATGACAGGACAAGAAAATCCTTTCTATGAGTATTACGATGAGATACTGGAGATATGCCGTGAGCATGATGTGACTATATCTCTGGGAGATGCCTGCCGACCGGGCTGCCTTGCAGATGCATCGGATGTGTGTCAGATTGAAGAGCTGGTACGCCTGGGAGAACTGACAAAGAGAGCCTGGGACAGGGATGTACAGGTCATGGTGGAGGGACCTGGACACATGCCTATGGATGAGATAGCTGCCAATATGAAGCTGCAGCAAAAAATCTGTATGGGAGCTCCCTTCTACGTACTGGGGCCTCTGGTTACAGATATCGCTCCGGGCTATGACCATATCACATCGGCAATAGGCGGCGCCATTGCTGCGCAAAACGGAGCTGCCTTTCTCTGTTATGTGACTCCTGCAGAGCACCTGGCACTGCCAAATGTGGAGGATGTTAAGCAGGGCATCATAGCTTCCAAGATAGCTGCTCATGCTGCAGATATTGCCAAGAAGATCCCTCATGCCATAGATATTGATAATGCCATGGCTGAAGCAAGACAGTGCTTTGACTGGGAGAGGCAGTGGGACTGCGCCATAGATCCCGAGACTGCAAGGGCCATAAGGGATGACCGCGCGCCTGAGTATGATGATACATGCTCTATGTGCGGCAAGTTCTGTGCTGTGCGCAGTATGAATAAGGCATTGAACGGGGAATATATAGATATTCTTTGACAATAATATATTGACAGGAAGTATATGCTGTCATACAATAGCGACAATTGAATCAATTCTTCAGGGCAGGGTGTGATTCCCTACCGGTGGTATAGCCCACGAGCCGCAAGGCATGATTCGGTGAGATTCCGAAGCCGACAGTATAGTCTGGATGAAAGAAGATATTAGTTTATTTATGTGACTATGTAAGCTCTGAGATATTTTATCTCAGAGCTTTTTTAAAACTAAATAAACTTATTTTGCCCCGGAGTGATCCGGGGCTTTTTTATTAGATCAGGCAGTGAGTGGTAATTGCTGCGGCTGGGAGAAGCATGGACCTGATGATGAAAATGGAGGAGTAGATGAAAGATATCGATTATATGAGACGGGCTCTGGAGCTTGCAAAGATGGGCGAGGGCTTTGTAAGTCCCAATCCTATGGTAGGCGCTGTGATAGTAAGGGACGGGATGATAATAGGCGAAGGCTATCATGAGTGCTACGGCGGCCTTCATGCAGAGCGAAATGCGCTCAAAGACTGCAGGGAAAAAGGCTATGATCCGGAAGGCGCTACCATGTATGTAAGTCTGGAGCCCTGCTGTCACTACGGAAAAACGCCTCCCTGTACAGAATCCATCATAGAAAGCAGGATAGCAAGGGTGGTCATAGCCTGTCTGGATGTGAACCCGCTGGTAGCAGGCAAAGGGGCAGAGATCCTAAGGAAAAATGGCATAGAGGTAGAAGTGGGGCTCATGGAAGAGGAAAGCAGCTACCTTAACCGTGTTTTTATCAAATATATGTCCACAAAGCTCCCTTATCTGGTCATGAAATATGCCATGACAGCTGATGGCAAGATAGCAACATCAAAAGGCGAGTCAAAGTGGATAACAGGGGATAAGGCAAGAGAAAGAGTACACGGCCTTAGGAAAAGCCTGTCAGGGATCATGGTCGGGGTATCTACAGTGATCGCAGATGATCCTTCTCTTGATTGCAGATTGCAGGAGGAAGCACGTGACCCTGTGAGGATCATATGTGACAGCAATTTACGGACTCCCCTTGATGCTAAAGTGGTGACAACTGCAAGGACTATCACAACAGTTATCGCTACTGCCGCTGATGACAGAGACAGGATCGCTGAATATGAAAACAGAGGCTGCAAGGTCCTGCAGCTTCCAAGGACTGATAAAGGCGTTGATCTAAAAGTGCTAATGGCAAAGCTTGGAGAAATGGGGATTGACAGCATCCTGCTGGAAGGAGGCGCAACTATCAACTACAGTGCCTTAGAGAGCAGGATAGTGGATGAAGTGCACATCCACATTGCCCCAAAGCTTTTTGGCGGAAGCGGTAAATCTCCTGTAGAGGGGGCAGGCATATCGGATATAAATGATGCAGTCAGATTAAAGCCTGCAGCAGCATATTGGGCTGGAGAAGATCTGATCATTGAGAATGAGGTGCTTTATTGATGTTTACAGGAATTATAGAGGAGCTTGGAAAGGTCAGGGAGCTAAACAGGGGCAGCAGGCAGCAAAGACTGACAGTTGAATGCAGTAAGATCCTTGAGGATATCCACATTGGAGACAGCATTGCGGTAAATGGCGTGTGCCTTACCGTGATAGACCATGATAAGAACAGCTTCCTGGTTGATGTGATGAATGAGACCTTTGTGCGATCAAGCCTTGGAAGTCTCCAAAAAGGCAGTAGTGTAAATCTGGAGAGAGCTATGCCATCCAATGGACGCTTTGGAGGACATATAGTCTCGGGACATATAGATGGCACAGGCAGGATAAGAGCAAGGCGGGAAGATGGAAATGCTGTATGGTTTGAGATTAAGGCTGGCCCTGAGATCATGAGATATATCGTGGAAAAGGGCTCTGTAGCAATTGACGGCATCAGTCTGACTGTGGCAAAGGCCACAGCTGTGAGCTTTTGGGTATCGATCATTCCCCATACGCTTGGAAATACGGTCCTGGGTGATCGTAGAGTGGGAGATACTGTGAATCTGGAAAATGACATAGTCGCAAAATATATAAATAAAGCGCTTGAAAAGGAGATGTTATGGAAAGAGCTATCATTGAACAGGCTATAAAAGACCTGAAAGAGGGCAGGGTCATCATGGTGATGGATGACGAGGGCCGGGAAAATGAAGGGGATTTTATCTGCGCTGCAGAATTTGCCACAAGAGAAAATGTTAATCTTATGGCATCAGTTGGAAAGGGCCTTATATGCATGCCCATGAGCGAGGAAATTGCTGCAAGGCTCTCGCTTCCGCCCATGGTAAGGCACAATACGGATAATCACGAAACTGCATTTACCATATCTATTGATCATGTTGATACGACTACGGGTATTTCTGCAAAAGAACGTGCTTTTACTGCCAGGAGCTGCGTCCTGGATGATGTAAAAGCCAGTGATTTTAGAAGACCCGGACACATGTTTCCCCTTGTGGCCAAAAAAGGCGGAGTCATAGAGCGTCCGGGACATACCGAGGCTACTGTGGATCTGATGAAGCTGGCAGGACTCAAAGAATGCGGTCTATGCTGCGAGATCATGGCTGATGATGGCAATATGATGCGAGGCGATGCACTGAGAAAGCTGGCAAAGGATATGGGCATTACATTTATCACCATTCCCCAGCTTGTGGAATACCGCAAGGTTTATGACGAGCTTGTAGAGTGCGTTTCCATTGCCAAGATGCCCACAAGGTACGGCGAATTCATGGCGCACTGCTATATCAACAAGATAACCAATGAGCATCATGTTGCTCTGGTAAAGGGTGAGGTTGGAGATGGTAAGGATCTGCTCTGCCGCGTACATTCCGAATGCCTCACAGGTGATGTATTTGGTTCTATGAGATGCGACTGCGGTCAGCAGTTTGATGCAGCCATGAAGGCTATCGCCAGAAAGGGCAGGGGAGTCCTCTTATATATGCGCCAGGAAGGCAGGGGGATAGGGCTTGTAAATAAGCTTAGGGCATATAAGCTGCAGGATGAAGGTATGGATACTCTTGATGCAAACATTGCCCTTGGTTTTCCGGGAGACCTGAGAGAGTATTACACAGGAGCACAGATACTTAGAGACCTGGGTATACATTCCCTTCTGCTGCTCACCAATAACCCTGACAAGGTATATCAGCTTGAGGATTATGGAATGGAAATATCAAGAAGGCTGCCTATTGAGATGGAAGCAAATACTTATGATATCAGATATTTGAAAACCAAGAAAATACGCATGGGACATATGTTGGAGGTGTAAAGAATGAAGACTTATGAAGGAAAGCTGGTTTCATCAGACATTAAAGTAGGAATTGTAGTAGCGAGGTTCAATGAATTCATAACCTCTAAATTATTGGGAGGAGCGATTGACGGACTAAAACGTGAAAATGTAAAAGATGAGGATATCGAAGTGGCATGGGTACCCGGTGCGTTTGAGATCCCTCTTATTGCCAAAAAGATGGCAGACAGCAAAAGGTACGATGCTATCATCTGTCTTGGCGCTGTGATCCGCGGTGCAACTTCTCACTATGATTATGTATGCGCAGAGGTATCAAAGGGTATAGCCCAGGTAAGCCTTAATGCTGATATCCCTGTGATGTTTGGGGTATTAACAACTGACACAATAGAACAGGCTGTTGAACGTGCAGGCACAAAGGCAGGAAATAAAGGCTTTGAGTGTGCCCAGGGAGCAATAGAGATGGTGAATCTCATTCGTTCGTTGGGATAAAATAATTATCATTAATTCGATAATTTCTTCTATATGTGATAAAATACTGAACTATGGGTTGGGTATTTTATATTGGGGTTTTAGGGAGGAATTGTCATGCCAAGAATAATCTATTTATTTGTAATGATGATCATGACTCTGATACTGGCGGCCTGCAGTAATAAGCCGGACGGATCCGCAGATCCTGGTGCTGAGGAAGCAGCTATGGCAGAAAACGGGTCAGATGCAGCCGATGATCAGTCGGGAGCTGGCGATGAAGTGGCTGGTGAAGACGAAGTGCTTCCTGAAGCCAGAGCTCTTAATGATGGCGAGGGCATAGCTCCTGATCTTGATATCAGCGGATGCGACACTTTTACACAGATAGTGGATCGTAAGCTGGAAGACGGGATGGGCTATGATAATGTCAGGATTGGCGAGGAAGATGTGCTCCTGGTATCAAGCGGATGTTTTGACAATGACGGCAATGGTCAGATGGCAGCGATAGATTCCACTATCTATATGTATACTGATGATTCCATAGTAATGATAGGTAAGGTCACCTGCGGAGGCACAGCATATCCCCTTTGCGTAAAGGATGGATATCTGATCTGCGGTGCTAACCACTGGATCAGCAAAAGTACTATAAAGGATGGTAAGCTCCTATTGGTAGATGAGTCCTGGGCAGAATTTTCCGAAGACGGAGAAGATGCTTATTATCATTATGATGTAGAAAAAGATGAGGTATCGGTAGTCAGCGAAGAAGAGTTCTGGAAGAGCTTTGATATTTTGGAAGATGCAGAACTTATTGAATACGCGGTGGTTCATAGGGATTGATATAGACTCAAGAAATAAAATGACATTTGTGCTATGATAAAAACAGTTAGACTAAGTTAATATAAGTTGTATTATTTTTAGAAAGGAGCATATATGAAAGATTATTTTGATCTCAAGGGACAGGTTGCTGTTGTAACCGGTGCGTCCACGGGACTTGGCGTTCAGATGGCAAAGGCGCTGGCTAACCAGGGAGCGAACATAGTATGTATGGCACGTCGTCAGAATCTCATTGATGAAGTTGCATCTGAGATCAGCAAGGAATATGGAGTAGAAGCCATAGGAGTTAGATGCGATATTACTGACACTGAGGCTGTCGAAAAGGCAGTGGATACTGTTATGGAAAAGTTTGGAAGAATAGACATTCTTATCAATAATGCAGGAACAGGTGCTGTAGCACCTGCTGAGGATATCACAGATGAGCAGTTTGCCAATGAAATGAATATTGATCTGTTTGGATCGTTTAAGGTAGCACGTTCTGTTGCAAAGAAAGCGATGATCCCAGCAGGTTATGGACGCGTGATAAATATTGCATCAATGTACGGCTTGGTAGGAAATAAGATAGCCGGTTCAGCACCTTATCATGCTGCCAAGGGCGGTGTAGTTAACCTCACCAGAGCACTTGCAGCAGAGTGGGGCAAGTATGGTATAACTGTTAATTCTATTTGTCCCGGATATTTCTATACACCACTTACACAGGAAACTCTTGATTCGGACTTTTTCCAGGCAAATGCTAAAACTATGATTCCTATGGAAAGATATGGAAATGAAGGCGAACTGGATTCCGCTGCCATTTTCCTTTCTTCTCCTACATCAAGTTATGTTACCGGTGTAATGCTTCCGGTTGATGGCGGATATACATGTATGTAATATAATATCTAAGGCTGTATTGTAGTAAAGGAATATGATATCATTATAAAAAGCAAAGGTGCTTACAGAAATGTAGGAGACCTTTGCTTTTTTTCTATTTATAGAAAACAGGTAGCAGGAGGAAGTGGCCATGGCAGCATTTGAAAGAATACTCTCCGGAATACCGGAAATGGACAAGGCTCTTGATAATATCAGGCTTGGAGACAATGTAGTATTCAGAGTTTCTGACCTTTCAGAGTTTAAGCTCTTTGTAGATCCCTATTTAGAGCAGGCCAAAAAGGACAGGCGAAATATCATTTATTTCAGATTTGCCACTCATGAGCCGCTGGTTGAGGATTGCCCTGAGGTAAAGACATACAATGTGCCTCTTACCCATCGCTTTGAGACCTTTACAGTAGATATCCATAATATTATTGCCAAAGAAGGTAAAGATGCTTTCTATGTATTTGACTGCCTGTCAGAGCTGCAGATACGATGGGCTACTGACCTTATGATGGGCAATTTCTTCAGAGTGACCTGCCCCTTTCTCTTTATACTGGATACTGTAGCTTTTTTTCCCATAATCAGGGGCAAGCATTCTTTTTACGCAATAAATAAGATCCTTAATACTACGCAGCTCTTTTTGGATGTGTATTCCGATTCAAAAAATGTATATGTGCGTCCTGAGAAAGTATGGAACAGAAATTCTGAGACCATGTTCCTTCCCCATATCTACAGGAAGGACAAGGGGAGCTTTGGGCCGATCCTGGACGGAGTCCAGTCCAGCCGATTCTATCAGCTTCTTGATAATTTTCAAAGGCCCGGAGAAGATCAGTATATTGATTTTTGGGATAAGTTTTTTAATAAAGCCAGGCTGCAATATGACAATGATATGGACATGACTGACTCCTGTAATGTGATGTGCAATATCATGATGACCAGAGATGAGAAGATGAGACTTATGGTCAAAAAGCATTTTAAGCCCGAGGACTATTTTACAGTCAGAAGCCATATGATAGGAACAGGGCTCATAGGGGGTAAGGCATGCGGCATGCTGCTGGCCAGGGCGATAATCCGTAATGATAGCCCGGAGATAAATGAGGTGCTTGAACCTCATGATTCATTCTTTGTGGGCTCGGATGTTTATTATACCTATATCGTCGACAATGAATTCTGGGATCTGCGCATTCGTCAGAGAACGGAGGAAGAGTATTTTGCCCTGGCGGATGAATTTGCAGACAAGCTCAGGCAGGGTTCATTTTCCGAGGATCTTCAGACTCAGTTTAAGCGTATTCTGGAATATTATGGCCAGGATCCCTTTATAGTACGCTCAAGCAGTATTCTGGAGGATGGATTTGGTAATGCCTTTGCAGGTAAGTATGAATCAGTTTTTTGTGCTAACAGGGGTAGCTTGGAAGAAAGGCTCGATGAATTTGAGAATGCTATAAGAACTGTTTATGCAAGTACAATGAGCCTTTCTGCGCTTGATTACAGAAAGAGAAGGGGACTAGACAAAAGAGATGAGCAGATGGCACTTCTGATCCAGAGAGTGTCAGGCTCTTATTACGGGCCATACTATATGCCCTGCGCCGCAGGAGTGGGCTATTCTTATAGTCCATATAAGTTTCTGGCCGGTATAGACCAAAAAGCAGGTATGTTAAGACTGGTCATGGGACTTGGAACATCAGCTGTGGACAGGACTATGGGCTCGTATCCAAGGCTTGTGAGTCTGGACATGCCCGAGCGCACTTCCTCTGTAACTGTGACGGAGAAACACCAGTTCTCCCAGAGGGCAGTGGAGGCTATGGATGTAAGTGATCATGTGCTTAAACGCCTGGAACTAAAGGATATTGAGAGTAAGCTCCCTATGTATCTGATGAACACTCTATTGGAACATGATATTGATGTGGAGAATTCACTTAAAGAGCGGGGGATATATCGTGATATAAGATTTATTTCCTGCCGGGGACTGGTAAAGAAGCAGGTCTTAATGTCTCAGATGCAGATGCTCATGCAGATAATCCAAAAGGAATATGAGCATCCGGTGGATATTGAGTTTACCATGAATCTCTCCGAGAACGGAGAATATTCTATAAATCTCTTACAATGCAGACCCCTTCAGGTAGCAAGGGATGCAGCAAATGTATCGGTGCCCGAAAATGTCAGTGAAGAGGATATCATCCTTGAAAGCATAGGTTCTTCAATGGGACTTTCAAGAAATATGCCTGTGGATCTTATAGTGTATGTGGATCCCAAGAGATATTACAATATGCCCTATGCTGACAAATCGCGAATTGCCAAGGTCATAGGTAGGGTGAACTGGGCGTTTAGAGATCAGGGAAGGCATATGATGCTGCTGGTACCGGGACGTATCGGGACTTCGTCTCCTGAGCTTGGTGTGCCCACATGCTTCTCTGATATCAGCGAATTTGAAGCGGTATGCGAGATAGAGGAAAAGGAAGCAGGCTACAATCCGGAGCTTTCTTATGGGAGCCACATATTCCAGGATCTGGTCGAGTCAGATATTCTATACACAGCTGTATTCTCGGGAGAGAAAACAGTTCATTTTGCACCGGATAAGCTTGAGGGGGACAGAAATATAACCCTGGAATTTACCGATACCAAGGGAGACGAAGAGATTGTAAAGGTATACGACATGAAGGACTCCGAATGCGTACTTTACTATGATCTGGAAAAGAATCATCTGCTTGTAAAGAAATAAGCCTCTAAAGCTGATTCATGACAGGAAAGTTGGTTAATGAGTCATAAAGTGGAATGACGTTATATCTGAATCTAAAACACTAAAACCCAATACATCTATCCACATAGACCAGTACTGACGCCAGTCGCTAGTGGTCTATTACTTTGCCCAAAACCAGGTGCGCAGGACAGGGGAAATGGACCACAAACCCCGTCCCTAGGTAAAACTGAGGGCCTCTTTATATATGGTATGTCAAAAGCCCTATGAAAAGTGAGAGTTTTTACAAAATAGCCTTAACATGGTAATATGTATTCTGCTTTGTTAGAGCTATTTTGGTGTTTGACAGCAAGGTAGTTTTGGTGATTTTTTTATGGGCAATGTTATGATTGGTAATTTGATCAAGTACAGCAAACAATTGAATAATAATGACGTGTTTATGAATGAAGCGTTGCAGATGGAAAAAGCAGCTAGTGTCGGCAAAAGAATTCGCCTGTTTTATCCCAAATATCATGTCGAGGAATGCCTTGCTCAAATCAGAGAATGTCTTGAAATTGGCTGGACAGGCAATGGCTTTAAAACTGAACAGTTTGAAGAGGTATGGATTAAATATACAGGGCAGAATAATGCACTGTTTCTGAATTCTTGTTCAGCTGCTTTGGAACTGGCACTAGATGTACTTAAGACAGAGTACGGATGGGATGATGGCGATGAGGTTATAACTACTCCAAACACTTTTGTATCCACAAATCATGCAATACTTCATAATGGGCTGAAACCGGTTTTTGCAGATATTGACGACACAAACTGCCTTGATCCTTTAGATGTTGAACGCAAGATGAGCCAGAAAACTCGTGCTGTTCTTTTTGTCGGAATAGGCGGAAATGCAGGCAGATATCTGGATATTGCAAAGATTTGCATGGAAAATGGTCTGAAGCTTATTCTGGATGCTTCTCATATGGTTGGTACAAAGATTAGGGGAGAGGTCGCCGGAAGGGAAGCAGATGCGGTCTGCTATTCGTTTCAGTCAGTAAAGAATCTTACGACTGCTGATAGTGGTATGCTCTGTTTTAACAAGCCGGAATTAGGTAAGCAAGCCAGAAAAAAAGCCTGGCTAGGGATTAACCAAGGAACCTATGAACGTAATTCTGAAAATGCTTATCGTTGGAATTATGATGTGGAATATATAGGTTATAAGTATCAAGGCAATTCTGTTATGGCAGCTATGGCTTTAGCCCAGTTTCAATTTCTTGATCAAGATAACGCTATAAGGGATAAAGTAGCATCATATTATGATGAAAAGCTTGCGCCATACAGAAATCTTGCAATTCCTGTCCGAATCCCCAACGATTGCAAGTCTTCTCATCATCTGTATCAGATACTTGTAGATGATCGGGATCGGATGATTGATAGAATGAATGAAGCGGGTATAGAATGCGGTGTTCACTATGTTTCCAACACCAGATACAGCATGTACAGTTACGCTAGAGGAACATGCCCTAGGGCTGAATACGTGTCAGATCATGTCATTTCATTGCCTATTCACGCAGCTCTGACAGATTCAGAAATACAATACATTATAAATACCCTTATTGGGATACTAAAAGAGGAATGAAAAATGAAAATAGGATTAATAAGCGAAGCATATCCACCTATGTCCGGCGGAGTTGCAACATCTGCTCAAAGAGTAGCCAGAAATCTTGTAAAAGCAGGAAATGATGTTACTGTTTTGACATTCGAGAATACACATGAAGTGACAGAGCAGGATTTGCTTATCAGGGAAGAAGATAAGGGTGTCACTGTATATCGGATCGGGCCGTTTTTTCTAAAAAATCCCACCATTCCTGCCGGAGGTGTATCTGAGAAATATAAGGCGGTATTAAGACGAAGAGCATTTAATCAGATGATCAGAATCCTAAAAGATGATATGCCGGATATACTGTTGTCATTTTATGTTATCAATGCAGGCTTCATCGCCCAGCTTGTGGCCAATGAATTAAAACTTCCGGTAGTTGCGGGGGTTAGAGGAAATGATATAGGACGAAATATATTTGATATCACTCGTTTTGCTCCTGTGTATTGGGTCATGGACAGTGCTGATGCTATCGTATGTGTTAACAATCATTTGAGAAATCGGCTTCTTATAGCGTATCCGGATATGTATAAAAAGAGTCTTGTAATAAAGAACTCGTATGATCTTGCTAGTCTTAGAAAGACAACTGACAAAACCGGCACAAGGGCTGATCTTGTTGAAAAATACAACTGGAATAAAGAGGACCTGATTCTGAATTTCACAGGATCTTTAAGAGAGAAAAAAGGTGTTGTGACGCTCTGCCATGCACTGGACATTATCAATGCTCAAGAAGACAAAGTGCGTCTTCTGGTTATAGGACCTGATCTGGGCAATGTTGAAAGGAAACTTATAGGGGATATTTGGGACAAACTGAAGGAGAAAAATATCATACAGGTGACTGGGCAATGCGACAGAGCTGAAGTACCTCGTCTTATAGCAGCTACCGACGCAGGATGCTTCCCGAGCAGTGATGACGGAATGGCAAACGGAGTTTTGGAAAACATGGCTTTAGGTATCCCGGTGATCGGAACTGAAATATTTGGAGATGTACTGACAAATTTACATGATGGGATAATTATACCCGTTGATGATAAACAGGCTCTTGTCGAAGCTATTCTTACCCTTTATGCTGACAGAAATCTGATCAGTATTATGGGAAAGAAAGCTGAAGATACGATAGCCCATGAGTTTACACCTGAGATTGAGGCAGAAGCATATATTAGACTATTTAATAAAATATTGAAAAGAAGATAAAAAGTAATGGGTATATGTATAAAATATGCAGATATAGTAATTACTACGGTTGCGGATAAGTTCATACCGCTTTGTACCGAAACACGCAAGCAGAATAGCAAGGCTTTTTTTTCCTCTCTGGAATCTGACAGCGCTAGTGAGCAATGGATAAGGGAGCACAGGTATGACCCAACAGATACGATTCTTGCGGTTACTACTGCAGATGATCAGTTCATAGGTACAATAGGATATACCGTGAATGGTGATAGTGCAGATATAGGAAGGCTTGCAATTTATCTGCCTGCTATGAAGGAGTTCATTTATAAGTATGGGAAAGAGAGAGCCTCAGTGATCATGAGAGATGCATGCCGTGCTGTGCTCGACTATGTATTTCTCAACTTTCGTGTTTCATATATCACGGCAAGCGTTTTGGAGACCAACTCTCTGTCTCGCAAGATATGTACAGATCTGGGCTGCACGGTATGGAAACATGAGAATGAAGGAAGTGATGAGGTCATTTTCAGAATGGACAGAGAACTCTTCCTAAAATCTCTTCGCAAGTATTGCCTTTTTTATCAGCACAATATCATAGAGAACACACATTATGCTGTTTCAGATGTGCTTTTGGCTTTGATGGAAGCAGGGGTAAGGTATGATTTTGCAGCAAAGACAGTGATGAAAAACGAGATCTACGCTGCTATGGGCAATCCTGATGTTATTACTCTTGATAAATTACCTTTTTACAAGGATTTTTATAAAAAATATAATTTGATACACGTTGTTTATGATGGTGAACCGGCACTGATGCTGTGCGCAGCAGCATATGTATACGGAATCCCTTATATTCTCTCTTTTCAGGGAGGAAATGATACCAATTCCAAGATATTTCAGCCTGCTCTTACAGAGAAGACTATAAATGTTTGTGATCATGCTGCAATGGTTACGGTTGTGTGCGAAAGCGACTGTAGGATACTGACTAGTCTGGGCTTTAAAGGAAGAATTGCTGTTTTTCCTCCGACCATAAGAAAAGACCACGAAAAAAAAGGAAATAAGGATAGGTATCGTATTGCTGTTGTGGGCAGGTTTATCCCCAAAAAAGGAATAGATATCGCCATCAAGGCTCTACGTTATATGCCGGAGCAATATAAGTTGGATATAATCGGGGAAGGTGAACTGGAAAAAGATCTTAAAGTGCTTGCAGAGCAATGCAACGTAAATGATCGCATAACCTGGCATGGCTTTCTTCCAATGAACGAAATGAAAGCGGTTCTGGA
Source organism: Butyrivibrio sp. MC2013 (assembly GCF_000424585.1). Classification (GTDB taxonomy): domain Bacteria; phylum Bacillota; class Clostridia; order Lachnospirales; family Lachnospiraceae; genus Butyrivibrio. Next base: position 97,258 of record NZ_AUKE01000014.1, read on the forward strand.
TGAATGTGGTATACTCTGGCATCCTGCAAGAAAAGATATCACCGGAAATGCAGAAGGTATTCCGCAGATCCTTTTGAATGCCATGCAGGCTGAAACTTGTGTTGTCACCACAGCGAGCGGTCACATAACAGATCTTATATTGGATGGCATCAATGGAATAATTGTTCCGCCAGATGATCCTGAAGCGCTTGCTCATTCTACCATGACAAATATTGCTTGTATGGAGCGTTATATAAAGACAGCTGCCTGCAGTTTGGATGAGTATGATATCAAAAATGCCAGGGTGAGATGGACAGAGCTGTATCGTAATATAAAACTTATAAATAAAGGTGAGTTTGAGGGAATATGAAAGAAAACTGGGAAGAGTTTGTGACTTCGAAAAAGAATGATCCTCTAACGCAGGAATCACTTGAAGATGCTTTGGCGGTACTCACACTCTCTGAGGCTCCTACTCTGACTGCAGCCGGAGGCCAGGGTCTTCTTTATAAGGTGGAAATCGGTCATGCTCAGTATTTCATTAAGATACCATATTATTCCAGGCATAAAAGCATAGAAGTTGCAAGGCACAACATCCTGAAAGAAGCGATCGTACTTGAAAGACTAAATGAAAACGGAGACTATGAATATGTTCCCAAACTGCTGTGCTACTCAAGGAGGGGGAATTATCTTATCCGTGAGTATATTCCGGGAGCTATCTTAAATGATTGTATAAAGCATGCGTCTTATGACGAGAGAAAGAAACTTCTTGAGCAGGAATATGTGATGGCGCAGAGTTTATTCAAGACATTTCATGATCATAAAGAAGGAAGCATGGTTATTCGTGACTTCAAACCTGCCAATATCATATCTGGGGATGATGGAGGACTTGTGATAATAGATTTCGGCAGCGTAAAAAGAGAAGATGAGTTAAATTCTCATAAGCCCCAGAATATGAACAGGTTTCTCGGAACAGGTAAATATCTCCACTGGCCGCTTGAGCAGATGGTCGACAATGGGATAGACGCAGACCGCAGAGTGGATTATTTTGCCTTCGGAGTTATGGCTTTTTATACACTATTTATTGAATCTCCGTTTGACAATAAAGAACAGGATTATGACAAAGCTGCTGCAAAGTACAGGACACAGTACCATATGGCTGGAGAGAGACTGGATTCTCTGTGCAAATCTGACCCGGAAATAGATAAATGGAAGGACATCATAATGAGTGCCCTTGAAACAGATATTGATAAAAGGAAATTTCTATAATGGAAGAAAAAACGGGAATTGATCCGGAAGTTAAAAACAGATTGTTGAAACAGCTCGAAAATGGTTCAATAGGAGAGCTCATCAAAAAAACCGCTGAACTGTACGAAGAACGTGACGCATTTCTGGTCGTGACGTCTGAACTGGATATTCAGTTTGGAGTGTCGTACCGAGATTTCTGCGAAAACATTTATAGAATCGCCGGATTTATACGTGAGCGATTTTCCTCAAATAAGCATATTGCCTTAAAGGGTGCCAACTCTTTTGAGTGGGTCTGCTTGTATTTGGGAATCATTATAAGTGGTAATATTGCTGTTCTGCTTAATAAAGATGATGAAGGAGAGACCCTGGAAAAAGAGCTGAAGAAGACAGATAGTGATATTATGCTCACATCCGGTGAAAAGAATACAGGTTCCTCAATACCGGTATATCATTTTCGGGAATTCATTACAGAAGCGGTTGCCCATGATGAATTGATACCGGACCAGAAATGTGATTCTTCCAGAATCTGTACTTTGATAGGAACTTCGGGAACAACCGGAGAAAGAAAATATTGCATGCTGACCGAAAAAGGCATACTGCAGTCAGCTCTTAACCTCTGCCATGCTGTTCCTTCAGATGTACATGGGTATGCTATTTCGATTCTTCCGTTTTTTCACAGTTATAGCCTTTCATGTGGAATCATATACCAGCTTATTGAGGGCAACACAACAGTCATTGGAGTACCTGACAGTAGTCTGATGGCGGCAATTAACCATTTTTATCCTGCCTATCTAATCTTCGTCCCAAGTCTTCTTTTTGCGCTGAGGTTTTATCTGAACAGTCTTTCTAAGGAAGAGAGCAATCTGGTCAGGAATAATATTCGGACTGTATTTTGTGGCGGAGCGCCTCTGACTGCTGAGATGGCAGAATGGTATGCAGGTAATAAGATAGAACTTATCACCGGGTACGGAATGACAGAATGCGCCCCAATAATCGCGGTTCATTCTCGGACGAATTTTGATCCCTATTCTGTAGGCTGCATCTGCAAGGCGTTTGAATACAGGATAGTAGATGGAGAGCTTGAGGTCAGAGGGCCTCAGATCATGAAGGGATATTATGGAGATGAGAAGTCTACCCAGGCGGTTTTTCATGATGGATGGTTAAGAACAGGAGATCTGGTCAGACTGGACGCTCAGAATAGACTGATCATCACTGGCAGGAGAAAGAACATCATAGTGCTTTCTAACGGGGAGAATATTAGTCCGGAAGAAATCGAAAACATTTTGATGTCGAATCCCGGTATTGGCTATTGCAGGATATGGGGAAAAGAGAATAGTATAATTGTTGATATTTATTCAGGAGTTTACAGCGATGATGAAGTTTACAGGATAGTTTTAAAGGCAAACGGTCTGCTTCCGGCTTATAAAAGCATAAAGAGAATCAATATTCTTAAGACAATGCCGGATACCGTCGAACTTGGAAAGGTAAAAAGAATTGAGTATTGATGAGATTAGAGAAAAACTGATTCTGATAATTGAAAGAGGAAGTGGCAAAGCAGGTATTAGGCCTGACATGGATTTGATCCTGGACCTGGGACTTGATTCCATAGGTTATTTTATTCTCCTTGAAAACGTGGAAAGAGAATTTTCGGTAAAGTTTTCAAATCAGGATATTTTTACTGATGTGACGACTGTCGAAGAGTTGAGCTGTAAAATAAGGGATTTGATGAATGACTGAGAGCAAAGGCAGATTGTTTCTGGCAAGACATGGGGCCACTGAATGGACATCCCAACATAGATTGACCGGGTGGGAGGATCTCCCTATTTCGGAAATAGGAAAAGAAGAATCATACAACTGTGGCGCTTATTTGAAGAAACAGGGGATTGTATTTGATAGAGCATATACTTCTGACCTGCTCAGAGCGAGTCAGACTCTTGATATAATTTTAGATATCATAGGGCAGAAGAATTTGTCGATAATATCAAATAGTGCTTTAAGAGAACAGTTTTTTGGCTCCTCCCAAGGAGCAAGCCACATGGAAAGAAGAAGCACAGGCTTTCAAATGGATCCGGCAGCCGAGACGGCGGAAGATTTTAGAGAGAGGGTTCACAAGTTCTTCTACGATGAGATAAATCCGAAACTTGAGGAGGGAGAGATTGTTCTCGTTGTGACACATCAAAGAGTTATTCGCGAAATTGTTACATGTATCAGTGGAAACAATGGTGCATCGACTCCTGATTTCGAAAAGTGGGAAACCGGAGAAGTTCGCCAGGTGAATATATAGTTCATACAAAGACCTGCAGTATTCCGTTGTGTTTGTATTGGATTATTGATCGGTACAATCATTAGCTTTTCTATAGGATAAAAAATGAAAAAGCTGCTCTTATGCTATTGGATACTATGCAAAAGAAGGTTTTGAAGTTGTCTCAGAACTGTTTATGGAAGATGGTATCCCACATGTGAAGATGGAAAGATTAGTATTATATGAAGATTCGAAAAGATTGATAGAACGTTATATTCGAATATTTTCTTGACAACAAAGCTCGTTACCCAGTATAGTTGATGAAACAAAACAAACAGACGCCCATTGCTACCGAGTAGTGGGATTAACGTCATTTCTTTACCGTTAGGTCTTAGCAGGTAAGGAAATGGCGTATTTTATTTCCGCGAGCAATGAGGAAAATTAACATGCTTGCATAGACATTTGACGAATGCCGCGAGAGTCTGAAATTTTAATTTCAGACCTATGGAGGTTTCTATGAAGTGGATATATTGTTTTATTGCAGGTGCTCTTGAAATTACGTGGGCGGTAACTATGAAAATGTCCGATGGATTTACGCTACTGATTCCATCTATAATAACCGGCATCGGGTATATAGCCAGCGCTGTATTTCTTTCGATAGCGTTGAAGCAGCTACCGCTGGGAACAGCATATGCCATGTGGACCGGTATGGGAATTGTTGGAACCACGCTGTTGGGAATATTTCTTTTCCATGAAAAGCTTACAGTTCCACAGGTGATATGTGTTATTCTGATTGTAGTTGGAATAGCAGGACTTAAGATTTTGGCGAAAGAATGAGGTTGTTAAGGATGTTTAGAGAAATGCGTAGATTTAAACAGCAAGTGTCAGAAGCTGAGTGCATTGAAATTTTAAAAAGTACCAAGAGAGGTGTCTTATCTGTAATTGGAGATGATGGTTATCCATATGGAATGCCAATCAATCATTATTATTGTGAAGCTGATGGCAAGCTTTATTTTCATGGAGCCAAGGCTGGACATAAGATTGATGCCATCAAGGCTTGTAACAAGGCAAGCTATTGCGTTTACAACGACGGTTTTCGAAAGGAAGGGGATTGGGCTTTAAATATCACTAGCGTCATCATCTTTGGTAGAATTCATCTGGTAGAAGATGATGAGGTTGCCCTTAGAATATGCTCTGAGCTAACAAAGAAATTTACAGATGATCAAGAGTATCTGGACAAAGAGATTAAGAACTCATTTCGTAACGTTCAATGTTTGGAATTTGTACCAGAGCATATGACAGGAAAGTTGGTTAATGAGTCATAAAGTGGAATGACGTTATATCTGAATCTAAAACACCAAAACCAAATACATCTATCTTGATCGGTACAATCATTATCTTTTCCATTGGAGAAAAAATATGAAAAAGTGGTATGACGAAGAATATGAATTTACAGTAGAAGTAACAGGCTTTTTGCATGGAGACCATACGGAAAGATATTGCCGTAATGGTGAAGAGATTGGGGATGTATATAAATGTACCTATGGGTGTCCTGTCAATAGGGATGGTTATGGAATCTGTTCGAAGACAATGATGATGCTATTTCCTTTGATGGAAGCCGTTAGAAGCGGCGGGGATCTTACAAAAGTCGGCGGTGATGGAAAATACTCCAAAACTGTTGTGTGTCCGGACGGATGCGTGATATTCAAACTAACGGCAAAACCATTGGGGAATGAAAACTTTCATACAGGAGGTTTCTGGGATTATCCTGATGAAACATAGACCAGTATCTTTTGTAACAAGCTATATTGAGACCAGAGGTTCTTTATGGGGAAGCGTATAGCATTAAGAATGGAGAGATTGGAGGGGTAAACCATGTTAGAAATATTAAAAGCGAGGTTTCAGGATAATAAGAATCTTCATATGGAACTGAGTTGGCTTGACGTGGAGAAACGTTTACTTGAGCATCCGGGCTCCATGGATGTTTTGAGAAGGATGGAGGAGAGCGGAGGAGAACCGGATACCATCGGCTATGATGAAAAGACGGGAAAGCTAATTTTCTGCGACTGCGCAAAGGAGTCCCCTTCTGGGCGCAGAAGCCTGTGCTATGACGAAAAGGCATTACAGGGGCGTGCTAAAAACCCGCCATCAGGCAGCGCCGAATGGAAAGCAAAAGAAATCGGCGTTTTGATCATGACGGAGGAACTCTATCGCCGACTGCAAAGTCTCGGGGAATTTGATTTGAAAACGTCAAGTTGGATCACTACGCCGGATGATATTCGCGACAAGGGCGGTGCATTGTTTTGCGAACGACGTTACGGAAGGGTTTTCACATTCCATAACGGGGCGGATTCGTACTATTCCGTGCGCGGGTTCAGAGGCTATACGCTTATATAAATTCTGATTGTAGAGCGATTAAATACAGTAAAATGTTCCACTCGCCATGGTTCGTTATAGCGCAAGAGGTTGCGGGAAAAAGCAGGAGTTTGTTAATTCGTACAAATTCAGAGTAAATGCTAATGGTAAAAGCGTAGACATTTGGCTGATCTACCGTTGCAAGAAATGCAAGCATTCCAAAAACCTCACGATTTATGAGAGGACGCATCCTGGAAGGATTCCGACGGAATTGTTTGAATGCTTTATGAATAATGACATGGAGACTGCTATGGAATATGGCAGAAATATAGACTTTTTGAAGAAAAATAATGCTGAATTTAAGTAAATGACGGCTGGACTTAGGTCCGGCAGTTTCTAATTGGAAGGTAAATCCGTCCTGACATGGTAATATATATTCGCTGTGTCAGGACTATTTTTATGTCATAATAGATAAATGGTGCCCGGCGTGGTACTCGGTACAATAAGCTGAGATAACAAATGGCTTAAATAAAGCATTTTTAAAAGGAGATACATAAAAAATGAAACTAGGCATTGCTGCTTTTTTGATGATTGCAGAAAGACCAAACAAGTAGATAAATACAATAGGTAATGGTATTATTAAATAGAAGATTATTAGAAGAGGAAGTGCTATGAGCTATCAGAGAAGATTGATAAATTATACAGTTGCATGTGTTAATGAGTTTGCTGAAGCTTTTAATTTGAATGTTAAAGAAGCATATAGATATCTTCGAGATTTCAAGGGAATAGAGTTCCTGAAGGATTTCTACGAGGAAGAGCATCTTTTATCATTTGATAATGTGGTTGAAGATTTACAAGCTCTTTGCCGGAGAAATGGAGGAACTATATGATTCTTTATCATGGTAGTAATGTTGATATACAAAATATCAGCTTGTCAGCTTGCAGACCATATAAGGATTTTGGTAGGGGATTCTATTTAACAGATATTCCGGAACAGGCTGAGCGCATGGCAGAACGAGTTGCTAGGATTTACGGTGGTGAACCTGTACTCAATATTTATGAGATAGATGATTCTTTTTTGGATTCCTCTAGTCTTAGAATCAAAAATTTTGGTGAAGAAACAACGGAAGATTGGGCTCGTTTTGTAATGAATAATAGGAATAGAGGCTTTGAGAATTATTCAGATCCATTGTGCAATTTCGATTCTAAGTATGATATCGTAATTGGACCTGTTGCGGATGATAATATGGCAATGCTGTTTAGACAATATGAAGAAGAAGTTATAGATTTTGATACGCTTCTTAAAGGCATGATATATAAAAAGACATCTTCACAGTATTCATTCCATACACCTGCAGCTATTTCATTATTGAGGAAAATTAGTCATGAATGAGAAAAAGCAACTAATAGAGTATGCTATTCAGGATATTGTTGAAATGATCTCGAAAGATCAGAACGTAGAATATGACGAGGCTATGAACTTCTTTTATGAATCAGAGGTTTTTGATAAGCTTCAAGATGTAGAAACAGGGCTTTATCGTGAAAGCTCTGCTTATATTTATGATTTATATAAAGATGAGTTGAACTTCGGGCATATCGTTCAAGCTGAAATATAATAATCGCCAGAAATTTAGAAGCTGATTTGATGGATTTCACGTTTTTACAAATCCGTCCTGACATGGTAATATATATTCGCTGTGTCAGGGCTATTTTTTGTCGTAATACATAAATGGTACTCGTCGTGGCACTCGGTATGGTACTCGATATTCGGGAGACCTAGAAAAAATATCAACATTATTTCATTTGTAACAAGCTGTATTGAGACCCAGGTTAGCAGATAGATTACACAGCATCGGATAGTCAAATGTCCGGTGCTGTTTTTTTTACGCCATGCTTCTATTAGCCAAAAACGAAAAAATATTGAAAATGGCTAATAGGTATAAGATTCCGAATTTAAATGTAAATGATTTCTTATGCGGTTTAAGAAGCATCACCTTTGTTTTCGTTCCCTTGGTGAGCAAGTGCAAAGAGAGCCTTTAATTCATCGCCGCTTTCCTGCATACCGCGTTTGATCCATTCCAGCATCCATCCGTAAATGCCATATGCCCAAAAAGATTTCATATATGCTTCAAGGTTGGGCATTTCAGGCATTATCTGAATGGTGCTAATTATGGTTTCCATCATGATGGAGGACATACCTGCGTTACAGAGAATGGTATAAAATTCTCTATGATCACGGTAAAAATCGAATAATGAGGGGAACAAACTCTCCGGCGTTGATTCGGGGTTAGACTCATATAGCCTTCCCCATTCCTTAATGAGCCGGTCCGACTCTTCTTTCAGAATATCCTCTTTATTCTGGTAGTTGCGGTAAAAAGAGACGCGTCCGATTTCGGCTTTGCTTGTTAGTTCGCTGACAGAAATATCGGAGAGAGGCTTCTCCTTCAGAAGATCAAGAAGCGCAGTTAGGATCTGCTTTTTGACATATGTATTTTTTTGTTCATTGTTCATATTCATGCGATGAAACAAACCTCCCGAATATGTATCATTTTGCTGAAACACTTGTATCGTCGCCGGGTTTATGATACATTTGTTTCAACAGCTTGTCAAGGAGGATACCATGAAAAAGGTCATGAAAATTGTCGGCATTACTATAATTGCGGTTGCGGCGATTGCAGCGATTATTGTAGGAGTGATACTTAGCAAAACTGTTTTTGTCAAACATCCGGAGCTCAAAGGCGAACCGGAGATTGGCAAGTGGTATCGTATCACCCCGGAGGGGACAATATCTTCTGACGGAAGCGAATGGCATGGACTCATCAGACTCGGATCTGAGAATAAGGTCGTGGTATACTTTTTCGGCGGTGGTGCAAGCATCAACGGTTATACTTCCGAGCACGGTAAAGAATTTTTTGCTACGACAGCAAAAGTCCAGGATTTCGTTGCTTCCGGAGGAATAGGAAGCACTTCGGAAGAGAATCCTTTCCGTGATTGGACTTTTCTTGTTCTGCCATATGCCTCCGGAGATTTTCACAGCGGAACAGGCGAGTATCATTACATGGACGGCAGCAAAGAGAGGGTGGTATATCATAACGGATATAACAATTATTCGGCTTTCATGGATGCGGCTATGCCTTATGTTGGCAATCCAGACACTTTACTGGTAACTGGTTTTTCTGCGGGCGGATTTGCGACATCTCTTTTGGCGGACGATGTGATTGACAGGTTTCCTTCTGCGGAAAATATCACGGTATGTGTGGACAGTTCACTGCTTCTCTATGACGGATGGCATGAGACGGCTGACGGATTATGGAAAACACCAACAGTAATTGCCGATCGACTGGTTAGTGATAATCTGGTACTTGATAGTCTTATCGCTTTATACAACAAACGGGGTGATACCGTTAAAATCCTGTTTGACTGCTCCTATCGTGATGATACATTGCAGGAGTATCAGGCGTATATTAGGACCGGGATGATGACAAGAAGCAAGGAAAATGGAGACCTGTTCCAGAAGGATCTTGCAGAGATGGTTGATGGATTACAGGAGAACATCCCCGGTGTTGGCATATTTATTTGGAAATATGGTGAGGATCCGGAAACGCATAATACGCAGCATACTATCATATCCAGTAATGTATTTGACAAACTCGAGGACGAAGTCAGTGTGGCAGATTGGATTTATGCAGCTGTGAACGGGAATGTTCAAAGTCATGGATTAGAGCTCCTCAAATGATAGAAAACAGTAGGAGGTCGGAATGCGAAAGATCATGAAGATTGTATTGATTTTGCTGGGTGCCATACTCATCCTGCTTATAGCTGGATTTTTTTACATTAAATCGAAGCTTCCAAATGGGGGCGGAAATAATGACATCACGGAAGGGTATTATGAGCGCTTTCAGTCTGATGAACCACTGGAGATGCGGTACGCAAATCCGGGTTCATTTGAGACAAGCTACACCGAGTTTACCTCTGATAATGAATCCATCGGAAAGGTAAGAGTCTGGTATCCGACAGAATTGGAAGGCAGTGATAAAATTTGGCCGATGATCATGGTTGTTAATGCCAGCGGAACGCCTGCTTCATCCTATGAGCCATTCTTTCTGCGTCTTGCTTCATGGGGCTTTGTAGTGGTTGGCAATGAAGACGGGCAGACCGGAAACGGTCAGACAGCATCCATTACATTAGATTTCATGCTGAATGTTCCGTCTGACAGCGTTCTTGCAAGAAAAACAGATTACCATAACATGGGAATCATCGGATACTCCCAGGGAGGAGCCGGTGCAATCTGCGCAGTGACGAAATATGAAAATGGTGCGTATTACAAAGCTATGTTTACCGGAAGTGCTGCGTATCCAACACTTGCCAGAAACATGGGCTGGGAATATGACGCCTCTAAAGTGACGATCCCTTATTTAATGGTAGCTGGAACGGGAAAGTCGGACGATTCCGGGTCTGATCCTGAAACAAGCTATGGAGGAGTTTCCCCACTTTCAGCACTTACATCGAACTACAACAGTATCTCTGATGATGTGCAAAAGGTGCGTGCAAGAGCTGTTGGCGCTGAGCATGAGCAGATGCTGATGCGTTCGGATGGATATATGACAGCATGGATGCTGTATCAGCTTGCAGGAGATGAAGAGGCGGCTGCAGTCTTTGTTGGGGAAAATGCAGAAATCCTGCATAATAATAACTGGCAGGATGTGGAGAAGAATCAATGAACGACAAAAAGAAGAAAACGATTCGGAAAATATTGATCATATTTATAGTAATACTTGCGGTTCTGGCAGGAGGGATATTGTTTGTCCTGACACATACGCAGATCATTGTTGGTATGATTCAAAAGCTATCGGCAAGTACAGTGAATACGGCCAATCTCTATGAGCCGCTTGAAGAACCTATGGAAGGCTTAAAGGACAATGGACAGTATGTCATTACAGAGGTCAAGTATTCTGAAAACTATCCGAACAGCTACCTTGATATCACCTATCCAAGCAAGGATAGGGATGCATCAAATCCGACGCTTATATACTTTCATGGTGGTGGCTTTTTCGGTGGAAGCAAAAGTGTAGGAGATCCGCTTGCTGAGAGTGATGCTACGGCGCTGTTGGATGATATTTGCGCAGAAGGGTTTAATCTTGTAAATATTGACTACGTGTTGGTGCCGGAATATCATTTCCCGGATCCCTTGGTTCAGGCAAATGAAGCATTTCGATTTTTGATGGATCATTCGGAAGAATATCATTTGGATATGGACAGGGTGGTGATTATGGGATCATCTGCCGGCGCAATCATGACAAGCCAGCTGGGAAGTGTTGTTACTAATCCAGAATACGCTTATACTTTGGGAATTACTCCTGCATTAAAGCCGGAGCAGATCAAAGCGGTTGTTCTTGATGATGCCCCTCTTGCATATAACAAGTTTTCTTTAGGAACAAAGATCCTTGTCGGAAACTATGTAAAGGGTTCAATATTCCTTAATCGTGAGGAAGTAAACAGATATAACAACATTCTTTGGGTTGATTCTAATTATCCGCCTGCTGTTCTAATGGGAAGTGAATATTACGTGGATATGCGCGATATGGATAAGGCCCTGACAGAAGCAGGAGTAGTACATGAATTGATCGATCCTCTTGCAGAAAGAAATATGGAGATGCAGCATTGCTTTGTTGCTTCGGAACGAGTGAACGATGTTGCGAGGGATGCATTTGAAAGGATGATAGCGTTCATTAAAAGTCAGAAGAATTGATTTTAAAAAAGGTCATAAAACTGACATAGCAAACAAATTGTTGAGAAAGATCGGGAAACCGGTCTTTTTCTTTTACATAAAAACCTGCTCCGGAGAATACTGAACTGCTTTCGCAGAAGCACAGGCTCGTTCTTGCCTAACTTCGCATGGAGGACAGTTAAATAACAGCATCGGATAGTCAAATGTGCGGTGCTGTTTTTTTTATGCTATGCTTCTATTAGCCAAAAATGAAAAAATATTGAAAATGGCTAATAGATATAAGATTCCGAATTTAAATGTAAATGCTTGAGTGAAGATGTGAATTCCACTGTAAAGTTAAATTCCACAGTGAAGACTAAATTCCCATAAATCGTCACAATTGTCACTACACGTTTTTACAAATCCGTCCTGACATGGTAATATATATTCGCTGTGTCAGGACTATTTTTATGTCATAATAGATAAATGGTGCCCGGCGTGGCACTCGGTATAACAAGCTGAGATAACAAATGGCTTAAATAAAGCATTTTTTAGAAGGAGATATATAGAAAATGAAACTAGGGATCGTTATTTGAACGCCTTTTTCATATATCTCCATATAAAACATTAAATCTATTCAAAACCGCATAAATACTTCATTTGCGGAAATCCCAACTCTGATATAACTTGATAAAGATTCATATATTTTATAAAAAAATGGCACTCGTGTGGCACTTGGTGGCACTCGATATGGCACTCGATGGCACTCGTTTTTGGGTAGTCCTATGAGGGAATACTTCATGCCATTTTTGGTAACTTTCTAGTTTAAAAGTCCCAAATTAGCATTTAATAAATCAATTTTGAAAAATGGTATTTTTATCTGACCGGAAATATATCGAATCCATGTTGCTGATTAGTTTAAATTATGTACGATAATAGCAACAAACATGGTAAAAACATACATAAACTTAACCCGACAAGACAACTCTATGATGATAAGTTAAAAATATGTATAGAAATGCTATGTAATAGAGTAAAATACGACAAATAATTAACATCATGGAGCGAGTATATGAACTTATATTATGAACTGTTACAATATCCAATTTTTTCCATGAAAGAGGTTAATGGTCTGTATTCAAGTGAACGGACAGCAAGGATTGCATTAGGAAAGCTTCTGAAGGAAAATATGGTGCTGAAAATTCGAAATGGGTTATATACGTGTCTTAGCGGTGAAAATGGCGGACCAGTGGCTAACAGATTTCAAATTGCCAGTGTTATCACTCCATCTTCATATGTATCACATCATACAGCGTTTGAATATTATGGAACTGCCGATCAGGTTTTCTATGAGGTTTATGTTGGCTCAGAGACACGTTTTCACGACTTTGAATTTGATGGGTACACTTATCATTATGTAAAAGAACAGATGAAGGAAGGTATAGTTTTTCCGGAATTTGGCGGCGGCGTGAGGATTACAGATAAGGAGCGGACGATAACGGACTCCATAAAGGATATGAATCTCATTGCCGGGCTGGAAGAGGTGCTTTCATGTCTCGTGTCTGCGAACAGTATTGATGAAACAAAAATGTTAAAATATCGTAAGCGGTAAACAAAACGCGTCTTTGAACAGCCTTCCAAAATCATTAGTATTCTCTTAGAGAAACTATTGGTTTTGGAGGGCTTTTATTATGGACAAATTTGTGATGGATATTAGGCTTAAGCAATGGATCCCAATCCTTGAAGCTCAAGCCAGCAGCGGACTCGACAAGCAGACTTTTTGCAAACAGCATGGGATCAGCAGAGGTCTCTTCTTTAAATGGCAGAGGATTCTCCGCGAAAAGATGGCCGAAGGGTTTGATCCTGCTTCCATCTCGCTTCCTGCTATTACTGATAATGGCACTGGAGACATCAAAAATAACGAACCCGTGTTTTATGAGCTGTCTCCTACAGCCCCCTGCAGCCTGGCAGAAAACAGCAAGCCAGTTGAAAATCTCGCATCTGATGCTGGCTTTTTAGCTCCGAAGAATGCATCTGAAGTTACCATCTCTTATGGTGGCTTTTCAATAAATCTGTCAGGTGCCGTTGAAGAAGCCTCGCTCAAATCGATTCTCAGGGCGGTGAAGCATGCTTAACTCCAATGGACTGACATTCTCCAAGATAGTATTGCTGATTGGTAAATGTGACCTTCGCAAAGGAATAGATGGATTAAATTCAATCATCAAATATAAAT
>NZ_AUKE01000015.1 GCF_000424585.1 Butyrivibrio sp. MC2013
AGCTTCAGTTTTTCTGTGTCTCCCATCTGTCGGAATCATCTCACCCGTCTCAGGATCTATCTTTCCGATAAGAGTACGCTTGGCCCGGCTCTGCTGTTTTTCTTTGTCCCAGTATGCCTTGGATTCGTAGACATAGGTTATTCCTGTTCGTTTATCAAGTTGTTTTATTATTCCCATGGGGGTGCTCCTTTCTGTAACATCGTTACGTTTATATTATATATCATAACGATGTAAAATGCAATAGAAAAACCCAAAAAAGTTAGATTTTTTCTGGGTTTTCTCAAATTTTCATATGTATTTTTATCGTTAGGTTAGAATGTCAAGTTAGGGTCTGAACAGTAACACTTCAACAGTTACTAATAACTTTTTGGATATATTTGCAAAAACTTGTTGACGTGGACATATAATGTCCGCTATATATGATAGTGTATTATCAGAAACAACAAACAAAGCTTTTTCAAGGTTCAGAAATGAATTTCAAGAAAGGAGGACGATCATGAAACACACGATGAATACTAACAACATAGCAACAATAGACAACAGGGGCATGATTGTCCGCCGTCTTTATTTCTAAAACTATTTCACACAAAGAAAAAAGACTGGTATGAGGACAAGACATTAAGCCTCTGAGGATTAGAGGTGTCTTTTTTGTACGCAAAAATGCGCAAGACACCTGCAATGGAGGTTTTATTTTGATACCAGTAAAAGGAAAATATTCAGATGCCATGATCATGTGCATGGGGGATATCGCTGACGGAAATGCCAGTCAGTATGCGATTGCCCAGGTACAGATGATCTGTGACACTGAGGCTGTAAAAGGCAGCAATATTGTAGTAATGCCGGATGTTCATCCGGGAAAGGTTGGACCTATCGGACTCACCATGACAGTGACAGACGCAGTTCTTCCTGCACTTATCGGAATCGACATCGGCTGTGGTATGAGCATGGTAAAGATTGGAAAGATCAGAAAGGATTTTCAGAAGCTCGATACCGTGATCAGAGACAACGTTCCGGTGGGATTCAAGGTAAGAAGCACTGTTCACAGGGACGCATTAGATTTTGACCTTGGAAGACTTAACTGCTTTAAGCACATCAGAGATGATAAGGCGCTGCTCGGCATTGGAACTCTTGGCGGAGGAAACCACTTTATTGAGCTCGATGCAGACGAGAATGGAGAGGGATATCTGATCATTCACAGTGGCAGCCGTCACCTTGGCAAGGAAGTTGCTGAGTATTACATGGATAAGGGACACAAGTATTTAATGGAGCATGGAAAAGAGGGTGTTCCATATGAACTTACTTACCTTACAGATGAGCTTCTTTCAGACTATCTTCATGATATCCAGGTGGTTCAGGAATACGCTGAGCTTAACCGTCATATCATCATGAAGGAAATCTGCAAGGGAATGAAGTGGAAGGTAACAGATGAAAAGAGCTGCATCCACAACTACATTGAGGAAACTACTGGAGCAGCTATCCTTAGGAAAGGTGCCATCTCCGCTAAGGAGAATCAGGAGGTGATCATACCAATAAACATGAGAGATGGCGTAATCCTTGGAATCGGCAAGGGAAACGATGAGTGGAACAGCTCAGCACCTCATGGCGCAGGCAGAATCTCATCTAGAGAAAAGGTATCTACCAGCCACACAGTGTCTGAGTTTAAGGCTTCCATGAAGGGAATTTACACAAGCTGCATCAGCAAGGACACACTTGATGAGGCACCATTTGCCTACAGGGATATCGATTACATTAGAGAGGCTGTTAAGGAGACAGTTGAGATCACAAAGCTCCTTAAGCCTGTATATAACTACAAAGGAGGGAATGCTTGAATGATGTTACAGATTAGCTCTGGAATGGGACCTGTGGAATGCAGAGTAGCCGTGGGCGGCATATTCAGAGCGTTACAAAAGGAATTCCCGGATATAGAGATGATTACAGGCGTGAAGGGAGAGGTAGAAGGAGCTTATACAAGCAGGATGCACTTAGAAAGCTTTCTGCAATTCTTAAACAGACAAACGTAGATAGTAAGGATAAACAGAAAAACAGTGCGTGGAGTAAACATTCTCAGATTGTTAGAGGTAATCCGGTGCGCATTTATGAAGGGGAGGGATTTACAAAGGTAAAATACTTACATTTAAAGACAAATGCTTCTATTCAAAATGGCTCTTTTAAAGAATATACTTGAATTATGGCAGAGAAGGGAGGGGAAATGAAGATAATAACACATACAGACGGCGACAAAAGTCTTCATGAGTATCAGCTTGGAAATAGGGTAATGTCTTTTACTGTGATCCCGGAGAGGGGCATGGACATTGGAGATATCTACTATAGAGAGGAGAAGATATCCTGGGACAAGGACAGATCCAGTCTCAAACATCCCGATAATGTGGATCTGAAGGCTGATGGAGGCTGGAACAGCGGCTTTTACTGCGCGGTGTCATCTCTGGGGCCTGAGGTCTTTGGTACCCCGGATGAAGTGAGGACTCCTCATGGTACCGGCGCATATTCCATGGCAGACATATCAGGGATCAGATTTACAGAGGATGGGGAAAAGGCCGAGATCTTTGGAGCTCTATATATTAAGGGCTATGAGGAGAAGCCTTCCTACTATAAAGAAGTGACGGTGACTGCGCCAAAGGGCAGGAGCTATATAGTACGCACCGAGTGCTTTACCAATCTCACAGATGAGAGGATCCCTTTTGACGCGGGCTTTCATATCCAGCTCTGCGGCAGGTCCTTTATGGAGGAGGGAGGCAGCTACCTGCTCCCTGTAAGGGATGACAGAATGCTCCTTAGGGACAGTGCTCCTTCCGAAAAAGATAAAAAGGAGATATATCCTGCAAATGCCATATGCAGCCCCATCAGATGTTATCAGTATATCCCTGAGGAAGTGGAAGGTATATTTGAACTGGAAGAAATGGAGGGCTTAAAAGAGCTCTTGGGAGACAATAAGCATTTCACAATAGAGTGCGTGGTAAATAAGGCAATGGACAAGGCTGCGTTTATCATAAGGCCGCTGGAAGAACTGCCCAGATCCCTGATGTGCAAGTGCGCAGAGGGCACAGCAATGTATGCAATAGAGCCCTGTATGACCAGACCCAATTCTATCAGGCAAAAGGAGATAGATGGAGAGCTCAGGTGGCTTGAGGGCGGTGAAAAGGGCCTGATACACCTTGCCGTAGGATTTGTGGAAGGAAAGGATAAGGTTGGATACCTGAAAAAGATAATAGAAAAGGCATATTAAATGAACTGGCTGCTCAAAATACTATTGGGCTAATATCAATTAATAGACCATATAAGACTAAAATGCTCCTTAACATGAAAACCTGGGTTAAGGAGCATTTTCAAAATATTTAAGTATATTGATGATCCATCATGTACGAAAACATGAGATAAGCAGTCTTTAATGAATCATGTCTGATACTGGCTTCTTCGACGGTGAGAAGCTTGTCTTTGATAATCTCAACGCCCATCTTACAAAGCTCATCTTCATCCAAAACTACCCCGTCCTTGCCCTCAGACCTGGCAAGAGCCTGGGCATCATCAGGTATATCCGCTGTGTTGGCAATAACTGCATCTATGGTATGGGGCAGCAGGTATTGCTCCAGGGTCCTGATATGATCTGAAACAGAGAAATTATCGGTCTCTCCCGGTTGGGTGATCATGTTGCAGACATACAGACATCTGGCACCTGACCTGGCTACAGCATCCCTGATCTCGGGAATGATGATGTTGGGCATGATGGAAGTAATGAGACTTCCTGAGCTGAATACTATAAGGTCGGCTTCTTCAATGGCTTTGATGACGGATGGGCTGACAGTGACAGGCTTATTGTAGCGGAGTTTCTTGATATGGCGCCTGGCCTTGGTGATCTGCTCTTCACCAAAGATATCCCGGCCTGTGTCATCGGTACCTATGAGCTCTACATTATCTTCTGTAAGGGGAAGGAGCCTGCCCTTCACATCCAAAAGGTCGCAGAGAATGGGAATGGACTCGGCATAGCTGCCATGCTGCTCCAAAAGGGCAGTCATGATAAGGTTCTTGATACTGTGACCGCCAAGGCTTGAATCAGTATCAAATCTGTATGAAAAGAGTTCCTTCACATTTCGGTCCTTGGCACTCATAGCCATCATAACCTTGGTCAGATCTCCTACAGCAGAAATATTGAATTCTCTTCGCAGCGCGCCTGTGCTGCCGCCGTTATCGGCTACAGAAACAACAGCAGTCACATTCCAAGGGAACTGGATCATGCCCTTTAATAGCTGCGACAAACCCGAACCGCCACCGAATATCACCACATTACCGGTCCTGTATCTCTCCATATAATACACCCCTCCATGTCAATAATACTCTAAATCTATTTTAATATACTTCCGATATAAATGATACAGGAGTCATAATTCCCTTTTTCCACATGCTTGCATGTGGGAAAAAGGGAATTCATGACCCTAACAAATATGAGGAAAAAAGCCTTTGAGCGAAGAGAAAAGGCGATTTCCGAATATTTGTAGAGCTGCGAGAATGGCAAAGCCATGGAGCAGCTCGTGTATCATTTATAAAGAAGAAGTCAGGAAAAGCGATTTTCCACATGCTTGCATGTGGGAAAAAGGGAATTTATGACCCTAACAAATATGAGGAAAAAAGCCTTTGAGCGAGGAGAAAAGGCGATTTCAAGGAGGCATGAGCCTATGTCAGCCGAGAGAAAATCCGCAAACAGCAAAAAGCGCTTCAGCATCAGATGGAAGATAATGCTCAGTATGCTCTTTATGTCCATGGCAACCTGCCTGGCCCTGGGCTTTATCACCTACCGGATGGTCGCGGATGCCTTTATGAGGACGGCTTCAAACAGCGCTTTGTCAATGGCAGAGATAACTGCAGAAGACCTGATAGGTGAGGATCTGGCTGCTCTTGAAGTGGGAGAGTCTGATACCGAAAACTATAAGAAAGCTTATGATGAGATGGCGAGCCTTTATGATAAGACTCACCCCAGAGCGCTCTATACCATAGGTGAAAGAAATGGGCAGATTGTCTATCTGGTAGATGTGTCTTCTGAAAATGAGCCTGTAGGTACTCCTGTAGAAGATGAATATCTTGAAGAATACAGGACTGCTCTTAATGCCAAAGCAGGCTACACAACAGGTGAGCTTCAAAACTATGACGGCCAGTATATCATCACTTCCTATGCTCCTATCTTTACTGATGCAGGAGAATTCGTAGGAAGCGTGGCATTTGACTATGTGGCTGATGAGCTGGCTAACACTCTGAATATGATCCTGATCACAATTGTGGTGATAGCGCTTATTATCATAGTGGCATCTGTTGTATTCGCCATATTGGTATCTAAGGGTATCACACTTGGTATCAACAGAGTCAATAGCAAGCTGGTAGATCTGGTATCCAATAACGGCGATCTGACCCAGAAGGTAGAAGTGACTTCCAATGATGAAGTCAGGGATATAGCAGAAAATATCAATTCCCTTCTGGACTATATCAGAAGCGTAGTTACCAGTATCTCGGATAATACCAATTCTCTGTCAGGCTCTGTAAAAGTGGCACTGGACAGCACAATCAGGACCAATGACGAGCTGTCTAATGTCTCTTCAGCTATGCAGGAGATGACAGCGGCCATGGAAGAATCCTCTGCAAATCTCCAGCAGATACAGAATGCTACTTCAAATGTTGGTGATAATATAACCGAGATGAACAGTAGGATCATGGACGGCTCCCAGTATGCAGATGAAATGGAGCAAAGAGCTATCGGCATGCAAAAGGATGCAGAGATCCAGACAAAAGAGGTGGAGCAGAAGGCCAATGAGATGTCGGAATCTCTTAAGAACAGGATAGCCGAAGCTGCTAATGTAGAGAATATATCCACTCTTACGGCAACGATCCTGGATATTGCAGCTCAGACCAATCTCCTGTCCCTGAATGCTTCCATTGAGGCCGCAAGAGCAGGAGAAGCAGGTAAGGGCTTTGCGGTGGTAGCAGGTGAGATCTCAAATCTGGCTACTAACTCTTCAAATACAGCCAAAGAGATCCAGGAGATCAGTGACAGTGTAATAGGAAATGTACGAGGCCTGGCAGAAGAAGCTACTGAAATGGTAGGCTTTGTAAGAGAAAAGACTATCGGCGGTTATCAGAAGCTTAGGGAGACGGGAGATCAGTATCAGCAGGATGCAGCATCCATGTCAGAGATGCTCAGGGTCATCAAGGAGAAGTCCGATGATATTGAAAGGTCCATGTCTGAAATGACTGATTCTGTAAACGGAGTGGCCAAGGCTGTTGAAGAAAGTGCCAATGCTGCAACAGCGGTGGCACAGAGCGCAGCTCAGATGACTGAAAATATGAATGAAAATACAACAGTTGTTAACGAGAATTCTGAGATCGCAGAAAGACTGACAGGTGAAGTTGGCAGGTTTATCTTCTAACCTGTTCAGTCATGCTGGGGTGTCGGCTCCGTCGTTTTGATAGCGTATAAAGACAGATTATTTATGAACTAAATATATTTAAATAGTAGGCAGTGCGTTGTCTTTCCCGCACTGCCTTTTTTGTGTTATCATGTGATTGGCGAAAATCAAAGGGAAGGGGAGTAAATGCATAAAAATCTTAAAAGACTACAGACATTATATATATCGCTTTTAACCCTGACTTTGGCAGGCTGTTCATCTGCTGATGCATCCGGGATCCAGGAAGTGGGAGTAACTGCCAAGATCTATGATGAGGATGCGGCAGCAGCGTCTATAGCTGCGGCTGATGATAGCGGTGATCAGACTGATGGCGATGATATAGCTGATGATCAGATAGATGCTCAGACAAATACTACTGATGGCTGGGAGAGCGAAGAAGCTGATGATACACAGGGGGATGCCTCCCGGGAAGATGGTGATCAGGATAGCGCAGGTCAGACTAAAGCCGGAGATACTTTTACTGTTGAAGGCGCTTACAAGGTCTTTTATGTAAAAGGTGCCATGGCAGTGGTATCTGAAAAAGATTCTAAGGATGACGACTCCATGGAGCAGGCGGATGTGTCCGGAGGAGCATCCATAGAGCTAAAGGCTGAAGACAAGAAAGAGGAGAAGGCTGACGAAGCTTCTGACAAAACTGAGGCTCAGCAGGAAAAGACCGGGGAAGAAGAAGCTCCTGCTGCTGTAGAAGTGGCAGAAAACTGCTGGGGCATCGATGTATCTTCTTATCAGGGCGTTATCAACTGGGAAAAAGTTGCTTCTTCAGGCGTATCTTTTGCTATAGTAAGAGCAGGATATCGTTCCAATGACGGTGTTCTCCATGAGGATGCCAATGCCAGGTATAATCTTCAGGAAGCATCCAAACACGGCATCAAGCTTGGAGCCTATTTCTTTTCCAGGGCAGTCTCAGAAGAAGAGGCCATCCAGGAAG
This sequence comes from Butyrivibrio sp. MC2013, assembly GCF_000424585.1. Classification (GTDB taxonomy): domain Bacteria; phylum Bacillota; class Clostridia; order Lachnospirales; family Lachnospiraceae; genus Butyrivibrio. The sequence continues at coordinate 7,396 of NZ_AUKE01000015.1, forward strand.
CAGAGCTGGTAAAGGATATACTTTCGGGCTATTCCATAACCTATCCTGTTGCCTATAACTGTGAAGGCTATGCCAAAGAGACCAGCAGGCAATACGGCTTGTCAGTAGAGGAGAGGAGCCGTTTTGCCAGGACTTTCCTGTCTACTCTGTCATCTGCAGGCTATAGTCCCATGTTCTATGCATCCAGAAATGAGCTGAGCCAGGGCCTTTGGGATACCCAGGGGCTATCCTCTGTGGCCAAGATCTGGCTGGCCTATTATCCATCTGACAGCTCAGACAGAGACCCAGGTTATTCGGGAGCCTATGCTATGTGGCAGTTCACTTCCAAGGGAAGGGTGGATGGTATAAACGGATGCGTTGATGTGGACAGATCCAGCTTTAATTATTCGGGTTCTGCCAGGAGAAAAGGAGAAAATGCAGCTCCTGAAGTTGCTCCAAATATGGAATCGGGTATGGACTTTACGGAGTGCAAGGACAGGATCACAGCCCTTGACGAAGTGAATCTCAGAGACAGGCCCAGCACTGCAGAGGGTTCTGTTATAGTATGTACTATCAGAAACGGAGATGTCATTACAAGGACAGGCTACAGCACCACAAGCGGCTGGAGCAGAGTGCAGGTAGGAGAAAAGACTCTCTACTGCGTGACAAGGCTACTGGAAACAGTAGAAGAATAGTATAGAGGATCCCTATAAGAGATCATCAAATATCAGTAAATGAATAAAGGTGGAGGAAAGATATGTTACAGCAGGTATCAATATACGCAGAGAATAATAAGGGTGTATACAGAAGGATCACAGGTCTCCTTTCAGAGAATGGTATCAATATTCTGGGATCTGTGACCAATGACAGTGCAGAGTACGGAATCGTAAGAATGGTGGTATCTGATTCTGAGCTGGCTAAGAAGGTATTGTTGGAAGCAGGATATATGTGTAAGACAGCACCGGTACTTGGCATAGAAACAGAGGACAAGGTCGGTGAACTTAATAAGCTCCTTACTGTCCTCTATGATGCCAATATCAATGTTAATTATACCTATCTGTCTTTTAACCGTGAGTCAGGCAAGCCTATCATGGTGATCCACACAGAGGGAATATATGAAGTTGAGAATATCCTGACAAGCCAGGGATTTGTATCTGTATAAGATAATGATCAATTGAAACCAAAGAGCTTCTGGGCCGCATAGTATAGGATGATCTGTATCCTGCGGCCGGCTCTTCCCGGCATTGCCAGGAAGTTGCCAAAAAAGCCTCTGCGGATCCTCTTATAAAACCAGGGGTATTCGGACCTGATCCAGCCCCAAAGTTCTTTCTTTTTTCTAAGATTCTCCGGAGTGCCTGATTTGATCAGAAGGATGGAGGATACTACTGTTATGATCTCCATGTAATTGTACATATACTGGCAGAGATGTTTGTTGATATCTCTTACCTTGCGCAGATCAGTGCCCATGAGCATCAGCTTGTTGACCCTGATCTGCTGGTCTATACGGGATATCATAACGGATTCCTGGACCGACTGATCATCTCTTCCTATGAAATAATGATAGAAATTCACAGGCAGGTAATACATGGTCTTTACGTAGGGCAGGGGCGTATATACAAAGAGATTGTCCACATAGAAGGTATGTGTAGGGAGCTCCAACCCTGACTGGACAAGCACCGCTGTCCTGTATATGACAGAATGCATGAGTATATACTGACCCTTGCGAAATCTTCTGGCATCGTCCCAGCCTATTTTCTTTCCGGCAGGAAGGGCGAAGGTGTATTTCATGACCTTCTTGTGGATACTGCCTACTTTGTCATAGACAAAATTGGAGATCATCATATCCACGCTGTCACCTTCGTCATGGAAAAGAGAAAGGAGCTTCAGGATCTGAGATAGCGCCTTTTCATCTACCCAGTCGTCGGAATCCACTACCTTAAAATATGGGGCTAGAGCATTATGGATACCTGTCATGACAGCGCCTCCGTGGCCCTTGTTCTCCTGATGGATGGCTCTTACTATGCCGGGATAAGCACTTTCAAGCTCTCTTGCTATATCCAGGGTCCTGTCCTTAGAACCGTCATCTATTATCATGATGTCCATCTGTTCTCCGCCGGAGACCAGAGTTTCAACACAGTGGCGCATATAATCCTGAGAATTGTAACAGGGGATTGCCACACTGAGCAGTTTTTCCATATCTTTCCTTCCTATCGGTTAATTTTTGAAATATTCTGTCGATATATAATCTGAATTGGTAAATATATTTTCCGGTTCCCTTCTCCGGATGGTTCGTGTCAAACTGGTGGCGCGGGCTGTCCGGCTTCTTTGTGCCCCAAAATGTGCAAGGATGATCCTGTTTGCAAAAGGAGCCGGTAAAGCCAGGTTAATCCATAGCCTTTTTGATAGCATCCAGCAGTTCTTCATAGGTCTCGAAGGCAGGAAGTTCAGGATGAGCTTCTTTGATGGAATCGGGAGACTTGAAGAGGAAGCCTGCTTTGCTGGCTGTGATCATTCCAAGGTCATTGTAGCTGTCGCCGGAAGCTATGGTCTCGTAGCCAATGGACTGCAGAGCCTTTACTGTAGTGAGCTTACTCTGCTCGCATCTCATCTTAAAGCCTGTGATCTCACCGTTTTTGGCTACTTCCAGGCTGTTGCAGAAGATGGTGGGCCAGCCCAGCTTTTTCATAAGGGGCTTTGCAAATTCCTGGAAGGTGTCTGATATGATGATAACCTGTGTAAGTGATCTGAGCTCGTCCAGGAATTCTTTTGCACCGGGCATGGGATCAATGGTTGCTATTGTGTCCTGGATCTCCCCTAGTCCCAGGCCGTGCTCCTTAAGAATGCCCAGACGCCATTTCATCAGCTTATCGTAATCGGGTTCATCCCTTGTGGTCCTTGTGAGCTCAGGGATTCCACTGGCTTTGGCAAAAGCAATCCAGATTTCAGGTACAAGTACTCCTTCAAGATCGAGACAAGTTACATACATAGGTTCGTTCTCCTTTGCTATAATATAAGTATAAGAATGTCCTTAAAGTCCTAAACAGTATAGCAGAAAAATGATAACTGTAAAATAAAGCTTGTTAACCTTATAACACGAGGTGAGGGTATGAGCTGGAATATTCATTTTGAGATCGCTTCTGTAGTGATATCCGTTCTCCTTTTGGCTTCTTATCTTCAAAAGAAGCATCTGCCTTTTCGCGCCTGGCACTACTTTAGCTGGATCATGTATACGCAGCTGGCTACCTGCATTGTAAATATCCTGGCCTGTATTTTTCTGGAAGTAAATGACGTCATACCGGTTCCTGTATTATATCTTGTGAATATGCTCTATTACCTCTTCTTTTCCATGGAGCTATGGAGCTTTGCCATCTATACCATGGCCATGACGGGTAGGAGCCTGTCTATCAGTAAGAAGAGATGGTTTCTTTTTGCCATGCCATTTACTGTCATATATATTATTGTATTGACCAGTCCCTTGAATAAGATCCTCTTTAGCATCAGCAGTGAGGGTGAATTTATCAGAGGAAAATATTTCCATCTGGTATGGGGAAGCTTTTTGGCCTTCTATTCCCTGGTATCCATTTCCTATGCCTGGTTTTACAAGCACGTGATACCCCCAAGGCGCCTGATCTATACTGTGAGCTTCTGGGTGCTGGCAGTATCCGGAATGCTGATACAGGGCTTTTTGATGGGGGATATACTTATTGAAGGGCTCTTTAACTCTATGGCTATAGTGGTCATCTATTTGGAGATTCAGAATCCATATATGTATATGGACTGCGAAACTGAGCTCTATAACCAGTGGGCGCTGGGCGAAGTGTTGGATGAGAAGCTCCGCTACAAGATGCCCATAGGCATGGTATGCGTGACCATAGATAACTTTGTGATGCTGGAGAGCATATACGGCAGGCCCGCTTTGATGCAGGTGGTACATAGCATTGGTATGGATCTGCAAAAGAATATTCCTGAATATGATGTCTTTTATATGCACAGGGGGCGATTCGGGCTGGTATCCAGAAATAAGAAAACAGAGACGCAGGTAGACGAGGATGAACTCCTTATCAGAAAGACCTTCTCCAAGCCCTGGATATTGGAATCAGTCAGTGTGCTCTTCAGGTTTACCATGGTAAGGATCCCTGTGGAGATCGAGAAGAAGAGCATCAGAGAGATATTTGAAGTCATCAATCGCCAGAATGAAAAGGCTGATAAATTGACAATAGGCACGGCTACGCTTTATACGAACAAGGAGACCTTTGAAGAGGTCAGGACCTATTTTGACAGAGAAAGCGCTGTAAATAAGGCCATAAGAGAGAGCAGCGTGGAGGTGTATTATCAGCCTCTTTACAGTGTGTCTCAGCAGAGGTTCATAAGCGTAGAAGCACTTGCCAGGTTAGGAGACAAAGATATAGGCCCTATTGCTCCTGATGATTTCATATTCATTGCAGAGCAAAATGGCACCATCGACCTCTTGGGAGCTCAGATATTTGAAAAGGTATGTGCCTTTATCCATGATAACGAGATGTCGGATCTGGGTATAGATACAATTGCGGTCAATCTCTCTCCTGTACAGTGCAGAAATGAACGCCTTCCCGGCATGCTCAGGGAGGTCATGGAACGTTATCAGGTAGACCCTTCTATCATAGTATTTGAGATCACGGAGTCTGCGGCTGCAGACCAGGCAGTGCTGTCCGAGATGATGAATATCATGGGAAGTCTGGGCTGCAGATTCTCCCTGGACGATTATGGTACAGGATATTCCAATCTGATCAATCTCCTGGAGCTGCCCTTTAAGGCTATCAAGATTGATAAATCCATAGTTTGGTCCTACTTTGGCGGGGATGCGGATGTACTGCCCGGTATCATGAATACCTTTAAAGGTAGGGGATTGGAAATAGTGGCAGAGGGCATTGAGACCAGGAAGATGGCAGATGAACTTACCAAAATGGGCTGCGATCATCTTCAGGGCTTCTATTACTCAAAGCCTCTTCCCGAAAAAGAGCTTAAGAGCCTTCTCTATAATGACAGGAGAAAGAAAGCCATAAAGGACCTTATGTAATGACAGGAGAAAGAAAGCCATAAAGGACCTTATGTAATGACCACATAGAAAAAGCCTCCCTGATATGAAGTTCTTTAAGAAAAGAATTTATATCAGGGAGACTTTTTTGTCTTTATAAATATATGGGTTTTATTTGTTCCTGAGTGCTTTCATCTCCTTGATCAGGAGCTTCTCGTATTCCCCTGCTGTCATGGGATAGTAGAGGAGATTGCCCTGGGCATATCTGCCGCCCAGTTCCTTGAGGTTGCTAAGCTGTGTGGCTGTTTCTACGCCTTCTGCGATAACAGGTATCCCTGCCTTTGCGCCCATTTCCAGGACTATCTTGAGAGGACTTATGGTACCTTCGGATCGGAAGGAAGCATCGATATAGTCCTTGTGCATCTTGATGGCATCAAAACGTGCTCCGGTCATTGAGTTGTAGCTGCCAAGTCCGCTGCCGCTGTCATCAAGGTATACCTTGAGACCTGCTTCACGCATCATGACAACCTGGTCACTGATGGTATCGGGATCATCTGCCCAGGTCTTGCTGGAGAGCTCTACTGCGAGGAGCCCCGGATCCAGGTCGTATCTTGAAGCGAGCTTGATCAGCATATCTGCCACATTTACAAAGTGAAAGTCTACTGCAGATACGTTCATGGAGCAGGGAAGGGGCCTTACGCCTCTGTCTATAAGGCTTCTTTGCCAGCTGCAGATCTGTTCCCAGAATCTCACGTCAAAGGCCAGGATATATCCTGAATCTTCCAAAGGCTCAATGAAGCGCTCTGCTTTTAAGAGCTGGTCATCTTTTTTCCATCTGATAAGCGTTTCTGATGACACTACTCTGCCTGTTGTGATATCAACAACAGGCTGCAGATAACAATGGAATTCTCCGCCTGAGAGACCTTCCTGGATATCAAGCAGCTGGACCTTGGGCAGACTCTCATCGGGCCTAAAGCCGTCTGCGCCATAGATGTTGACATGCTTTCTGTAGTCTTCCCTGATGGTAGAGAGTGCGATGAGGGCTTTATCATGCATGGCAGTAAAGCTCTCGTCGCTCTTACGCGTATGATATATACCTATTGATGGAGCAAAGCCGCCTCGCATATTGTAGGATTCAAGGTTCTGGGATATGGCAGCCGCAAAGGCATAAATATCCCTGTATTTGTCAGGGATGGTACCGATAAGGCAGTAATTGTCACCGCCAAGGTATGCTGATTTGCCATGCATCTCTTCGGCAGCCTTGGATACAATATTGCCTGTCATAGCCAGGATCTTGTCGCCTTCGCTCCTGCCAAAGGTATCATTGTAAAGGCGCAGATGCCCAAGGTTGACCGCGGCTACTACAATATCAGAGCCGGGGCGTCTGGTGCTTAGCCAGTCTTCTGCAGTCTTTGTAAAGCTCCTGTTAAGGTCCAGTTGCCTTTGGGCTATATAGTCATTGGACTGCTCGCTAAGTTCTTCTGTTACCTCTTCTCTGGGCCTTTGCTCTGTGATATCTCTAAGAGAGGCGATGAGTACTATCTTACCTCCGTCACGCCTGATCATGGATACCTGTTCCTCTACCCAGCACCAGTAGCCGTCTACGGTGAGGCTCCTGTATTTGAATATCATGGCTTCGCCGCCGCTCTTTTCAAAACCGGTGATAAGGGAGGACAAATTCCAAAAGTCCAGGTATTTGAGCTTATCACTTGGATGTACACATCTGTCCGCATACTCATGAAGCCTTGTAGAGAAGATGCCCTCTTTGGCTCTTCCCCCTCTTCCCTCATATTTATGGGGGATGCAAAAGAGTACGCGATAGCCATCCTGCTGAGGATAGACCTCCAGTACTTCATCGGCCCTGGCGGTGGCACTGGCTTCGTTTTCTGCATCAAAGCTCTTATAGGAAGACCTTTTATCCTTGTACATCAGATCATCTGCTATGGCGCGCAGACTCTCAAAATCGCCGTCATAGGCATCTGTGTAGGCGACGCCTATAGCAACGCCCACTTCTGCATCCTTGAAACGCTGCCTAAGGAGCTGTTCGCCGGCTTCTACAAAGTCGGGATCAAGACCGCTGATGATGACCAGAAATTCATCGCCGCCTATCCTGTAGATGGACTCCGGAGGAAAAACATCCTTCATGCATCCGCAGGCTTTGATCAGGAATCTGTCCCCTGCTTCGTGTCCTTCGTTATCATTGATCTCCTTCATGCCGTTAAGGTCGGCAAAGAGGATCATGAGACTGGCGCCAAGGGGGAAGGTGGAAATATTCTTGGTAAGGGCGTTGCGGTTGGCAACTCCCGTCAGCTTATCTGTAAAACCGATATCCTTTAATTCTTCAATGGTGGAATGGGATTTATGGATATTGCCCATCATATTGTAGAGGCCCTGGAAGATGGCAGCGGCCTGATGGATCTTGTCGAGAGGCGGATCTGTGGCGATCCAGAAGCCCAGATCTTCGCCCAGATAATCAAAAGAGCCTGTGATCATGGATGAGCAGTTCATGATCCTCAGCTGGCTGTGGAGCTCGGGATGCTCCTCTTTGATGCTGTCTATATTCTCTATAATGGTGACAAAACCCGCCTTATGGATCTCGATCCAGGGCATCATGTCTATCCAGTTCATGTTCTGAAAATTGTTCTTTATGGGAGTTACTTTATCAGAGCACCATTCAACGGTGCAGGAGTATGTATCATCCTCTGCTCTTTCAAAAGTGCAGACTCTGCGGCAGCCAAAAAGATCTCCCAGATAAGCCGGAAGGGCATCCAGGAAGCCGTCTTCCACATCTCTCCATACAGAGTGATATTCTATTCCGCTTTTTCCTTTAGGCTTAAATCCAAACACGGCATCCCTCCGAAACTAAACAATTCATACTCTTAGTATATCGGAGGAATGCCGTATGTGTATTAGGATATAGAAGCTATATGCTCTTGTTGATATCTTTGATAAAAAGCTCTTATATGCTGCGACCTATCAGGGATTGATATTGATATTGCCGTATTCGCCTGAGAAGTATTTGTTGTACATATCCTGGAGGGTGTCAATCTCTTCCTGGGATAGTGACTCCTTGGCATATTTGGCAGCGGATTTCATGTCGCCTTCTGCGGCATATTCGCTGATCCTTTCAATGGTCTCTGAATTTGCGTGATTGTCTATGATCTGACTGATAGCTTCCTTGTCTTCTTCTTCAAAGCTATCAATCTTTGCTTCCACTTCCTGGCTGCTGATGTCGATACCGGTGGAGGTTATGGCTTTTTCGATGACTTCGGCTGCGACCTTTTCACCCACGTAGCTTACTGCGGCTTTTTTGATGTGCCCCCAGGCTACAAAAACAAAGAGGAATGCGATCACTGCGATGATGACCAATACTGTTAATATTTTAAGTATTACTGAACCTGCTGATGAATGCTCTGATCTGCTCATTATTTATCTGTCTCCCTGTTAATTAATATGCTATTATCTGTATAAACCTTTCTTATAATAACACTTTTTAAGCAAATAATGTGTTCAGATAATATCTTGTAATTCCCAAAGGACAAAAAATAATGAGCTATATCGAAGTAAGAAATCTAAAGAAAAATTTTGTGGTCAAAAAGAAAAGAGAAAAAGGAAAGCTTTTACGGGAAAAGGAAACGGTAAAAGCTTTAAAGGATCTGTCTTTTTCGGTTGATGAAGGAGAACTTGTAGGCTATATAGGCCCTAACGGAGCAGGTAAGTCCACTACAGTCAAGATCCTTTCCGGGATCCTTACCCCTGATGATGGAGAGGTATCAGTTGGTGGTATTGTTCCATGGAAGGAGAGAAAGAGGCATGTAAAGAATATAGGCGTAGTCTTTGGCCAGCGCAGCCAGCTCTGGTGGGATGTTCCGATCATAGATAGTTTCAAGCTATTAAAGGATATATATAGGATCCCTGATAAAGCATATGAGGAGAGGCTGGGAGAGCTTATCCTGGCCCTTGATCTTGAGGATTTTATCAGGACACCTCTTCGTCTCCTTAGCCTGGGACAAAGAATGAGAGCAGAGCTTTGTGGATCTCTCCTCCACAGGCCAGGGCTTCTCTTCCTTGATGAGCCTACGATAGGGCTTGATGCCGTGAGCAAGCTTGCTCTTCGGGATTTCCTGAAGTGGGAAAACAAGGAATATGGCACAACCATAATGCTCACCACTCATGACATGGAAGATATCGCGGCTCTTTGCTCAAGAGTGATGGTGCTGGGACATGGTCAAAAGCTTTTTGATGGCAAGCTCCCTGACCTGCTTGAACGCTTTGATACAGTGCGCAATGTCAGTGTGAAATATGCAGATGGGGATCCATGCCTTAAGCTTCCGGAAGGAGTAATGACTAAGAAGACAGAAGACGGGCTTGAGCTTAGCTATGAGCCTGCAAAGCTTCCTACAGCACAGCTCCTTTCTATCCTGCAGGATGCAGGAAATATAAGAGAGCTTACACTTCAACCGGAGAACACAGACCATCTGATCGCAGCTATGTACAAGGAGCTTGATCTATGAGATCTTATATTTCTGTTTTTAAAATGAGGTTTCGTATGGAACTTCAATATCGTGGCGCCATGATCGGAGGAGTATTGTGTCAGATGTTCTTTGGTCTTGTACTTGTTGCGCTATACAGGGCTCTTTATGAAGGGCATCCCCAGTCTGTTCCGGTTGAGAATGTTGTAACTTACGTATGGCTTCAGCAGGGCTTTTTTAGAATGATACTGGCATCTGATCCGGAGCTTTTGGACAAGATCAGGACAGGAGATATTTCCTATGACATGTGCCGTCCTGTAAATATGTATGGATTTTACTATGCCAGGATCATGGCTCTAAAGCTGACAGGGAGCATCATGCGGGCGGTACCTATGTTTGTAATGGCATTCCTTCTTCCAAAGGGATGGGGGCTTAGCCTTCCCGCATCACTGTTTTCATTTCTTGCAGCGATACCGGCACTTATGCTTGGGCTTTTATGTGTGTGCGCCATTGAAAATATTACTGTTGCTTTTACCATGATCACATTAGATCCAAGGGGGATACAGGGCCTTCTTAACCTTCTGATGATGATCCTATCCGGAAATATATTGCCCCTTACTCTTTTTCCGGATAGCTGGCAGAAGGTGATAACACTGTTTCCCTATGCTCAGCTCCTGGATGCGCCTATCAGGATATACACGGGTGATCATGGACTTGAAAGTATACTAGGAGTATATATGCTCCAAGGAATATGGATAGTCCTGCTTCTTGCGTTTGGCATATATATGTGGGAACAAAACAGGAAACGAATGATAGTGCAGGGAGGATAAGGGGTGAATACACTCAGGTTATACATAAGATCAATGGGAATGCTTCTTAGAAGTCATTTGCAATATACCAGTTCGTTTATTATGCAGACTATCGCCCAGCTTGTTATGGAGGGTGGTGAGATGATGGCAGTCATCCTTATTGTTGACAGATTCCAAAGTCTGAAGAGATGGACAGGGGGCAATCTTTACTTCTTTTTTGGAATGATGGCTGTATCGTTTTACTTTACGGAATTGTTTGGAAGGGGAATAACAGGAGATTTTCCGTCTATGGTCAGGTCGGGGCGCCTTGATACCTTCCTTGTAAGACCAAGAGGAGTGCTGACCCAGGTCATGTGTGCAGGGGCTGATCCAAGAAGGATAAGCTGTATTGCAGTGGGAATAGTGGCGCTTATCATAGGTAGTGATCTTTCAGGGATAGTATGGAGCCCTTTGAAGGTGTTGGTTCTCATAGAAGCTATAGTCATGAGCTGCCTTCTTATTCTGGGACTTTTTATGATAGAGGCTATTTTCAGCATCTTTAGCGTAAAGTCAGTAGAGCTGGTTAATGCGATCACTTACGGTGGAAGAAGTGCCTGCCAGTATCCGATAGATGTATTTCCGCTGGCTCTGAGGATGCTGTTCACTGTTGTGGCTCCCTTTGCATTAACTCTCCATGTACCTGCTTCATGGATACTGGGCAAGCCTCTTTATGGATGGCCGTGGTGGTCTGCGATTGTCACTCCCTTTTCAGGCGTGATGGTATTTGGGTTTATGAGCGTCCTCTTTCACCTGGCGCTGAGACATTACAGATCAACAGGGAGCTGATCTTTGTTCAAAAAAACCAAAGCTCTTGCAGCTTTGGCTTTTTTATAAAAACAGGTACAGATGTCAGAGTTGATTCCTTTCTGATAACTACACTTTTATGGCAACAAAAAGAGCGATAGACGGGACTCGAACCCGCGGTCTCCACCTTGGCAAGGTGGCGCTTTACCAACTAAGCTACTATCGCATAAAGAAAAATATTTGATTGTCTGTCGTCTCTATCAATCGTGACGACGAAAATTATAATACCGCATAGAGAAATATGTGTCAATAGCTTTTTGGAATAACAGAGATTTTTTATTTCTGGGTTTGAGACAATTTAAATATGTGATTTTTAATCGTTAGGGTTGTGCGTCAAGCTAGGGTCTGACCTGTAACAAAACTGCCGCAGTTTGTCGGAAAATCGGACATAAAATGTAGACATAATGAGCATGTGGGACTATAATACAAAACTGCTGGGAGAGAAATCATGCATGAAAGATTAAAAGAAGCAAGGAAATATTTAAAAATGTCGCAGGCATTTGTTGCGGAACAGATGCAACTTTCAAGACCTACGATAAGTGCAATTGAATCCGGACAAAGAAAAGTATCTACGGAGGAACTTGCAAGATTTTCTGAGCTGTATGGAATCAGCGTGGATGAATTGATGTATGGAAAGATTTCGACAAAAGAGCAGATAGATAGTTTTGCAAGAGCGTTTGCTGAGTTATCAGAGATTGATCAAAGGGAGATAATGATTTTGATCAATTTTAAGCGCAAGTATAAAACTGTAAACACATAAGCTTATCTGGCATATAAGGCCGGGGAGGTATATTAAAAGTATATTGCCAGGTCTGGAGATCAGATATATGAGAGATTATTCTGTTGATGATGTTAGAAGCAACTTTGCTTCAAGCAGTATTGATCAAATTACAGTCGGAGTATGTGATGATGAACATTATGTTCATGATTTGGTTGATAAGATTATTATGAAGTATGCTAAGGAGAAGCATATTGAAGTTTTTATCGAGCATTTTTTGACGGCTGAAGAAGTGCTTGATTATTGCAAGGAACTGGATGTTTTGCTTCTGGATATTGATATGCCAGAAATGGACGGAATAGAAGTTGGGCATAAACTGAGGAAGCGAAATGTTGATTATAAAATCATAATGCTGACGGGGCGTGAGGATCGTTTTAGAGAGGCATTTGAAATTGAAGCCTATCGCTTTGTAACAAAACCAATAGATGAAAAAAAACTCTTTACTGCTATAGATGATGTCAGGGATAATAATCAACTTAATCGTAAAGTTTTGGTGTTTAGGGACGGCGTTCAATACAGCATTCCTCAAAAGGAAATTCTATACGTAGAGGCAAATCGGTCATCAACACTTATATTTACAGTAAATGCAGAGTTTAGAAGCGAACAGACTTTGGCAGAATGGTCAGATATGCTGGATTCTAAAGCATTTATTCAATGCCATAAATCTTTTGTTGTGAATATGGGTAAGATTGATGCTTTCCATGATAGTTATATATTGATGGTAAATGGAGATCGTGTGGCTGTATCAAGAAGGCTTCGGAAGGTATTAATGAATGCTTACATGATATATGATACGAAATGGAGATAATGGTGAGAACGGAAATTGTATTAACTAATATAATCATGCTTTTTGAATTTCTTTCCTTGTTTTATGTAGTTTTTCGAAGAGAGTTTAGAAAGCGGTCACAACAAAGGTTTTTTTGTATAGCTACGTGGGTATTACTTTGGGGCATAGCAATGATGGCAGGATTTGATTGGCAGAGTTCGATTGTCGGTCCGGTTCCTGCTTTTTTTCTGATATACATCTTGCTAATATGGATATTGTTTGACTTATCTATTAAAGAGACAATTTTGTTAGGACTTGCTAATTGGCTGATTTTATCCATAGTAGAGGAGAATGTTATTATTACGATACAAACATTATACAAAATCGAAGAGCGGAATCTTGATGGGATAATAATGTTTGTTATATCTTGTGTGATATGGGGATTTTATTTTATAAAACGGAATAATTATAATGATAAGGCGTTTAATTTGCCAATTAAAATTTGGATATTGTTGGACGTGATAATGATTATTTTGATGGCAATGCTCTCTTTCTTCGCATACGTAATCGTAACAAAGATACCAGATGGTAAGATGAGTTCTATAGGACAAGTTTTGTTATTATTTGGAGGAATTCTAATAATAGTTCTTTTACTTGTGTTTGTGTATTATTACAGTTCTTCTTATGAATATAGAATTCAAAAAGAAATAATGGAGATGCAGGTAAGACAGCAAAGGGAATACTTTGAACGTCTTTTGGAACGGGAAGAAGATACTAGGAAATTCAGGCATGATATTTTAAATGATTTGCTTGAATTACAAAACTACTGTGAAAAAAATAAATGCCAGCAGATGAGACAATATCTTGGAAATCTTACTGGTGTTGTTACTCAGATCAGTAAAAAAAACTATGATGTTGGAAATAGTACAGTTAATACTATTTTGAATTATTACTTAACACCGATAAAAGATAGGTATGTTGTAGAAATAAATGGTATGCTTCCAGATAAAATATCTGTAGATGACAGGGATATATGCATAATCTGTGCCAACATTATCAGAAATGCTGCAGAAGCTGTAAGCAGAACTGATAACGGTAAAATATGGGTAAATATTGAAAACGGGAAAAGCTACCTGCATTTCCAGGTGGAGAATACCTTTGAGGGTGAGATTGATATAGATAAGAACGGGATACCCACGACATCTAAAGATGACAAGCATAATCATGGGATTGGAATCCGAAATGTCTGTGAGATAGTGCATAAAAATGGAGGCATATGTGATTTTAAAGCGGAAAACGGACAATTTAAGTCTGACATATTTATAAAACTTTGACCGTTCGCTGGGATATAAGACCACTCGCAGGGAAACGTATTGAATACCGTGCATATGTGTAATAGACTACCAATTATTGAGGTTGGAAGTCTATTTTTTTTGACTTCAATAAAAGTTGTATTAGTTTGATTTTAATATTTAGTCTTTGAGTGATTTTTTTGAAAGAATAGTAATGCTAGTTTATAAATTGTCCAAGTTAAAATGGAGGGATGGATTAGTGAAAAAGTGGACTCGTCACTTGTTGCTATTAGAGAATGATGATCAGATTATTATAGGAAATAAACATAGATGCACATATCTAAAAATCAGTAGGGAATGCTATGACATTTTGATAGATATTGTAAAAAAAAATATTAACAAAAAAGATTTTCCAAAAATATTTGAAAAAAATGACGATGCTAATTATTTTTTTGAATTATATGAATTATTAATAGAAAAAAATATATTAGTTGATTCGGATAATAGTGAATTTATTGAAAAAATAGAGGTGCAGTGGGAAATAACCAATCAATGTAATTTGTATTGCAAACACTGTATTGCTAATGCGGATGTTACAAAGATTTCTGATGTTGACAAAAAGAAAGTTTTTGATTTGGCTGATAGAATACTACAATTGACTCCCGAAAGCCTTACAATTACGGGAGGCGAACCTATGATGTTGCCATTTTTCTTAGAAATATCTCAATATTTGAAGCATAAATGTGGAGGTATTTTAAATCTTATGACAAATGGTACCTTTATTACTGAGGAAAACGCAAAAGTAATCTCAGGAATATATGACAGGGTTTTCATCAGTGTTGATGGAGTGGACGAAGAAACATGCAGCGTTATTCGAGGGAAGGGTGTTTTTAGAAAAGTATTATTTGCAGTGGAGTGTTTAAAAAAGGCAGGTGTAAAAGAATTATCATTATCAATGGTACTGACCACGGATAATAAACAATACAAAAAGACTTTTGAGGATTTATGTGAGAAAATGGAAGTTGTTCCGTTATTAAGGTCTTTTGCAGCAGAAGGAAGAGGTGAAAAACATAAGGAGTGGTATATCTCAAGCGAAGAATCAAAAGAAAGTGAAATATCAAGGGCTCAGCAGGATTATATTTGTAAAATTAAAAGCAAACAACCAATACTGGAATTTGGCGCTTGTGATGGAAGATACGGCTCCTTTGAAATCAATCAGAATGGTGATGTTTACTTGTGTGCAGCAATGAGTAATCAAGAAGTACTTTGCAATCTAATGGAATTTGAGGGGGAAATCAGGGAATTTTTCTATGCCGAGAAATATAAAAATACACAAGCATATAAGAATTTTGAAAAAAAAATGCCTGAAAATTCTTATAGATGTAAAGATTGTAATGTTCGGTATTTCTGTTGGCACTGCCCGTTTATAAATGATCAAGCTGTTACGAATGATAAATTCTTTGAACAGCGTTGTAAATATAATAAAAAAGATTTAGCGGCAGCAATCTGGGGGGAAATATAATGGATATTACTTTTTGGGTCACTCAAGATTGTAATTTAAACTGTGCTTATTGTTATAACCGTACAGGAAATAATATAAAAAAAGAATATATGACCAAAGAAGTGGTTGATGATACGCTAAGTTTTTTTTCAGAACTTAGAGCTTGGAAAGAGGCGAACACTATCTATCTAAATTTTCATGGTGGAGAACCATTGATGAATACGGAGATAATAGAATATGTGATATCTAAGTTAAATAAGGGCAAAATGCATAGGAATGTTGTATATGGAATGACAACAAATGGTACGATTTATGGGAGTAAACAGAAAAAGGTTTTAGAAAAAATTGATAACCTATCAATCAGTTTGGATGGAAATAAAGAAATCCATGATAAATATAGATTGTTTGAAAATGGTAGTGGAACGTTCGAAACTGTAATTAGTAACGCTAAAGAAATTCAAAAGACAAAAAACATTAGGATAAGGATTACTGTGACAAAACACACAATAAAAAAGTTATATGAAACAGTGGTTTTTTTGATTGATAGTGGGTTTAGAAATATTGTTCCTGTGTTGGACATGTATGATTCTAACTGGGAAGATGTTTGTGAAGAAGATATTATAAATCAATTTAGACTAATAAAACGTTATTTGATTGATAATAGTCTAAACGATGTTGATGTGGGATGGATTTCATCAAATGAATTAACACCAAAAGGAGATTGTGATGGTGGAAAAACTAATTTTCATATAGTGCCTAATGGTGAGATTTATCCATGTCTTATAACAGTAGGGGATGTTGAATGGAAGTTAGGTAATGTTAAAACTGGATTAGATCACACTAAGATTGATAGGATACAGAAAATGAATAAAGTTCAGATAGAGAATTGCAGGGGATGCGCTATATATCGCTATTGTCCCAGTTCTAGATGTAAATTAATTAATAAAAAAATAACAGGAGATTATTTTTCTGCAAGCAAAATTACATGTATTGAAAGTAGGCTCTCTATAGAATTGTGTCAGTAACGGTTATATGTATTAAAGAAAGATAAAAGATGGAGGTATCGTATGATGAAGATTAAGAAGGTAACTAACAAGATTAAGCTCGACAGAAATGTTAAGGCAGAAGATGCTTATAAATGCAATCATGACTGTATTGAATACTATTATTCCGGCAATACAGCAAAAGATGGATGTAGACAGAGACATAAGGTTACAGCTAAGACGGCAACCATTTGGTAATATATAACTTGTAACTATTAATTTGCACAGAAAAATATCTTTCTTTAATACTTATATAATATGAAATCAGTAAAAATAGCACTTATAGATAGTGGAATCAAAAAAGAAGCATTGCCTTTATTCATAAACAAAGAAAATATTGAAGAGGGATTTGCTATACATGGAGATTCAAAAGATTCTATAAGAATCACGCAGTGCCGTCCAGAAGATAATAATGGACACGGCACTGCGTGTGCTATTACAATAAGCAGAATTGCACAAAATACAAAAATTATTCCTATTTCGATATTAGGCAGAGACGGACGATGCAGCATAGAACAACTGATAGCAGCACTACATTTAGCTCAAAGCATAGATGCCTCAATCGTTAATATGAGTTTAAGCTCTAATGACTTGAGATATAGTCTATTATTAAAAAAAGAAATTAACGCATTAAAGGATCAAAATAAAATATGCATATCTTCAATATCTAATGATAGATGGCTTAGTTTTCCGGCTTTGTTTAATAGTGTAATCGGAGTTAAAGGAAGTAGTGCTATATTTAATCTGGGATTTGGGTATAATAAAAAAAAAATTCAAGCAATTGCGAGTGGTGCGGCGGAATTACCGCAATTTCACATAGGCGAAACGAATTTTTTCAGAGGGAACAGTAGAGCAACTGCAATTGTATCAGGGATAGTTGCAAGCGCGATGGAAAAAAAGCAGATAAAAGAGATGGATATTGAAGGATTTCTTATCCGCAATTCGTGGGATGATAATAGCCTGATGGAACCAATGAAAGATTGTAGGGACAGAGCTTTAGTAGATGGTGTATATGTGTGTATAAGTGAATTAATTAAAAAAAATAAAATACACGCTAAATTATACAAGGATGGGATGCTGTCATACATTGGGAGCCCTATAGAGGATTATTATAAGATAATTCTCTCTTTAGAAAAGTTTTTTGGATGTAGATTATTTGAAAAATGCATAGTATATAGGATGTATTTCGAAAGTATTTATTCATTGAGTACACTGGTGGGGAACGCTATATTAAATGAAAAAAAATGTGAGAAAAATAATAAGATTTGACAATAGTAATAAGCTTATTTTCTTTATTCTATTGTTGTTGTCTGTAATTCAATCAGCAGCTATTCCCTTCGTAATGGTTGATTTCATTGATGTTATCGGTGAAGCTAAATCAATGAAAGAACTTTTGTATCTTGTTAGTGTATATTTTTTTCTAATGATATTTGGAATGATATTAGATGTTGTTTTTGAGTATTATGCATCTTTAGAAGAATTTAAGTATTCACAACGCTTACGATATGAGGTTCAAAATGAGCTGTTCAGGAAAAATGGTGATTATTTCGAAGATGAAAAAGCGGGGGATTTATTGTACATAGTTAGCGACGACACAGCTAAAATTGCAAGTTTCATATATAAATCATATGGTGCAATAATGTCTTTTTTACAAGCAATAGCTATTTTAGTAGTGTTGGTTTATTACGATTTTAAGCTCGCAACTATATTGATAATTATGATTCCAGTCACCATATTGATTCAAAAAAACTTTGAAAATAGATTACATGAGGCTGCCATTGAAAACAGAAACGATTACGGAGATACCAATGCATTAACGGAAGAGTTTGTTTCAAATGCAGTTGAGATGATAGCTTCTGGCTATAAAAAATATTTCTTGGAGAAATATATCAATCAAAGTAAACGCTTACTTGAAAGCTTCAGGCGACTAACTATTGCCAATATTATGTCTAATCAGCTTCTGCAATTAGTGACCATGATGTTTTTTGCATTGATTACATGTATAGGAGGATATCATGTTTATACTTCAAAAATATCGATTGGAGTATTAATTGTTTTTTTTCAATATTGTCCCAAATTTATTGGACCATTTGAGAATATAGTTCTTTTAAGAGTGAGTTATAACATGATTAGACCATCTATGGAAAGAATAGCATATATATTCGAAAATGACTGTGAAGGAAAGGGAAACATTGGCCACATAGATGAAATATTGTTCAAAAACGTTGATTTTCAATACGCTTCAGGAAAAACGGTCATAACAAATTTCAATTATTGTTTTAAGCACAACAAGAAATATCTGATTTGTGGTCAAAGTGGTAGCGGGAAATCAACCATCTTTAATTTGGTCATGGGATTAAGAAGTCCTAATAAGGGTACGATAATTATAAATGGTAACGATCTTACTGGATTAAACAAAGAATTATATAGATCAAAAATAGCTATAGTATCGCAGAAATCTTTTTTGTTTCATGACACCATTTTTAATAATCTGGTGTCCAATTATAATGTATCAGAGGATAGAGTTATGAGTGTCTTGAGACAAGTTGGTCTTTATGAAATGGTAAGTGGGTTACAAGATGGATTAAACACTGTTTTAGGAGATGATGGAAAAAACATATCAGGTGGACAACGACAGAGATTGGCAATTGCAAGAGCTCTTCTGAAACCGTCTGATGTAATTATATTTGACGAACCGACATCTGCTCTGGATAAAGAGAATGAGGAGCTAATCTCAAATACAATTAAAGGGATTGAGAATAAAATAGTTATTATAATTTCACATAGTGAGTGTTTTGCAGATTGTGTAGATGAAACTTTATGTATAGGAAATTAGAACTATTAAATAATCAAATTTGAAACTTAGGCAAATGAGTAGAGAGGTAAAAAGAATGGTGATTCAAACCAGGCATTTGTTTAAATGCTATGGAGATGGAAAAAACGCTGTGAAAGCGTTAGATGATGTGAGTATAGAGGTCAATAAAAAGGATTTTATTGCAATAATGGGAAAGTCTGGAAGTGGTAAATCAACGTTACTTAATATGTTAGGGGGATTGGATTACCCTACAAGTGGTGACGTTTTTGTGGGCGATGAATGTATTTCTGCACTAGATGATGATAAACTAGCAAAAATCAGAAGATCAAAAATTGGGTTCATATTTCAAAATTATAATTTGATCCCGGTATTAAACGTATATGAAAATATAATTTTACCGTTACAATTAGATAAACAGATAGTTGATAAAGAGTATTTAGAAGATATATTGGAAACATTGGGGCTAAGTGAAAAAAAGAATTCCTTTCCCAGTTCTCTATCGGGGGGACAGCAGCAGAGAGTTGCAATTGCAAGGGCTTTAGCAAATAAGCCTAAAATAGTGCTGGCAGATGAACCTACTGGAAATCTTGATTCTGAAACAGGATTTCATGTAATATCAATGCTTAAAAATATGAATAAGAAATATGGTCAAACGATGATAGTGGTCACACATGATCGTGAAATTGCTGATGAAATGGATAGGATAATAAGAGTTGTCGATGGGAGAGTGATTGAGTGATTAGAAAATTAGCCTTGCGGACTCTTGTGAGGGAAAAAAGCAGATTTATATGCCTGATTGTAGCAATGGTTTTAACGGTAGTTCTTTTTTCAGTTTTATTTAGTTCGTTAATAGGTATTCGACAAGCTTCGGAACTATATAGATTAAAACAATCAGGGACAAAATGTCACTTTCTTGTGAATGATTGGGATATTAGTAATGATAAACTGTTGGAAGAAGTCACTAAGAATCCTATGACAAGGGAAGCAGGTGTCCGTAAATTCCTTGCATATGTCAAAAATCAAAGAATTAATTATAATGTAGAAATTAACTATGAAGATATGGCGTATTTGCAGGCAGGATTCTATGATTTGATTCAAGGGAAAATGCCAATTGCAGAAAATGAAGTTATTGTAGATACAACAACCTTGGAAATGTTGGGTGTTCCTTTAATAGAAGGAAGTGTTTTTTCAATTGATGTTTTAGTGGGTGAAAGGAGCAAGAAAGAGGAATTTGTTTTGGTGGGATGGTTCGAAATGAATCGTGCCTATCAGAATAAAATAGGTCAAATAATAGTATCCAAAGAGTATCTATCTGTATGGGGAGACTTTTTTTGCGAGGATGAATTATATGGAAAACAAGAACTAGGTGTTGTACTGAATGATAGTAATGATATAGAGGTAAAAGCAGAAAGGATACTAATAGATGTCGGTGCTGATAGTTTAATACCCGATATTAGGGTGAACCCGTATTATGAATCTTCAATGGATACGATATCGGGGAAAGGTCTGATTGCTGCCCTATTGACCATCGGAGGCATCGTGTTAATAGGATATTTAATTATTAATAATATATTTTCTATTTCAGCTTTAAAAGATGCTAAATATTATGGTCAGTTAAAAACTGTTGGCATGGAGAGAAAACAAATATCGTCATATATGTATTGGCAAATATTATTTTTGTTGCTGATTTCAGTTCCTGCAGGAGGGGTTTTGGGATATCTGGTTGGTCAAGTAACACTTCCTGCAATGGTTAGGCTGACCAGTTATAGTTCGGTGGCGAATGAAAAGATATTTCAGAACAATAATATAATGCTTGTCATAGGAGCGACTATATTATTTGTTGTATTTACAGCATGTATTAGTGTGCTAAAACCAATACAGATAATTAAAAAAATGTCTCCGATTGAAGCTAGCCGCATTAAGGAATATGGAAAGGGTGGAAATAGGAAATCTGATAGAACCAATCTATATAAATTTGCATTTTATAATGTATGTAGAAATTATAGAAGCATGTTTTTGTTAATAATAAGTATTTCATTACCTTTTTTTCTCGTGATTATTTCGTATAATATATTGCATAGCTTCAACTTGGATAAATATATTTCATCAGTTATGTATTCTGATTATATCGTTGCAAATGACAGCTATTTTAATAGTGAATATTTGTCTATGAATGGTGAAAATCAACCATTAGATTATAACGTTGTGAAAGAAATAAGGGGGTGTGAATACATACAAGAAGACGGATGTGTGTATGCAAGTTGCGATGTAACGGAAATTGATGTTGTTTGTGAGGAAGATGATGTCTGGCTGAATATTTATGGACTAGACAATATAAACAGTATAAAAAGATTGATTGCTGAAGATGACGTGTCTGTTGATTGTTTTGAAAGCGGGACAGGTGTGCTGGAGGGGTGTTGGTTAGATACGGATGGGAAAATGATTCCCGGTTCATTTCAATTTGAAAAGGGAGATCTCGTAAAATTGAAAGATGCTGATGGAATAATTCATGAGTTTACTGTTCTGGGGCATATTGACGTCAGCAAAGGAGGATTAAGTACAGGCATCTCTAACGGAGGAGTATGTTTTGAAATTTATTTCAATTCTGATGTATATATGGATTTGATGTCAAATCAAAACATTATGTCATATTATATGAATATCAAAAAAGAATATAAAAATGTAATGGATAAATACTTAGATGATATCAAGAATGACTATTTAGGGGTAGACTATCATTCAAAAAAAACATATGAAAATGAATTTGTTTCATTAAAAAGACTTTTTGAAATAATCTGTTTGTTTTTGTGTTCAGTATTATCCATAATCGCTATTGTAAATCTGATTAACGTTTTTTTGACGAGTATAATCATTAGGGATAAGGAGATTGCAACGCTTAGAAGCATAGGTATGTCTAGAAAACAATTAAGAGCAATGTTTATGTATGAAATTTCATATTATTTGATAATGGCATTTTTATTATCAACAATTATATCTTTGATTGTATCCAATTACATTATGGTTGATGTTTGCAATGAGATTTCTTTTTTGGTATATAACGTAAGAGCAGAAGTATATTTACTCATTGTAATTGTTGCATTCACAGTGGGATATATTACCATGTGCATTGTAGAAAATAGTTTGTCAAGAAAAAGTATTACGGAACAGCTCAAAATATTGTAGTATTACCGTTCAAAGGGATATACGACCGTTTGCAGGGAACCTTATTGAACATTGTATAACAGTAAATTAGACTACCGATTATCGATATTAGTATATATTATTATGGAGGTAAAGAAAATGGAAATGCTATTGTATACGTCAGGTGGAAACTGGTTGGAATGGTGGGACAAAATCTTTGGTGGGAAGTAAAATTATAAATTTTGTGTTGCCTATTTCTTTGAAATGAAGTAAGGGTCACAACATAATCAATAAGTTTTATTGCTTGGAAGTTCAAACCATGACGTAGTGGTTATATGCGGTATACACAAGGGTGATTTGGTAAAAATAAAGGAGGAAATCTATTTTGAAAAGTATGAAAAGAAGGACGTTTGTAAGCGTAATGCTTATGATGTTTGTGTTCACATTTGCTACAATGACAGCATTTGCGTATAACACAAAGTTTAGTTTTAACCTTACATCTGGATTGGGAAAAGCATATGCATATTCAAGCTATGCAACAAAGTACACAACTGATGAGAATCCAGTTGTGCGCTGCACTTATACTTCTGGATCAACAAATAAGTTTAAGTACACGGTTAGAAATTCAGATAATGAGGATCGAGTAGTTCCATTTGAAAAGGCTGGTACATTTGAAAATACAGCATTTGAAAGAAATACTACACAGCAGAATCATAAGTATAAACTTGGTGTTGCTAGGAAAGCGGGAGCATGGAATAAATCTGCTTCTACACAGGGATTGTGGAATATTGATTCATATTAATTGTTTGACAAAATAAAAGTACTGTGAACCTGCAATTAAAAGTAAAGTAACCGCATATCACAAATAAAAAAGGCCACCTGCTTGATAATTTTTTACATATTGAGCAGGTGGCAATTTGAAAGTGAGACAGGCTAATATGAAGAAGGAATTACAAAGAGCGTTATTCAGCCCAAAAAACATTGTATTGGTTGCGTTTGTTGTCTTTATAATGTTTTTTAGTGCCTACAATGATGGCTGGAAGACGGCTCTTTTTGCTAGTAGAGCAACAGATATTGCCAATCCGGAAGATGTAGAGTACTATCAACGCTATTTTGGTAATGTATACCGAGTTTGGATAAGTTCATATTCTGTTATTCAAGTACTTATACCACTGTTACTATTGATACCATATGCGTTGACCTATACAGTAGAAAAACAATCGCAATACAGATATTTAATTGTATCCAGAGAGGGAAAGAACCGTTATTTTTGTCACAAAGTTCTTTCAATCATAATTGCTGGAGTAGTAATAGTAGGATTAGCGGAGATTATATTTTATGGGGTATCATATATATATACTTCACATGATAGTACTGGTGAATATATTTATGGGATTGTTGAGAATAAGGATAGCATATTCTATCAGGATGCATCTCAATACTGTGCATTGGTGTTTGGATCCCATTTAGTTTATTATGCATCGTTTTTGTTTTTTTCCGTTGGTATTACATCATTTTTTAAAAATAGGATAGCAATTTTGTTGCTACCATTCTTGATATCAAGTGGCTTTGAGCTAATTTTGCCATCATTCATGCAACCAAATGTACTTTTATTACCGTGGATAACTTCTGAATACAGTGTTTATGGGTACATTGGAATGGTAATAATGTATTGTTGTGTGGGAATTATTTGTTTGACTATAACTGAGAAATTATATTATAGGAATAGTACATGATGAAAAATCGTGGATACATTTTAGAAAAAATCCGTTTAATATATATACAACCACTTACTTATATTTTGTGGGTGCTTCATTTGGGATTTATGGTTGTATATCAAAAGTTTAACAATATATCATCCATGCGGGAGTATTGCGAGATATTTTGGATGGATTATTATTTGTGGATGATAGTGATACCTCTGATAACAGCTACACATAGAATTGGAATATTTAATGTGAGTTATTATTCCCTTTCGAGATGTAATGATATAAGAGTACATATAAGGACAGATATGATAGTTATGATAATTTCAACGTTGTTTTTGGTGATAACAGGAATGTTTGTTCCGATCAGTTTTATACAAATATTTGAACCTTGTTTGATAGATAAAACCTTTTCAAATCAAATAGTGTTATTTATGTATGTTTTTGTAAGATATTCATTGGTGGCAATTTTTGTGCAATTAATTATATACCTACTGTATTTTTGTGTTACAAAAATACAGCAAAATAGTTATGTTGTTCCGGCAATGCCTTTCATTCTTTTTGTGATTTCGGCTCTTCCGACAATGATTTTTTCTAATAATAGATTTATTTTGGAAGTATTAAACTATTCGGCGGGAGGAATCATCTATGGAGAGGATTTATCTTTTAACTATATTATTTCACTTAATGTACATGTTTTCCTTCAGGTATTATTGGTCGGAGGCATGTTACATTTTATGAAGAATCATATGGAGTTCATGGAATATGAGAATAAGTCAGCTTAATAAGATGCTTATAATAGAATACGCAAAATTATTGGTATTGATTTTGGTAGGATTCATACTAATAGATGCTACTTATTGTTATTTATTCAAAAGCAGCAATGATTTATGCTTACATTGGATGTGTGGAACTATTGATGAACCGACTTCAACCGCAATGATTATTTTAAAACTTTTAAATATCTCGTTGATTTTTTTATATATAGGGAATGTGTGCGAAAGATTTTGGGATAAATTTATTATACAAGTATATTGTAGGATATCTAAACGTATTTTATTTGTCCTGAAATTTACATTATTACTTATTTTTCATTCATGGATTCTTTTGCTCTGCTCACACTATATTTTTTATTGTGTTTCTGGAGATATACCAGATGCCATTGACGTATGTAGATATTACTTATTAGACAGCTTATCATTTTGTGGATTGGTTTTGATTTATATTATGATGAATAATTCCTGTATTAGAGACTGGTCACTGTTTTGTGTCATGGGAATTCTTGTGATAAATACTGTTTCACCCATTCCGATACCATTGGCTGCATCAACTATTAAATATATTGAAATGGCTAATAATCTAGGCTATGACACATTGGTATTTTCTAATGTTGTATGTGAGATTTTTGTTATCGGTTTCTATGCTTATGTTATTTCAAAAAGGAGGTTTAGTATATGTTAGAGGTTAGAAGGCTATCCAAAAAATATGGCAGAAATTGGGTGTTGCGCGATATTAATTTGCAACTCAACAAAGGACATATTTATGGTTTTGTAGGGGCGAATGGATGTGGAAAATCAGTCTTGTTTAAAACAATTTGTGGATTTGTCAAGGCAGATGAGGGAGAGATTCTGTATGATGGATTGAAAATTGGAAAAGATGTTGATTTTATTCCGAGCTTAGGTGTTTTAATAGAGAAGCCGTTATTTATTGAAGAGTATAATCATTTTCAGAATTTGAAGTATCTAGCACGTATACGAAATGAAATCAATGATCAAACAATATGGGATTCTATCGAAGCTGTAGGTTTGGATTTACATAATAAAAATAAAGTAAAAAAATATTCTCTTGGAATGCGACAAAGGCTTGGAATTGCACAGGCCATCATGGAGAAGCCTGATGTGCTGATTCT
This sequence comes from Butyrivibrio sp. MC2013, assembly GCF_000424585.1. Classification (GTDB taxonomy): domain Bacteria; phylum Bacillota; class Clostridia; order Lachnospirales; family Lachnospiraceae; genus Butyrivibrio. Next base: position 33,464 of record NZ_AUKE01000015.1, read on the forward strand.
GGATGAGCCTTTTAATGGATTGGATAAAGAAGGAAGAAGCGACATTACAAAGATTATCAAAAATTATGTTACAGAGAATAGAATTGTTATGCTAACAAGCCATATTGATGGTGATATAGAACAACTGGCGGATACTGTTTATGAAATTGAAAATGGAAATGCTCATTATGTTAAATAAACTAATATTAGGTTAATCACCATTTATAGTGGGTAACTACATTTTCTTATTATTGATTCCTGGGTTTCTGCGATGCAGAAACTACCATTTCAATGAAAAAAGCCGGAGTTCTGCACAGTTGGATGACTTTCATACCTATCTCTCATAGGGGGGAATTTACTTCTACAAGGTGGAAGTTAGTCTTACAAAGTGGAATTAACTTTTACAATTGACCTTTTTTATTTCTCGTGTCTTAAAAAGCGATTTCCTCAATTCTGTTAAGTGAACCAACATATTTTCATCTTTTCCTAAAAAGGATAAAGTGGAATAATGATGTATGTATTATAATATGACGCAAGGGTCAAAAGTCATTTCGATTCGAGCTTGCTCGAAATCGAATATGAATTTATGACCCGCAAAACATGAGCAAAGTAGCACGTAGTGCGGATTTGCGAATGTTTTAGGATTGTGAGAGTTTCGAAGAAACGGAACAATCCGTTAGTCATAAGGTGTCAAAAGGAACTTTTGACACCTACCTCATAATATGCTCGTTCATAAACACTCATTTACAGCGTGCTTCGTAAGAACATGAATATGGTAAATGAGCCATTTGTGTAAAGATTGCAAAAACGGAGGAATTATGTTCATAAACAGCTCGGATGCAAAGGTAGTATTAAAGAAAAAAGAAGGAAGGACCATCAAGGGCGGCGGCCTGTGGGTATTTGATAATGAGATAGATCATACAGAGGGAAGTTACGAGCAGGGAGATATCGTTGAAGTTCATGACTTCGACGGATACTTTCTGGGATACGGCTTTATCAACGATGCGTCCAAGATCAGGGCCAGGCTTATGTCCAGGACTATGGAGCATCCTGTTACAAAGGAACTGATCAGGCAGAGACTGGAAAATGCCTGGAATTACAGAAAGAGCGTATACGGCTTTGAAGCTGATGGCCTCTTTCACTATCAGGGTACCATATCCGATTCCTGCAGGCTCGTCTTTGGAGAGTCGGATTATCTGCCTGGCATCACCATAGACAAGTTTGGAGATGTGCTTGTAATAGAGTCGCTGGCTCTTGGTACTGACAGGATGAAGGCTATGATACTGGATGAACTAAAGGATATCCTTTTGGCTGATGGTATAAGAGTCAGAGGCATCTATGAGAGAAGTGATGCCAAGGTCAGGGAGCAGGAAGGCTTGGAGAGGGTGAAGGGCTTTATTGGAGAAGCATTTGATACCAAGGTGCCTATTATCGAGAACGGATTAAAATATTATGTAGATGTGGAAAATGGCCAGAAGACAGGCTTCTTCCTGGATCAGAAGCTCAACAGGATGGCTATAAGGTCTATGTCTAAAGGGGCCAGGGTCCTGGACTGCTTTACTCATACAGGTTCCTTTGGCATGAATGCTGCGGCAGCAGGCGCCGGATCTGTACTGTCAGTGGATGCTTCTCAGACAGGTCTTGATCAGGCTGCGGAGAATGCTGCCATGAACGGACTTACTGATATCATCAGCTATAAATGCGGAGATGCCTTTGATATCCTGAGGCAGATGGAGGCAGATGGGGAGCTGTATGACCTTGTGATCCTGGATCCCCCTGCATTTACCAAGTCCAGAGCATCTGTAAAGAAAGCGGCAGGAGGCTACCGTGATATCAACATCCGAGGCATGCATCTGGTAAAGAACGGCGGCTTTCTCGCCACCTGTACCTGTTCACACTTTATGGATGAGGAGCAGTTCTTTAAGATAGTAAAGGACGCTGCCCGCAGTGCCCACAAGACACTGCGTCAGGTATCCTTTTCCCAGCAGGCTCCCGACCATCCCATCATGGTGACCAACGAGGCCTCCTATTACCTGAAATTCTACATCTTCCAGGTGTTGGATGAGATGTGAGAACCTGGAAAAGCTGGAAATGCCGTTTTTTTATAAAAATGGTGTGGTAAATGGTGTAGTAGATTCACTTGAAGTATTAGAGATCGAGTGGGAGTTTACAACTTTTTTAAATTGGCAAAAACCAATTGACGAACAAAACAGTCATACATATAATAATCTTAACAGAACCCGACACGCCTCTCATTATGATGCGGACCACGTCGGGTCATTTTTTTAGGATGAAAATATGGCAGAAACAATAAAAAAGCATCAGCAAGCTATGACAATTGACGAGCAGGTTAAAAATCTCAAGTCATTAGGTTTGCAAATAGATGATGAAGAATACGCAAAAAGAATTTTAAATGACATATCTTATTTTAGGCTTATAAAGGCCTTTAGTCTAAATCTGAAGCCAAGAAATGGTGCATACCGCAAAGATGTCAAATTCAGTCAGATAGTAGAATTATATCTGTTCAATGCAAACTTCAGACAGCTGCTATTCCCGCTGATAGAGAAAATAGAGGTTAATGCAAGATGCAGGATAGGAAATTATGTATCTGAGCATTATGGGGTACTTGGATATAAGGACAAAGAGAACTTTGTTGACGAAGAGTACCACAAGCAATTTATGATAGATATTAACGAAGAAATAAGGCGAAATTTACGTGCTCCATTTGTGAAGAATTTTACGGAAAACTATGAAGGCGGCAATCTTCCTATGTATGCTCTTGTAGAGATATGTAGCTTTGGTGCTTTGTCCAAGTTTTTCAAGAACATGAAGAACTCCGACAAAAAGGCTATCGCGAAGTCTTTTGGCGTTGGATATACATACTATGAAAGCTGGATTGAATCTATTTCATATGTAAGAAACATCTGTGCTCACTATGGCAGGTTATACAATGCAAAACTTGCAAAAAAGCCTATGCTGTATAAGCAATACAGCGAAATGGGAATAGATAACAATCGTATTTTTACAGTTTTACTTTGTATAAGTCATATTGTTGAGAAAGATGCTCACTGGATTGCGTTTTTGGAAGATATTGAAAAATTGATTGGTAAATACTCAAAAGTAGATATTCGTTCTATGGGATTTCCAGAGGATTGGAAAACATATTTATATCCTTAACAGTCAAAATACAACGAGAGTTTACTGCTATACTCTACATAGTTGTAGACTCTCATTTTGATTTTTGCAAGGGGGAGAAAGTGTATATATCTGTTAATATCAAGCAGCTTGGGAAGAAAAAGAATAAAATAAGCGGGATGCCCTTTTATCTGGAAAACAGGCCTTCTACGGTGGAACAGCTGATAAAAGAGTGCGTCAAAACCTGCGTGTGTGAATATAATGAGCGCTTTGACAAAGGGGGAGCTGCTGGGCCCATTACTAAAGAGCAGATAGAAGCCATGCGGGAAGCTGGTAAGATTGCCTTTGGCATCAATTATGGTGAAAATAGGGCAAATACAGACAGCGCCATTAATACAGCTCTTGAAGCCTATAGTGATGGGATATACAGGATATTCCTGGGGATGAAGGAGCTGGGCCAAATAAGCGAAGCTATAGACATAAAAGAAGGAGACGAGGTCACATTCATACGCCTTGTAATGCTATCAGGCAGATTGTGGTGATCATAGAGATATATGAGACAGATTTCAGCATTAGAGAGGACCAGTCTTGAAAGGCTGGGACGGGAGTATAGAAAAAAGCACGAGTCTATGACTGCGGGGAGGTTTAATAACCTTCCAAGAAATGTCAGAGATTTCGTGCTTGCTTATCGAAAGGGCAATAAAGATAATGACCTCTATAAGGATTTTGCGGAGCATATCAGAAGCGGAGGAGTACCCTCAGAATACATCAGGAAAAGTGTGCCGGCTATTTTGACTGATTATATAGATTCCAGGCATGAGAAGCATCTCTTGTATACCATAGACCATCTGCATGAGAGGATATATCAGACGGGATATTACAGAAGATCCATGCGCACATCCGATCCTCATATACTGGCAGATGCAGCTCTTCGCAAGATAGAAATGTTTGGGGATCATGATTATGTAGCCGCAGATATCTGTGACTATCTCTCAGACAGGATCAGTGATGAAGAACTGGGCTTTAAACTCTATGACTATTTTTACCAGGGTGATTGCGTAGCGGATATCATAGCTGCGGAAATAGACTTTGGAAATGAGAAGCTGACAGAGCTGATCACAGACTGCGTAAATGGTGACAATGATGTGACCTTTGACAGGCCTATGATATGCGGTATTTTGGCCAGCCACAGCAGGCCTATGTACGAACTTTTGGGCAGACTCCTTATAGCTGCAAGGCTTCAGGAGGGACTTAGGCAGTCTATCTGCGAAGCTATGGACGAGGGTACGCCCGAAGCCTTTATCTATCTAACAGGCATCATAAATGAAAACAACCTGATCCGTTTCTCTGCTGTAAAAAGAGCCTATGCTACATGGATGGGCTTTTGGGATCCTGATGCTGCAAAGCTGGAGCGTATGGGTAACCGGATGGCAGAGCATGTATATGCCTGTCTTACAGACGATAATAAGAGGCAGGAATATCTGGATAGCGAGGACTCCCTGAGGATACACATTGCCCTTTGGTCCATTGGCTTTTACGAAATGAGGGATATGGCCTGCAGGATAGCAGATATAGCAAAGAGCGGCAGCAGGCATCAAATTTTGACAGCGTCGTATTCGATGAATCTGATACAAAATACATTTTATGACAGCGCCATAGCCAAAGAACTGGTGAGGGATCATAAGGACGATCTTGAGATCATGACAGGATATATGGGCTTTTTTATGGGAGACGTGGCCTCCCGTATCAGAGATAAGCAATGCGAGCTCTCTGCATATTTTGAGTCAAAGGAAGAAGCAGAGCTGTATTATGACATCCTAAAAGGCATATATCAGCAGATGCATGGCAGAAAGGTCAGCTTTGACCCTTTTATATTTGAATGGAACAAAAGCGAGATAACTAAAGGTTCTTTACTGATCAGAATGGCCTATATTGCTGCAGCGCTTAGGAGTGATGACCGCATGGATGAAATATGCGGCATGCTGGGCAATGCAGAAGTATATGAGAGAGATAATATCATGCAGCATCTTTTGGATGATCCGGGAAGCAGTATCCAAAGAGCTTTTTTGATAACCTCTCTTTGTGACAGGTCAGATATGATCAGGAGGGATGCTTATAAACTGGTGGATTCTATCAGAGCTACTCTGACAGATGAAGATTATCTGACCATGGAGGATATGCTCAGGTTCAAGGCATCGGACGCAAGAGCAGTGCTTATAAACCTGCTTATGGATCAGCAGGACGAGAAGCTGGAGGCTACTGTTTTGAGGCTTCTGGAAGATAAAAAGGAAGAAAAGCGCATAGCTGCTCTTGATATTGTCATGAACCTCTCTAAAGATGAGAAAAGAAGAGAGCTTTTTGAACGCTGCGGGCAAAAGGCCCTTACAATAGCAGAGCCATCCGGCAAAGAGCAGATACTGCTGGATAATATTAAGGCTGCTCTTGGCGGCGATAAAGAAGCAAAAGAAGAGCAGGATAGCCTCTACGGCGATGAGGATATATATGAGCCCGGTGATCTGAGTGATGAGCTTTGCCGCAAGGCGGTAAGGCTGTTTATGGATTATTTTCCTGATTCAGAGCTTGGAAGAGCCTTGTATCCTGATGAATACAAAAAGGGTATTCTTGGAAGTCTGAGAGATATGCTTACGGCAGATACCTGTGACAGCTTTAAGATGGCAGCAGAGGATCTGCGTGCTCTTGGCAGTTTTGTGGAGCTCCATGAAAAGGATGAATACCTCTCAAGCTATGGGGAAAAGACCCTGGTAGGAGCTTCAAGCTATCTTGTGACCAGAGACAGACATAGCGGAGAGAACGTACTTGCTCTTAAAGAATTATGGTTGTCATTTCTTAGGGATAGAAATGTAGATAAATACAGATTCTACAGGATCTATCTTCTGACAAAAGCTCCCAGCTATATGGGCTATGCTGGAGAGGGAGATAGATTTGCAGATGATGTATTAAATAAGCTATATGGCAATGGCTTCTCAGAACAAGTTGATACAGCATATACGCATCATGTTGAAACAATTGTCAGAGAGCTGCTTGGCGACTTTGTCCCCAGGCAGGAGCGCAATTATATAACTATAGCATATGCTCTATATCTCCTAAAATGCCTTCCTGCATCAGAGCTTTACAGGAAAGCCAGGGCGGATAATATGGTGGGCATAACATCCATAGAGAGACTAGAGTTTGAAGGGCTGGACAGGTCAGATAAGGAAACTGCCAAGCTGACATTTCCTCTGACCAACCTGCTATACAGGAAGCATAAGAGTGTCAATCCCTATAAAGACGTGAAATACGGCTTCTATAGAGGAGCGTACTATCATGGAGAATCCTATCCAATTGATATCACTCCCATGCCAAAGACAGCTATTTACGCGGGCTACAGAAAAATACTGACAGACAGGCAGCTATTTAAATATCTCTTTGAAGAGTGTGCTCTGGGAGATACCCTTGAATACTCATCTGCTGCGGTCATGGCAGTGAAGGAAAAGGATGCGGAAAGTTCCACCAGGCACATGAGCTATCGGGCTTTAAATGTAATCAAAGACCTATCTTCAGAGGCTGATGAAAAATACCTGTCTTATGTTGCCGGTGTGTGCAGCAAAGTGATAGACAAGGTTCTCTCTGTGGAACTCAGGAGAGGAGATTCACCTACTGCCTACTCTGCAGCTATCAGCCGTATTGGCAGGATATACGGAGCAGATAACTTTGTGGCTATTCTGACTGCAATTGGCAAAGACAAACTAGTGAGATCTGCATATTATCCTTCAAACAGTAAGCTGGGTGCCCTTTCTGATCTGCTCTCTGTATGCGTGCCTCTTCCTGATGATAATGCGGAGCGATTGAGAAGCCTGGTCAAAGGAAGCGATATCAGCGAGAAGAGACTGGTGGAGGCATCGCTGTATTCCAATGCCTGGCTGGATATCATGGAGGAATATCTGGGCTGGGAGGGCTATGTCTCAGGCTGCTATTATTTTATAGCGCATATGGATGAGTTTTTTGATGACAAAAAGATGGCTGTAATAGCAAGGTATACTCCTTTGTCTGCTGAAAAGCTCAGGATGGGAGCTTTTGATATAGACTGGTTCAGATCTGCATATGCCAGCCTTGGGCAGAAGCGCTTTGAGATGATCTATGATGCAGCCAAGTATATAAGTGATGGCTCCAAGCATTCCAGGGCCCGCAAATATGCTGATGCGGCAACCGGCAAGTATCGTCCTGATGAGTTAAAGGCCATCATAATGGATAAGCGTAATAAGGACTTCCTCATGGCTTATCCCCTGATCCCTATAGAGAATGAGGATGATCTGGTATCCAGATATCTGTATCTGCAGCAATTCCTAAAGGAGAGCAGGAAATTTGGCGCTCAAAGGAGCGCCAGTGAGAAAGCTGCGGTTGAGATTGCAATGGAGAATCTTTCTCTAAATGCCGGCTTTAGTGATGTGACCAGGCTTACTCTCAGGATGGAGACCAGGCTCATGGAAGAGGGCAGGCATTATCTGGAAGATAAAGTGATAGGTGATGTGACTGTAAGGCTCCAGGTGGATGAAGAGGGCAAGACGTCCATAATAGTGGTCAAAGCAGGTAAGACATTGAAGTCAGTTCCTGCTGCAATAAAAAAAGATGAGTATATCAAGAAGCTTACAGAGACCAAAAAGAGCTTTACTGAGCAGTATCGCCGAACCAGGCAGATGTTTGAGAATGCCATGGAAAATGAAGAGCTATATAGTGCAGGGGAACTTGCGCAGCTAAAGGATAATCCTGTGGCATGGCCTATAATCAAAAATCTGGTATTTATGACTGTCAGTGACAAGAAGCTGGGCTTTTTGGATAACTGTATCCTCACAGACTATGAGGGGAATGAAACGGTGCTCTCTCCCGGGGACGAACTGAAGGTGGCTCATCCCTTCCACTTATATCAGGATGGTCACTGGACAAAATACCAGCGCTGTCTCTTTGACAAGAAGCTGGTACAGCCCTTTAAACAGGTATTCAGAGAGTTGTATGTGAAGACTGAAGAAGAAATGGGCGTATCAGAATCCAGGCGCTACGCCGGTAATCAGATACAGCCCAAGAAGACCATGGCAGCTCTAAGGAGCCGCCGATGGATATGTGATGTGGAAGATGGTCTGCAGAAGATCTATTACAAGGATGATATCGTAGCGACCATATACGCTCTGGCCGACTGGTTCTCACCTTCAGAAATAGAAGCTCCTACTTTGGAGTGGGTGGCATTCTATGACAGGAAGACCAATAAGCGCAAAGCTATCAGCGAGGTACCTGATATCATCTTCTCTGAAGTGATGCGAGATGTAGATATGGCTGTTAGTGTGGCTCATGCAGGCGGAGTGGATCCTGAGACCAGTCATTCAACTATTGAAATGAGGGCAGCAGTTATTGAAATGACGCTGCCACTGTTTGGACTTAGTAATGTGACTGTGGAAAAGAGCCATGCCTTTATCGAAGGACACTATGGCAACTACAGTGTACATCTGGGAAGCGCAGTGGTACACAAGCTGGGCGGGGCTATGATCAACATCCTGCCTGTACATTCCCAGCACAGGGGAAAGCTCTTTTTGCCCTTTGCGGATGATGATCCAAAGACTGCGGAGGTACTGACAAAGGTCCTTTTCCTTGCAAAGGACAGCAAGATCAAGGACCCTTCAATACTCAGTCAGATCAGAGGTTAGCTCTGTATCAAATATCATATTTTTTAAGCAGCATATCCAGGGCCTCTCTAAGGAGGATGGCTTCGCCTATGTCCTCTCTTTTGGAGAGGCCTGCTAGGCGCTTAAGCTGATCCTGGGTATAATGAGTGGTCTTGGGGACCATTTTCTCCTCCTTGGCCATTGCTACTTTGTTGCGGCCGGCGGTCTTTGCCCTGTAGAGGGCACCGTCGGCTTTTCTGATGAGCTCTGCGCAGCGGTTGGCATCCTCAAAGGCTGTAGCCATGCCTATGGTCATGGTCATAGGACTCTTATCGGGGAGGAGAACATCATAATCTCTGCGCATTTCTTCAAGCTGCAGGAATATATCTTCCCTTTCCCTGGTACCTCTGAAGATGATACCAAACTCATCACCGCCTATCCTGAATACAGAGGCGTATTTGCCGGCTTTGGAAGCGATATATCTGCCGCTTTCTATTAGTATCCTATCGCCTTCTGCGAATCCGTATTCATCATTTACTCTCTTAAAATAATCCAGGTCTACCAGGGCTATGACTACAGTCTCGCCCTCTGCTTCGGCGTCACTGTCAAGGATCTCAGTGATCACTTTGTCAAAGGCATCTCCAATGGGAAATGCCAGACTCTCATTTACATCAGGATGCCTGCCGGGATCCAGCTTCTTGTGATCCTCAGGAGTAACGGGATGAAAGCTTTCTGTTTCCTTTTTCTTCATGATGATCCTCCTTTGTAGTAGTTCTTATGCGGTATTATTTTGGAAGTATTATTTGAGAAATAATATCTTATATAATTATTTGATATCACATGTACGTAAATATGTCAATATTAATATCATTAATTCGTAAAATATCTCAAAATGCGATGCCGGGCATAAATTGACAGCGGGTAAATGGCAATAAATAAGCCTGCCTCAAAGAATGATCTTTGAAGCAGGCGTCCCATAATTACTACTATATAACATGTATAGAACTGCATGAATGTGCACCTGTGATACAAAATGCTGCATTGTATCATCATAAACAGAAAGATCAGATGGTAAAGGTATTAACAAAATCCTCGATCTTCTTGGCTGAATTAAATACTGTGGTGGCGGATTCGTCTACGCCCTTGGAACTGTCAGCTACGCGAAGAGCGCTCTCTGCCACATTATCTACTGTAGCAGTGATCTCCTGGGTACTGGCCGACTGTTCCTGGGATATGGCTGCCAGGGAGGTAGCAATATCGTCAACCTTTCTGACCTTCTCGATCATATCAGTAACCGTATCATTGGTAAGATCCAGGTCCTTGAATATCTCTTCAAAGGTAGATCCGGCATTTTTTACCGCTGTAGCATTCTGCTCAATGGAGGACATATTCTTATTGGACTTCTCAAGGAGCTCTGAGATCTGAGCGGTGATGTCCTTGACAATCTGCCCGATCTGATTGGCCGAGCCGGCACTTTCGTTGGCCAGCTGTCCTATCTCAGATGCGACAACTGCAAAACCTCTGCCTGCCTCACCTGCTCTGGCAGCTTCTATAGAGGCATTTAATGACAGGAGATTGGTCTGGGCAGCAATGGAACTTATCATGCTGATGATGGAGTTGATGGTCTGGGCGGAGCTGTCCACATGTTCAACAACTGCTGCCATATCTGCCATGCTCTCTGACACGTCTGCCATACCGCTTTGGATAATGCTCATTTCATGCTGACCTTCCTTGGCCTTTGATACCAGGGAAATGACTGTATCGTTGCAGACTGTACCTTTATCCGCCAGTTCGCTGACTTCTGAAGCCAGGTCTGTGGCATTGGAAGCCAGCTCAGATACTGCTAAGTTCATGCCGTTTATGGCTTCTCTGATCTGGTGCATTGACTCAGACTGCTCTTCAGCCTGGGTGTTGAGCTTGCCTGAAGCCTCCTGGCTGTTCACTGCCTCGTCGATGAGATTATTGGAAATCTCTTTCATCTCACCCAAAGTACCGCGCATATGGCTGACGTAGTCATGCATGGAATTGTTCATGGTCCCTATCTCATCATTACCGCCCTTAGGGATATCCACTGTAAAGTCTCCGGTGGTTATCATGGATATATTATCTGTGAGACTCTTGACTGGACGGGATACGATATGCCTGATCATATTCAGGATCACGGCTGCTATCACAGCTATTATCACCAGCATCAGGATGGCTGCAAGGATCAGGAAGCTGTTCATCTCTGAAAGTACAGCACTTGCAGAAACGGAGCTGATAAGTGTCCATTCTGTTCCCGGAACGGAGTCAAAGGATACAAAGGTATCTCTTCCGCTGTTATCCTTAAATCGTGCGATTTCATCATTGCCCGACTTTACATAGGAAGCAGACCTGGTCAGAAAAGCATCATCAGAGTGCTCTGACGCAGAGGAACCGTTATAGGAAGGATCGGAATAGGACAGGATCATGTCACCGTCCATGAGCATGGTATGGCCACTGCCAAGTGGGGTAAACTTGGTGACTTCGGCTACGATGCCATCAAGGTTCATGTCAGCTGCTATAACGCCGAATCTTCCGTCAGGGAGTGTGACGCCGCAGGATAGAGTCACGACCATGGAATTGGTACTGCTGTCCACATAAGGAATACCTGCTATGAAGGTATTAACATTCTTACCCAGGATGTACCAGTCTCTGTCTGTGATTATATAGTCGGGATCCGGCTGCCAGCCGGAAGGATCCAGCCAGGTACCGTTTTCAAGACCTATGTATACACCGTTAGGCGCAAAGTCGTAGGCTGTAAGCGAGGGTTCCAGATATTTGACCAGGGCCTCATCATCCGGAAATTCTACAGTTGCCACTGCTTCACCTATGGTATTGAGATATGTCTCAAATTCGATCATTGTATTGCCCAGTGCAGCGGCATTAGCCCTGGACTCCTGTTTAAGGCCGTTGCTGGCCTGCATGGTGATGACAGAACTTGCCCTGCTGGTCAGGATGACAATTAACAGGACTATACTGATTATGATCATGGGGAGGATGAATCTTAGAAGCTTACCACTGACGGTGCCCCTGATCTTACGAAGGGATTTTGATTCAGGAATATTAGTGTTTTTCATGTAAACTGTCCTTTCTGCTTGGGTTTCCACATTATTTTTATCGGAATAATTTTGCTCAATAGTTATACTTAAAAGCACAAAACTATCAAAAAGAAATTCTTTATGAATGTGTTTGTGATCCCTGGTTTTTATGATGAAGAATCTATGCGAGAGTATTGGGAGATATCTGTTTTGCTGGCCTCTTGACACAAAAGCTTTACTTGTTGTATTATGTGTTTTGCTGCAGAAGCCGATATTCTAGCTATAAGTGCTTTCTGCATATCAATCGGGGTGTGGCTCAGTTTGGTAGAGCGCTACGTTCGGGACGTAGAGGCCGCAGGTTCGAATCCTGTCACCCCGATTTTTTTATGCCATTTTTTAGCTATATTTAGCCTGGGTCTTTTTCTTCAGGCGTAATCTTCCGATAAAGACTTATATAGATTATGCTCAGGGAGAAACGGGTAGGCATATTGCCCGGTGTGAAGGAAGAATATGTACAACGAAGTAGCCTTTGATCTTATTAAAGTAAGACTGGCTTATTTGGTCGCAAATGTAGTAATGGCAGTAATGGTTCTTTTGTCAGGCAGGTCTGAACTGATCTGGCTGTCTATTGTTACGGCCTTTGTGCTGTGGATCACCTGCTCTGATATGATGGATAATTATCCCAGGGCCAGAGTTTATACCATGTGCGCCTGGAATGATATAGTCGTCCTTGTTACCTCCTTTTATTTTGGTTTTGAATGTGGCTTTTTCCTGAATATATTCGCTCAGGTTCCTGTTTCTATTTTTTATGGATATGTGTATTTTGCGTCCTCGGGCAAGAAGTTTAAAGGCTGGATCACATGGGTTCTGGCCATTGCCAGTCTCTACATATCTCTTATCATAGGCAGGACTCACGTCCCTGTGGTGGGATTTACAAAGGATGTGAGCGTGGCAGTGTTTATGGTTAATTCAACGGCATGCCTAAGCTTTATCATATTTGTATGTGTCTCTATCAGGAACGAACTTATCCATGTGCAGGAAAAAAATATGGACAAGGCTGCGCTGGATCTGCTCACAGGCCTTAGGACAAGACGCCTCTTTGATGCGGAATTTAATGACAGAGGACTTAAGACCTCTGAAATCTGTGCCGCGATCATGGATATAGATGATTTCAAGAAATTCAATGATAATTACGGGCATAATGCAGGAGACAAGGTCCTGCAGACTATCAGTGATATCATCATGGAAATAGAGATCAGGAACAGCAGCTTTATGGCCTGCAGATGGGGCGGCGAAGAATTTGTGATCATAGCCCCTATTGAAAGCTATGATATACTGAAACATGAACTTGAGGTAATGATCAAAAATTTAAAGCTCACTGATATAGAGATTGGGGGTACAAGGCACAGAGTGACCATAACGGCAGGTCTTGCCTGTCCCGGAAAGGGGAGCAGGAATTCCCTGGAGGATCTCATAGGAAGAGCTGATGCTCTCTTATATCAAGGCAAGAAAGCAGGTAAGGACAGACTGGTAGAAGATACGGAACGGGGGAGATAATGGCAAAATTATATTTCAGATACGGAGCAATGGGGAGCTCAAAGACAGCCAATGCACTTATGGTGCATTACAACTATGTAGAAAAGGGACAGAATGCAGTACTCTTAAAGCCCGGAGTAGAGAACAGGGACGGAGCTACACTGATAAGGTCCAGGATCGGCCTGTCTGCAGAGTGCGTTATAATAGAGGATTTTCTTAAGGAAGCCAGGGAAAAATGGCTGACAGGTCTGGACGATGGTTGGGACAGACTTGACTGCTGCATTGTGGATGAGGCTCATTTCCTTACTGCTGAGCAGGTGGACCTCCTTGCTTATATAGTGGATCAGTATGACCTGCCGGTAATATGCTATGGACTCAGGACTGATTTTACAGGACATTTCTTTGAAGGCTCCAAGAGGCTAATGGAGCTGGCTGACAAGATAGAAGAGGTGCCCACTGTATGCTGGTGCGGCAGAAGGGCTCATTTTAATGCCAGAGTGCTGGACGGCAAGATTGTCAGAGAAGGTGAGCAGGTGATGATGGGAGGTAACGAATCCTATGTATCCCTGTGCAGAAGGCATTTCAGGAGCGGTGAGATTGGAGGCAGGCGAGAAAAAGTAGTCGGGAACACTAATGCCGGTGCAGAAAACTTATAAGCAGTACATGGCTGCGGATTTTCTTTTAAATGCCGGTGTGATGTCAAGGTAGATCCGGCTGGTTAAATTTGCCCCTTGTAATTTGTCTTTATAGAGGCTATTATTGTTTAGACCATTTGTTCAAAATCTGTTTTTGGAGCTTGGACAGATGTGCACAAATAAATAATCATGTCACGCAGAGTAGGATACAGAGCGTATATAGTGCCCGGTGAACAGGGAGTTGTCATCGGGACGAAGAGGGAAGCTTGTCATTATTCCCCGCGGTTCTGTTTCCGCATCCCGCTGCTGCACAAGGCTTATATAGAGGCCTCCCTGTGCAGAGAAGGAAACTGCATGGAAGGAGGCTATTTTTATGCAGAAAAACAATGTTCAGAAACTGGCAACTGCCGGCATGCTGCTGGCCCTCTCGGTGATCTTCGGCTTTTTGAAGATTCCAATCACAAATACTATGGAGATCAGGTTTCAGTCCCTGCCTGTAGCGCTTGCAGGTATGCTCCTGGGACCTGTGCCCGGAATGCTGGTAGGTGCGCTTACTGACTTCCTCTCCTATATTGTAAAGCCCACAGGTCCTTATTTTATGGGATTTTTGGTCAGCTACGCTTTGATAGGACTGGTATTTGGCCTGATAGCCAGGGTCTCAAAGTCCGGTGCAGGAATGCTCGCACGTATCATCTGTGCTCAGGTTATCACCTCTGTTTTTATTGATGCGCTCCTTAATTCATACTGGCTGAGCGTCCTTTATGGCAGTCCTTTTAAGGCAGTGCTTATCAGCAGGATTCCCAAAGAGATATTGATGTTCTTTATAAGCTGCGCACTGCTGTATCTGGTAGTTAAGCCTGTAAGGAAATATGCAGCACAGTATCTTCCATCTGATAACAAAGCAAGCAGAGCATAAGGGAGGTAAGGCCTTGGAATACGAAGAGGCGATAGCTTTTTACAGATCTCTTGATGCTTTTAATCCTGTAAAGCTTGCAAGAGGCGAGATCGTAATGAATCTTGAAAGCCTGACTGAGCTTTTGGCTCGTTTGGGAAACCCTCATAAGGATATGAAATATATCCATATTGCGGGGACCAACGGCAAGGGCTCTACTGCGGCTTTTATTTCCACTATCCTGACAAAGGCCGGTTATAAGACCGGCCTTTACACATCTCCTGCGGTACTGTGCTTTGAGGAGAGGATCAGAGTAGATGGAGAATATATATCCCGGGAGGATGTAGGGCGCTATACAAAGATCATAAAGGACAAGTCTATGGAAATGCTCCGGGACGGCCTTCGCCTTCCTTCAGAGTTTGAAATGGTCACAGCCATGAGCTTTATGGAATTTAGGGACAGCGGCTGTGACATAGCCGTGATGGAGTGCGGACTTGGCGGGATCATGGATGCTACCAATGTGATACCCTCCCCTGAGCTGGCGATCATTACTTCCATTTCCTACGATCATACAGAGATACTGGGTAATAGCCTGACAGAGATAGCTGATAAAAAGGCGGGCATAATCAAAGAGGGCTGCGACGTCCTCTTATATCCCCAGACAGATGAGGATGTAACAGAGCTTATCAGAAGGACTGCCAGGAAAGAGGGGGCTTCGTTTAATATAGCCTCTCTTCCAAAAGAGGAGAATATTCGAAGGAGTCTTAAGGGACAGAGCTTTGATCTGACTGCTTTGGGCGAAGTCTTTAATGACATGAGGATCAGCATGCTGGGCAACTGGCAGGCTTATAACGGAGCAATGGCTGTTAATGCAGCTCTTATCCTCAGGCAAAGGGGATATTCCATTCCGGAGAGCGCTATCAGAGAGGGACTAAAGGATGCCAAATGGCCCTGCCGCTTTGAGCTTCTTGGCTCTCATCCGTATTTTATAGCAGACGGCAGCCACAATCCCCAGGGAGTAGCAGCACTGGCAGATAGCCTTGAGAGCTTTTTTCCGGGGCAAAAGGTGATTTTTATAACAGGGGTTTTGTCTGACAAAGCATATGATAAAATGATGAGTAGGGTCATTCCGCTTGGACGGGCATTTATTACCATTACACCGCCTTCAGAGAGAGCTCTGGATGGTGAAAAGCTGCGGGAAGACCTGATACGCATGGGCGCAGAGAATGTGTCGCCTGCTTCTTCCATCAGGGAGGCTGTGGAGCTGGCTCTTGAGCTGGCAGGAGACAGCGGCGTTATATGTGCCTTTGGATCATTGTATTATATAGGACAGATAAGAGAGCTTGCAGATGAGATTCGTACTGGTCAGTAATTATATCAATCATCATCAGATCCCTTTATGCAGGGAGATCATGAATATTATAGGAGAGGGTAACTTTACTTTTCTGGAGACTCAGCCCATGGAAGCAGAGAGGCTTGCCATGGGTTGGGGCCGGGATATGGGTGACCTCTCTTTTGTTATGCAATATGACAAGGACAGCTATGCTGCGCTGAAGCTTATAGCTGAAGCTGACGTGGTGCTGCTGGGCTGGACTCTGAGCAGCAAGGTTATGGACGCATGTCTGGAGCGTGTGTCAGAAGGCAAGGCTCTGATCAGGATGAGTGAGCGTATATACAGAGAAGGTAGATGGAAGGCCATATCTCCAAGAGGCCTGGCAGCAAAATATCACGAGCATATTAAATATAGAAAAGATAATCTGTATATGCTCTGCAGCGGAGCCTATACAGCCGGGGATTTTCGCCTGATCCATGCTTATCCTGACAAGCTCCTTAAGTGGGGCTATTTTCCGAAGTTTGAAGAGGTGCCGGTAAAAGATGGATATAAAGATCAGGAAGAAGGTAAGCTGGGAGATAATATAGATGCAAAGATAAAATGCGTAGGAAATTCAGCTGCCAGCCTCGCCTATAGACCTGTAAATATCCTCTGGGCAGGACGCTTTATGAGGGGGGTCAAGCATCCTGAATATGCATTGCATCTGGCCGGGGCTTTAAAAAAAGCCGATATTCCTTTTAGCTTGCGCATGGTTGGAGGCGGAGAGATGAAAGATGAGCTTGAAGCCTATATCAATGAGAATGACCTTGGAGCAAATGTTAAGATGATGGGCTTTCTGCCTCCGGAAAAGGTAAGAGAGCTTATGAAAACTGCAGATATATACCTTTTTACCAGCAATCATCTGGAAGGCTGGGGCGCCGTGGTAAACGAGGCAATGAACTCCCGCTGCGCAGTGCTGGCAGGAGAAGGGGCAGGAGCGGTTCCCTACCTTATAAAGGATGGGATAAACGGACTGACCTTTAAGGGAGAAAATGAAGCCGAGTTTATAGCCAAGGGGGTGAAGCTTGCGGCAGACAGAAAACTTATATTAGCTCTTGGAAATGCAGCCTATGAGACTATAAGGGATGAATGGAACCCGCATACTGCGGCAGCAAGACTTGTTGATCTGGCTGGCAGCCTGGTAAATGGCGCTGCGTACACCCCTCCGCAGACAGGCCCCCTCAGCAGGGCATGATTTAATCGCAATCAGCGACATTTTTAAATTTGCGTGGAATGAGTGTTGCGAAACATTTTTATTTCATTTATATTTTTATTGGAAAAATAAGGCGTGGCACTGGCAAGGCGGTGCGGAAAGGAAGAAGTAGGATGGTTTCATGGAATAATCCCGATACACTTGAATCCTGGAAGAAGCTGGGCACTTTGAAGGATTCAGTAGATTTAAAGGCAGTTATGTCAGGAGAGGGCGGAGCAGATAGAGTCAAGAATTACTCTATTCCCATGCCTGCAGGCATGACATACAATTATGCAGCCAAGGAAGTAGATGATACAGTTATTGATGCTCTTGCAGCACTTGCTGATGAGCAGGAACTGATCGGTAAATATGAAGAGCTTCTGGGAGGAGCTGTTATCAATACAGGTGAGAAGAGACTGGTTCTCCACCAGCTCTGCCGCGGACAGCAGGCCGGCGATGTTATGGCAGACGGCGTTAATAAGAGAGAGTTCTACCTTTCTCAGCAAAAGCGTGTTGCAGAATTTGCAGAGAAGGTACATAATGGCCAGATCGTAAATGAGAAGGGCGAGAAGTTTACAACAGTAGTACAGATCGGTATCGGTGGAAGTGATCTTGGTCCCCGTGCCATGTATCTGGCTCTTGAGAACTGGGCAAAGAAGAATGGTTTCTTCAAGATGAATGCAGAGTTTATCTCCAACGTAGACCCTGATGATGCATCTGCAGTTCTGGGCAAGGTTGATGTTGCAAAGTCCATCTTTATCCTGGTTTCCAAGTCAGGTACTACACTTGAGACTCTGACCAATGAGTCTTTTGTAAAGGATGCTCTTACAAAGCAGGGCCTGGATCCTGCAAAGCACATGATCGCAGTTACATCAGAGACATCTCCTCTGGCAGGCAACAGCGGTTATCTGGATGCTTTCTTTATGGATGATTATATTGGCGGACGTTATTCTACAAGCTCTGCAGTAGGCGGAGCTGTTTTGTCACTGGCCTTTGGCGCAGATGTATTTGCCCGCTTCCTGGATGGTGCAGCAGCAGAGGACAAGCTGGCACTTGAAAAGGATATCAGAAAGAACCCTGCTCTTATGGATGCTCTTATTGGCGTATATGAGAGAAATGTACTGGGCTACGGCACTACAGCAGTACTTCCTTATTCTCAGGCTCTCTCCCGTTTCCCTGCTCACCTTCAGCAGCTGGATATGGAGTCCAATGGTAAGAGCGTAAACCGCTTCGGCGCAGCAATTGATTACAAGACAGGTCCTGTGATCTTTGGCGAGCCCGGAACTAACGGACAGCACTCCTTCTATCAGCTCCTGCACCAGGGCACAGATATTATCCCTCTGCAGTTTGTAGGCTTTAGAAAGAGCCAGATTGAAAATGACGTAGTGATCGAGGATTCCACCAGCCAGCAGAAGCTCTGCGCAAATGTAGCTGCTCAGATCGTGGCTTTTGCTCTTGGTAAGGATGATGAAGATAAGAACAAGAACTTCGAAGGAAAGCGTCCTTCCAGCATTATCGCAGGTGATCAGCTTACTCCCGAAGCGCTTGGTGCTCTCCTGGCACATTTTGAGAACAAGGTTATGTTCCAGGGCTTTGTATGGAACATCAACTCCTTTGACCAGGAAGGTGTACAGCTTGGCAAGAAGCTGGCCAAGAAGGTACTGGCTCATGATACAGACGGTGCTCTCAAGGCATACAGCGATCTCTTAAACATCTGACACTATGAAGATACGAGAGCATATTGTATTTAAAGGTGATGTACAGGGTGTAGGCTTTCGCTATACCGCAAGCCATCTGGCAGGGCGGCTGGGGCTTACAGGCTATGTGCGCAATGAATGGGACGGCTCGGTGACTGCCGAGGTCCAGGGACCAAGGGAAGCTATAGACAGCTTTTTGACTGATATACAAAATGGCAGGTTCATCAATATATACAATATGGACATCAGCCCGATGCCTGTAGATGAAGAGGAGAGGAGCTTTAAGGTCCTCTACTGATCACAGAGAGCGTCGCGGTGAAATGAAAATAATAAGAAGTTAAATAGAGCTCCGGAGGGGTATGATCCTCTCCAGGGCTCTATTTTGCTTTAACAGAGGTTAAAATTCGTAATATATTCCTAATATATAGATGACTTTTAAACGTATATATTGTAAACTGAAACAGTTAAAAAATATTTAATTGCAAAAGTTAAAGGAAAAGGAGACGATCTATGTCACTTGAAGTAGTTCACCTGTCCAAAAAATACGGCGATAAAACAGCTGTTGAAGATTTAAGCTTTAGCCTGAATAACCCCGGAGTATATGCGCTTCTGGGTACAAACGGCGCGGGCAAGAGTACCTCTATAAGGATGATACTGGGTATCCTGGAAAAAGATAGCGGAAGCGTATTGTGGAATGGCCGGGAGCTGGATCCTCACAAGATCAATGTGGGGTATCTGGCTGAAGAAAGAGGCCTCTATCCCAAGTACAGCCTTATGGACCAGCTTATGTATTTTGCAGCATTAAAGGGGATGACTCCCCAGGAAGCCAAAGAGCGTATAGAGCTTCTTGCCGACAAGCTGGAAGTGAGGGAATATCTCTTTCCGGAAAAGAAAGTAGGTAAGAGAGTAAAAGATATGACTGCAGATCAGCTCTCAAAGGGTAATCAGCAAAAGATCCAGCTGATGGCTGCACTCCTGTCAGATCCGGAGCTCCTCATCCTGGACGAGCCCTTATCTGGTCTTGATCCTGTTAATACCGACCTCTTCCGCAGCATTATCCACAAAGAGATTGATAAGGGCAAATATATCATACTCTCATCTCACCAGATGGCAGTAATAGAGGAATTTTGCGAGGATATCACTATTCTGAACAAGGGAAAGGTGGCAGCAGGGGGCAATCTCAACGAGATCAAGAAGTCCTACGGCAGGATCAATCTCATCGTCAAGTGTGATGAAGGCCTCTCAGATGTGGAAGCAGATCCGGGCATGACTGTCATCTCAGATACTCCTGACGGAGTGCACTTTAGAGTGCAAACAGAAGCTGTGGCACAGAATTATCTGGGAAAGCTCGCTTCTCTTGGCAAGACTGTTGTTAGATTCGAGCTTAGAGAGCCTTCGCTCCATGAAATATTTGTAGAAAAGGTAGGAGGCCATGAGATTGAAGAATAATGATTATTATGGCCTTGGCCGGGTCATTTCCTTTGAGCTCAAATCCAGGCTAAAGAGCAGGACCTTTAAGATAGTTATGACCATTGTATGCCTGATATCTCTCTGCAGCATGCCGGGGCTCTATCTCTTTGGACTATTATTTGGAGATGGGGCAGACGATGTTCCCGTTATTGAAGAGACTGTGATCGAGAGAGCTGCTCTATTTAACGGTATGGGTATAGAGATAGATCCTGTCTTTGACAAGGAGAGCATATACAGGAACGTGGAAGTAGATATCACAGAGGATGAGGATGGCAGCCTTTTTGAAAAGGCGTCAGTCTCTGAAGATGTGGCACTGAGTCTTTGGGCTTCATATGATGACCGTGATGGGATAGTGATGAAGGTAGCTGCTTCTGATGATTCCATCATATCAGAGGAAGAGAGAGAAGACTTTGCTTCCTGCCTGGGAGAAGCCATCAGGCAGGGGCTTCTTGATAAGTCCGGCATTACAGAGAGCCAGGCTATGAAGCTTGGAGAAGATATTGAAGTGGACGTACTGAAGGTGACTGCTGACGGCCTGGAAGAAGCCTACTCTGATACGGACAGGGTGTCCATGGATGAATACATGGGCTTCCTCTTTGCTATGATGTTCATATTTATGTTTGTAAATATGTCAGGCAGCTCTGTTGCAGGATCTGTGGCATCAGAAAAGTCATCAAGAGTCATAGAGTACCTTCTGGTCAATGCAAGGCCTCTGGCTCTTCTTGCCGGCAAGATCGTCAGCGCCATAGTCATATGCGTGATACAGATAAGCGGCATGCTGGCCTGTGGTTTTGTATCACAGCTCCTTCTTGGCATGGTAACAGCGGGATCATCCTCGGGAGCCGCTGCAGATATAGTGGCATCAGGTCTCTGGGCAGGGATCACGATTCCGAAGCTCATCATTAGTGTGCTTGCTGTCGCTGCAGGCGTTGCCTTCTATTCAATAATAGCCGGAGTATCCGGAGCATCGGTATCCAAGATCGATGAGCTGGGAGAATCCATGAAGATATATTCTGCCATGTCAGTGATATTCGTATATGTGGATATGGCTTTGTGCATCAGCATGCTGGCAGTTGGTTCAGGCAGTATATTTATGTACATCTGCCTCTTTGTGCCCTTTACCGGAGCCTTTATCATACCTGTACTCTTGCTGCTGGGTTATGTCAGTGAACTGCCTGCCATCATAGCTCTGCTTATCCTTATTGCTGCAGCATATCTGGCTCTTAAGATGGCTGCACTGGTATATGAAGCTATGATCCTCTTCCAGGGTAACAGGTTAAAGATAGGGGACATCGTCAAACTTGCAAAGCTCCGAGACAGCGGACGTAATTCAAGGAGAGGAGCGGATAAAGCATAATGAAAAACTGGCTTGAAGTATTTAAATTCACTCTTAAGCAGCAGATAAAGAATAAGCGCTTTGGCAGGGTGACAGTGATCATAGCACTGGTATTTTTGATCATAGGTCTTTTGTCAGATTGCCTGATGGCTGTAATGGAAAAGGACACCGGTTCGAAAGCCGAAGAAGAAAGCTCTGTAACTACTGTTTGCATGATCAACAGCAGCGATCTGCCTGATCCTGATACGGATATATTTATGAGGGATAAGGGCGCCAAATATAGGAAACTGACCTTTGTCTCTTCAAATCTGGACAGAGATAGCATAGTCAATGATCCATATATAGTTGAAGGCTTTGATCCTGCGAGGGGACTTGTTGTGGAGGTCACAGGAAATGAAGGAGATTACGGCCTGAATGTGATCATGCCTGCCTCGTCTTCCCTTGATAAGTCGGATGCCAGGGATCTGGGCTATGATCTTGACAAGACAATATTTGATTCCAGGCTGGATGCCCTTGGTATAGATGAGAAGAGCGCAAATATCATCCAGAGCGATGTGAGCGTAGAGATCATCAAAGAAGAGCCTGCAGCAGTGGAAAACACAGAAGACGAAGATGAGAAAGCAAAAGGAGCCTTGGCAGAAGTTCTAAGAAGCCTCCTTCCCATGCTGCTGATGCTGATCCTCTATATGATGATCATCTTGTACAATCAGAGCATCGGTTCTCTTGTGAGTCTTGAGAAGACCAGTAAGCTCATGGAATATATACTGACCCTCACTGAGGCTCCCGCAGTGATATTTGGTAAAGTAATGGCTGTAGCAGTATCTGCGGCTTTTCAGGTGACTCTTTGGGGAGCGTGTGTGGTAGCTGGCTTTGTAATAGGGGATCCCATTTCCAGGAGCCTTATAAATCCCGGCTATTCCAATCCGGCTGTAATGGTTGCAGAATCCCTTTTTGGTTCTGTGTCCCATATGGTATTTCCTGTTATACTGACCTTTATCACCTTTATGGCAGGCTTTGTATTCTTCTGTACCCTGGCAGCGCTTTTTGCTTCCTTTGCTGCAGAGCCGGAAGAAGTCAGCCAGACAGTGGGTCTGTCTACATTTGTGATACTTATAGGCTTTTTGGCAGACATGTATATCCCTATGATCAGCGATGCTGCTATTATCAAGAAGATATTGTATTTTATCCCTGTAACAGCTACCTTTGCTCTGCCCGGGGATATCCTTACAGCCCTTGTATCTCCTCTTGAAGGCATTATCTTTACGTTGATCCTGATAGTATGGGTTGTGGTATTTGCCATTATTGCGGGACGTGTATACCAAAACAGGGTGTTTGCAAACGGTACCAAGAACATTGGAAGAGAGATGCTTCGCGAGATAGGCAGCGCTATCCTGGCAGGAAAGGGTGGCAAGTCATTTAGCAAAGAAGTAGCTGAAAACGAGGACAAAGCCCACAAAGCATATACCATGCTGGGATTGTCTCTTGCAGTATATCTGCTCATTACCAATTACCTGGCAGGACAGATAGCCATGGTACTGGGACAGATGGCTTCAGCCAGGACGGGCGAAGGCGTCATGGAAGCTCTCTATTCCGGAGACCTGATATATGTCATCAATATCATTGCTGCATATTGCATAGGCTTTCCTGTATTCCTTCTGATGACCAGGGCTCTGCCTTCCTGCAAAAAGAAAAATGAGTCTCTGCCTTTCTGGAAGCTTGCTGCGTTCTTTTTTGCTGCAGTATCACTGACCTTTATCATAGCTATATTTACAAATATGGCTGCTGATTATATATCAGGCGGAGAAGCAAATAACAGCTGGGTACAGATGATATCCTCGGGAGAGAGTCTCCTTGGCAGCATCATGGCTGCATTTTTGGGACCTGTCATAGAAGAGCTGATATTCAGAAAGGTCATGATAGACAAGATGAGGCAGTACGGCTCATTCACGGCTATTATCCTCTCAGCTGTGGCATTTGGCCTTTTCCACTGCAATTTCTTCCAGATATTCTATGCGGCTGTGATCGGATTGATATTTGGATATGTATACGTGCGAAGTGGACGAATTCGTTATACAATAGTAATGCATATCCTCTTAAACAGCATGAGCGTATTTATATATCCTTATAGCGAGAGGCTCTTTGACATCGTCCAGAAATCCTGTATAGTACTGGGAATCCTGAGCATATTCCTGCTGATATTTAAAGGTGATATACATTTGGATAAGGAAGATAAGGAGCTCCCTGCTGCTCTGGGTATAAGGAGTGCATTTATCTCAAGGGGCGTACTGCTGTTCATAGCGGTAAGCGTGTTACTGACAATCTATACATTTATTCAATGATCGGAGCCTGATGTTTGATATGGCCCCGGTCTGACAGGAGCCATATCAATTGATGGAAGTAAATAATAATAATTCTAATACAGCTAATACTGCGTGGCCGGATATGTATTATCCGGCTGCCAGAAAAAGCTATAATCACATAGGCTGGACACTGGTAGCCTATCTTATTATCAGTATTGTGGTACAGGTGGTGCTGCTGATACTTGCGCCGTATTTGGAGAAGATGAACATTCTTGGATTCAGGACTGAGGATGAATCCCTATATACCAGTATTCTCATAAGCATGTATCTCATAGCATTTCCCATAGCATATCTTATAGGCAATTCTCTGCCTTCCTTTAAGCCATCCAAAGAAAAGGTGGGATTTTATAAGCTGCTGTCATATTATATGATGGTATTTCCCCTGTCATTTATCCTGAATATATTCAGCAGCTGGCTTGCTGATATCATCAGCGGCGGCAAAGCGGTAAATGCTATAGATGAGATCGCAGGCAGTGACTCCCCTTATGCCATTTTAATGGTGGTTGTGATAGGACCGCTTGTGGAGGAGCTGATCTTTAGAAAGCTGATGATAGACAAGACAGCCATATTTGGTGAAGCTGCTGCAGTATTGTTCTCAGCGCTGTGCTTTAGCCTTTTTCATATGAATCTCTATCAGACCTTTTATACCTTTGTCATAGGCCTGGTATTTGCATTTATTTATATTAGGACCGGCAGGATATGGATCACGGTGGTCTTCCATATGTTCTTTAATTTCTGGGGTTCGGTGGTCCCGACCATAGTGCTGAAGGCCGGAGATGAGATCATGGATAGCGCCCTTTCGGATCCTGCTGCTTTTGAGAAGTTTATCAGTTCGGGAGATGGGGTAAGCGTGGCCGCAATGGTTTCCTTGATGGCCTTTGACCTTTGTCAGCTGATCCTGGTAGTGGGCGGAATAGTATGTATCATAGTCAATCTGGCAAGAAAAGAGTTTACTTTTAAGCCTGCGAGAGCTCAGGTGAGTCGCCTGGTTCTTGCGCGTGCATCGTATCTTAATGCGGGCTTTATTGTTTTTGCTATTCTCTGCCTGCTCATGACTGTTGCGAATTTGTTTGCGTCCTGATAAGGGCTTGTAACAGGACTGCTTTATGTGGTGAATATATATGTCAGATGAAATGAATGAGGGCATGTCTGCAATAAATAAGCAGCTAGGCCCGGTGAACAAGGGTGCTTCTGCCAAAAAGAGGCATCATCATAGGAAAAGAAAAGGTACAGAGAGGTTCATGCCGGGAGGCCAGAGGGCATACGGTATGGTCTTGTCTTATGTGGAGCACATGAATCCCTATGACCTGATAATGCAGGATACGGAGCTTTTATCAGAGCTTCGCGGGGATCTGTGCTCTTTTTTGGAAAATCAGAGAGTGACCTATTTTCATGCTGAAGAGGATGTAAGCGAAAAGACTTACGACAAATTCCTATCCATGCTTTCTGAGAGAGGCCTTCAGATCATGCTCAGCAGAGCGATGAGGGGAGCTCTTTATCAGAGGATAGAAAAGAAGATCATAAACTCTTCCGAAGATGTGAAGGCATTTCTGGATTCCTGTGAAAGCCCAAAGCAGGGCAAGAGAGTAAGGACACTGATCAAGTCCAGAGTCTTTAATATGGTCATGGATCCTCTGGTAAGACAGCTCTGCAGCGATATGAGCATAGAGGAAGTAAGGCTCCATATTGGCCGTAATCCCAGGTACATGGAGGCTGAGAAGGCCAGGCAGGAGAGGGATGCCAGGGAAGAAGCCCTGACTGCCAATATCCTGAGGGAGATACCAGATCACTATCCTGATCTATACCCCGCTGCCAGGAGGATGAAGAGACATTTTATCATACATATAGGACCTACCAATTCCGGCAAGACCTATGATGCCATCCAGGCTCTTGAAAGGGCCGAAGAAGGAATATACCTGGGACCCTTAAGACTCCTGGCCCATGAAGTGTACGAGAGACTTACTGCCGACGGAGTGCCCTGCAGGATGAAGACCGGCGAAGAGGATCTCTGTCCTGAGGTCAAAAAGCATCAGGCTTCTACCATTGAGATGATGGATGCAGCCAGGCACTACAATGTGGCTGTCATAGATGAGATACAGATGATCGCCGACAGGCAAAGGGGCAGGATGTGGACTGCAGCTATCCTTGGCGTGTGCGCAGACGAAGTCCATCTCTGCGGTGCCCGGGAGGCTCTTGATATAGTGACCGACCTTATCGAAGACTGCGGCGATAGCTATGAGCTGGTACAACACGAAAGGGCTACAAAGCTCATAGTGGAAAGTGACAGATTTGTATTTCCTGATAATGTGCAGGACAAGGACGCTTTGATAGTATTCAGTAAGCGCAATGTGCTGGCCTGCGCAGCAGAGCTCCAGAGCCGGGGCATATCCTGTTCTATCATATACGGAGCTCTTCCCTATGATGTGCGCAAGGAAGAGGTCAGGAAGTTTGCAGAAGGTGAGAACAAGGTGGTAGTAGCCACTGATGCCATAGGAATGGGCATGAACCTGCCTATTCGAAGAGTGGTATTTTTGGAGTCGGAGAAATTCGACGGTGTTGTAAAGAGGGTCCTTTCTACTCAGGAGATACTCCAGATAGGTGGAAGGGCCGGCAGACGCGGCCTTTTTGATACAGGCTATGTCAATGCCGAGTTCCGTAAGGGCCTTATCAAGAAAGCTTTTGTGTCTGAAGTTGAGCCTATAGAGAGGGTAGCCCTGCCCTTCCCCGAGTCTCTTCTTGGCCTTGAGGGCAAGCTCTCTGATATATTTGCCAAATGGGGTGCTATACAGGAGGAAAATGATGAGTTTGACAAGGCGGATCTGTCCGTAGAGATCAAGCTATGTAAATTCCTGGAGCAAAAGACTGATGATAAGGAGCTGATCTACAAATTTATAACAGTTCCCTTTGATGAAGACAATGTGATCCTATTTGGTATATGGGAAGAAATGGTGGACTGCGAGATAGAGGGCGAAGTCTTTGATTACAGAAGGGCCATGCCTGAAGTCTCCATGAAGGAGAACAGCTATGGTCCGGGAGACCTGTCCCTTTTGGAAGACTATTATCAGATATGTGACCTTATATGCTATTATCTGACCAGGTTTGGTGAGCCTGAGGACTATGATGAAGTAAGTGAGCTGCGTTCTGTGGTGGCAGTCAGGATCATGGAGGTACTCTCCAGGCAGGAGCTCCAGGGCAGGAAGTGCCGCCGCTGCGGCAAGCCCATTAAATGGAACTATCCCTATAATATATGTGAGAATTGTTACGCATCCTCAAGGACCATATGGTATTGAGATAGTATATTACATTATAAGATCTCCCAAAAATGCTTTGAAAGGCGATTTTGGGAGATTTTTTGCTGATAAATATATTTTTTGTAACATTTTTGCAATAATTACTGGACAAAACCAAAAGTATATTGTAATATACTATTAGTTGATGCGGCTCGTATGTGATATATACAATGCTGTAGCAAGTTGGTTTAGGGAATTTTAGAGAAAGAAGAAAGAGAAGCTTTAAGATTTCCGTAACAATCGGGTTATCCTCCGAATTTACCCGTTCGGAGTTTACCACCGGGTAGCCCTACTGCCCGGGTATATCATCCCTGTGCAGCCGAAAGATTTTGACATCTCGCCAGGACATCAAAAACACCCCTTTCGGCTTGCAGCACCAATCACTTAACCCCTAACGAAGGAAAAAGCGTCGATGTTTACCCCGTCGACGTTTTTTTCGTGTATCGTAGTTACAGGAAGTAACCCGACATGTTTAGAAGTGCAGGGATGCACTTCTATGTCGTTGTATATTAAAACCCCTACGTTTTATACATGAAAGAATTAAAAACTACGATCTATATCTGTATTCCCCTTAGGAAGGCTTCTATCCTGGGACGTTCCTCTTCTTCATTGCGAAGGGGGTCCTTGACGGATAGTGTACCCACTACATTGTTGCCTGTCAGGCTGTCCTCCAGCTTTAACAGCATCTTGTCGGCATTGCCGCTGGAAGAACTTACTATGAGATATATCCTCTTACCCTGAAGATGATTCTCCTTAAGAAAAGTTCCAAGAGCCGGTGCGTAGCTGCCTGCCCACACAGGTGTTGCTATTATGATCTGGCTGTAATCGCTTAGGTTGTATTTGCAGGGCACGATCCTTGGTAATCGTCCAAGTACCACATCCATACCACCTAGAAGGATCTTGCCTATGCCTTTTTTGGGCGGCTCCCTGTCAGGTTCAAGCCTGAACAGATCGGCCGGAAGCTCTTTGCTGACAATGCGGGAAATATATTCAACATTGCCCTCAAATGAATAATAGACCATTAGTATTCTGCCGGTCTCTGCCATACAACTCCCCCGTTTATATAAGCTTATAATAACTATTCAATAAATAGATACCCATAGGACATTCTAAAAGATATGAGCCATGGATACAACTACAATATCCTTAAACATTGGTAACATTTATGTTAAAAAATCGGGAAGAGTCTTTATATTATTTCGTCTGTGTTATACTTCTTATATAGATATGATGATGCAGGCGCCTGACAGGCATCTGCCATTTTGCATCAGATCAGAATCAGAGGACATAAGAATGCGACTTAAGAGAAGATTGCAGGTGACAGCTGCTACCATGGTCATATTACCCATACTCCTTCTTACTATTGCCTTTCTGGTGATCGGCGGTATCATGAACAAGGGTAAGACCGGCAGTATTGCCTCAGATAACAGGAGATTCGGCCGTATGGCTGAGGGGATATTTGCCAGGATAAGCCATGATATGGAGGATGATCCGGATATACTCTCAGATACGGTGTATCTGGATAAGGTCAATGAAGAGCTGGGACGGGCAGGTGCATACCTTTTGGTAAGAAGAGGTGATGATCTGATATATAGCGGCAAGGAAGCTTATATGATAGATCCTCCTGACACGCTGCCTGAGTATACAGAGCTTAGTGACACCAGTAAGAGTATAGTATATAGTAAGGATTCGGAAAGCGGATCAGTAAGATGGTACAATTTCCGCTTTCCGGGCGGCGATGCGGGGACCATATTTATAATACTGAGTATCCAGTCGCTCATATCCCCGTCTTTTTTGGGATATATGTGCATAGCCATACTGGTGATCATGATGGTCACCTCTTTCCTCCTTACAGGCTGGATCAGAGAGGGGATATTCAGACCTATTGATGAGCTGTCAAAGGGTATGCAGAAGATCACCGAAGGCAATTTTGATTTTCGCCTGAATGATAATCATGAAAAGGGCGAGATCGGTGAGATGTACAGGAGCTATGAGGATATGAGGCTCAGGCTCAAAGAATCCGCCGAGGAAAAACTGGAGCATGAGCATCAAAACAAGGAGCTTATAAGGAATATCTCCCATGACCTTAAGACTCCCATAACAACTATACGGGGCTATGCGGAAGGCCTTATGGAAGGAGTGGCTGCTACGCCTGAGAAGCAGCACAAATATCTAATGACCATCTACAATAAGGCCAATGATATGAATAATCTCATTAATGAGCTTACTCTTTATTCCTCTATAGATAACAATAGGATCCCTTATAATTTTCACAGGATCAATGTATGCGACTATTTTGGAGATTGCGTGGAAGAGCTGGGAATGGACATGGAAGGAAGAGGTATCAAGCTCAATTATTCTAATCTGACCAGCCCGGATACCCTTGTAGTGGCAGATCCTGAGCAGATGAAGAGGGTCATCAACAATATAGTATCCAACTCTGTGAAGTATATGGACAGGACTGACGGCAAGGGAGAGATCGATATCAGGATCCTGGATGAAGTAGATTCCATAAGAGTGGAGATAGAGGATAACGGCAGAGGTATTCCTCAAAGAGACCTGGGCAATATATTCGAAAGGTTCTACAGGGCAGATTCTTCAAGGAACTCCAAGCATTCCGGTTCCGGCATAGGCCTGTCCATTGTAAAGAAGATAATAGAAGACCATGGAGGCTACATTTGGGCCACCAGTCATGAAGGCGAAGGGACTACAATGCATTTTGTCCTGAGAAAATATGTAGAAAAGATGGAGGATTATAATGAGTAGAATACTGATTGTGGAAGACGAAGAGGCTATCGCTGATCTTGAGAAGGATTATCTGGAGCTGTCGGATTTTGAAGTAGTGATTGAGAACAGAGGTGATACAGGGCTGGAGAGGGCACTGGCAGAGGACTTTGATCTAATCGTTCTGGACCTGATGCTTCCCGGCATGGACGGCTTTGAGGTGTGCAAGCGTATCAGAGAAAAGAAGGATGTTCTGATCCTGATGGTATCCGCAAAGAAGGATGATATAGACAAGATAAGAGGTCTGGGCCTTGGCGCAGATGATTATATCACTAAGCCCTTCTCCCCTTCAGAGCTGGTGGCAAGGGTTAAGGCCCATCTTTCCCGCTATAGCAGGCTGGTGGGAACCGGTGCAGCAAAAAATGAGATGATAGAGATCAGAGGCCTGAAGATCGACAAGACCGCCAGAAGAGTATATGTGGACGGAGAAGAGAGAAACTTTACCACAAAGGAATTTGACCTGCTCACCTTCCTGGCGGAGAATCCCAATCATGTATATTCCAAGGAAGAGCTCTTCCGCAGAATATGGAACATGGACAGCATAGGCGATATTGCCACTGTGACAGTACATATCAAGAAGATACGTGAAAAGGTAGAAGCAGACAGCTCCAAGCCTCAGTATATAGAGACAATATGGGGCGTAGGCTATAGGTTCAGAGCATGAAGATCCTCTATGAAGATGATGATATCCTGGTGGTGCACAAAGAGGCGGGCCTGGCAACGGAGTCTGCCAATATAAGGGAGGAAGACCTGGTCAGCCGCCTCAGGACCTATATCATACGTAAGAATAGAAAAGAGCGTACGGAGCAGCCCTTTGTAGGCCTGGTCCATAGGCTGGATCAGCCAGTGGAGGGACTGCTCGTCGTAGCAAGAAACAGCAGGGCTGCGGCGGCGCTGTCAAGAGATCTGAAAGATAAGTCCACATCAGACAGCTTTAATAAACGGTATTACGCACTGGTAAAGGGAGAACCGGATAAGAGCATACCCCATATAGATAGTAAAGAGCTGGATAATGGCTATGTATATATAGAAGATATGATCTGCAGGCTCCCTGAAGGAAAAGCCCTGGTGCTCCCGCCTTTGGGCGACTATCCTAAAGATGCCAAAAAGGCGTCTTTGGAATATAAGCTTATTAAAAAGGGAGAAAACGGGAGCCTTATGGACGTTCACCTGCTCACAGGCAGATTTCACCAGATAAGAGCTGAGATGTCGTATATGGGCTGCCCCATAACAGGAGACGTTAAATATGGCGGAGAGCCCCTTCCAAGGAGAAGCGGAATAGCTCTTTGTGCATACAGCCTCACCTTTAGGCATCCTGTGAGCGGCAGAGAGCTTAGCTTTGATATAGTTCCTGAGGGACAGCTCTTTAAGAGCTCCGGATATTTTGTATAAAACGCATATAACTATGAGGGATATTCCAGATGCCCTCAAATGCGGTTTAACGCGTAACTTTTAAAAAATCTTTTTTGTAAATGAGCTGATTTTTGGTGGAAATTATTCATGGGCTTTTGTGAAAAATGACTAGCAGTATAAAAAACGCTAGTCATTTTAAAATGCGTAAAAGTCAGCAATAACAAGGATTTTTGTTTGTGGAAACGTTTTGATAATCATAAGTATCTGAGGAAATATGCACCTGAAATAAAAATATGATACATTGACTTTTGTTTTTTGGGGTTGTAAACTGCTAACGTTATCGATATTACGTTTTATTTTGTTTTTTGCTCCTATTTGTATGACTTCTATTAAGCAGGGAGGTAGGAGCGCAGTTTGGAGGTAAGAAGTGAAAGGCATCAAATTGAAACTGGCAGCGGGTATGCTGGCTATCAGCATGGGTGTAGCTCTGGTAGCATCCAATCCCTTTACTGCTATGGCGGACAATGTTGAAGAAACAGAGGAAGCAGTAGCTGCTGTTCTTTCGGGCGAGGGAGAGACTGGCGAGGAATATCCCGAAGAAGAGATCATTGAAGAAGTAGAAGAAATCACTGAAAGTGTCAGTGATGGCAACCTTGAAGAGGAAGCTGAGCCGCAAATGGCTTTCATGGCCCTTTCGGCAGAAGCAGTTCCCGAATATATATCTTCATATGAAGAGCTTAAGGCTGCTGTTAAGGCGCTGGTAGAGAGCGAGAACAGTTCTGCAGTATTTAAGCTTTCAGGCGATGTGACATTTGACAACATCGGATATGAGCTTACTAATTATGAAGATAAACAGCTGGATATCACACTGGACCTTGACGGTCACAGCTTAAATGTCAGCAATACAGGCAATGCTGCATTTGTAGTTAAGGGCGGAAGCTCCATAACTCTTACAAACGGCAGTGTTAATATCACATCTACCAGCCGCGAGCTTTTCGAGCTCAATAACGGAAGCGTTGTGATCGACAATGTGTCTATCACAGGTGACAAAGCTGCAAGAGTAGTAGATACCCGTGGTGAGGCATCTCATCAGGTAACTATCAAGGATTCCACAATATCTGATTGTGGTAATGGCAGTACAAGTGCAGTAGTAGTAAATAATGGCAAGCTTGATGTTACAGGCTCTACTTTTACAGGCTGCTCAGCAGGCGAAGGTGGTGCGATCAGAACAGAGAATACTACTCTGAACATCACAGATTCCATCTTTACATATAACAATGCAAGCTCTAAAGGCGGCGCTGTATTTACATACAACTGCCAAGTGACCTCAAGTGGCAATACATTCTCCAATAATAAGGCATCCAATACTGCATGGGGCAATGGTGGCGGTGCTGTCAGGACCGAGTATGGTACCTTTACAGAAAATGGCAGTAAGTACGAAGGCAATGTAGCTCTGGGCTCCGGCGGAGGATACAGCACCTGGGGATCAGCAGTTACTATTAACTCCGGCACTTTCAGCAATAACACAGCAGTAGGACATGAGGGCGGCGGTATCGCATTCTTCTCATGTAACGCTACTATTAACGGCGCTGTGATCACAGGCAACAAGACCGGCTTTAATGAAGACGGCTCCATGAACAATAATTATCATGACTGGGGCGGCGGCGGAATCTTCGTAGCCGATAGTGCAACACTTAATATTCCCGGTTCATCTATTGTTAAGGAAAATACAGCATACGGAACAGGCGGCGGTGTAGCAGGTTGTGCTACAGGACGACTTTTCCTGGTAGGTGCTGAAGGCACAGGTGCAGCTCTTTTTGATAACGTAGCTTATCAGCAGAATTTCTCAGGTGAGACTTCCACTAAGAGTGAGGACCATACCTATGGTCAGCAGAGCCCTGTATTTATAAACGGTGGCTCCAATGACTATTCCTGCTTCCTCTCCTCAATGGTTACCAACCAGATGCTGGGTGGCTTTGAGAACTGGACAGGTAGTATAGACGGAGAGCCCTTTACAGCAGACAGCAATCAGGATCAGACTATCAATTCCGCATATGTAATGGGACTGAATGCTCATCCCAGCGTAAGACCTGAGTCAGCAAGCGTTATGATCTATGGCAATATGGCAAATACACACGGTGGCGGAATCCTTAATAACGGTAAGACTATCCTTGGATCATCCACAGAGCTGGAGCAGAATAAGTCTCTTGAGCTCTCTGCGATCAAGGAACTGGTAAATCTCGAAGGTGCAAAGCAGGGCCTTGAAGGCCACAGCTTCTCCTTTGAAGTAAAGAACGAGCAGGGTGAAGTCGTATCTGAGGGTACTACAAAGGGCGACGGAACTATCGTATTTGACAGAAGACTGGCATTTAATGCAGCAGATGTGTCAGACGGACAGATCGTAACCTTCACACTTACAGAGAAGGCTTCATCTGATACTTCGGTTACAAATGATGAGACTTCCTATACTATCGCAGTTAAGGTATCTGAGGTAACAACTCAGGAGACTATCGGATCTGCTACTGTTACTCTTACAAGAGTATATTTTGAAGATGATGCGGTTACTGTAACAGCATCTGATGGAAGCGAAGTTGCATATACATTTGACAAGTCTGATGAGCAGCATGCAGCTGTTTTAAGGCTTGGCAGCGCTGACAATGCATCTTTCTCCAACCTCCTTGGCAGCCTTAACGAGAGCACATCAGTAACACTTGATGCTGTTAAGAAGCTGACCAATGACAAGGAGCCTACAGATGAAGCATTTGAAGAGCTTTCACTTGAAGGTTACAGCTTCTCATTTACACTGATCGATGCAGAAGGCAATGAGGTAGCAAAGGGAGTTTCTGATGAAAGCGGTGCCATCAGCTTCTCAGATATCCTCTCATATGATGTTGATGAAGTAGAGGATGGACAGACCTTTACATACTTCCTGGGCGAGGATGACTGTGATGATGAGACTATCATCAAGGATGAGACTATCTATACCATCACAGTTACAGTATCGAAGACAACAACAGAAGAAGCATATAACAACGGTGTATATACAGTAAGCAGACTCTCTATTGCATCTGTAACAGTTACAGATCAGGCAGGCAACAGCTATGACGCAGTAGTTACACCTTCAGAGGATGGCAGCTCATATACTCTGAAGATCGGAAATGAGGAAAAGGCTACATTCACCAACGTCAAGAAGTCTACTAACAAGACATCCGGCGAGGAAGATGAGCCTAAGGATCCCAAGGATCCTAAAGATCCTAAGGATCCAAAGAAACCCACCGATCCTAAGAATCCTACAGATCCCCAGAATCCCGGCAGTAATCCTCCCGGTGGCAATTCTGAGAATCCGGGAACCGGAACTACTACTACGACCGTAACTAATGACAACGGCGTGCTGGGAGCTCTCAGAGTCCTTAGCGACGAGGAAGTGCCTCTGGCTGCAGGCGTGCTTGGAGCTGCTCGAAGCAGACTTACAGGAGACAGCTTCAGCCTGGTAAGAGCCATTGTGATCATGGCATCTTCCATTGTACTTCTCTGCGCTGTGATCTTCGCAGGCAGAAAGCTTAGCAAGAAAAACTGATAATAAATAATATAAACGGGATATCTCCTTTGCCGGAGGTATCCCGTTTTTTGCATATGACAGGTACTGAGAGTAGCAGTTCACTCGCCAAAGGTGTTTATATGGCGCTGCTGCAGAAGATTTTTCCTCGCTCACACACTTCAAACAACTTTCTCGTGGGCGCTTAAAGGCTGTGATCTAAGAATAAGCAAAAACTACCATTTGAAGTGAATGATTGCTGCGGAAAATAATCTTCTGTAGCAGCGCCATTTTGATCATTGTAGGCGAGTGAACAGTTACTTATAGTGTGTCATAAAGTTTAAATGCAAATGAGTTGCATTTGCGTTTGTATTATGCTACTATGTCTAGGTCGCAAATTATATATTCTTGGATAAATAGTCAATCCAAAATAGTTAAAACAATTATATGAGTAGATATATGACCGGAGGAAAATGATGGAGACTATCATAGATATATTACTGGATACGATTACTGACGGGATAAAGATCCTGCCTTTTCTCTTTGTGACCTACCTTCTTATGGAGCTGTTAGAGAAGCATACCAAGGACAGAGTGGGAGATATAGTAAGGAAGGCGGGTAAGCTGGGCCCCCTTTGGGGTGCTATACTTGGCGCGGTGCCTCAGTGCGGCTTCTCGGCAGCGGCTTCCAACCTTTATGCAGGAAGGGTTATTTCTGTAGGTACTATTATTGCCATATTCCTATCCACCTCTGATGAGATGCTGCCTCTTATGATCTCGGAGCATTATCCTGCGAGTAAGATCCTGCCTATTCTGGGCCTTAAGGCGCTGATAGGTATGATATACGGATTTATCGTGGATATCGCTGCTGACAAGACCAGGGCCATCAGACACCAGATGAGAGAGGACTTTCGTATAGAGGAGCTTTGCGAGAGAGAGCATTGCCACTGTGATGATGAAGAAGAGAGCGTGTTAAAGTCAGCTTTTATCCACACTCTTCACATATTTATATACGTGCTGGTACTGACACTTATTCTTAATGCTGTTATAGAGTTTATGGGCGAAGATGTGATAAAGAGCGTCATAATGGCTTATCCTCTGGCCGGTCACCTGATAGCGGGCCTCATAGGCCTTATTCCCAACTGTGCAGCTTCCATCATTATCACAGAGATATACATGGAGGGTATGATCAGTCTGGGTACCATGATGTCAGGGCTCCTGGTAGGAGCAGGAATAGGACTCCTCGTTTTATTCAGGGTCAATCCTGAAGTGAAGAGGAATATCCATATTACGGCTATCCTCTATTTCTGCGGTGTGACAGCAGGCGGCTTTATAGATATCATCAGCAGGATACTGGGATAAGCTTATCCAAGGTGGCAGTGCTATACTGACTGAGGCATGAATAGTATGGAGGCTATAATGAAGTGTAAGATACACGCAGAAACAATAGAGAGGCAAATGGAGCGCAACTGGCCATCCGGTGTCAAGAAGACCAGGCAAAGGACCGAGATATTCCAGATACTGGCGGCAGCAGGCAAGC
Organism: Butyrivibrio sp. MC2013; assembly: GCF_000424585.1. Lineage (GTDB taxonomy): Bacteria > Bacillota > Clostridia > Lachnospirales > Lachnospiraceae > Butyrivibrio. The sequence goes on from NZ_AUKE01000015.1 coordinate 70,279, forward strand.
CCCTGACGGCTACTGAGATATACAGGCTTATCAATGAATCAAGGGAGGGTAAGCCTTACGCCTTTAGTACCATATACAGGTGTCTGCAGACTTTTGAGGCAGCAGGCATGCTGATCAGGTCTATAGCGGTCACAGATGAGAATGCCATGTATGAGCTTAGGATGGAGCAGCACAGGCACTATGCTATATGCCTTTCCTGTCATGAGAGATTTCCTCTTCGCACCTGCTTTCTGGGAGACCTTAGGCAGATGCTGCCTGCAGATATGGACGGTTTTGAGATCACCGGCCATCAGATTGAGATCTATGGCTATTGCCCTGCTTGTGCGCAGTGATAGCTGTGGATCAGGCGGGCGCTGTGTGCTGCATTGTGGCAGATATAGAGCCCTGCACTCGAAAGGTTAGTATTTATGAGGTATAGTAATATCATTCGGGGAGAGTTTATTTCACGCCCCAACCGCTTTATTGCCAAAGTACTGATAGATGGCAAGGAAGAGACTGTACATGTCAAGAATACCGGCAGATGCAGAGAGCTTCTTGTTCCCGGGGCGAGAGTATATCTGGAAAAGTCTGATAATCCTGCCAGGAAGACCGCCTATGACCTGGTGGCCGTTAAGAAGGGCAGCCGTATGATCAATATGGACTCCCAGATTCCAAATGCAGCTGCCGAAGAATGGATCAGGTCCGGTGCTTTTAAAGACGAGATAGTCTACCTGAAAAGAGAAGTGGTATATGGCGATTCCAGATTTGACCTATATCTGGAATATATGGAAGATGGTATAGTCAGGAAGGCTTTTATGGAAGTCAAGGGAGTGACCCTTGAGGATAACGGGGTGGTACGCTTTCCTGATGCGCCTACCAAAAGGGGGATCAAACATCTTAATGAGCTTGCAGCTGCGGCAAAAAACGGCTATGAAGCCTACATTCTCTTTGTGATACAGATGAAGGATGTGTTATATTTTGAAGCAGACAGGCAGATCCATAGTGATTTTGCAGACGCTCTCAAAACGGCAGCAGAGGCCGGCGTACATGTGCTGGCATATGACTGCGATGTTACGGCAGACAACATGGTGATCAGAGATCCGGTGAAGGTGCTATTATAAATATTATCTTGACAAGGCTGCTGTATTTGGGTACAATAGCTCTTGTTTGCAGGTGTAGTTCATTGGTAGAACACCAGCCTTCCAAGCTGGATAGGTGGGTTCGATTCCCATCACCTGCTTTTTTAAACCGCAAATATTTTATTTGCGGTTTTTTTGTGCCTATATATAATACTGAAAAATTCATTGGAATATATGAAAAGGAAACAACTGGGCTGTGAATGGTCAAAATTCATGCTTGACCGCCGCTTTGTTATAGGGGTATTATCATATTGAACCAAGCGGCGGTGAATTGTAATTATATATATTTGACCGCCGCAAAGAGCATTGCTGTGAGGATGGTAATATGATAGGCAGAGAACGTGAAATAAGAGAACTAAATAATTTATATGAGAAAAATAAGGCTGAACTTGTGGCAATTTACGGGAGACGTCGAGTGGGAAAGACGTATTTGGTGGATGAAACATTTGCTGGACGAATAACATTCAGACATGCTGCACTATCTCCGGCAGATGAAGAGGCTAGAGGATTGTTACATGCACAACTTGAACATTTTTATAATTCCTTGGAATTATATGGAATGGCAAAAGCTGAAAAGCCTAAAAATTGGCTTGATGCATTTCTTTTATTGGAGAAATTCCTTCAAAAGATAGATGATGGTTCGAGACAGGTTGTTTTCTTGGATGAGCTGCCTTGGCTTGATACGCCTCAATCAGGATTTATGAGAGCGTTTGAAGGTTTTTGGAATAACTGGGGATGTCATAGAAAGAACCTCATGGTTATTGTATGCGGAAGCGCAAATTCCTGGATCCTGGATAATCTGATCAATAATCATGGTGGCTTATATGGCAGAGTGACAAGAGAAATCAAACTCTCTCCGTTCAACTTGCATGAGTGCGAAGAATACTACAAAGAAAACGATGTTGTTATCTCAAGGTATGATATTGTGCAAAGTTATATGATATTTGGGGGGATCCCGTACTATATGGGTTATGTGGATGCCGGTAAGAGCTTTGCTCAGAACGTAGATGAAGTTTTCTTTGCCAAAAAGCCTCGGCTACAAAATGAATTTGATAGGCTCTTTGATGCAGTTTTTGTTAATCCGGAAGCTGTAAAGTCAATTGTTCGGCTGTTGTACACGAAAAATGCAGGATATACCAGACGTGAGATAACGGAAAAACTTGGGATATCCGATGGTGGGAGGCTGTCACGCAATCTCAATGCCCTGATAGCCAGTGACTTTATAACAAAGTATGTTCCGTTTGGTATGAGCAAGAGAGAGGAGCATTATAAACTCATAGATCCGTTCTGTCAGTTTTATCTGCATTTTATCGGACCACAGTTACAAACTAATCACAAGTTTTGGCAACAGAATACAACAGAACAAACAGTTGTAACGTGGAGAGGATATGCTTTTGAAAATGTTTGCTTTAATCATATTGAGCAGATAAAGGATGCGCTTGGGATTGCAGGTGTAATCACAACAAGTTCTGCGTGGTCAAAGCGTGAGGATGATAAAAATGGATTGCAAATAGACTTGCTTCTTTGCAGAAACGATAATGTAATTAATATGTGCGAGATCAAGTTTTATCCTGGCGAATTTACCGTGAATAAGAGTTACTATAATACTATTTTGCAGAGACAGGAAACCTTGGCAAGAGAGGTTTCGCGTAAAATGGTGGTTCATAATACGTTGATAACGACAAACGGACTAAAGAGGAATGAGTATAGCGGTATATTTACAAACACTGTGACGATGGAGGATCTATTCAGAGAAAGCAGATGATGCCGGGCTCGATCATTACAGTGCATCAGAAAGGGCGAATAATGGCTAATATAACCAAAAACAGACAATCAGACGAGACAATCATACTCATTGCAAAAAAAGCATTTCCCCAAAAGGAAATAATAAAGATAAAAGAACTGACAGAAGGAATGTGCAATGTGACTTATGACATTGCTTTTGCGGATGGAAGTGAAAGCATTTTGAAAATTGCAGCAAAGGATAGAAGCGGAAATACTTCTAATGAGATCGATCTAATGAAGGCAGAAGTATTGGCAATGAAAGAGGTGTCTGAAAAATCTTCTGTTAAACTAGCAAATGTCCAGTATTATGACTGCTCCAGAGAAATCTGTGATGGTGATTATTTCTTTATGGAGAAGCTTCGGGGTGAAAACTATATCTTCATAAAAGACAGGTTATCAGAGGAAGTAAATCGCCAGATCAGTGAGGAAATGGGCGCTATTGCCCTGGAGCTTTCTCATATTAGAAATGATCAGTTTGGATTTATGGGTGATAACAGGAGATTTGATAATCTTTATGAATTTGTATATTTTATGCTGACAAATCTGATCTCGGATGCGCAGAGAAGGCAGATTGATCCCGCGTGTGATCCTAATGCCCTGATGAAACAATTGGAAAATGAAAAGATGATATTTGATGAAGTCCAGACTGCTTCTCTTGTTCATTGGGATATGTGGGAAGGAAACGTCTTTGTAGAAAATGGACATGTATCCGGGGTGATCGATTGGGAGAGAGCAATGTGGGGTGAAGCATTTATGGATGACAGGTTCCGCTTTCATAACATGAACCATGATTTTTTAAAAGGCTTTGGTAAAAGCTCTTTTTCAGAGACAGAAAAAAAGAGACTTCGCTGGTATGATATTATTCTCTATCTCACAATGATGATAGAAGTGTATTATCGTGAGTACGAAGACAAAGGCCAATATGACTGGGCAAAGGAAATGCTGGAGAAGGTATTATAAATAGTAATGTGAATGTATGTATATTGCTGCGATGGCCGGGGGATGCTAGAATATATCCATGCTGCTGATGTCTGATTATTAGTAACTTGAAATAGGGGGGGGAATGGAAAAAGTTAGTTACAGAGATATTCTTAAACTTAAGGAGTACAGAAAACTCATTGCATCTAACATTGTAAATCGTTTTGGAGACTCTGTAGATGCTATCGCTTTTACCTGGCTGGTATATGCGGTGACAGGCAGTGCTTCTTGGAGTGCTATTATTTTTGCCTTGAATCAACTGCCATCTGTTTTGCTGCAGCCATTTGCGGGCGCATTGGTTGAGCGAATGAACAAAAAGAAAATAATGGTTACAGCTGATCTTATCAGAGGAATTGTTATCGCTGCTGTAGCCTATCTGTATATGACTTCCGGAAGTGTAAGTCCATGGCTTCTTGCGGCTATGACGCTGATGATCTCATCTGTAGAAGCATTTAGTTTGCCGGCAGGATCTGCACTTATTCCTATGATTCTCGATAAGAAATACTATAGTCATGGTCTCTCATTGAGTGCTACAATCTCACAGGCAATGCAGCTTGTGGGAATGGCATGCGCCGGTATCATTATCGGATTTGGCGGTATTGAGGCGGCAATGTTTGTGGATGCTGCGACTTTCTTTATTTCAAGTATTATTCTGACCAGTATCAACGTGAATGAAAGCAATGATAGCCTGGTGAATAATGGCAGCTTGGGAGTAGCAGCTTATTTTGATGATTTGAAAGCTGGTTTTAGCTATGTTGTTGCAAGAAGAGTAATAATGAATTTCTGCATTTTAGCTATGATCATAAATGCTTTTTTTGTACCGATCAACTCATTACAGTCACCTATGGCAGTAGAAATCTTTCATCAGGGTAGCGGACTCTTAAGTGCATTTGGTATAGCGTTCATTGTTGGCATGGCATCTGGCTCTATTTTGACGCCAAGACTAATGAGCAGATTTAAGGTAAGGCCATTGGTGGTTTTCTTTGGAATTGTCATGGGGACAATGTACGGAGTGATCACACTTGGCAGCTATACCAGAGAAAGCATAGTAGCTGCGTATGCTTTGTGTATGCTGTGTACAGGGATCATGGGTATATCAGCTAGTATTATTTCGCAGATATTTACTATTCAGTTTATGAATTGTGTGGAAGCTCAGTATATAGCCAGGGCGTCATCTATCATGAATGCATCTTCCAGTGCAGCAACTCCCATAGCATCAGCTGTGGTGAGTGTCATGGCAGGATTTCTCCCGGTAGCAGTTTTGTTTAGGGTGTCGGCTGCTGTCTGCATAATAGTCTTTGTGCTTATGGGAATTGCTAAGATAAGGCTCAGTAATGAGGATGCAGGCGACAATACCGGCAAAATGCAGGATGTGGCGTAAAGAAAATAATACTATGCATTTCTCTGCAACATTTCATCTCCTCTGGTTGTTATATAGTTGAAATATATTTTTCATCGATATAGTAAGGAGGAATGAATATGTCTAAAAAACTTTTTGCAATTTTATCAATGCTGATCTTATTCGCAGCTGCTGTATGTGCCCTGGATGGATGTAGTGGGGATAAGGGAAAACAAGCAAGCGTATATTCGGGTGAAGACCTGTTCTTAGAGCTTATATCTTCAGATATTCAAAGGATAGTCTATTATTCATTTGATGAGGAAGAGTGCTGCTTTGATTCTGCGGAGGATATTGAAGATATTATAAAAGCGCTGAAATCATGTTCATATAGGGAACTGCCTGAAGATGAATATGTAGAAGGTTTGTATTCGATCAGTATAGAAAGAGATAATGGATCATTTGAATGCGGTATTTCTGACAGCACTATTGCTTATGAGGGAGTGCAATATGAGATATATTCCGGTTCTCTTAAAGATCTGATATCCCTGCTTCAAAAGTAAATGATGATTGCCCCATAGGCCGGCTAGCCTATGGGGCTTCATATTTGGCAAGAAATATAGTTTTATTGGTGTTAGTTCCGTCTAACTGTATATGATTATAGTTAGGCAAGGCTAACATGTCAAGAGCTTTTTTATAAAATTTTTTGATCATAGGATCAATATGTATCGCTGCCTGGATGAGGGTTATGTCAGATCCCGCTTAGCATAGTCAATATGATGCTCATCATATAGGAAGATATCTCAGAGGCGAGTTCTTCTTCTGTAATAGAGGTCATGTCATTGGCTTTAATAGATGGCTGTATGATGTCGCCTGCTTTTCCACTTATATTTAGCTTTATGCTGCTTTTAGGGGTGTTGTAATCGATATGACTGGCATCTGCAGAGCTGTAAATGGAGATGGAGGCAGATGGCAGCTCGTCAGATCCCTTGAGTGATATGTCTATCATGGCGCTATCTTCTCCTTCGCTGATGGAGACCGTAACTGAAGGAGATGCATTTGCGATTTTGGCAGACAATGTATCGGCGGAATCTGCTATCATTTCACTTCCGCCGGTGAGAGGATGCAAAAGACTGGAAGCTCTGGGGGAGATGAGAGATAGCATAGACACAGTGTTTTTGAGGAGTGCAGCATTTTCCTTGCTTTCGCCTGCATATTCAGACAGCTCATTAAGGAGCCTTTTGATATCTTTTTTATCAGGAGTGAATATATAGCTGTCACCGTATTTGGTCTCTTCGTCGGAGCCGGATATGGGAACATTTCTTTCTATATTAATGTTTCTGTTATCCAGACAACTGTTAAAGAGCCTGCTCACTACTGCGGCGTTTAATTTATCGTGGTCTATATTGCTTTGTGCCGTAATATCATTGCCGCCGCTATTATCAGACGTCCCCATTGGCACTCCCATGCCCTGGGACAGTGAATCGTATAGAGCATTTTTAAAGGCTTCTGCATTGTATATACACTTTTTCTCGCTGCCTTCTGTGCCTGTATGGTCATTACTGTAGAGCGTGATCTCGTTATCTTTAGCGTAGCTGATAAATTCATAGGCCGGGCCGCTTCCAAAGCTTAGCTCTATCCTGGATGCTTCTCCTTTTCTTGAATAATCTATATCCATATCTCCGGGGAAAGTGGGGCGATCCGGGTCGGCAGCTTTGCTGCTAAAGGATAAGCTAAGATCTGACCCTGTATCACGGATATAGCCGGATATATTCTTGTCTATGATTTCCGTGGCAGTATTTATCGCTCCTTCATATTCCTGCACTTTATCTGTTGATGGGCTTTTGCTCTCGCTCTGCCCTTCGTAATGGGCGAGCAGTGTTATTCCTGCCAGAATAGCTGCCAGTACGGCTGCTGCGGCGATCCTTTTTTTCTTCATATAATTAATATGCCTTTCCTTATTTTTTATGGGATGCACTTCTATGTCATTGTACCAGTAATCCCCCCCATACGCCCATGATCACGCAAGTTGTGGCTTTTGATACATCGAAATTTCGATAACCCCTAGCTGAGTGCTACATTGTCCTTATAAATCTTGCAATTAAGGTATTATAAGTTGCGTTTTGAATATAAATTGTTTACAATAAACTCTGTTCAACTAAACTTGGTTATTTTATATTCATTCCTTGAATTTTTTCGGGAATATAGAGTAATAGCTAATTGAGAAACTCAATGATAAAGTGAAATGCCATGCGCAGCTTGTACAGATTCCACAAGCAGGCGCTTTGATGCCGCCGGTACTTGATGAGCAGTTTACTGCGAATTTAGTACCGCTGCGTGCATCGAGCAGCGAAAGCGTGCCTGCGATGGAACTGTACAAGCACCACATGGCAAAACAGGAATATAGCGTAATATAGAAAGGATTACTTGCAATGTCTATGGAAAGCTTACTTCAGGTTGAGAATCTGTCCGTATCTGTTGAAGATATGCAGATCTTGAAGGGCCTGAATCTGAATGTTAAGGAGGGAGAGACCCATGTTCTCATGGGACCTAACGGTGCCGGCAAGTCTACGCTGGGCAACACACTGATGGGTAATCCCGGATACAAGGTCACTGATGGAAGGATCCTCTTTGACGGACAGGATATCACAGGACTGTCTACCGACAAGAGAGCGGCAGCAGGCATGTTCATGTCCTTCCAGAATCCTCTGGAAGTGCCCGGCATATCCCTCAGCGCATTTATCAGGAGCGCTATCCATGCACAGACAGGTAAGCCCATTAAGCTCCTTGCATACAAGAAGCTACTGGAGTCCACCATGGAGATCCTCAATATGGATCCTTCCTATGCAGACAGAGATCTGAATGTGGGCTTCTCCGGCGGTGAGAAAAAGAAGGCAGAGATTCTGCAGCTCCTTATGCTCAGCCCCAAGCTGGCTATCCTGGATGAGACAGATTCGGGCCTTGATGTAGATGCAGTACGTACTGTATCAAGAGGTATAGAGGAATATCAGAAGAGAGAGAACGGTGCACTTATCATCATCACTCATTCTACCAGGATCCTGGAGTCTCTCCACGTAGACCATACTCATGTCATCGTGAAGGGAAGGCTTGTGGCTTCCGGAGACGGTTCTCTTGTAGATGAGATCAATGAGCACGGTTTTGAGAAATATACATTAGTGGATTGAAAATCCACTAATGATCTCGCGAAACACGCAGTAAATGCGTGTTTATGAAATATCATTTAAGATTACATACAGAAGTGATCTGAAAGGCTTAGTGTATGTCAGAGGATTTAAAGAAGTCGGTATCGGACATCAACCAGTCCATGTACGACTTTAAAGATGAAGAAAATGAACAGGATTTTTATAGGGAGAAGGCAGGCTTTACCAGGGAGATCATAGAGAATATCTCCAGGGAAAAGAAGGATCCCGACTGGATGAGAGAGTTCAGATTAAAGTGTCTGGACCTTTATAACAAGATGGACATGCCTGACTGGGGCCCTGATACAGATGGCCTGGATATGGACCTGATCTCTTCTTATGTCAGATCCAAGTCCGATATGAAGGGCAAATGGGACGAAGTGCCCGAAGATATCAAGAATACTTTTGAGAAGCTGGGTATTCCCCAGGCAGAGAGAGAATCTCTTGCAGGTGTGGGAGCTCAGTATGATTCGGAGCTGGTATATCACAATGTCAAGGATGAGGTAGCAGCTCAGGGCGTTGTATATACGGATTTTGAAAGCGCTGTTACAGGTGAATATGCAGATATGGTCAGGGAGCATTTCATGAAGCTGGTGCCTCCCACAGATCACAAGTATGCTGCTCTTCATGGAGCTGTGTGGTCAGGCGGATCATTTGTATATGTACCAAAGGGCGTTAAGGTGGAGATTCCCCTGCAGTCATACTTCAGACTCAACGCTGCAGGAGCAGGCCAGTTTGAGCATACACTCATCATCGTGGATGAAGGCGCTGATCTTCATTTCATAGAGGGTTGCTCCGCCCCCAAGTACAATGTGGCCAATCTCCATGCCGGCTGCGTAGAGCTCTATGTCAGAAAGAATGCCAGACTGCGCTATTCCACCATAGAGAACTGGTCCAAGAATATGTACAATCTCAATACCAAGAGAGCATATGTTGAAGAGGGCGGTGTGATGGAATGGGTATCCGGTTCCTTTGGTTCCCATACTTCATATCTCTATCCCATGACTATCCTCCAGGGCGACAGATCCAGGATGGAATATACCGGTATCACCTTTGCCGGCGGCGGACAGAATCTGGATACCGGAGCCAAGGTCGTACATAATGGCAAGTACACATCATCCATCATCAATACCAAGTCCATCAGTAAGGACGGCGGTATAGGTACATACAGAAGCTCAGTTACCATCAATGCTTCGGCGCAGCATGCCAAGTCTTCCATTTCCTGCGATTCCCTGATGCTGGATTCCATATCCAGGTCTGATACGATCCCCGGAATGGACATCAGGACCAATGATGCAGATGTGGGACACGAGGCCAAGATCGGCAGGATCAGCGATGATGCTGTATTCTATCTGATGAGTAGAGGTATCAAGGAAGAGGATGCCAGAGCCATGATCGTATCGGGCTTTGCAGATCCCGTATCCAAGGAGCTGCCTCTTGAGTATGCAGTAGAGATGAACAACCTTATCAAGCTTGAAATGAGCGGAAATGGTTAAAAAGGACTGTTATGAACATAGATATGCAAGTTAACAAGCTGCCTGCCAGAACCTACAGGTGGTTGAAATTAAATGGGGAGAAGGTTGCTGTCAAGGATGCAAGCTTTGACAGGACGAGCCTTAGAGTGAGCAATATTCCCACAGGCGTGACCCTTGTTGAAGGTATGAGCCTTGAAGAGTCAGATGAGTTCTTTGAGGATCTGCACAAGATCTGTGAGAGCAGGGATGCAGATGAAGCCCTTCCCAATGGAGATAATGATCATGCCGGCAAATCTCAGCTGGTAAGGACCGGTATGGGTTCTGATATGGACAGGCTTATAGAGGCTTCAGAGTGCGGCGTTACATATATCAGCTGCGGCGAAGGCTGCGAGATCGCTGAGCCTGTGGTACTTTCAGGCGGAGGCGACGGGAGCGGCGTAAGCTCTCAGCTGATCAGAGTGCCCAAGGGAGCTTCCATGACAGTGATCATGGATATGTATTCCCAGTCTGAAGATCAGGCGCTGGAAGCGGTATCTACCAGATTCCTGGTTGAAAAGGATGCCTTTCTTAAGCTGGTCAAGGTCCAGATGCTTGGCAGGCAGGTGACCTATTTGTCTGATCTGGGCGGCATGGTGCTTGACGGCGGAAGATTCGAGATGGTGGAAATGGAGCTGGGAGCATCAAAGAGCTACAGCGGTATCTGCGTAAATCTCATGGGAGACCACTCCAGCAGTCTTGTTAATACAGGATATATGGCTTCAGGCAAGCAGTTCTATGATTTTAACTATATCGCAGAGCAAAGAGGCGTGAAGACAGATTCAGAGGCTGTTTTCCGTGGAGTGCTCACAGATAAGGCTACCAAGAACTGGAGAGGCAGTCTGGACTTTAGAAAAGGCAGCAAAAAGAGCGTGGGAGATGAACAGGAAGATACACTGCTCCTTTCTCCTGAAGTTATTAACAGGACCATACCTCTGATCCTTTGCGGTGAAGAGGATGTGGATGGTCATCACGGAGCCAGCATTGGCCAGCTCTCAGATGACATGCTCTTTTATATGGAATCCAGGGGCATAGACAAGGAAGAAGCCAGGAAGATCATGATCAGGGCCCGCCTTGACAGTATAGCCCGTATGATCCCTGAGGGTAAGCTCAGGAACCATGTGAGCAGATATTTAGATGAAGCCATTTGATATTACAAAGGCAGGGAGTTTTAGATGACAGCAGAAGACTTCAGACAGGATTTTCCCATTTTTCAGGGAAATGATTATGTGTATTTTGATAATGCGGCAACCAGCCAGAGGCCTTTGCAGGTCATAGATGCTGTAAGTGATTTCTATAAGAGATCCAATGCCAATCCCTTAAGAGGACTTTATGACTGGAGCGTGGATGCCACAGACAGGTATGAGCATGCCAGGAAAGTGGTAGCATCCTTTATAGGAGCGGCATCAGAGACTGAGATCGTATTTACCCGTAATACTACAGAATCCATGAACCTTGTAGCATACAGCTACGGCATGGCCAATCTCAGAGCAGGGGATGAAGTGGTGATCACGGTCATGGAGCATCATTCCAATATCCTGCCCTGGCAGAGTGTATGCAATAAGACAGGTGCCAAGCTGGTATTTATGGAGCCTGATGAAGAGGGCTATATCAGCCGTGAGGAATACGAATCCAAGATAACAGAGAGGACCAGGATCGTATCAGTGGGCCACGTGTCCAATGTGATGGGCGTCACCAATCCTGTGAAAGAGATAGCAGCTCTGGCTCATAAGGTAGGAGCTGTGATGGTTGTGGACGGAGCCCAGGCAGCGCCTCATATGAAGGTAGATGTCAGAGATATAGATGCGGATTTCTATGCATTCTCAGGTCACAAGCTTATGGGGCCCATGGGCATAGGCGTGCTCTATGGCAAGGAGAAGCTTCTGGATAAGATGGATCCCTTCCTTACAGGCGGCGAGATGATCGAGTATGTTACAAGAGACAGTGCCACCTGGGCTGAGCTTCCTCACAAGTTTGAGGCAGGTACAGTCAATGCAGCGGATGCAGTGGGACTTGAAGAAGCTATCCATTATTTCGAGAAGGTAGGCTTTGACTTTATAAGAGAGCGTGAGATAGCGCTGACCTCCAGGATCATGGAAGGTATGAAGGCAAATGGTCATGTAAAGCTCTATGGACCTGAGGATCCTGCAGATCATTGCGGAATAGTGACTTTTGTCATAGACGGAGTACATCCTCATGATACAGCATCTATACTTAACGAAGATCATATTTGCATCAGGGCGGGTCATCACTGTGCACAGCCCCTTATGCAGTTCATAGGAGCTGGCTCTACAGCCAGAGCCAGCGTGTATTTCTACAACACGGAAGAAGAAGTAGAGAGATTCTTAAAGTCTCTTGATGGCGTTAGAAAGGTCATGGGTTATGGATATTAAGCAGTTATATCGCGAAATAGTAAATGAGCACAATCTAAATCCCGAGCACAAGGGCAAGATGGAGGATCCTACCATAGTCCTCAGGGGTGTAAACCCTTCCTGCGGTGATGATATCACACTCTCACTTAAGGTATCTGATAAGGGCATCATCGAAGATGCTATGTTTGAAGGCTCCGGCTGTGCTATATCCCAGGCCAGTGTGGATATAATGGCAGGCCAGATAGTGGGTATGACCAAAGAGGAAGCTCTAAAGATGGCATCAACCTTTATGGGCATGATCAAAGGCGAAGTCACAGATGAAGAAGAAATAGAGAGTCTGGATGAAGCTGCTGCTCTCAGGGACGTGGCTCATATGCCTGCAAGAGTAAAGTGCGCAGTCCTTGGCTGGCACACTATGGAAAAGATGCTGAATGGAGATAACGACTAAGAGCCGTTATAAAGTTTATGCAGTATAATAGGAGTCGGGGGTAGCTGCCCCCGGCTTTATTAATGCGCAGCCTTTGCTTCGCATATGGAATATAGCAATATGAATAATAGTAATAGATTTAGTAATTTATCGGGACATAACAGGCGCGAGCAGCTCCTGATCATATTTACCCTGGCCTGGCCCACTATGCTGGAACAGTTTCTTCAGACTGCCGTCCAGTATGTGGATACCGCTATGGTAGGTAGTCTTGGTACCGATGCCACAGCCTCTGTAGGAGCTACCGCTACGGTCAACTGGATGATAGGCTCTACTATCTCAGCATTTGCGGTAGGCTTTCTATCCTATATAGCAAGAGCTCTTGGAGCAGGGAGAAATGAGGATGCGAAAAGGGCTGCCAGCCAGTCTGTGCTGGCTGTGATAGTGGTAGGTATATTATCTACTATCATCACAGTTGCATTAAGCTCCAGGGTGCCTGTCTGGATGAGGGTGGATGAGAATATCAGAGGGATGGCTTCAGAGTATTTTCTCATACTCTATAGTCCCATGCTCTTTCGCACTGCCCTTATCATATTCGGAACAGTGCTCAGGAGCGCAGGAGATACCAGGACACCTATGCGCATCAGCCTGGTCATGAACCTGATCAATGTATGCCTGAATTACATCCTGATCTACAAGGCAGGCCTTGGCATTAAGGGTGCGGCTCTTGCCAGCGCGGCAGCCTTTGTATTTGGAGGAGTGGCTATCACCATAGCACTCTGGAGACATCCTGTCTTATCTCCAAAGGGCAGGAGCCTCTCTCCGGACCTTAAGATACTGGCAGAATGTGGGAGAGTGGCTTTCCCCAACATGCTGCAGAGATTTGGAACGTCCCTGGGATATGTGGTATTTGCATCCCTTATCAATGCCTTGGGCGAAGATGCCACAGCGGCCCATACCATAGCCAATACTGTGGAATCGGCTTTTTATATCCCGGGCTTTGGCATGCAGACAGCTGCAGCCACTCTGGCAGGCAATGCATATGGGGCTGGAGACAAAAAGCGATTTGAGAGCCTGTCACGTACCATCATTCCTCTGGAGATCGGTCTTATGATCATCTCGGGATCTATGCTCTTTGCTTTTGCGCCGTGGCTTGTAGCTATTTTTACCAAGGATCCTGTGGTAGGCGGTCTGTCTGTAACAGTGCTGAGAATGGTTGCCTTGTCAGAACCTTTTTATGGTATACCAATAGTAATAGAAGGCATGATGCAGGGCCTTGGCAGGACTACTATACCTTTTGTATTTAATATATGCTGTATGTGGGGGATCCGAATCGCTGGCACCTTTGTCTTTACCAGAGCCCTGGGAGGCGGCCTTGTGGAAGCCTGGGGCTGCATGATAGGCCATAACCTGATGCTGTGCGTGTTATTCGGTGCATATTATTTTTGGGGCTTTAAACGTATATATGCCAATGAGTTTGCAGCCTGAGCATATATAAAATAATCAAGATAACCCTTAACATGGACTGATCATGACAGTGGAAAATGCTATATGATATGGAAGAAGGAAAGAGAATTGATATTTGATACCCATACTCATTATGATGATAAACAGTATGACGAGGACAGAGATGAGCTTTTGACCGCCCTAAAAGACAAAGGCGTGGGAATGCTTGTCAATAACTCTTACAATATAGCTTCGTCAAAGGAGAGCATAGGGCTCGCCCGGCGCTATCCTTTTATCAGGGCAGCTGTGGGAATACATCCTGAGAATGCTGATGAATATGATAAAGGCTCCATAGATGTCCTAAGAGAGCTGGCAAAAGAGAGGGAGGTCCTGGCTATAGGCGAGATAGGCCTCGATTACCATTTTGATGATAATCCTTCCAAAGATATACAGCTGGAATGCTTCAGGGCTCAGCTTGATCTGGCCTTGGAAATGGATATGCCCGTGGTGATACATTCAAGAGATGCAGCGGCCGATACTATGGATATATTAAAGGACGCATATACAAAAGGACTTATCTGCGATGTTCATTGCTATTCCTATAGCCCCGAGCAGGCTCTTGAATATGTCAAGATGGGCTTCTATATAGGAGTGGGCGGAGTAGTGACCTTTAAGAATTCCAAGAAGCTAAAGGAGACGGTCCGCCAGATTCCCTTGCAGAGGATACTACTGGAGACTGACTGTCCTTATATGGCACCTGTACCCTTTAGGGGCAGTAGGAACAGCTCGGAGCTCTTATCCTATGTAGCAGAAGAGATAGCTGCAATAAAGGGAGTAGACAAAGAAGAAGTGATAAGGGTAACATATGATAATGCCTGTGACTTTTACAGGATAGAAAAGTAGGCGGAGGAATATATGGCGTATTTAGCAAATCCTGCCAGGACCAAAGAGGTCATAAATAAATATCACCTTAGTGCTCAGAAGAAATTCGGACAGAATTTCCTTATAGATTCAAATGTGCTGGATAGCATAGTAGATGCTGCTGCTATAACTAAAAACGACTGCGTTCTGGAGATAGGACCCGGAATAGGTACGCTTACACAGTACCTGGCCGAGGCTGCAGGGAGGGTATTGGCTGTTGAGATAGACAGAAAGCTGATCCCGGTTCTGGAAGATACCCTTTCTGAATATGATAATGTAACAGTGATATCAGGAGATATCCTAGATCAGGATATCAAGGCTCTGGCAGATAAGTATAATGAGGGCAGGCCTCTCAAGATAGCGGCTAATCTTCCTTATTACATCACTACGCCTATAGTCATGAAGCTTCTGGAATCAGGCGTGCCTATTGATTCCATTACAGTCATGGTCCAAAAGGAAGTGGCAGACAGGATGCAGGAAAGAGAGGGCTCCAGGGAATATGGTGCTTTGTCTGTGGCAGTCCAGTATTATGCAGAGCCCGAGGTGATATGTATAGCTCCTCCCTCATCCTTTATCCCTCAGCCCGGCGTTGACTCTACGGTGATCAAGCTGACGCCTTATAGTACAAAGCCTGTAGTAGCCAGGGATGAAGCCTTGTTCTTTGCCATAGTGAAGGCCTGCTTTTCACAAAGGCGCAAGACTATGGTCAATTCACTCTCCAATGCTCAGGACCTGGGAATATCCAAGGAACTGGCGGGAGAAGGCCTTGAAGCCATAGGCAGATCAAGGACTGAGAGAGGAGAGAAGCTCTCCGTCAAGGAATTTGCTGCTTTGGCTGACTATTTTTCTTGTGCACTTGAACAAAGAAAACCATAAGAAGCTGCGGAATTCTTGTCAGTTTTCACATTTTTGTAATCTTTTGTAAAAAAGACTTGCAAAGGTGATAATCTTGTAGTAAATTATATTTCAGCGCAGGAAATGCGCTGGAATACAGCTTCTAAGCGCTGCTAGCTCAGTTGGTAGAGCACCTGACTCTTAATCAGGTTGTCCAGGGTTCGAGACCCTGGCAGCGCACGCCGAGTACTGTTTCTTGGGTATATCTCAGGGGGCGGTACTTTTTTTGATGATTCTATCGATATTACCCGTTTTTATAAATGATAGTTCGTATATATAAAATAATCAAGATAACCCACCACCTTTAGGTGGTGGGAATATCTTGATTACGGGTGCGGGGTTATAAGCCCCGTACCCGTAGAACTGCGTCAGCAGTGATTTTATAACGAGCAAAAAGCGAAGCGTTTGCGAGTTTAACTATGCTGAAAAAATTTTGGCTTTATAGTATGCAGGTTTTGACCCCATGCTATAGAGTATGTTAAACTTTTATGGGATATTACTAATCCGAAAGAGGGCGGAAATCTTGGATAAGTATGAATATAAAATACGGGCGGAGGAGATACATTCTCTGATATCTGCAGGAAGGTATTCGGAAGCGGTGAAGATCGCAGATACCATAGACTGGAAGCATGTCAGAAACATATCCATGCTCTGCACCATAAGTGATCTATATAAAATCAACAGACGTTTTGATGAAGCCAAGGAGATTCTACTCCTGGCATATAACAGGTACCCGGGAAACAGAAGAATCGTATATTCGTTGTGTGAGCTGTCTATTAAGGTCGGCGAATTCGTTCAGGCTGTGGAGTACTATAAGGAATTTGTTCGTGTAGCTCCCAGGGATACGGGCAGATATATCCTGCAGTACAGGCTCTATGAGGCTCAGGAAGTGAGCCTTGAAGAGAGGATAGCAGTCCTTGAGGAATTCAAGAAGCACGATTACAGAGAGAAGTGGGCATACGAGCTTGCTTTCCTATACCACAGGGTGGGTCTTGCCACTGAGTGTGTAGAAGAAGTAGACGAGATGTTCATTATGTTTGCTGACGGCAAATATGTGATGAAAGGCCTGGAGCTCAAGGCCCTTCATGAGCCTTTGAGCGAAGAGCAGCAGAGGCGTTATGACGCATATAAGAATGGGCTGGACGGCAGCATTGACCTTGATGCCATCAGAAATAAGGAAAATGACAGTCTGGGAGAAAATACAGGAGCCATTCCGGCAGCTGTTCCCAGCAGCAAGCAGCCTACCAAGCCTTTTTATAACAACAGCGAAGAAAAAGCAGCTGTAGAAATGGCAGCAGCAAGGGCTGGTATGCCATCGGAGCAGGAGATGCAGGAATATTATTCCCAGCCTTCTGCTTATGGCTATGAGAATCCGGGCTTTAATCAGGATGATCCCTACAGCTCCGAAGCCGGATACAATCAGTATCCGGGATATAGCTATACTCCTTCGGCAGATCCCGGGACCCTTGAGAATCTTGAGATGATAGACCCGGCGGCGGGCAGTCAGTATGTCACTCCTCCAAAGCCTGTGGGATATGACACTGTCAATCTTCAGCGAGTGATCGCAGAAGGCATGCAGCAGATCATGGACAGCGAGGATACTAAGGAGGAAGCCGGTGCAGCAGCTAATATCTGGGGATCTGAGACTCAGCCGCATGAGGCTCCGCCTCGTAATGTGAGTACAGGTATAGACAGAGTCAGACAAAGTACCGGTAATATGTCTGACACCAGGCAGTTTACGGGACGCGTAGATAACCTGGCCGATACCAGGCCCAGGAAAATGCTCTGGGAGAGCACCGGTGAATCAGAGAATCAGGCTGAAGAGAGAGGCGTGACTATCAGACCCACCAGAAGAGTGGCTCCCAGTCATTATGATGATATCCTCACTGAGGAGAGAGATGGTCAGATCAGTATGCTGGTACCCGATGCAGAAGCTGATGAAGAGCAGATCACAGGACAGATCAGTATCACTGATATCATGAACAGCCTCAAGGCTCAGCAGCAACAGCGCCAGGCTCAGCAGGTGGACCGCATGGTCAAGGATCGCATCAGCGATATGCTCAGCCAGTACGAAGAGGATCGTCAGTACGATCTCCAAAAGGAGATGGAGACAGAGGTCAAGAGGGATATCATCAGATCCCACAGGGAGCAGTCTTCCTCCCTTGACAGATCCGGAGCTGACAATCAGAGACGCCATGGCAGTATAGTCCATCCCAGCTCTGTGCCATATATCCGCGCAGGCGAAGAGGGTATCCGCAGGGCAGAGGACGAGGAAGAGACTGCCAGGATCAGAGCTGATGAAGTAAGAGAAGCAGTAGAGCAAAAGGCCAAAGAGCTGGCCAAAAAGAGAAGTCATGAGGAGGAGCTAAGGAAGAAGAGACACCGCTCTGCCATGACCAGGCCGCCTGTGCCTTCTGCAGCCAAACTGACAGGTATAGAGCTTGCCAGTGGCTTTATAGACAAAGAAGCAGCGCGGGAGCTGATGAAGGATACTATCGCTGATAATAATATCAGGGAGATCGCTGCAGAGACTGTTGAAGAGGTATCCGATATCACAGATAGCGCAGCGGATAACGATATCCCTGCAGCTACAGGAGATGTTAATGACAGTCTTGACAATAAGGCTGCGATAATTGAGGACGCTGCAGGTAAGACAGATGTCAAAGCAGCTTCTAAGGACAGTACCGAGGATGAGCTTTCTGAAGAAGCACTAGCTGAAGAAGCAGTTCCCAAAGAAGAGCTTTCTGATGACAAAGAAGCCGGATCAACAGCTGAGCTTTCAAAAGCGGAGGATGAAGGATCATCAGACGAGGATCCTATTGATGCTGCTTCCATTGAAGAAGAACCGGAAGATGAAGCTGAGGGTGAAGCGGAAGACGGAATAGAAGAAGCAGGGGAGGAGACTGATCCTGAGAAGGAAGACAGGGAACTGGATACCAGAGTCCGCGTGATGACTCCTGAGGAAAAGGAGCTTTTTGGCCCCTATATCCACCATACCAAGTCCAGAAAGCAGATCATACAGGCTATCGACAGCCTGAATACTGCTCCCGGTACCAATAATGCAATTGTGACCGGCGAAGAGGGAACAGGTACCATTAACCTGGCCAAGGGACTGATCAAGTCTGTGCAGGCGGCTCACCCTGATTTCTCAGGTAAGGTTGCCAAGATCACTGCTCAGGCTATGAACAGAAAGAGCATCACTGCCATTGTCGAGAAGCTGGACGGCGGAGCTTTGATCATCCAGAGAGCTGCAGATATGAAGAGCGATACCATCGATTCTTTGTGCGCTGCTCTTAAAGATGAGCACAGAGGTCTCATCGTTGTCATGGAAGATAACCGCTCAGATATGAACAGGCTCCTGAAGAGGAGAAAGGATCTGGCGCATTGCTTTAATGTAAGAGTGGATGTTGAAGCTCTGGATGACGCTTCACTGGTTGCATATGCCAAGCAGTATGCACTTGAAAAAGAATATGCCATTGATAATCTTGGCCTTTTGTCACTGCACTCTAGGATCGAGGGCATGCAGACCATCGATCATGATGTGACTATTTCCGAAGTCAGGGATATTGTGGACGAAGCTATAGACAGAAGCAGGAAGAAGACTGTAGGGCATTTCTTTGATGTAGTATTTAGAAAGAGATATGACAAGGAGGACATGGTCATCCTTACGGAGAAGGATTTTGAACAAAAGAACTGACTAAAATAATAAAAAGCGAGGGCGGCTTTATGCAGGGAAAGGTTTTCATATCCGAGGCGGATGAATATCTCTTTGGCCTTGGTACTCATTATGAGATTTACGACAAGCTGGGAGCACATCCTTCTAAGGAAAATGGCAGAAACGGTATCTTTTTTGCAGTATGGGCTCCAAATGCAGTAGACGTTCATGTGATAGGAACTTTTAATGGCTGGGATGAGAACAGACATCCCATGCAGCGACTGGCTAACAGCGGTATCTGGCAGCTCTTCATTCCCGGAGTGGGAGTGGGTGAGCTCTATAAATACCTTATAACAGGACCTGATGGAGAAAAGCTCTATAAGGCAGATCCCTATGCCAACAGCGCTGAGCTGCGTCCCGGGACTGCTTCAAGGACTGCAGACCTTGCTGGTTACAAGTGGGGCGATGACAAGTGGGTGAAGGCAAGAGCGGCTAAGGATCCCAATAAAGAGCCCCTCGCAATATATGAATGTCATATAGGTTCATGGATGAAGCATCCTGACGGTACAGAAGACGGCTTTTATACTTACAGGCAGTTTGCAGATCGTATTGTCCCTTATCTCAAGGAGATGCATTTTAACTGCATAGAGCTCATAGGTATCGCAGAGCATCCCTTTGACGGTTCCTGGGGATATCAGGTGACAGGCTATTATGCTCCCACATCACGTTATGGTGAGCCTTCGGATTTCATGTATCTGGTGGACCTTCTGCATAAGAATGACATCGGCGTCATATTGGACTGGGTTCCTGCACATTTCTGTCCTGATGCTCATGGTCTTGGCAGATTTGACGGCAGATGCATCTATGAAGATCCCGATCCCAGAAAGGGCGAGCATCCTGACTGGGGTACCAAGATTTTTAATCTGGCCAAAAACGAAGTCAGGAACTTCCTCATTGCCAATGCTCTGTTCTGGGTAAGGCGCTTTCATGTTGACGGACTAAGAGTGGATGCAGTGGCTTCCATGCTCTATCTGGACTACGGCAAAAAAGATGGTCAGTGGGTTCCCAATGTGCATGGCGGCAATGAAAATCTTGATGCTATTGAATTTTTCAAGCATCTCAACAGCATAGCTGCATCTCATTTCCCCGGAGTCATGATCATCGCCGAGGAATCTACAGCATGGCCCAAGATCACAGGCAAGCTGGATGATGGCGGCCTGGGCTTTACTTTTAAGTGGAATATGGGATGGATGCATGATTTCTGCGAATATATGAAGCTTGACCCCTATTTCAGGAGGGGAGCCCATAATATGCTGACCTTTGCCATGAGCTATAATGAGGCAGAGAATTATATTTTGCCCCTGTCCCATGACGAAGTGGTACATCTTAAGTGCTCAATGCTGGAGAAGATGCCCGGATATGAAGTTGACAAGTTTGCCAATCTTCGCGCGGGATATACCTTTATGCTGGGGCATTCAGGCAAGAAGCTTCTCTTTATGGGCCAGGAATTTGGTCAAAAGAGAGAGTGGAGCGAGAAGAGGGAACTGGACTGGTACCTTCTGCAGGAGCCTCTGCATATGGGTATGAAGAATTATGTGGCAGATCTTTATGAGATCTATCAGAATAATCCCTGCCTGTATGAGATTGACAACAACTGGGGAGGCTTTTCCTGGATCAATGCAGATGATTCCGACAGGAGCATATACAGCTTTGCCAGGATGTCTGAGGACGGCAAAAATGCAATTGTATTTGTGATCAACTTTACTCCTATGAACAGGGAAGGCTTTAAGCTGGGAGTGCCTTGGGAAGGAACATATACCAAGCTCATAGACAGCGCTGACAGCAAATATGGCGGCTTTGGAACCGGTATCCCGGATAAGCTTGTGACAAGCCCCGGACTGTGTGATTACAAGGATCAGTCCATCAGCTTTGACCTGCCAAGCTATGGCGCAGTAGCATTCCTGTGGGAGAGCGGTGCTCTGGGCAAAAAGCCCGAAGCCAAAAAAGAAACGGCAAAAAGCGCTTCCAAAACAAAGCCTACGGCAAAGACCGGTGTAAGTGGCAAGGCACAAACAGCTGCTAAGGCTTCTGCCGGCAAGAATACTGCTTCAAAGAAGAAAACAAAGTAATGATAATAATCAGCCAATAGACGGCTTATTACAAAAGCATTAAAGAATTTGATACGAATTGCCGAAATAGAGTGTGACTGCAGAAGGAACTGCAGACACACTCTTATTTTGTTTTTATTTGGAGATTTTTAAGCTAGTTTGACCGCACGGAAGCGGAAATGGTTTTATAAGCTTTTGTGAGGTTTTTTATGGCAAATATACAAGCCTTAAATCTGATCGGCCCTTCGACCGAGGAGTCGTCCAAAACAGGACGAGGAAAAGAATCAGTCTTTGTAAATCCATATTCAGATAATAATTTAATAGATACCCTGCCTGTAGCAAAGACCAGCATTGGAGATGACAGATTTGATCTGGCAGATATCCCGTCAGGGGCTGCTGCCATGGATCGTGGCAAGGTTCAGAGCGCTGGCAGCTTAAAGGCCTCGGAAAACTTTGATATAGTCATGAGCCATACTCTGTCAGACGAAGATTATATCAGGGCCAGAAAAGATGGCTATGATATGAGCGAGCTGGAGCCTGAAGATGTGGTCACAATCCTTGATCATATCAAAGCGGCTGTGGCTGCATCCGGCAATGTTACAGCGGGCTTTAATGATGATATGGACCTGGGAAGGCTGGAAGAGATCACAGGAAGCGCATCTATGGCCAGAGAGATCGCAGATGCCCTGTCTGCCAATGATCTGCCCATGACTGATTCCAATGTGGAAGATATAAATGCAGCTTATCAAAAAGCTGCCGGGCTTGAAGAAATTGATGACAAGACTCTCGTATATATGGTTGAAAACCGCATGGACCCTTCTGTGGACAACATTTATATGGCAGAGCATGCAGTAGGAGATGGGGATAGGCGACACGGCAAATGGGTGATAGAGGACGGCTACCTGGGAGTAAGTGCCTCCGGAGATGAAGAATTCTATAAAGAAGAATATGTCAAAGACAGGATATCGGTGACTCTGGACAAGGCAGGACTTGACCCTACGGACAAAGAGAATATAAAGCTTGCCCATACCCTGATGGAGAACGGCCTTGGAATAGATGAAGAGAATATCCAAAGGGCAGCAGATATACGTGATGTACAGATACCTGTAGCTGAGCGAGAAATGGCTATGGCAGGCGCAAGGGCTATTGCCATGGGGCTTAAGGCATCTCAGGGATCGCTGTCAATTAATGCTGCCAGGCTTGAAATGTCTGCTACGGTCAATCTGCGTCTTTTGACAAGGGGTGTCAGTATTGATCTTACGGATATGATAAGCGGCTTTGATCAAAAACTTGAACTTCTTGAGAGGACAAATGTCAGGGCGGTGGGGATTATGGAATCTCCTGCAGCTCTTATAGGCGCAATGAAGGACGAGTTTAAAGTAGCCACCTTGGATGCAATATACCAAAGAGGCACGATCCTGCGCCGGGAATTTGAAAAAGAGATAAATTCTGAGCCTGTCATTGCTGATATTAGCACTAAAGTCGCAGATAGTGCTGCTGTCAAGGCTCTTGCCACTTATGAAGCGGTAGGAACCACTGTCAGAGCGGATCTGGGAGACAGTATCAAAAAGGCTTTTGCAGGCATCGATGATATCTTAAAGGCAGAAGGCTATGAGCTCACAGATGATGCCAGAAGAGCTGTCAGGATACTATCTTACAGTCACACTGAGGTCAATAAAGAGAATCTGGACCTGGTAAAGGCCTGGGACCGCAAGCTCACCTCTACAGTGGAGAGATTAAAACCCGGAGCTGTCCTTGAAATGATAAGAGAGGGCAAGAATCCCCTCTCTATGACCCTTGATGAGCTGGGAGATTTTCTTGATGACCATAAAGGGGAAGATCAGCAAAAGAAGGATCAGTTTGCAAGATTCCTCTACAAGATGGAGAGATCGGGAGATATCAGCCCTGAGGAAAAAGAATCCTTTATCGGTATATACAGGCTCTTTGAAAATCTAAAGAAATATGATAATGCGGCCATTGGAGCAGTCCTTTCGTCCGGAGGCTCCATGACTATCTCCAATCTTTTGACTGCGGACAGGACCCTCAGGAGGTCCGGCAGGAAGATGGACTACAAGGTGGATGATGATTTTGGAGGCCTGGAGAAAGGTGAAGAGAGAGGGATCAGGATAGATGCCCAGATAGAGAGTGCATTTATCTATTATTCTTCCAGGGCAGACAGCGCCTACAGGCATATGGATCCTGCCAAGATGGAGGCTTTTGCACAGGCAAAAGGACCTATTGAAGAGAGCCTTCTTACTGATTTTGCCGATGCTATGGAAAAGCCTTATGAAGAGGCAGGTGGCTCGGATGACCTGGAGCTTGCCTATAACAGGATGGAAGCTGCAAGGGTCAGAGAGATCCTGGAGAATGAGGATGCTGCTGAGAGTAAAGCTGTCTTGAAGGAGCTTCGTCAGGAGATGACCGTAGCAGATATGGAAGCCATGGAAGGGATCCTCAGATCCAGAAAGAGCAGCAGAAAAGCTGATTCCATCTGGAAGGAGATGAAGGAAAAGCTTCCTATGGACATTGCAGAGAAAATATCAGCGGGTCTTTCCGATATCGAAAGCTATGAGGAGACTGCTCAAATGGCCCGGGAGGAAGCTCTTTTGGCAGCAGACAGCAGGGATTCTTATCTTGATGTTACAGCTCTTTCCCTTATGGGAAGGCAGTTTGGTCTAATGCTAAAGGGAGCTGAGCTGGGCAGCTTTGAGATACCTGTTGAGACAGAAAGCGGAACTGTGTCAATGCATATCAGCCTGAAGCATGCAGGAGGAGAAGCATCCGGCCTGAAGGCCAGGCTAGAGAGCGAAGACTATGGCACCATAGGTGCAGATATAGAGCTTGCACGAGGGAGCATCCAAGGTATGCTCACCACAAGTCTTTCTGCAAGTTCCAAAGTCAGGGATTTTATGGAGAAGATAAGGCAGAGACTTTTGTCCGGAGAGGAAGATAAGGACAATATGTCCCTGGCCATATTGTACGACGCCAAAGTAAGCGCCGATATATATAGTGAGTCGCGGGCTGACAGCGGCGCATATAATTCAGAAGCGGTAAAACTTGCCAGACGATTTATAACAGCGGCCGCATCTGCGTTTTAAATGCTTTTTGTCAGTATGGAGGTTTGAAATGAAGATCAATTATAATGTATCCGCGCTTGTGGCCAACAATGCGCTCCACACAACAGACAACAAGCTTACAGACTCGTTGGAACGACTATCCAGTGGTCTGAAAATAGTCAATGCCAAGGACAATCCCTCGGGACTTGCCATGGCCAGAAGGATGGACGCCCAGATCAAATCGCTAAGTACTGCTGATGATTCCGATGCAGACGGTATCTCCATAGTGGAGACTACAGACGGCGTGCTGGCTGAGATCCAGGATATGCTCCAGAGAATGAGCGAGCTGGCAACCAGAGCCGCTACCGGTACTCTTACAGATGACGACAGAGCAACTTTGCAGGATGAAGTTCAGCAGCTCAAGGACGAGATTGAAAGGGTGACTCAGACAACAGAGTTTAACGGTCAGACTCTTTTGGATGGAACCTTTGATCTCAAGGGATATGCGACGGTACTTGATTCTAATACGGGCAAGTACCAGACAGATCAGCATCTATCAGTGCTGTCCTACTCGGATGATGTCCCTGTTTCAACTGCAAAGTCGCCTATTTCCATGGTGGATTTCTCCTGTGTATATGACGTAGCCACCAACAGCATAGAGTGTGATATGACAGGCGGTAATGTTCCCACAGGTACCATGAAGGACAGCGAAGGCAGGATATATGAGTTGGAGCTTCCGCCCATAGACAATATACTCACCTTCAAGAGCTCCTGGAATGACGGAAGGGAGATCAAGCTCAAAATAGAGAGCCTGCCATCAGATATCAATAAGGGTATTACCAAGATCCGTTATCCTGAGAGCGATCTGGATGCTTTTGCAGCAGTGAATCTGGAACTTACAGGCAAAGGCGCCATGGCTGTACAGATAGGTGCCAATGAGGGCCAGTACCTGGATATCAGGATTCCCAAGACTGATCTGAGCAGTATCGGTATACAGAATGTGGATGTTTCCACAGAAGAAGGGGCAAGAGTGGCTTTGGCCAGACTTAAGAGCGGTATCAATTATATTTCTGAAAGCAGGGCACGTCTTGGCGCCTATCAGAACCGCCTTGAGCATACCAATAAGAGCCTTGATGTGACTATTGAGAATATGACTTCTGCTTATTCACGTATCATGGATGTAGATATGGCAGAAGAGATGACTGTATATTCTACCCAGCAGGTTCTGTCCCAGGCAGGCATTCAGATGCTGGCGCAGGCAAATGACAGACCCAGTGAGGTATTGCAGCTGTTACAGTGATAAAGGAGGCGACCTATGACACGGGAACAAAAGCAGGAATACACCCGCAGGATATCAATGGCGAATTCCACACAGATGATCACTATCATATATGACATAGCACTGAGCTATTTGGATGAAGCGTCAGATGCCCTTGACAGAGATGACAAAGAGGCACTGAGTCTGGCTCTTAAGAGAGTCCAGAAATGCATTGATGAGCTGATGCGTTCCCTTAACAGAAAGGTGGAGGTAGCAGATAATTTCCTGCAGCTCTATATCTTTGCCAAAAGAGAACTGATCAAGGTTGATATCAGGGGCAAGCGTGAATCCCTGGATTCTATCCGCGGCATATTCCTTAAGATGAGGGACTGCTACAGGGAACTGGAGCAAAGGACAGATGAGCCGCCTCTTGTAAGTGGTGCCCAGGAAGTATATGCGGGCCTTACCTATGGGCCGGGGAGCCTTAATGAGTCTGTGCAGGATCCATACCTGAGCAGGGGCTATAACGCATAGAACCTGGCCTATCTGCGCAGGACCATGGCCGGAATGCCGGCATGTATGTATTATAGTCAGACAATATTGTGCCAGGCTGTGATATTATGCGAAATAACAGAGCTTTCTGAGACAATTACTTGTCTAGGGAAGCTCTTTTTGATGTTAATAGATGAGCTCTTCCAGAAAATATGCATTATATCAAGTTTTATGCATGAATAGACATTTTCGTATTAACGTTAGTAATTAATCATATATTCGTGCTTGCCAAATATCATATTGTCTGATATGATTCTTTTCGTCGGCAGGATACCGACGCACAACCTTCAGTTGTGTGGACTGACAAAGTTCTTTGCCAGTTGATTCCAATGTGAGTTAATTGAATGACATAAGTTTATTTTTTGCGCCCTTATGCCCTTTTATTATGCATAAAGATGCAAAATGATCGTGATTGCAATGAAAGGATTCAAATAGGTTTTGTGATGGATCAAAGAAACACCCTGGTTCTCTGCGACACGGATGAAAAATATATTTTTCGTCTGGATGAGTACCTTAGGAATAATTTAACTATCCCATTTACTATCTGTGACTATACAGATACAGACAACTTGCAGGAGGCTCCGGATGAGCTGGTAAATAATGCCGCGCTTTTGATAATAAGCGAGTCTGCTTATAAAAACTGCACAAGATGTCCTTTTGACAGGATACTGATCCTTGAGGAGGATGGAGACGACAGCGGAAAGTATGATATATGCACGGAAGGTGTGTATATGACAGGGACTGGAAAGTATCAGTCCATGGACGCCCTGGTCAGAAAGATCCTGGCCATATCTCTTGAGCATACAGATACAATATGCGGCGGGGCTGCAAGGGACGGAAGGCTGGAGCTCATATGTGCTTATTCGCCGGTGAAGAGGAGCGGACAGAGCTCATTTGTACACGGCCTTGCAGCTCATCTTGGAAGGGAGAAGAAGACGCTGGTCATGAGCCTTGAAACATTTGCAGGGGATCTGGAAGTAGATAATACCGACAGGGATCTGCAGGATATATTGTATTTTTTTGAAAATGATCCCGGAAGGCTGGGTCTCTATCTACAGAGAGCTGTAAAGCACATGGGAAGCTATGACTATCTGCTTCCTGCAAGATCTTTTCTGGCTGTTAAGGGCGTGGCCCCGGAGGAGTGGATAAGGCTGATAGAAGCCATAGACAAGGATACGGATTATGACAACCTGATAATAGATCTGTCTGAGATCACAGAAGCTTTTACCCTGATCCTGGACAGAGCAGACCATGTCTTTACAGCAAATATAGATGACCCTGTACAGACTGCCAAGATGTCTGCATATACCAGGGCCATGAGGCTGACAGGACACGGAGAGGTAATTGACAAGACTATGGTATATGAGTATCCCCTATCTGATCCGGCAGCAGGGGGTGAAGCCTTTGCGGCAGCCGTTTGGAATATGTCCGGGGAAAGGATGAGCAAAGATGCACTCAGCTCTTGAAGATAAGAAGAAAAGCATAAAAGAAAAGCTCATGCTGAAGATGGATCTTACTGTGGATTACAGCGATGAACAGATCCTTGAGATGATAGACAATGAGATAATCTCTGACAGGGATGCTGTGTATTCTCTTTCTGACAGACAAAAGCTCCGCCTGGACCTCTTTCATTCTATGAGAAAGCTGGACATACTCCAGGAGCTGGTGGATGACAAAACTGTTACGGAGATCATGATAAACGGCCCGGATGATATCTTCATAGAAAGGGCAGGACGCCTTATGAAGTATGATATGAAGTTTGAATCAGAGGCAAAGCTCCAGGATATAGTCCAGAAGATCTGCGCAGGCTGCAACAGGGTAGTAAATGAAGCATCTCCCATAGTGGATGCCAGATTGGCAAACGGAGCCAGAGTTAACATCGTGCTTCCGCCTATTGCTCTTAATGGACCCATAGTGACCATCAGACGCTTTCCGGATGAACCTATAAATATGCGAAAGCTTATGAGCTTTGGTTCTGTGCCGGAGGAGATAGTCAGGGACCTTGCGGCCCTGGTGGAGGCAGGCTACAACATTTTTATAAGCGGGGGAACCGGGTCAGGGAAGACTACTTTTCTAAATGCGCTGTCCGATTATATACCGGGTTCAGAGCGCGTCATCACCATCGAAGACAATGCAGAGCTTCAGATCCTGCATATTCCCAACATAGTCAAAATGGAGTCAAGAAATGCCAATGTGGAGGGCTGCAATGAGATCAGTATCAGAGATCTTATAAAGTCATCTCTTCGTATGAGGCCTGACAGGATCGTAGTAGGTGAAGTCAGAGGGGGAGAGGCTCTCGATATGATACAGGCTATGAATACAGGACATGACGGTTCCATGTCCACAGGTCATGCAAACAGCGCCAGGGATATGCTCTCCAGACTTGAGACCATGATCCTTATGGCTATGGACCTGCCGCTGCCTGCTATCAGGAGACAGCTGTCTTCGGGTATTGACCTCATAGTACATCTTGGAAGACTCAGAGACCGCTCAAGGAAGCTTTTGGAAGTATGTGAAGTTACGGGGGATATAGACCGGGATAGCGGGGAGATCATTCTCAATCCCCTATACAGATTTGAGGAAGAAGGTGAGGAGCAGGGAAGAGTCATTGGAAGCTGGAGAAGGACCGGGAGCCTTATTAGCAGGGACAAGCTCATTGCTGCCGGTCTTAGGCTTCCGTCGGAGGAGACTGTATGAATACAGGTAAATGGCTAACAGGGGCTGGCTTGTCCCATGAGAAAGCTAAAAGTAAGAAGAAAGAAAAAGAAGGATCATTCATTTGGAAATCCTTCAAAAACTTTGATTTTCATATGCCTGTAAGGGAAGATCTGCCCCATATATTTTTGGGACTTGGTATCGTCCTTGCCTTGTCCTGGCTCTTTTACAGGAATGTCATGGTGGCTGTCCTGCTATTACCTCTTGTCATCCCTTTTCACGAAAAGATGCGCAGGGAGAGGATCTTAAGGGAGAACCATGAGATAGGAAGGCAGTTCAGAGATGCGCTTATATCCGTATCTACCAGCCAGAAAGCAGGCTATTCCATTGAAAATTCTTTTGTATCAGCATATGGAGACATGACAAGGCTCTACGGTGAACAGTCTCCTATATGCAGGGAGCTTAGGAGGATAGAGAAGGGACTTAGAAATAATATTGTGATTGAAAAGCTCCTTGCTGATATGGGAGAGAGGACCATGAACAAGCATATCGAGGAATTTGCATCTGTATTTGCAGTTGCAAAGAAAAGCGGCGGCAATATGACTGCCATGCTGGAAGCCACGGTCAGCCAGATCGGTAACAGGACGGAAGTGGAAAGGGAGATAGATATCATCACATCTGCAGGCAAGATGGAGGCCAGGATCATGGAAGTCATACCCATGGCTATACTCTTTTACGTCAGTATCTCCAATCCGGGTTTCTTTGATCCTCTGTATCATAATCTCTTTGGCATCGCGGTGATGACTGCCTGCCTTGGAGTGTACATAACAGGCTATGTCTGGATCGAGAAGATCATACAGCTTGATATATAAGGGAGGAGAGATGAGAGGAATATACATATATGCAGGAGTCCTCATCCTGGTCCTGGCAGCAGGCCTTGTGTCTGTTAGGGAAGTCTTGCCTGAAGGCATGGAGGGCTCTGCTATAGAGAGATTCTTTTGGAGGATTGGAGGCCTCTTCTACAGAAAGGTTCTCAGGAAGAGAAAGGCTCTTGAGATAGCAGGGATCCAAAATGACCTGACTACCATAAGGCCTCAGGGCAGGGGCGAAGAGCAGGCAGCAGAGTACTACATCAGAAAGACTGCTGTCAGCCTCATTGTCATAATGGCTGCGGCATTCCTGGCCATCTTGGCATCATTTTCCAATCAGAGTGCCGGGAGACTTGAAGAAGAGGACCGCATCATGAGAAGTGGATATGGAGGGAGCTCCGGACATGAGAAGCTTGAAGCCAGTGACGAAAACGGAAGGATCATAGGAAGCTATGAAATCACCGTGGATGCCAGGCTCTACACCGATGAGGAGCTTGGCAGCATGCAGGAGAAGCTGGCCGGGGAGATAAGCGAACTGATCCTGGGATCAAATGAGAGCCTTGACAAGGTCAGGCAGGATTTGAAGCTTATAACAAGAGCAGAGGGATATCCCTTTAGCATAAGTTGGAACAGCAGTGATTATGAGCTTCTTGATAGCGACGGCCATGTGCACAACGATGATATGGAGGGAATGCAAGGCAGCGTGATCCTTACAGCGAGATATTCTGCCCAGGATATGGTCTGGGAGCAGGAGATCCCTGTCATGGTCCTATCACCAGAGCTCTCTGAGGCTGAATTGACAGACAGGGAGATGAAGGAGCTTATAAGCCAGGCCGGGGATGAGAGCAGGACTGATGAATACCAGGAGCTTCCCCGTTATTACAAGGGCAGCAGGATCAGCTGGCAAAGGCAGGTCACAGATAACAGTCCAGTAGTATTTATACTGCTCTTTATGGCTGGGATATGCCTCTATTATGTCAAGGATGAGCAGCTTAAGGAGAGCGTCAAAAAGAGGGAAGAGGAGATGATAGCTGCCTACCCTCAGATAGTATCCAAGCTGGTCCTTTACCTCGGGGCAGGGATGACTGTGAGAGCCATATTTGAAAAGCTGGCAGCTGAATATGATGAATCATTAAAGAAAGGCGGGAGAAAATCCTATGCCATGGATGAGATCAGGATAATGGTCAATCAGATAAAAACCGGATCGGCGGAGGAGGCTGCATATGATATGTTCGGCCTCAGATGCAGATGCGTTCCATATACAAGGCTGGTAAGCCTCTTAACACAGAATCTTAGAAAAGGTAACAGTAGTCTTCTGGTTCTTTTGCGGTCAGAATCCGTCAAAGCAGAGGAAGAAAGAATGAGTATAGCCAGAAAAGCAGGTGAGAAGATGGCCACAAGGCTCCTTCCGCCCATGATGCTGATGCTGGCACTGATCATGGTAATAATCATGATACCTGCATTTAGTAGTTTCTAAAGCAGTATCTGATTATCAAATAAAACAATATTTTACACAAAAAAGGAGAAGAAAAAATGAGAAACACAATGAGCAAGGTTGCAAAGAAAGTGAACGGAATCAGGATCGGAGCAGAAAACAAGCTGGCTCTGTGGATGAACGGATGCGCAGACTTAAAGGATGATAACGCAGGTATGGGAACTATCGAGATGGTGCTTCTCATCGTGGTCCTGATCTCACTGGTAGTGATCTTCAGAAGCGGTATCAAGGCTGTCCTGAGCTCTGTTATGAATACCATCTCCAGCGGCGCTGACAAGATCACTGTAGAATGATCTTTTGGTGGGTGGCATGAATAACAGACGAAAAGCGGTCCTTACCGTATATCTGGCACTGATATTGCCCCTTTTGTTATCTTTTGTACTGGCGCTCTTTTGGGGCGCCAGGGTTCATGCCGAACGAATGAAGGCAGAGCTTGTCACTGACATAGCAGGTAATGCGGTCCTTGGTGAATACAATAAAGAGCTGAGAAAGCAGTACGGGCTGTTGTTTGTAGATACTGCCTATAATCTGGGTTATGGCGGAGCAGGTAATCTGGAAGACCGCATATCCTATTATTTAGAGGGTAATACCGGCTCTGACCTGGCAGGGAGCCTCCTGAATATGACTAATTATTCAGAGCTGTCTGTTACAGAGAATCTTCTTACTCATTACACTCTGGCAACGGATTGCAATACACAAGTCATGCAGAGGCAGATCCTGGAATATATGGAATCAGAGCCTTTGGAAGCGGCAGTTTCTTCTATGGGAGCGCAGACAGCAGAAGCTGAAGGGATTCTGGCAGGTCAGGTCGCAGATGGTTTTGATGCTACAAGCGAAGATAATCCCATATTGGATTTTGCCATAGATAATTTTGGAAGAGTGTCTGAAGTGTTTGACAGCCACTCCGATGTAGATACAGGCGGCCTGGGAGCAGGAGATGTCAGAGATCAGCTCCCGGGCGATGGCCTGGGCAGTCTTGAAGGTTTAAAGGGCAAGAGCAAGGAAGAAAAGGCGGGGATCATACTGAGTATGGTAGTATCTGATACCTCGTCCTTGTCCAGGGCCAGCTTTGACGAGTCTTCCGTATACAGTGGACGAGACAACAGAAAGGGCCTGGGAGTGGACCCTTCCATAAATGTCAGCTGGGGAGAAAAGCTTCTTTTGAATGAATATATATTTGAGAAGCTGGGCTGCTATGGAGATGAGAAGGATAATTCTCATATGGCCTATGAGATTGAATATCTTATAGGGCAAAAAAACTCGGATATTAAGAATCTCTCAAAGGTTGTAATGTGGCTGCTCACTATGAGGATGGTCATAGATTTTCTATATGTCCTGCAGGTTGGCACAGAGCCCAACACTGTTGTCAACAGTATCGCAGAATCCATATGCGGGATATTCCCCGTGGCACTTCCCTTGTATGAAGTAATAGTAGGAGTCCTTGCTATAATATGGGGCTTTATAGAAGCCAGAAATGATGTGTCCATACTGATGAGTGGCGGCAAGGTGCCCGTTCTCAAGGATCCATCATCCTGGAAAACGGATATAGACTCCATCGCATCAGGGAGCATGGGCAGTAATGCTGCGGGTCTTGATTACAAGGGCTATCTAAGGGTCATGATCAGTCTCAGGCAGACCCTTGGGACCAGTGCACTTATAAAGAGGGCTATGGATATCATGGAGCTGGATATCAGGAAAGCAGGCTATGAGAAGTTCAGACTTGATGACTGTATAGAAAGCTTTGGTCTGCAGGTGGTCTTTGCGGGGGGATCCGGTTTGGATACAACGGTGGTAAGAGATTTTACTTTTGTTAAGGAGTAGGAAGTTTGTATGGATAAAAGACAATCATCATGCAAGGCGGCAATTACTCTTGAAGCAGCTCTTGTCCTTCCCTTCTTTCTGATATTTTTTGCCATTATATTGTCGGTATTCGACATGCTCAGGATCCAGAACGCTTTTGAGATAGCTGCGCACCAGGAAGGGCAAAGGATCGCTCTTTTAAGATATGAAGCAGGGCTGGCTATAGATGAAGGCACGGATATTACAGGCATAGATCTCCCCGCTGGTGAGGGCTCGTCAGAAGAGTACTTTACTAATCTATTGTCTGTCACTGCCATAAATGGCATGATCAGACAATACCTTAGCGGCTCCGGGATATTGGAATCGCCTCTCTTGGAAAACGGATTTATTGTATATCCTTCGGATGCAGCTGTGGGAGGGCTGATCTCTTTTAAGATCGCATATAGGACAAGACCCTACTTTGCTCCATCCTGGGGTAGCTTTCATTTCAATAATCAGATCCCCTATATGGGCCATGACTGGACCGGCTTTGATATGGACAGCGGCCTTGATGGAAGAGAAGATGCAGAGCGTATGGTCTACATATGCGGAGAGGATGAGGAGCATGTATATCATGGGGACAAGTATTGCACACATCTATACCATGAGACGGCCTCCTGCAGCAAGGATCAGATAGAGAATATGAGAAGCGCAGATGGCCATAAATACTATCCATGTGACAGGTGCGGCGGCGGAGGGAGCGTAGTGTATTATACGAGCTACGGTACCAGGTACCATTCCTCTGTCAGATGCTCTGCTCTATACAGAAATGTTACTGCTATACCCATCAGTCAGGCTATGGAGTCTATGAGAGGCCCCTGCTCTAAATGCGGAGGATGAATCAATGAATAATTATCTGGAGGTAATGAAATGAGTATATCGATCCAAAATGCCATAACGGTCATATCGATGATCATGCTGGTCTATCTTGTTGCGGGAGCGGTGATAGATATAAAAAAGCGCTCTGTTACAGGGCTGTATCTTGGGATGGGAGCTGCGATAGCAGCTGTATCGGCTCTTGTAAGGATTGCGGCAGGACTACCCCTTCCCATGGTCTTCTTTGAGCTCTTGCCGGGACTTGCCATTTTGTTTGTGGCCTTTGTCACAGGACAGAAAATAGGATATGGCGACGGATGGATGATACTCTTTTGCGGGCCTGTCTTTGGTCTTATGAATGTTGCGCTGGGAAGCTGCGCAGGCTTTTTTCTGGCAGGTGCCTTTTCTGCAGTATTGCTGCTGCTTAGAAAGGCTGGCAGGAATACCAGGTTGCCTTTTTTGCCTTTTCTGGCAGCAGGAATGGGAGGTATCTATGTTTTTACTATCTTCTGACAGAAGGCTGGGAGCCTATTATACAGTGGAGCTGTCCCTCCTTATGCCCATCATATTCGTGACTATCTCTTTGATCGCTCATTTTGCCTTTATGCTCTATGGAAGGGCTTTGCTCTCTCAGGATGCATACCTTCTCGCATACAGGGGAGTCATCCTGTCAGAGGAGGATCCCGGTGCATATGCTAGAGAGCGGGCCGACGAACAGTTTGGCAGTCAGTATATGGGAAACAGAAAGCCATCTGTGGAAGATGTGACAGTGGACAGCTCAGCAAAGACAGTGAGAGTGACCTTGTCCACATCTGCCTTTCATGGCTGGTACAGGCACGGAGATGTTGGATATTTTGGAAGCTGGGGATCATCTGCTTCCTGGGAAGCTTCATATCTTGATCCCAAAAGGCGCATACGTATGACAACCAGGATTGTTGATATAGCCAGAATGGCATTGGAGGCTACAAATGCAGATTCGTTATGAAAAAGATCTTTCGCATAATTATATAGTATTGGAAAAAGAAGATATAAAGGCTTCGGACTACAGGTACCGGATGCTGGAAGCACAAAACGCTCCCGGACTTATGCCTTGCAGTATCAGACAGATAAATGGGCTTTCATATCTTTATTACAAGGCAGATTCCTGTAGGAGCATTTATGACAGATATTATCCCGGTAAGATGAAGAGGGAGGATTATATAGCCTTTTTGGGAGATCTGGCTGATACCTGCAAAGATATGAGGCAGTACCTGCTGGAAGAAGACTGGCTCATCCTTACAAGGGAGAATGTGCTTATAAGCCTTATGGATGGCAGATATAGATTTATTTGCTGCCCGGATGCTGATGAGGATGCTGATATGGCTTCTTTTGGCGAGCTCCTTATAGATCTTGCAGACAGAGAGGATAGAGAACTGGTCAATCTGCTCTATGAATTTGACCAGCTCTTGTGTGAGGGCGGCTGGCAGCTGTCAGCTCTTGCAGAGCATATCAGAAAGAAGCTTCAAATGGGTATGGAAGAAGCTCCTTCCGACATGGTGGTTGAACCTGTGCGTGGGGCTTTTCCTTCTGCAACTCCCGCTAAAGCATTAAATGGTAAAGGATCGCAGCTGGATAAAATAGATATTTCTGAAGCGTCGCACCTTAGAGAGCCTGGTTTATCTGGCAGAGAAGCGGCAGATGAGCAGCTGAGGGCAGCCTCAAAAAAAGACAATAATGCCGCTGCACGAAGGTCCATATATGAAATGGATGAGGAGGATACGGGAGACCTAAGGCCGACAAGCTGGTTTATATATTCTCTTTGTGCCCTGCTCATATCCGCTGCAGGCTTTTATATAAGAACAAATTATATTTTATCTCAGAGGGAAAACATTTTGTCTCTGGTGGTTATGGGGGCTACAGCCATAGCTTCTGCTTTGATGCTGGCTATGGGTATAAGGGCAGCAGTTTCCGGTAAAGATCCTGAAGCCAAAAAGGAGAGGATCCCTGCAGGCATCAGGAGAAAAGGACCTCAACCGTCTCTTTCTCCGGTAAATGTGCCTGCAATGCAGGCGGCTTCTGCAGATCACATTGCTAGTCACCCTGCAGCCGTGCGTATGACCTCTATGGATCTGCAGCCTGCTATGGATACAGGGCGGCCTGCCGGCTCTGTTGAAGAAGAGGATGCTGCTACTACCTGCTTGAATATTGCTCCTGTACAACAGGGCTGCCTATATAGCAAGGGGCTTGACCGCTGTATCCGAATAAACTTGGACAGATTGCCGCTTACTATTGGCAAGATGGAAGGGGGAGTGGATTATTGCCTGCCTTTTGGCCAGGTGAGCAGGATCCATGCCAGGATCAGCAGGGATTCCAAAGGGGAGCTGAATATCACTGACCTTGGCTCTACAAATGGCAGCTATAGGAATGGCAAGAGGCTGCAGGTGCAGGAGGCCGCGCGTATTGTACCCGGTGACGAGATACGCATAGCTGATATTGCATTTGAA
This sequence comes from Butyrivibrio sp. MC2013, assembly GCF_000424585.1. GTDB lineage: Bacteria > Bacillota > Clostridia > Lachnospirales > Lachnospiraceae > Butyrivibrio. The sequence continues at coordinate 107,050 of NZ_AUKE01000015.1, forward strand.
CTGGGATAAAGCATGGCATACAAGTATTTTGATAGGGACAGGGAATGTGACAGAATTATCTTTTGGAGCGGACGGGAAGCATAGCTAACATATCTTTCGAGTATGGCATAAAATATGATATGATATTAGTGGACAGGATCTATGCGTTTTATAGGATCAATGTCTATCTATGAGATTGGTGAAGACGGTTACTCGTGAGTTATGGGAATGATCCGGGGGAGCAGCTCATGAAGATAAACATATATTATGGCGGTCGCGGGATAGTAGACGATCCGTCTCTCTATGTTGTAGACAGGATGGCAGAGGTTCTTAAAGAACTGAATGTTCAGGTAACAACATACAAGCTTTTCGAGCAGAATATCACCACGCTTTCCAATACTATAAAGGATGCCGACGGTATCATACTGGCTTCAACAGTTGAGTGGTATGGTATAGGCGGATATATGATGCAGTTTCTGGATGCGTGCTGGCTGTATACGGACAAGGCTAAGATAGCAAGCCTCTATATGATGCCTGTTGTCATGTCCACTACCTATGGTGAGCGAGATGGAGTCACTTCTCTTGAAACTGCCTGGGAGATCCTTGGAGGTCTTTTGTGCGATGGGATATGCGGATATATAGCAGATACGTCTATATTTGATAAGAATGCGGAGTACAAGCGCCTGCTTGAAAAGAAGGCTGAAAACTTCTATAGGACAATATCCCAGAAGATGCCCGGCCTTCCTACAAGTAATCAGGTTGTCAAGCAGAAGGTATCCCTCACAAGGAGTCAGGACCTTACTCCTCAGGAATCCGAACAGCTTTCGCATTATGTATCTGATGAGAAATATGTAGAGACGCAGAAAGCGGATATCAGGGAGCTGTCGTCTATTTTCAGGGACAAGCTCAAGGAAGATGAGAATCTGGGCAAGGAAGAAAACTATATAAATCTGTTTAAGGAAGCCTTCAGTCCAAACAAGGATGTACATGGCAGCTATGGTATTACCGTAAGCGACAGACCCGGTATGAAAACCATAATAATAAAAGCAGCAGGAACCGCTCTTGGCATACAAGCAGCGGCAGGGGATGCTGAGCTGGATGTTGCGATGCAGATGACAAGAGACACGCTTGATGATATAGTATCCGGCAGGATGACCTTTCAGAGAGCCTTTATGGCAGGTAATATGAAAATGAAGGGCGATTTCAAGCTTCTTAGAGGGCTTGATCAGATCTTTGTATTTAAGGGTGAATCTAATTGATCGAGGAGGATGTATACTGTTATGAAAGACGCAAATTGTATTTTCTGTAAGCTGGCCGGGGGAGATATTCCTACCAATGCAATCTATGAAGATGATGACTTTAAGGTTATACTTGATAATGGACCTGCCACAGCAGGACATGCACTTATACTGCCCAAGGATCACAGCAGGAACCTTTTGGATCTTCCTGATGAAACGGCTGCAAAGGTGCTCCCCCTGGCCAAGAAGCTGGCTCAGAGAATGAAAGATGTGCTTGGCTGCGATGGTCTTAATCTGGTCCAGAATAATGGAAGCGTTGCAGGTCAGACAGTTATGCATTTCCATCTTCATGTGATCCCCAGATATGAGAGTGATGATCAGAGGATTCTCTGGAAACCTACAGAACCGGATGATGAACAGCTCAGGAACCTGTGTGCAAGACTAAAGTTCTGAGGGAAAACTTGTAAAAACAGTTAATATCTTAATAATATGCAGAAAATGGATTGACAAAGCGGGAGAGGCTTCTGTATAATAATTTTTGCGTCACGGACAAGTGATGAGCACTTGATCGTAGCGTATGGTTATAAATGAATATACCGTTTGGTAGTGGTTATTCAGGCATGGAGAAATACTCAAGTGGCTGAAGAGGCGCCCCTGCTAAGGGTGTAGGCCGGGCAACCGGCGCGCGGGTTCAAATCCCGCTTTCTCCGTTTTTCGATCATGGCGTATAGCTGGAAAGGGAATCTTGAGAATACAAGATTCTCTTTTTTATCCCGATAAAACAGGGAGATCGAAAAAATTTAAAAAAGGTGTTGACATGAAGTTCACACCGAGATATAATCATTTTCGCTGCTGATGAAACGGCAACGACGCAGGACCCTTTGAGGCCGCATCCGTGCTGGATTTCAGAGCGATTGTTCTTCAAAAAAGAACAAAAAATGATTAAAAAAGTTCTTGACAACAAGAACGAAATGAGTTAAGATAAAATACGTTGCGGCTCACGAGAAACAAGAGCCAAGACAAAGCTTAACAGAATGAACTTTGACAACTGAACAGCAATGCAACCCTGAAGATTCCAAGCTTCTAATAAGAAGCAAAGTTATTTTCAGAGAACCAAACCAAAAGTAAACGGAAAGCAGAATTACAGCTAGTGTAATTCTGAACCGAATCGAATTTTAAAGTGAGAGTTCGATCCTGGCTCAGGATGAACGCTGGCGGCGTGCCTAACACATGCAAGTCGAACGGAGTTGCTCGCTGATGAAGCTTCGGCAGAATCTTGAGTAACTTAGTGGCGGACGGGTGAGTAACGCGTGGGTAACCTGCCTCGTACTGGGGGATAGCAGTTGGAAACGACTGATAATACCGCATAAGCGCACGGTTTCGCATGAAACAGTGTGAAAAGATTTATCGGTACGAGATGGACCC
>NZ_KE384212.1:0-53940 GCF_000424585.1 Butyrivibrio sp. MC2013
TTTTTCCTGTGCAGCTTCAGTTTTTCTGTGTCTCCCATCTGTCGGAATCATCTCACCCGTCTCAGGATCTATCTTTCCGATAAGAGTACGCTTGGCCCGGCTCTGCTGTTTTTCTTTGTCCCAGTATGCCTTGGATTCGTAGACATAGGTTATTCCTGTTCGTTTATCAAGTTGTTTTATTATTCCCATGGGGGTGCTCCTTTCTGTAACATCGTTACGTTTATATTATATATCATAACGATGTAAAATGCAATAGAAAAACCCAAAAAAGTTAGATTTTTTCTGGGTTTTCTCAAATTTTCATATGTATTTTTATCGTTAGGTTAGAATGTCAAGTTAGGGTCTGAACAGTAACGATTCTTCTGCAGAATTTTTAAAAAAATAATTATTGTATTTACATTTGCTTTGTATTTGCAAATCTTGTATTTGCTTTAGGGCTTACTACAAGATAATGTATGAAAAGCGCTTTGGAGGCTTGCCAAAGCGCTTTTTTCATGTGCTTAAATGGCTTTTAGACACTTGCAGATGGAGGAAAATGGGTATAAAATCAAATCAGGTGGTGAAAAGTGGTGATTTGTGGTGGAAAATGGTAAATCACCCACTAGGGCAAGGAAGGCCTGGATTTTGCCAGAGCGCGCGAGGTATGTGAAAACAAATGTTAACGGGTGAATACAGTCATTCAATTGATGCTAAGGGAAGACTGATCATCCCATCCAGGATCCGGGAGGAGCTCGGCGATGAATTTGCCGTGACCAAGGGACTGGACGGGTGTCTTCTGCTGTATCCCGAAGACAGCTGGGAGGACTTCGCGGGCCGGCTTCAGGCACTTCCTGCAGCCACAAACGCTGCAGCCAGAAAGGTTCAGAGATTCTTTCTGGGAAGTGCTCTTACAACAGAGTTTGATAAGCAGGGCAGGATTCTCTTGCCAGCCAAGCTACTGGAATTTGCAGGACTATCCAAGGAAGCAGTGATTGTAGGAATGGGTAATCATGCTGAGATATGGGATCCTGTGAAATATGAAGAGTTTAACAGTGATGATGATATAGACAGCATTGCTGAGAATATGGGTGACCTGGGACTCAGGTTTTGATCTTGTCACGGAGGAATCAAATGGAATTCGCACATGTATCTGTTTTGTTAAATGAATGCATTGATAATCTTAATATCAAAGCAGATGGTATCTATGCGGATTTTACTCTGGGAGGCGGCGGTCATTCCTATCAGATAGCTTCAAGACTTACAGAGGGTGGACATCTATACGGAGTAGATCAGGATGCAGATGCAATAGCTGCTGCCAGCAAGAGACTTGAGGACTTTAAGGACAGAGTCACTATCATCAGAGACAATTACGAGAATGCAGTCCGTAGGCTAAGGGAGCTGGGCGTTACAGGGGTAGACGGTATACTCATTGATCTGGGTGTATCTTCATGGCAGCTTGATGATGCCGCAAGGGGCTTTTCTTATAATAATGACGCTCCTCTTGATATGAGGATGGATCAGAGACAGGAGCTCACAGCCAGAGAGATTGTTAACGAATGGCCCTTGGAGGAGCTCTATCACATAATCAGAGATTACGGCGAAGATGGTTTCGCCAGAAATATAGCAAAGCACATTTGCATGGAAAGGGAGAAAAAGCCCATAGAGACCACACTAGAGCTGGACAGGATAGTACATGAGGCTATACCGGCCAAGATGAGGACCAGAGGCGGCAATCCCAGTAAGAGAACATTTCAGGCTATAAGGATAGCCTGCAACAGAGAACTTGATGTACTCAGTGATTCCCTGGATGGGATGATAGATTTTCTAAATCCCGGAGGAAGGCTCTGCATCATCACCTTCCATTCATTGGAAGACAGGATAGTAAAGAGCGGATTCAAAAGAAATGAGAATCCTTGTACATGCCCTCCGGAATTTCCGGTGTGTGTGTGCGGCAAGATATCAAAGGGCAAAGTACTGAGCAGGAAACCAATACTTCCATCCAGGGAAGAACTTGAAGCCAATTCAAGATCTGCCAGTGCCAAGCTCAGAGTATTTGAGAAGACAGGAGGATCATCATGAACGTAAGAACATATGATCGCTATGGCAATACAATTTTTGTAGAAGGTAATACATTAAGATCACAGCTTATGCCCGCTTTGGATGACAGAGAGGGTTTAAGAGTTGCGCACCCAAAAAGAGGCAGAAAGAGAAATGCTGTATCAGGCACATATCTTGCCTTTTTGTGTGTGATGCTCTTTGCTATGATAGCTGTTCTTACCTGGTATATTTCCCTTAGATCCGGGATTACAGAGAGCATTAATGAGATCGCTGTTCTTGAGAGCAGACTGAATGATTTGAAACAGTCCAATGATGAGGAGTATAATAAGGCGGTTAGCAGTATCGATCTTGACGAGATCAAGAATACCGCTATTTATGATTACGGCATGCAGTACGCAAGTGAAGACCAGATCATCAAGTACAGCGATGGCGGCGGAGAGGATTACGTTCGCCAAAACAGTGCTATACCCGGAAATTGAGACTGGGGCTTCTTTTATCGTATTTGAATAGTATGTGACTATTAATGCCGGCTGAAATATATAGCCGGCAAATTTTTTACTGATAAAAAAGAGGTAGGGGATGGAGAAAAGGAAAAAGGTTCAGAAATTTACGGCAAGGATGCGCAGAAAACTGGGAGTGCTCTTTGTGATCCTGCTAATGCTCTTTGGAGGACTGGGAGCAAGGCTTTTATCCATAATACTCAATAATGAAGAGGAATATCAAAAGCAGGTGCTGGCGCAGAGGGCTTATGATTCCATATCAATAGCCTACAGAAGAGGCTCCATAACAGACAGGAACGGAACGGTGCTGGCAGTCAGCGAAAAGGTCTATAATGTGATCCTGGATGTCCGCGTCCTTACTCAGACCAAGGAGGCAATAGAGCCTACTATAGCGGCTCTGGTACATCATTTTGACCTTGATCCTACTTTTATCAGAAATTACATCAAAGACAATCCTACATCGGCTTATTGTATCCTGGCCAGGGAGCTTAGCTATGATACAGTTGCGCCTTTTATGGCTCTCATGGAGATAGGCGGTGAGAATTATAATGAACTCATCAAGGGCGTCTGGTTTGAAGATTCCTATATCAGGAAGTATCCCAACGGCTCTATGGCCAGTGATCTGATCGGCTTTACTACAGGAGACGGCAGAGGCATGGGCGGCCTGGAGCAGTATTATGAGGAGGAGCTAAGAGGAACAGAAGGAAGAGAGTACGGATACCTGGATGACAATATGGATCTGGAGAGGACTACGATACCGGCTACTGATGGAAATAGTATCGTTACTACTATTGATGGTAATCTTCAGACTATAGTGGAGAAACAGCTATTGCAATTTAATGAACAGTATCGTGATGCCTTTCACGAAGGCAATGGCGCCGAAAATGTTGGCTGTATCATGATGGATGTCAATAACGGAGAGATACTGGCCATGGCTTCCTATCCGAATTTTGACCTGAATGATGTGTACGATACAGATGCTCTCATCGGCATGAGAATGGTGGATGAGGAAGGCAAGAAAACTGATCCTGATTCTGAACTGGGAGCATATATCAACGAAGCAAGTATTGAGAACATGAGCAAGAAACAGCTCATGGCTAATCTCAATTCTCTTTGGAAGAACTTCACCATAGCAACCTCCTATGAGCCCGGATCTGTAGCAAAGCCCTTTACAGTGGCTGCGGCTATTGACGGCGGGGCCATAACAGGCAATGAGTCTTATGAATGTAACGGTTCCCTTCATGTGGGTGACAGAGACATATCATGTCATAACAGATACGGTGACGGAACAGTGTCTGTAGCAAGGTCTATAGAGATATCTTGCAACGTTGCTTTGATGAAGGTGGGCCAGGCTATGGGTGCTGAGATGTTTGCCCACTATCAGCATGCTTTTGGCTTTGGCCTTAAGACCAATATAGATCTCTATGGAGAGACCAGGACTGCCAATCTGATATACAGTGCTGATAAGCTGGGTCCCACAGAGCTTGCGACCGGAACCTTCGGTCAGGGCTTTAATGTGACTATGATAGAGACAATAGCAGCCTTTTCTTCCCTTATAAACGGCGGATATTATTACCAGCCTCATGTAGTCAGCAAGATCCTGTCTCCCGGCGGAGCTACCATCAAGAATATCCAGCCTAGGGTGATCAGGCAGACAATCTCAGAATCCACTTCGGATAAGGTAAGAGAATATTGCAATCAGGTAGTATCAGGCTCTGAAGGCACAGGTAAGACCGCAAGGCCTGCAGGTTACATGATAGGTGGTAAGACAGGTACAGCTGAGACTATTCCCCGTGACAAGACCAATTATGTGGTTTCGTTCATGGGATATGCACCTGCTGATGATCCTCAGATCGCTATATACGTAGTAGTAGACAGGCCCAATACCCAGTATCAGGATGATGCCAAGTTTGCTACAAGGATAGTGAGGGGGATCCTGAGTGAAGCCCTTCCTTATCTGCATTTTCCTATGACAGAGGGCTTGTCTGAGACAGAGGAGCAGGAGCTTCTTGACAAGAAGGCCGAGGAGGAACGTATCGCTGCAGAAAGAAAGGCAGCAAAAGAAGAAGAGGAAGGAAATAATTCTGAAAATGGCATCCTGGATGGAAACGAGCTGCTGCAAAACGGTGAAGGTGGCCTGGATGGCAGTGTAGAAGGAATGGGATCTGAAGCTGTGGTCATAGATACAGATAATGCCAGTGACCAGGGAGCTGACTCCGATCCCCGGGAAGGCGAAGGAGAGGCTCCTGAGCCCGGGCAGGAGATCTGGAGAACTTTTGACGTAGATCCTGAAACAGGGTATTATATTGACCCGAACACAGGTAATCTTATAGACCCTGAAACGGGTAATGAAATAGGCGGAGCTTCTAGTCTGCCCGATACTGTAGCAGGAGAGGGAAATACAGATGACTAATGGATATTTGACCACAATATTTGCGCCCCTTGTGGCATCATGGCTACTGGCACTCATAGCGGGAAGATTTATCATCCCTGTTTTGAAGAAGATGGGAATAAAGGATATAGAAAGGGAAGAAGGCCTGGAATCACACAAGAAAAAGGCCGGTACGCCTCTTATGGGCGGTATCATATTTCTGCTTCCACTTCTTATTGTGTCTATTCCCTATCTGAAGAGAAGTAGTGAGATAGTATCAGTACTCATACTGACAGGCGGCTTTTATCTGGTGGGCGTAGCTGATGATTATATCAAAGTAGTGATGCACAGGAATCTGGGTCTTAGAGTATGGCAAAAGCTGCTCTTCCAGTTCCTCATCATGGCGCTTTATACAGTATATGTTGTGAATTTTACAGATATGGGATTTGAAATGCTGATCCCTTTTGCAGGAAGGACTCTTGATCTGGGTATCCTGAATATCCCTTTCCTTTTCCTGGTGGCACTGGCTACTACAAACGGGACTAATTTCACAGACGGAGTAGACGGCCTTTGCGCTTCTGTTACTGCTGTTTGTGCTGGATTTTTTGCAGCAGCGGCACTCCACTTGTCTTCAGGTGTGGCTCCCTGTGCGGCAGCCATGATAGGTGCACTTCTTGGTTATCTGTATTACAATGTGCATCCCGGTAAGGTATATATGGGTGATGGGGGTTCTCTGGCTATAGGAGGCTTTGTCACAGCAATGGCTTATGTGCTGCATCTTCAGCTCTTCATCCCTATTGTAGGTATAATATATGCTGTTGAAGTATTATCTGTAGTGATACAGGTTGGATATTTCAAGATAAGTGGTGGCAAAAGAGTATTCCGTATGGCTCCCATCCATCATCATTATGAGAAGGGTGGATGGTCTGAGACTCAGGTGGTAAATGCTTTTGCAACAGTGACAATTATAGCAGCACTCCTTGGTTTTTTAGCGCTGCTTTGATGAAAAGAGGTTAGAGATGGAACTGAAAGGTAAGAAAGTACTGGTAATAGGAAGCGGACTCTCCGGGATTGGCTCAGCCCATTTATTGTGTGAAAGCGGAGCACTCCCTGTAATACTGGATGAAAATGAAAAGGTGACCGTAGAGGCTGTAAAGTCCAAGCTTGATCCTGATGACAGAGATAAGGTAGAGATCATAATAGGTCAGCTTCCTAATGAGATCAAAAAAGAGATAGTCCTGGTAGTGCCAAGCCCTGCAGTATCAATGGAGACTCCTGTGATGGCAGCTTTGATAGGGGATGGCATACCTGTATGGAGCGAGATAGAGCTTGCGTATAATTTTGCCAAAGGCGAACTGATCGCGATAACAGGTACCAATGGCAAGACTACCACCACCAGCCTTATGGGAGAGATCATGAAGGCGGTAAACAGTGAAGTATATGTGGTGGGCAATATTGGCCATTCCTATGCTCTTGAAGCACTGTCCATGACTGACAAGGCTGTATCAGTGGCTGAGATCAGCTCTTTTCAGTTAGAAGCAGTTGATAATTTCCATGCACATATCTCGACTATCCTTAATATCACACCGGATCATCTCAACAGGCATCATACTATGGAAAACTATGCAGCCTGCAAAGAGAATATATGCAACAGACAGACCAAGGAAGACGTATGCGTTCTGAATTATGATAATCCCTACACCAGAGAATTTGCGGATAAGTGCCCCGGAAGGGTAGTATTCTTTTCCTCACAGGAACAGCTGTCTGATGGATGGTGGCTCAAGGGAGATACCATCATGCTGTCTGCAGGAGCGGTAGATACTCCTGTCATGGATATCCATGATATGAATCTGGTGGGTACCTGCAATGTGGAGAATGTCATGGCATCGCTGGCTATGGCCTGTGCTGCGGGAGTGCCCCTGTCTGTATCCCTTAGGGTGATCAGATCTTTTAAGGCTGTAGAGCACAGGATCGAATATTCCGGTACCAAAAACGGAGTGGATTATTATAATGATTCCAAGGGAACCAATCCTGATGCGGCTATACAGGGCATCAAGGCTATGAGTAAGCCTACCTATCTGATAGGCGGCGGTTATGACAAGGGCGGAGATTTTGATGAGTGGATCGAGGCTTTTGGAGACAAGGTAAAGGAGCTGGTTCTCATAGGTGAGACTGCGGATAAGATCGATGCATGTGCCAGAAAGCATGGCTTTACAGCTATCCATCATGAAGACAGCTTTATGGGAGCTCTTGAATACTGTTCCTCCAATGCTCAGCCCGGAGATGCGGTGCTATTATCACCTGCATGTGCCAGCTGGGATATGTTCCCCAGCTATGAAGTAAGAGGACGTCAGTTCAAGGAGTATGTAAACGGACTGAAATGATCAGTAAGTCCCGAGAATATTTTTTTGACTGGGGAGGAATTATTTATGGACGAAGCTGCAAAGCAGAGAGTCAAGGAAAGATTCAGAAAGAGATTTTATCCGGATTACGGACTATTTCTCATAGTCCTCTTTTTGCTGACCTTTGGACTGATCATGCTCTTGTCAGTCAGTTCCTATGAATCCAAGATCACTTTTGGTGATTCAAATACATATTTTTATAAGCAGCTAAAGGCAACTGCCATAGGCCTTGTCATGATGCTTATCACGACTTTTATTCCTTATGGTGTATATAAAAGATTTACCGGTATTGCTTATGTTTTTTCTGGATTAATATTGCTTTCGGTCAAGACGAGCTTTGCTTATTCTGCAAACGGTGCTACCAGGTGGGTCAGGGTGGCAGGAATATCCATACAGCCTGCAGAGATCAGTAAGACGCTTATGATAATTGCTCTGGCGGGATTTATCAGCGAGCTTGGCAAACGAGTATCTACCTTAAGAGGATTTGTTTTGACTCTTGTCATGTCCCTTATACCTGCCGCAGCTGTCTATGGTCTGACCAAAAACCTGAGCTCTGCTTTTATTATTGTCAGTATCTCTCTTATCATGCTCTTTGTTTCATGTCCTAATTATGCGAGATTTGTTGTTCTGGGGCTCATTGGCGCAGGCCTCGCATTTTTGGCTGTATTTAGGGCTGTAAATGCGCCTTCGCCCAGTGACCTTGGCTTTCGCTCCAACAGAATACTGGCCTGGCTTCATCCTGAGAATTATGCGGCAGGTAAGGGTATGCAGACCGTGCAGGCTCTTTATGCAATAGGCTCCGGAGGACTCTTTGGCAAGGGGCTGGGAGAGAGCATGCAAAAGCTGGGTTACCTTCCCGAAGCTCAGAATGATATGATCTTCTCTATAGTATGTGAGGAACTGGGACTCTTTGGTGCTGCGGCTATTATTGTCCTGTTCATAATGCTGATCTACAGACTCAGGTCCATAGCAGATGCTGCACCTGATATGTTTTCTGCCCTTTTGGTGGTAGGTGTTATGGGACATATTGCTGTGCAGGTAATACTGAATATAGCAGTTGTGACCAATACAATACCCAATACCGGAATTACCCTGCCCTTCTTTAGTAATGGCGGAAGTGCTGTCATCATGCAGCTCATAGAGATAGGAATAGCATCCGGCGTGGCATTCAGAACGCCTGTAAGCGAGGTCCACTAACTATGGCGGGTGTAAGAAGAGAGACAGATCAAAAAAAGAAACTTGCAAGGCGCAGGAAAAGGCAGCGAATGAGGAGGGGAGCGCTTGCTGCAAATGTTGTAAAGGCAGATGAGAGCCCTTCCATGCCAAGGAACAGGAGACCTCAGAGAAAAGCAAAAAAGAGCTTAAAGAGGCTCTTAAAAGATAATAAGTCTATTCTCTATATACTGGCCGGCCTTATAGTTATGTTGCTCCTGGCCTTTGGCGCACTCATGTATGTCAGGTCAGAGTACAAGGTCTACAATGTATATGTAGATGGAAACAGCTGGTATACCAATGAAGAGATAGGTGATATTGTGATGAGCGGGCCTTTTACTCACAATAGTCTCTTTTTGTCCATGAAATACAGGGGCAAGGCCATAGAGAATATCCCCTATGTGGAAAAGATCACAGTAGAAATAATTAATAATCATACAATCAGTATACATGTTTTTGAAAAGGCACTTGCCGGGTGTGTTAAGTACCTTGAACATTATATGTATTTTGACAGGGAAGGGATAATAGTGGAGACAGGTGATGACCTGCTCTACGGTGTACCTCTTGTCAGCGGCCTTAAATTTGACTCTGTGGTCATGTATGAGCCTTTGCCTGTGGGTAATGACAGCGTATTTGGACAGATACTGGATCTTACACAGCTTCTTAGCAAATACAAGCTGGATGCTGATAAGATCTCCTTTGACAGCTCATATAATGTGACTCTCTACTTTGGGGATGTTGAAGCTGTGATGGGAGAGGGCCTTGGGGTAGAAGAGAAGATAATACAGCTTCCTCACCTGCTTCCGGATCTTGAGGGCAAAAAAGGTATTCTTCATCTTGAAGATGTGGATGAGAATACGTCGACAATCAGATTTGAAGCTACAATAAATTAAAACGGTATAGGCAGAAAATGCGTGTTTCTGAAGGCTCATCTAATAATACATACACTGATAATGTATTTTTTTAAGCAAATCGGTTGATAAAAGCGGTGAAAAATCGTATGATATAATACATGTAAAGGTTAATTCAGTAGGAGGTTGGGCTCCTATGGAGATAAAAGGAGGAGGCTGTTTTGCTGGAAATCAAGTCGAATGAGGCTGAGTCTGCATGCAAGATCATCGTAGTGGGAGTCGGTGGAGCAGGCAATAATGCTGTGAATAGAATGGTGGACGAGAACGTGGCAGGCGTAGAGTTTATCGGTATGAACACTGATAAGCAGGCCCTGCAGATGTGCAAGGCACCCAAGCTCCTGCAGATAGGAGAGAAGCTTACCAAGGGTCTTGGCGCAGGTGCCAAGCCTGAGATTGGTGAGAAGGCAGCTGAGGAGAGCCTTGAAGATATAACTGCTTCCATTAAGGGCGCAGATATGGTATTCGTTACCTGCGGTATGGGAGGCGGAACAGGTACAGGTGCAGCTCCCATAGTTGCCAAGGCTGCCAAGGATATGGGCATCCTGACAGTCGGTATTGTTACAAAGCCCTTTTCTTTTGAAGCGCGCACTAGAATGCAGAATGCTCTGATGGGCATCGAGAATCTCAAGCAAAACGTAGATACACTTATTATCATACCTAATGACAGACTGCTCCAGATTGTGGATCGTCGTACTTCTATGCCTGATGCTCTCAAGAAGGCTGATGAAGTCCTTCAGCAGGCTGTATCAGGTATTACAGATCTGATCAATGTACCCGGACTTATCAATCTGGACTTTGCAGATGTCCAGACTGCTATGAAGGGCAAGGGTATCGCTCATATCGGTATTGGAACAGGTTCCGGAGACAATAAGGCATCTGATGCTGTTAAGCTGGCTGTTGAATCTCCTCTTCTTGATACTACAATTGCCGGAGCTACAGATGTTATTGTCAATATCTCCGGTGATATCGCACTTGCAGATGGTTCAGAAGCAGCTGAATATGTTCAGAACCTGGCAGGTGACAGAGCTAATATCATATTCGGTACTGTTTATGATTCATCCAAATCTGATACATGTACTGTAACAGTAATTGCTACAGGTATAGAGAGCCAGGGCGTTTCAGCTGCTGCTCCCAGACAGAGTATGAATCAGGCAAGACCTCAGGCTGCTATGCCTCAGGGCAATATGCCTCAGCGTCCTATGGGAGGCACAGGAATGCCTTTCACAAGACCTGCAGGAGTTGCTCCTCAGCTCAGGCCTTTTGTAAATCCTGCTAATCCTCAGCAGCCCCAGACTTTCCAGCAGACTGCCACATCAACAGTGACACCTTCTGACAGTCAGGGAATACAGGTTGAGTCTCAGTCTGCAAGGGCTTTTGACAGGCCGCTGAAGACTACAGTAGAGCAGAAAGCTCTGAAGATCCCGGATTTTCTTCAGAAGAAATGATATTGTGATCCTATAAAATCAGCGCTTCAGGTATTTTTCCTGGAGCGCTTTATCTTATTTTACAGATTGTGGGGGGAATGACATGAAGTGTCCTTATTGCGGAGAAGATAATACAAGAGTAATAGATTCAAGACCGGCAGATGATAATGCTTCTATCAGAAGAAGGCGTATCTGCGATTCCTGTGGCAAGCGTTTTACCACCTATGAAAAGGTAGAGACTATTCCACTTATCGTCATCAAGAAGGATAATAATCGAGAGCCCTATGACAGGTCCAAGATTGAGGCCGGAGTGCTCAGAGCCTGCCATAAGAGACCTGTTAGTGCTGAACAGATCACTAAGCTGGTTGACAGTGTAGAGGCAGAGATCTTCAATATGGAGAAAAAGGAGATTGACAGCAGAGAGATCGGAGAACTAGTCATGGACAAGATGAAGGACTTGGAGCCTGTGGCTTATGTGCGTTTTGCATCTGTCTACAGAGAGTTTAAGGATATCAATACCTTTATGGATGAACTACGTCAGGTGATGACTCCTAATAAAAAATCATAAAAAGATATCAAAAATAAAAATATAAAATACATTAATAGATTAAAATATGATGATTTCGGTGATAACCTCTGTGATATTATTCATTCAGGTTTTGAGGAAAGCAGTTTTCAACACGACGAAATCAGTTTTACAAAGCCTATATACCTGGCGCTCTGGCGTAGGGGACATGGGCTTTTTATTTTGCCTTATTTTAGAAACTAGTGAGGAAGTTCAAAATGCGATCAATGAGTTCTAAGAAGAAAATCCTGGCCTTTGTATTAACGGCAACAATGTTCATGGGTGTACTGCAGGGCTATGGCTTTGCTGCACATGCTGATGAAACAGAAGGTGAATATACAGAGGTTTATCCGGCAGCATCATCAATGCCTTCGCCTGAACCTATGACTTATCAGGAAGAAGAGAGCAGCATATCCGCTGAGCAGGAGGCCTGTGATAACTCTGATGAGGATCTTGCTTCCGAACCTGCTGATGATGAGACAACATCTGCTGATACAGATAATGACATGATCCCTGCTGATGACGCTGCATCAGAGAATCCTGCAGAGACAGGTGAAAACGCAGATGAGTCACAGACCTCTGAAGATGAAGAAACAGGCGATCTTATCACAGATGATCAGCCTGCAGGAACTGATGGGAACGCTGATGACATTACAGAAGAAACAGAAGAAGAGGAATCCTCAGAGGACGAGGAGAATCTCGAAGATAATGAAGCTGATGAAGAGATCACTATCATCGAGGATGAAGAAGATCCTCTGGCTCCCGCTCCTGCTTCTGATAAATACGAGATTCTCTATAAAGAAGTAACGATCAGCTACAGCGTAGTAGAGGGAGATCTTAAGGCAGTTAAAGATAAGATTGAAGAAGACGCTGCAACAGAAAAGTCTGCTTCAGATATAGCAGGTGAGGCCTGCAAGGTAAGCGTTACCGAAGAGAAGATAAGAATCCCTTATGTATCTGAAATTGCAGTAGAAAAAGCAACTGCTTCAAAAGTATCAAAAAAGACCAAAACACTAATACCCGGTCTTCTTAAAAATGAAAATATCAATACAGGTAATGCAAACGCTGATAAAGCGGAGGACAGCACTGATTCTGCACTGAAGTTTGCTGATAAAAAAGCGGCAGATACAAAATGCGAAGAGCTTCTGGACAAGACAGTTGTCAAAGGTTCCAAGGCCACCGCAGCTGCTGGATGGGGACTGACAGCATGGATCGATGAAGAGGGTGACGAGATCTCATCTGAAAGCTTATTGGTTCCTGAGATCCCTGAAAAGGATGTAAGTTACAGAGCACTGTTCTACAGATATGAAGAAAATGAGATATCTGCCAAAGCCCAGGATGGTGCGGTTATCAGCATCAAGGGTTACCTTCCAAAGGGTGCTTATGTAAAAGCAAGCGTTCCCGGAAATGCAGAGATGGAGAGCGTTAAAGCTGAGCTTGAAGAAGGCGGCGATAAGGAAGTTATCTACGCTTACGATATCAAGATCTGCTTTAAGGATGCTAAGGGTAAGGAAATTGAATATCAGCCCGGCAGTGACAATAAGGTAGAAGTTACTATCACACCTGCAGATAAGGATGATGAATCAGTACTGGATAGCTTCTCTGATGAGGAGTTCCTGGATAAGATATATGATCTGGATTTCCTGGATGGTGAAGACAGACTCTTTCACATCTCTGATGAAGGCGATGGAGCTGAAGAAGTAGAAATAGCAGTAAGTGAAGATAACAGCATAGTATTTGAAGCAGAAGGCTTCTCCATATATGCGGTAACCAATGATAAGGTTCAGGGATTATCCACAAGTGATCTCTATCTCTACCTGGTTGGATCAGACAGAGACAATATAACAGTCTATTTTACAGGGGAAGAGAACGCTGCAAAGAGACTGATCCTGGTTGACAGAACAGCAGGAAACAGTGGCTGGACAAGTAGTAACAAGAATGTGATCCTGACAAGACTGGATGGCAAATCCGATTCCACCAAGAACAACTGGACCAGAAACAGCAATAACAATCCTAAAACTAACGTATCCGTAAATGGTAAAAATGCGCAGGTAAGCTTTATCTATGCTGATGTGTCTGCGCCTGCTAGTTCACAGACATCATATACAGCGACAGTTAATTATGGCAGCGACAAGCTGAATATAACTGTAAAGCGTCTGGGAGATCTCTACGTAGAAGATATGATCGCAGAGTCTCAGGAAGCATTTGCAGGCAATCTCAGAGCGGATATCAGCGAATATTATGATGCTGATGAAGCACTGGAGTTTGTATGGGAGAGCAGCAGAGACGGAAACAGCTGGAAAGAAGTAGATAACACGGTTCCCGGAAATGTCAGATTCCTGGCTTCTACTGATGAAAGGAATTGGAAAGAGCTGGAGAAAGCAGAGAATCCTCTTCAGATCGGATCTGCTGATACTAATGCAGTAGCTAATAAGGTCTATGCATGCATCAATGCAGCTATAGACAGTGGATATGAGAAAGTATCCGGTTCTGACAGGCTCTACTACAGGCTGGTGATCAGAACTGCAGGAGATGACCGGAAAGTTCTGGCTACTTCTGAAGAATATCAGATTCCTTATTATACAGAGCTTCAGAATGTAGGCTTTGAAGAACAGAATATGTCCAATGGTGTAAAGAAGAGTGACACTATGTACAACTTCTCCAATGGAACACCGGGACTTATATGGAAGTCTACAGGTATCACTTCTGATGCTAATCAGGATATAGAAATCCTGAAGTACAATTCTGATGACCTTAGTGGCTGGATCAGTCACGGTGCTACAGACGGCGGCGAAGGCAATAACTATTTTGCCGAGCTTAATGCAGAAGCTGCGGGAACACTGTATCAGGATATGATCACAGCTCCCGGATCTACTCTGAACTGGTCTATCAGCCACAGAGCAAGACACAGAGCCGGTAAAGATGATGAAAAGCTCCATAAGGAAACAGTAGTAAGCAGTGAGATTGATTACTATTCATTAAGCCAGTCCGGTTGGTATACAGATTCGGAATACCGAAATGTAAGCTCCATAGCGGTTGATAAGCTTACAGAGTTTGAAAACGGAAAAGAGCTGGTAAGTGTATCTAATGACGGCACCAGAGTATACAGAAAGCTTAGATCTTCAAGTTGGTTGGGCAGTACATATTACAACTACACATTAAAGCCACATGTAAATAATGTTACTAAGACCGAGTACGCACAGGACACCATGTACGTGGTGATCATGGCAACAGATAAGGCTTCATCATCCTACTATACACAGAGTCAGGTTGACAGTCTGGTGGCAAGAGCAGGTTTTACAAGTGCTCACGGTAATGAAGAAAGAGAACTGACAGACGGAGACAATCTGGTAAAGATCTGGCAGGTAACCAGTAGCTGTGAAGACTGGACCAAGCATTCAGGTTCCTTTACTGTTCCTGAAGGCCAGTATGTAACAAGGCTCTTCCTCGCAGCCGGTGCTACAGCATTTGATGATAATCACATAAATGACAGCATAGCCAAGACAGTAGGTAACCTTCTGGATGATGTGGAAGCATCAGCCAGGATGGCATACAGCATCGAATATTACGAACTTGGAACAGAAGGAATATCAGACAGCAGACTTCTGGAAACAGAAACAGGAAGCGACTTCCCTAATAACTGGGCATATGCGAGGAAGCATGCATCCTATATTGCCGGCGGCTACAGACTAGCGGAAGTAAGCGGTAACGGAGGACTGGACGAGAATGGTGATCCCAGACTCTTCGTAGCAACAGCAACTGACGGCTCCGCACCGGTGCTCAGACTCTATTATTCACAAGGACTGATCCAGGCAGCAAAGACTGTAAGACTTCTTGATGGGGCGGATGAAGATGAGATCACAGCCTTTAAGGCAGAGATTGCAGGGGGCTACGAGGTCAGATTGAGCCTTTATGCTGACAGCTCCATGACAAGTACACTTGCAACTGCCAATCTGTTAATAGATGGCACTGATGATATCTATACAACCCGGTCATACTTTGCAGATGCCCAGGGCGCAAGATTTAATCCTGCTCCTTCAAGCACATATTATGTGAAGGAAGAGATCATTACTGAGCTGGGATGGCCCTTTGAGCTAAACAGTGTAAATCTGGTGACCGGCTCCGAGACCTCTGCAAATAAGGCTTCAGAAACAGTATATACAGGAAGCCTGACAACGGATGACAGAGGAAATGCTTCTGTAGAATTCATAAATATCTACAAGGCTCATGCTTACAAGACACTGACAGTATCAAAGCTTGCTGTGGGTAATATGATCGAAGCTGATACAGTTTATGATTTTACCCTTGAGCTCTATGAGGATATGACTGCTGTGAAGGAAGGAAAGAGAGCAGACATCTCTCTTGTAAAGGTAGATGGAGAAGCTCCCTTGGCTGATGATAACCTGTATAGCTTTGGACTTACAGGTGGAGAGAGCATAGCTATAGAGATCCCTGAGGGGTATGTATACACAGTAAGAGAGATTAGTTCAGGATATGAGACATCAGTATTTATGACAGAACTCACGAATGTGACAGAGTCTTCTGTACCTGAAGAAGCACTGGCCAACATGGCAGATCCTGCAGTTACAAAGGTCATGGAAGAAGATCATGCAGTAACCTTTAGGAATTACAAGGGACTGATCGCTCCAACCAGCCTTGATCTGGAGAATAACTACTACATCTACATGATCATCCTTTCAATCTCTGCACTTGCACTGCTTGGCGGACTCTTCGGATTTGGATTTAAGAAAAAGAGATAAGTTTCACCTGAAGCACCAGCTTCTTATGAAATAAATAAGCACATTATTTTTCACGCATATATAGCGTAATTTAAGGAGGAAAAAATGAGAAACAATGTAATGACAAGAACAATGGCAATCACAGCAGCAGGTCTTATGGCTTGCGCCATGACAATGACAGCGAATGCTGCAGCAGCACCTCTTGCAGAGACCCAGAACGGATCCGCTTTTGTTAAGGAGTTTAATGTAGATGCTGACACTTATGCACCTGTAGCTGAGTTTTCATTCTCAGTGGAAGCTGGCGAAGCATTTGAGGGAGAAGCAGCAGTTGTCCTTTCAGAGGGCGGCCAGGCACAGCCTGTATATGCAGGTGTTGCAGGCGGAGTTACAGCATCAGCTGTAAGCTTTGATGCATTAAGCGATGAGAAGGGCGCTGAGCAGAGCGGCAATCCTGAGCTTACATATGATGCGTCTGTTTTCACAAAGCCCGGTATTTACCACTATGTAGTTACTGAGGATGTAACAGCTGACAAGCACTATCACTTCGATACAGTAGCTCGTGATCTCTATCTCTATGTAGTAAACGGTGATAATGGTCTTGAAGTATCCGGCGCTGAGATGTTTAAGCGCGGCGAAGATGGAGCTGCAGTTAAGCCCGGCTCAGCTGAGAACAAGAATGATACTTTTGTTAACACATACGGTGAGCTTGGCGATGAAGCGCTTAATGAGTTCAATGACCTTTATGTGACCAAGACAGTAACCGGTGACATGGCTGATATGAACGAGTACTTTGATTTTGAGATCACTGTTGTCAGCTACGAAGGCGAGAGAACAACCTACATGTACACCATTGATTATGCTGATGCTGACATGGAGGATGTTACAGATGGTAAGCTTACATCCGGTCAGGCTATGTCCTTTAAATTAAAGAACGATGACAAGCTCACAGTTCAGAACCTTGCTGATGGAGATACATATCTTGTAGCAGAGTCTTCTGATGACTTTAACCAGGATGGTTATATCTCTTCCTGCAGCGTTAATGGTCAGGATCTTGACGGTAACATGACAACAGCTCAGACTATGGGCAATGAGGATGTGACTGTTGAATTTGTAAACGAGAAGAACAGCATCTCTCCTACCGGCGTAGTAGTAGAGTTTGGCCCTTACATCGCTATGCTTTGCGGAGCAGGCGCTCTTGCAGCTGTATTCATGAGAAAGAAGACACAGAGATAAGATAATAGGAATAGGATCATCAGATCAGGATCACAGGATAAAGACTATGATGTTTACTCAGATCAGAAATAGTAAAAAGAATATATTAGGCAGGATCAAAAATATCGCGGCCGCTGCCCTTGTGGCAGCCCTGGCCGTGACAGGGAGAGGGGGCTGTGCAAATGCAGCTTCTGTGTACACTCCCATTGCAGATGATATGTCCATAAAGGCTGAGGTGACTGTTAAATCAGGTCCCATGCCTTCGTCGGCTTCTTTTACCATAGAACTGAAAGCGCTGGACCCTGCTGTAGATGAGGAACTGTCCTCTGTAAGAGATGCGAGGAAAGCTCCCCTGCCTGTAAGTGAAGAGAGCACAGAGTCCTTAGAAGATCCTTCTGCAGTAACTATTACTGTCAGAAAGTCTGCAGTAGCCGATTTTGGCAGTGCTGTATATGATATGCCGGGAGACTACTATTACAGTCTCAGAGAAGTCAAGGGGAAGATGAGGGGCGTAAAATACGATGACACAGTATATACATTGCTGGTAAGGGTCATCAATGAGCCTGAATCTGAAGGCGGGCTTGCCATAGCCCATACAGCTTGGGTCGGATCTGCGGATGAAGCGCTGTCTGACAAGCCGGCAGATATAGTTTTTGCCAACAGCTATAAGCCTGAGACAGTTGATCCATCTCCGGTTCCCGGAGCCGAGCCTCCTGCAGATCCGGGTGCGGATCCCGGGACAGGTTCTGCTCCATCCGGTGAAGGACAGGGAGTGCTGGGGGCCATGAGGGAGCTTGGCAGACGCGTGCTTGGTGCAGTAGAGGAGCTGCCTGAAGTATTGGGAGAAAGAAGGCGCCAGACCGGTGATGATAGTATCATTCCTGAGGCCCTTGCAATAATTGTTATCTCATTTGGAGCTATCCTGATCCTCCTTAGAAGAAACAGGAAGAAAGCTTGATAAAGGCCCGGTGAGGCCGGCGGATAAAGGCCGGTCCCCGGGCTTTTTTGGTGCATGTTATAATTAAGTCTGCAGATGACGATAAAGAAATATGATGGCATAGAAGTTCATGGATCAGGAGGCTATTGTGGACTATTTTGAAGAAGTTAAGGAAAGATTATCGGACCTGAAATTCAGAAAAAAACTCTTTGGCGGTCTGGATGAAGACGACGTGTACAAGAAGCTTGAAGAGCTTACTATGGATTTTGAGAAGGCATTTGAGAAACAGCAGGCTTATTATACCGGCCTGCTTGAAGAGCATGGTGTGGAGCTATGAAGATGTCAAATAAAGATCCGGAAAATGTCCGTCCCTCTGATATTGTCAGGGAAAAGCGCACTAGATATCTGAACAGGCGTGATTTTGCAGACTTTATCAAAAGGCTGTTTTTCATGGCTGTCTTTCTCTATATCCTATTTGGAGTGATCTTTGGCCTTGCAATGGTGCCTGATGATGATATGAAGCCCAGACTCTCAGGGGGCGATCTGGCTCTGTATTACAGGCTGCAGACTGACTATTCATCGGGAGATCTTATAGTCTACAGGGCTGATGGCAAGGAGCATATAAGCCGTGTAGTTGCCAGGGGCGGAGATAGTGTGGAGATCACAGATGATGGTAATGTGATCATCAACGCATCGGTTCTCATAGAAGACAGAATCTATTACAAGACTGCTCCCTATGACAGCGGAATAGTGTTTCCTGTCGTTCTTGGCAGGGATGAGATATTTGTGCTGTCTGATTACAGAGAGGGTGCAAAGGATTCCAGGTATTACGGCCCTGTAAAAAAGCCTGATATAAAGGGCAAGGTAATAACAGTTATCAGGAGAAACTCCTTATGAAGACTCTGGGCATAGTTGCCAGGATAGGCAATTTCATATTGAGCATAGTAGCCGGGGTCCTGATCCTTTCCATGTCTTCTTATGCAGCTTTTAGCCTATGGTCCAACTATATAACGGACCACAGGGCATTTGGGACAGGCATGCTGGAATTTAAGCCCGATGGTAAAGACAGCCTTAGCTTTAAAGAACTGCAGGCTATAAATCCCGACTGTAAGGCCTGGATCACTATAGATGATACCAATATAGACTATCCCGTTATGCAGGGGGAATTTGACTATGAGTATCTTAATAAGGATGCCTTTGGCGAATATGTGTTGTCGGGATCTATATTCATGTCCACTACCAATGATGAGTATTTTACGGATCCCTATACTCTGATTTATGGTCATCATATGGACAATGGGGCTATGTTTGGGGATATAGACAAGTTTTTGGTAAAGAGCTTTTTTGACAGCCACAAAACGGGTACTTTGTATCTGGCTGACGAGAGCTATGAGCTTGAAGTCTTTGCTTCTGTATCTACTGATGCATATG
This sequence comes from Butyrivibrio sp. MC2013, assembly GCF_000424585.1. Taxonomy (GTDB): domain Bacteria; phylum Bacillota; class Clostridia; order Lachnospirales; family Lachnospiraceae; genus Butyrivibrio. Next base: position 19,742 of record NZ_KE384212.1, read on the forward strand.
ATCCTCTGTTTTATTCCCAGGCTTCCCAACATACCAGAGACCTTCCGGCTCTTGCTGGAAAGATGCTGGACGCGGCAGTATGCTCTGAGAATGTTGATATAGCCCCGGATGATAGGATCATTGCACTGTCTACCTGCGCCGATGCAGTTACCAACGGAAGATATATATTGTTATGCAAGATCAAGCCTTGACATTCTTTTAACAAAGTTATACTATGACCTGAGAAAATAATTAAATAAATGCGTCCATTTACCAGGATGCAAAGAAGAGGAGAGAAAGATGAAAAAGAAAAGCCCGGTAAATCGCACTTATGTGCAGAAAGGTCTGGCTATTCTGAGCGTGCTTTCCACGATGGCTATTGCACTGAGCGGATGCTCAGGTGATAAGGCAGCGGATTCTTCTGATGAATCGGTTACACTTACAGTAGGCATAGCTCAGGATCTTGACGGACTTGATCCCCACAATGTTCAGGCCGCAGGAACGAGAGAGGTGTTGTTTAACATTTTCGAAGGACTTGTTAAACCCGATGAAGAAGGTAATCTGAATCCGGCTCTGGCCAGTGAGATCAGCATTTCAGATGATGCTACAGAGTACACCTTCACCCTTCGCGATGGTGTCAAGTTCCACAATGGAAAAGAGGTCACAGCAGAGGATGTCAAATATTCCCTTGAGCGTTATAAGGATACCGGTGCTTCTTCCTTTGAAGATGTGCAGGCTATTGATATCGTCGATGATGATCATATCAAGGTAACTTTGGGAACTGCCAATACGGAATTCCTCAGTCTCATGACTGTTGCCATCATCCCTGCAGACCTTGCTGATCCTGATAAGGAGCCCATTGGTACAGGTCCATATAAGTTTGTATCCAGAAGTCCTCAGGAAAACGTGATCGTTGAGAAGTTTGATGATTACTGGGACAGCGCCAATGCTGCTCATATTAAGGATGTAGTATTCAAGGTTGAAGCCAATCCTGATTCAATCGTCATGGATCTGGAAGGCGGATCTATAGATATGATGCCCCGTGTGACCAGTACTCAGGCTTCACAGCTGTCTGACAGCTTCAAGATCTACGAAGGACAGATGAACCTGGTACAGGCTCTTTATCTTAATAATGCTGTAGCGCCTTTTGATAATGAACTGGTAAGACAGGCTATGTGCTATGCAGTTGATCCTGAGGAGATCATGGATTTTGTATCTGATGGAGCAGGCTTTGAAATAGGCTCAGCTATGTTCCCGTCCTTTGGCAAGTATTTTGACGAGTCATTAAATGATACTTACAACTATGATCCTGATAAGGCAAAGGAGCTCCTTGCTGAGGCAGGCTATGCTGACGGATTCTCCTTTACCATAACTGTTCCTTCAAACTATACCCAGCATATCGATACTGCCGAAGTAATAGCAGAGGAGCTTCAGAAGGTCGGTATCAAGGCGGAGATCAGCCAGATTGAATGGAACTCCTGGCTTGAAGATGTATACGGCGGCAAAAACTATGAGGCAACTGTGATAGGCTTTGATGCATCCACACTTTGTGCTTCAGCTTTGCTCTATCGCTATACCTCAGATGCTCACAACAATATGTTCAATTATGCCAATGCAGATTATGATGCTGCTTTTAAGGCTGCTCAGTCTACAACAGATGATGCTGAGCAGGTAAAGTATTACAAAGAGTGTGAGAAGATCCTCTCAGAAACAGCGGCTGCTGTTTATATTCAGGACCTTCCCGAGTTTGTTGCCATGAGCGACAAGTTTGAAGGCTATACCTTCTATCCGCTTTATGCACAGGATATAGCCAAGATTCGTCTTGCAGACGGAGAGTAAGATATTTATACTGATAAAAGACGGGCATGTAATCTACCATGCCCGTTTTTTACAAAATGGGAATCATAGATAGCTGTGATAAGGGGAGCGTTTCATGAAATATATTCTAAAAAAAGCTGTTATGATGATACTCACATTGTTTGTAGTATCTATCCTGGTATTTCTGGCATTTAACCTGATACCCGGAGATCCTGCAGCCAGGAAGCTGGGTACTGAAGCTACCCCTGCTCAGCTTGAAAATCTAAGAGAAGAGATGGGGCTTAATGACCCCCTTGTGGTCAGATATCTAAGATGGGCTGGCGGATTCGTAAAGGGTGATATGGGCGATTCCTATACCTATGGCCCTGTGGAGAAGCTCATAGCTGATAAGGTGCCTATCACCATTACTCTTGCTCTTATGGCTTTTGTCATCATGACTATCATTTCTATCCCCCTTGGAATATACGCTGCCAGGAATAAAGGCGGCTTTATAGACAGGATTATCGTGGTCACCGATCAGGTGGTGATGTCGGTACCTCCCTTTTTTGCAGGTATCCTGATCACTCTTATATTTGGCCTTATACTAAAGCTTTTTGTACCAGGTAAGTTTGTGTCCTACAACAGGGATCCTGCGGGATTTTTTGCTTACCTGTTATTCCCTGCTATAGCTATAGCTCTGCCTAAGAGCGCTATGACGGTGAAACTCCTTAGAGGAAGCGTGATCGAAGAGATAGGAAGGGACTATGCCAGGACTGCATACAGCAGAGGCAATGATACCAGGCAGGTTCTCTACAGACATATATTAAAAAATGCCATGATACCTGTAGTGACCTTTATGGGCATGGCGCTTGCAGATATGGTCAGCGGCAGTATAGTCATTGAGCAGGTGTTTAATATACCGGGGCTTGGCAGGATGCTCCTGACCTCTATCAACAATAGGGATTACCCTGTGGTGGAAGCTATCATAATGGGAATATCCATTATGGTAATGACTGTGAATTTTATGGTGGATGTGATATACAGAATAATCGATCCCAGGATCGATGCAGTTGATTAAGGGGGCAGTGACATTATGAAAGACGGTAAGAATACCTATAAGTCAAGACGCCCCATGGAAAGGCTCCTGCAAAGAATACCTTTCCTGAAGGATGAAAAGTATAGTCCCTTTCTGGCGGCAGGGCTGCTGCTGACATCCATAATGCTGATCTTTATCCTGATCGGTCTGTTCTGGACTCCTTACGATCCCACGGCTATGAACAGAAATGAGAAGCTTGCAGGAATCTCCATCAGGCATCTCATGGGAACTGATAACAAAGGCAGGGATATCCTGAGCCGTGTCATGTACGGTAGCAGGATCACCCTTATGATCGCTACAGGCACTATGATCGTTGGCGCAGGCATAGGGACAGTCCTTGGTGCGCTTACAGGCTATTTTGGCGGTATGGCAGATGAGATCTTTATGAGGATAGTGGATGCTCTGCTGGCATTTCCCTCTGTCCTTATGGCTCTTGTCATCGTGTCGCTCTTTAAGACAGGTAGCTGGGAGGTCATGATGGCTCTTGGTATTGCCTTTATCCCAAGCTTTGCCAGGATAGTAAGGTCGGAAGTGCTGCGCTGCAGATCCATGGATTATGTGGAGAATGCCAGGATACAAGGAGTGTCAGACCTTAGGATCATATTTATGCATATATTGCCTAATATACGAGGTGTACTGCTCTCATCTATCCTTATAGGCTTTAATAATGCTGTGCTGGCAGAAGCAGGACTGTCTTATCTGGGCATAGGATCACAGCCGCCTCATGACAGTTTGGGAAGTATGCTCTCAAGTGCTCAGCAGTATATGTTGTCCAATCCCGTATCAGTATTGGGGCCAGGCCTTGCCATCATATGGATGGTACTGGGATTTTCTTTCCTGGGAGAAGGACTTAGAAGGGAGGGGGACTGATGGACATGAGAACAGATAATCCTGTGATCCTCTCTGTATCTGACCTCCATATTGAATTTCTGGATCATGAGAGGCCGGAAGTGGCTGTGGAAGATTTTGACCTGGAGCTGTCCAGGGGAGAGATAGTAGGATTGGTTGGTGAATCCGGTTCCGGTAAGAGTATGAGCGCTCTTGCCATAGCAGGACTCCTTCCCAGACATGACCTGTATAAGAGCGGCAGGATCATGTTTGATAATACAGATCTTCTCACCTGCAGCAGGCAAAAGCTCAGGACCTATCAGGGAGATGAGATATCCATTATCTTTCAGGAGCCTATGACCAGTCTCAATCCTGTCAAGAAGATAGGCTGGCAGACTCAGGAGAGCCTGAAGATCCACCATCCTGAGCTGTCTGCACAGGAGAGGAAGAATAAAGCTATAGATATGCTGGGACAGGTGGGCCTTAGAGAACCTGAGAAGCTATACAACATGTATCCCCATGAGCTTTCAGGAGGAATGCGCCAGAGAGTGATGATAGCCTCGGCCATGATAGGAGATCCCTCTATCCTCATAGCAGATGAACCTACTACAGCTCTGGATGTTACAGTGCAGGCCCAGATAGTGGAGCTTCTCAGAAAGATCAACAGAGAAAAGGGTACTGCTATAATATTCATCTCCCATGATCTGAGTCTGGTACGTCAGCTCTGTGAGAGAGTACTGGTCATGAAAAAGGGCAAGGTAGTAGAGACGGGATATGCTTCTGAGATATTTACAAGACCTATTCATCCCTATACCAGGCGCCTGATAGCGGCTATTCCAAGAGTGGATCTTGGCAGATGATGATATGGCCATTTTCATCAGCTTCATTATCCTGTGAGGGAAAGCAGGGCGGAGGAATATATGAGTGCTTTAGTGTCAAATACAGCTGCGTCGCAGGCGGGCGGAGATGTCTGGCAAGGAAGGGCCAGGAGCCTGGAGATAAGCGGACTGAATGTATATTATAAAAATAATAAAAAAAGTATATTTGAGAAAAGGACTCTTACCCATGCCGTCAAGGACGTGGACCTTGTGATGTACAAGGGAGAGGTCCTGGGACTGGCCGGCGAGAGCGGCTGCGGCAAATCTTCTCTTGCAAGGACTATAGTGGGGATCAATAAGAACTATACAGGGACTATAAAAAAGACAGATCCCTATCCCCAGATGATATTCCAAGATCCCTATGGGAGCCTTAATCCCTGCGGGAAGGTGGGCTGGATCTTAAAAGAATCTCTCCGCGCAGACAGAAAGAAGAGACGCAGCGAAGAAGAGATGGATATGCGCATCCGTAAAGCGATGGAGGATGTAGAGCTTCCCGTAGATTTTTTGGAAAGATATCCTTCGCAGCTGTCAGGTGGACAGAGGCAGAGGGTGAGCATAGCCCTGAGTCTGGTACAGGATCCCGAGATACTCATAGCAGACGAACCTGTATCTGCCCTTGATGTGACTATACAGGCTCAGATATTGCGCCTTTTGGATGATCTGCACAGGAAGCTCGACCTGTCCATACTTTTTATATCCCATGACCTCAGGGTTGTGTATAATATCTGTGATCACGTGGCTGTTATGAGAAACGGGATCATAGAAGAATACGGCGAAACAGACTGTGTATACAGAAATCCCCGGGCTGAGTATACCAGGGAGCTGCTGCGGTCTGCCGGTATATGATCTTATAGGCTGATTTTGACACCTACCTCATAATATAGTTAAAGGAATTTAAATAAATGAAACACTATTTGTACCCGGATGCTACTTTTGCATCCAGCTATGATATCCCTTATGAGGAGCTATATGAAAAGGGCTACAGGGGGATAATATATGATATAGATAATACACTGGTACCTCACGGAGCCCCTGCTGATGAGAGGGCGATAGCTCTTTTTAAGAGGCTTAAAGATATAGGCTTTAAGACGATACTCATATCCAATAATAAAGAAGCGAGAGTGAAGAGCTTTGCAGAGGATGTGGGCTCTGAATATGTTTATAAGGCAGGTAAGCCCCTTAAGAGAGGCTATCTTAAGGCGCTTGAAGTCATGAATACTAACAGGGATAACAGTCTGTTTGTGGGAGATCAGCTTTTCACTGATGTGTGGGGAGCCAGAAGATGCGGTATCATGTCATATCTTGTGGACCGCATAGATGACAAGGAAGAGATCCAGATAGTACTTAAAAGAAAGTTGGAAAGCATAGTATTATTCTTTTACAGAAGACATATCAGGAAAATGGAGAAGAACAGATGAACGATACAGATGCTAACACCCGTGTGCTTGGGCTTTTAGCCCATCCGGCAGGACATACCCTGTCACCTCTTATCCATAATATGCTGGCAGATGAACTGGGGCTTAACCTGGTCTATGTGCCCTTTGATGTAAAGCCTGAAGATCTTGGCAGGGCTGTAGAGGGTGCTTATGCCCTGGGAATAGCAGGCATGAATGCTACTGTGCCTCACAAAGAAGCGGTCATGTCTCACTTGACCATGATCGATGAAGAAGCTCAGATGATAGGTGCTGTAAATACCCTGGTCAGAGATGACAAAAACGGGGGCTATACAGGCTATAACACTGATATATTAGGTCTTGAGAGAGCTCTTGAGCATAATGGATTTGATATCAGGGAAAGAAAGGTGATCATCCTTGGGGCCGGAGGAGCTGCAAGATCGGCAGCTATCCTGGCTGCCAGAAACGGGGCAGCATCCGTAGTCATCCTCAACAGGACTCCTGAGAGAGCAAAAAAGCTGGCAGAGGAGATCTCGGACAAGATAAAGTCGGCAAAGATAAGGGGCGGAGCTGCAGGCAAATGGAGAGAAGTCCTCTTCGCGGAGGGGACTGTATCTGATACTGCTGCATCTTCTAAAGAAAAATACCTTTGTATCCAGTGCAGCAGCGTAGGTATGCACCCTGATATATCAAGAGCACTTATAGAGGATGAGGAATTTTATGACCTTATTGATCAGGCTTTTGATATTATTTACAGGCCTTTTGAGACTCTTTTTTTGAAGAAGGCCAAAAAGGCCGGCGCAAGATGCGCTAATGGACTGGAGATGCTGCTCTATCAGGGCGTAAGTGCTTTTGAACTATGGACCGATGCAGACGTATCGGAAGATATTTGCAGGAAGGTGTACGGAGAACTGATCTGGAAGCTGTCCTTTGAAAAGAACGTTGTGGTCACAGGCTATATGGGCAGCGGCAAGACTACAGTGGGGAAGCTCCTGGCAAGGAAGCTGGGATATGCTTTTTCTGATACTGACAGTATCATAGAGGATATGTGCGAATGCACTGTGTCTGAGATATTTGACAGTGAGGGCGAAGACTATTTCAGGGCTATGGAAACCAAAGTCCTTCAGAATCTGTTAAAGGATGGCGGGGATCCTATGGTACTGTCCACAGGTGGCGGTATGCCCCTTAGGGCTGTTAACAGAAGGCTTTTGTCAGATCTGGGCAAGGTGGTATATCTAAGGACCTCTGTGGATGATATCATCAGGAGGCTGGAAGGGGACAGCACAAGGCCCCTGCTCCAGGAAGGGAATCTGAGAGCCAAGGTCACATCTATGCTGGAAGCAAGAGGACCTATTTATGAAGAGGGAGCCTTTTTGACTATTGATACGGGAGGCCTTAGTCCCGAAGAGATAGCTGAGAGGATCATAAGAGAGCTGGGACTTGAAGAAGTGGGGGCAGACAAATGAAAATACTGATAATAAACGGGCCTAATCTGAACTTTCTGGGGATCAGAGAAAAGGCTGTATATGGTAATAAGGATTATAATTATCTCCTGTCACTGATAAATGACAAGGCCAAAAAGTGCGGGCTGGATGTGACTGTATGGCAGTCCAATCATGAAGGAGCTATCATAGATAGGCTGCAGGAGGCTTATAGCGATGGGACAGACGCAGTTATCATCAACCCCGGTGCCTATACTCATTACAGCTATGCCATTCATGACGCTCTAAAGAGCCTTGAAAACATATATAAAGTAGAGGTGCATATATCTGATATAGATGCCAGGGAATCCTTCAGGTCTGTGTCTGTGACAGCTCCTGCCTGTGATGAGCAGATCAAAGGACATGGCCTTGAGGGCTATCTTGAGGCTATGGACCTTGCTATGGCTTATTTAAATGACTGATGTTTCCTTTTGCGATAAGTATTGACAAATACTAAGGGCATATTATAAGATATTCAGAGTTGTTTAATGAGTGTGGAGTGCAAAGAGAATTATGCCCTTTTTTAGGCTTGGCACTCAATGATTATAAAAATAATTGCACTATGGTTCAGGCAATTTATTAACTTGCGTTTTTTCAGGAGGTTTTTATGGTTACAGCCAGTGATTTCAGGAACGGTGTTACAATCGAGGTTGACGGAAAGGTTTGTCAGGTCGTTGAATTCCAGCACGTTAAGCCTGGTAAGGGTGCTGCATTTGTTCGTACCAAGCTTAAGGACATCATCAACGGAGGCGTTATCGAGACAACTTATCGTCCTACCGAGAAATTCCCTCAGGCACGTATTGAGAGAAAAGATATGCAGTATCTCTACAATGACGGTGAGCTTTTCAACTTCATGGATACAGAGACATATGAGCAGATCGCTATCGCTCAGGACGTTATCGGTGATTCAATGAAGTTCGTTAAAGAGAACGAGATGGTTAAGGTTAATTCCTACAACGGCAACGTATTTGCTGTAGAGCCCCCTCTTTTCGTAGAGCTTGAGATCACAGAGACAGAGCCCGGATTCAAGGGTGATACAGCTACAGGTGCTACAAAGCCTGCTACAGTTGAGACAGGTGCTGTAGTTGCAGTTCCTCTCTTTGTTAACCAGGGTGATGTGATCAAGATCGACACCAGAACAGGTGAGTACCTTTCCAGGGTATAAATGACATAGAAGTGCATCCGTGCACTTCTGAGCATGTCGAGTTACATCCTGTAACAACGACATAGAAGTGCATCCGTGCACTTCGTAAAAAAACATATGCGGACAATGAATGTATCCATCAGGATAGTTTCATTGTCCGTTTTTTATTTTTTTCAAGGAGGAAAGATTAAAATGGATTTTAATGAATTTTGCAAGGCTGCAATGGATTACATGAAGGAGTATGATAACGAAGGGGCTAGGTTTGAATTTAGAACGATCAACAAGAATAACGGAGTGGTGATGACAGGCCTTACCAGGATCATAGAGGGCAAGTCCTGCGCTCCCTCCTTGTTTATGGAGCCTTTTTATGAAAACTATAAGGAGAATGGGGACTTTAACAAGGTGATGGGGCTGCTGCAGCAGGCCTATGAGAATACCATAGAAATTGATATATCCGGGGAAGAGCTTATGTCATCTTTTGAGACAGCGTCAAAGAGGCTGGCATTAAAGCTGGTCAATTATGAGAGAAATAAGGCGGCTCTTATGGATATGCCTCACAGGAGAATTGGGGATCTGGCTCTTATATATATGCTAAGGATTGATGATAAGCTGTCTAAGGGAGTGGTAGTCCTTCATCATGAGCATGTGAAGCATTGGAATGTATCAGAGGAAGAGCTCTACAGTAAGGCTATGGAGAATATGACCATTATCTGCAGGCCAGGCGTATATGCGCTTGATGATATCCTAAACAGACTTCCCTTTGATGAACCTGAGCTATGGGAAATAGACAGCAGGGAAGCTTATAAATGCGGCTTTTGCGTATTGACTAATAATGAGAAGCTCTTTGGAGCATCTACCATGCTCTATCCGGGAGTGCTTGATAAGGTGTCTGAGATGCTTTCGTATAATTTCTATATCGTTCCTTCCAGCCTGCACGAGCTGATCATCATCCCTGATATGTTTGGGGAATATAATGAGGCTGTGGTGGCTAACCTTAATACCATGGTGGATGAAGTGAACAGGAGCAGTCTAAGGGATATAGATGTACTCTCAGACAGTGTCTACTATTATGATAGAAATGAGGGCAGACTTATATTTCCTTCCGATAAGATTGAAATTGCGGTATAAGAAAAAACGTGACATAGGGGGCGCTATATGATATTATACTTTGGTACGTAATAAATCCGTAACAATTGATGGATGTGCCATTGTTACGCGTTTAAGGGCTTTATAGCTGCCCCGGGCATTCGTAGTCTAATGGATAGAACGAAGGCCTCCGACGCCTTTAATGCGGGTTCGATTCCCGCCGAATGCATTTGACTTATTGTGACAGAGCCTATAATATCAAAACTTTCGTATCATCCGTATAGCCCTCGGTAGTGCAGATGATATAGCAATAATATGACGTAAGGGTCAAAAGTCATTTCGATTCGAGCTTGCTCGAAATCGAATATGAATTTATGACCCGCAAAACATGAGCAAAGTAGCACGTAGTGCGGAATTGCGAATGTTTTAGGATTGTGAGAGTTTCGAAGAAACGGAACAATCCGTTAGTCATAAGGTGTCAAAAGGAACTTTTGACACCTACCTCATAATATAGTGAAGGATTTGAAATGAAAAGGAATAACAGAAAGAATAAGCCCGAACCCTTTCGTAAGAATGAGTTCAATTTGCTGGAGCTTCTGGCTGACAATAAGAAGATAGTAATGCCTGTGGCCCTTTTGGCTGCTTTGGGTATTACCTTTGCCATAGCAGTTTCTGCCGGCAAGAAGGATGATGCTGTCGGCATCGTTTCCTCCGTGGAGGGTGTGGAAGTAAGCTCCAATGAGATCAGTGATGAGGCGGGGAGCGGCGTAAGTGTGGCTGCAGGGGATATTGAGATGGAAGAGAATGCTCATGCCGATGTGACCGATCTTATCAATAGATTTTATACAGCTCAGGCTGCCGGAGACCTGGATACTATAGAAGATGTAACAGATGGAATGACAGAAGCGGCTAGAGTCAGATTCAGAGAAGCTGCTGAGTATATAGAGAGCTTTAATAATATCAAGGTATATACCAAGAACGGACCTGAAGCGAATTCCTATATCACATACGTTTGCTACGATGAGAAATTTACAGGACACGATGCACAGATACCCGGACTTACCACATACTATATCAGAAGCTCAGAAGAAGGTAAGCTTAGCATCTATTTTGGTGAGCTGGATACAGCTACCAACGATTATATCGCTGAGCTCAATCTGCAGGATGATTATGTGGATCTGAGCAATGAAGTATCTGTGAATTTCAATTCTATGCTGGCGGAGAGTCCCGAGCTTGAGGCCTTTCTAACTGATCTGTCCGAGAAGCTTACAGAAGCGGTGGGTAAGGAGTTGGCTATGGCTGCTACTGATGAGGAAAATGGAGCAAGCAAGGAAGCCCCTGAAGGCGAAGGAGAGATCTTAGAAGATGATTCCGCTGTTGAAGGTGAGAATGACAGCACTGATACAGCTACTGAAGGCGGAGAAGACGGAGCAGAGGCTGAAGCAGAGCCTGAAAACAATCAGCCGGCAGTCGCTAAGGTGATCCTTGTAGCTAATGATGTGGTAAATGTCAGAAGCTCTGATTCCATAAATGCTGATAAAGTTGGTAAAACAGAGAAGGGTAAGAAATATACCTGTATTGAGGAACTGGGTAACGGATGGAGTAAGATTGAGTTCTCCGGTGCTTCCGGCGGCGTAGGATATGTTAAGACAGAATTCTTTGATAAGGCTTCAGAAGCAGTTGAAGATAGTAATAAGTCTGATAATGCAGAAGATAATAAGCCTGCAGAGAATAATAATACATCATCTAATAGTTCAAACTCAGATAATAAATCTTCCGGTGTAGACAGTAATGGAACATATCATGTCCGTGAGACTGTCAGGATCAGAGAATCTGCCAGCACCGAATCTGATATTGTGACAAATGCATATCAGGGAGACGAGATTGAAGTGACTAATTACAGGGCTGACGGATGGTGTGAAGTAGAGTACAAGGGCAAGAAAGGTTTTGTTAAGACCGAGTTTCTTGAAAAATAAGTTGAATTAGAGCCGATACGGAAAGTCCGTATCGGCTTTTTTGTGAAGATTATACCAAAAATACCTTTAAAGCTTTGACGTTTTAGTGCAATAAAGAATATTGCCAAATAAAGCCATCAATACTATAATGTACAAAGATTGTATGTTTGTATACAGGCTAGGACACAGATTCCGACCTGAAGCATACTCGTTCAAGTATTCATTTTGGAAAACAGAATAGTAATTACCTTTTTAGGGTGTCTGCACAATGGGGCGTAGAGATCGGATGATTTTTTATGCTCTTTTTTTATAGCTAATTACTGTTTTCCTGTAATTTCATAGCGCAAAGCGCGGGAAGGAGATACACATGTCATACGTTGACGAGGTTTACGACAGAGTCGTAGCACAGAACCCGGCACAGCCGGAATTCCATCAGGCAGTCAGAGAGGTACTTGATTCTCTGAGAGTTGTCATTGAAGCAAATGAAGAGGAATATCGTAAGGATGCTCTTCTTGAGAGACTTACAACACCTGAGAGACAGATCCTTTTCAGAGTACCCTGGGTAGACGATAAGGGACAGGTTCAGGTTAACAATGGTTTCCGTGTACAGTTCAATTCTGCTATCGGACCTTACAAGGGAGGACTTCGTTTCCATCCTTCAGTAAATCTTGGTATCATCAAGTTCCTGGGCTTTGAGCAGGTATTCAAGAACTCTCTTACAAGCCTTCCTATCGGCGGCGGTAAGGGTGGTTCCGATTTCGATCCCAAGGGCAAGTCTGATCGTGAGATCATGAGCTTCTGCCAGAGCTTCATGACAGAGCTGTATCGTCACATCGGCGCTGATACAGACGTTCCTGCAGGTGATATCGGTGTAGGCGGACGTGAGATCGGATATCTGTACGGTCAGTACAAGAGGATCCGTGACGTATACGAAGGCGTACTGACAGGTAAGGGCCTTACATATGGCGGTTCACTTGCTCGTACTCAGGCTACAGGCTATGGTCTGGTATATATCACTGACGAGCTTCTCAAGGACCATGGAACAAGCTTCGAAGGCAAGACAGTAGCAGTTTCCGGTGCAGGTAACGTTGCTATCTACGCTATCGAGAAGGCTCAGCAGCTGGGAGCAAAGGTTGTAACATGTTCTGATTCCACAGGCTGGATTTATGATGCTGAAGGCATCGATATTGAGCTTCTTAAAGAGGTTAAGGAAGTTAAGAGAGCACGTCTTACAGAGTATGCTGCTGCACGTTCATCTGCAGAGTATCATGAGAAGAAGGCAGGAGAGCACGGTGTATGGACTGTTAAGTGTGATATCGCTCTTCCTTGCGCTACTCAGAACGAGCTGGATCTGGAAGATGCTAAGGCTCTTGTAGCTAACGGTGTATATGCAGTATGTGAAGGCGCTAACATGCCTACAACTCTTGAAGCTACCAAGTATCTTCAGGATAACGGCGTTCTCTTCATCTGCGGTAAGGCTTCCAATGCAGGCGGTGTTGCTACATCCGCTCTGGAGATGAGCCAGAACTCAGAGAGACTGTCATGGTCCTTTGAAGAAGTAGATAGCAAGCTCCACGATATCATGAAGAATATCTACAAGAACATCTCTGAGGCAGCTAAGAGGTACGGTGTTGAGGGCAACTACGTAGTAGGTGCTAACATCGCAGGCTTCGAGAAGGTTGCTGAGGCCATGAAGGCTCAGGGTATTGTATAATACCATTTACCTGCCTACGCTCATTTTGATTATATGATCTTTGTCATAAAACTTTTATGATTTCTATAGCGCACATGTATCATGTGCGCTATAGTTATATACAGAGTTTTTTATCATATAAACCATCATAATTTTTTTAATTAATGTTGAAATGTTTAGAATGCTGAAATTTGTCCGATTTATTAATTGAAGAGTTATTTGCATTATTAGGATATCATAAAGTTTTTTGGAACAAGGAGAAGCTTCTGCTATTATTTACGCGGTAAAACCCGTGAACACTGGTATGTTCCAAGGGAGGGTTGTATGGCTAATGCAGTTAATGGAATTGATGGAGTAAGTGACAGCTATCAGAAAGCATATAATAATACTAAGGTAAACTCCCCTATTGCAGCCTACACTTATTCTATGCAGGTAGGTGCCAATAAGCAGGCTATGGGTACTACAATAGGTGCTGAATATATTCCCAGCCAGGGCAGGGATGAATATATCAGGAATGTTGATCTGTCCTCTGTGGTTTTGGGTAATAATCAGGGTACTGAGACTATTGCCAGCCAGGCTGCGGATATGGCTCAGCAGACAGCTGCAAGCAGCGGTCAGGTGACCCTGCAGAGTCTTGAAGCTGCTCTTAAGGGTTTGTCAGAAGCTGATATGGCTATTCTCTATGATCTCCAGCAGACATACAAGGTCAATGCAGGTACTATAGTTACTACCATGCAGCAGCTTGGCTTTAAGTTTGACGATCTATCGGAAAAGCAAAACATGGAAGAACTTAAAGAAGCTCTTCAGACAGTCCTTGTAGATTATGTGATGCCTCCTGTTGAAAATGTTGAAGCCGCGACTGACAGCATCAATGACGGACTGGGAGAGAAAGAAAGCGTAAGCAGAGAAAAGGAAAATGAAAATGCTCCTGAGGATGAGGATGAATTCTCTAACCTTGTGATAATAGGAGATAAGACCTTCCTGGAGACAACAAAAATCATAGACGGCGCAAAGACTGTTGTAAGGACAGAGGTTATTTGAAGCCGCTATTATAGCAATGAAGTAGCTATCTTTAATTATTAGTTCAATAATTGAGATTATAGAAAAGGTGACCACCTCTAATGAAGTGATCACCTTTTATTCTTGTTCTCTTTTATTTATTTTGCCTATATACCAGACATACACAGTTAAATGCTTGCATGGCCTTTTATCTTTTGCTGTTGTGTGACTATCCTGACTGATCAACTAAGTGTCTTATAAAGTTCATTTATAAGCTCTGCTGTTGCCAGTCCGTCAAGGAATGCTGTAGCGCCGCCTGCTGCGGTGCCCATGTTGAGAGCAACCTTGTAATCTTTGGTCTTGGAATATCCTGCAACAAAGCCTGCTACCATGGAATCTCCTGCACCAACGGAATTCCTAACTGTTCCCTTGCATACTCCCTGGCGAAGTCTCTGTCCATCCTCGGTGATCAGCATTGAACCGTCGCCAGCCATTGAGATGAGTACATTACGTGCTCCTTTCTCTTGAAGCTTTTTGGCATAGAGCTCAATATCATCGTCAGTCTCGATCTCTACGCCGAACATCTCACCCAGCTCCTGCTTGTTGGGTTTGATAAGGAAAGGATGGTACTTCAGCACATTGAGAAGTAGATCTTTGATTGCGTCAACGACAAAGAGGATGCCCCTTCCATCAAGTCGTTCCAGAATCCTTTCGTAGATATCGTTTGGAAGAGAAGAAGGTATGGAGCCGGATACTATAAGAGTATCGCCTTCCTTAAGCGTGTCCAGCTTCTCAAACAGCTGATCAAGACATTCCGCAGGGATCTTGGGTCCCTGACAATTGATCTCTGTTTCTTCCTGTCCCTTGATCTTAACATTGATTCTGGTATTTCCCTCCGGAAGACGGATAAAATCAGCTTTGATACCTGATGCAGCTACGCCGTCTTCAATTGCCTTGCCTATAAAACCGGCAGTGAATCCCAGAGCTGTGGTCTCTTCTCCAAGCTCGCGAAGAACTGTGGAAACATTGATCCCTTTGCCTCCGAAATAGATTTCTTCACTGTCGGACCTGTTGGTCATGCCGGGCTTTAGATCGCCAGACATACGAACTACATAGTCCAGTGCCGGATTAAAGGTAACGGTGTAAATCATGGAATGACTCCTTTCCTTGCCGGTGCGTTATGCATCAGCATTTGTGGATTAAATGATGGTTTTGGATCTATTGGGACCCATTATGACAGTCCTGCACAGATAAATGTAAATAATAGCTGTTCTCATGCCGATATAGATACAGTGAGGGTAGGAATAGCCTGATCATTCTTATCCGGCAGTACTTGTACGAGAACAGTTTATCACCTGGCATAGTCAAAATCAAATCGCCGGCACTTAAGGAGGTCTCAGATGGATAGTAGTATTTTAACCAGTGAGCAGATAGATATTCTGGGCGAAGTGGCCAATATCAGTATGGGCAATGCAGCAACGGCGCTGGGGGCCATGCTTAACAGGACTGTCAGTATCACTACTCCAAAAGTGGAGGTCATTAACAGAAGCCAGTCGCTTGATGACTATTCCAATGTATGCATTTTCGTACAGATCCATTATATAAAGGGCCTTCAGGGCAATAATGTGCTGATCCTCAAGGAGACTGATGTTAAGTGCATGACTGACCTTATGATGGGCGGACAAGGTGATATCAGCCCTGAGCCTATTAATGATATACAGATCTCCGCAGCCTCTGAATCTATGAACCAGATGATGGGGTCGTCTGCAACATCTCTGTCTTCGATGTTGGGCATACCTGTAGATATCAGCACTCCTGAAGTCAAGTGGATTGATGTGGAATCAGTAAAGACCTTTGAGAGAATGTTTGAAGGTACGGAAGATAAGTTTGTAAAGGTTACCTTCCGTATGGAGGTGGCAGGCCTTATTGATTCCATTATGGTACAGCTATATCCCGTGAATTTTGCTGATGAGATGTGCCAGAAGTTCAAGGAGTCCAAGCTTCAGGCCAGAGAGTCGTGATTTAGATATAATTTAATCAATCTTTATTTTCTTTTCCTCTTATTTAAGATTTCTGTATCTGACAAGTGGGCATAAATAATGATAAAATAATGGAGGTCACCGGTTACCACGGCATTTCACAAATAGTGACAGGCTCTGGCAAAAATGACCTCCTTTTTGTGTCCGGACTTTGGCATCCGGTGACGAATAAAGATAAAGGGGAAGAGAAATGAATAAAGAAGAAATATCCGAGATAAAAAAACAGTTTACACCCGACAGATGCACTATAGATCATATCTGCGGCTGTTATGTAGATCATGAAAAGAACAAGGTCATGGTGGATAAAAGAGCATTCGGCTCTATCCCCGATGAAGAAATGTACAAATACCTGGACATATTCAGACACAGTCTGACAGGCACTATAGGCAAGAACCTCATACCATTGGAGTTTCCTCTGGACGAGGAGATCGAGGGAGGTACCCAGAATTTTCTATTGAATCTAAGGGACAGTCATCTGGAGGATGATGCACTGGTAGATGAATTTTATGACAAGGTGATAGCCAATTATGTTAATGGTGAGAATTACTATATCATTTTGGTGCATGCAATATACGATATCCCCGGTGTGACCAGTGATCATATAGAAAATGATGATGCATCCACAGATATTTATGACTATATTCTGTGCAGTATCTGTCCTGTAAAGCTCAGCAAGGCAGGACTTGGCTACAATGAACATGATAACAGGATAGAAGACAGGTTCAGGGATTGGATAGTGGAAGCCCCTGTAAAGGGAATGCTCTTCCCTGCTTTTATTGAGAGGAATACTGATATCCATAACATGCTCTACTATACTAAAAAGCCTGAGGATCTGCAGCCTGAGTTTGTAGAGACTTTGTTTGGCGGAAGGCCGCCTATGTCAGCTCCGGACCAGAAGGATACCTTTGAAGCCATTATCATGGATACTGTAGGTGATGAGGGTAATTATGACACTGTAAAGAATATCTATGAAAATCTGGAACAGATGATGGAGGATCATGCAGAGGACAGAGAGCCCCTTGAGATCGGCAAGGAAGACATGAGGCTTCTTTTGGCTCAGTCAGGTGTGCCGGAAGACAATATGAGATCCTTTAACAAAAATTATGAAAACTGTGTAGGCAGTGAAGAGGATTATCCGCTTCTGGCCAGCAATATTTCCACCGGCAAGAAGTTCAGAATATCAACTCCCGATGTGGAGATAAAGGTCAATCCCGAGAGAACGGATCTGGTTGAGACCAGGATCATAGATGGCAGACAATGTATTGTCATCAAGGTGGATGACCATGTTGAAGTAAATGGTATGAGCGTAAGGACAATACTGTGATTATGGTAAAGGGTGATTCGAATGGTCAAAACAATATTAAGTCAGCTAAAAGAATTTAAACTAATAGCGATCACAGCACCCCTTTGGATGGTAGGCGAAGTGATCTGTGAAATGATAATCCCCATACTCATGGGACATATGGTGGATATAGGCGTGTCCGGAGGAGATATGGGCTATATCGTAAGGACGGGTCTCTTTATGCTATTTGTGGCTGTTTTGGGATTGATCTGCGGATGTATGGGCGGTTATTCCAGATCCAAGGCTGCGGCAGGACTGTCCAGAAATCTGAGAAAGGCTATGCATGACAATATTCAGACTTTCTCTTTTTCCAATATAGATAAATTTTCCACATCGGGTCTGGTTACCAGGCTTACCACTGATGTTACCAATATTCAGAACTCTTTTATGATGATACTGTCTATGGCTGTCAGGGCTCCTATGTCTATGATAGTAGCCATGGCTATGTCATTTTATCTGAGTCCCAGGATCGCAACGGTATACCTGATAGCTGTTATCTTTCTGATGCTGGTGATAGGTCTGTTCATGAAGTCAACAATGGTATATTTCAAGCAGGTGTTTGAAAAATATGACAAGCTCAATGAGAGCGTTCAGGAGAATGTATCTGCTATAAGAGTGGTCAAGGCCTATGTCAGAGAAGAGCATGAGGACAATAAGTTTGAAAAGGCTGCTACTGCTATATATTCCATGTTTGTCAAAGCAGAGAAGAGAGTGGCAATAGCAGGACCTCTTATGATGTTTACCGTATATTCCTGCATCCTTCTTATCAGCTGGATGGGAGCTCACATGATCGTGGCAGGAAGTCTCTCTACCGGTACCTTGATGAGCCTTCTCACCTATTGCATGAATATCCTTATGAGCCTGATGATGGTATCTATGGTATTTGTGATGATCACCATGTCTGAAGCTTCTGCAAGACGTGTCAGTGAAGTTATCAATGAGAAGAGTGATCTGACAGATCCTGACGTTCCTGTATATGAAGTAAAGGATGGATCCATAGTATTTGATCATGTTGATTTTGCATATGACAGGAATGCGGATGAGCCGGTACTCAAGGATATCAACCTATCCATAAATTCCGGAGAATCCATAGGCATCATAGGTGCTACCGGTTCTGCCAAGTCTTCCCTGGTAAGCCTTATCAGCAGGCTCTATGATGTGACAAAGGGTGCTGTAAAGGTAGGCGGCCTTGACGTAAGAGATTACAACATGGAAGCCTTGAGAAATCAGGTGGCGGTAGTACTGCAGAAAAACGAGCTATTCTCAGGCAGCATCTATGATAACCTTCGCTGGGGTAATCCTGAGGCGACAGATGAAGATTGCAGATGGGCTGCCAAGCTGGCCTGCGCAGATGAGTTTGTTGAGAAGATGCCTCAGGGTTATAACACCTATATAGAGCAGGGAGGCAGCAATGTGTCAGGTGGTCAGAAGCAGAGACTGTGTATTGCCAGAGCCCTGTTAAAGAAGCCCAAGGTATTAATACTGGATGATTCCACATCCGCTGTTGATACTGCAACAGATGCCATTATCAGGAATGCATTTATCCGTGAATTGCCCAGCATGACAAGGCTTATCATAGCTCAGCGAATCTCATCTGTAATGGAATGTGACAGGATCATAGTAATGGATAATGGCAAAGTAGCAGATTTTGGCAGTCATGAAGAGCTCCTTGGTCGCTGCTCCATTTATAGCGAAGTATATGAATCCCAGACCGGAGCCAATGCAGATGCGGATTTTGACGAACCTGCCTGATGATGAATACAGATGCCGGCAATGGACCGGTGTGGAGGTAATAAATGGCTGAAGAAAAAGTAGTAAAAGTAGGCGGCCACGGCGGAAGAGGAATGAGAGGAATGCCTAGGCCAAAGATAGATAATCCCGGTAAACTTTTTGTAAGACTGATAAAGGCAGTAATGGAGAATTATACAGTCCATCTTATAGTGGTAGTAGCTTGTATACTCATAAGTGTATTCGCCAATATCCAGGGAACTCTTTTTACCAGAACCTTGATCGACGCATATATAGAGCCCTTGTCCAAGGCTGCCAGAGCCGGAGAAGCAGTGGATTATGGCCCTCTTGCCATTGCTATGCTCAGGGTGGCATGCTTTTATGCCATAGGTATAGCTGCTGCATTTATACAGGCCTGGACTATGGTATATGTGACCCAGGGTACACTAAAGAACCTGAGGATCAGACTCTTTGAACATATGGAGAGCCTTCCTATCAAGTATTTTGATACCAACGCCCACGGCGATATCATGTCAGTGTATACCAATGATATCGATACTTTGCGCCAGATGATTTCCCAGTCATTGCCTCAGCTCCTTAACAGTGCCATCACCATTGTCAGTGTACTGGGGTCCATGATCATACTCAATATTCCTCTTACCTTTGTAACACTCTTTATGGTAGCAGTAATGCTCTTTGTATCTGGCAAGGTTACCAAGATGTCCGGTAAGAACTTTATAGCCCAGCAAAAGAATCTGGGTACTCTTAATGGCTTCATCGAAGAGATGATGAACGGTGAGAAGGTTGTCAAGGTATTCTGCCACGAAAAACAGGCTGTTGAAGAGTTTGACAGATATAATGAAGCTCTGTATGAGAGCGCTTATAAGGCAAATGCTTTTTCATCAATACTCATGCCCATCAATGCCCAGCTGGGTAATGTGAGCTACGTAATGTGCACTATCGTAGGCGGTGCTCTGGCTCTTACCACTTCTGAGACAACAGGTACAGGAGTAGCATTTCTCCTGGCTCTTATCGGACTCTTTGGAAGTCTGTCAGTAGGTTCCCTTGCATCCTTCCTGACGTTTAACAAGAACTTCTCTATGCCGGTAAACCAGGTTTCTATGCAGCTTAATTCCATCATCATGGCCCTGGCAGGTGCAGACAGAGTATTCAGACTCCTGGATCAGGAGCCTGAGACCGATGAGGGCTATGTGACACTAGTCAATGCCAAGATGGAAAATGGCGAGATCACAGAGACAGACGAGCACACCGGCAAGTGGGCATGGAAGCATTATCATAAGGCTGAGGGTACCACTGATTATAAGCCCCTTATGGGTGATGTAACCTTTAATGATGTAGACTTTGGCTACAATGATGACAAGATGGTGCTGCATAACATTGTGCTTCACGCTAGGCCCGGTCAGAAGATAGCGCTGGTCGGTACCACAGGTGCGGGTAAGACCACCATCACCAATTTGATCAATCGTTTCTATGATATTCAGGATGGAAAGATCAGGTACGATAATATAAATGTCAATAAGATATGTAAAAAGGATCTGAGAAGGTCCCTTGGCATAGTTCTTCAGGAGACTCATCTTTTTACCGGAACGGTAGCTGATAATATCAGATACGGCAAGCTGGATGCTACAGATGAAGAAGTAATAGCTGCTGCAAAGCTGGCCAATGCAGATGGCTTTATCAGAAGGCTGCCAAACGGCTACGATACTCAGCTTACAGGAGACGGAGCCAATCTTTCACAAGGTCAGAGACAGCTTCTTGCAATCGCAAGGGCAGCTATAGCTGATCCCCCGGTACTGATCCTGGATGAAGCTACCAGCTCTATTGATACCAGAACAGAAAAGCTGGTTCAGGATGGTATGGACAAGCTGATGAGTGGAAGGACTACCTTTGTAATAGCGCACAGGCTGTCTACCATTCGCAACTCCGACTGTATCCTTGTTATGGAACAGGGACGTATCATAGAGAGAGGCAGTCACGAAGAGCTATTGGATAAGAAGGGCAAATACTATCAACTGTACACAGGTAAAAAGGCCGAAACAGCATGAGTGATAATAAGTTGATCCGAAGTGAGCTTGCATACTGGGATAAGGATAAAACGCTGGTGGAACTGTTTGATGACAGGATCCGCTTTACTCCTGTGGGCGAAAAGCCGGTGGATATCAGATATGCAACCATATCCTCCTGCAAGCGTTATATCAAAGAACTCCTGATCACCAGTAAAGGTACAAGCGGAGACAGCTATGACGTACACTATATCCCTGTTAAATTCGAAAACAAGGATATAGCAGGCTATTATTATCATTTTATAGCAGACAGAGTGGAACGCTCGGCTGCTGTTGGAGAGTCTGAGACTAGCAGAGATGACGAGTCAAAGCCTGTATATACTATTCCCTGTAATTGCGCTTTTGCTGAAGGCGTTCTCTATATCTTTAATGATCACTTCAGCTTCAGGACCAACGGTCAAGGTAGCAATATAAGGGTTCATTACCTGGATGTGCTGGAAGTCACAAAGAACTTCGGATCTATACGCTTTAAGTTGGGACCTGCTGATTTTGTGAGCTTCCAGGTACCCAAAGCAGTGTTCCTTGAGGTGTACAGATTTCTGGATTCTCATGTGCGCAGTGAAGCGGTCAGGAGCCTGGATACAGAAGATGAGATTGTCAGAAATATGAGGACCGGCATTGGACACAATGTGGACAAGCAGGTCATCAAGGAATCCTTTGCAGCCAGAGATATGGACGTAGAGGACCTGTAGCAGAGATCACGACATAGAAGTGCATCCGTGCACTTCTGAGCATGTCGAAATACATCCTTGTATTCACGACATAGAAGTGCATCCGCGTGGTTAATAGCTGCCGGATGCATTTTTGATTCTTTATTCAAGGGGGATATGCCCTTCGTCATAACCCAGGGCGCTGTCGTCAGTTACTGTGTTATAGACAGATATGCTGTAGCAGAGATCGGTATTGCTATCAGGATATACGGGAGATAGCTCCACGTGAAGATAACGGCAGTCGCTTATGGGGAAATCTTCCTTAAGTATGACAGAGCCTGCTTTTTGCATATAATCATTCTTGTCAGAGGCAGAATTATATATTTGATGAAGAGCTGCGTCTGTGTCAGCCATAAAGCCTTCTGACGCCAGTACAGCGCTGTAATAGCTGCGGGTATTGGCTGAAGCTTTGGATGAGAGAGCCTCCTCTGCAAGGGCGCTTTGGAGAGACAAAAGGGCAAAGGAAATAAGGCTCACTGCCAGGAATATCAACAATATAGAAACTGCACCAATAGGCATATTAAGGCTGATCCTTTTATTCATAGGCAGCCTCCTTTTTAAGTCCAAGATAAAGACCCATTGGGATCTGCAGAATAGGTGAAGCTGCATCTTTTGCATCTTCACCTGTTATCAGTTCGTGAGTATGAGAAGTATTGAATACATAAATGCAGGCATCTGATGCATAGCCCAGTCTTGAATTGTCTGAATAATCCTTATACAGATCATCTGCATATACAAGCTTTGTTGTTATCACTGTTTCGTAATAAGTGTTATTTGCAGTCTCGTTTATGTCAGAAGCGGGGCTCATGATCGGATTAAAGTCCTTATCCAGGCAGATGATGATAGAGCCTGTGGACTGACTGTCATCCTTGCTCATTATGCAGTAATTGGGAAATTCATCATAAATACGGCTCAGATCTCCGCCGCAGCTGATATATATCTGGGCTATGGAATCAGCAAAAAGTCCTGCTTTTGTTTCGTCCGATGCCCTTTTGGTGACCAGGTATGCCCTGGCAAATATCTGGACGCAGACTGCGCAGGTGATGGCAAAAAAGAATAATGAAATTATCAGCTCTGTGAGAAATAATGATGAGCTGCTTATCTTGTTAAAACCATCCCGCATATTGATATCTATTTGCTCCCTTTATTCTGCATTATTCCTTAATGCAACGTATACTCTTATTGTGCTTTTATCTGTCATGGCCATCTCTATTCGGCAAAGGCTGTTGTCCACCATGGAGATGTCCATGCTGTCCATATCCATGATCCTCTGGCCTGTCATGGGAGATATGGTTGCTTTTTCGCTGCTCATGATCTCCATTAGAGAGCCGTCATAGACGTACAGAGAAGTGACATATGTCTCTTTGTTTAACTCTTCGTAAATCTTGATGGCCGGAGAATTGCCTACTTTACCTATCCGTATCATATCAGAGGAGCTTGCGCAGCGTATCTTGTTCAGTACATAAGAACCTGCTGTTCTGATCTCGTAGGACGAATCAGATGCAGAGAGCGTCCTTTTGTAAACTGAAGAGCCCAGGGCAATGACCATTACAGAACACAGGGCAAATCCAAAGAGGAGAGCTGTAAGAGTAATGGTCTCTATTATATGCTTGTCTCTGCTTAGCTGCTGCGTCACGGCTGCCTCCTGATCGTTATCTTATGGTAGATGCGACCCCTGTCTGGATGTTGAGTATGGTCACGTCCGGGTAAATATTGGAACCAAAAGCGGAATAATCTATAAAAAAGACTTCTTCATCATAGGATAGCCCGTAATGTTCTCTTATATATTCCAGACTTGGAGGGTAGAAGCCTTCAATTGCATAGCACTGGGCTATATCCTTTCTCAGAGCATTTGAGAGTGAATCCTGCCTGTAGTAGAGAGACTTCATACCTATACTGTCTATGCCCAGATTAAAGAGGATGAGCATGATTATGCTAATGATCAGGTAGATATAGCCGGCTATTGATTTAAATGGTTTTGTTATTTTTCTTTTAAAAAAGTTACCCATAAAGCCTCGTTATCAGCCAATCTGGCTCATGATGCCCATAAGCGGGAGTATTACAGATAAAAGCACCATTCCGACTATAAAGGACAGGATGATGACAAGGGCAGGCTCTATGATGGATAGAAGGATGGAAATCTTTCGCATTGCATCCTTGTCATATTTATCTGCGATTTGAGAGAGGACCTTGTCCATGGAGCCGGATCTGAAGCCTACCAGAAGCATTCTTGTATATACGGCGTTAAACATACCTGTTTTTTTGATGGCTTCAGGGAAGCTTGCTTCTTTGGTGATCTCATCTATACATACATCAACTTTGTCCGCTATTTCTTTGTTTTCTACTATCCTCTTGATGAGCTGCAGAGATGTATATGTATCCATTCCGCTTCTGATAGCCATTGACATGCCTCCTGCAAAGCGGCTGATAGCCATATCGCATATGAGATCATGAAAGGGGCCGAAATGCATTCCTGCCCGCTCTGCGATACGTCTTCCTCTTCGGGTCTGAGTGGACAGGAAGAGGAGAATGGAGAATGTGGCAACCAGGCTGATGATCACCATGGACCATTTACTCATGGAATTACCTATATTCAGGAGAATCTGTGAAAAGCCGCTCATTCCTGTTCCCAACTGTGCAAATACCTGGGCAAAGATAGGCATGACCTTGGTAAGAAGGATCATGACTATAACGAATATCATCAGAGTGATGATGGAGGGATAGGTAATGGCACTTCTGGTGGCTTCCTTGAGTTCATCCTCTCTCTGGTAAAAAGCTGAAAGAGAAGCAAGGACAGTATCCAGATTGCCGGTCTCTTCGCCAATCCTGATCATGGATATGACATAGGGCGGGAATACCTGGCACATGCCAAGGGCGATATGAAAACGTTCTCCTTGCCTTAGCATGGATAAAAGGTCTGTCAAAAGCTCTTTTGATCTTGTGTCTGAAGTATCTGATAAAAGGATATCTGTGGCTTCCGTAGGGGCTATGCCTCCCTCCAGGAGCATGGCAAACTGACCGCAGAAAGCGGCAAGCTCACTATCAGATAATTCTCGTTTTTTTCTGCTTTTTACTTTTGCATCCATAAGGCTTCCCCATAGCGGATCTGATCAGTAAATGTATTTGACAGAATAATTGGAAGAGTCACCGATAAAGGATCTGAGTTTTTCTTCGGGTGTGGTGGAACCAAAGGTGGGATCCATAAGCTGCCAGGTGGTGCCATCGAACTGGACGATACCGTTTACCCAGCCTTTGTCACTTATATAGCAGCTGATCCAGGCGTGATAGGCGGTACCGGCATAGCCCACTTCCATATGTGTTGGGATCCTCTGTGAGCGGAGAATGGAAGCCATAAGGCAGGCATAGTCAAGACATATGCCTTTCCCAGTCTCCATGACTTCGTCTATATCAGGAATGTAACCGCTTTCTACGGTTTCCGCTTCCTCGTAATCATAGGTAATATTGGAAATTATATAGTTGTATACGTTGGATATGACATCAAGATCGTTATTTGCGCTCCAGGCCAGCTCTTTGCCCTTGGCTATCCCCAGGTTCCCTGCATTGAACCATACATACTGGTTGGGATAGAGATAGGGTAGGAATTCATTTTCCAGCTTGACATCAAAAGATGCGGAAAATGCTGTGGCGTACTGGTTGCCGGATATATTCTCGTATACATTTACCAGGTAGAGGCCGTCTCCTGCGGAAAGGGGGAAGACCTCATCCTTGCCTCCGCCGGTGGCAAGATTGTAGGTGTAAGTTACATCATCGCTCCCTGTGATCTGGAGTTTGACCTTCTCATTACTGCCTGCATATCTGACAAATATATAGCCCTGACTTGCGTTGGATGCGTCTATTATCACATCGTCTGAGCTATAGACTGTTTCCCCGCTCATCTGGGGGATCAGTACCTGGGGCTCGCAGTCCCTGCTTCCTTTGGTGTCGGAGGTGTTATTGCGGAAGTTTGAACTGACAGTGCCCCTGCCTTCGCTGCTTGCAGGATCGAAAAAGATCCTGGTATAGGTGCCGGACTGGTCACAAATATAGAACCATACGGATCCAACAGGAGCATCAAAAATGATCTCTCTCTCCGGAGCGTTAAAAGACAGAGCATAGTATTTGGAACCGTCCTCCTCCATGAGATAGGAATCGTGAACGTTGACGTAGGCATCGGTTAGTATTACGTGGAGGGTATCATCCTCCAGCCAGCTGCCTACTACTCTTGTATCGTTTCTTCCTATCAGAGAGACTTTAGAAGCCAGGTTTACAAGGGGGCTTTTTTCGATCAGAAGAAAAGGGAAGAGCAGCATGACAAAGACGCAACAAAGACAGAAGGCAAAGAGGCCGCGACGAAATACAGTCAGCTTCTGTTCTTCCCTTAGCAGACTGTTTATGCTTTCTTCTATATTTGCCTTTTCCTCGCCTGGAAAGACACCGATAAAACCGTGAGCGATCACGCTTTTATCACTTATAAGATTATTGTCTGTATTGTCCATTATTCTTGTCTTTCAGATGAATCTGTCAGTCGCTTGTACCAAATATGCTGCTCTCTGTAATGAATCTGGAGTATGCAGCGGCTATTAGTTCATAATAATGAAGGGGATGTATTTCTTCTGCATCAAGGGTATTGTACTTGATGATCATACGGTTTTCGGGATGAAGGATATTGTATTCTTTGATGCTTTCACAAAGCATGGCCATTGTCTCATAGGGACTGGCGCTCCTTCCCTTGTCTGATACAATCAGGAATTCATTGCCGCCGTTCCTGCAGGCAAAGGAACCGTCACTGACGCATCTGTTGACAATATGGCCGAATTCTTCCATGAGTCTGTCTCCGGCATCGGTCCTTCCTTCCATATTGGCAAGCGCCAGGTTGTCTATGGATATGAGAGTGAGGCACATGTTTTTGAGGTTATCGGGATCATCAAAACGCTCCAGGTATCTATCAAAGCTGTATCTGTTGGGAAGATTGGTCAGAGGATCCAGGTAGAGCATTTTTTTGAATTTGATAGACTCTCTCTGCAGGTCATTGATGTGCCTGAGATCTGCTATGCCCAGAAGAAATGACACTACCAGTACCAGTAGCAGAACTCCGCACAGGAGAGTAAAGCTCCTGTCCCGGTATATACTTTCGCGGAGAGGAGCGTCGGTCAAGATCATAATAAAGGAAAAAACTGCTGTCAGGAACTCGATGATCAGGCCACAAACTTTGCGGCGCATGACACCTTTAAAAATGTCACCGTTATTGTTCATTCCCTATTGTCCCTTTTTCTTTAGTATATGTTATTAGACGTACCTTCAGAAACACGCATTTACTGCGTGTTTCGTGAGAACATGAATCTGGCAAATAGGCCCAGCGGCCCTGGCCGCTCTCAAATGGCCTATTTGCATACATTCTTGGATATTTTATCCAAGAATGTATGGTTTGATATATCTTAACTTACTAACATTTTACTAAATTACGTATATTTTGTGAAGTAATATCGGGATTACGATAACAATTCAATTGTTACGATATAAATTTTATGGAAAATAGCTTTGGTAATTGAATATTTATAAATGAACACTTGAATTTATCAGTCAAGTTCGTTAGAATAGGAATTGCTGATAAAAAATTGTCAATAATGACTGCGTTCGTAAGGATACAGTTCATGAGAGATTAAGGAACAGCAACAATTATATAATTTCATTTTAGGAGGAACTTAAAATGGCAGTAAAAGTAGCAATTAATGGTTTCGGTCGTATCGGTCGTCTGGCATTCAGACAGATGTTTGGTGCAGAAGGATACGAAGTAGTAGCAATCAATGATCTGACAAGCCCTAAGATGCTTGCTCACCTTCTGAAGTATGATACTTCACAGGGTCGTTATGTAGAGCTTGGACATGAAGATGATGTTACCGCAGATGACGAAGCTGGTACAATCACAGTAAAGGGCCAGACAATCAAGATCTACAAAGAGCCCGATGCTAACAACTGCCCTTGGGGCGAGATCGGTGTAGATGTTGTCCTTGAGTGCTCCGGTTTCTATACATCCAAGGAAAAGGCACAGGCACACATCAATGCTGGTGCTAAGAAGGTTGTTATTTCCGCTCCTGCAGGAAATGATCTTCCTACAATCGTTTACAACGTTAACCACAACACACTTACAAAGGATGACAAGATCATCTCTGCTGCATCCTGCACAACTAACTGCCTTGCACCTATGACAAAGGCTCTCAATGATTTCGCACCTATCCAGTCCGGTATCATGTGCACAATCCACGCTTACACAGGTGATCAGATGATCCTTGACGGACCTCAGAGAAAGGGTGACCTTCGTCGTTCAAGAGCAGGCGCTTGCAACATCGTTCCTAACAGCACAGGTGCTGCAAAGGCTATCGGCCTTGTTATTCCTGAACTTAAGGGCAAGCTCATCGGCGCTGCACAGCGTGTTCCTACACCTACAGGTTCTACAACACTTCTGTTCGCAGTAGTTAAGTATGATGGCGAGCTTACAGCTGATGCTGTTAACGGCGCTATGAAGGCTCAGGCTAACGAGTCCTTCGGTTACAACACAGAAGAGATCGTTTCTTCCGATATCGTTGGAATGAGATTCGGTTCACTCTTCGATGCTACTCAGACTCTTGTTAACAAGGTTGGCGATGGTCTGTATGAGGTTCAGGTTGTTTCATGGTATGACAACGAGAACTCTTACACAAGCCAGATGGTTCGTACAATCAAGTACTTTGCTGAGATGTAATTCAAGAGCCCTGTCTTTTGATTGAATCAAATGCAGACTTTAAGGGTCCGGTCGGGTCGCATTATGCGACGGGGCCGGGCCCTCTTTATTTTTTATATAAACAGGAGGGTTAAATAATGGCACTGAATAAAAAGTCAGTAGATGATTTTAACGCTAAGGGAAGAAGAGTCCTTGTAAGATGCGACTTCAACGTTCCCCTTAAGGAAGGCAAGATCACAGACGAGACACGTATCGTTGCTGCTCTTCCTACTATTAACAAGCTGATCGGAGACGGAGCAAAGGTTATCCTCTGCTCACACCTTGGAAAAGTAAAGAACGGCCCCAACGAAGGCGAATCTCTTGCTGCAGTAGCTGAGAGACTGTCTGAGAAGCTGGGCAAGAAGGTTACTTTCGTAGCTGATTACAATGTAACAGGCGACGAAGCAACTAAGGCAGTTGAGGCTATGAACGAAGGCGATGTAGTGCTTCTTCAGAATACTCGTTTCAGAGGCAAGGAAGAGACTAAGCCTGAAGAAGCAGGCGAAGCTTTTGCAAAAGAGCTGGCTGATCTTTGCGACGATTATGTATGTGATGCATTTGGTTCTGCTCACAGAGCACATGCTTCTGTAGCTGTAGTTACAAAGTATGTTCGCGAAAAGGGCGGCAATTGCGCAGTTGGTTATCTCATGCAGAAGGAGATTGATTTCCTTGGAAATGCTGTAGAGAATCCTATTCGTCCTTTTGTTGCTATCCTGGGCGGTGCTAAGGTTGCAGATAAGCTCAATGTAATCAACTCTCTTCTTGATAAGTGCGATACACTGATCATCGGCGGTGGTATGGCTTATACATTCCTTAAGGCTAAGGGTTATGAGGTTGGTAAGTCTCTTCTGGATGAGACAAAGGTTGATTATTGTAAGGAAATGATGGAGAAGGCTGAGAAGTCCGGCAAGAAGCTGCTTCTGCCTGTTGATGCTGTATGTATCGATGAGTTCCCCAGCCCTATCGACAATCCTTCAATCGCTACAGCTGTATTTGATGCTGATCAGATCCCTGCTGATAAGGAAGGTGCTGATATCGGACCTAAGACTGTAGCAATGTATACCGAGGCTGTTAAGACAGCTAAGACTGTTGTTTGGAACGGACCTATGGGTGTATTCGAGAATCCTGTTCTTGCTGCAGGTACAGAAGCTGTTGCTAAGGCACTGTCTGAGACAGAAGCTACTACTATCATTGGTGGTGGTGATTCTGCAGCTGCTGTTAATCAGCTGGGTTATGCAGATAAGATGAGCCACATTTCTACAGGCGGCGGCGCTTCTCTTGAATTCCTTGAAGGCAAGAAGCTGCCCGGCGTTTATGCTGCAGATGACAGAGCGTAATGTCTGCTTGTGAGCGATCATAATTTGGAGGAATAATAAAATGGCACGTAGAAGAATTATTGCCGGTAACTGGAAGATGAACAAGACTCCTTCTGAAGCTGTTGCTCTTGTAGCTGAGCTTAGGGACCTTGTAAAGAATGATGACGTAGATGTAGTATATTGCGTTCCTGCAATTGATATCGTACCTGTTGCAGAAGCTGTTAAGGGTACTAACGTTCATGTTGGCGCTGAGAATTTCTATATTGTTGACAGCGGTGCTTATACAGGTGAGATCTCTGCTCCTATGCTTAAGGATGCAGGCGTAGAATATGTTATCATCGGACACTCTGAGAGAAGAGATATCTTTGGTGAGAATGATGTACTGATCAACCAGAAGGTTAAGAAGGCATTTGCTTCAGGCCTTACACCTATCCTTTGCTGCGGTGAGTCTCTCGCACTTCGTAAGGCTGATACTTACAAGGAGTGGATCAAGAGACAGATCACATGGGATCTGGATGGCGTTACAGCTGATCAGGTTAAGAAGCTTGTTATCGCATATGAGCCTATCTGGGCTATCGGAACAGGCGAGACTGCTACTGCAGATCAGGCTGAAGAAGTTTGCGGCCTTATCCGCGGACTGATCGCTGAGCTTTATGATCAGGCTACAGCTGATGAAGTTCGTATCCAGTACGGTGGCTCTATGAATGCAGGTAATGCAGCAGAGCTTCTGTCTAAGCCCAACATTGATGGTGGACTTATTGGCGGTGCTTCACTTAAGCCTGATTTTGGCAAGATCGTTAATGCCTGATATAGCATAAATTCTCTGCTTCATTTATTTGATGATCAATACGATTGGTTTTATTGCCTCCCGCTTTTGCGGGAGGTTTTTTTATCTCAAAAGTCTTATCAACAATAACTGATGCGCCGATAGAAAGGTGAAAGGGGTGTTGCTTGTCTGCCAAATATGGATGGGCGCTATTCTGAGAGGAGTCGGGGGAGAAACGAACGGTATCACGTTTATAAATCCTATGTAAATGCGTGTAATAATTATTAGCGGTAAGGAGCGCGAAGGATATGAAAAATAGTCTCCGTTCATTTCTTAAAGCTTTGCTGACCGTTGCTATCGTAATAGTTTTTACGATCAGTCCCCTATCTGAACTTGGGAGCAGTGCTCAGCAGATACCTGCTGATTTTGACTACAAGTACTATGCTGACAGCTATCCTGATCTTAAAGCGGCCTTTGGATATGACAAGGAGGCTCTGTGGCATCATTATGAGAATTATGGACGAAAGGAGAACAGAAAGTGCTCCTCCTATGATGCTTCCGTCCTGGGGGCTTTACGGCCTGATTCTTCTGATGTCCAAAGCTCAGATGCTGTATCTCTTGATCTGTATTCGTCCCTCTTATTTGACAAGATAAATGCATATCGCACAGCAAACGGACTTGCAGCTCTCCAGGTTAGGGATATCAATATGCAGGTTGCGGAGCTAAGGACAGCTGAACTTCCCGGCAAGTTTGATCATAAAAGGCCGGATGGAAGGACTTTTGGCAGTTCGTATGTAGATCTTGGATATGACAAGCCCTACTGTGGGGAAAATCTGTGCCTTTTGGAAGGAAACTGGGATTTTAACAAAGATGGTGACGTATATGCTTATGTGCAGTATATATTTGACGGATACAAGGCGAGCCCTTCTCACAACAGGTGTATGCTCAACCCTGCCTGGAACTATATAGGGGCATATTTTATAGTCAACAGCGGCGGATGCAGCTATAATGCTGTTGAATTTTCTCAGTAGATAACCTTTGATTAGACTATCATTATAATTTTTTACATATATATGCGCTCTTATTGGGGCTTTTGCCGAAAAAAAGTATGCGCCTTTTGATGACGTCGACAATTATACTAGGTCCAAACTTATGTCCATGCATAAATTTGGACTTTTTTATGCTGTTTTATTTAAAGGATATCTGATAAAATTACATCTGCATGCTAACAAGTCGGTAGCGCCAAAAAAGCAGATTGCATCGGAGGAGCTATGGTCAAAGCTTTAGTTATCAGTGATTCCCATGGTAGAAATGATGGGATGCGTGAAGTGATAAAAAGAGAAAAGCCTTTTGATGTTTTGATTCATTCAGGAGATGTGGATGAAGCTTTGGAGAATATATTGGGGCCCACGGATTTTCAGATCAGGAGCGTGAGAGGGAACTGCGATTATATTTCGCTGCCTTATGAGCTTATATTTAAGCTTGGAGGAAGAAATGTGCTGCTCCTTCATGGACATACTATGGGTGGAAGGAGTATTCATCCCGGAATAGATATGAATTCTCTGGTTTATTATGCCAGGTCCAAGGGCTGCGATATGCTGATCTATGGCCATACACATATACCTGATTATACAGTGCTGGAGGATGGATTTATCATTATCAATCCCGGCAGTATCACACTTCCCAGACAGTCAGACAGGCAAAAGACCTATGGAGTACTGGAAGTGGATGATCAAAAAGTAAGCTATGAGCTTAGGACGGTGGCATTTTGATAAAGGATAATATTATTCTGATCGGTATGCCTGCATCAGGCAAAAGTACAATAGGCGTCATATTGGCAAAACTGATGGGCATGAGATTTATAGACAGCGATATTTTGATCCAGGATAAAACGGGCAGGAGACTGGCCGGGATCATAGAAGAGGAAGGCGTAGACGGATTCATCAGCATTGAAGAGGATGTCAACGCATCCATTGAAGCTTCAGGGACTGTGATCGCTACCGGCGGAAGTGTTGTGTACGGCCAAAGAGCCATGGAGCATTTTAAAGAGATCGGAAAGATAGTATATCTGAAAGTGTCTGAGAAAACTATAAAGGGCAGGCTCGATGATATCAAGGGAAGGGGCGTTGTGATCAGAAGGGGCCAGACCTTTGAGGACCTTTACAGAGAGCGCACAGCCCTTTATGAACAATATGCCGATCTCATAATTGATGAGGATGGACACTCTGCAGAGGAGGTTTTATCTATGCTAAAGGAATCCCTTGACATAGAATAAGGGATTTTAGCAAGGATATAGCCAATCGGCGAGTCCAAATATATTTTTAGAAGGACACCCTGACAGCAGGGAATAATCAAATGTTTTTCAGAAAGGTCAAGAAATGCCAAGAAAACCAGTAATATCACAGACAGACATAATCAATGCAGCATTTAAGGTAACCAAGAAGTCGGGTTTTGACTCTGTTACAGCAAGAAAGCTTGCTTCCAATGCAGGCTGTTCTACACAGCCTATCTTCAGAATGTATTTCTCTATGGATGATCTGAAGAAGGATGTTTATGTAAAGACAGAAGAGTATTTTGCTGATTATTGCAAGGCTCAGGCTAACGATAACGAGACTCCTTTTGTAGATATGGGTCTTAACTATATAACTTTCGCAAAGAAGAACACTCACCTTTTCAAGCTCCTCTTCGTATCAGAGGAAGGTGCGAAGAATGAGTTCTACAAGAACAATAGCTATGGCACAGGTCTTGTAGCTGAAGAAAAGGCAAAGGCTGTAGCTAAGGGCTATAAGGATGTTGACAAGCTCTTTGATACTGTATGGGCTTATGTTCAGGGACTGGGCTGCAGAGTAGCATTTGGCCTTAATGGTGATACAACAGATGATTATGCTATGCAGATCGCTGAACTGGTTGAGAAGCTGTCCAAGTAATTTTGAGTAGCTTCCTATAGGATTGATATTGCAGAGAAATGAAGGGTTTTGTCATTTACTTGCCGCCGGCAATGTGGCAAAACCTATTTTCTTGCTCGATTACATTAGATCTAAAGCGGTGTTATAATATATAAAATAATCAAGATAACCCACCACCTTTAGGTGGTGGGAATATCTTGATTACGGGTGCGGGGTTATAA
>NZ_KE384212.1:54050-103248 GCF_000424585.1 Butyrivibrio sp. MC2013
CCCCGTACCCGTAGAACTGCGTCAGCAGTGATTTTATAACGAGCAAAAAGCGAAGCGTTTGCGAGTTTAACCGCAAAGGCATATACATATAAAGGAACGATATGAAAGAGATAGCTGTGATCGGTGCAGGTGCTGCCGGGATGATGGCTGCAATAGCAGCTGCCGCAAAAGGTGCCCATGTTACCATCTATGAGAAAAATGATAAAGCCGGCAAAAAGATATATATAACGGGCAAAGGACGCTGCAATGTCACTAACGTGGCTGAAAACAGCGAGTTTTTTGCCAATGTTTGCCGCAATCCCAAATTTCTCTACAGCAGTATCTATTCCTTTGATCATGATATGGTCATGGACTTCTTTGAACAGAACGGATGCCCTTTGAAGGTGGAAAGAGGGGGCAGAGTCTTTCCTGTTTCCGATCATTCCTCGGATATAATAGCGGCTCTCCTTAGAGTCTGTAAGAAGAAGGGTGTAAAGATCCGTTACAATTGCAAGGTCACATCTGTGGAATATACTGATGATGCAGTGACAGGCATTGTGATAGTCGGCAAAGAGAAAGCCTCCTGCGATAGTGTGATAGTCTGCTGTGGAGGAATGTCTTATCCATCTACTGGATCCACAGGAGATGGCTACAGATTCGCCAGAGAAGCAGGACATAGTCTTAATAAGGCCTGTCCAAGTCTGGTCCCTTTTGAAGTTAGAGAGAAATGGCCTCTGGCTCTTCAGGGTCTGTCTCTTAAAAATGTGGGACTTAAGATGTACAAGAACATTGCTCCTGAAGTCGGGGACAAAGCTGCCAAGGGCTCAAAAAAGAAAAAAGCAGTATATGAAGGCTTTGGCGAAATGCTCTTTACCCATTTTGGTATTAGCGGTCCCCTTATATTGTCTGCAAGTACAGCCTATGAAGAGGGGTGCGAATATATACTCCATCTGGATCTGAAGCCGGCTCTTAGTCATGAGATGCTGGACAAGAGAATAATAAGGGACTTTGAAGATGGCAGGAGAAAGGAATTCAGAAATGTACTGGGAGGACTGTTCCCCAGTAAACTGATCCCTGTGATCATAGAACTGTCAGAGATCAACCCTGATAAGAAAGTAAGTGAGATAGACAAGGCTGAGCGAACAAGACTTGTAAATATAACCAAGGACTTGACCATGACTGTGACAGGGACCAGAGGCTTTAATGAAGCTATTATCACCAGAGGCGGCGTCAAGGTGTCTGAGATAGATCCTTCTACCATGGAATCCAGATTCCGTAAGGGCCTGTATTTTGCAGGGGAAGTGATAGACACAGATGCGGTCACAGGAGGATTTAATCTCCAGATAGCCTGGTCTACAGGGTATCTGGCAGGTATCAGTGCAGCAGAAAGGACGGAATATGAGTCATAATATAGCAATAGACGGACCTGCAGGTGCAGGTAAGAGTACCATAGCAAGGATAGTATCAGATAAGCTGGGCTTTATCTATGTAGATACCGGTGCAATGTACAGAGCTATGGCATTATATATGATCAGAGAAGGTGTAGACCCTGCGGATGAGCAAATGGTTGCCCGAAAGGCTCTGGAGCCTGATATTACTATCAGACATGAAGATGGAGTACAGGTGGTGATCCTCAACGGAGAAAATGTAAATGATCTGATCAGGACTGCCCAGGTAAGTGACATGGCCAGCAAGACATCTCTTGTAGGCGATCTGAGAAAGCAGTTGGTGAGCCTGCAGCAGAAGCTGGCTGCAGATGCTGATGTAGTCATGGATGGCAGGGATATTGGTACAGTGGTCCTTCCCGGTGCGGATCTGAAAATATACCTGGATGCATCTGTTCATGTAAGGGCGCTTCGAAGATATAATGAGATGCTTGAAAAGGGCGAAGAAGCTGTTCTTGAAGATATCGAAAAGGATATCGAAGAGAGGGACTACCGTGATATGAACAGGCAGGAATCCCCTCTTAGAAAGGCCAAAGGTGCTGTGCTTGTGGACAGCTCTGACATGACCATTGAGGAAGTGGCTGATACTATTATCAGCGAATATCAAAAGACATTGAAATGAAGATGTGAAGCTGTTTTATAGGCGGCTTTGATGATCGGAGGCATTTTATGGAGATCAGACTGGCCAAACATGCCGGATTCTGCTTTGGAGTAAAGAAGGCGGTTGATACGGTATACGAACAGATAGAAAGCGGAGAGAAGATATATACCTTTGGTCCTATTATACATAATGATGAAGTTATAAGGGATATGGAGTCCAAAGGAGTATCCGTTATAAATGATATAGCCGAGCTGGAGAAGATAACTGAGGGCAGAGTGATCATCAGAGCACACGGCGTTCCCAGACAGGTAGAAGACAAGATACGTAACATGGGAGTACAGTATATTGATGCAACCTGTCCCTTTGTCAAAAGGATACATAAGATAGTCAGTGAAGAATCTGCTGCAGGTAAGGGGATACTCATCACAGGCAATCCTCTTCATCCTGAGGTAAAGGGCATAGTTTCCTGGTGCAGCGGGCCTGTTTACGTTATAGAATCCAGAGAAGAAGCCTCTAATACTGACTTTCCAAAGGACATGGAGCTGACTTTGGTGTCCCAGACTACATTTAATCATAAAAAATTTGATGATATAGTTGAAATTTTGCGCAGTAGAGGCTACAATATAAATATTGTGAACACTATCTGTAATGCTACCAATGAGAGGCAGACGGAGGCAGAGGAAATAGCAGAGGCTGCCGACGTTATGATAGTGATAGGGGGAACGAGCAGCTCCAATACCCGCAAACTCTATGAAATCTGCAAGAGTAAGTGCGAAAATACATATTTCGTACAGACAGCTGAAGATCTGCCTCAGGAATATCCTGAGGATACAGATATAGTGGGAATTACCGCCGGGGCATCCACCCCCAAGAATATTATTGAGGAGGTTCAGACACATGTCAGAACAGGAACAGACATTTGAGCAGATGCTCAACGAGTCATTCAGGACAATTCATACGGGGGAGGTCGTTGAAGGTACAATAATCGATGTTAAACCTGATGAAGCTATCCTCAACATAGGTTATAAGTCCGACGGTATCCTTTCCAGGAATGAATACAGCAATGACAACAGCATCGATCTTACAACCAAGCTGAATGTTGGCGACAAGATGGATGTTAAGGTCCTTAAGACCAATGATGCAGACGGACAGGTTATCCTCTCTTACAAGAGACTGGCACTTGACCGTGGCAACAAGAGAATTGAGGAAGCGTTCAATAACAAAGAGACGCTTACCGCTAAGGTCGTACAGGTTCTGGAAGGCGGACTTGTAGTAGTTGTTGAGGAAGTAAGGATCTTCATCCCTGCAAGCCTTGTATCAGATACTTATGAGAAGGATCTGACAAAGTACCAGGATCAGGAAATTCAGTTCGTTGTAACTGAGTACAATCCTCGCAGAAGAAGATATATCGGTAACCGCCGTATGCTTATCTCCGCCGAGAAGGCAGAGAAGGCTAAGGAGCTCTTTGATAAGATCCAGGTCGGCGATATTGTAGATGGTATTGTTAAGAACGTTACAGATTTCGGTGCATTCATCGATCTGGGCGGCGCTGATGGACTCCTTCACATCTCTGAGATGAGCTGGGGCCGTGTAGAGAATCCCAAGAAGGTATTCAAGGTTGGCGATTCCGTTAAGGTTCTTATCAAGGCTGTTGATGGTCGTAAGATCGCTCTTTCCAGAAAGTTCGAAGATGGCAACCCTTGGAAGGACGCAGCTGAGAAGTATGCAGTAGGCAATGTTGTAACAGGTAAGGTTGCTCGTATGACTGACTTTGGCGCATTCGTAGAGCTTGAGGCCGGCATTGATGCACTGCTTCACGTATCACAGATCTCCAAGGATCACGTTGATAAGCCCTCTGATGTACTGAAGGTTGGCGATGAAGTAACTGCTAAGATTGTTGATTTCAACGAAGCAGATCACAAGATCAGCCTTTCCGTAAAGGCTATGCTCGCTCCTGAGAAGAAGGAAGAAGAGGACGGAGATGTTGTATCAGTAGATATTGATCAGGTTATAGCTGAGGAAGGCTCCGAAGAGTAATTATTTAGAGATAATATTAAGGCAGGTTCCTTATGGGACCTGCCTTTTTTCGTAATAAGAATGATACGGATATTATCCTTTGGGCTTCTCGTAATAGAAAGAGTTCTTACGTACATAGCCCATATCCTTGTAATTGATGATCTGTTCTGTGGCTCCGATGAAGAGGATGCCTCCGGGGGCCAGGGCTTCATAGTATTTACGGAAGGTTTCATCCTTGGCTTCCTCTGTGAAGTAGATGAGCACGTTTCTGCATACGATCAGGTGATAATCCTTGGGATAAGGGTCTCTTAAGAGATCTGCCTTCTTAAAGGTAACACGGCTCTTGATCTCATTGGAGATGGATACTGTACCATCAGGATTGGTGGTGAAATACTTTTGCTTCAGATCAGCAGGCACACCTGCTATTTCCTTGGCC
The DNA here is from genome assembly GCF_000424585.1 of Butyrivibrio sp. MC2013. Lineage (GTDB taxonomy): Bacteria > Bacillota > Clostridia > Lachnospirales > Lachnospiraceae > Butyrivibrio. The sequence goes on from NZ_KE384212.1 coordinate 58,528, forward strand.
TGATAGACACCATTCTTGGCCTTTGCTATAGCTACTGTATCAAGATCTGTTGCCAGGATGTTGATCTGATTAAGGGGCATATGGCGTGATAGGAGCATTACTATAGTGTAAGGCTCGTCACCTGTAGAGCAGGCTGCACTCCAGATCTTGAGGTTCTTTCCGAATTTATCTATAAGCTCAGGAACCATTTCCTTGTCCATGAGGGACCACTGATCCGGATTTCTGAAGAATTCCGATACATTGATAGTCAGATAGTTGACGAATGTACCAAGGACATCCTTATCTTTTTTTAGCATGTCAGCAAATACTTCATAGCCTTTGACATCGTACTTTGTAATAAGGGTATCAATACGCCTTTTCATCTGCTTTTCTTTATAGGCGTTCAGATCGATCTTAGTCAGGTCAAATACTGCCTTTTTAAACCACTCATAATCGTAATTCATTACCTGATCCTCCGTAGACTGAAGTTGAAAATCAAATGATAAAGTTCGCTATTAATCTATCGGAGAAAATATGGATTAAACTTATGATTATTTGTTAGTTTGTTCCCAAAAACATGTAAATTGGACTTCATAGGGATAACGGGATCAAAAAAAGCAGCGCAGGTAGGGTTTTTGATCCTTATGAAAAGAGATAGGACATGATATGGCAGGCATAGAGGCTCATGGCGCTGCGGCTCTTCTTCATGGCATCTGTGAGTTCGAAATACAGATCCCTGGACTCGTAATCTTTTTTGAAGAAGGGAGTAAATACCAGGTCCCATTCAGGCAGGAACTCTCCCGGCTTTCTGGTATAACAGTTTTTGGCTGTTGCACGCTCTCTGTGGGATCTGTCCACAAATTCGGCTACGGATTTGTGAAGAGCCTGATCCTCCAGCGGCAGATAGTAGTAATTCTTGTAATCAGAATAGAAGTATTTAAGTTCTCCGCAGTAAATAGGAATGCGCAGTGTGCCGCGGCCCTGCTCGCTCCTGAAGAATATCTCTCCCTTTCTGCATCTGAAATCCGAAGGCAAAGTCATGGGCAGATTGATTCCCAGCATGAGCTCTCTTTGCTCGCTACCGTTTATATCCTTGTAATTATTGGCCCATGCCTTGACTACCCGCAGAGGAAGAGGTCCAATATCTTCTGCCGGAGCATCGCTTGTAAGGCTGATTGTGGGATAGGATAAAATACAGTCAAAGAAATCTTTGTAAATACTGATCTGTGAAAGAGGAAACATGCCGCGAACATCGTCTGCGTTGTGTAGAAGAAGGAGGCTAAGGAGTTCTTTGGAATTGTTTGCACGGTATTTTTTGTATACGTCTATCAGTTCCTTTCCGCTGTAGATATCCTGTCTCTTTATCCCCAGAAAGCTTTCGATGCTCTTTTGCTTGCAGTCTGTGAGGGAGAGTGCGTTCTTAAAGGGCAGTATGACCTTGTACAGGTCTACGCTTTCCATGTCCAAAGGAAATGTCTCGTCAGAAGGGATGCCAAGGGCTGAGGCTCTTGCCTTTATAAATGGAATGTCAAAGCGGTTGCCATTGAAATGGACCAGGCTTTTATAGCCTTTGCATAGTTCAAAAAAAGATCTCAGGAGCATGGGTTCATCTGCATTTTTCTCTGCAAAAAACTGGATAAGTTCCCAGCTGCCGCCATTATAATAGGCAGCTCCGATGAGATAGATGGTGCAGTTTCTTGGTGAAAGACCTGTCGTCTCGATATCAAAGAAGAGAATGTTTTCTTTATTATCTATTCTTTCTATATATGGATCATATACTGATGATATATCAGCTGAAATGGCCTCGTTTACCTTTTTCATATACTCCCTCCGGGTCTTGTATGCCAGCGCCTGTTTGCAGTCTGTTACTTATGGATAAAGCTTATGTACACATGATATCACAAAAGTGGAATTTCTCCGCGTGTTGACGTAAAATATATATGTGTGTATTCTGTTAAAAGCGCATTTATTTATCAAGGCATTAAAGCGCTAAAGTTTCAAAATGTGTCCTGGCTTTTCGGGACATTTATTATCCTATATTCAATATCAATACATTAAAAGGAAAGAGGGGTAGGAAATGGCAACATCTACGTTCAGAGGAGGCGTCCATCCTTATGAGGGCAAGGAACTCACGATGGATAAGCCAATCAGGACTGTTCTGCCAAAAGGGGATCTTGTATATCCGGTTTCCCAGCACATCGGTGCTCCTGCAGAGCCTATTGTGGCTGTGGGGGATCGTGTCCTTACCGGGCAGAAAATCGCAGAAGCAAAAGGATTTGTTTCTTCGCCAATCTATGCTACTGTTTCAGGAACTGTCAAGGCTATTGAGCCCAGAAGACTGGCAACAGGCGGCATGTGCAACAGTATCATAGTTGAAAATGACGGCCTTTATGAGGAAGTGGCAAAACCTGAAATAAGGCCCTGGAAGGATATGACCAGCGAGGAGATAATCGCTGCTGTTAAGGAGGCCGGAGTCGTTGGCATGGGCGGCGCAGGCTTTCCTACACATGTCAAGCTCTCACCCAAAGAGCCTGACAAGATAGAATACGTGATTGCTAACTGTTCAGAGTGTGAGCCATACCTTACCTCTGATTACCGCAGGATGATCGAAGAGCCTGAGCTCGTTGTGGGAGGCCTCAAGATCGCTGTATCACTCTTCCCTAAGGCAAGAGGAATACTGGCTGTGGAGAATAATAAGCCTCAGGCTATAGAGAAGCTCAGAGAACTGGTCAAGGATGAGCCGGGACTTGAAGTCAAGGTGCTTCAGACCAAATATCCTCAGGGCGCTGAGCGTATGCTCATCTATGCCTGCACAGGTCGTGAGATCAATTCCTCCATGCTCCCCGCAGATGCAGGCTGCATAGTGGATAACACTGATACACTCTGTGCTATTTACAGGGCTGTTACAGAGGGGCGCCCGCTCATGGAGAGGATAGTCACCATAACAGGTGATGCCGTAAGTGATCCTTGTAATTACAAGGTCAGGATTGGTACCAATTACAAGGAACTCTTGGAAGATGCAGGTGGTTTTAAAACAGAGCCTGCTAAGATCATATCCGGCGGTCCTATGATGGGATTTGCGGTTTGGGATACAGATGTTCCTACTACCAAGACTGCATCTGCTCTGACTTGCCTGACAAAAGATGCTGTATCTGCGATGGAGCCCAGTGCCTGCATTAATTGCGGCAGATGTGTCAGTGCTTGTCCTGAGCATCTCATTCCTAAGAATCTTGCTGATGCTGTTACAAACGGACAGACGGAGAGATTCCTGGCAGAGTATGGCATGGAATGCTGTGAGTGCGGATGTTGCAGCTATATCTGTCCGGCACACAGACACCTGACCCAGCTGATCAAAGGCATGAGAAAGATCCAGTTGGCGCAGAGAAAAAAGAAATGATTAGGGGGATAAAATGGCTGAATTAAGAAATGTGTCATCCAATCCGCATGTAAGAGCCGCAGATACCACAAAGAGCATCATGCTCTGGGTCATTATGGGTCTGTGTGTTCCTGCAGCCTTTGGAGTATATAATTTTGGCCTTAGAGCGCTTATTATCATGATCTTGTCTATAGTAAGCTGCGTATGTTCTGAGGCTGTATATGAGAAGCTGATGCACCAGAAGATCACTGTTTCTGATCTGTCTGCAGTGGTCACAGGACTCCTTTTGGGCATGAATATGCCTGCGACAATACCTTACTGGGTACCTGTTATGGGCGGTATATTTGCCATAGTTGTAGTCAAGATGCTCTTTGGAGGTCTTGGACAGAACTTTATGAATCCTGCTCTTGGTGCAAGATGCTTTTTGGTAATATCTTTTCCCAAACTTATGACAGCATATGCTACTGATACATATTCCGGAGCTACACCTCTTGCAGCGCTTAAGGCGGGAGAGAGTGTAAACGTAATGGATATGATCATAGGAAGGACAGGCGGCGTAATAGGTGAGACATCTATGATCGCTATAGTGCTTGGTGCTTGTATCATGATCCTGGCAGGTGTCATCGATCTTAGGATCCCCGGATCATATATCGTGACCTTTGCTATTATGACAGTGCTTATAGGCGGCAAGGGCTTTTATCCTCCATATCTGTCAGCTCAGCTGGCAGGCGGCGGACTGATGCTGGGAGCCTTCTTTATGGCTACTGATTATGTATCCAGTCCCATTACACCTAAGGGAAAATACATATTTGGTATTATTCTGGGACTTTTGACTGCAATATTCAGATTTGCAGGTTCTGGTGTTGAGGGCGTATCCTATGCCATCATCATAGGCAATCTTATGGTACCGCTAATCGAGAGATGGACACTTCCCAGAGCATTTGGTATCAGTCGTAAATCTAAAAAGGAGGGAGCAGCATGAGTACAAACAGTGCGGCAGCCGGAAGAAATGAAGGCGCTGAGATGATAAAGAATGCGCTTATCCTCTTTGTGATCACCCTGATAGCAGGTATCCTGCTTGGAATGGTCTACCAGGTTACCAAAGAGCCTATCGCGCAGCAGGAAGCATTAAAAGTAGAAAATGCCAATAAGGCAGTATTTGCAGAGGCAGCGTCCTTTGGTGAAGAATCAGTTCTTGATGAAGCCGAGAAAGACAGGCTGCTGTTGTCTGATGAGGAATTCTCCGGCGTAAACATTGATTCTGTTCTTGAAGCCTATGATGCTTCAGGTGCCCTGGAAGGATATGTAATGCAGATCACATCCAAGGGATACGGAGATGAAATAGTATTTAGTATGGGCGTGGATCTTGAAGGGGAGCTGAATGGAATTTCCCTGATCAGCATCAATGAGACTCCCGGACTGGGAATGAACGCCGAGAAGGTACTGGTACCCCAGTATAGCGAGGAAGGTCTTGCGGCCAGCCCTGATTACAGCATCGTGAAGGATGGAAGTGGTAAGGCTAATGCCTCTGATACTGCGATCGAAGCTATCTCAGGAGCTACCATTACATCCAAGGCAGTCAACAGAGGCGTTAATGCTGGCCTTTTGTACTATTCTGAAATACTGAAAGGAGGCCACTGATCATTATGGATAACAGAAGAAAAGGTGCTCTGGGACTGGCGGCAGACACTCCCCTTGAGCGATTTTTTAACGGTGTGATCACTGAGAATCCTACTACAGTATTGGTACTGGGTATGTGTCCCACACTGGCGGTTACTACCTCCGCTATCAACGGTCTGTCCATGGGCCTTGCCACTACCTTTGTTTTGGCCTTGTCCAACCTTGTAATATCACTGCTTAGAAAGGTGATACCTGATACAGTCAGGATCCCCTCATTTATAGTAGTCATCGCATCATTTGTTACATTGGTACAGCTCCTTATGGCGGCATATCTGCCGGATCTGAATGAAGCACTTGGTGTGTATATACCTCTTATCGTTGTTAACTGTATCATCTTTGGCCGTGCGGAATCCTACGCAAGCAAGCATGGCGCTGTTCCCGCATTTTTTGATGGTATCGGTATGGGACTGGGCTTTACTATGTCTATCACCATCATCGGTCTTGTGCGTGAGCTTATAGGTGCAGGTACAGTTTTTGGCATCCAGCTTCTGGGCGAAGATACCATAGTTGGAGGTGCGGTAGGTTCTGTACTTGCGCTGTATACACCTGTTAGTATCTTTGTACTTCAGGCGGGAGCTTTCCTGGTGCTGGGCACTCTTATGGCTCTTATGAACCGTATCAGGAGAAAACAGGAAGAAAAGGGCAAAGATGTATCAAAGTATAAGAGCGGCGGCTGCATGAATGTAGATCCTGTGCTGCCCGGCGAAAAGGAGGGAGATAAATGAGTACCATAAGCGGACTTTTGGGAATACTTATCATGTCTTCCCTTATCAATAATGTTGTATTATCCCAGTTCCTGGGTCTGTGTCCTTTCCTGGGCGTATCCAAAAAGGTGGATTCCGCAGTTGGAATGGGCGGAGCTATAGTCTTTGTCATTACACTGGCTTCTGCAGTTTGCGGACTTCTCTATAAGTTCATACTGCTGCCACTTGATCTGACATATCTTAATACTATAGTTTTCATACTGATAATAGCTATGCTTGTTCAGTTTGTGGAAATGTTCCTTAAGAAGTTTGTTAAGCCTCTATATGAGTCGCTGGGTGTATATCTTCCCCTTATCACAACCAACTGTGCTGTTCTTGGTGTGGCTCTTTTGAATGTATCAGATGAGTACAATATCATTCAGGGAATAGTTAACGGCTTTGCTACAGCAGTGGGCTTTACTATTTCCATAACCATACTTGCAGGCATCAGAGAGAAGATCGCATATAACGATATTCCTGAATCCTGGAAGGGAACACCTATAGTTGTGATCACAGCAGGACTTATGGCGATCGCATTTACCGGATTTTCGGTACTGCGCTGAAAAGGAGATAAAATATGCTGAGCGGAATATTATTCGCTGTGCTTGTAGTGGCAGGCTGTGGAATAATGATCGGACTGATCCTGGGTTATGCCAATATCAAGCTACACGTTGACGTTGATGAAAAAGAGGCTGCAATACTGGGAGTGCTTCCGGGGAATAACTGCGGCGGATGTGGATATCCCGGATGCTCAGGCTGTGCTGCGGCAATTGCCAAAGGAGAAGCTGCTGTTAACCAGTGTCCTGTAGGCGGAGCTGCTGTTGCGGCAGAAATATCAGAGATCATGGGAGTGGAAGCTGAGAGTGCCGGCAGGATGGTAGCTTACGTGCACTGCGGCGGTGACTGTGAAAAAGCGCAGCAGCAGTATGATTACTCAGGAGCAGAGGACTGCAGAGTGATAGATCAGCTTCCGGGGCAGGGCCCCAAGACCTGTACCTACGGATGCCTGGGCGGCGGAAGCTGCGTATCTGTATGTCAGTTTGATGCCATACATATCCAAAACGGTATAGCAGTTGTGGACAAGGAAAACTGCAAGGCCTGCAAGAAGTGCATGGAGATCTGCCCTCGTCATCTTATTGATCTGGTACCTTATGAAGCTGTTGTTTCTGTTAGATGTAAGTCACAAGATCCTGGGCAGAAGGTTAATAAGTATTGTACAAGCGGCTGTATCGCCTGTAGGATCTGTGAAAAGAACTGCCCCAGTGAAGCTATTAAGGTTGAAGGCAATGTGGCTGTGATCGATCAGGATAAGTGTACTCACTGCGGACTCTGCGCATCCAAGTGTCCGAAGAAAGCTATCGAGCTTATCGGATAATAGCTATCTTATACATTCTTGGATAAATAATCCAAGAATGTATGCAAATAGGCCATTTGAGAGCGGCTAGGGCCGCTGGGCCTATTTGCCAGCAACATGTTCTCACGAAACACGCAGTAAATGCGTGTTTCTGAAGGTATGTCTAATAACATATACATTAGAAGAATAACCAAGCTGCCCTGGCAATTTGATATGTACCCTCCTTACTGGTTTGTCCAGTAAAGAGGGTACATATCATTATGACAGGGCAGCTTTTTAATAAGTTTTTATTTATCAGTTTACTTATTTTGACTTTTTTATTTGTTTTTAAGAGCTAATGAAATACTCTTTTACTGATCTATATAAGAGCCTGGGAAGCCTGAGGAATAGCTTATCTTTTGATCGCTGTCTATGAACATGGCTTCTATACCGTCAAGGCTCTCTATAAGCTTCATTCCTTCGTCTGGTCCCATTACAAAGCAGGCAGTGGATAAGGCGTCTCCGTCTATGGACTTGTCAGACAGTATGGTTACAGAGTAGAGTCCGTTTGATACAGGAAAACCGTTATCAGGAGAAAGGATATGATGGTATATAAGGCCATCCTTCTCAAAATATCTTTCGTAGACACCTGAAGTAACTATGGATTTGTTGGAAGTATTTACGATCTCTGAAAAGGAGCCCGAGTCACCAAAGGGCTTTTGTATCCCTACTCCAAAATCTTTGCCATTAGGCTTGGAACCTATCAGCAGGACATTGCCTCCAAGGTTGATAATGGCGGATTGTATTCCTTTTTCCAGTAAATGTGCCTTTAATTTGTCTGCTATCATTCCCTTGGCCACAGCTCCAAGAGCTATATGGCATGAAGGATCTGACACAGTGACTGTGGATCTTCCTTTGTTTATGCTTATGCATGAGGGATCGGTATGTTCCAGAGCTTTTTTCAGGGCGTCTCCTGACGGGATGATCTTGTCCCGGTCAGAAGTGAAGTCCCAAAGCTCTATCACAGATCCAAGAGCAGGATTTAGGGCGCCGCCGCTGAGCTCGTTATACTTAAGGGCGGTATCCAGAAGATCTATAGTGTCTTCATTTACCTTGGTGACTGCACCTTCCGAATGATTGATATTATAGACATCAGAGCCCTCAAGATCGGGATCAAGGAGATTCTCCATATCACCGCAGATCTCCATGCATTCATTTAAGATTTCTTCATCGTTGCAATCATAAATTCTCACATTGACTATAGTATTAAAATAAAATCCCGATCTTTCGATATACATGTTCCCGGAAAAGGCTGTACATCCCACCAGAGATATCACTGTTCCCAGTATCATAAAGAGGATAATGAAGGTAGCTATGAGCCTTACAAATGGTGAATATTTGCTGCGATAATTACCTTTGTTTTTATGCCTTCCAGGTTTGGCAGTATTTTTTGATGATTTCCTTCCTGATCTAATTGTGTCTGTTTCATTAGTGAGTCTGATCTTCATGTTCTTTGTTTGTCCTTATATTTTTTGTCACTGTTAAAATGTCTGATCCTGGGAGAAACCCGAATCGAGGCATATATATCTGCATAATCACGAGGGCTCATGTCCTGGAGATAATTGAGCTCGTAGTTTTTGCGCACATTTTGCTGCGAAAGGAGGTCTGCTGCTTTGTTATATGCGATTGCGGCTTCTTCCTCTGTGTTGTAGGTTCCGATTATATAATTGCTCCTGACATGGATCACTGCCTTGTAGCGTGTCAGACCTCTGACGCTGATCCTCCTGACGCCTCTGTAGTGATTGATCACTTCGATATTGTGGTAGCGCAGATCGCTGCTGTCACCATTGACGAAGCGAAAATCCCTGCCTGCTACGGAATAGGCTTGTATTCCATATCTTGACAGGATACTGATGTGGCTGCCATAATCTGCCACAAAGAGATGAGACCCCCTCTTCATTATGGTGTGAGAGGAATAATAGAAGAGGTCGTCCATATCGAATGTAAGTATATCATTTTGATTAAGATAATAAAAAAAATATTTTTTCATCAGGAAAATAGGAGTGGAGAAATATACTCCGTTATCCCTGTAATTGACAAGCTGTACACATTTATTAAAGGGCAGGATGTAATCCTCTTTCCACTTATCAAGAGTCCAGGCAGCTGCTGATATGATGCCTTTTCCCTCAAGATAGGCTGCATGAGCGTCATTTTCACTATTATATGAGCCCAGAGAGATATGCCTGCCTTTTATTGTTATAGAAGAGCGGTAGTATAAGCTGCCGTCTTTTTTGCTGGCTATCTGTACTCCTGCCAAAGCCGATGAAGGTAGATTTTCAGTCATATATAAAATGACCTCCATTTTTGACCATTCGGACAAAATAACGATAAATAATTGTATAATTATTCAATGCTTGTATTAATTGTACGTTACGCTATGGCGACAGATGTGGTAGAATAAAACCCATATTTATAACCATATTATCAAAATAAGTATAGGATTTCAAAATATAAGATATACAGATACAGGAAAGGGATCATTATGAAAGACGTTTTTTATTCCAGTACCAGAGGGGGCGGCGAGCAGGTAAAGGCTTCCAAGGCAGTGCTTATGGGACTTGCACCGGATGGAGGCTTATTTGTTCCGGATCATATCCCTGCATTTGACAAGAGTCTTGAAGAGCTGTCAGCTATGAATTATCAGGATCTTGCCTATGAAGTAATGAAGCTGCTGCTTACAGATTACACAGAGGAAGAGCTGAGATTCTGTATTAACAGTGCTTATGACAAGAAGTTTGATTGTGAGGAGATCGTACCTCTTACAGAGGCCGGCGGAGCATGGTTTATGGAGCTCTATCACGGTAAGACCATAGCATTCAAGGATATGGCTCTGTCCATCCTTCCTTATCTTATGACTACTGCAGCCAAAAAGAACGATATGAAAAATGAGATCGTCATCCTGACTGCTACCAGCGGCGATACAGGTAAGGCTGCTCTTGCAGGATTTGCAGATGTAAAGGGTACCAGGATCATCGTATTCTATCCCAAGCATGGCGTTTCTCCCATCCAGGAGAAGCAGATGGTTACTCAGAAGGGTGACAATACCTGCGTAATAGGTATCGAAGGCAATTTTGACGATGCCCAGACAGGAGTAAAGAAGCTCTTTACAGATAAGGAATTGGCTTCTGAGATGGATTCAAAGGGCTTTGTATTCTCATCAGCCAATTCCATCAACATCGGAAGACTGATCCCTCAGATCGTGTACTATGTATATGCTTATACCAGACTTATGGCAGGTGGCAGGATTGCTAAGGGCGAGACTATCAATGTAACTGTTCCTACAGGTAACTTTGGTAATATCCTTGCTGCTTATTATGCAAAGCAGATGGGCCTTCCTATTGGCAAGCTTATCTGTGCTTCCAATTCCAATAAGGTACTCTTTGATTTCTTTGCAAGCGGCAGCTATGACAGGAACAGAGACTTTATCCTTACCTCATCACCTTCCATGGATATCCTGATCAGCTCCAACCTTGAGCGTCTGATCTACCATATCGCAGGTGATGATGCAGCTGCAGATGCTGCTTACATGAAGGATCTCTCAGAAAAGGGCAGATATGAGATCACAGCTGCAATGAGAGAGAAGCTCTCTGACTTTGCAGGAGGATATGCCAGCGAGGAAGAGACTTCAGCAGCTATCAGAAAGCTCTACGAGGATACCGGCTATGTGATTGATACTCATACAGCTGTAGCAGCTCATGTTTACAATGAGTACAAGAAGAACACAGGTGATGATGCTGTATGCGTTATCGCATCCACAGCAAGCCCCTTCAAGTTCACAAGAGCGGTATTGGGAGCACTGGAAAATGTTGATGACAATGCCGATGATTTTGCACTGGCTGACAGACTTGCCCAGAAGGCAGGACTTGAGATACCTGAAGCTGTAACATCTATCAGACAGGCAGCTGTCCTTCATGACAAAGTTGTGGACAAAACAGAGATGGAAGCAGCAGTAAGAGCTTTTCTTAATATTTGATAATATTGTATGTATTATTAGATGACCATTCAGAAACACGCATTTACTGCGTGTTTCGTGAGAACATGAATCTGGCAAATAGGCCCAGCAGCTTTAGCTGCTTATAAATGGCCTATTTGCATACATTCTTGGATGTTTTATCCAAGAATGTATAAGTAAAGGGCACAGGTGACCGGATGGCCGCCTGTGCCTTTTTTGGACTTTACCTGTAAGCGCTGTCATGAATTAGCAGGAAGTTGCCGCAAAAAATCCTGCCCATATGAATATGAGCAGGATTCTGTGATCAAACGATCATTTGGGCCTCTTGTCCATGGGTACGTAAGGAATGTGAGGTCCTATAGGCTTGTAGGCGGGACGGATGATCTTGCCGTTATTGGCAAGCTCTTCAAGCCTGTGAGCTGACCAGCCTACAATCCTGGCCATTGCAAAGAGAGGAGTGTAGAGCTCCAGAGGAAGGCCCAGCATCTTGTATACAAAACCGGAATAGAAGTCCACATTGACACTTACGCCCTTATACATCTTTCTTCTCTCGGAGATGATCTCGGGAGCAAGCCTGGCTACCTTGTCATAAAGGGCATATTCCTTATCAAAGCCCTTTTCGTGAGCCAGCTGCTCTACGAAGCCCTTGAAGATCATGGCTCTTGGATCTGACTTGGAATAGATAGCATGTCCTACGCCGTATATGAGGCCGGCTTTGTCAAAAGCCTTGCCATCCAAAAGGGCATTGAGATAAGCTGTGACTTCATCATCATCTTCCCATTTAGAGATATTCTTTTCCATATCCTCAAACATGCGCACAACTTTGATATTGGCGCCGCCGTGGCGAGGCCCCTTTAAGGAACCGATAGCTGCAGCTATGGCAGAATAGGTATCTGTTAGTGAACTGGTAACAAGGTGTGTGGTAAATGTGGAGTTGTTACCACCGCCGTGCTCCATATGAAGTATGAGACATACGTCTAGCAGCTTAGCTTCAAGCTCTGTATAGGAGCTGTCCGGGCGGAGAAGATAGAGTATGTTCTCTGCGGTGGACAGGTCAGCCCTGGGCACATGGATAAAGAGGGAATTGCCCTCGTGGTAGTGATTGTAAGCCTGATAACCATAGATGGCCATGAGAGGAAACAGAGCTATCAGTGACATGCACTGCCTCAGTACGTTGGGAAGTGACGTGTCATCAGGGTTGTCATCATATGAATATAATGTAAGTACGCTTCTTGCAAGGGTGTTCATCATGTCACGGCTGGGAGCCTTCATGATAATGTCCCTGACAAAATTGGTGGGAAGAGACCTGTAAAAGAAGAGAGTCTCCTTGAACTCCTTGAGCTCTGAAGCTGAAGGAAGACGCCCGAATAAAAGGAGATATGTAGTCTCCTCAAAACCAAATCTCTTGTCAGCTATACAGCCGTTTATGATATCTCTGACATTGATGCCGCGATAATAGAGCTCGCCATCAGTTGGTACCATGACACCGTTCTCTTCTCTGGTGGCTACTATATCAGAAATATGGGTCAGTCCTGTAAGGACACCCTTACCGTTTAAGTCACGAAGACCGCGCTTAACATCAAATCTGGTATAAAGCTCAGAGTCGATCATGTCGGCAGCTTTGGCCTTGCTTGCAAGTTCTGTTATGAATGGTGTGATTTCTGAATAAATATTCTTTTCGCTCTGCAAAAAAACTCCTCCGTATAGAATCTAAATGGTTGAAAATGGCGTGTTTAAGAGATTTCTACGCCGCTAGAATAAAATATATAATTATTCTATCATAAATGACGACAGGAATTTATTAATTTTTTGTTTCGATATTCTGAAAATTACTGTATAATAAATAATTGGTCAAAGAATTAATATTGACCAAACAATGTGTTTTTATCTGTTCTCCCCTTATTAAGAACAGATAGGAATAGCAGAGGTGGGCATAATATGCTCAGGAAAGGAAGGATTATGAAAAAGATGAAGAAGATTCTGGCTGCTACAATGGCAGCTGCTATGACAATGAGTCTTGCAGCTTGCGGTTCTTCACAGCCGGAGACTCCCGCTGCAGAGGATGTACAGGAAGCAGTAGAAGATGTACAGGAAGCTGCCGAGGAGGTAGCAGAGGATGCCCAGGAGGCAGAAGAGGAAGTAGCTGACGATGCTACGGAAGAGACTGATATGCGTGTTGCTATGGTCACAGACTATGGTGATATCACTGACCAGTCTTTCAACCAGACAACATACGAAGCATGCCAGGCATACTGTGGCGATTCTATTGATTTCACATACTACAAGCCTGAAGGCGATTCTACAGATGATCGTGTTACATCTATCGAACAGGCTATTGATGACGGTTACAATGTAATCGTTATGCCCGGATACGCTTTTGCAGGCGCTATCGTTAACGTAGCTTCTGAGTATCCTGATGTTAAGTTCGTAGCTCTTGACGTTTCTCAGTATGATCTTGATACAGAGAACGGTGGAGAGTTCTCCGAAGCTAACGTATTCTCAGCAGTATACCAGGAAGAGCTTCCCGGATACATGGCTGGATATGCAGCTGTAAAGATGGGCTATACAAAGCTTGGTTTCCTTGGCGGTATGGCTGTTCCAGCAGTTATGCGTTACGGCTACGGTTTCGTACAGGGGGCAGATGCAGCAGCTGCTGAGCTGGGTGTTGATGTATCCATGAACTATGCTTATGGTAACCAGTTCTTCGGCGATGCTGATATCACAGGCGCTATGGACACATGGTACCAGGGCGGCACAGAAGTTGTATTTGCTTGCGGCGGCGGTATCTACACATCAGCAGCTGAAGCAGCAGCTAAGGTTGGCGCTAAGGTTATCGGTGTTGACGTAGACCAGCAGGCTACAATCGATGGCGGTTACGGCGATGGCATCACTATCACATCTGCTTGTAAGGGTCTTGCAGCAACAGTTAACACTCTTCTTGAGGCTATCAAGAACGGTGAGTGGGACAACTTCGGCGGACAGATCCAGAACCTTGGTCTGGTAAGCGGCGATGATCTCTCCCTTAACTATGTAAGCCTTGCAGATTCTACAGTATATACTGATGGATTCACAGAAGATGATTACAAGGCACTTGTTGCTGATATGTACAGCGGCAAGATCTCTGTATCAAATGACACTTCTGCTGAAGAGCCTACAGCTGAAAATGTAGCTATCAACTTCCAGGGCAACCTTAAGTAATTTGTTTTACAGATGAAAGCGGTGCCGGAAACGATATTTGTTTCCGGCACTTTTTTTGACGATTAGAAATTGATGAAATAAAGCTATTTTTGCTGCTTTATGTTAAAATATAAAAAGATGGTATAAAGGGTATTATCTTTTAATTAAGGCTTAAAAAATGTAAAGGAGACTTCAGCATGCAGGACGTATACACAATTGAAATGCTGAACATTACAAAGCGGTTTCCTGGAATCGTAGCCAATGATAACATCACGCTGCGATTGAAAAAGGGGGAGATCCATGCTCTGCTGGGCGAAAATGGCGCCGGCAAGAGTACACTGATGAGTGTCCTTTTCGGACTTTATCAGGCAGAAGAAGGTATTATCAAAAAGGATGGCAAAGAAGTAAAGATCACCAATCCTAATATTGCCAATGACCTTGGTATAGGAATGGTGCATCAGCATTTTAAGCTGGTGCAGTGCTTCAGTGTTCTGGATAATATCATATTAGGTGTTGAGACTACAAAGAACGGCATACTTCAGAAGGCTGAGGCCAGAAGAAAGGTCATGGAGCTGTCTGAAAAGTATGGTCTCAAGGTAGATCCCGACGCTCTGGTTGAGGACATTACGGTTGGTATGCAGCAGAGGACTGAGATCCTCAAGATGCTGTACAGGGACAACGATATTCTCATTTTTGATGAGCCTACCGCTGTTCTGACACCTTCTGAAATAGATGAGCTGATGCAGATCATGAAGAATCTGGCCAAAGAGGGCAAGTCTATTCTCTTCATCTCTCATAAGCTCAATGAGATCATGGAAGTAGCAGACAGATGTTCCGTACTCAGAAGAGGTAAATACATCGGAACAGTTGATATCAAAGATACTACAAAGGAAGAGCTCAGCCGAATGATGGTTGGCCGTGATGTTCAGCTGGTAGTATCCAAGGGTGAAGCAAAGCCCGGAGAAACAGTACTGTCTGTAAGAGATATGTCTGTTGCATCCAAGCTTCATCATAACAATGCAGTAAAGAATGTATCCTTTGACGTAAGAAGAGGCGAGATAGTATGTATCGCCGGTATCGACGGCAATGGTCAGACAGAGCTGGTATATGGTCTGTCAGGTCTTGAGCCTATAGTAGGCGGCTCCATCAACCTCTGCGGTAAGGATATATCAAAGGCCAGCATCAGGAGCAGGAGTACTTCCGGAATGAGTCATATTCCCGAAGACAGACAAAAGCATGGTCTGATACTGGATTATTCCCTTGCTTATAATCTGGTGCTCCAGAGATATTTTGAACCTAAGTTTCGTAATGCTCTGGGCTTCCTCAAGGAAAAAGAGATCAATGCCTATGCCAATGAGCTTATAGATCAATACGACGTAAGATCAGGACAGGGCACTGCTACCATAGTAAGGAGCATGTCCGGAGGTAACCAGCAGAAGGCTATCATTGCCAGAGAGATGGACAAGGAACATGATCTTCTCATTGCTGTTCAGCCTACAAGAGGTCTGGACGTGGGAGCTATTGAGTATATCCACAGACAGCTGATTGCTCAGCGTGATGCCGGCAAGGCAATCCTTTTGGTATCTCTTGAACTTGAAGAGGTGCTCAGTGTATCAGACAGGATACTTGTTATGTATGAAGGCGAGATCGTAGGTGAGCTTGATCCTGCAAAAACAAATAGAGAGGAGCTGGGTCTGTACATGTCCGGCGCCAGGAGGGAGGCAGTTAAGGTATGAAACAGAAGAAATCCATACTAGCTAATGAGACCTTCCAGTCTATAGCAGCATCAGTTCTCTGTATCGTAATAGGAATGCTCATTGGTTACATAGTACTTCTTGTGATCAACGCCAAGGGAGCCAATGAGGCTATTACCACACTTATCAAGAACTATTTTACATTTTCATCCAAGAAGCTGATATTAAAAAACCTGGGTAATACCCTGATCAAGACCGCACCTCTTATCATGTGTGCGCTGTCCGTTCAGTTCTGTTACAAAGCAGGTCTCTTCAATATCGGAGCTGCCGGTCAGTATGTAGTAGGTGCCGGAGCCAGCTTATATGCCGCACTTGGCTGGCATATGCCCTGGTTTGTATGTGTGCTCTTTGCTATGTGCGCAGGTGGCATTTACGGAGCTATCGTAGGCTTCCTCAAGGCTTTCCGTAATGTTAATGAAGTTATCTCAGGTATCATGCTCAACTGGATAGGTCTCTATCTGGTAAATATGCTCCTGTCAGGTGTTAAGGAGACCACAAGCCCTTATACACTGGACCTTGCCAAGGAGAATACTTCAGCTTTGATGCCTACACTGGGTATGGAGAAGTTCTTCTCCAATAATACTCATGTGACCATAGCTATTCCTCTTGCTGTTATCATTGCCATAGTTATCTGGGTTATCCAGAAGAAGACAGTATTTGGCTATGAGCTCAGGGCTACAGGTATCAATAAACAGGGCGCCAGATATGCAGGTATGAAGGAGAATACCAACATTATCCTGACTCTTGTGATAGGCGGCGCGCTGGCAGGTACAGGTGCTGCATTCCAGTTCCTGACAGGCTATGAGCAGTGGACTACTACAATGTCCAGTGTTCCTGCAATGGGCTTTAATGGCATTGCGGCTACCTTCCTTGGTGGACTCCATCCCGTAGGTACTGTATTTGCTTCATATTTCATCCAGCACATCACCAGTGGTGGTGCAAGACTTGACAAGAATATCTATCCTTCACAGATATCAGACCTGATCTCAGGTATCATCATTTATCTGTGCGGCTTCGTTCTATTCTTTAAGTATGCCATCAACTTAAGGCTCCAGGCCAGGGCTGAGAAGGAGCTAAGGCTCCAGAGACAGCGCGAGGAAAATGCATCATCAGCTGATGCAAAAGAAGAGAAGGGAGGTGATAAGTAATGGTACTACTTATCCAGTACACACTGCTCTTTGCTTCCGTTCTTATGCTTGTAGCCCTGGGCGGCTGCTATTCCGAGCATTCTGGTGTCATCAACCTGGGTCTTGAAGGCATCATGGTAATGGGTGCTCTGGGCGGAGCTCTTACTCTTAAGAGCTTTAATCAGGCTTATGCAGCAGGAAATGTTAGTGCATTTGTAGTAGTTATCGTTACTATCCTTATTGCGATCCTCAGCGGCATGCTCTATTCATGCCTCCTTGGTTTTGCAAGTATCCAGTTCAAGGCTGATCAGACTCTGGTAGGTACAGCCATGAACATGCTGGCTGCAGCTATGGCTACAGTTATTGTTAAGACTATCAATACTTCTGAGAATCCTAACAATGTATCTACTACAGTAGCTTATATTGATGCTAAAAAGGCACTGAACAGGAACATCGGTTCCTTCCAGTTTAGCTGGTTTATGCTGGTGGCAGTGATTGCTCTTATCCTGGCTTATGTGGTCCTTTATAAGACCAAATTCGGCCTTAGGCTTATGGCCTGCGGTGAGCATCCTCAGGCAGCTGATTCTGTAGGTATCAGTGTTAACAAGATGCGCTGGGCAGGAGTTCTGATCTCTGGTATGTTCGGCGGTCTGGGCGGCATTGTATATATCACTGCCGGCGTTAGTGAGTGGAAATTTGAAGTGGGCGTAGCAGGCTTTGGTTTCCTGGCTCTTGCTGTTATGATCTTTGGTCAGTGGAAGCCTCATATCATAGCTCTTGCAGCTCTGTTATTTGGTTTCTTCAGAGCTTTGTCCAACGTGTATTCAGGCTTTGATTTCCTCTATGCACTGGGCATCCCCAGCTCATTCTATAACATGATGCCTTATATCATCTCGCTTCTGGTATTGGCATTTACATCCAGAAACTCAAGGGCACCCAAGGCAGAGGGAATTCCTTATGATAAGAGTTCAAGATAAGTATGTCTCTGCTTGTTATAATAGACCAGGGAGTTTATTGGAAGTGCAATTGTGATATAATAAAGGCCCCACGTTTTGTGGGGCCTTATTTTACGAAATAATTTATCCGGAGGATATTATTTATGGAAAACACAAAGATCAGAGAGCGTCTGGCTGCTCTCAGGAGTAAGATGAAGGAGTATGGCATTGATTATTATCTTATGCCTACCTCTGATTATCACAACTCCGAATATTCGGCTGATTTCTTCAAGGCCAGGGAGTTTTTTACAGGCTTTACCGGATCCAATGGAACAGTAGTAGTAGCTCAGGACTGGGCAGGCCTTTGGACAGACGGAAGGTACTTCATCCAGGCTGAAAAGGAGCTGGAAGGCACAGGAGTTACTCTCTATAGAATGGGTAATGAAGGCGTACCTACTATCAAAGAGTATTTGACTGAAAATGCTGCAAGCGGATCTAAGATAGGCTTTGATGGCAAAGTAGTCCCTTCTGCAGAAGGTGCAGGCTATGAGAGTATATTTGCAGCTAAATCAGGCGTTGTAGTATATGATAAGGACCTGGCAGCTGAAGTATGGGCTGACAGACCGGCCCTTCCCAGTCACCCTCTCTATCTGGTGCCTGCAGATCTGTGCGGCAAGAGCTTTGAAGAAAAGCTTAGCGAAGTGAGAGAGAAGATGGAGGAGCTGTCAGCTAAGGATCATCTCATCTGTAAGCTGGATGATATCATGTGGCTGACTAACCTTAGAGGTAATGATGTGGAGTGCAATCCTGTAGCTCTGTCATATGCCTTTATCACCCCTGATGCTTTCCACTTCTTTGTACAAAGCGGTGAGATGACAGAAGAAGTCTCAGACTATTGCAGGGAGCATGGCTTTACTGTTCACGACTATAGTGAGATCAGTACATTTTTGGAAAATTATGACTATGACGGAGACGTGCTGGTAAATAAGGGTAATGTGAGCTATGCCATGGACAAGGCTCTGGATAAGGGGCTTAATCCCGGCTCATATAAAAAGGTCAATAATTTTGATCCCACTGAGCTGATGAAGGCTGTAAAGAATGAGACAGAGCTGAAGAATATCCGTGAGGTATATCTGAAGGATAGTGCAGTCCTTTGCCGCTTCATATATTATGTTAAGAATAATGTGGGCAAGGAGCCCATGGATGAATACAGCCTGGCTATGAAGCTTGATGATATGAGAGCTCAGCTTCCCGGCTTTATAGAGCTGTCCTTCCCTACCATATCAGCATATGGACCCAATGCAGCTATGATGCATTATGAAGCTACAAGGGAGGATCATGCCGAGGTTAAGGCCGAGGGCATGCTGCTGGTAGACTCAGGTGCCACATACCTGGGTGGTACCACTGATGTGACCAGGACCATGGTGCTGGGACCTATCTCTGAAGAGGTGAAGGAACATTATACCAGGAGCTGTATGGGGATGTTAAGGCTGGCTGCTGCAACCTTCCTTGAAGGCTGTACAGGTCGCAATCTGGATATATTGGCCCGTAGTCCCCTTTGGGATATTGAAACTGATTACAAGTGCGGTACAGGCCACGGTATAGGTTATATGCTCAATGTACATGAGGGGCCTCACAATATACGCTGGGCTATGAGACCCGGCCTTAATGATGCTGCTCTGCAGCCCGGCATGATCGTATCTGACGAGCCCGGTGTCTACAAGGAGGGCAGTCACGGTATCCGTATCGAGAATATTATTGAGGTAGTAAAGGCCGGCAAGAATACAGACGGTCAATTCCTGAAATTTGCTCATCTCACCTATGCACCCATCGATCTGGACGCTATAGACAAGAAATATATGGAAGAGCGTGATGTGAAGCTTCTCAATGACTACCACAAGCAGGTATGGGAGAAGGTATCACCTCTTATCGTGGACCAGGAGATCAAGGACTGGCTAAAGAGTGCCACAAGGGAGATTTGATGGATTACGGTGCTGCAGAAGCTATTTTCTTTGTTCGCTGCACTCCAAATGACATTTTACAAAATTCTTCCGCAGCCTTCTTTCCAATGCGCCGCACTCGAAAAAACTCCGGGCTTTCAGCCCGTTCAGACAGTTTTCTCGTGGGCGCTTTGAAGGCTGCGTATGAAGAATTTGTAAAATTTATATTCTTGGATAAAGATTCCAAGAATATAAGTCATTTGAAGTGAATGCTCACGTCAGAAAATAGTTTTCTGCAGCAACCTGTTTCCATCAGAAATTGTGGACGAGCGGTTGTGTTTTGAATGTTATGGATATTAGAGGGTGAAAGCCATCTTGCTTTTTTGCCGTATATGTCTATAATAATAATTAATAAAGATAGAATAGTTGCCTGGGATGTACGACAATCCTGTATATTTTTGAACCTACAGTTACTTTAAACGGGACTCCTATATCACCGAACTTTATGTCACGCCTCCGGCTTCTGCTTATGTAGAATCGCCACGGCAGAGGAAGGCAGCGGCTTTCGGTTGCGGTAACCCACCTGGCTTTTGCTAGGAGTCAAAAAGCAGGAAACGGCACCTCCGGGTTAACTTAAAAGAAATGCCGGCGCGTTGCGCCGGCATTTCTTTTAGAAAAAGGGGGAATTATGAGCGCCAAAGATGAATGTGAAGTGTTATTAGGAAGTATATTGCCTTTTGTTCAAGAACTACTACAGAAGTATAAAGAGTTTTATCCTGTTGGAGCTGTAATGGATAATGATGGAAATATATCATTTACATCATGCAAAGAGGAAAGTGAACATCCTGAATCTCAGTTCATAATAGATGCTCTTACTCAAATACATAAGAATAAAGCTGAAAAGCAGTTAATAAAAGCCAGCGCAATCGCATGGAATGCTGTTATTCAGGATGAAAATGGGAATAATGTTGATTCGATTGTAGTCAGCTTGGAACATAAAGATGATTATAAGGTTAAAATATTTGAACGATACAAAATGGGATTGTTCAAAAAAATCCAGTTTTCAGAAATTACTGCGGTTGTTGGAAATACTGATATTTGGCCCGGGTAACCTTATCAGTGATCAGGTATCATGATGCTATTTCTTGTTTTCCTTTATTCATTGTTAAAAATGCGCAGCTGCAGAAGATTATTTGCCGCAGTGAGCATTCACTTCAAATGGTTGTTTTTACTTATTCTTCATTCACAGCCTTCAAGCGCCCACGAGAAAGTTGTCTGAACGGGCTGAAAGCCCGGAGTTCTTTCGAGTGTGGCGTAATGAAGGAAGGCTGTGAAGAAGAATATAGTAAAACACCATTTGGAGTGTGGCGAACGAGGAAAAAACCTTCTACACTGCGCAATATTTATAATACATTTGATACAATAGATTCAAGAGCTTTATCTGCCGAAGGAGGCACGGGATGAAGCTGTCTGCTTTATAGAAGCAATCGGAAATCAGCACGATTAAGGACGATTATGATAGTGATATTTTCAGCCCTGTTCATAGAGGCTGCCGAACTCATAAGAATACTAAAACTCAAAAAAGAATCAGAGCCCTCTGCATTTGCAAGGTATAGTAATAGTGATAAAAATATTCTGCTCATAATAAGCGGGGTGGGACCTGTAAATGCAGCAGCTGCTGTTGGCGACTGCCTGGGGAGGTTATCCGGGGAGGAGCTGTCCCATGTTCAGCTATTGAACTATGGCTCTGCTGCCGGTGAGGGCATGGCTGTGTCCTCAATCTACAGGATAGTCAGGATAGTGGATGATATTACACAAAGGACGTATTATCCTGATCTGATAATAAGGTCAGAGTATCCTGATGCGGTGCTGTATAGCAGTCCCAAGATATTTAAAGACAAAGAGGTGCAGCATAGCCCTTCTCTGATCAATAAATCTGATAGCCATCAGGATATGTCCGGGGGATCTGATCAGGAGCAGATGCCATGCAGGTCTCTGCCTGTGCTCCATGATATGGAGGCTGCAGCTATATATGAAGCTGCGTCTCATTACATAGGTCCTGACAGGCTGCATTTCATCAAAGTGGTATCTGACATGGGAGATCCGGCTGTCAGCAGAGATACGCTGGCTGCAGTAATGACAGAGAGCTCAGCTAGAACAGCAGCCTTTGTGGACGTCTTGTGCCGGTATGAAGAGATTAAGGGGAGAGCTGCATACTATGGCGAAGGAAGAAATCTTGAGATCACAGCTAAGCTCTCCGGTCTTCTTAAGTGCTCTGTGACCATGGACAGGCAGCTTAGGCAGCTTGTGAGATATTATTTTTTGTCTACTCAAGATGCGGGAGATAAGCTGGATAAGCTGCTGGAGGAAGGGTATTTTGATGCCAAAGACAGAAGGGAAGGCAAGAAGATACTGGATGATCTAAGGAAGCGGATCCTGGCATGAATAGAGGCGTGGTATATGGATGTGAATGATAATAGAGCTGCCTTCGAAAGCAGTGATATAGTCCTTCCTGCTTTTCATCATATATATGTTGAAAAAGAGCTCCTTAGGAGTCCGGAGGCAGAGAGGATCATAAAGAGATTTCCTGCTGCAGGAGTGATAGAGATAGATCATTACAAGGATATATTTAACAGGAAAAGGCAAGACGGCAGCGTGCAGAGAAAGGCAAGGAGCCTAATCCTTGCACAAAAGAGCGGAAGGCTGGTATACGACGGAGCACCTGTATGCCAAAACTTTGGAAATAAACACTTTTACTATACTTCCGTGATGATGAACTGTATATATGATTGCGAATATTGTTATCTTAAAGGTATGTATCCTTCGGGCAATATGGTCCTCTTTATCAATCTGGATGACATATTTGCGGCTGTAGAAGAGCTGCTTGGCTCTTTTCCTGTATACCTGTCAGTATCTTATGATACGGACCTTATGGCAGTGGAAGATATTACAGGCTATATTGCCAGGTGGATAGATTTTACCCTTATGCATGAGGATCTGACCATTGAGATCAGGACCAAATGTGCCAGGAGGGATCTCTGGGACAGGCTGCCTGCCTGCGACAGGGTGATCTTTGCATATACCTTGTCTCCTGATGAGATAGCCGGGGACTATGAACACGGATGCCAGGGGCTGCGTGAGAGGCTTAAGGCTTCCTCGGAAGGCCTTGATAAAGGCTACAGCGTGCGCCTTTGCTTTGATCCTATGATATATATCCCCGGCTGGAAAAAAGCTTATGCTGACATGATAGAAGAGGCGGCGTCTTTGGTGGACTTTGACAGGGTGAGAGACTTTAGCGTGGGGAGCTTTCGCATATCTGAGGAGTATCTTAAAAGGATGCGCAGGTCACTGCCATATTCTGCGGTGGTACAGTATCCCTTTGAGCTATCTGATGGCTACTATCATTATCCTCAGGCTCTTACTGATGAGATGGAGGGATACCTTAAGGAACGCATCCTTGAGCATTGTCAGGGAGCGCAAATATTCAGATGGAAGGAATCGTGACTATTTATGAATATCAAAACTGCACTGGTAACAGGAGCATCCAAGGGAATAGGAGAGGCTATCTCCGCACTGCTTGTTGAAAGAGGGATAGAGGTCTATGGAATAGGGCGAGATTTTACCAAAACGGCACCTTCCCTTATTAAGGACCCATTGTTTCACGGCGTGACCTGTGATCTGACAAATGATAAAGAGACGGAAGTTTGTGTGAACTTTATAAGAAAACAGGCCAGCATAGATATGCTGGTCAATAATGCAGGCTGTGCTTATTACGGTCTTCACGAGCAGCTAAAGGCAGATGGCATCAGGGAGATGATAAAGACCAATTTAGAGCTCCCTATAGTCCTTACAGGGCGCTTCCTTCCGGATTTTAAGAAGCGGGGAGGCCTGATCATCAATATCTCTTCAGTAACGGGATCATCTTTTGCCAATCCTCATGGAGCAGCTTACGGTGCTACCAAGGCAGGACTCTTATCATTTGGCAGGAGCATATTTGAGGAGGCCAGGAAGTGCGGCGTCATGGTGACCAGCATTATGCCCGATATGACCAGGACAGAGCTATACAGGAATGCAGATTTTGAGGCGGATAGCGAAGAAGGTACAGGGCTTGATCCCATAGACGTAGCCCGTATGGTAGGAGTGGTCCTTGACCTTCCTGATGGTGTGACCTTGCCCGAGATCACTATAAGACCTCAAAAGCATCGCATCAGAAAAAAGCAATAAACAAGAAAACAGACATGCAGCAGGAATACTGTACATGTCTGTTTTTTTGATTCGTTTTATTCTTTTTATAAGCGCTTTTGCATCTTTAAATGATTACTTTAAAACAACCTGATCCCATGTATCGCCGGGGATGAGACCTACATAAGTCTTGCCGGTGTTGATGGTAAGCTCATTGCCGCTCAGATCAAAGTATCTTGTGTGATCAGTCTCGGAAGACTTGGTCCACTTGATCGGGATGCACTTGCCGCCTGTGAGATAGTAGCCGGGCTGGTCAACGTTGAGATAGTTGTATACCAGGTAGCCGTTCTTATCAAGCTGTGCAAAGCTTGTATCCTGAAGGATGACATTGGTAAAAGCAAGAGCCTCGCTGTCTTCGCCATCCTGGTGAAGTGAGCCGTAGTCGTAATACTCATACTTGCCGGTAGACTCATTGTACTTCAGCTTGGACTCATTGTGCTTGAAGGGAAGATCTACTTCTGTAACATCAGATACTGTGCCCATGGTGCTCAGATCAACTGTTGTACCGTACTGTGTGAAATTGAAGTGTGACTCATCAGCAAATCTGTTCTCATTATATGTTGTAGAGATGCTGGAGTTCTTGAATGCGGAATTCAGGTCTCCGGATACGATATACTCTGTAAATTCTCTGGACTTGCCGTTGGCAACACGAGAGAAGATACCGGAGAAGTGATCCTTGTAAAGCTTCTGCTGGAAGTACTGGTCGTTATAGAAAGGACCACCATCGTGGCAGAGTACTGCATTCCATTCAGCAGCCAGAACGATATTGGTAGGTCTGGTGGAACGGATGGAGCCCAGCTGGTCGATCTTCTCCCAATCCTTAACAAGGCACATCAGACGTGTGATGCGGTTGTTGGCTGTGCTGTTCATAAGCTCATATACTACATCTGCTTCAGCTGTTCCAAAGTGGGGAAGTGCTGTCTTTTCATTGTCTACCATTGCTGCGATGGGGCGCTGATCCTTAAGAGCCTCATCAATAGGCTCACCTGTAAGCTCAGAGAGATACATTCCTTCGGGGATCTCTGCTGATGCAGCAGTTTCATCCTCAGTCACAATTTCTTCATCCTCGGGAGTTACCTCTTCCTCTGCGGGTTCCTCAACAGGGGGCATTACTTCAACTGCAGAAGAACCGATCTCTGATTCTTCCTCTTTTGCTCCGCAAGCTGTGAATGTTGTTAGAAGCAGTCCTGCGATAAGAAGAGAAGCTATTTTTCTTTTCATTATTGTCTACTCTTTCCGACCGTCTTAATAGATGATTCCTGCGGTCTATCAATTTTTTCGTAAAACCTGCCAAATAATTTTACCAAATACTGTTAAATACTACAAGGTCATAATATAATCTGCTAAGCTTAAATTATCCTTAAAAGCGGTTCTATACTTGATTTCATGTGTTAAACTATTGTTAGTGAAAGAAAGGAAAATAAACAATGAGTCATATATCTGAGAATCTGATCCAAGTAGAAGAAAAAATAAAAAAGGCTTGTGAGAGAGCAGGACGAAAGAGAGAAGAAGTCACTCTTATTGCAGTAAGCAAGACCAAGCCCGTAAGCGATATCAGAGAGGCTATGGACTGCGGTATCACAGTCTTTGGAGAAAACAAGGTTCAGGAGCTAAGGACCAAGACAGCTGAGATCACTGAGAAGCTCAGCTGGCATATGATAGGCCACCTGCAGAATAACAAGGTCAAATATCTGCCCGGAATGGTGGATATGATCCATTCCGTTGATAATATGAAGCTGGCCCTGGAGATTGAAAAGCAATATGCTGCAAAGGGCCTTAGAGCTGACATTCTATGCGAAGTGAATATGGCAGGTGAAGAGAGCAAATTCGGTCTTTCACCTGAAGATGCAATAGCATTTATAGATAGCATAAAGGATCTGGAGCATATACGTATCAGAGGCCTGATGACCATTGCTCCCTATACAGATGATCCCGAATCAAACAGGAAGTATTTCAGAGGCCTTAGAGAGCTTATGAATAAGGCCAATGAGAGCCTGGAGCTTAAGGAAGCCATGGATACTCTGTCAATGGGAATGACAGGGGATTACGAAGTAGCCATAGAAGAGGGTGCCAGCTTTGTAAGAGTAGGCACCGGTATCTTTGGCGAGAGAAACTACGCTGTCTGACAGAGATAGTTGTTCAGAAAGTATATGAAAAATGATCAGAAATATATATCTGATCATTTTTCAGAAGAGCTGGCCAAAGAAATATAATATGACTGCGGCCAGTCCCAGTGCTGCAAGTATTACCAGTGCATAGTACCATTTGATCCTGCCCATAAATATCCATCCTTTCGAGTATTTGCATTATGATATGTTATCATTTTTGGCACCTGTATTTCAAATACATTTTGATGACAAAGTGTTGATAGTGCAGGCTGCTCATGTGTTTGGAGGTATGCTATGAGATATTATGTTGCTGCAGACAGACTTACAACAGGTGACGGTTCTCTTGTACATCCCTTTAGCAGGATATCGGATGCTGCGAAAGTGGCAAGGCCGGGGGATGAAGTGATAGTTGCTCCCGGTGTATACAGGGAGTGGGTGGATCCCCCAAGAGGCGGCAGCAGAAAGCATCGCATCACCTACAGGTCACAGATCAAGCACGGCGCAGTCATAACAGGTGCAGAGATAGTGGACCACTGGGAACGCATAGAGGGCGGTATCTGGAGAGCCAGTGTTCCCTGCAGCATATTTGGGGAGAGGAATCCATATACAGAGTATGTGAAGGGTGACTGGTATAACAGTTCTAAGGTCAATCATCTGGGGGATCTGTATCTTAATGGCAAATCCATGTACGAAGTCCATAGCATAGAAGAGGTCAGAAGTCCCAAGGTAAACAGGGATTCCTGGGTACCGGAGGATACTGTCTTTGTATGGTACTGCGAGGAATCTCCGGATCATAGGGACATGATTTTTTATGCCAATTTCAGAAGGGCTGATCCCAGAAAAGAGACTATAGAGATATCTGTAAGACCTCACTGCTTTTATCCCAGCCGTGAAGGCTGTGGATATATCAGTCTCCAGGGCTTTACAGTAAGGCAGGCAGCATGTCAGTGGGCTCCTCCCACAGCTCTCCAGGAGGGTATGATAGGCCCTCATTGGTCTAAGGGCTGGATAATAGAGGATTGTGATATATCGGAAGCCAAGTGCGCAGGTATATCCCTGGGCAAGTATTACCAGGAAGGTAATGACAACAAGTGGACAAATGAGGGACTAAAGGACGGCACCCAGACTCAGAGAGATGCCTCCTGCAGAGCTCTTATAGATGGCTGGGACAAGAAGAATATCGGCTCCCATATTGTCAGGAGATGTGAGATCCATGATTGCGGACAGGCAGGAATAGTGGGGAATCTTGGAGCTGTTTTCTCTCAGATAGAAGATAATCATATACATCATATTAATTGCAAGCACAATCTTGAAGGCGCAGAGATAGGAGGCATTAAGCTCCATGCTGCCATAGATGTGCAGATAAGGCACAACAGGATCCATCATTGCACCAGAGGCCTGTGGCTGGACTGGCAGGCTCAGGGTACCAGGGTCAGCTCCAATCTCTTCTATGACAATACTCCCCCAAAGGGCTGTACTTTTTCTGATGGACTGGCTGTGGGAGAAGATATATTTGTAGAAGTATCCCATGGTCCTACGCTTATAGATAATAATCTCCTCTTATCAGATTTTTCCCTTAGGTTATCCACCCAGGGAATAGCTTTGGTGCACAATTTTATCGCCGGCTCCATGACCTTTGTGGGCAGGGGAACTGATAATGGCGGCAGACTTTTTGCCACTGACAGGTATACGCCTTATCACGAGCCGCATTCTACTGCTATTACGGGCTTTATGACTATCCTCCACGGTGATGCCAGGATATTCAATAATGTATTTGTGCAAAAGCCCATATCCGAGGAACTGATGAGATATGCCGAAAGGAACAAACTCTCGGACGGAGATCTTCTTAATTTCTCCTGTGGCACCGGTCCTTATGAGGATTATCCTGAGCCTGATGAGTACAAGGAAAAGCTAAGGACCATGTCAATGGGCAGAGATACGTTTTATGATCATCTGCCGGTATCCTATGAAGGCAACTGCTACTTTGGCGGCGCCAGGCCTTCAAGCCATGATAAAGACTGCTACTGCGATCCTGACAGCCGTATAAGCTGGAAATTGGAAGACAATAACGGAATGGTGGAATTCTCCACAGACCTTTTCGCCTTTATGCCTGCAGGCAAGGACAGGATCATCAATTCAGATATCCTGGGCTGCGCCTTTGAATCTGAGCAGAGATTTGAGGATGCTGACGGCTCCTTCCTGGTCCTGGATACGGATATCAGGGGCGTGCGCAGAAAACCTTCTACCAGCTGTGGACCCTTTGAAGGACCGGGAGAGCGCTTTATCCTGGACTGGGATGAGAGGGCTGGCTATGGGGAAAAGAAGTCTATAGCCGAAAAGCCCCGCCTCATACCTCTAAAGGAGAGAGGGGGATATATAGATGGTCCTCGAGAAGATGGCAGACCTGAAAAAGAAGATAAAAAGCATGATGATATAATGCCAAAGGAAGAAGATGATAAGGCAGAAGATGATAGGGCCAAAGAAGGCGAAGGCCGCAGCTCCAAGAGGGAACTGATCTGTGATATAGCAATGACTGAGTGCGATGATATTACAGTCATGAGCAAGGAGAGGACCAGACGGGTGAGCGAGATCTTCATCAAGAATAATATCGTATGGGTCCATCTGGAGAATGACAGCGGTCTTACAGAGATAGACTGTGAATATGGGATAGGGCATTTTGTGCCCTCCTGGAGCATGGAGGCTGATAATACCATAAGGGCTACAAAGAGCGATGGAAGCATGGCTCTTGGCAGGACTATTGCTGCACTTCTGAGAATATATATTGACAGCGACCTGCAAAATCCCGAAACTATAGAGAGGCAGATTCTTGGCTCTGAGGGAGATATACTGTCCAGATATGGCATAGAGCTGCGCTTTAGAGGAAGGCAGCTGAGGCTGATCAGGGACAAAAAGTTTATAACCATAGAAGAAGCAGCGGAGGTACTCTCAAGAGCCTCCGGTGATGTGATCACAGAGGAACTCTAGGATCGACTATAAATGAAAGGCTGTATTTGTAAATGTATCTGTATTTGGTAAGACACGGCGAGACCAGCTGGAATAAGGAAAAGCTCTTTCAGGGAGGCACTGACATAGCGCTCAATGATGAGGGAAGAGCTCAGGCAAAGGCTGCGTCAGAGAGACTCTTAAAGGCCGGCATAGTATTTGACAAAGTAATATCTTCGCCTCTTGGAAGAGCGGTGGAGACAGCTCTGGTACTTAGTGGTAAGTCAGACAAAGAGATCATGATAGATGAGCGTATCAGAGAAATGTCCTTTGGAAGTCTGGAAGGAACAGACTACTATGCTGTAAAGGATAATAACGCGCTGCTCTTTAATGAGCCCCTGACCTACGTTCCCCAGTGCGGAGAGGAGACCTATGACAACCTTTATGGCAGAGTCAGGTCTTTTCTGGAGGATATAAAAGAGCTGGAAAATAAGGCAGATAAGGTCCTGGTATCTACCCACGGGGCTTGTATGAGAGCGCTTCTCACTGTCCTTAGGGATACAGATCCCAATCTTATGTGGAAGATCAGCGTAGGTAATTGTCAGTTCTTTAAGTTCAGACTGGAAAAAGGATTGTATCTGGAAGAGGATGCGTCCGATATAAATACCGAGATCAGAAACGGTAACGTGTAGCTGCTTCTATCTTATCCTGTGAATTAATTAAAAATAACAAATGGATGGTTTTGCGATCATAGATGGCTAAGAGATCAAGTAAATGGTACCAACTGGATAATGCTGCCAAGATCATCCCCTCTACAGTCAGAGGGGCTAATACCAGGGTTTTTCGAATAAGCTGCGAGCTTAAAGAGGATGCAGACCCTGTGATCCTGCAAGAGGCGCTGGATGAGACCATAGAGGAGTTTTCATACTTCAACAGTGTCCTTAGGAAGGGCGTATTCTGGTATTATCTTGAACACAGAGATAATCTGAAGGCTACGGTCAGTCCCGAGAATCTTCCTCCTTGTTCCAGACTTTATTTTGCCGGCAGAAAAAATCTCCTCTACAGGATCATATATCACAGAAAGCGTATCAGCCTTGAGATGTTTCATGTGCTGGCAGACGGTACAGGTGGCTTTATATTCTTCAAAAAGCTGATATTAAATTATTTGTGCAAAAAGTATGATATTGATATATCTTCTGAAGGACTTGATAAATCATCTGCGACTGAGAAAAACACTGATGCTTTCAGGGATTTCTACCAAAGAGGAAGAGGACTGGGGCATCTTCGTAATCTCTCCTCCAGAAAGGCCTTTAAGCTTAGAGGTGAAAGAGATCTGGACAAGTTGCCCCATCTGGTGGAAGGCTGTATGTCTGCGTCAGCATTTCTTAAGGCAGCTCATGACCATAAGACTTCTGTAGGCGTACTGGCCACCAGTCTCTACATCGCTTCTGTTATAGATGTGATGAATGTCCATGACAGAAAGAGGCCTATAGTAGTCAGTGTACCTGTCAATCTGAGGCAGTACTTTCATTCCGAGACTACCCGCAATTTCTATGGCACAATCACTATAGTCTATGAAGTTGAAAAGGAAGGGACAGAGCTTGAGAATATCATAAAGGTGGTATCTGAGTCCTTTAAGGAGCAGCTCTCTCAGGAAAATATCGCTGCAACCATGAATTCCTATTCTGCTCTGGAGCGCAATCCTGCTCTTAAGATATTGCCCCTTTTTATCAAGGATATAGGTATAGTGGGCTTTAATGCGGCTGCCAAAAGGGGAGTTACATCCACCATGTCCAATCTGGGCAATATAGATCTGCCAAAGGAGTGCAGCAGCTACATTGACAGGTTCTCCTGCTTTATGCCTGCTCAGTCACAGCAGATATGCCTTTGCAGCTATCAGGATAAGATGGTATTTGGCGAAGTATCACCCTTTGTGACTCATGATGTCATGATGCATTTCTTCAGGCGATGCGTGGCTATGGGGATAGATGTGGAAGTGACCAGTTCTGACCACAATGCCGATCCCGAAGTGATACTGGCCTTTGAAGAAGAAAGGCTTAATAAGGAGATATAAGATGCAGTATTGTCCCAAGTGCAAGATACATGTAAGAGGATATAAGACGGCCTGTCCCCTTTGTCAGGGCAAGCTGGGAGGAGATCCTGAGCTTCCTGTTTATCCCGTCCTTGCAGGCAGGGTATCGGAGTTTTCCATAGTGAAGCTGGTGACCTTTGCCTGTGCAGCACTGGCTATCATCATGTTTATCATCAGATATTTTGCCATACATGATCTTGGAGTGAGCGCAGACTGGACCGGTATAGTGATATTTGCAGCATTCCTTGTATGGCTGGATACAGCCCTTGCATTTACCCTGCGTGGTAATGTGCTCAAGATGGTGACCTTCGAAGCCTATGCCATTATGGTAGTGCTGATAGGAGTAGACAGATATACAGGCTTTTTTGGCTGGTCCTTTGCCGTGCCGCTGCCTCTGATATTCCTCTTTTTGCTCATCTTTACAACTGTTTACGGCCTGGTGACAGGCTCCCATTTTGAAGATATGGTATATTATCTGCTGATGGATTTTATTGCCTGTCAGCTTCAGTGGATACCTATGCTCAAGAACATGAACCCTATGGAACTTCCTGCAGTGATATCTATTGCGATCTATCTCATACTTCTGGTCGCAGTTCTCATATTCAGATTCAGAGATCTTAAGAATGCTTCAGTCAAAATGTGGAATGTATAGTTTTTGCTTTAATTTTCATGTCATTTATATTCAGAATCGGCAAGACTATATGATTTGGAGAATCTATGACAGATACAAGTAACGGGTCCAAAGGACCCCTTTTTGCATATAAGATGGGAGAGAGGCTGGAGAATAGGCTGGGAGAAGCTATAAGGAATACTTCTCTTCAAGCTCCGGTCCTTGAAGAGGGCATGGAAGCGGAGATGGGCAGTTGGTACAGGGTCCCTCTTGCTGATGGCATGAGCGGAGATGGGAGTGCTTATCATATCTATGTCAAAAAAGCCCAGTCCAAAGACCTTATCATTTTTTTCTCGGGAGGAGGAGTTGCCTGGAATGAATATACGGCAGCCAGGCCTTCCACAGGCGGCAGGATCACTGCCGGTGAGCCCAATTTCTATTGGAATAATCTAAGGCCCTTTACCCAGATCATGAATATCAAAGTGGGCATCACAGAGGATATCAATCCCAGAAATCTGTTTAAAGACTGGAATCAGCTTGTGATCAGCTATGCAACCGGGGATCTCCATGTAGGGCGAAATGAATTTCCCTATAAGGATGAAGAGGGTAAGGAGAATATCCTACATTTCCATGGATATGATAATTATAAGGCGGCTATGGAGGCTGCCAAAGGGCTCTTTCCCGATCCTGAGAGGCTCCTGATAGCAGGAGACAGTGCGGGGGGCTTTGCTGTGCCTGCGCTTGCAGAAGAGATAGCGGATGATCATTACCCTCTGGTCAGGGATATTACTCTTTTGTCTGACAGCTCGCTCCTTCTTTATGACAAATGGAAGGAGACTGCCAGGGATATATGGAGGTGTCCGGATCATCTATGGCAGGCTATTGAGAGTGATAATATTACTCTGGACTGGTATAAAAGACTTGTAAAGTCATCTCCGGGGCGCTTTAGATGCCTATATGCCAGTTCGGTTAGAGACTACCTTCTGGCTGCATATCTCAATGATATGGAATACAGGATCTATGGTTCTTACAGCGAGGTCCAGGAGGAGTATTTTGATCAGATGAAAGAGATGATAGGGGAGCTTAAGGAGCTGGACGCGGGCTTTCATTTCTTTATCAGCGACTTTAAAAATATGATGCTGATAAAGGGCGGTATGAGAGGGGGCACCACTCATACACTGGTGCGTACACTGAATTTTCATAATCCGGGGCCTGATGGTGTGTCCATGGAGAGATGGCTTTATGATGCTGTAAACGGCGATCCCTATTCCTGTGGTCTGTCACTTATCCGGGATGAGCCTTAACAGATGCCTTGCTGCAAGATATCACAGCTGCCGGGCAGATATACTAAAAGTAATGAAAGGTTTTAAAAGAATTTATGCAGGAATTATCAGGATCTGTAAACAATAATTACAAGCTTCTCATCAAGTATGACGGAAGCCGCTTTCAGGGCTGGGCCAGGCAGCCCGGCGTAGAGATGACTATTCAGGGCAAGATAGAGACAGTCCTTAAGAGAATGCTGGAGGAAGAGGGGGTAGAAGCCGATTATCCAATCAATCTCATAGCTTCCGGTAGGACCGATGCAGGAGTACATGCCCTGGGCCAGGTTGCCAATATCCATCTGCCCACCAGGAAAAGCCCCGAGGAGATAATGTCCTATCTTAACAGATATTTGCCCGATGATATAGCGGTAGAAGAGCTGATACTTGCTTCCGAGAGATTCCATGCCAGATATAATGCCAGGGGCAAGACCTACAGATACAGTCTTTATGCAGGCAGCAGCAAGCCTGTATTTGACAGAAAATATCTCTATGTATTGGATGAAAGGCCGGATATAGAGCTTATGAGAAAGGCCTCCCTGGTCCTTACCGGTCATCATGATTTTAAGGCTTTCTGCGCCAATCCCAGGATGAAGAAATCCACTGAGAGAAATGTGGACAAGATCAGGATAGAAGAAGATGGTCCTTATATCCGTCTCTATTTTCATGGCAACGGTTTCCTCCAGAATATGGTCAGGATATTGACAGGTACCATATTAGAAGCCGGCTATGGCAGGATGAGCCCTGAAAGGATTAACGAGGTAATGCAAAGCGGCGACAGGAAGCAGGCTGGCCCCACCGCTCCGCCACAGGGCCTTTGTCTTATGAACGTAGACTACTGATCATCAAAACGAGCGAGCAAGCTGGAGACGGTTGGAATACCAATAAAATACTTATGATATTTAGTGCTTGATTAATTCCGTGAAGATATTAAAATAGATACCGTAGTGTCCGATATCATCTATGTGAAGTTCAGATATCAAATTTCTGAAGTATTTCGACACCAATCGTGTGTATAACACATATCCCATAATTAGTTACTAAAGGAGACATATGAGAGAAAGATACGAAACGCTGAAGCTGGCTGACCTTAGGGCCCTGGCAAAGATACGCGGTATCAAATCTGTTACAACTCTTAAGAAGTCAGAGATCATCGATCAGATGGTAGCTCTGGATGAGAAGCAGCCACAGGCTGAAGCAGCGGCTGATACAAAGGCTGCGCCTGCAGCCAAGGAAGAGAAGGCTGAAAGCAGGAAGTCTGCCCGCAGGGAGACTACTGCAAAAGAAGACAAAGCACGCAGCAGTAAAGGAAGATCTTCCAAGACCCCTGCAGCTGCAGATGAAACAGCAAAAGAGGCAGTAAAGGAAGCAGCACAGGATAAGAAGGAAGCTCCCGCAGCTGATCGTGCCCCTCAGGGAGATAAGGGCAAGATCACAAGAAAGCATGTGATAATAGGGGGTATGGGTGCTCCTTCCAGAAATGGACAGGCTCATCCTCAGACTCCTTCCAAAGCTCCCATGCAGCAGCCGGTTAAGACCTCAAAACCAGCCGAGCAGCAAAGGAATGATTTTGCAGAAAACAGGAGTGAAGCTTCTGATAATACAGCAAGAGAAACCCAGGAAGAGAAGGGAATCAAGGCATCCGGTATCCTGGAAGTAATGCCTGATGGCTTTGGTTTTATCAGATGTGAGAATTATCTTCCCGGTGAAAATGATGTATATGTGGCTCCTGCCATGATCAGGAAGCTGGGCCTTAGGACCGGTGATATCCTGGTAGGTTCATCCAGGGAGAAAACAGATAAAGATAAGTTTGGGGCACTGATCAAGGTAGATTCCGTTAATGGATACAGTCCTGAGATCGCAGCCAGAAGGACCAGCTTCCAGAAGATGACTCCCATCTTCCCTGATGAGAAGCTGATACTGGAGAGAGAAGGCGGACCTGTAGCCATGAGGATCATGGATATGATCTGTCCCATTGGTAAGGGTCAGAGAGGTATGATAGTATCTCCTCCCAAGGCCGGTAAGACTACACTTCTCAAGGATGTAGCCAAGTCTATTCAAAAGAATTACCCTAATATCCACCTCATTATCCTGCTCATAGACGAGCGACCAGAGGAAGTAACGGATATCAGGGAGTCTATAACAGGCGAAAATGCTGAAGTCATCTATTCCACATTTGATGAGCTTCCCGAGCACCATACAAGGGTGGCTGAGATGACCATAGAAAGAGCAAGGCGTCTTGTAGAGCACAAGCAGGATGTTATGATCCTCATAGATTCTATTACACGTCTTACAAGAGCCTATAACCAGGTAGTACCTCCGTCAGGTCGTACACTTTCAGGTGGTCTTGATCCTGCAGCTCTCCATATGCCCAAGAGATTCTTTGGTGCAGCTCGTAATATGAGAGAGGGCGGCAGCCTTACCATTCTGGCAACAGCACTTATAGAGACCGGCTCCAAGATGGATGATGTAGTATACGAGGAATTCAAGGGAACAGGTAACATGGAGATGATCCTGAATCGTAAGCTTCAGGAGAGAAGAGTATTCCCTGCTATCGACATTCCCAAGTCATCCACCAGAAGAGAGGATCTGCTGCTTAGTCCTGATGAGATGGAAGCTGTTAATCGTATGCGAAAGGGCTTCATTGGCCTTAAGGCAGATAATGCGGTGGATCAGGTCATCAATCTATTCTCACATACCAGAAATAATCGTGAGTTCGTAAGGACTATAATGAGACAGATGTTCTGATATATGTGATATCATAAGGATGACGAAATTACGGATATTATTAAGGGAGCTATCCTGCTTGTGGATAACTCCCTTATAAATGTATTTTCGGGCATAAAAAAAAGCCTCTCGGCCTGTTTTTGGGAGGAGGGGCCGCCCGGCGGGGAACCGGACGACCCGGTATGAAAAAAGTTTTATTGGGGGAGTCGAAAGTGTTTCCACTTCCGATAATTTTATGATATCCGAGAAAAATGAACGCTTTGTGAACAAAGCATGA
Source organism: Butyrivibrio sp. MC2013 (assembly GCF_000424585.1). Taxonomy (GTDB): domain Bacteria; phylum Bacillota; class Clostridia; order Lachnospirales; family Lachnospiraceae; genus Butyrivibrio. The sequence continues at coordinate 94,902 of NZ_KE384212.1, forward strand.
ATTAAACGTGAAAATATACGATATTCCGATTATATTTAAAACGATATTATAAGCTATCGTCGTATATAATGGTCCAAGATACGGGCCATTTGGTCATTTGGGAGATAATTGATTTATGATCCCCGCTTTTGTGGTATACTAATATAAGATAAAGTCTATAAGAAGAAAGGGAGCTGATAATGAAAAACATATTATTTGTAGCATCCGAAGGAGTTCCTTTCATTAAGACAGGTGGGCTGGCTGACGTTGTCGGTTCACTTCCCAGAGATATTGATCGAAGATATTTTGATGTGAGAATCATCATTCCCAAATATACCTGTATTTCCCAGAAGATGAAAGATAAGATGGAATATATGACCAGCTTCTATATGGATTTCCATTGGAAGAGGGAGTACGTAGGTATATTCAAGGCTGAGGTCGATGGGATCAAGTATTACTTTATTGACAACGAATACTACTTTAACGGACCCAAGCCTTATTGCGATGATGTGAAATTTGAGATTGAAAAGTTTGCATTCTTTTCCAAAGCTTCATTGTCAATACTGCCTGTAATAGAATTTCATCCCGACATCATCCACTGCCATGACTGGCAGACCGGACTGGTCCCCGTATATCTCAAGGAGCGCTTCCAGGGCAATGACTTCTACAGAGGGATCAAAGCCATCATGACTATACACAATCTCAAATTCCAGGGCAGATGGGACAAGAGACTGGTCAAGGATATCACAGGACTGCCGGATATGTATTTTACACCGGATAAGCTGGAGATGTTCGGAGATGCGGACCTTTTAAAGGGCGGCATAGTATATGCCGATGCCATCACAACAGTGTCCCAGACCTATGCGGAAGAGATCAAGACAGAATTTTACGGAGAGGGCTTAAATGGTCTTCTCAAGTCCAGGGAAGCTGACCTTAGGGGTATTGTAAATGGAATTGACTATGATGATTTCAATCCCGAGACAGATAAGTATATTGAGTATCCTTACAATGCCATCAATTTCCGCAAGGAGAAGGTCAAGAACAAGAGAGCTCTCCAGAAGGAGCTTGGACTGAGCCAGGATGACAGGACCATGATGATAGGTATCGTGTCCAGGCTTACAGACCAGAAGGGCTTTGACCTTATCAGCTGCGTAATGGATGAGCTGTGTCAGGATGCGGTACAGTTTGTAGTACTGGGCACCGGAACAGAGCAGTACGAGAATATGTTCAGACATTTTGCCTGGAAGTATTCCGACAAGGTATCCGCCAATATTTATTATTCAGAGGCTATGTCTCATAAGATATATGCGGCTTCCGATGCATTCCTGATGCCTTCACTTTTTGAGCCCTGTGGATTGTCCCAGCTTATGAGCTTGCGCTATGGTACTCTGCCTATTGTACGTGAGACAGGCGGACTTAAGGATACAGTAGAGCCTTATAACAAGTTTGAGAGTACAGGAACGGGCTTCTCTTTCCTCAATTACAATGCTCATGAGATGATGCGTACCGTAAGGGATGCTGAGGCTCTGTATTATGATAACAGGAGAGAGTGGAACAAGATGATCGACAGAGCCATGGCTGTGGATTTCAGCTGGAAGGTTTCTGCGTCCAAGTATCAGGAGATGTACGACTGGTTAAGGCCATAAGCCCCGTACCCGTAGAACTGCGTCAGCAGTGATTTTATAACGAGCAAAAAGCGAAGCGTTTGTGAGTTTAACTACCGGCGACCATTTGAGGGAGGCCTCTGGTCGCCGGATAGTTTTGTTTGGAGTAAAGATGTCTTTTGAATCAACTAGTAAAGGTATTATCAAGCAGGCCGGGATACTGGCGGGGGCAGGGATCATCGTCAGGATCATCGGCCTTTTGTATAAGAGTCCTCTTACCTCTATCATTGGAGATGAGGGTAATGGATATTATAATTCTGCATATAACTGGTATATCATCATACTGATGATATCTTCATACAGTATACCTTCAGCGGTATCAAGGGTGCTGGCTCAGAAGTTTGTATTGGGTGAATACCGTAATGCTCAAAAGCTCTTTCGGGCAGCAATGATTTATGTACTTATAGTAGGAGCCATAGGATCATTGATACTGACGCTGGCTGCCAGGCCTATGGTAGGCGAGGGCGGTGCATATGTTCTCAGGGTATTTGCGCCTACTGTATTTCTATATGGACCCCTGGGAGTACTAAGGGGCTATTTCCAGGCTCATAAGACCATGGTCCCCACGTCTGTATCTCAGATAGCCGAGCAGATCATCAATGCTGTGGTGAGTATCATGGCTGCATATTTCATGACAGGATATGCTGTCAGGACCTCTGCCAATAAGGCTGTATATGGTGCTGCAGGCTCTGCTCTGGGAACCGGCGCAGGAGTACTGCTGGCTCTGATCTTTATGTCACTGGTATATCTATATAACAGGAAATATATCAGAAGAAACCTTGGCAAGGATGCTCATCCCACTGACAGCTACAAAGACTGCTTTGTCATGATCATAACTGTGGTGACACCCTTCCTCCTTAGTGCTTTTCTCTATAACATCACTCCCAATATCAACCAGAAGCTCTTTTACCATGTGATGCAAAAGACAAGAGGACTTACAGAGAGTGCCACGGCTTCATTATACGGAGTATATTCAGGTAAGGCCCTGACCATTACCAATATTCCTATAGCAATGGCTTCTGCAATGGCTGCTGCCATGATCCCGGGTATATCCGAAAAGTTCATACAGGGAAGGCTCGAAGAGGCCAATACCATAGCTACCAAGGTCATAAGGATATCTATGATGATCGCCATCCCGGCAGCTGTGGGCTTGTGCGCTTTGGCACGTCCTATTACCATGATACTGTTTCCTCAGAGGGCCTCTCTGGATCAGGCCTCACTTCTTCTGGCAGTGCTGGCTGTGACTGTTATATTCTACTCCCAGTCTACCATCACCAATTCTGTACTCCAGGGAACAGGTAGAGCTTCAGTACCTGTAAAGAATGCATTGATCGCGCTTGTACTTCAGACTGTGCTGCTCCTGATCCTTTTATATGTATCGCCTCTGGATAATATGGTATTGGTGGTGACCAGAGTATTCTATGCTTTTATCATGTTCCTGCTTAATGACATAGCCTGCAGGAAGAGGCTGGGGCTTAAGATAAATGCCATACAGGTATATATCATGCCGTTTATAGCTTCTGTCATAATGGGAGGGGCCAGCTTTGGTCTGTATTACCTCATCACCCTTCCTTTTGGAGGCTATCGTGGGACAGGTTATCTTGTAAATCTCCTTGCTACTGCCGTTGCTATTATGGCAGGCGCTGTAGTATACGGAGCTTTTCTCATAAAGACTCGCGTCCTTACAGGAGATGATCTTAGGAGTCTTCCCGGAGGCAGGAAGCTGGCAGGGCTTATTAAGATTAAAAACAATACCTAAATAAAATATTGATGTGACATATGTAGCAAACGGATGATATACTATGACAATAGAGCCTCGCTTTGGGGAGGTAATAATTAAGGAGTAAGGTATGGAAGAGAATACGATCAAAAAGAAAGTAATGCTCTCGGGCATACAGCCCAGTGGAGATCTTCATCTGGGTAATTACCTTGGAGCTATCAAAAACTGGGGAGTCAGGAGTGAAGAATTTGACTGCTACTACTTTATGGCAGATCTTCACACTATCACTGTAAGACAGGAGCCTAGTCAGCTCAGGAGAAGGACTATAGAGCAGCTGGCTCAGTATATTGCATGCGGTCTGGACCCTGAGAAGAATACCCTTTTTATCCAGTCTCATGTTCCTGAGCATACACAGCTGGCATGGGTGCTTGAATGCTATACCATGTTTGGAGAGCTCTCCAGGATGACACAGTTTAAGGATAAGTCCTCCAAGCACAAGGACAATATCAACTGCGGTCTGTTTGCATATCCCTCATTGATGGCAGCGGATATCCTTCTCTATCAGCCTGATTATGTGCCTGTAGGAGAGGATCAGAAGCAGCATGTAGAGATCACCAGAAATATTGCAGAGAGATTCAATGGTATCTACGGCGATGTGTTCAAGATCCCGGAACCTTATATTCCCAAGGCCGGCGCCCGTATCTATGGTCTGACCACACCTACAGACAAGATGAGTAAGTCTGTTCCTGATGGCTGCGTATTCCTGATGGATGATCCTGATGTCATCGCCAGGAAATTCAAGAGAGCTGTCACAGACTCGGATACAGAGAATTGTGTTCGCTATGACAAGGAGAATAAGCCCGGCGTAGCTAACCTGATGAATATCTATTCTGCAGTGACCGGTAAGACCTTTGAAGAGATCGAAAAGGAATTTGAGGGCAAGGGCTACGGAGTATTCAAGCCCTGTGTAGGAGAGGCTGTTATCGAAGCCCTTCGTCCTATCAGGGAAGAGACTAACCGTATCCTGGCAGATAAGGAATATCTGGAGTCTGTTTACAAGGACGGCGCAGAGAGAGCTCACAGGACTGCATTTAAGACTTTGAGAAAAGTATATAAGAAGGTTGGTTTTGTACAGCCCTGATAATAAAGCTCATTTTGACTGTATAAAAGCAGTATCTAGTAAAAGTCTCTTTGTAAAAAGATATTAATAACAAAAGATCGCATCAGCGGACTTATGGTCCTGCAGATGCGATCTTTTGTTTGTGCTTAAGTCACAAATTTATTCATCTAATTGCTTTAATGAGCTGATATCCGGCTTAACAGCCATGGAATAGTTGGTATAGTAGACCACAAAGCCCGGCTTTGCACCACCCGGCTTTTTGACATCCTTGCGCTTTAGGTAGTCTATCTCGGCCTTTTCCTGATCTCTGGCCTTGGAATAATATCCTGCCAGGGCTGCAGCTTCTTCAAAGGCTCTGTCGGGGACTTCATTTCCACCCGTCCTTAGGATGACATGGGAGCCCGGCATGCCCTTGGCGTGAAACCACCAGTCGCCGCCATTTGCCACCTTAAAGGTCAGCATATCGTTTTGATAATTATTCTTTCCCACATAGATGTCAAAGCCGTCGGAGGAAAGATAGTGAAGAGGGCTGCTCTTATCTCTGGCTTTTTTCTCTTTGCCGCCGGCAGGTCTCTTGTGGATATAACCGCATTCAATCAGCTCTTCTCTGATAGGTAGCAGATCAGCCTCTGTCAGGGCTATATCCAGGGAGTTCTGAATGGATTCCAAATGGTCGATCTCTTCTTTTACCTGCAGAGTCAGTTCTTCCAGATTTTCAGCAGTTCTTTTGAGCTTGTTGTATCTGTCAAAATATTTCACAGAATTCTCATGGGGGCTAAGCTGGGGGTCAAGAGGGATGGTGATGTCTTCCCCTGTGTTGTAATTATTGACAGTGGCAGTCTTTGCTCCCTGGCTGATGCTATAGCCATATGCATTGAGAAGCTCGCCCCATAGGCGGTATTTATCCTTCTTTTTGGTATCTGCGAGCTGCTTGATCTGCAGGTCGTATTTTCTGATGTTCCTCTCAAGGCTGGTAGAGACTATTTTTCTAAGGTCTGTGGACTTTTGTCTGATCCTGGTGATGGCACTCTTCTCAGCGTAGTAGAAACGCAAGAGATCTGACATCCTCTCAAAGGATCTGGAGCTGCCTTCTGCGCCGTTTTCGTAGCTTTGAAGGGGGAAGGCAGCGTATTCTGCAGGCTTGCCATTTTCATAATAGAGTGTTGGAGTAAATGCAGACTCCTTTACCCTGTTCATAAAGAGCTCGAATACATTGTATAGCCTGGTAAGATTGTCACTTGTAAGCTGAGAGCCGGGAACTGAAGGATCCTGGTCTGCCCTGAAGCAGATCTCGTGAGCCATGGTGGAAGCAAAGCCTGTAAATGAGGCACACAGCGCCTTGAATACAGGAGCATTTGATCCTCCTATAAGTGACATAAAACGGTCTTTGTCTGTTTCACCGGGATCGGCCTTGGCCTGCTTGTCAGGAACAAAATAATCCCTGCCGGGCAGCACTTCTCTCACTGATGAAACAGAAGAGGGGATATGCTTGATGGAATCTATGATCTTGTTATCTTCATCGATGATAATGATATTGGAGTATTTGCCCATGAGCTCTATAAGGAGAGTGATGACCCTAAGATCGCCCATTTCATCCAGATGTTCAACAGCGATGCGTATGATCCTCTCCATGGAGGGCTGTGTAATAGAGATGATCCTGCCTCCTGAGAGCTTCTTGCGCAGCATCATGCAGAAGGTGGGAGCCTGAGGGGGGCTGACCTTGTTTTCCTCAGACAGGTATACCAGGGGGAGAGAAGCATCTGCAGACAGATATAATCTTATCTGGCCTCCTCCTCTTTCTATAGTCCTTTTTATGGTAAGGACGATCTCGTCCTTTTCGGTCTGTGCTATTTTATTGATCCTGCCGTCTACGCAGGATGCGGCTATCTCTGAAACAAGACTGGCCACTGTAAATCCGTCAAATGCCATGATCAACCTCGATATAAATAGTATTGTCAGGCTATTATAACATAAACTAATCCATGGTGATGGATCCGTCGCCTATCAGGCCAAGGAAAATATTTGCGATAACAGGGTCGAACTGCTTGCCCTTGTTGGTTACGATCTCGTTTATGATAGTATCTCTGGTCAGCTTTTTTCTGTAGACTCTGTTGGAATTCATGGCATCAAATGAGTCTGCCACGCAGATCATCCTGGCAATAAGGGGGATGTCTTCTCCTGAGAGCCCCTTGGGATAGCCCCTGCCGTCATAACGCTCGTGATGGTAGAGAGCGCCTTCCCCGACTCCGCTAAGACTCTTAAAGCTGCTGAGGATCTCGCCGCCTTTAATTGTATGAGATTTGATGATTTCATATTCCTCAGGTGTAAGCTTGCCGGGCTTTCTGAGTATATTGTCAGGTATGCCGATCTTGCCGCAGTCATGGAGAAGGGCTACGTAGTATATCTTATCCAGTTCTTCTCCCTTATAGCCCATTTTGGAAGCAATCATTCTGGTATATTCTGCTACGCGGCCGGAATGGCCATGAGTATAGGGATCCTTGGCATCTATAAAGCCTATAAAGGTCTCGATGGCCTCCTGGATGATCTCATTATCACGCATGTGCCTCTCGTTGTATTTGTGTATCTGAGAGGAGCTTACAGCATAATTGATAAGTGCCAGGAGCCATATCAGGCCCGCTCCGATAGATATCCAAAAGAGAGGTTCACCAATAATATTTCTCTTGAAATGGTATGTGAGATCAAGAACGGAGCCAAATATACTGTCGCCTATTTTTACATATAGGATCAGTCCGGGAACAGTAACCTTATGAGGCTCTACGGGTATTTCCATGGCATTGATCGTGGAAGAGGGATAATATACCAGATAATCACCGGGGTTCATACGTACCAGTACATCGCCGTCGATTTGAACTGTGTCCAGAGTATAATCACTTGCATCATAATCTCTCAGATCCGGCACTGTATTAACATATTCTTTTTCATCAATAAACTGATGTATTTCCAGAGATCCGTTCCAGGCAGAGAGGAGAAAGACCTCTGTGTTAAAGGCCAGCTTAAAGCTATAGTCAGATATTTCATCTGCTGTATTGTTGCAGACATTAAAATCATAGGTATAGGCCTGATAATTTGGGTCTGTCAGCCCTTCATCATAGAGATCAAAGCATTTGGTCCAGGTGCTACCTCTGGCAGCTGCTCTGACGGCTACGGGTACGGATCCTGCAATAATATCAGTGAAGAGAGACTGAGAGGAATAAGTCCCTTTATGTTCCGTTTTGTTGTAATTATCTGCTTTTATAAAACTGACAATAAATAGGAGAACTGCTATCAGCAGGACAATGACAAAGGATATGCGGATTGTGATTAATCTGGCTGTTTTCATATCAGTCCTCCTAAAGACATGGATATACATTCTTGGATAAAACATCCAAGAATGTATGCAAATAGGCCATTTGAGAGCGGCTAGGGCCGCTGGGCCTATTTGCCAGCAACATATTCTCACGAAACACGCAGTAAATGCGTGTTTCTGAAGGCTCATCTAATAATACATACATATTTATTTCGGCAAAAAGAATCAAAGCTGAAGTGAAAAGTTAAATTCCACTTCAAAAACGTCATTCTGAAAAGTGGAAGTTACTCTTTCAGAAAGGCGTTTTTTCTTTGGCATAGTTCCCAAAAGTTGAATTTACTGTTACAATAATTGCCTGTCAGAGGGTTTTAAATCCTCTGATGGCATATTTCTGGACATGACTAATAAGCGAAACTCAAACGTACATTTTGCGGGTGTAAGAGTGAATTCCACTTGGTTGTGGGGGTTATTGACTTGTCATGTCCGATTTGTGCCTTATGCATTTAGAGTTCCTTTTACTTTTTCTTTTTGAGTAAGTAGGGTTTGAGTATCACTTC
>NZ_AUKE01000018.1 GCF_000424585.1 Butyrivibrio sp. MC2013
GTACTAATAGGTCGAGGACTTTACCAAATATAGTCTTGAAAAGTTTAGATTCAGTATTCAGTTTTGAAGGAATAAATATTAAAAAGCTTGAGGTTGTCGCCTCAAGCTTTTTTTTATCTATTTCTTAATTTTAGTTTATGATCTCATTCTCTCGAAGCAAGGTTTTCTACTTCATCCCTTACTTTCTCCATTGTCTCAGTCAGTGTCCTTGTAGAACTTGAGATGTCCTGAGCTGAGCTTGCCAGATTCCTGATCTTGTCATTTACTTCATTGACTATATTTAAGAGATCTGAAGTTTCTGCAGTGATGCCTTCAAGAGCATTCTTGATATTATTATTGGCTTCGCCGCTGTTTTGAGCAGTAGTCTTGGAATCTGCAGCAAGTTCATTGATCTCTTCTGCAACTACTGCAAAGCCCTTGCCGGCATCACCGGCTCTTGCTGCTTCGATCGCTGCATTTAATGCCAACAGATTGGTCTGGTTTGCAATTTCCACTACCTTGCTGTTATTGATCTCCAGCTCATCCAGATAGGAAGTGATCCTGTTCATGGAATCATTGACCTTATTACAGAAATCTGTAACATTGGTCATGTCTTCAGATATAGTATTGCTGGCATCAGCATTACTGTTATTACCCGAGCTGATCTCATGCATTGTGCTGTTAACTGACTCAAAGTGTTCATTGATGGTATTGATCGCATCGAGGATACTCTGTTTTTGCTTTTCAAGCTCTGCTCTTTCGTGCTCAACAAGTTCCTGGGCTTCTCTTTTCTCTATTTCCACCAGATCCTTGAGATAATGTACGCAGTTGGATTTATGATTAAAGCCATTATATATAGCAATAGCCATATCTTTACAGGTGGCGTATCCGCAGCAGGAGCAGTTGACCCTTCTGGATTCCTCATCTTTCTTATTCATTGAATTAAATATAGTATTAAGCTCAGATTCAGAAGGTATCTTGTGGCTGCAAGTTGCTGATCTGTCAGTATATCTTCTTAGATAATCTTCTAGCTTAAGACCTTTAAACTGCTTATTAAGAGCCTCCATTCGCTTTTCGGGAGTAAGAGGTCTTGACCATGGGCTCTTCTTATCACTTTTCTTTACCCTTTCCTGGATGGCATGGATATTGTAGAGGGGGTCATCACCGGATGTGATCTTTGGGTCTGTACCTGTTCCGGATAAACAACCGCATCTGCAGTTTAGTGCATCAATAAAGAGGAAGGGAGTTTTACCGCCCTTTATCCTATCTGCATTTTTCTCCAGGAAGTGATACATATGTTTTTCGCCTTCAATCTGTCTGATAAAAGCATCACTTCCCAGGAGCCAGTATACATTATCTTTGAGACCTCCTGGCATTGGATAGATAGAGCCAAGGCCGTATTCGATCTCATCATTTACTGGACTTCCTGAGATATTATGCTCTTTGACATATTTCATCAGATGATAGAAGGTGACATTGTATTCTACATAGCCCTTATTTGCAGGGTCATCTATCTCCATTTTCTTTGCAATACAGGGACTTATAAAGGCAAGCTTGTCCTTTATGCCCATTTCCTTTCTGGCGTAGACAGCCGCACACATCAGGGGGCTTTGAACAGGAAAGAGCTTAGGCAGGAGCTGCGGAAGGTATCTCTCAATATAGCCTACAACAGCAGGGCAGGGCTGGGATATTCCGCCCAGGAAATGGTGCTTTTGTATATAATTGATATATGCCCATGTAGTTATATCAGCTCCAAAGGATACGCTGATCAGTCTGTTTACTCCCATTTTCTTAAGTCCGCCCAATACCGAGGAGTATTCTTTTGGATAATCGGCCAGAAAGGCAGGAGCGATGAGAAGGGATATTTTCACTCCCTTTTTAAGGTCTGCAAAGAATCTTTCGGTATCATCGTTGTATTCTCTGGCGTCATGTTCGCATACATCAAAGCAGGCTCCGCAGGCTATACACTTGATGCCATCAACCTTTATCTTTGATTCGCCATTTTCATCAGGATCGGTTGATACGCAGGCTCCCATACAGCTGCAGGCGCTTATGCATTTGTTGCAGCCTACACACTTATCATTGGTATATACCAGAGCATCAAATTCGTTGGCCATATTACCCTCCGTAATGTGCCGCAAGATATACAGTCAGCAGCTACTCTAGCTAGTATCTCGGTCATTTTAATGCTTTTTTCCACCCTCTTTTTACAATAGTTTTATTGACGAATTTTTCAGATTATTTATGTATATATTTCTTTTTACATATGCAGATAAACTGTGATATACTTAAATTCGTGTGAATGTCGCAATTTGACGTCATAACGCACTAATAACGGAGGTTGTTTCAAGATGAAAAAGATTAAGCAGGTACTTGCGCTAGTTCTTGTACTGGCTGTGCTTGGAGGCTTGTTCTTCGTGGCATGGTTCGGAATAGGAGCCAGCAAGGATGGTTCGATGCACGACATCCAGTTCGGACTTGATCTCTCAGGTGGTGTTAGTATCACGTATCAGGTTGAGGGTGAAAACGGGGGGAATCCTACTACTGCAGAAATGGATGATACCATTTACAAGCTGCAGAGACGTGTAGAGTCAGAGCTTGGCACTACAGAGGCATCTGTATACAGGGAAGGGGAGAACAGGATCAATGTTGAGATTCCCGGTGCTACAGATGAAATCTTCGCAACACTTTCCACTCCCGGTAATTTATACTTCATCAGGGAATTCAATGATGAAGGTGAAGCAAACTATGTAGACAATTCAGCAGAGATCTACGGCATGAGCCTTGGTATCTATGAGCTTGCTGAAGGAGTCACCATTGACTCACTTAAGGAGTCCGGAGATATCATCCTTGAGGGTAAGGATGTGGCCGGTGCTCAGGCAGGTATCATGACTCAGAACGGAACAGATTATGTTGTTGAACTGACTCTTACTGATGAAGGTAAGAAGAAGTTTGCAGATGCTACTACAGCAGCTGTTGTAAATCATGATACCATCGGTATCTACTACGATGGTGAATTCGTAAGTGTTCCCACTGTTGAATCTGCTATTACAGCCGGTGTGGCTCAGATCACACACATGAGTTCCTATGAATCAGCTCAGAGCCTTGCTTCCACCATCCGTATCGGTGGACTGGACGTATCTCTGACAGAGCTACGTGCCAATGTAGTTGGTGCTCAGCTGGGATCCAGTGCTATACATACCAGTAAGATCGCTGCCATGATCGGTCTTGCACTTATCGTATTATTCATGGTCATCATTTACAGAGTGCTGGGTGTTGCAGCATCCCTGGCACTGGGCTTCTACAGCTGCCTGGTTGTTATACTGCTGTCAGCATTCAATATCACACTGACACTTCCCGGTATTGCAGGTATCATCCTGTCAATCGGTATGGCAGTAGATGCCAACGTGCTGGTATTCTCACGTATTCGTGAAGAGCTTGCAAACGGAACTGAAGTACAGAAGGCTGTTAAGTCAGGTTACTCCAAGGCTCTTTCAGCTATTCTTGATGGTAATATCACCACACTTATAGCTGCGCTGGTTCTGGGACTTAGAGGATCAGGTACTGTTAAGGGCTTTGCTATCACACTTGCTCTTGGTATCATCGTTTCCATGTTCACAGCACTCTTTATCACTAGGATCATTACCAGAGTACTTTACAATCTTGGTTTCAAGGATGAGAAGTATTACGGCAAGGCTAAGGCTGCAGGTTCCATTGATTTCGTAAAGAGGCGTAATGTATTCTTTGCTATCTCATGTGCCATCATCGTACTGGGACTTGCTGTTATGGGTGTAAACCATGCACAGAACAAGGGTGCATTTAACCTGGCTATCGATTTCGCCGGTGGTACATCCACTACTGTAGTATTTGACGAGCTTCCTTCAACAGAAGAGCTTGAGAATGATATTGAGCCTGCTATCATCAAGGCTGCAAATGATGCAGATGCATCTCTGAATGTTACTTCTATCTCACATCAGGTTGTAGAAGGTGAGAATACAGTAGTATTCAAGACTATCACACTTCCTGAACCTTCCAGATCAGCTGTAGAGGATGTTCTTGAGACAACAGAGTCCTATGCAGTATCTGAAGTAACATATGAGTCCATCAGTGCTACTATCAGTAACGAGATGACCAAAGATGCCATCGTAGCTACTATCCTGGCTCTGATCCTGATGCTGGCATACATCTGGCTGAGATTCAGAGATCTGAGATTTGGTGCAAGTGCGATCATCGCTCTGGCTCATGATGCTGCTATGGTTATCATGTGCTATGCATTTACCAGAATTGAAGTAGGTTCCACATTTATCGCAGCTGTACTTACAATTATCGGTTACTCTATCAACGATACCATCGTTACCTTCGACCGTATCCGTGAGAACCAGCATAATGTTCGTACAGAGGATGACCTGAAGGAACTTGTTAATAAGTCCGTTAACCAGACTCTTACAAGATCACTCTTCACATCCATTACTACTTTCATCATGGTACTCTGCCTCTTCATCGTAGGTGTTGAAGATATAAGGACATTTGCACTGCCTCTTATGATCGGTGTAATTGCAGGTACATATTCTTCAATCTGTATCGCAGCAGAGCTGTGGTTTATCATGAAGAAGAAGTCTATGTCATCAGCTAAGGCTGCTGGTAAGGCTGACAAGAATGGCAAGAAGACAGCAAATGCATGATGAATATATCTTATGGTTCTATGGAGCCGTAAGACCTATGATAACTGCTTAATGCAGCTGACATCTACAATAGCAATTACCGCGGGATTAACCTGCGTCAATTATGACAGCAGTTTATCCCGCGGATTTTTTGATATAGGAGCATTACTAATGGCCAGATGGATGGTTATGCGAAAGGGAGCAGATTTTCAGAAGATTGCCGCCGATCATCATATCAGTATGATCCTGGCAAGGCTTATAAGAAATAGAAATGTACAGGGGGACCAGGAGATAGAGAGATTCCTGAGAGGGGATCTGTCTGATCTGAGGGATCCTCATACATTACCTGATATAGATAAAGCTGCTTCTATCATGAAATCGAAGATTGACTCCGGATCCAGGATCAGGATCATAGGAGATTATGATGTGGATGGGATCACCTCCACTTATATATTATTCAGCGGATTAAAGCTGGCAGCTCGTGGAACGGATACATATGTAGATTACAGGCTTCCTGACAGGATAACTGATGGCTATGGTCTCAATGAAAGGCTGGTAAGGGAAGCTGCCGATGACAATATCGATACTATAATGACCTGCGATAATGGTATTGCTGCTCATGAGCAGATAAGGCTTGCTTCAGAGCTGGGAATGACTGTAGTAGTAACGGATCATCATGAAGTTCCCCTTGATAAAGAGAGCGGAGAAGAGATCCTGCCTCCTGCAGAAGCTGTGGTGGATCCAAAGAGATCCTCCTGCCAGGCTCCCTTTAAGGAAATATGCGGCGGCTTTGTGGCTTATAAATTTCTCCAGGTGCTCTTTGAGCTTTATAAAACAGATGGAGTGATATTAGATGATGCTGTTATATCAGATGATGGAGCGATAATTAAAGAAGATACAGATGTAAAGTGTTCCAGAAGAGGCGCTATCAGCCAGGCTATGCTATCAGCATATATGGATGAAGCTACTCAAATGGCCGCCCTTGCTACAGTATGTGACGTAATGCCTCTTGAAGATGAGAACAGGATCATTGTAAAAGAGGGCTTAAAGCGCATGGAGCATACGGGCAATCTGGGCCTTAAATGTCTGATGGATGTCACGGGACTTGCTGACAAGAGTCTGACAGCTTATAGCCTTGGATTCATAATCGGACCATGTATGAACGCTACCGGAAGACTGGATAACGCTACCAGAGCAGTGAGACTATTGGCAGGGGGTGATATGGCAGAAGCTGCGTCTATTGCCGTTGATCTCAAGGAATTAAACGACAGCCGTAAGACCATGACCGTTGAAGGCGTCACAAAGGCTTCTGAGATGGTAGACTCCATGGATAAGATACCGGATATCCTGGTACTATACCTGCAGGATCTCCATGAATCCATTGCCGGAATAGTAGCAGGCAAGATCAAGGAGAAATACAACAGACCTACCATAGTCCTCACAGATGGTCAAAATGGAGCAAAGGGCAGCGGCAGATCCATTGAAGCTTATGATATGTTTACAGAGCTCTCAGCCTGTAAGGACCTTTTTGATAAATTTGGCGGACACAAGATGGCTGCCGGGCTCTCACTTCCCAAGGAAAATATAGGGGCCCTCTCTGAAAGGCTAAATGCAGCTTCTGTGCTTACAGAGGACGATTTTACACAGGTCCTGAGGCTGGATATGGAGCTTCCCATTTCCTATGTGACCATGGATCTGGTCAGAGAACTGGAGAATCTTGAACCTTATGGCAATGGCAATGCCAAGCCCTGCTTTGCAGCCAGGAATATCAGGATACTATCCGGCAGGATCATGGGCAAGAACAGGAATTGCGGCAAGTATAACTGCCAGGATCCTGACGGCAACAGATTTGAGATGGTATATTTTGGTGATATGCAAAGATGGCACGATTTCCTCATAAAGCGATATGGCACTGATGCCCCCGACAGGATCTATAATAATATGGGGAGAGGGGAATACACAGATGCACTTCAGTGTCGTGAATACAAGGATGTATCCCGACACGATTTGAAGTGCAGGGATGCACTTCAGTGTCGTGATATTGTGATCAATATCGCCTATTATCCTGATATTAACAGTTGGAACGGCAGAGAGAGTCTTCAGATCATCATGAATGATTATTGCTGAAGAATGGAGGGATATTATGAAATTATCAGATCTTATCAGAAATCTGGATTGTAAGGTTTACGCAGGTTCTACAGGCTCAGAGGCAGATATATCTACTATAGAGATCAGTTCTGTGATCAATGACAGCAGGAAGGTCGGCGAGGGTTGCCTTTTCATATGCATAGAGGGTGCCAATTTTGATGGTCACAGTGCTGCCGGGGAGGCAGCAGCAAATGGCGCAGCAGCTCTCCTTGTGATGAAGAAATTGGAGAATATACCTGAAAATGTTGCTGTTGTCATGGTAGAGGATACAAGGAAGGCTATGGCCATTGTGTCAGCCCAGTGGTTTGGACATCCTGCAGAGAGCCTTAAGACTGTGGGCATCACAGGCACTAAGGGTAAGACTACTACTACATATCTTATCAAGAGCATGCTGGAGAATGCAGGCCATAAGGTTGGCCTCATAGGTACTATTGAAGTTATAATAGGAGATGAGCACATTCCTGCTCTTAATACCACTCCTGAGTCCTATGATCTTCAGCAGTATATGAGAAGAATGGTAGACGCTGGATGTGACTGCCTTGTCATGGAGGTCTCATCCCAGGCGCTGATGCTTAGCAGGGTAGGAGGCTTTACTTTTGACATAGGTATCTTTACCAATATTGAGCCTGATCACATAGGTCCCAATGAGCACAAGGATTTTGAAGAATACATGCACTGCAAGGGACTGCTCTTTAAGCAGTGCAAGGTTGGAATAGCAAATGCCGATGATGAGCATATGGAAAAGGTGCTGGAAGGTCACAGCTGCACATTGGAGACCTTTGGTTTTGGTGAAAAGGCAGATCTTAGAGCTATCAATCTTGCCTATATCAGAAAGCCCGGTGAACTGGGCGTATTCTTTGATACCGAAGGAATATACGAGATGCATGCTCTGGTCAAGACTCCGGGTAAGTTCTCTGTATATAACGCCCTGTGTGCTATAGCTGTAGCAAGACATTTTGGCTGTGATGACAAGCAGATCGCAGATGCTCTGGCAGCTGCCAAGGTCAAGGGTCGTATAGAGATGGTCAAGGTGTCTGATGATTTTACTCTTATGATCGACTATGCTCACAACGCCATGGCGCTTAAGAGCCTTCTCATGAGCCTTAGAGATTATCGTCCTAACCGCCTGGTAAGCCTCTTTGGCTGCGGCGGCAACAGATCCAAGCTTAGAAGATTTGAAATGGGTGAAGTCAGCGGCAGGCTCTCAGATCTGACTATCATTACTTCAGATAATCCCAGATTTGAAGATCCCATGGATATCATTCATGATATAGAGACCGGCATCAAAAAGACTGATGGCAAATACGTGGAGATCCCAGACAGAAGAGAAGCAATAAAGTATGCCATTGAGAATGCCCAGCAGGGCGATATCATTGTACTTGCAGGCAAGGGCCATGAAGATTATCAGGAGATAAAAGGCGAGAAATTCCCTATGGACGAGAGAGTCATTGTAGCTGATATCGTAAAGGAAATGGATCATAATGACTGACAAGAAGGATTATCCTTTTGCCAATATAATAATCAATATTTCCCATGAACAGGTAGATAGGGCCTTTGGCTACAGGATACCTGACAGACTAAGGGGCATGATAGATGTGGGCAGCTGCGTGATCGTGCCTTTTGGCAGGGGAGATCACCTAAGAAAGGGTTATGTGGTCGAACTGACCGATAAGTCTGATTATGATGTAAACAAATTAAAATATATAAATGATATAGCAACTAAGGACCTTCCTGCAGAGGATGTATTTATAAAGCTGGCTGCATGGATGAGGAGAAATTATGGCTCTACCATGTATGCAGCCCTGAAAACAGTACTTCCTGCTCATAAGAAGCAAAGCGGCCTTAAGCACCGCTTTATATCCCTGAGAATGGATATTAGGGAGGCCAGAGAGTATTACTATGAGTGCAAGACCAAGCACAGAAAGGCCCAGGAGAGGCTACTTGAAGCGATACTTGAGGATCCGGAGGTCAGGCTTCCCTATGAACTGATCACAGGCAAGATGGGTATATCCTCTGCAGTTATCAGGGCGCTTAAGGATAAGTGCGTGATCAAGGTGGAGGAAGAGGACTATCTCAGGAATCCTGTCAGGGACATGAAGGTTACCGGGGATAATCTCTGTTTGTCCAATGAGCAGCAGGCTATTGTGAGCAGAGTCATATCAGATTACGACCAGAATATCAGGCGTACCTACCTTATCCACGGTATCACAGGAAGCGGCAAGACTGAGGTCTATATCAGGATGATCGCTGAGATCATCAAAAGGGGCAAGCAGGCTATAGTACTGATCCCCGAGATTGCCCTGACCTATCAGACTCTTATGCGTTTTTACAGGCATTTTGGAGACAGGGTATCTGTCATGAATTCCACGCTTTCTCCCGGAGAAAAATATGACCAGTTTGAAAGAGCAAGGCAGGGCCTTATAGATGTAATGATAGGGCCAAGGTCAGCTCTTTTTACTCCTTTTCCAGGTTTGGGACTGATAGTCATGGATGAAGAGCATGAAGGCTCTTATAAATCAGAACAGATGCCCAGGTATCACGCAAGAGAGACAGCAGTTGCCCTTGCAGGTATGCTGCCTGACAAGGCCAGCGTGGTCCTGGGAAGTGCCACACCTTCATTGGATGCCTATTACAGGGCTCTCACCGGAGAATACGTACTCCTTCGCCTCACCAGGCGTCTCACAGGCGGTACCCTTCCTGAAGTTGTCAGAGTGGATTTGAGGGAAGAACTCAGAAGTGGCAACAGGTCTATCTTCTCCAGAGTGCTGAGAGAAGGCATAGAAGAAAGGTTGACCAAGGGTGAGCAGGTCATGCTCTTTATCAACAGACGAGGCCTGGCAGGCTTCGTATCCTGCAGAAGCTGCGGACATGTATTTAAATGTCCTCATTGTGATGTATCCTTATCAGAGCACAGAGGCGGCAAACTGGTATGTCATTACTGCGGCTACAATGAACCTGTGAGGAAAATCTGTCCCAAATGCGGATCCAAATATGTATCTTCATTTAGAGCAGGTACCCAGCAGATTGAAAATGAGGTCCACAAATTCTGGCCGGGAGCCAGGACTCTCAGGATGGATGCAGATACTACCAGGTCCAAGGACAGCTATGAGAAGATCCTGTCCTCATTTGCTAACGAGGAAGCCGATATACTCATAGGTACTCAGATGATAGTCAAGGGACATGATTTTCCGTCTGTTACTCTGGTAGGCGTATTGGCGGCGGATATGTCTTTGTATGCCGCTGATTACAGGGCTGCCGAGAGGACCTTCCAATTGCTGACTCAGGCCGCAGGAAGAGCAGGTAGAGGACAGCTTCCCGGGCTTGTTGTCATCCAGTCCTATCAGCCTGATAATTATGCTATAGTCTCAGCTTCGGGACATGACTACGAGTCCTTCTATAATGAAGAGATAGAATACAGGAGGCTCATGGGCTATCCGCCGGTGGGACATATGATGGCAATAGGCATTTCCTCAGGAGATGAAGAAAAGGGCATAGCCTTTGCCAATAGGCTAAGGGCCCATCTGGACAGGAATAGAAAGGATAAGACAGGCTCTGTACTTATCGGCCCCACGCCTGCTGCTATATCCAAAATTAATGATATTTTCAGATTTGTGATATATGTAAAAAGCAGTAATTATGCTATATTAACCTCAATAAAGGATCTGGCCGATGAATTTGTTAAGGAAATGCAGGCGGCTGGACAATACAGAGGTTATTCTGTACAATTTGATTTTGATCCTATGAATACCTTTTGATAATGGAGGATAGAAATGGCCATCAGACAGATACGTGAACTGGGAGACAGCGTCCTGGAGAAAAAATGCAAACCTGTTAAAGAGATGAATGACAGTCTCAGACAGCTGATAGATGATATGTTTGAAACTATGTATGAGGCAAACGGAGTAGGCCTTGCAGCTCCTCAGGTAGGAATACTTAAAAGGCTGGTAGTAATAGACTGTACAGGTGAGGATCCGTTTGTTTTTATCAATCCTGAAATAGTTGAAGCTGACGGAGAGCAGACAGGCTATGAAGGATGCCTCTCACTCCCCGGGAAGAGCGGTGTTGTGACAAGGCCTAATCACGTGGTTGTAAAGGCTCTTGATGAGAACATGGATGAATTTACCCTTGAATGTGAGGAACTGATGGCAAGGGCAGTCTGCCATGAGCTGGATCACCTTGATGGCCACATGTATGTGGAAAAGGTAGACGGCGGCATCAATGGTCTTGTTGATAACAGTGAGCTCAACAGAGAAAGCAGTGAAGAGGAAGAAGAAGCTTAATGAGAATAGTATATATGGGAACTCCTGATTTTGCAGTTGGGCCCTTAAAGGCTCTTTGCGAAGCAGGATATGAGATCGTAAGTGTAGTTACCCAGCCTGACAGGCCAAAGGGCAGGAGCGGTAAGCTGGTATTCTCTCCTGTCAAGGAATATGCCGTCAGCAGGGATATTGAAGTATTTCAGCCGGAGAAGATAAGGACTGCAGATAGTGTGGAATACCTTAAGGGGCTGGATGCTGATATTTTTGTGGTGGCGGCGTTTGGTCAGATACTGAGTAAAGAAGTTCTGGATATACCAAGGTATGGCTGTGTCAATATCCACGCTTCACTCCTTCCTCTCTACAGGGGAGCATCTCCCATACAGCAGGCGCTATTGGATGGCAGAGAGCAGACCGGCGTTACTCTTATGCAGATGGATGTGGGCATGGATACCGGTGATATCCTGATGCAAAAGACTATAGATATACTAAATACAGATACAGCAGGGACTCTCTTTGACAAACTGATGGAGCTTGGCTCCGATATGATAGTAGAAGCTATGCCTCTAATTGAAGAGGGTAAGCTATCAGCCACTCCTCAGGATGAGAGTCTGGCCAGCAAGGTGGGCAAGCTCACCAAGGAAATGGGCCGCATTGACTGGACTTTAGATGCTGCATACATAGACAGGCAGATCCGTACCATGGATCCCTGGCCCAGTGCGTATTGCACCTACAAGGGCAAGACTATCAAGATATGGAAGGCCCGTCCTATTGAAAATACCGAGCAGGAAAGCGCCTATGGCAATATCCCCGGTACTGTGATAAATGTTTCAAAAAGCAGCTTTGTAGTTGCTTGCGGAGATGGCCTTTTGGAAGTAGCCGAGCTGCAGCCTGAGAGCAAGAAACGCATGAGCGCAGGAGATTTTATCAGGGGTAATCACCTGGCTGTCGGAGAGAGAATGGAGTGACTGTGATAATAGCAGGTGGGCGCAATATTGGATGAAGGTTATATCGTAGCCTGCTATGTTAACGGAGGGAGCATATGTACGGATATTATTATGACTGGACTTACATTCTGGTACTGATCGGTGCACTGATCAGTATCATTGCAAGTGCAAATGTAAATGCCACATTTAAAAAGTATTCAAGACAAATGTCTGCCAGAAGGCTGACAGGTGCTGAAGTAGCTCAGGCCATACTGGAGAGAAACGGTATATATGATATTCAGGTATGTCATGTTCCCGGTAATCTCACAGACCATTTTGATCCCAGGACAGGTATTGTCAATCTGTCGGACTCAGTCTATTCCTCAACTTCAGTTGCTGCGCTTGGAGTAGCTGCTCATGAGTGCGGCCACGTTCTTCAGCACAAGACAGAGTATCTGCCTCTTAAGATCAGATCATCCCTGGTACCTGTAGCTAATTTTGGTTCCAGGTTTGGCATTTGGGTAGTTGTGGCTGGACTTGCATTTGCCATGGAGCCTATCACTACAGTGGGTATATGGCTCTTTTCCGCAGCGGTAGCCTTCCAGATAGTGACCCTTCCTGTGGAGCTTGATGCTTCAAGGAGAGCGCTGGCTATGCTGGAAGATTATGGCCTTATGGGTTCAGACGAGACCAGGGCTTCCAGGAAGGTACTGGGAGCAGCGGCGCTGACCTATGTAGCAGCGGCTGCAGCATCCGTATTGCAGCTGGCAAGGCTCTTGATCCTTAGAAACAGAAGAAGAGATTGATGGATAATAACAGAGATATAGCATTAAAGATAATAATGCAGCAGGATGAAAAAGGTCAGGTCAAGGGCCTTATCAGGGACGTGCTCACCAGATATGATTATCTGCCGCCCAGAGACAAGGCTTTTATCAAGAGACTGGCCGAAGGCGTTATGGAGCGCAGGATCACACTGGATTATGTGATCAATAAATATGCCAGACTTCCTGTTGAGAAGCAAAAACCCCTTATCAGATCTGTACTTCGGATGAGTACCTATCAGATCCTATTCATGGACCAGGTGCCGGATTCCGCTGCAGTGAATGAAGGGGTTAAACTTGTTTCCGGGCATGGCTTTTCCAGCCTCAGAGGCTTTGTGAACGGAGTCCTTAGAAATATTTCAAGGACAGGAAGGGACGTGGAATTTCCCCCTCTTAGAGGAGTGAGCAGGGAGGACAGTATCAGAGCCTTGTCGGTGAGATATTCCATGCCGGAAGCTGTCTGCAGGATATTCGAAAAAGAGTATGGTACAGATAAGACTGCTGAGATATTTGGAGCATTCCTTGAACCAAGACCTGTAACAATCCGTTTGGATGAGAGGCTTGGCAGGGAAGAGATGGATGATCTCATAGGCAGGATGAGATCTGAAGGCGGAGAGGATTTACAGATTAGACGGCATCCTGTGCTTTCATATGCATACGAACTATTTCATACAGATAATATACGCTTTCTACCCGGCTACGATGAGGGCAGCTGGATTGTACAGGATGTGAGCTCCATGCTGGTAGCAGAGGCTGCCATGCTGAAAAGGGGTGACATAGTCATAGATGTCTGCAGCGCGCCCGGAGGCAAGGCTCTTCATGCGGCAGCCAAGCTGGCGGCTATGGACTGGGGCGCAGAAGCTGTTTTGGCTGATAGCAAAACAGCCAGGGGACATGTATATATGAATGATATCAGTGAGCAGAAGGTTGATATCATCAGCGAGAACCTCTATAGGATGGGACTGGAGGATATGGCATCTGTAAGGGTACATGATGCCACAGTCCATGACAGTGACTGTGAGAACAGCTGCGATGTCCTCTTATGCGATTTGCCCTGCTCAGGACTGGGTATAATGGGCCGAAAGCCTGATATCAGATATCAGGTCAGTGAGGATAATATCAGCTCACTGACAGCTATCCAGAAAGATATAATCGCAAATGTCTGGAATTATCTTAAGGTGGGCGGTACCATGATCTATTCTACCTGTACCCTTGATCCTGAAGAGAATGAGAAAATGCTGGATTATATATGTGAGAATTATCCATTTGAAAGGGTGGCCATAGAAGGGGATGCCTTTAAGGCTTTTGCAGGAGAAAAGAGTCTGAAGGAAGGGTATCTGAAGCTCCTTCCCGGAGAGTATGATACAGACGGCTTCTTTTTGGCAAGGCTTAGAAGGGTCAGATAAGTCAGTGAGCCTGATATATGATGCCTCTAAGCTATGAGCGGCATCGCTGGATGTGAGGATTATTATGAAGAGAGATCTGAGATCCATACCTTTGGATGAACTGATAAATGAGATAGAAGGCCTGGAAGAGAAGAAATTCAGAGCCAGGCAGCTCTATGAGTGGATCCACAAAAAGATGGTCATGGATTATGACGAGATGAAGAATATTCCCTCTTCGCTCAAGAACAAATTAAGAGAGAATTATTCTTTTGGCCGGATCAGGGCTGTTGAGGTCAGGGAGTCTGCTATTGATGATACCAGAAAGTTTCTCTTTGGCCTGGAAGACGGAAATGTAATAGAAAGTGTATATATGAAATACAAGTTTGGCAGCAGCGTATGCATCTCATCCCAGGTGGGCTGCAATATGGGCTGCCGCTTTTGCGCATCTACCATAGACGGCTGTATCAGGAGTCTGTCTGCCGGAGAGATGCTGGGCCAGATATATGCTATCTCAAGATATATGAATGAGAGGATCTCTCATGTGGTAGTCATGGGCTCAGGAGAACCTCTGGATAATTACGATAATCTGCTGAACTTTATCAGGATGCTCACTGACGAAAACGGAGTGAACCTCTCTCAGAGAAATCTGACAGTATCCACCTGCGGTCTGGTCCCTGAGATGAAGAAGCTGGCAGATCAGAAATTCCAGATCAATCTGGCTATCAGCCTTCACGCTTCCAATCAGGCAGGCAGGGAGACCCTTATGCCTATAGCAAGGAGATACAGCCTGGACGAGCTGATGGAGGCCTGCAGGTATTATTTTGATACTACAGGCAGGCAGCTGACCTTTGAATATTCCCTGGTAAAGGGGGTTAATGATAAGGAAGAGGATGCTGCAGAGCTGGCAGAGCTCCTTAGGGACTTTAACTGCGTAGTAAATCTGATACCTGTAAACCCTGTCAAAGAAAGAGACTTTAAAGCTCCTGACAAAGAGTCTTCCAGGGCTTTTCAGCACAGATTGCAAAAGAAAGGCATAAATGCTACCATCCGCAGGGAGATGGGAAGAGATATAAACGGGGCCTGCGGACAGCTTAGAAGAAGCTATTGTTTGGCAGATAATGCTGATAAGCAGTGACTTAGAAATATATCTATCCTCATAAAATTTGCAAGTTTTCTGAATCTATAATACAATTAGTAGGATAAAAAAGCAGGTATCCACAATACACCTGCCTATTATTTATGTCCGGAGGAAAGACTCCGGTTTGGAGGAGTGTTTTGATCAGATCGTTTTCCATAACTGATATAGGACAGGTCCGCAAACTGAATCAGGATTATGTTTTCAGCTCAGAAGAAAGACTGGGGAACTTATCCAATGTCTTTATTGTTGCCGACGGCATGGGCGGACATAAGGCCGGTGATTATGCTTCCTGTCTTGCAGTTAAGACTGTAAAGAGCGAGATCCAGAAATCTTTTGAACAAAGTCCCGTCAAGATCCTTGATGGGGCGATCCAGACGGCCAATGACAAGATCAGAGAGGCTGCAGCCATGGATGAGAACCTTCGGGGGATGGGTACTACCATGGTGGCTTGTACTGTGATGGGCCGTTTTCTTCAGGTTGCCAATGTAGGCGACAGTCGACTTTATATCATAGACAAGGATAATATCAGACAGATCACAAGAGATCATTCCCTTGTAGAGGAAATGGTGCGCATGGGCGGTATTGACAGAGAGACTGCCAGGCATCACCTGGACAAGAATGTGATCACAAGGGCAGTAGGAGCCGCTGAGCGGGTTGATGTGGACTTCTTCCAGGAGGAAGTGCATCCCGGAGATTATATTCTTATGTGCTCTGATGGCCTCACCAACATGATCGAGGACGATGAGATACATAAAATCGTATCTTCCGGCAAGGAGCTGGAGGATATAGGCAAGGAACTGGTGGAGACTGCCAACTCAAATGGTGGCAGAGATAATATAGCTGTGATCCTGATCCAGATCCCGGGGTAAAGAATAGCCTCATTTGCAGGCCGGGAATTTGGAAGATTAAGGAGTTTGATAGATGATAAGAATCGGAATGATCATAGGAGACCGCTATGAGATTCGTGAGAAGATCGGAACTGGCGGTATGTCCGATGTATATAGGGCGCATGACCATAAACTAAACAGACCTGTTGCTGTTAAGGTGCTGAAGGCTGAATTTTCGGAGAACCAGAATTTTGTAGAGAAGTTTCACTCCGAGGCCCAGGCTGCTGCAGGCCTTATGCATCCCAACATAGTAAATGTGTATGACGTAGGTAATGATAAAGGCATCCATTACTTCGTTATGGAGCTGGTAGACGGTATTACCCTTAAGAAATATATAGAAAAGAAATCCAGACTCTCAGTAAGAGAGGCTGTCAGCATAGGTATCCAGGTGGCTATGGGACTGGATGCTGCACATAAGAACGGTATCATCCACAGAGATATCAAGCCCCAGAATATCATGATCAGCAAGGAAGGCAAGGTCAAGGTAACAGATTTTGGAATTGCCAAGGCTGCATCATCAAATACTATTACCAGTAATGTAATGGGATCCGTTCATTATACATCTCCGGAGCAGGCCAGAGGCGGCTTCTCAGATGCCAAGAGCGATATCTATTCACTGGGCGTGACCCTCTTTGAGATGGTCACGGGAAGAGTACCCTATAACGGAGATACTACAGTTGCTATAGCTATTAAGCATATTCAGGAGCCTTTTCCGGCACCCAAGGAATATGCACCTGATCTGCCCATCAGCGTAGAGAAGATCATAATCAAATGTTGTCAAAAATCTCCTGACAGGCGCTATCAGAGTGCTCAGGAGCTGATAGCGGATCTCAAGAGATCCCTGATAGAGCCCGACAGCGATTTTGTTGTGCTGGTAGACCCTGATGTGGTGGGTGCCACGAGGATCGCTACAGATGGTGAGCAGGAGACTATCCGTCACCAGAATACAGGAATATCCAGAACTGAACAGCTAAGGCTCAAGGATGAGGTATCCCAGGCAGTAGAGCCTGTGCCGGCTCCCACACCTGCACCTGTGAATACAGGCGTATATGATAAGCCTGCTCCAGGCCCCAGACCGGTCCAGAGGCCTGTGTCCAATACCAGACCCAGGAGGGATAGTGAGCCCGATCACGGTCTTGATAAGACTATGATTGTGATGGGCGTCGTAGCTGCGGTCATGGTGGTATTCCTCCTTGTGGTATTCGTTTTATCCAAGATGGCAGGAGGGGGTGCCAGCGAGAATCCTTCATCTGCTGCCAGCAGCGGTGTGCCTGTTGAGGATAATATAGGTATCATTGTTCCTGAGGTTGTGGGCTATTCATATGCAGAAGCCAAGTCCGTATTAACAGAGAAGGGCTTTAAGGTAGAGAAAATATCTGATGATGAGAGCAAAGAGCCTCTGAATATAGTAACAGGCCAGTCAGTTGCCAAGGGGTCAAGACTGCAGGCGGGTGAGACCATCAGCCTCAATGTCAGCTCAGGCAAAGGCGTAACGGCCTCTGACGTGGCTTCTACGGAAGATAGCAAAGAGGAAGAAGAGGATGATGGCAAGATCAAGATGCCTTCAGTTATCGGTATGGATGAAGCTGCTGCCAGACTGACACTTGTTGAGAACGGCTTTGACAATGACAAGATCATTATCATTGAAGTAAATCATGACAATGAAGGCCTGAATGGAAGTATATTGAATCAGACTCCCGGATCAGGAACAGAAGTATCTAAGGATGAGCAGATCACTCTGGAGATGTCTATAGGACCTGCAAGGACTCAGACCTATAGCTTCTCAGGAACTATAGAAGCTCCCGGCGAGGATTCCATGTATACTCCCGGTACTCCTGTTAATATCACTATCACAGCCTCTGATGGTACATTGCTCCTTAGTACAGCGACATCATCTTTCCCTTATTCTGTATCACCTCTTAGCGGAATAGCATCATCAACAGGTACCTTGGAGATGAACTTTGTCATTACCACTCCTATGACTACCGATCCTGAGACAGGTGTGACCACAGGGGGTACCACAGAGACCAGATCAGTGACCAGAGTATTGAATTTCACCCCTGAATCCTGAGGATAAAAGATCTATGCAGGGAAGAATAATCAAAGGAATTGCAGGCTTTTACTATATTGATGTTCCGGGCAAGGGTGTCTATGAATGTAAAGCCAAGGGTATATTCAGGCAGCAGGGCATCAAACCTCTGGCTGGAGACTGGGCAGAGATAGAAGTCATATCTGACACGGATATGACCGGCAATATCATCAGTATCAGGGACCGCGCCAATAAGCTGCTTCGTCCTCCTGTGGTCAATATCGACCAGGCGCTGATCGTATTTGCCATAGTCCATCCGGAGCCGTCCTATAATCTGCTGGACAGATTCCTCATACAGATGAGGCAGCAGGAGATACCTGTAGTCATATGCTTTAATAAGCAGGATATAGCAAGCCCGGAAGAACAACAGCTTCTTGAGGATACCTACAGGAACTGCGGTTATGATGTTGTATTTATAAGCGTAGCTGAGCAGACAGGTATAGATGATCTCAAGGCTAAGCTTAAGGGACGGACCACAGTAATGGCAGGCCCCAGCGGCGTTGGCAAGTCATCTCTTATCAATCTCCTTCATCCTCAGGCTGAGATGGAGACAGGAGAGCTGTCCAGGAAGATAGCAAGGGGCAGGAATACCACCAGGCATTCCGAACTCTTCCATGTCAAGGGACTTGGAGATGATACATATATCATTGATACTCCCGGCTTTACCAGCCTTTATCTTGAGAATGTTACAACTCAGGATCTGCCTTATTACTATCCGGAATTTGAGCCCTATGAGGATCTGTGCAGGTTTAGAGGCTGCAGTCATATCACAGAGCCTGATTGCGGAGTCAAGGAGGCTCTGGAGAAGGGCGAGATATCTCGTATTCGATATGCCAATTATTGTATGATCTATGAAGATCTGAAATCCATGAAACCGACTTATTCCCGAAAGGGCAGATAAAAGAACGGCGCAGTTTTTATAGCTGCGCCGTTCTTTTGCCCATAAAGTAACATGAGATATTTTACAGCTATGCTGAAAAGGCTAGAGCCTGATGATATCAGGATTTGCATCCGGCACCCTGGAAGCGTACATGGAAGGTGACTATATGATTCCTGCTTTCTGCATAGATACTCCCTTTATGAAGATCTGTGAGGCGTCTTGCAATAGCAAGACCCAGGCCATAACTGCCATTGCGGGAGCGGGCTTTGTCTGTGCGGTAGAAACGGTGAAAGATATTCTGCAGCGTCTCAGGAGACATGTCAGGAGCGCTGTTACTGATCTGGAGGGATATCCTGTGAGAATCGTTTTGTCTAAGGACCACCCTGATGGGTGTACCGGGATCGGCATATTTACCTGCATTATCCAGTAGAATATCCATTATCTGCCTTAGCATAGAGGGATCGCCCTTCATGCATATCCTCTCTTGTATATCGCTTATGAGTTCGTGACCTTTCTCAAAGAGTTCAGCTTCCATGGTCAGACAGCTGTCTGATACAAGCTTGGAATAGTCCAGGACTTCAAAATCCTCTTTTGAGATCTGCTGATCAAGCTTGGTCAGATCCAGAAGGTTTCTGATAAGGTCCCTCATTTGTCTTGATTCCGTGAGTATGTTTTCAACGTAGCGCTTTTTTTGCTCAGGGCTGCCCTTGTCTTTGTCTAACAGCTCTGCATTGGTCATGATGACGGTGAGGGGAGTCTTGAGCTCATGAGAAGCGTCTGCTATGAATTCTCTTTGGCCATTGATGGCAATCTCTGCCGGTTTGGTAGCCCATCCTGAGACAAAGAGAGCCAGGAAAAAGGAAATGCCTGAAGAGAGCAGCCACAGTGCAGCACAGGTCCTCTTTAGACTGGCGGAGTAAGCTATATCGGAGCTGGCATCTGCCAGGGCACACCTGGTACCACCGGAAATGGAACGGGCAATATAGTAGACGCCCCAGCTGTCTATGCGCATAGTTTTCTTGCCAATCTGGTCCTTTAGTATCTCGCGATAGATCCTCTCTGCATCATTTCTGTTGTACTTCTTGCTGTAGATCTTGGTCACAGCTCCTATGGGGTCCACTTCAAAAAGAGTGTAATCGGAGAAATCGTCGCTGCTGCCGGAAGTCAGCATGCCTCCTGGCGTGAGCAGTACCATTTCCAGGGCGCTCTGTGCATTGTGAAAGGAACTCTTGTATTCTATAAACGGGATAGAGAAGAATAGAACTCCAAATACAATAACAGATATGCTGAAAATATAAATCTGTAACCTTATCCTGAACTTATTGATCATCTTGGTCCCTTGATCTTCCTGTGATTATTCGCCGCATTCAAGGTGGTAGCCCACGCTTCTGACGGATACAATGCTGACCTTGCTTTCCAAACTCTTTAATTTCTTTCTAAGGAAAGCAATATAGACTTCCACGTTATTCTCTATTGCATCGGAGTCATAGCCCCATACACAGTCCAGTATCCTGCTCTTGGGGATATTGCTGCTTCCTGTCTGCATGAGGAGCCGCATTACGTCAAATTCCTTGGAAGAAAGCCTCAGGCTCTTGCCGCCGCAGGCTAGAGAAACAGCAGTCAGATCCAGAGAGAGGTCGCCAAAGACCATTTCATTTACCCTGTCCTTTTGCCTTCTAAGAAGAGCGTTGATACAAGCCAGGAGCTCCGCGGATTCAAAGGGTTTGGTAAGATAATAGTCAGCACCTGCGTTTAAACCTTCTACTTTGTCGGATATCTCACTTCTGGCTGTGAGCATCAGAATAGGAGTGCCTATTTTCTCTGCTCTGAGTCTGGTAGATACTTCAATACCTGAGAGTCCCGGAAGCATAACATCCAGGATCAGGAGGTCGTATATCTGGCTTCTGGCCATCTCCAGTCCTTCCGCCCCATTATGTACAGCTTCTGCATCATAGCCTGCATCCTCCAGCAGGTCGCAGATGGATGAAGCCAGAATCACTTCATCTTCGATAATCAGTATTCTCATATATTTCCTCTGTGTAGATAAATGCTATGGGTAATCAAACAGATGGCAACCATCAGTCCATGATCCTCTTGTGAAGCTCTACGGCCAGTCTGTACCAGTGCTGTGTCTTGTTTTCCAGGAAAAAATAATGTCTCAGATAAAAGCCTGTAAGAACGATGAGCAGGAGAAATACTACTGCGCTCACAGGCATGAGTCTGGGAAAACTGAGCATTATAATGAGTGAGAAAAGAGTGACGATGATAGTGGTCATGAGGACCAGCAGGTGTACCAGTCTTTCGTGCTGGAGGAGAGAGAGCTTTTTCATATGCCACTTAAGTGTGTCAGCGGGATCATCTCCGTTTTCTTCAGCTCTTGTAAGGTAGATCTCATGGTCTCTGCAGAATTTCCTCATATTGATGCCATATTTATCCTCTTTGTTCATGGTCGGATCCTCCCCTGTTATATTATTTTGCTTCACCTATACATGATACCATACAGCGACCATTAGATGAAATGTATCGTCCATTTGCCCTGCTTAGGGTAATCATTACTAAAAAGCAAACACTTTCTTTGACAAAAATTCCCAAGTAAGTTAAACTGATATTGATAAAAAATAAACAATCTTTTGGCGCTTATGTGGTAATAAAATACTTGGGCATATAAGCAATTGTAGAATAATAATACGATTGATAAATATAGCAAACAAAGGGGATAAAGGGGAAATAAGGATATGAAAAAGTATATTAGCCTGGCAGTTGCAGTATTGATCTGGATCATACTATGGCTGCTGGCAGGGCTTATGATAGGAGACAGTTCTGTTTTTGCAGGACCTGTGGAAACACTCCAAAGTCTGGCACAGCTATGCTCGGATGGAAAGCTAATAAGTGCCATGATGGCTATCATATTGCTGGTCGCAGCGGGATTTATCCCAGGGGTCATCATCTCCATCTTACTGGCAGCTTTATCTGTGCGAAATGATCTGGTCAGGACCTTCATCAGTCCTTTGATGGCATTTATGAAGACCCTGCCCGGAGTATGTATGATCGTGCTCCTGCTCATATGGATGCCGGGAGATGCTGCTCAGATACTTATCAGTTTATTTATGACGTTGCCCATCGTATATGATTGTGTACTTAAGGCTGTACAGTCATCTGATGATGAATTACTGGAGATGGCATATGTATTCAGGATGGGACTTGCTGACAAGATACGCTATATCTACCTTCCGGAGATGAAGGCGCCTCTGCGTGGGTGCCTGGGTGCAGCTTTGTCTACCGCCTTTAAGGGCGCGCTTGCAGCTTCATTTATCAGTCAGGCAGAGGGCAGCATAGGTGCGGGACTGTATGCTGCTATGACCACTCCTTCTGCAGCTATGATAATTGCATGGAGCCTTGCGGCAATTCTGGCATATCTCATCATGTCCCTGATACTCAGATTGATTGGAGAATGTATATGACTATTTCTATAGAAGATATCGTACAGGAATATAATGGACGAACTGTCATAGATCATTTCAGTACAGGTCTTGAGAATGACCAGACGCTGATCCTCTACGGACCATCAGGCGCAGGCAAGACAACGCTCCTTCGCATTATCCTGGGCCTTGAGAAGCCCACGTCCGGCAAGGTGGTCCTTATGGGCGACTACAAATATGACAGGCTAAGCGCAGGAGTGGTATTTCAGGAGGATCGTCTCATAGAATCCCGCAGTGCTGTGGTCAATGTTGCTGTAGCTGCCAAGGCATCGCAGGGGCATGCCAGAGAGGAATTGTCCAGGCTTATTGACAAGGACAGGCTGGATATACCTGTTTCAGAGCTTACAGCTGCAGAGCGAAGGCTGGTTGCCATAGTTAGAGCTATGGTACATACTGCAGACCTTTTTTTGCTGGATGATCCCTTCAGAGGGCTTGATACTGATGCAAGGCAAAAAGCGATCAGCTATATCCTTGAGGCAAAGGGCAGCAATCCCCTTTTGATCACGGCCCATGAAGAAGATGAATTTGATTTTGGACGCAAGGTAAGGATGCAGGCCGGCCGTTGATAATTAGTAGATCGCAGTACAGAGATTGTGGTAGTTTACCGATATCATAGTGGTAAGAGTGCGCCCTGGCATATCAAGTCTATGCGCATTTAAATATAATATTAAAAGAGGAGGCGACATATGGTTACTAATGATGAGGGAATCGTTCGTTTTAAACACAATATTATGGAAGAGGTATGCCGCCTTGCATGGGCAGGCAATCTTAATGAAGAGAGCAAAAATGAACTGGTGATGAAGACCATTCCCGGTCCCAAGCCTATGTTCAGATGCTGTATATATAAGGAAAGAGAGATAGTAAGAGAGAGGATCCGTCTGGCTTGTGCCCAGAATACCTCGGATAATGAGGGCTCCAAAAACGTGGTACAGGTTATAGGTGCGGCCTGTGATGAATGTCCTCTTTCTGCATATTCTGTTACAGACAACTGCAGATTCTGTATGGGCAAGGCCTGTCTGAATTCCTGCAAATTCGGTGCTATAAGCCCCGGCGAAGTAAGAATGCATATCGATCCTCAGAAGTGTAAGGAATGTGGTATGTGCTCCAGGGCATGTCCCTACAGTGCTATAGTGCATCTCCAGAGACCTTGCAAAAAGGTATGTCCTGTAGGTGCTATCACCTATGATGAGAATGGTCTGTGCAAGATTGATGAGAGCAAGTGCATCAACTGCGGACACTGTATACATTCATGTCCTTTCGGTGCTATTGGTTCCAAGACATATCTGGTACCTATCATCGAGGCTATATTGGCAGGCAAAGAAGTGATCGCTATGGTGGCGCCTGCTATTGAAGGTCAGTTTGGTGAAAATATTGATATGGCTGCACTGCGTGCTGCTTTTAAGAAGCTGGGCTTTGCGGATATGGTAGAAGTAGGTCTGGGCGGTGATATGACAGCCGCTTATGAATCTCTGGAGTGGTCAGAGGCCCTGGAAGAGGGACGTAAGATGACTACTTCCTGCTGTCCTGCCTTTATTAACATGCTCAGAAAGCACTTCCCTGAACAGTTTGAAGCAAATATGTCATCTACAGTATCTCCCATGTGCGCTGTATCCAGATATCTCAAGCTCACACATCCCGGATGTGTGACAGTCTTTGTAGGTCCCTGCATTGCAAAGAAGTCTGAGGCTCAGGACAAATCTGTTCCGGATAATGCAGATTATGTTATTACCTTCGGTGAGCTGGGAGCCTTCTTCAGATCCAAGGATATCAAGCTGGAGCCTGTGGAAGATAGCTATCAGGAAGCTTCAGCCTTTGGTAAAAAGTTTGCTTCTTCCGGCGGTGTGGCAGCTGCAGTTCTGGAGTGCATTAGGGAAAGAGGCGGCAACGCTGATGATATCAAGCTGTATAAGGCTGCAGGCGGAGATGATTGCAGAAGGACGCTTCTCATGCTCAAGGCAGGCAAGTTTACAGATGATTTCATCGAGGGTATGGTATGTCCCGGCGGCTGTGTAGGTGGCCCTTCCAAGAGAAAGACTGAGCAGGAGATCACTAAAGCCAGGAATAACCTCCTTGCCAAGGCTGATGATCGTAAGATCATAGAGAATCTGAGAGATTACCCTATGGATCAGTTCTCCATGCACAGAGATGGCAGCAATGATCTGGAAATGACAAAGAGGGTAATGAATACCGCGGAATGAGAATGAATGACATAGAAATGCATCCATGCACTTCTGAACATGTCAAAATACATCCCTGTATATGACATAGAACTGCATCCATGCAGTTCTAAACATGTCGTGATATATCCGTATATCATGACATAGAAGTGCATCCATGCACTTCTTACTGAAGCCGTTACGGAACTTGCATGATCCGTAACGGCTTTTTTTCTTAAGATATATTCCAAAAGAGCCGATAGATATACAGATAGTTATGTATTTTTTATATGGGAGGTTTTGGGATGAAGATCACAAAGACGATAATGGCCTTATCTCTGGCGGCGGCACTCTTTTTGGGACAGGGATATACAGCTGTCGCTGTTACTACGTCCAATGATCCGTATACAGCGCTTGCAAATGCGACTACGGTTTATCAGGGGGTGGATTACTCTTCAGAATACAATGCCCTTGATTATTATCTGAATTATCCTGATCTGCAGCAGGCCTTTGGTGTGGATCCCTTTATGCTGGTCAGACATTATGCTGTATATGGCAGGTGGGAAGGCAGGATCGCCAACAGGATGCTATATTCTACTACATTGGTAGTACCTTCAGGAAGTACTGGAGTGTCACTTATCAACGTGGTCCAGCATGACAACGGAGGCATGACAGCCGCCCAGGAATCGGTTGCCAGGAGCATAGCTTCTCAGATTGCAGATAATATCACTACTATCATCAATAATTATCAGGCTAGTGGTGGTTCCTCATCCGGCAAAAAGAAGAAGTCAGTGACTGTATCAGAAGTGGAAAAGGTAGCCTATGCAGCAGGCGTAGTAAGAGCTTATCTGGATAGGGGATCCCTGGTAGAGAACGGCAGATTCTCCAACAGTGCATATGGAGTATTTGTAGCAGGCCAGTACAATTCAGGTGGCGCCACAAGGGCCATGGGGCTGGTGCTGGATTACCTTGGTGTGACCTGGGAGCATGCTAATCTTGGCACCACCTCCGATCAGTGGTGCAGAGTAGTGGTGGACGGTGTTGAAGGATATGCAGATGCCATGAGCGGAACTGCAGGAGAAGGCAAGAGCCCTCTTGAAGGCGGCGGAGGCAAGGGAATCTCCTATGCTGACATAAGGAGCAAATTCAATGTAAATAAGTGATCTGTAATTTAATCACATCAGATCATCTGGCTTGTTATTGTTAAAAGAATTTAATCATGTGGAATTGAGCAAAAGTTATGACAGAGCCAAAAAGAACTAGTATAATTAAAAAAAGAAGAGCAATAAACGCATTATCGGCTATTTTGCTGGGAGCGCTTCTTGCGGTTTTCTCGCCACTTAGCTCTGTTATAGCAGAGCCCATGACCATGATCACTGTCAGGACCTTCAGGAATCCTGATGAGATCACTTCTATCAGGATAGGGAGCAGTGTGGAAGTTATCAGCTCCAATGCTTTTACACCTATGGTCAATCTCACCACCATTACTGTGAGTGAGAGTAATGGCAATTATGCTTCTTACAGCGGCTGCCTTTATGACAAAGAGCTTAAGACTCTGCTATGCTTTCCCGCTGCCAGGACAGAAGCGTATATACCAAAGACTGTTACAGCCATTGGGCCCTTTGCCCTAAAAGGCGTAGATACCAAGGTGAAGAATACGATCAAGGATCTTGTGGAGTCCAGGTCAGGAGAAGTTTCGGAAGAAGGAAATTAGTCTATGGCACTTGCACCGATCAGCTCAGTAGGCAGCTATAATAAAGTTCAGCCCCTTAATTACAGGCTCAGCAATGAGTCTGTGGTTTCTGCTGCTTATATGGAAGCTGTAAAGAGATCGGGGGGCGCCGGGGACAAAGTTCTGCCCGTAGATCCCGTTGCCTATCCCGATTCCAAAAAAGTGCCCCTTAAGTCTTCCGATAAGCTTAGGACTGATGCCATGTTCAATGCAGTCGCAGGAACTTTTGACGGCGAAGTGACAGGCTATGAGAGAAACGGTTCTTCAAGCAGCTATTCAACTGCAGGCGCGCATATTGACTATTTGGTCTAAGCTCCGGCATATTGATTTTCGACACCTACCTCATTAATATTGATCAATGAGCACCTTTAAAGTGCTCTTTTTCTATGCTAATATAGTGAGTTGATAAATTGTAATGAATCGGAGGAATCAGAAGTGAACTCACCTTATATTGTAGGTATTGCAGGCGGAACAGGATCAGGTAAATCTACTTTTACCAACAGACTTAAGAAGATCTTTGGAGATCAGGTCACTGTGCTCTATTATGATAATTATTACAAGGCGCATGATGATCTGCCCTTTGAAGAACGCAAGAAGATCAACTATGACCATCCCGATGCTTTTGAGACAAGTCTCCTTTTGGAGCATCTTAAAAAGCTCAAGGCCGGAGAATCTATCCAGTGCCCTGTATATGACTACACCCGTCACAACAGATCAGGAGAGTTTGTTACAGTTAATCCCAGCAAGATCATCCTCCTGGAAGGTATCCTGGTTCTGTCAGATAAGCGCCTTCGCAACATGATGGATATCAAGATATTTGTAGAAGCTGATGCTGATGAGAGGATCCTGAGAAGAGTGCTCAGAGATGTTAAAGAGCGCGGAAGGGATATTGAGAATATAGCGGATCAGTATCTTACGACAGTTAAACCCATGCATTATCTCTATGTTGAGCCTACAAAGGGATATGCAGATATAGTTATCAACTCCGGAATGAACGATGTTGCTCTTGATGTGATGCAGACCAAGATAAGGAGCCTGCTCGAAAGCTGGGATAATGGATGAATTGTTATCACTTCTGAATGCACCAATAATATGATAAAATAGTTTATGTATTATAAATCTTATTTCAGGAGGTCAAAAATGCAGAAATACAAATGTGAATTGTGTGGCTATGTTTATGATCCCGAAGTGGGCGATCCTGATAACGGAATCGCTGCAGGTACTGCTTTTGAAGATCTGCCGGCAGATTGGGTATGTCCCCTTTGCTCAGCAGATAAGGAGAACTTCTCTCCTGAAGATTAAGAAGACTATTAACGGGGCCGGCCTCCTGAAGGGGCCGGCTCTTATGATGTATATAAAAGAGAGATTAACAGATGAATATAACAAGGATAACTGATCTGGACAGTCCGGAGCTGCAGATATATACCAATAGAAAAGAAAATCAGCTCTATAGGATAAATGAACCGGAGCCCGGTATCTTTATAGCGGAGAGCCCAAATGTGATCATGAGAGCTCTGGCAGCAGCTTATGAGCCCATATCCTTCCTACTGCAGGAGGGAGAGGAGCTTAGAGAGGTCAACTCATTTATTCATGACTATCCGGACGCACCTGTATATGTGGGAGCAAAGGCCCTACTGGAGAAGATAACGGGAATGGCTCTTACAAGGGGAGTGCTCTGTGCTATGAAGAGAAGGCTCCTGCCGGATGTGGAAGATGTGATAAGGGATGCCAGTCGTATAGCGGTACTGGAGAACGTGGTCAATCCTACTAATCTGGGAGCTATATTCAGATCTGCTGCAGCTCTTGGCATAGACGCCGTCATCTTGACACCGGGCTGTACCGACCCTCTTTACAGGAGAGCAGCCAGAGTCAGCATGGGGACAGTGTTTCAGCTGCCCTGGACCTATTTGCCAAAGGGTGAGAGCAGTTGGCCGGCAGATGGCATGAAGCTCCTAAAGGACAGGGGCTTTGCTACAGCAGCAATGGCGCTTAAGGAAGATACAGTCAGCATAGATGACGAGAGTCTGATGAGCGAAAAGAAAAAGGCCATCATCCTCGGTACAGAGGGTGATGGCCTGATGGACGATACTATTGCCATGGCGGATTATACTGTGATGATACCCATGGCACATGGCGTGGATTCACTTAATGTGGCTGCTGCATCTGCAGTTGCCTTCTGGCAGATCAGAGCCTAAATAGGATAGAAGAGAGCTTTGCCTGATCAGAGCTTGAAGAGAGTACCAAATAGTCCTCTTCCAAGGCTGGCTCCTACATTTCCGCCCAGGGTCTTGCCAAACTTACCAAAGCTGGAACCTACGGTCTTGCCCACTTCTCTTCCTACAGTTCCTGCAACAGAGTTGCCAACGGCCTTGGCAGCTCTTTTTTTGCGGGCTTCTTCAGCTTTTTTTGCTTTCTCTTTTTCTTTTTCAGCTTCTTTTTCAGCCTTTTCTTTTTCCTTTGCCTTTTCAGCTTCTTCCTTGGCCTTAAGAGCTGCAGCCTCAGCTTCCATTCCTCTTCTGGTCAGAAATTCATATGCGGAAAAATCATCTACCATATCCTTGTAGTTCTTGTAGAGAGATAATCCTGTATATACTGACTCACGTGTGCGCTCATCTACGCTGCCCAGCATACTCTGGGGCGGCAGTACCATGCACTTGTGGGCAATGGTAGGCACGCCTTCATCGTCCAGAAGAGAGATAACTGCTTCGCCTGTGCCCAGGCTCTGTATGGCCTCGAAGGTATCAAAGGCAGGATTGGCGCGGAAGGAATCTGCAGCAGCCCTTACAGCCTTTTGATCTGAAGGAGTGTACGCATGCAGAGCGTGCTCGATCTTGTTTCCCAGCTGAGCCAGGACTCCATCGGGGATATCTCTGGGATTCTGTGTGATAAAGAAGATCCCTATACCCTTGGAACGGATCAGCTTGACTACCTGTTCGATCTTGTCCAGAAGAGCCTTGGGCGTATCTTTAAAGAGCAGGTGGGCTTCGTCAAAGAAGAAGACCATCTTGGGCTTTTCGGGATCACCCACTTCAGGCATATTCTCAAAGAGCTCTGAGAGCATCCAGAGGAGGAACATGGAGTAGAGGGTTCCGTTTTGTATGAGACTTGAGGAATCCAGGATGTTGATATAGCCCTTGCCGTCCTTGGTACGGAGAAAATCACTGATATCCAGTGCAGGCTCTGCAAAGAAGGTCTCGCCCCCGTCCATCTCCATAGCTACTACGCTCCTGAGTATGGCTGAGATGGATACAGGGCTCATCTTGCCATATTCCTGGGCAAAGTCCTTGTTGTTCTCTGATATATAATTGAGAAGGGCCTTGAGATCCTTGGTATCTGTGAGTACCAGACCCTCGTCATCAGCTATCTTGAAAGCGATTGACAGTATGTCTGACTGCAGCTCATTGAGGTCCAGTATCCTGGACAGGAGAAGAGGCCCCATCTCTGTGATGGTGGTACGAAGAGGGATACCTGTCTTGCCGTATATATCCCAGTAAGCCGTAGGATAGGATGTGTATTCAAAGTCCGCAGGAGCTATTCCCAGCTTGTCCAGCCTTGATTCCATGCCGCTTCCTTTGCTGCACATACCTGCAAGATCGCCTTTGACATCAGCCAGAAATACAGGCACACCCATTTCAGAAAAGCCCTCTGCCAGGACCTTGAGAGTGACAGTCTTACCTGTTCCTGTGGCACCTGCTATCAGGCCGTGCCTGTTAGATCTGCCGGGAAGCAGACATATGTCCTCACCATTTTCGTCTTTTGCAATAAGAATTTTACCGTCTTTTAGCATTTTTTCCTCCCGCTTAAGCTTATGCTGTAACCCTTGAAATCAATATTATGGCTGTTGCCACATTTATACGTGGCAACAGCTATATTATGAGGTACTAACGGATTGTTCCGTTTCTTCGAAACTCTCACAATCCTAAAACATTCGCAAATCCGCACTACGTGCTACTTTGCTCATGTTTTGTGGGTCATAAATTCATATTCGATTTCGAGCAAGCTCGAATCGAAATGACTTTTGACCCTTACGTCATATTATAGCATATAACAGGTGCGATAAATGATTGACTGTTATATCGGATAAATATAGATATCATTAATTACTCTTTGCTATAATCATGTTAAGTGTGGTTGCATGGGTTTATTTACAAAGAGGGTGATGCCATGTCAGAAGAGATGAGGATGACAGTATCAGGTAAGGTTAAAGACAAAAACGGCAAGCCGGCTATTTATGTGACTTTTGAAGATGAAGGTCGCTTTGCTGAAGGCGAAGCTTATTCCGGGGAGATCAGGACTTCTAAGGGCTTTAGTGATAAGGAATTAGAAGGACTGAGATTTTATCTCCTTAACAATACCTTAGCGATCGAGAAGATGGCTCTTGAAGTCAATCCTATGAAGGCATTCCTTAAATAATAAGTTCTGCAGATGCGCTCATTAAGCATAGACAGTGAATTATATAATTAAAGAACGTTCTTTTTCCGATATAAGTTATGGATAGATTTATGCTGCGCCATGAGAGGGATGATTCCCTGTGGGGCAGAGCAGTTTTCAAGGCAAAAAATACAAGGATGTATTTCGACATGCTCAGAAGTGCAGGTATGCACTTCTATGTCGTGAGCTGCAGTTAGTATCAGGTATATATCATGAGGCGCTAGTATTATACGCCCGTCGTTGCTCCATGGAAGGGGGATAATATATACCGGAAAAAGAGGTTTTATGCTTAAGTCTTTGTATTCAGCGGTTTCCGGCCTGAATATCCATCAGACAGAAATGGATGTCATAGGAAACAACATTGCCAATGTCAATACCAATGGTTATAAGAATTCCAGTGTGAATTTTTCTGATGTTCTATATCAGACCACTTCCGGCGGTACAGGCCCTAGTGAAAACAGGGGTGCGGTATCTCCAAAACAGGTGGGTCTGGGCGGTATGGTCGCCTCTATTGATGTGCATCTGAACGTGCAGGGCCCGGCTATGATAGACGGCGGTCAGTTCAGTATGATGATCAACGGCTATAATTTCTTTGTGGTAAACGGAGATGATAATACCTACTACACCAGGGACGGCTCTTTTAAGCTGGATGTAGAGGGCAATCTTGTAAATAATCAGGGCTATTACGTAATGGGATGGCTAAGTAATAACGGCGCGCCCATTAATACTGAAAATGAGCTTAGTCCCATTGACCTTGCCACTCCGCAGCTTGAGACTTCTCCCGGCGTGGCTACCACCAGGCTCCATGCTACGGGCAATATCGACCAGACTGATCCACAGCTGGAAAAGGGCAGAGGTATGCTGGCGTCTGTCTATAATGCTGCGGGAGAGCAGTTTAATCTCAGATTCACACTGACTGATGCTGCAGATGAGGATGCAGGTACCTATGACCTGGTGCTAAACGGTATGAGTACATCGGATGGTGAGAAAATTGACATGGCAGAAACTACCTACAGGATGGTATTTGACAAGGGAAACGGCAATCTGATATCTGCAGGCGGCAATGCAAACGGCCAGGTCAATATCACTATACCCGGGGCAGCAGGTGGCGGAACGGTGACTCTTGATCTGTCCGCTATGAAAAATTATAATCACGGCGGCATGACCAATATGAATATCGCAAGAGGCGATGAAGAGGGCCAGGGAGCCGGAAGGCTCACAGGTAACCTCAAAGGTTATTCCGTATCCAAGGGCGGTATCATAACTGCTGAGTATACCAATGGTGAGAACAGGATAGTGGCTCAGATTGCCACAGCCCGCTTTACCAATATGTCGGGACTTCTCAGTGAGGGAGATAATCTCTATTCAGCTACCAGAGCTTCGGGCGAAGCTCAGCTTATGGCAGTGGATGAGGATGGAGGCTCCATCTCCCAGGGCGTTTTGGAAGGCTCTAATGTGGATCTGTCCGATGAATTTACCAGGATGATCACCGCTCAGCGTGCATTCCAGGCCAACAGCAGAGTGATCACCACTTCCGATCAGATGCTGCAGGAACTTAAGACCTTAAAGTCATCCTAAATCTTGCAATGGCCACCGGTCTTGGCGTATAATCGTTAGTTATTGAGGCGATAATGATGCCAAAGATAGAATAATATAAGGTGGTCCGGGGATATGGAGTTATCTAAGAAGAGAATAGTAGTAAAGGTGGGCACTTCCACCCTTACCAATGAGGAAGGCTTTATCAATATCAGGCAGATGGACAGGCTCTGCAGAGTGCTGGCAGGCGTGGAGAATATGGGCTATGATCTGGTCCTGGTATCATCAGGAGCCATAGCTGTGGGAGCAGGCAAGATGAGACTGTCCCAAAAGCCCAAGGAACTGCGTATGAAGCAGGCTGCAGCTGCAGTGGGTCAGCTGGAACTGATGCATATATATGATAAATTCTTTGGAGAATATAACAGACTGGTAGCCCAGATCCTGCTCAGCAATGATGATGTGCAGGATCCCGAGAGAAGAGAGAATCTCTCCGGTACTCTTAATGCACTTCTTGAGAACCATATCATACCTATCATCAATGAGAATGACTCTATCAGCCATACCGAGATCGAGTCTGATAAGAAGCTCTTTTCCGATAATGACATGCTCTCTGCTGTAGTATCCGTATTCTGCGGCGCGTGCAAGCTCATCATCTTATCTGATATAGACGGAGTATATGATTCCAATCCCCGCACGGATCCGGGTGCCAATCTGATCTGCAGGGTGGAAAACATTGATGAAGAGCTTAGGAGCGTAGCCGGAGATTCAGGCAGCAACAGGGGTACCGGCGGCATGATGACCAAGCTTGATGCCGCAGAGCTGGCTACAAAACATGGCATAGATGTACTGGTTATCAATGGCAATGATCCGGACAAGATCTATGACATATTGGATAAGAAGATAGTGGGAACTCTCTTTGTTGGCAAGAAGCTCCACTGATTGAACTGATATGTGATAGGCCATATTTTCTTACATATCTTATTACTGACATATCAAAACAAATAAGGTGATCGCTTCAAACTATGATTGAGGCGATCACCTTTTCTTATAGACAATATCAATATTCAACTTTACTGGTGTACTTGTCGTAGATCTCGCGAAGGTAGGTCTTGACCATCTCAATATTGGCCATCTTGTGAAGATTATCATTGCCCATGCTCAGCGCGATCTCGTCTGCCAGAAGGAGCATGTCATAAATCTTGAGCTTGAAGGCATTTCTGTCCAGCTCGGTGATGTTCACACTTACAAGAGGAGCACCCAGCTTCATGGTGATATTCTCATCAGAGATGCCTGCCTCCATTAGCTTGCTGACGGGATCGAAATTGATGTAGATGATCAGAGTCTCTTTCTCGTGTCTCTTGAGAGTAATGGGAGTCTGATGACTTACCTCCATCCACTCATAGAAATCTGCTACATCGGGATTCATAAGGTACTCGGTAAGCTCCTCGGTGTGCTTGTCCACATACTGGAGATATGCACTGGCATTGGGGCCTGTGTAATTGAGCTCGACCTTGAGTCCGTTATCTGTCTGATTGAGTCTGCATTTGTCGGCTACGTCTCTGATCTTAAAGGCAGAGCTGTCATTGCCGATCATCTTAAGGGTTCCTGTTTCAAGTTCCTGCTTAAATTCCATCTTAAATCACTCCTGATATATCCTCGTAATAGTTATACAATCATGCCCATATGCAGGGCTGGTCTGCAACGCATAAAGTATAGCATAACGACGCTTAAAATGATATACTTAGTAGGCAAAAATGGGTTATAAAATTACAGATATATGAGGTGGGGGAGAATGGCTAAAGCATCATCAGGTTCTATGAAGAAAAATCCGCCTGAAAATAGATCAAACCGATCAAATAAAGCAAATGGATCAAGAAGATCCGGCAGTTCAAAAGGGGCGGCTTCTGCAAGAAGAGATGCAGCAGCTGTATCAGGACTTGCAGAATACGGACTGGGGACGGAGATAGCTGTCATCAGTCTCTTTGCGCTGGCTATTTATCTTTTTCTATGCAATTTCAGGATATGCGGGCCTATTGGCAATACACTAAGCGATGTGATGTTTGGACTCTTTGGCTTCATGGCCTATATCATGCCTGTCTTTGCTGCGTCTGCAGCAGTGTTTTATATTTCCAACAGAGGTTCACGCCCTGCTGTTATCAAGATACTGGCAGCTACAGGTGTAGTGCTTGACCTTGGCATGCTATTTGAGATCATAGGAGGCGGCACTGCTGAGAGCAGCTATTACCTGCCGGCTATTTACAATTCAGCTGTAGACCTTAGGGGAAGGGGCGGCGTTATAGCAGGGAGCCTTGCTTATGCTCTGACTCATTCAGTATCTATGGTGGGCACGGTGATAATCATGCTGGTCCTGGCCATTGTATGCTTTGTGATCCTGAGCCAGAAGTCATTTATCAGGGGCATGAAGAAAAGCGGCAGCAGCATCAGGATGAAGGCCAGAGATGAGAGACTTCGCTATGAGGAAGCTGCTGTGAGAAGGCGCGCCCTTCATGAAGAGAGGATGCGCAGGATTGAGGAAGAGAGGCGCATTGCCAGGCAGCAGGCAGAAGATGACAAGATCCTCAGAAGAGATATCCATGTAAGAGGTGTGAATTTCAATACCGATCTTCGCTATGATGAAGATAATGAAAAGGGAAATGAAATGGGTGATGTGGAGGAGGCTCTCGCATCTGCCTTAGAAAGCACTATCGCAGTAAAGGAAGAGGAAAACGAGCATCCTCCTATTAATATCAATAGCATCAATGATATTCGTGATGATATTCATGACGATATACATGAGATATCCCCTCGCGGATTTGAAAAGATTCCGGAAGGATACAGTGATGGCATGGGGGATCCCGGAGATGAAGAGGATGAACCCTATGCAGACAGCGTGGATTTTGATGAGATAACAGAGGATGGCCCCGGAGGTCAGAGAAGATTCAAGGGTTCATCCATTGAAGATGAGGAGCATGCAGCAGATGGCAGGCTTGTGGCAAGAATGGCCAGGTCTGAAGAAGAACTTT
Organism: Butyrivibrio sp. MC2013; assembly: GCF_000424585.1. GTDB lineage: Bacteria > Bacillota > Clostridia > Lachnospirales > Lachnospiraceae > Butyrivibrio. The sequence continues at coordinate 35,528 of NZ_AUKE01000018.1, forward strand.
CTGATGAGCTGCCTCAGATCCCTGTCCATGCAGGGGGCAAGGATTATGGCAATGGCATCTCTGATGAAGGCTATTCCATTCATGCTCAGGATCACGTATCTGCATCAAACTCTAAGGTGGCTATAGATGGACGAAGGAGCGAAGGGGGAGCTATGCCTACTCAGAGTCAGACCGGCGGCGCTAATGATCTCTCTATGGCTTTGGCTTCGCAGCCGGTGAAGAAGCCCGCTAAGCCAAAGCCCTATGTATTTCCGTCTACCAAGCTCCTTAAGGAGAACAAGAGAAACAAGAATGCCGATTCCGCAGCTGTGCTGAGAGAGACGGCTATCAAGCTGGAGAAGACTCTTAAGACCTTTGGCGTAAACGTGACTGTCACCGATATCAGCCAGGGACCTACAGTCACCAGGTACGAGATACAGCCTGAGGTGGGTGTAAAGGTATCCAAGATTGTCAATCTCCAGGATGATATCAAGCTCAATCTGGCTGCTACAGATATCCGTATAGAAGCGCCTATACCGGGCAAGGCAGCCATAGGCATAGAGGTTCCTAACAAGGAAAATGTGACAGTCTCCCTAAGGGAACTGCTGGAATCCCAGGAATTCAAGCAGTCAACAGCCAACCTGACATTTGCAGTGGGCAAGGATATCGCGGGTAAGACCGTGATCACAGATATAGCCAAGATGCCTCACGTACTCATAGCAGGGGCTACAGGCTCCGGTAAATCAGTATGTATCAATACTCTTGTATTGTCCCTGATATATAAGTCTTCGCCTGAAGATGTAAAGCTGATCATGATAGATCCCAAGGTAGTAGAGCTGTCTGTATATAACGGCATCCCTCACCTGCTGATCCCTGTAGTGACAGATCCCAAGAAGGCTTCTGCAGCACTTAATTGGGCTGTTGCAGAGATGTCACGCAGATACAAGCTCTTTGCAGATGCGGAAGTAAGGGACCTTGTGGGCTACAATGAATATGTAGAAGCTCATAAGTCAGAAAACGAGAATCTGGCTAGACTACCCAAGATTGTGATCATAGTAGACGAGCTTGCAGATCTTATGATGGTAGCAGGTAATGAAGTAGAAGAAGCTATCTGCAGACTGGCGCAGCTGGCCAGAGCCTGCGGCATACATCTGGTCATTGCCACCCAGCGTCCCTCTGTTGATGTCATCACCGGTCTTATCAAGGCCAATATGCCCAGCAGGATAGCTTTTGCGGTATCCAGTAGTACTGACAGCCGTACCATACTGGATATGGTAGGTGCTGAGAAGCTCCTGGGCAAGGGCGATATGCTGTTCTATCCTCAGAGCATGAGTAAGCCCGTGAGACTCCAGGGAGCTTTTGTATCAGACGGAGAGATCCAGCAGGTTACTGATTTTCTCAAGTCCAGGGCGGGAGATGACAAGTATGATGAGGAGGTCAGCCGCCAGGTAGAGAGCATGGAAGCTGTATCGGCTGCAAGCGATGCATCCGGCAAGGGTTCCGGCTCTGACAAGGATGAATATTTTGAAGATGCAGGAAGATTTATCATAGATAAGGAGAAAGCTTCCATAGGAATGCTCCAGAGAGTATTCAAGATAGGCTTTAACAGGGCTGCCAGGATCATGGATCAGCTGGCAGACTGCGGCGTAGTCAGTCAGGAGGATGGTACCAAAGCCAGGAAAATACTGATGTCTATGTCTGAATTTGAACAAATGCTCAAAGAGGGTTAAAATCCCTTTTGTAAGACTGATATATGTGTGCGCCTTATGGCAGGAGGTGAAGTGTGAAAACTGATATTGAGATCGCAAGAGAAGCCGTGAAGCTACCCATCACAGAGATAGCTTCAAAGCTGGGGATGACCGGGGATGATATTGAGCCTTATGGCAAGTATAAGGCCAAGATCAGCGAGGATTTCTTAAAAGGTCTGGAGGGCAAGCCCCAAGGCAAGCTGGTACTGGTGACCGCTATCAATCCCACACCGGCAGGTGAAGGCAAGACTACTACCAGTATAGGCCTTGCAGATGCGCTTAACAGGATAGGTGTAAAGACCGTGGCAGCTCTTCGTGAGCCTTCACTGGGACCTTGCTTTGGTATAAAGGGTGGTGCCGCAGGAGGCGGATATGCCCAGGTAGTTCCTATGGAAGATCTCAATCTCCATTTTACAGGTGATTTTCATGCGATCACTTCCGCCAATAACCTGCTTGCAGCACTTCTGGATAATCATATCCAGCAGGGCAATGAGCTGGGTATAGATAGCAGACAGATAGTATGGAAGAGGGCTGTGGATCTTAATGACAGGACCCTCCGTAATGTAGTAGTAGGTCTTGGAGCCAAGGCTGACGGCTTTGTAAGAGAAGACCATTTTGTTATCACAGTTGCTTCAGAGATCATGGCAGCTTTTTGTCTGGCTCTGGATATGAAGGATCTCAAAGAGAGACTCTCCCGCATAATCGTAGCTTACAACTTTAAGGGCGAGCCTGTTACAGCAGGAGATCTTCATGCGGTAGGCTCAATGGCAGCTCTGTTAAAGGATGCCATCAAGCCCAATCTGGTACAGACCATTGAACATACACCTGTTATTGTACATGGCGGACCTTTTGCCAATATTGCTCACGGCTGCAATTCTGTAAGAGCTACCAAGGCTGCGATGGCTCTTGGTGATGTAGCTATCACAGAGGCAGGCTTTGGTGCTGACCTTGGCGCTGAGAAGTTCCTGGATATCAAGTGCAGACAGGCAGGTCTTCGTCCTGATGCAGTAGTCCTTGTAGCTACTATCAGAGCGCTCAAGTACAATGGCGGTGTGCCCAAGACTGAGCTCTCCGCAGAGAACCTGGATGCGCTGAAGAAGGGTATCGTCAACCTTGAGAAGCATATCGAGAATCTGCAGCAGTACGGCGTTCCTGTTGTTGTTACCCTTAATTCCTTTGTTACCGACACTGAAGCTGAGATTAGCTATGTAAGAGAGTTCTGCAAGGAGAGAGACTGCGACTTTGCTCTGAGTGAAGTATGGGCCAGAGGCGGAGAAGGCGGCGAAGAGCTGGCCAGGATGGTAATGAATACTCTGAATAATAAGGAGAGTCATTACGCTCCTATCTATCCTGACAAGATGTCTCTGGAAGACAAGATCAGTGCGGTGGCTGAGAAGATCTATGGTGCAAAAGGAGTCGTATATTCTGCAGCTGCCAAAAGACAGCTATCCAAGATCACTGAGATGGGCTTTGGAGATCTTCCTGTATGTATGGCCAAGACTCAGTATTCCTTATCTGATGATCCTGCCCTCCTTGGCAGACCTGAGGATTTTGATATTACTGTCAGAGAAGCTTATGTATCAGCAGGTGCAGGCTTTGTAGTGGCCCTTACAGGCTCTATCATGACTATGCCCGGACTTCCCAAGCGTCCTGCAGCCTTTGACATCGATGTAGATGATGACGGCAATATCATCGGACTCTTCTGATGGCTTTTATGGATGACTTATGAAACGAAAGTGAACTGAGTCATTAGATTATTGATACAGAGGTAGCTGCCATGAAATGTCCACGCTGTGGTGCAGATATTCCGGAAGAAGCTCTTCTTTGTCCGGAATGTGGTGAAGATATTAAATTTGTACCTGAATATGATCCTGAATTTGAGAACAGCATGAGCGAATCCCTGTCAGAACTGGCAGGGGATTTTGGCAAGCTTACAGTAGACAGTAAGACTTCCGCAGCTGCTGATGACATGGATGAAGACGATATTGAGGCGGAGAGGGAGTTTGATGCCAACGAAGAGGGTCATATCCTGGGCAGCCCTGTGCTAACCATATGCTTCATGTGTCTCCTCCTTATAGCTCTGGGCTTTGGAGCTTTTGAATTCGTCACCAAAAGCGGTGTTCTGTCCTTTGAAAAGGACATGAAGGAAGAAGTGTCTCTCACAGATAATATAGATGCCCTGGATGAAGCTACAGCTGATGACACTGGCGATCAGGAAAATGGGGCTGGTGAAGATGCTGCCTCTAATGAGGAAACGTCTGATGATAGCTCTGAGGAATCATCTGAAGAAGAACTCATAGCACCTCCTGAGCCTACCGTGCTTGAAGACAGCGGCGAGTATTCTGAGGTGACCCAGATAGTGGCTGTAGCCCAGGCTGGTTCATCGGTATTCTATACCACTGATGGCACAGAGCCAGGAGCTACAGCAGTGAGATACACTGAACCTATCGCTATGCCTTATGGAGAGAGCGTATTTAAGTTTGTGGCTGTGGATGACGTGACAGGCGCTATGTCAGATATAGTGGAGAGGGAGTACTCCTTTCATTATCCTGTTCAGTTCAGCCACGAGCAGGCTGTATCTGCTCTCTTAAATGAGCTTATAGCCAAGGGCTACCTCCTGGATGGCATGGGCACCGTAGCGGGAATGGAAGGTTACAATCTCTATATCATACAAAAGACCGAGGTGATAGACGGTGCTGATTACTATGTGATCACTGAGAACCATGTCTATCCCGACGGATCCCAGACTCAGTCAGGTCTCCTCTTTGGAGTAAATGTTACCAGCGGACTGGTATACAGACTGGGCAGTGATGAGCAGGGCAATTATTTCTTAAAGCCTCTTACCTGACAGTTTGGGCTTGCAATAATAATGAAGTTGATTTATAGTCTTTTATAGTTTTAATACGTTAAAGCGAAAACGTGAGCTTTAACTTGGCAATGCCAAATATATCAGGCAAGGAGAGAGGATTATGTTCAAGATTTTGGAGAGAAACGTGCTGGCAGCAAACATCTATCAGATGGTTGTTGAAGCTCCCCGCGTTGCTGCAGGATGTCTTCCGGGACAGTTTCTGATAGTACGTGTGGATAATGAAGGTGAGAGGATCCCTCTTACTATCTGTGACTACGACAGGGAGAAGGGAACCGTAGAGATAGTAGTTCAGTCCATCGGTGCAGAGACCAATCAGATTGCCAAGATGCAGACCGGTGACTGCTTTGCTGATATAGTAGGACCTCTTGGTAATCCTTCCGATCTGGTAAAGGAAGACCTTGAGGAGTTAAAGAAAAAGAAGATCGTATTCATAGCAGGCGGTGTAGGTACTGCTCCTGTTTATCCCCAGGCTAAATGGCTTAAGGAGCATGGCGTAACAGCTGATGTTATCATAGGTGCCAAGAATAAGGACCTGGTGATCCTGGAAGAGAGATTTAAGAGTGTTAGCAATCTCTATATCACCACCGACGATGGTTCTTACGGACGCAGTGGTATGGTTACCAAGTGTCTGCAGGATCTGGTAGATGAGGGTCATCAGTATGACCTGTGTATTGCTATAGGTCCCATGATCATGATGAAATTCGTATGCAAGCTGACCAAGGAACTGGGTATCCCAACAGTTGTATCCATGAACACCATCATGGTAGACGGAACAGGTATGTGCGGTGCCTGCCGTCTGACAGTAGGCGATGAGGTGAAGTTTGCATGTGTTGACGGACCTGAGTTCGATGGTCACCTGGTAGATTTTGACCAGGCTATGAATCGTATGAAGCTCTATGCTACAGAAGAGGGCAGACTCAGGCTCGCTCAGGAAGAGGGCAAGACTCACCACGGCGGCTGCGGCGTTTGCTCATAATACTAGTAGTGGACAGATTTCATTATAGAAACGAGGAGACTTATGGCTATAGAAGTTGATGTATTAAAGAGAGTTCCTGTTCGTGAGCAGGAGCCCAAGGTAAGAGCTACCAATTTTGAAGAAGTATGTCTGGGCTATAATAAGGAAGAAGCCGAAGCAGAGGCTACCAGATGTCTTAATTGTAATAATCCCCAGTGTCAGAAGGGATGCCCTGTTGCTATTGATATTCCCGCATTTATACAGGAGGTCAAGGTAGGCAATATCGAAGGTGCTTATCAGATCATCTCCAAGTCTTCAGCACTTCCTGCAGTATGCGGACGTGTATGTCCTCAGGAATCACAGTGTGAAGGCAAGTGTATCAGAGGCTTCAAGGGAGATCCGGTATCTATCGGTAAGCTGGAGAGATATGTTGCTGATACTGCAAGACAGATGGGCATCAAGCCCAACGGCGCTACAGAGAAGAGAAACCACAAGGTCGCAGTGATAGGTTCCGGCCCTTCAGGCCTCACAGCTGCAGGAGACCTGGCAAAGATGGGCTATGATGTTACTATCTTTGAAGCTCTCCATGAGGCAGGCGGTGTACTGGTATACGGTATTCCTGAATTCCGTCTTCCCAAGGATGCTGTAGTTAAGAAAGAGATCGAAAACGTTAAGAGCCTGGGCGTCAAGATTGAGACAGACGTGGTAATAGGCAGAAGCGTTACTATAGATTCACTGATGAAGGACGAGGGCTTTGATGCGGTATTTATCGGATCAGGCGCAGGTCTTCCCAGATTCATGCATATCCCCGGTGAGCAGGCAATGGGCGTATTCTCAGCAAATGAGTTCCTGACCCGTTCCAACCTTATGAAGGCTTTCCGTGAGGATTCCACTACACCTATCATGCATCCCAAGAAGGCTGTTATCGTAGGCGGCGGTAACGTCGCAATGGATGCAGCAAGGACAGCACTTCGTCTGGGAGCAGAGGTACATGTTGTTTACCGTCGTTCCGAAGAGGAGCTTCCTGCGCGTAAAGAGGAAGTAGAGCATGCTAAGCAGGAAGGCATCATCTTTGACCTTCTCACCAATCCTGTAGAGATCCTGGCAGATGAGAACGGCTGGGTAAAGGGTTGCAGATGCATCCGTATGGAGCTGGGCGAGCCTGATGAATCCGGCAGAAGAAGCCCTGTTGAAGTGGCCGGATCTGAATTTGATATCGAGTGTGACTGCGTGATCATGTCACTGGGTACCAGCCCCAATCCTCTTATCAGTTCCACAACAGAGGGACTGGAGATCAACAGAAGGAAGTGTATCGTGGCAGAAGAAGGAAACGGCCAGACTTCCAAGAAGGGCGTATTCGCAGGCGGAGATGCTGTTACAGGTGCAGCTACAGTTATACTGGCTATGGGTGCAGGAAGAGCAGCTGCTCAGGGCATAGATGAATATTTAAAGAGCCTTGACTGATAACAATTCAGTTACAAAAAGTTAACATTATTGCGCGCGCCTGCAGGCCTAATCATGTGTCTGCAGGCGCTTTATTGTGCTATAATGTTCTTGTTGTTTAAAGAATAAGGCTCGCTTTTGGGAAAGGATTCGCCTGCATGGGTTATATGAGCAAAGAAGAGAAGGCAGAAGATAATCATTCCTCTGCAATAGTACTGTTATCCTGCGGTATAGTGGGACTTGCCGGTGTCATATTCATTCTGACCAAGAATCCACTGCATATGCAGCTTTTCAACAGGTATATGTCCGCCGGGGTCATGGGAGCTCTTTTTGTACTCTTTATCGTATCAGGCCTGGTATCTCTCAGGAATTATAAGAGATTCAGCTCTGAGGCTGCTCTGGAGAATAATCTCAGGAGTCAGCTCCATGATTGGTGCCTGGAGAATCTTACACCTGACGAGATCAACAATGCCACGGGAGCCGTGGGAGACAACGCGGAAAATTACTTTGTACGTATCAGCTATATGAAGGAAGCAGTCATGAAGAAATTCATGAACCTGGATGAGAATCTCCTGGACCGTTTCCTGGATAGCTATTACAGTGAAATATACGACAGGATAGGGAGCTGAGAGCTATTAAGATCAGTATATTATGTGTCGGCAGGATCAAAGAGAAATATTGGAATGATGCCATAGATGAGTATTCCAAGCGCCTTTCCAGATATTGCAAGCTGGAGATATGCCAGGTCGCAGATGAGAAGACTCCTGACAAGGCACCGGAGGCTCTAGAGAACCAGATAAAGGCCAAAGAGGGAGCAAGGCTGATGGCCAAGATGGACCCCGCTGCCCTGAAGGTGGCGCTGGCCATAGACGGCAAGAAGCTGGATTCTCCGGGACTTGCAGCCGGGATAGAGAAGGCTGGTCTGTCAGGCATCAGTCATATACAGTTTATAATCGGGGGGTCACTGGGGCTTTCGGAAGAGGTGCTGCGCGCTTCTGACAAAAGGCTCAGTTTTTCGGATATGACTTTTCCCCATCAGATGATGAGAGTAATACTATTGGAACAGATTTACAGAGCTTATAAGATCACTAGCGGGGAACCATATCATAAATGACAAATGAAGGCAGAAAGAGACTTGTGCTGACTGCGGAGCAGATGAGAAATGTGTTCGGCATGAATGACAAGCATATCAGAAAGATCGAAGACAAGCTGGGAGTGACAGTTACAGTCAGAGACGGGGAGATAGTAATAAGAGGAGAAGAGGAAGCTGCAGAGAGCGCCGGTATCATCATAAAAAGGCTCTGTGCGCTGTCCGAAAAGGGAGAAGACGTGGAAGAACAGGCAGTAGATTACGCTATCAGTATCGGCGAAGAGGAGAAGGGCTCAAAGGAGCCGGCGGACAGTAACCTCCTGGCAGATATGAAGAGCGACCTTATATGCCATACCATCACAGGTAAGCCCATAGCACCCAAGACACTGGGACAAAAGAAGTATGTGGATGCCATAAGGGACCACATGATCACCTTTGGCCTGGGACCTGCAGGTACGGGCAAGACCTATCTGGCCATGGCTATGGCTATCACAGCATTCCAGAGAGAGGAAGTATCCAGGATCATATTAACAAGGCCTGCCATTGAAGCAGGAGAGAAGCTTGGCTTTTTGCCCGGTGACTTGCAGAGCAAGGTAGATCCATATCTCAGGCCCCTTTATGACGCCCTCTATCAGATCATGGGCGCTGAGCGCTTCAATGCCAATATGGAGAAGGGTCTTATAGAAGTGGCTCCTCTTGCCTATATGAGAGGCCGTACTCTGGATAGTGCTTATATCATATTGGATGAAGCTCAGAATACTACACCGGCCCAGATGAAGATGTTCCTGACCCGTATAGGCTTTGGCTCCAAGGTCATCGTGACAGGTGATGCCAGCCAAAAGGATCTGGCTCCGGGAAGCCAGTCGGGCCTGGATGTGGCACAGGCAGTACTTAGGGGTATAGATGATATTGCTGTATGCAACCTGACCAGCAAAGACGTGGTAAGGCATCCTCTTGTACAGAAGATAGTAAAGGCCTATGAGGATTACGAAAAGAAGGAAGCTGCCAGAAGCCAGAGACATAAAAATAATGACAGAAAAAAGGGAAGGCTGAGGATATGAAAGAAGATATAGCAGTTTCCGGGGGGAAGAGGCCTTGGCTCATAAGAGCGTTGTCTCCCCTTCTATGTGCTCTTATATATGGACTATTGGTATACGGAGCGGCTATCTACTATCACCTGGACATGGCCGTAGCTGTGAGGAATCTTCTTGTAACAGTATTTGGCACTGTCATCACTGTTTATGTATATAACGATGCCAGGATCAGGGGCAGGCTCTTTTTTGATAATGAGGATCATCCCCTGAGATTCTATGGTCTATTTGCAATATTTGCCCTGGCAGGACTCTTTCTTCCCATGGTCAACAGCATGATATGGCCATTTATCTGTGTATTTGTCATATTATCGCTGTGCTCTGAGAGGCTGCCCGGTATCATAGGCTCTACAGTGCTGTTGATGACAGGTGTGCATCTTACAGCAGATGCATCCTCCGGAGTCTTCTTTATGTATCTGATGGCAGGACTGGTATCTGCTCTTCTCATATGCGGCGCCAGTGAGAGCCTGTCCTTTGGATGGCCTCTTATGGCTTCGCTGATGATACTCCTGGTCATGCTCAGTGCTTATCATCTTCTCTTTCTGAATCAGACCTTTGGCATGAATATGCTGGCAGCGCCCCTGATCAATGCGGGTATCAGCCTGGTGCTCCTACTTATCATGCTCAATTTCTACGGGGTATATGTGGTAAGGGGTAAGAGCGATGCCTATATGGAGATCAATGATCCTGAGTACGGCATTCTTGTAAAACTTAGGAAGGAAGATCCTGCTTCCTATTACAGAGCGGTGCATACTGCATATCTGGCTGAGAAATGTGCAGAAGGACTGGAGCTGGACATAGGAGCCGTGAAGTGCTGTGCATACTATCATGAGCAGCTTGATCCGGAGATTGCAGCAGCTGCATCTGCCAAAGCACCTGCAATAGCATCGTCAAAAGGATTAGCAGAGACAGCCAAAAAAGCATATTCCGCTGCAGGAGAAGATGCCGATGAAGAGATCAGAGCCCTGGCTCTAAAGATGCCCCGTGAAGCAAGGCAGCTCATAAATGAGTACCGAAACGGGGGCAAGAACAGTCCCGTATCCAAGGAGGCTACTCTTGTCAGCCTCTGTGAGGATCTGGTAAGACGTATCACCGAGATATACTCTCTTAACAGCAAAGCAAAGCCTGATACTGACAGGCTGATCGATGATCTTGTAGAAAAGAAAGAGATATATGGTAATCTTAAGGATTCCAGAATATCCATGGCAGAGATAGGTATTATCAAGACTCTATTAAAGAAGGAGAAACAATACTATGATCTTCTCCGTTGATAATGAAACGGGTGCAGCTTTTGATTTTGACATAGAGGAAGTTGCCAGGACGGTATGCAAGGCAGTCCTGGACAGCGAGGGCTGCCCTGAAGAAGTAGAGATAAATATGCTCATAACAGACGACGAAGGTATCCATGAGATGAACAGGCAGTTCAGGGATATAGATAGAGAGACGGATGTACTCTCTTTCCCCAATGTCAGTTATGAAGATCCCGGTGACTTTGGTGTATTTTCGGGGGATCAGAGGGAAGATATCTATGACCCCGATGCCCGGGCTATATATCTGGGTGACATTGTGATCAATGAGAACAGGGTCAGATCCCAGGCTGAGGAATATGGACACAGCCAAAAGAGGGAATTTGCTTTTCTCACAGCTCATTCCATGCTGCATCTGTGCGGTTATGACCACATGGAAGAGGATGAAGCTGCTGTGATGGAAGCAAAGCAGGCGGCTGTACTGGAGGGACTGGGTATCGTGAGAGACTAAGCTGTATCCGGCCCCTAATGTCTTGTGCGGGAGGACTATGACATGAAGCTTACGGGTGAAAGGGTCCAAAAGGCCCATGTTGCTACTCAGGCAGCGATCGCATCTGTGATTGTGCTGATGCTTATCAGGATCATATTGACCAGAAATACCACTTCCCTTGGGGGCGGTATAATATCAGGTCCCTTGGATCTGCTTCTTATAGCTTTTTCTTTTCTCTGCTTTGGACTTGAGCATGCTCTGTCGGGTGCAACCAGAGCACTGGCAGGCCAGCGCAGGTACAAGGACGCTGTCACTACAGCAAAGGGACTTATCCTGAAGGGGATGATCATCGGGGCTGCCGCCGGCTGCCTTGTGATATTGGGATCATTCTTTCTAAGAGATGCTCTGTTTACTTATTCCATTAGCTTTTTGTCCTATTGCACCATAGGCATAGCCATTGTGCTTATGTCTGTCACAGGCGGCATCAGCGGATATCTGCAGGGGCTGGGCTTTAAGGCTGTGGGACTATTATCTTATATCATATTCGACCTGGTATCCCTATTGGTAGCACTCATAGCTTCCGGCTCTCTGAGCGCTTATGGGGAGAAGGTGGGAAGACTCCTTCTCAGGGATGATCCGGCGGCAGGATACGGAGCTTTTGGAGGAAGCCTTGGCTTTCTTGCAGGAGCTGCCTGCATGCTCATATGTCTTATAGTGCTGCAGAGTCTAAGGGCTGCCAAGATCAGGGAATTTACCCGTACCGGTGAGCAGGATGCCAGGGGAGAGATGCTGGGCGTATCCAGGATGGCAATATACTTTGGATTTGTCTTTGGCCTGCCCTTTATACTCCAGCTTAGCGACGAGATCATCTACAGGTCCATGGCTGCTCGTAATCATGTCAAAGGGGATATCATCAGTAATTGGGGTATGTACAGCGGAATGGTCATGCCCTTTGAATGGATGATCATGGGCATAGCTATCATCATCTGCCTTCCCGGTGTCTACAGCCTATGCGCCAGCATAGCACACAAGGACAAGCAGGAGGCGGCAAGCGGTATACTCAGAGGCTCCAGGCTCCTTATGACAGGCCTTATTCCCTGCAGCATATTCACCATGATCCTGGCAGCATCCATACTGAAAGGGATATTCCGTACCCCTTCAGATGATGTGGTAGCTATAGTAAAGTATTGCGCGCCTCTTATAGTGACCATACCGGCGGCTTTCCTTTCTAATTCAATTTTACTAAGGCTACGTGCCTTCAGGGCAGTGCTGATCAATCTCCTTACAGGGGCCTTGGTGCACTATATATTTGCCTTTGTATTATCCGGACCTCTTAAGGCAGAGATAGCCTTTGCGCCTCTTAGCCAGTCGATTTGCTTTGCACTTATCGCTCTTATGGCCTACATCGAGATATCGGGTATGCTGCGTGCAAGGCCCAGCATTGTCAGGGTGATACTGGTGCCGCTTGTGTGCTCGCTGGTGGCAGGTCTTGCCGTATTTGGGCTGGATCTCTTTTTGCCGGAGCTCATAGGCGAAGTGCTGACCATACTGGTGTGTGCGGTGATAGGAGGCTTTCTCTACATCCTCTTTATGCTGATCATGAGAGGCATAGACGAATACGAAGTGGAGAGCATCCCCGGAGCATCCTTCATAGTATTGATCGCCAGGGGCTTCCATTTGATCTAAGTGGTGGGCGGGGGCTGAACGAGGATTGCAACAGCGGGACGGCTCTCGCCTTGGCTGCTCGTCGTCACGTTACTAATATTTGCGGCCCACCTTCGGTGACCCGCAAATAAAGTAACGACGCTCGCAGACACCCGCCTTTTGCAATTCCTCGTGCAGCCCCTCGCGCATGCATTTAGGCATGATGGAGCCCCGTACCCGTAGAACTGCGTCAGCAGTGATTTTATAACGAGCAAAAAGCGAAGCGTTTGCGAGTTTAACGTTAATGTGTATATGAGCAAAGCTTGTTTGGAATCGCCCGTTTATATGACCTATGTAAGAAGTGACTCACATGCTATTAAAAGATAAATTTACACCTGGATCAACATAATAAAAGTGGAGGAAAGATAAATGCCATTTATATCAACTAAGACTAGTGCAATAATAACAAAGGAGCAGGAGCTTCAGCTTAAGGAGCGTCTGGGACAGGCTATCTCTATCATTCCCGGCAAGAGCGAGAACTGGCTGATGTTGGCTATAGAAGGTGATATCCCCATGTATTTCAAGGGGGATAATTCTCAGCCTGTAGCCTTTATCGAAGTGAAGATATACGGCGGAGCTTCAAGTGAAGTATACGAGAAGATGACTGCAGAGCTTACAAGTATATATGGTGATATACTGGGTATTGCACCTAATAATATGTACATACGCTATTTTGGTTCTGACGACTGGGGCTGGAACGGCAGCAATTTCTGAAAATGTATATGTTATTAGACGTACCTTCAGAAACACGCATTTACTGCGTGTTTCGTGAGAACATGTTGCTGGCAAATAGGCCCGGCGGCCCTAGCCGCTCTCAAATGGCCTATTTGCATACATTCTTGGATATTTTATCCAAGAATGTATATGTTATTAGACGTACCTTCAGAAGCACGCATTTACTGCGTGTTTCGTGAGAACATGAATCTGGCAAATAGGCCCGGCGGCCCTAGCCGCTCTCAAATGGCCTATTTGCATACATTCTTGGATATTTTATCCAAGAATGTATGCTATTTAGAGGAGGACAATAGCGGGTGATTTACAACAATGTGCTGGAAGCGGTGGGGCACACACCAATGATCAGGTTAAACAGGATCCCGGACCCAGATGGAGCCGAGATCCTTGTTAAGTTCGAGGGACTGAATATAGGAGGTTCTATCAAGACCAGGACTGCCCTGAATATGATACAGGAAGCTGAGAAAGCAGGGCTTATAAAAGAGGATACTATCATCGTAGAGCCTACCAGTGGTAATCAAGGTATAGGACTGGCTTTGGTAGGGGCTGTTAAAGGTTATAAGATCAGGATCATCATGCCTGATTCAGTCAGCGAAGAGCGAAGGAAGCTCATAGAGCACTACGGAGCAGAGGTGGTGTTGATCCATGATGACGGGGACATAGGAGCATGCATCCGGGAATGTTTGGCAACAGCTCTGAGGATGAGGGATGAAGATCAGGGAGTATTCGTACCTCAGCAGTTTGAGAATCCTGCCAATACCATGGCTCACAAGGATCATACAGCCCAGGAGATATTAGAGGATGTTGAAGGCCCCATAGACGGCTTTTGCTCCGGTATTGGTACCGGCGGCACTATCACAGGTATAGGACAGGCATTAAAGGAGCATTATCCTTCCATAGAGATATGGGCAGCAGAGCCTGAGAATGCGGCTATACTTGCAGGAGGAAATATAGGTACGCACCTTCAGATGGGCATAGGTGACGGCATAATACCGGATATCCTGGATCAGTCCATATATGACGATATATGTGTGATCTCTGATGAAGAGGCTTTAGAGATGTCCAGGCGTCTGTCTGCAGAGGAAGGCATCATGTGCGGCATATCAAGCGGTACCAATGTAGCTGCAGCCGTAAGACTGGCACGTAAGCTGGGCAAGGGAAAGATTGTTGTTGCTGTTCTTCCTGACACGGCAGAGAGATATTTTTCCACGCCTTTGTTTGACTGATAGTGATACATGGCGCATTTGTCTGAACAAGAGATATATCAGATCCCGGACACATGGGCTTGTATGGGATGAATAATAACTGAATAATCAAGAATACGAGACTGTAAAAGGGCTATGGCTCTTTTATGGTCTTTTTCTTTTGCTGTAAATATGTATGTTTGCTGTGATTATAGATAAAAATGTTTAATTAAAATAGTAAAATAATATAACATAAAAAAGTTGAAGTATATAGTAAATAAAAGTTTAAAATAATCTAACTATATTGCGTTAAAATAATATCATTATAATATAAAAACGCGGATAATGTGGCTTGTATAGATTGTAACAAGAGACTAGATAGTTAAAAAAATAGAAATATAATCATATATTAAATGCATAATTAACTTAATAGAAGATATTATGAAAATTCTATTAATTGCCGATATTCTTGTTGAAGTAGCCAAGATTCTTTTGGTTCTTATAAGTAAATAGGAGGGAGCGCGATGAGTTAATGGTGTTTCTGCAAGAAAAGATCTGGTGAATACAAATGGAATAAGTATTTAGTAACTATCAAGGATGGCATCTATTTAGTGAACAGGAGGAAAGCAAATGAAAGTGAGCAAACTGTTATCAAAGATATGTTCTTATTTGCTCGTGATATCACTTGTTTGGACAGGAATGCCGGTACAGGCAGCTCCTGCATTTACAGGTGAGGACGAGTCAGATATTGAACAGTCTGAGGTAAGATATGGTAATGATCTGTTCTCTGCTCAGGAGCATGAAAACGAGTGGGCCGTTACTTTCTATGACTATTATTCTGGTTCTTCGTCTTGGGAGTTTTGGTCTACTGTTTATGTACAGAAGGATACAGCCTTTGGTGATAATCTGGACAACGTATCACCACAAGGCAGACTGGGCTATGCATTTGAAGGCTGGTTTACAGATGGAAATTCAGGGAGCATGCCTCAAACTGATCCCCTGGATGAGAATACCATCATAACAGAAGCCAGGAATTATTATGCATATTATACGCAACTGGTTGACCCTGTATTTAATGAAACTTATCTTTCGGCTTCTACAATTTATTATGGGGTACCCTATAATTTTGATGATTCGTTAAATACTCTATTTACTAATGCAGCTTCTTTTCCCGAAGGCGCAGAGATAGATTTCTCGAGTTCTGATGAAACTGTGGCTACAGTATCCGCAGACGGCAGTACTATTACAACTGTTAAGCCGGGTAGCTGCAATATCACAGCCACTCTTAAGTCTAAATATGGCAATACGTTGGGATCAGCCTCTCATGCCTTTACTGTTGAAAAGAGGCCTATTAAGATTGAGGCTGGAAGCCTTAGCAAGGTTTATGACGGAATCGCGCTTACAGAAGATGATTATACAGTATACCCTTCTAATGGAACAAACCTTGTTGATGGTTTAGGCCTTGCATCCGGTGATGCTATCAATGAAGTAACTATGACTGCGGCTTCCACAATTACAAATGTTGGCAGCTGTGACAATGTTATAGGTAGCGTAACCTTGACAGGCGATAAGGTATTTTTGGATTATTATGATCCTACATATGTTAATGGTACATTGACTGTAACACAGAGACCCATTAAGCTTCAGTCAGCAGGCGATAGCAAGGTATATGATGGTACAGCGCTTACTAAAAATGCAGCTACTGATGTTTCCCTTGTTGTGGATGACACTTATCTTGCTCTGGTAGACGGACATACTGTTGTTCCTACAATTACCGGAACTCAAACAGCAGTTGGAGACAGTGATAATACTTTCACTGCTATGATTGAGGATGGCGAACATCATGATTTAACTGCTAACTATAATATAGAGTATGTATTTGGTACTCTGTCTGTAACACTTGCTCAGTTTGAAGGTATAACTTCTAGTGATTTTTCAGGGACCTATGATGGCAATTCAAAAAGCTTTTATTTAACAGGAGTTCCTGACGGAGCTACTGTTAAGTATAGAACAAGCGAATCAGGTGAATACGACCTTACAGAAAAGCCTGGATTCTATATTGGCAATCATACAGTTTATTGGCAGGTTACTAAGAGTGGATATACACCTTTAGAGGGATCTGCAAACGTAAATATTGCAAAGGCTACAGCAACAGCTGCAGCTGATGGCGAAGCTGAAGGAGTAGTAACAGTACCTTATGACGGAGACTTGCACGGCATATCACTGACAGTTAAAGATGGTGGTCAAAATGTGGTGGCTCCTGCTAAGTATACTGTATACTTTGGCACAACAGCTGAAAATTGTGATCAGAGCTCGCTGACATATGCTGAAGTAGGCGAATACCCTATATTCTATAAAGTTGTATCAGATTATTATAATGATATTACTGGTTCAACGATACTGAAAATAGGTGGTCAGGTGGCAGTAGCACAGACTCCGCCAGTAGCAAATAACAGGGATTACAATGGGAATGAAGACTTCCTTGTAACGTTAGGACTTACTGCTGATGGTAATATAAGGTATACTCTTGGAACTTCAACAGCACCTGATACTACAGGATGGGGCTCTAATAGACCTAAGGCTACAAATGCGGGCACATATTACGTTTGGTATTATGTAAGAGGTGATGAGAACCATAGTAATTCTGAGCCTATCTGTATTCCTGTTACTATTAGCAAGGTTGCTATCGATGCAGCTACAACTGCGCCTACAGCCATTAATACAACTTATAATGGTTCTGCTAAGGAACTGGTAAATCCCGGATCTAATTCTCAGGGAACAATGTACTATCAGGCTACTGATACAAATGATCAGCCTGCTACTACAACAGGTTTTAGTACATCTATCCCGACAAGGACTAATGCAGGTACCTATTATGTATGGTATTACATAAAAGGTGATAGCAATCATCTCGATAGCTCGATTTCTGCTTCGGCAGTTACGGTTACTATTTCGCCAAAGATGGCCGCTGTTACAACTACTCCTGCAGCAAATACGCTGTCATATACAGGTGCATCCCAGACGCTTATAACAGCCGGAGTAGCAGAAGCCGGAACACTTTATTACAGACTGGGGGCTGGCGGAGTTTGGTCCACATCTTTACCGTCAGCAACTGGTGCCGGAACATATGATGTGTATTACTATGTTAATACAAGTGGTCTATCAAACTATACAGATAATGGTTCCACGACCTCTCCATTAGGACCTATAAATGTAACTATATCAAGAGTAGATCCCAGCGTAACAACACCTACAGCTAAAACAGGTTTAGTATACAATGGTTCAAGTCAGGTTTTGGTAAATTATGCTACAAGTTCTGACGGTACTGTAAAGTATAGCTTGGGTACAGCTACGGTATGCAATAATAACTGGTATCCTGATGCTTCGCAGACAGAAGCCGGAACATATTATGTATGGTATAAGGTAACAGGCGATTCTAATCATAATGATCTTGGACCTCTGGGGCCTGTTCAGGTTACAATTGCTCAGGCTTCGCCAAGTTATGATCATTGGCCTGATCAGTCAACATCTAGCTTGACTTATGACGGAACCAATTATAATCTGATGAGTTCTTTGGGATCTGATTTAGATTCCGGTACATGGTATTATGCAGTATCTCCATCAGCTAGTGAACGTCCTGCTGATTCAGCATTTGGAACAGGTAATTATTATAAGGCAGATGCAGGTACATGGTATGTATGGTGCAAATATGTTCCGACTAGTGGCAATTATAGTACAGTTGTAAACCGCGCGGATTACGGCCCTGTTACGATTTCTCTTGCTGGATCTTCATTTATAGGAAGCTTTTATAAGGGGTTTGATACCAGATATGATGAAAGCGAGAAGACGCTGATAGGAGTAAGCCCTCGTAATATTTCATTGGATCCTTATGACGGTTATTATACTATCGGTGGTACCCTCAAGTACAAGGTAGAAGTATTTACACCTGAAGTAGGCGAACTCTATTATGATAGACCGGATTCTTATCAAAAAATAGTATCCAATGGTTCAGGAGGATACCGTTATACAGGAACAGCTCCTGCCAAAGATACAGATGACTGGATTTCACTGGCACATGGCACTAGTTACTATGCTTCTAATTTACCTAAAGCAACTGAGGCAAGGATCTACATTGTATGGTATTACGTAGATGGCGATCCTAACCATTCTGATACAGCTGTTAGCAATTATGTAGTTGAGATACCTAAGTCACGTATTGTTATCACAGCTAATAACGTTACCATAGAGTATGGTGAGAACTGGGAGAACTATCTGAACTCCACAGTTACCAAGTATACTCTTGCTGACGATTATTGGAATCCTAATGACTATGAGCTGCTTAAGCTCGACTATGGTAAGCAGAATAACACTCATGTAGGAACATATACTTATACTCCTGCATTGCCTGACTCTGAGAGATTCCTTTATAACCTGAACTATCAGAAGCAGACCTATAATCAGGGTACTATTACTATTGTACCTGCTCCGTTGACAGTTACTGCCGGAAGCTTTTCAAAGATGCATGGCATCGAGGACGTTGATGTTGCAGGTGTGGAATTCCCTAACTACACATACTGGACAGCTACAGGCTTTAAGTATCAAGAGAGTAAGGAAACGCTGACCGCTGCAACAGCGGTTGAGCCTTACACTCTTAAAGTAAAGGTAGACAGAGCAGAAGGCGAGGATTACGGCAATTATGCAATTACTGCAGTATCTTACGATCCTAATGATCCTAGCCGTGTGTTTAGTACCTACAGAGTCTACAACGCAGATCACAGTGAATATGTAGACTATGACCAGCAGGGTGACTACTACATCATCTATGAGGCCGGCAATTGTGAGATCAAGTCCAGAGATATTAATCAGGATTATCTGACAGCACCTGTTGAGGATAATTGGCAGACATATGTTAGACATGATCTGGTATACGACGGAGAAGACCAAGATCTCCTCGCTGTTAAGCCTACATACGAAGCTGATGATGTAGAAGGCAAGATCAGGTATTATGTATCTGAAACCGAGATCAATCCTATAGACATCCCTGTTGAGGGCTGGACGGATGCACCTGCTCCGCCTATGGCAATGCATGCCGGACACTACTATGTATACTACTACGTTGATAATAGTGACAATGTTAACTATGATGATCTGACAGTTACTTTTATAAGAGGCCTGGATTATGAGAATCCTCTTGAAGTGGATATTGCCAAGGCTCCTGCACCTATTATCGATGATTATCATGTAGATCTGGTAAGAGCAGTTGACTCTCATGAGTTCTCAGGAAGATTCACTCCTGAAGGAAGTGTAGCCGTAGATGATGGTGATTTGGTAACCTTCCCTACGTACTATTCAGGACTGGGAGTAAACTATGAGATTACTCAGGGTAGTGTGATTTCAGCTGATGGCAGGTCATCGCTTGAAGCAAGGCTCAGTACGCTGGCAGCTAAGATCCGTATGGGCGCTGATCCTGATAATGCACCCGGCAAAGTTGTTGCAGAAAAGGTTACCCTTTCTGCCAGAGGTACAACAGGTAATATCACAGTTAATGTAACTACTGCATCTGGTACAGAATTTAGACCTGTAGATGATGGAGATGCTACACCTGTTCTCTACGAAGACTTTGAAGTTGCAAATGTTAATATCACCTTCTCTATCAAGGGTCAGGAAGAAAATGATCCTATAGAGTCCGGCGAGATGGATGCTGAATTCATAGATGATATCCCTACGGCTATCATTGGAGAAGATGCTGATGGTAATCCTTATGGATACAAGTGTCTGGTATATGACGGAACAGCCCTTACACCTGAAGTCATTGTTAGAAACGGAACAAAGACACTGACCAAGAATGTGGATTACACTATCTCTTATAAGAATAATAAGAAAGCCAACGCTCTTATCTATGAGGTTCGTGATCCTGAAAACAATGCACCTTATACTATCGTAGAAGAAGCAGTCTACGATGACGATGATAACATTGTAGATTACAAGGATGAAGACTATAATGCAATCCTCAAGAAGAAGGGCAAGAATGTAACTCTGGCATCTGTTATCATCAAGGGCAAGGGCAACTATACCGGAACCAAGGTGCTGTATTTCATCATTGCCAAAGCGGATATTGCTAATGCACAGGCAGGCAACACCGTAGTTACCAATGGTAAGAAGGCAGCTCCTATACTGACTTATAAGGGTAGTGTACTTAAGAAGGGCACTCATTACACAGCTAATCTGAACAAGGTATACTATGTTGGCGGAGCTCACGATCCTATCATCATTACCGGTAAAGGTAACTTTGCAGGTACTAAAGAGGTAGATATCGAAGTAGCTGCTACTTACAAGAAGTTTACAGCTTCACTGGCAAGCGGTATTGACTTTACCTACAATGCTGAAGAGCATTACCTGACAGAGGACCAGCTGATAGTAAGAGATGCAGGTTCCAAGGAAGTATTGCACGTCGGCACTGATTACAAGCTCAGCTATTCAAATGCAGTAAATGCAGGAACAGTTAAGGTTACTATCACAGGCTCCGGTCTCTATAAGGGCAAGGTAACCAAGAGCTATAAGATCAAACCTGCCAAGGATGCACAGTTTA
The DNA here is from genome assembly GCF_000424585.1 of Butyrivibrio sp. MC2013. Classification (GTDB taxonomy): domain Bacteria; phylum Bacillota; class Clostridia; order Lachnospirales; family Lachnospiraceae; genus Butyrivibrio. Next base: position 56,649 of record NZ_AUKE01000018.1, read on the forward strand.
CAGTTACCAATAAGGCAAAACTTGAAGATGTTGGCTTTACATATTCAAAGGCAGGCGTAACACCTCCTGTATATGTAACAGCGGATATCGACAGCAATCACAGAGGAGTATCCCTTGTAGCAGGTAGAGATTACAAGGTTACTTACAGTCAGAATAAGAAGGTAGGATACGGCAAGGCTACTATCACCTTCATGGGTAACTTCAAGGGCGCAGGTCCTGAGAAGGGCGGCAAGGCATATCAGTACTTCAAGATCAAACAGGCAGAACTGGATGATGGCGGACTGGCATGGAGTGTATCAACACCTTTTATCTTCAGTGCAAATAAGAAGACCTTTGGTTCCTATAAGCTGACAACAGGCAAGAACTTTGTAGTAACCTACAACAACATAGCTATTAACACCAAGGATTATACAATTGAATACTATTCCAACCCTGAGCGTACTGCTAAGCTTAAGAACAGCACCAAGATCAGCAACAAGTTTAACGAGGAAGGTGTTCAGACTGTATATGTAAGACTTAAGAATAACAGCAAGAACAAGAACTACAAGAATGCCGTAATAGATACTATTCACTATGACATCCAGCGTAATAACAGCAGGAAGGTTACAGCCGGCAGAAAGGACGTCAAGGTACAGCTGATCAACAAGAATACCGGTAAGGTTGCCAGTGCTCAGTATACAGGCCAGGAGATTGAATTTGATCCTACAGATGAAGATAATGATCTTTGGATCATGGTAACCGTAGGCAGCGGCAAGAAGCGCGAGGTTTATATCTGGTCAGGTCTTGGCGAAGCAGATCCTAAGCCTGCCTGGTGGCCTACAAAGTATTATAAGGGCGATGTAAGCGATCACTTCAATATTGATGTTGTCAATAATACCTTGAAGGGTACAGGCTACATCATACTTGAGTCCAAGCTTGACAGTGAGAGATTCGACGGCAGTAAGATCGCTAAATTCAAGATTGTATCCAATAATGTGAAGAACACTATTGCGGATATCGTGACCACCCTGTTTATGACCTGATAGCGAATCTGCTATGAGAGACTTGTTAATTAAATAGCATCACCGGGGATGAGCCCGGGAGTATTGAGCGGAGCGCGTCAGCGCTCCGCTCTTTTTTCGTGTATAATGTATTGAGAAATTTACTGAGTGATGACCTTAAAGCATACATTCTTGGATAAAACATCCAAGAATGTATGCAAATAGGCCATTTATAAGCAGCTAAAGCTGCTGGGCCTATTTGCCAGATTCATGTTCTCACGAAACACGCAGTAAATGCGTGTTTCTGAATGGTCATCTAATAATACATACATTCTTGGATAAAATATCCAAGAATGTATGCAAATAGGCCATTTGAGAGCGGCTAGGGCCGCTGGGCCTATTTGCCAGCAACATGTTCTCACGAAACACGCAGTAAATGCGTGTTTCTGAAGGTATGTCTAATAACATATATCATTTAAAGTATCTGGTAGGAGACTGACAAATCGTGAAGAAACTGATCGTATGCGGCGCGGGGGCAGCAGGTATGGCTGCCGCGATCATGGCTGCCCGTAAAGGAATAGATGTAACTGTCATAGAGAAGACTGAGGTAGCTGGGAAGAAGCTGACCATGACCGGTAATGGCAGGTGCAATCTGACCAATGAGGATATGTCTGCGGACTGCTATAATCCCGCTGCCAGAGAATATATGGATAAAGCACTTCATATCTTTAGCTGGCAGGATACTGTCTCCTTTTTTGAGAGTATGGGGCTGATAACAGAGAGCGAAGAGGGCTATCTCTATCCGGTATCAGGTCAGGCTACGACAGTAAGAGATATCATGCTCCTGGAGCTTGAGAGACTGGGAGTGGAGATCATCTACGGGCAGCAGGTCAAGGAAGTGCTCACATGTGATGCGTCTGTTACCGGCGTCAGGACAGACAAGGGGAGATACCCTGCAGACCATGTGATACTTGCTATGGGCGGCAAGGCAGGCCCATCCTCTACAAAGTCTACAGGTGACGGCTACTATATAGCCGGTAAGGCAGGGCTGTCTGTGGCTGAAACAAGGCCTGCTCTTACAGGACTATTGACTGACGAGTTGACCTTTAAAGGCGGAGCGGGCGTCAGGAGTCTTGCCAATATCAGTCTCTGCTTTTATGATGGAGAAGGATTGGAAAGAATAGCAGCTACAGAGTACGGGGAAGTGCAGCTGACCGATGGCAGGATATCAGGTATCCCGGCTATGCAGCTGAGCAGGCAGGCGGGAGAGCTGATGGGCGAGAGGCCCTTTGCAGAGATAGACTTCCTGCCTGCATATACTGATGAGACTTTTGAAGCTATGCTGGGATCTGTCCTTGCTGCTGCTGAGGGCAGGACCGTGACTCAGCTCCTGTCGGGAGTCTGCAACAGTCATCTGGCAGAATTGATCTGCAGGATCTGCAGGATAGCTCCTGATATGAAAGTGATCAGGGGAGAGCGCTCCGCTGATCAGGCTGCAGAAGCTGTCAGGCGTTTACGGAAGGTCAGGATAGCTATCAAGGGCTTATCTGACTATGACAAGGCTCAGGTCACCACAGGCGGTGTAGAGCTGAAGGACCTGTCAGATGACCTGGAGGCTGCAAACTGCCGAGGGCTCTATGTAATAGGCGAACTTGCAGATGTTGACGGCAGATGCGGCGGCTACAACCTGCAATGGGCATGGACCAGTGCCTATATAGCCGGCAGAGCTATTTGCAGATGATTGATTAAAATAATATATGTATATTACTGATAGTTACTTTTAAGGATAGTTATGATCAAGATTTCTGATATAAAAATAGTAAATGATACAGATAAAGAAGCTTATATAAACGGAGTAGGGGACCCGGCTGCCCTGGAGCGCTTTCTCGTAAAATATGCGGCAGGAGAACTTAGGTGCCCGGCTAAGGATATAAGAAGCCTGAAGGTCTTAAAGCATTCCATTGATGCCAGGAAGAAGCCTGACATAGTGGATATATATGCTGTGGCAGTAGAGCTTTCCGCCACAGAGGGTATGGAGCCTGCCAAAGCCCGTTCTATTGAAGAGAAGCTGATCAAAAAGAGCAGGAATAAGAAAGCTCTGATCTATGAAGAGAAGCGATATGTCTTCCCTTCAGGAGGAGACAGGGCCATGACCCAAAGGCCTGTTGTAGCAGGTATGGGTCCCGGTGGCCTCTTTGCAGCTTATGAGCTTGCCCTTCACGGCTACAGGCCCATAGTCATAGAGAGGGGCCGATGCGTAGAAGACAGGGGCGCAGATGTGGAGCGCTTTTGGAATACAGGGGTTCTGGATCCTGAGAGCAACGTGCAGTTTGGCGAGGGGGGAGCAGGAGCCTTTTCCGATGGCAAGCTCAATACCCTTGTCAAGGACAAGGATGGAAGAGGCGCCCATGCGTTGGAGGTCTTTGTGGCATCAGGAGCTCCAAAAGAGATCCTCTATGAATCCAAGCCCCATATAGGGACAGATAAGCTGGTGACTGTAGTTAGGAATATGCGCAGGGAGATCATAGACAGAGGCGGCGAAGTCTTTTTTGAGACCAGGCTTACAGAGCTGATAAAGGGAGAAGATGGCCGGCTGACAGGTATCAAGGTGGCAGATAAGGATGGCGAGAGAGTGATTGGGACTTCTCAGCTCATCCTGGCCATAGGTCACAGCGCCAGAGATACCTTTGAAGAGCTTCATAAGGAAAAAATACTCATGGAGCCCAAGGCTTTTGCAGTGGGACTTAGAGTGGAGCACAGGCAGTCCGATATCGATATGTCCCAGTACGGCAGGCAGAGGGGAGAGAGCCTTCCTGCAGCTCCTTACAAGCTGGTGCATAATACTTCTGAAGGAAGAGGTGTATACTCTTTTTGCATGTGCCCCGGTGGACATGTGGTCAATGCCTCTTCGGAAGAGGGGCGCCTGTGCGTCAATGGCATGAGTTATTACGCAAGGGACAGCAGAAACGCAAATTCTGCTATAATAGTCACTATCAGCCCTGAGGATTACGGAGATGGCAGTGTATTGTCGGGAGTAGCATTCCAGAGAGAGATTGAGCGCAGAGCTTACCTGGCAGGCGGCGGCGCTATTCCTGTGGAATATTATAAGGATTTTAAAGACGGGTCACAGGCGCCCCTTTCCTATGAAGAAGAGGGCAGGCAGGACTGGAACAGGCCCTGCTGTAAGGGAAATTGCAGCTTCTCTGATGTGAGGTCTATACTACCTGAATATATTAATCGGTCTTTGATAGAGGGTATCGAGAGATTCGGATCTATCATAAAGGGCTATAATAAAGATGATGTGCTGCTGGAAGGCGTAGAAGCCAGGACCTCATCACCTGTAAGGATACTGCGTGATGAGAAGATGGTCAGCCCTTCCCTTAAGGGCCTTTATCCCTGCGGAGAAGGGGCCGGATATGCAGGAGGCATCATGTCTGCAGCTATGGATGGCATCAAGGTGGCAGCTGCCATCGCAGAGGAATATCATCCGGCTTTTTGATAAGCTTTTGATGTTATTGTTGTATTAACGGGATCAATGTACCTAGTCTGATACATTGAGTCATGCTAAGGAAACGATATGAGTACTAATGATAAGATAAAGCCCCTTGAGGCCAGGAAGGACGGCCTTAGGAGGCGCAGCGAACTCTCTCCCGAGAGGATGCGGGCTGAATCAGAGGCTATCACCGATAGGGTGACAGGGCTAAAGCGCTATAGGGAAGCCGATAAGGTGCTGGTCTACGCATCCTACGGCTCTGAAGTGGATACAGCCGCGCTGATATCCAGGTCTCTCCTCCTGGGCAAGAAGGTCTATTGCCCCAAGGTGACAGATCCTAAGTCCGGTCATATGGAATTCTACCGCATATTGAGTTCAGGCGAGCTTTCCAAGGGATATCACGGCATACCTGAGCCTAATATCACAGAGGATGGGAAGAGCTCTGACGAAAATGATAATGCTGGCAGAAGCGCCGGGCATAGGATATATCTAAAGGGCAGGAACAGGGATCATTCTGCGACTATAGTGCTGGTGCCGGGTACTGCTTTTGACAGGGAGCTTAACAGATGCGGCTATGGCGGCGGCTTCTATGACAGGTATCTGGAGGAACTCCCCGGTGCTTGTCTCTGCGGTATCTGCTATGATGAGCAGATACATGACAAGGCTATAGATACTGCAGCTCATGACAGGAAGATGGATATGATCATATCCGCCGGAGCTGTTATCTCGTGATCAGTAAAAGGAATATTATGAAGAATCTTAATTTATCAGCAGTAAGTGAAAATCTGACAAAAGACATAGGCTCCAGACGAAGGGAGCTTATAGATATAGCAAAGCGCCTGGGGGAAAATGGCCTCCTGGTGCGTACTTGGGGCAATATCTCAGTGCGTGACGGCAAGGATCATATGCTCATCAGTCCCAGCGGTATCAGATATGAGGATATGGAAGCTGACAATATATGCAGGGTCAATATCAGAGACCTGAGCTGGGATGGCAAGCTCAAGCCCTCCAGTGAGATGCTGGTACATGCGGCTGCTTATATTGCAAGGCCTGACTGCGAATACATCGTGCACACTCATCAGACCTATGCTACAGTGGCTTCCTGCCTTGGTATCAAGGACCTGAAGATTTATTCGGATGATTATGATCTGAGGATACCTGTGGCAGATTATGCTCTGCCCGGTACTGCAAGGCTGGCTGACAACGTGGCCTCATGTCTTAACAGGCACAGGGGATCTGACTTTATCCTTCTTTCCAACCATGGCACCCTTTGCCTGGGAGAGAGCGCAGATGAATGCGTAGAGCAGTCTGTATATATGGAAAAAGCCTGCAGGCATTATCTGACTGATAAGTGCAGGACTGATCTGGACTGCGGCATAGTAAAGGGCTACGACTCCCATATGGAGGACGGCAGGATAGTATACGAGGACGGGGATGTTCCTCAGAGAGTTAAGAGGATTCACGAGGAGATCTACAAAAAGCGCCCCGACGTCAGCTATATAGTACATAACAAGTCTGAAGCAAGCCTCATTGTATCCAGAAGAGCCACTGTGCTCAGGCCCCTTTTGGATGATTTTGCCCAGATTATAGGCACGGGTGTCAGGATACCCTTTAATTATCATGGCAGGGACGGCGGAAGGCTCATTGTATCCTCTAAGGTAAACTGTGTATTTGTACCTGACGACGGTGTATACTGCCTGGGCGACGATCTGGAGGAAGCAAGGGCAGCAGCTCTCATCGCCGATAAAGCCTGCATTGCCCAGGTGGCAGCCTCCAGATCCGGTCACGGCAAGGCCCTTGGCCTCATAGACTGTATGAAGATGAATCGCAATTACCGCAAAAAATACGCAGCACTTGCCAAGAAATAGTTGGCGAATTAGTGCAGTAATGGTCGCATCTGTGGTATCATATTACTATAACTTTTGGGGAAGCTGATTTGTTACAATCGGAGGATGGACAGATGGCAGAGAAGACAGCAAAAGACAAGCGATATGTGGCATACGTATCAAGCTATACTAATGGAACGGGGGACAAATACGGTATCCGTATCTATGATGTGGATGTTGCAAAAGGACGCATGACCGAGAAGGATAAGGTTGTGATCACCAATTCATCCTATATCACTCAGTCCAAGAAGAAGACACATCTGTATTCAATTACTGATTTTGGAGTAGAATCCTACAGGATAGAAAAAGACGGATCTCTGACAATGCTCAATGAAGAGTCTATCAACGGTATGAGAGGCTGTTATCTCTCAACTGATTATGAGGATAAGTTCCTTTTTTGCGGAGGCTATCATGATGGTAAGGTGACAGTCCTTCGCCTGAATGATGACGGCAGCATTGGGCCTATCACAGATGAGATATATCAAAAGGGCCTTGGCGCTGCTGCAGGACGTAATCATATGCCTCATGTGCAGTGCTCGCGTATGACCAAGGACAATAAGTTCCTCTGCGTGGCAGATCTGGGCATGGACAGGATCAATGTGTATAGGCTCGACCACGAGACCGGCAAGCTTGAAAATGCCGATGTGATCCACTGTGATCAGAATTCATCACCCAGACACCTGCGCTTTAGTGCAGACGGAGAGTTCCTCTATGTGGTAACAGAGCAGAAGAATTCCATAGACGTGTATCATTACAAGGTAGATGCTAATGATATGCCTGATTTTGAGAGGATACAGTCCGTGTCCACTATAGATGAGCCTGATATCCAGGGCGTGGCTTCCAGTGCGCTGAGCTTCTCCGAAGACTACAGCTACCTGGTATCATCCAATATGGGTGAGAATTATGTGGACGTATATAAGGCAGACAAGAAGACCGGCAAGCTCAAGAAGATGCTGGGACTGCCTATTTCCGGAGAATATCCCAAGGATGCCTGCCTCTTCCCTGATAACAAGCATCTGGTATCTCTCAATCACGAGTCCAATACCATGACCTTCTTTACTGTTAATATGAACCAGGGTACACTGGTCATGAACGGACCCGAGATCAAGGTGGATCAGCCCAACTGCATAGTATTCCATGAGATCACAGAATAAGTCCTGATATCGGAATACTTCAATTGAATAATCAAGCTTTAACCCCCAGGCTTTTGCCTGGGGGTTGCGCATTTATAGTGGAGTGGCATTTTAGTATGCTGCTTCTTTTTTTGTCCCAAAACTGTTTGCTTCTAAATATAAATCTATTTTAAGAAAGTGATATTTGCAATGTAGAGGCTGATATCATCACTAATAATCGCTTTTACGCTGCGATATGATTGTTGCATATTCGTTCTTGAGTGCAGCAGTTGTTCCGGCAGAAGATTGCAGTGGAGATATTGGGGGATATATGAACAATATTAGAAAAATCGTGATTGCAGATGATGAGCCTGTGCAGCGTGAAGTTCTCTCTGACATTTTGAGCGTTATCGCAAAGGATGCGCAGATTACCCTTTGCTCCGATGGGGCTCTGGCTTACCGGGTAATAGAAAATGAATGGGTTGACGTGTTGATAACAGATATCAAAATGCCCTGTATGGATGGTATGGAATTGATAAAGCTTGTCTCGGAAAACTATCCCACAGTTAAGATCGTCCTTATCAGTGCTTACAGGGAGTTTGAATATGCTCAAAAGGCATTACACTTCAGAGTTTTTGAATATCTGATAAAGCCCTTCAGAATAGAGACCGTGAAAAATGTTTTAGAGAAAATGGACGCTGCTATTATGTCAGAAAATCAAAATCATGATCATAAGCTGGCTGAATTTATGAATGGGATTGTCAGTAAGGATGCCTTGGAAACGCCTGTTTTAAACAGGATTGACTATGCGGGAATGGTTCTGGCATTTCGCTGGAAAGAGTCCGGCCAAAAGAGCAGAGAGGGGAGCATTTCTAAAACACAGCAAAAAGTCCTTATGAGAAGGCTCTCAGAGCTTTTTGCAGGTTGCTATATCATACAGGCAGCCAAAGGCTTGGACCCCCTGGAGAATAGAGTGGATGTGATCGCACCGGGTTTTGAAGAGGAGCAGTGCAGAGAAATTGTGGAAGCCCTTTTGGAGGAGATGTCCCATAAGGGCATTGTTTTTTGGTGCGGCCTGTCCGGAGTGACCGATAATATTGCGGATCATATTAGCCAAACAGTTTCAGAGGCTCAGGAGATGCTGTCATTTTCATTTTATGAAAATGAGCGGGGCAGAGTATTTCCCTGGAAGACATACATAGGCAACATGGAGATTCAGCTGGGCTCTCTGGCATCCCTTGATAATGAGATCAGAAAGGACGTTCACAAGGGAGATGGAGACATGGCTGTTCAAAGATTAAGAAGGCTGGAACAACGCTTCGGATGCGAGCCATATCTTTCGCCTATAAGAGTTCGTCACAGTGTATCCTCGCTTATTATGGGGATCATAAGGGATTTAGAAGGTATGATACCGCAGCCTGAGTATGACAGCCTGATAAATGAAGCTTATGACAGCTATGGCAAATGTGATTCATTAAGAGAGCTTTTTGAAATTTCCTATGATCTGCTTACACGTGAAAGTGCATATATTAGTCAGGAACTGCACCGGTCTGATACGGTGGAGATGATCATTGCATATGTGAACAGACACTTCCGTGAAGACATTTCCCTTCAGATGCTGGCAGAAAGAGTACACTTTTCTGCCAATTATTTATCGGCGCAGATCAAGAAAAGAGTAGGAATGCCCTATATAGAATACATATTATCCCTTCGTCTGAAGGAGGCGTGCAGGCTATTACTAAACTCGGATCTGAAAGTAAAAGATGTTGCCCAAAATAGCGGCTTTAATGATACCAGTTATTTCAACAGGATTTTCAGGCGTTTCTATCAACTATCACCGGAACAGTATCGAAAGGCACATAAAAAATGTTGAAAACAGGCAGGATGGCTATTAAACCTATTGGGCTTGCTGTAAAGCTCTGCGTTATATTGATCTTGTTTGCTATAGTTCCTCTGCTATTTATGCAAAGAGCAGTTGTAGAGCTCTATGAAAAAAATATCATAAAGACAACCTGCGACAGTAGCCTTGCAACAGTCATAGCAAATAATAAGGCTTTGGATCTGATACTTGGGGGTGTTGAAACAAGCACGCAGCTGATGCTGGGAAGTGATTTTTACTATGATATTTTTTCTAAGATGAATGATTTTACGGTGGCAGATCGTATTCGATATGACCGTTTATTAACAAGTGAGATATCCAGGCAGTTTATAGCACAGAGTGAAGTTGCTGAAGCCTATTTGTATGCAGCTGACTGGATATACGGAAGACATAGCAGCGAGATAACAACTACAGTCACGGATGTCCAAAATGCAGCCTGGAATAATATCGCGCATGAGGCCATGGGATTGCCTGTATGGATCAGCGGATATGATTATGGAGAGGCTACAGGGTCCGAATATTTGCAGCAAAAAGGTGATTATTCTTTTCGCTATATTTTGACTATGGTCAGGGAAATGAATTTTCAATTTCCCCGTTTTGGAACCTACTATACCCTTCCTCAAATAGAAGAGATACCGGTATTGGTAGTACATATCAAGGAGAATAGTATCAGGAAAACCTTTGAGGGAAGCATCAAATACAGGGATAGTCTGTATACCCTTGTAAATGAGGAGGGGACTGTTATTTCGTCTGATAATGAAGTCTTTCCCATACATTCCCAGGTGCCGGAGGATATCAGCTCTTTTAATGGTAAGAGCGGATACTGCTTTCTGGATCACGAAGGCAGGCAATATTTATTGTGCTATGATTCCCTGGATGGGCGCGGCTTTTTGTCTTTTGCTCTTATTCCCATGGATAATCTCATGGAAGATGCTGTATCTCAGATCAGATTTGTGAAGAATTTCTTTTCTCTATTACTGATCCTGTTATCGGTTGTTGTTGCAATCTTGCTTTCCAGAACTATGACCAGCCCTGTATATGCTCTTGTCAAAGCTTCTAAACGCGTGGCTGGCGGAGATTTTTGTGCAGATACGCCGCTTCCAAGACAAAGAGAGCTGCGGGTTTTAACAGAGAGCTTTAATCAGATGGAAAGGGATATCAGTAAGCTTATCTATGAGAATTATGAGATCTCACTAAGGGAAAAAGAAACTCAGCTGATGGCCTTGTCCATGCAAATCAATCCCCATTTTTTATACAACACTCTAAATACGATCAATTTGATCTCTATCAGGAATAAGGATTATGAGACTTCGGATCTCATAGTGAGCTTATCGGAAATGCTTCAATACACTTATAAAGATCAAACGGAAAAAGGCAGGGTAGAGGATGAATATGCATGGATATCCAATTACCTTTATATCATGTCAGGAAGATATAAGGGTGTTTTCAGAAGTGAAATAGAAATTGACGAGGACGTAATGGATGAGAAGATCCCAAAGCTTATCTTACAGCCACTTGCTGAAAATGCTATTTTACATGGTTTTAGAAATATAGATCATATGGGTGTTTTGAAGATAGAGATCAAAAAAGATGAGAATGCGCTGCATCTGACAGTAGCTGACAATGGAGCGGGTATGACAATGGAAGAATTGGAGAAATATAAGGAGGCTGCAGCACAAAATGGACACGTGGGAATATCTAATGTTCACAGGCGTCTGACTCTTATTTATGGAGAAGGGTATGATTTTGACGTCAGCACATCACCGGGAATTGGTACTCAGATCAGCATTGATTTGTTCTATAATCGTTGATTTATCCAATGGAGAGCGCCGGAGAGCCTATGCTATATTGATATCGCGAACATGTGCGTAAAAATAAAGTGGTTGCAACTACAAGATTAAGGAGAGGGTTTCTATGAAAAAAAGAAGACTATTCAATATTTTTGTGGCAGGCATGGTGATCATGGCTATGACCGGATGCAGCTCAAATGAAGCGGGAGGATCAAAGGCTGCAGAGGCCAAAGGTGACGTTGTAGAAGTCAGATTTACAGAATGGGACGGCGGCGATACACTGGCAGTTTATGAAGAGATCGCAGAGAATTTCAATAAGACCCACCCGGGGATACATGTGACGATCATGAATATACCTGATGAATATGACACCAAGCTGACAACCATGATAGCCGGAAATGACACTCCGGAGATCTGTATGATGAACAGTGACACTTTGCTTTTTCCTCTGGCAGAAGAGGGAATAGTCCTGAATATGCAGGATTATATAGCAAAAGACTCTGATTTTGATGTGTCTGCGTTGGGAGATCAGTTTAAATATATGCTAAATGCTGATTACATGGCAGGCTACGGTATCGGCTCGGAAAACATATGTATGTTTTACAATCCCGGCCTATTTGAAGAATACGGTGTTGAGGAGCCGCCTGCAAAATATTCCGATGCCTGGGACTGGGATACTTTTGTAAATACTGCTCAAAAGCTGACAATCGACAAAAATGGCAAAAATGCTCTGGATCCTGACTTTGATGCAGATAATATCGATATCTATGGTGTAAATATCCAGAAATGGTGGGCAGGTATCATGCCGTTTTTATATGGCGAAGGAATGGAATACCTGACTGAGGACGGACAATCCATTGCATATGCTTCTGAGCAGGGAATAGATGTCCTTCAGAAACTGGCCGACTTAACATATGTGTATCATGTTGCGCCTACACCTACTGCAGGAGAGACTATGCCGGGATTGTCCGAAGCACTTGCTACCAACAAGGTGGCTATGAGCTTTGACGGTCAGTGGTCCAATGCGGGACTGATGGAAGATGGTGTTGAATACAATGTGGCTGCACTTCCCAGGATGGGAGACACGGCAAGTACTGTAGCTACCTATGGCGCTATCTCTTTGATGAAAACAGATAAGGCTGATGAAGCATTTGAATTTATTAAATATCTGCTTACAGAAACAGGAGTATGTGCGCCTCTGCAGCAGTCAGGCCTGTGGCTGCCCACAAATATGAAAGAGTATGATGATGCCTATATGCAGTCCATGATCACGGACAAGCATCCTTCTAACTACTATGATGCAGTCGTAAAACCTATGATCGACGGAACTGCCAAGACGCCTGTTACTGTATATGTCAAGAACTTTAGCAAGATCAATGATGTGATCACACCTGCCCTGGATGACTTGTGGTCCGGTGAAAAGACTGCTGCAGAAGTGATGGGCGAGATAAAGGATGAAGCAGATGCACAGGTGCAGGGCTTCTATGGTAAATGACGATGAAGGTGATGACTGTCAAAAGAGCAGGGGAGGGTAACATCATAGGGTGGGCTTTTGCCATGCCTGCGCTGCTGGGTTTATTCGTATTTAACCTGGGACCTATGCTCCTGAGCGGCTACTATAGCTTATGCGATTATTCTATATTGGGGACGCCTAAATGGGCAGGATTAAAAAACTATATTAATCTTCTAAATGGTAGTATGGGTAATTTTTGGATAGCTGCTAAGGTGACAGCCCTGTATGCTGTCATGGCTGTTCCTGCAAATCTTGCATTCGCATTTATGATCGCATTGCTGTTGAACAGAGACATGAAAGGAAGAGCTGTATTCAGATCTATTTTCTATCTGCCCTGTATTCTTCCTGCAGTTGCTTCCAGCTTTGTATGGATACTTTTGATGAATCCTGATTTTGGCCTTTTTAATACACTGCTTGAATGGCTGCATCTCCCTACCAGTTATTTCTTTTGGGGGAAAGATAGTGTATTGCCGTCTATTGTCTTTATGGGAATATGGGGGACCGGTTCAACACAGGTGATCTTCCTGGCCGGTCTCCAGGATATCCCGAGAGTGTATTACGAAGCTCTCCAGATAGACGGAGGTAATGCCTGGCACAAATTTCTGAATATCACATTACCTATGATATCGCCCACATTGTTTTTTAATCTGGTCATGGGCATGATCGGCGCCCTGCAGGTATTTGGTCAGGCATACATCATCACAGAGGGAGGACCAAATAATGCTTCGCTCTTCTATGTATACGAGCTATGGCGTCAGGCCTTTAAATATATGGATATGGGCGTAGCATCAGCAATGGCATGGCTGTTGTTCTTTGTGGTATTATTGCTTACCCTTTTGGTGTTTAAGACGTCCAAAAAATGGGTGTATTATGAAGGAGGAGATGAACGATGAAATTGACTAAAAGAATTATGCTGGATCTCATAGTTTGTCTCCTGGCATTTGTATGCATCATTCCTCTCTACTGGATGATAAGGTCCTCTTTCATGAAAAACACGGATATATACAGCATGAAGCCCTTTGTTATCTGGCCAAGGGAGATGCTCTGGAGTAATTATGGCTTAGCGCTAAAGACGGCCGACTTTCTGGGATATGCAGTAAATACGCTGGTCATTGTCGGCGGATGTCTGGTCGGTACTTTGCTGACGTCTTCCATGGCAGCATTTGCTTTTTCCAGGATTGAGTGGAAGGGCAGGGACATTTGCTTTGCGCTTATTCTGACAACTATGATGCTGCCGGGGACTGTAACGCTTATTCCTCAATTCATGATCTGGAAAAATCTGCATATGGTTAATACCTTCTGGCCCCTTATATTGCCTTCCTTTTTTGGCGGAGGTGCCTTCAATATCTTTTTGATGCGTCAGTTTTTTCTGGGCATTCCAAGGGAAATGGATGAGGCAGCCAAAATAGACGGCGCAGGCCCGGTCCAGATCTATTTCAGGATCATACTTCCCTTGGCAAGATCGGTCATGATCGTAGTGGCCTTATTTACCTTCCTTAATAACTGGAATGACTTTTTCGGGCCGATCATATATTTGAATGATAAGGAACATTTCACCTTGGCACTGGGCCTCTTGCAGTTTAGAGGGGATTATCAATCAAAATGGAATCTTCTGATGGCAGCTTCGACAATTGTTGTTTCACCTTGCATCATTACCTTTTTGTTTGGGCAGAAACATTTGATTGAAGGCATTGCTATGACCGGTATGAAGGCGTGATAGAAAGGGATCAAAAATGTGTTTTATGAGGAAATACTCCGGAAGGCCTGTGGAGCTTGATGAGGTGGTTGTCACAGACGGCTTTTGGAAAAAAGAGCAGGAGCTTGTGGAAAATACTACAATAGGAGCAGTCTATGACCGTTTTGAAGAGACCGGCCGCTTTGAAGCTCTTAAATGTGAGTGGAAAGAGGGAATGCCCGGTAAACCGCACATTTTCTGGGAATCGGATATTACGAAATGGATCGAAGGGGCCGCGTATTTTCTTTCTAAAAAAAGGGATCCTGTCCTTGAAGAGAAAATAGATATTCTTGTGGACAGGATGGAGAGATATCAGGATGAGGACGGCTATCTAAACGTGTATTTTACCGTGGTTGAACCCGGGGAGCGTTTTGTGAGGCGAACAGACCATGAGCTCTACTGCGCAGGTCATCTGATTGAGGGTGCCATCGCTTATGCCAAGGCTACTGGCAAGACCAAAATGCTGGATATTGCAGTGAAATATATAGATCTCATAGATCGTGTATTTCGCATAGAGCATTCTGCGGCATTTGATACTCCGGGACATGAAGAAATAGAGCTCGCTCTAGTGAAGCTCTACCGTTATACAGGTAAGGAACGCTACAAGCTCCTGGCAGAATATTTTTTGGATATGAGGGGCAAAAGCGCTAGGGATAGCACATATGATTTTGCAGATCAGGAGCATATGCAGTCACATTTGCCTGTGAGAGATCAAAAGACTGCTGAGGGACACTGCGTCCGTGCCCTCTATCTTTATAGTGCCATGGCAGATATGGCAATGCTTAATAGTGAAGATGCCCTGGCGGAGGCCTGTCAGGCCTTGTTTGAGAATATCACTGAGAAAAGGATCTATATCACAGGCGGGATTGGCTCAACCTATCGCGGAGAGTCCTTTACCTTTGATTATGATCTGCCGGAATATACTGCCTACAATGAGACATGCGCCTCCATTGCCCTTACAATGTTTTGCAAGAGGATGTGGCTGATCGAGGCTGATGGAAAATATGCGGACTGGGCGGAAAGGGCACTGTATAATACGGTGCTTGGCGGTATCTCACTGGCGGGGGACAGCTTCTATTATGAGAATCCTCTGGCGGCAGATCCAAGGAGGAACCGTTTTAACTCATCAAGGGCCCAGGGACTTAGGGAGCATTTGCCCATATTGGAAAGGGTGAAAGTATTTGACTGCTCCTGTTGTCCGCCTAATCTGATCCGTATGATAGGTTCAATCGGCGAATATATGTATTCCTCATCCGGGGATACCATATATACCCAGTGCTATATGAGCGGAGATGCTGGAATCTGCCTTGGTGATCAGCTGATCAGATTATCTCAAAGGACAGAATATCCTATGGATGGACGCGTAGAGATAGAGGTGGAGACAAAGGGGGTATTTAAGCTTGCCCTGCGTATCCCTAACTGGTGCAGCGATCATAGGATCATGGTAAATGGGGAGCAGTGCAGCTGTGATATTTGGCATTCATATGCAATCCTGGACAGATCCTGGGAAAAGGGCGATAGGGTAGAACTGATCCTGAAAATGGATACTCTATTCGTTGAAGCAAATCGCGATGTCGTAGACGTGGCCGGCCGTGTGGCGGTCATGAGAGGCCCCCTTGTATACTGCGCGGAGGGAATAGACAATGAAGATCTACCTCTGCGTGATATCAGACTGGATCCTGGAGCTCTTCCTGCTCTTGGCACCAGGGTGATAGCAGGAAGAACCCTTCCTTCCCTTGTACTGGAGGGGACTTTGCGCCCCGAAATGCAGGGCTTATACAGAAGATACACAAGAAATAGAGAGAAGATCTCCCTGACGATGATTCCCTATTTTGCATGGGCAAACAGAGGGATCACAGAGATGAATACCTGGTTTCTTGCGGATTGATCAGCTCCTTTTGGCTTCTATTGCAGATCTGCGGTATGCACCCGGGGACATATGATAGGCCCTGTAAAAGTATTTATACAGGCTTGCATAGTCCCCAAAGCCGCAGTCCCTGGCAACTATTTCAATAGGATCTGTTCCAAACTCTAAAAATCTGGCAGCCATTTTTATTCGAAGGTCGATCAGATACTCGTAAGGCGTGATATGGTACTTTTTCTTAAAAACGTTGATAAGATGATTTTTGGAAAAATGAAACTGCGCCGAAAGACCTTCCAGCGTGATCTTCTCGCTGTAATGTGCTGCCAGATATTTTGCTATGCGCTCTTCTACTGTGAGAGGGAGCTTCCCTGTATATAAGAGAGAAAGGATCTTGTAAAACACTGCAAGTCTCTCTGCATTGCTTACTACTGCATGAGAGAGGGAGTCCATCTCCTTCATGACAGGCATTAGTCCTTCTATGTCAAAATAACCTCTTCTCGGCAATAAATGCCTTTCATCATCATTGTCTTTATTTCCCCAATCGGCATAAAAATGTATATAGAGATACTGAGGGGCATCGCTTGCAACTTCGCCCGCCTGGTGCAGACCGTGCCTTTGGATATAATATTCCCCGGGGGCAAGCTCGTACTCCAGGCCATCCTCTGAAAACCTGAGCACGCCTTTAAAGACCATTATCAATACGTCATCTGCGCAGTCCCGTTCGATATGGTGCTCCCCTTTCTGAAAATATCTGAAGCTTGCAAAATAATAGTTTATAGGTTTATCGAGATTGATTCCATTCATAGAAATACCTTCTATCTGAAAATAAGAGCAGTAACAACTTGCAGCGTCGGCTTTTCTTTCATCTGCCAGCTTTTAAGGCGGCCCTGGTTTGATATAAACAATATTTGATCTATCATAAAATATACGCTAGATATATAAAAACGCTTATCAATAGCGATACAGGTTATATGTGAACTATTATAAAATGTGATATTTGTAATATACAAACCATTATACACAGTATTATAAGCGATTTAACTATTGTATTCTCTCTATCTCTTTTCACAATCGCGCCGCCGTGTACGAACACCATAACTGTTCCCTTTTCTGGTGAATATCTTGATCGCGCTGCTGCAGAAGATTATTTTCCGCAGTGAGCTTTCACTTCAAATGGTTTGTTTTGCTTGATTCTTCAAATGAAGCCTTTGGGCGCCCACGAGAAAGCTGTTTGAGCAGTGCGAAGGGGGGATATAGTCCGGTCAATGGTCATTTGGCGGCTTGCCGGCAAATAAAGGGTATCTGATGCCAGTCTCAGGCGTGCCTGAGAGAGTGGTATCAGATACCCTTTAATTAAGGGCGCGAAGCGAACTTAATGACCATTTGCAAATGTCAATATAAAAATGTAGGATTTATCTCAAATAAAGATGTATGAAAAACAACATTTTTATTTGAGATTTTTTAATTGTCTTCAGTCATAAACTGCATTTGATCCTTGAGCCTGTATGATGGTCCATTGATGTTTATGACAGAACAGTGATGAAGTAGCCTGTCCAACAAAGCATTTGTAAGAACTGGCTCCTGAAATATATCAGCCCACTTAGAGAAGGGGCTATTTGTAGTGATTATAGTTGATGACTTCTCATATCTTTTGGCTATCAGGTTGAAGAACAGATTTGCTGAATCAACATCCATCTTCTGATAGCCAAGCTCGTCTATAATCAACACTTTATATCTACAGAA
>NZ_AUKE01000019.1 GCF_000424585.1 Butyrivibrio sp. MC2013
TCCGCACTACGTGCTACTTTGCTCATGTTTTGCGGGTCATAAATTCATATTCGATTTCGAGCAAGCTCGAATCGAAATGACTTTTGACCCTTACGTCATAAAATTATATCCATGATCTGATTCTATAATAGTTTTCTGTTTATGTATGTGATCATTGTAGATTGAGCATTTTTGAAGTTCTTGATCTGATAATTTCAGTTTTATAGTTACATTTTCCCAAAACTGCTATACAATATAGGGAGGCATATTTATATTCTCTAATATTTCATTAGAGACAAATAAAGGGTCAATGGGGTGTAACACTAATGATATATAGCAGAGTACTACTTGAGGCTTCTGGCGTGGCCGGTGCTATCAAGGATTTATTTACAGAGCTTCTGGGGGAGGACAAGACAGCTATTGAGATCCCCTTTGGCAATGGATTCTTTAATATCAATCAGAGTGTTGTAAACAGCTGGATCATTATGGCTGTGCTTCTTGTCATTTCTATTTTTCTAACCCACAATCTCAAAGTATTTAATATTTCCAAGAGACAGGCAGTAACTGAATTTATAGTCCTATCCCTACGTAATCTTATTGGCGGTATTATAGGTCCCGGAGGAATGAGATATACAGACATAGTTATAGTTATTCTTTTATATATAGGTGCCAGTAATGTGTATGGCCTTTTTGGCGGCCTACCTCCGACTATGGACCTTAATGTGACTATAGGTCTGGCTGTACTTGCTATCATTATTGTTGAGTATTCAGCTATTCATAAGAAGAAGCTGGGAGGCTGGTTTAAGAGCTTTGCTCAGCCTGTAGCCATTATAGCTCCCATGAATGTATTGGAGCTGGGGATAAGGCCATTATCGCTGTGCATGCGTTTATTTGGTAATGTCCTTGGTGCTACTATCATCATGGAGCTGTTAAAGATGCTGGTGCCTTTAGGTGTGCCCGCTATCTTTTCTATATATTTTGATCTTTTTGATGGTCTGCTTCAGGCATATGTATTTGTATTTCTTACCAGCCTATATATCAATGAAAGCACCGAATGATTTAAATTATCATATGTTCTCACGAAACACGCAGTAAATGCGTGTTTCTGAAGGCTCATCTAATAATACATACATTTACTTTATTTTTCGTTAATACATGAATATAACAAATACACCATCTGGAATAATAAATAATTGAATCTATAAACAATTGCCGCAAGGAGCGGTATCGAAAGGAGAAATTATGGATTTAACAGCAATCGGAGCAGGAATCGCAGCATTTACCGGTATCGGAGGAGGTATTGGTATAGGTATCGCAACAGCTAAGGCTGTGGATGCAGTGGCAAGGCAGCCTGAAGCCAGCAGCAAGATCATGCCTGTACTTATTTTGGGCGGCGCACTTGCAGAGGCAACAGCTATTTACGGAATGATCGTAGCTCTTTTCATTCTATTCTTTTGATCAGTGGAAAAGAGGACTTATAAATGAATCTTCTGAATGTGAATATGAATGTTGTCTATACGATCATTAACCTCCTTATCCTGGCACTGCTCTTTAAGAGATTTCTCTTTAAGCCTGTTGACAGGATACTCGAAGAGAGAATGCGCATCATTGATATGGAGAGGGATGAAGCTACAGAGGCCAGGAGCAATGCTGAGATGATGAAGCATGAATACGAAGCCAGGCTCAAGGCTCATAATGATCAGGTAGACAGTATTATATCTGATGCTAAAGAAAAAGCATATGAACAGTACAATGAGATCATCAGCCATGCCAATAAGGAAGCCGAAGATATCATTGATGCAGCGAAGTCTCATGCCAAGGTTGATGCAGAGAGAGAAAAGAACAGGATATTATCTGATCTTTCGGATGTAGTCGTAGATGCAGCTTCCAAGATTGCTGCCACTGCTCATACTCCGGAAACAGATTCCGATCTCTATGACAGATTTATCAAGGAGTCCATGGAGTCCAGGAAGTCCAGGAGAAAATAATTCGATTACAGGATAGATTATTATGGCTAATAATGAGACACAAACATTAAGCGCGCTGGTCAGATATGCAGGCACTGCGCCCGGTGAGTCGCAGCTGGAGGGCATTGAAAAAGTATTAAAAAAGCAGCTGGGGCTTTCTGATGTAGAGATCATCCTCCAAAAGGATGATTCCATAGGCGGCGGCTTTATCATCCAGTGTGGTAATTATGAGTTTGACTGGAGTGATCTTGGAAGAGCTGCCCAGCTCAGGGCCGGGATCAATATTTCTCATAGAACAGATATCAGCGAGTCTGACAGCATAGTGTCCATGATCAAGGAACAGGTGTCCAAATTTGACGTGGATATGTCAGGCAGGGAAGTGGGCAATGTATCTTGGGTAGGAGATGGTATAGCTCATATCAAAGGCATCAAGAAAGCCTTTTATGGTGAGATACTGACCTTTGAAGATGGTAGTAAGGGTATGGTCCAGGATATCAAGAGAGATCATATCGGAGCTATACTTTTCGACTCTGATGAGAATATCATGCAGTCTACCAAGGTCATCAGGACCTATAAAGAAGCCGGTGTGCCTGTGGGTGATGCTCTTATAGGAAGAGTGGTCAATGCTCTTGGCGAGCCTATCGATGGCAAAGGCCCCATTAAGGCTGAAGACTATTATCCTGTAGAAGAATCTGCGCCACAGATCATTGACAGGAGCCCTGTAAATCGTCCCATGGAAACAGGTATTTTGTCCATAGATACCATGTTTCCCATTGGAAGAGGCCAGAGAGAGCTGATCATAGGAGACAGGCAGACAGGTAAGACTTCTATAGCAACAGATGCGATCCTTAATCAAAAGGGCAAGGATATGATCTGTATCTATGTAGCTATAGGACAGAAAGCATCTACTGTTGCTCATCTGATCAATACCTTCAGGGAGAAAGGTGCACTGGACTATACGATCGTAGTGGCTTCTACCGCTTCAGATCCTGCGCCTCTTTTGTATATAGCACCTTATGCCGGTACAGCCATTGGCGAATATTTTATGAATAGGGGTGATGATGTCCTTATAGTATATGATGATTTGTCCAAGCATGCTCAGGCTTACAGATCTATCAGCCTGCTATTAGAGAGAAGCCCCGGACGAGAGGCCTATCCCGGAGATGTATTCTATCTTCATTCAAGGCTCCTTGAGAGATCGGCCAGATTATCCATGGAGAAGGGAGGCGGTTCCATGACAGCCCTTCCCATTATAGAGACGCAGTCAGGTGACGTGTCTGCATATATACCAACAAATGTCATCTCAATTACTGATGGTCAGATATTCCTGGAGCAGGATCTGTTTGCCGAAGGCCAGAGGCCTGCTGTAAATGTTGGCTTATCAGTTTCCCGTGTAGGCTCATCTGCCCAGACTCAGGCTATGAAAAAGGCTTCAGGTTCTATCAGGATAGACCTTGCCCAATATCGTGAGATGGCCGTGTTTACTCAGTTTTCATCGGATCTGGATGATGCAACCAAAAAGCTCCTTAAGCATGGCAGAATATTGATGGAGCTCTTAAAACAGCCACTGTCACATCCCATGTCCATGCATGATCAGGTACTGACATTAGTGGCTGCCAATGCGGGAAGATTTGATAATGTCAAGGTATCCAGGGTAAGACAACTCCTTGCTGATATGCTGGCATATTTTGAAGCACGGGAAAAAGATATAGTAAACGAGCTTGAAGCTGCCAAGATGCTGCCTGATGAGTTAAGAGAAGAGATATTAAAAGCCTGCGATAATTTCCTGGATGGAGCAGGTGATGTATTTGAGGAAGGCTAATGTCTAATACCAGAGAGATACAGGAAAGGATAAAAAGCGTTAATGATACTCTTAAGATCACTAACGCCATGTATATGATATCCTCCAACAAGCTTCGAAAAGCAAGGAAGATGCTGGAGGATACCGAGCCTTATTTCTATGGGATACAAAGATTTATCAATCGTATCATGAGGCATCTTCCCGAAGGCTCAAAGGATATATTCCTGAGTCAGAACAATAAGAAAAAGGATGAGGATAAAGTCAGGGCCTACATCATCATCACCGATGACAAGGGACTGACCGGTGCATATAATACCAACGTTTTAAAAATGGCCCAGGAGCATATGGATAAAGGTGGCACCCACTATAAGCTCTATGTGATAGGAGAAGTGGGAAGGCAATATTTTCGAAGGAAAAATATCCCGGTGGAGGAAGCCTTTCAGTATACAGTCCAAAATCCCACCATGTCCAGGGCCAGATGGATATCTTCCATGGTATTACAGCCCTATCTGGCAGGAGAAGTGGATGAGATATCCATCATATATACTGCCATGAAAAATTCTATTGTATGTGAGAGCAGGTACGAGAGGCTGCTTCCTTTGGAAATGCCCAAGATGAACATTGATCCAAGGCTTCTCACAGGAATTACAGCTGAGCAGGAAGAGTTTCAGATGATACCCAGTCCTGAAGCAGTACTTGATAATATTGTTCCCAGTCTTATGACCGGATATATATACGGAGCACTTGTTGAAGCCTTTTGCAGTGTCCAGAACAGCAGAATGATGGCAATGGATACTGCCAATAAGAATGCCAGAGACATGATCAGAGAGCTTGGCATAGAATATAACAGACAAAGACAGGCCAGGATCACCCAGGAGATAACTGAAGTGGCAGCCGGAGCCAGAGCCCTTAGAAGGGCAAAAGAACTCAGTCAGGAGAAGAACAGTGAAAGATGGTAAGATAGTACAGGTCATGGGACCTGTTGTGGATGTACAGTTTGAAGATAGCGAGCTGCCAAGGATCAAAGATGCACTCTTTGTTGAGAATCTGGATAAAAAAGCTGTAATGGAAGTCGCTCAGCATATCGGAAACAACAGTGTGAGATGTATAATGCTCTCGCCCTCAGAGGGGCTGGCTGCTGATATGCCTGTTCATCCCATGGGAGGCCCTATATCTGTCCCTGTTGGCAAGGCTGTGCTTGGCAGACTGTTTAATGTAGTTGGTGATACCATTGATAGAGAAGGATCCTTGGAAAATGAGGAACACTGGAGCATTCACAGAAAGGCTCCTTCTCTTAGCAACCAGAGTCCTGTAGTAGAGATATTGGAAACAGGTATCAAGGTCATAGACCTTCTGTGCCCTTATTCCAAGGGCGGCAAGATAGGACTCTTTGGAGGCGCCGGCGTAGGTAAGACTGTACTGATTCAGGAGCTTATTGAAAATGTTGCTTCGGAGCATGGCGGTTATTCAATCTTTACAGGGGTTGGAGAGCGAAGCCGTGAGGGTAATGATCTTTGGAGTGAGATGAAAGAGTCGGGAGTATTATCCAAGACTGCTCTTGTATTCGGTCAGATGAATGAGCCTCCGGGAGCCAGGATGAGAGTGGCCGAGACAGGGCTTACCATGGCTGAATATTTTAGAGATGTAGAAGGTCAGGATGTGCTGCTCTTTATAGATAACATATTCAGATTTATCCAGGCAGGTTCTGAGGTATCGTCGCTTCTGGGACGTATGCCTTCCGCTGTAGGATATCAGCCCACACTGGCTACTGACCTGGGAGAGCTTGAAGAGAGGATCGCATCAACTGCCAATGGTTCTGTAACATCGGTTCAGGCTGTATATGTACCTGCTGATGATCTTACTGATCCTGCCCCTGCTACTACCTTTGCTCATTTGGATGCAACTACGGTATTATCCAGGAAGATCGTGGAGCAGGGTATCTATCCTGCTGTTGATCCGCTGGAATCCTCCAGCAGGATCCTGGAAGCTGATATCATAGGTAAGAGACATTATGATGTAGCAAGGAAGGTGACTTCAATGCTGCAGAAATATAAGGAACTGCAGGATATCATTGCTATCCTTGGTATGGACGAGCTGGGAGAGGACGACAGGATGACAGTGCTCAGAGCCAGGAGGATACAGCGCTTTTTGTCCCAACCTTTCCATGTGGCAGAACAGTTTACAGGGGTCCCCGGCAAGTATGTGAGCCTTGAGGAATCTCTTAAGGGCTTTGAAGCGATAATCGGAGGCGATGCAGACGACTATCCCGAAAATGCTTTCTTTAACGTAGGAACCATAGATGATGTAAGAGAGAAGGCAAAGAGCCTTGTTTGATATCGCTGCTTATATTTGTTTTTATCGTTACTGATTATTTCCCGTATTATCTATATCTATATAAGCTCTGATTGGAGTAGCAATGGCGGAGACACATGTATTTGAACTGAATATCATGTCCATAAACGGAGTGTTTTTTAATGATAAGGTAAGATCTGTGGTGGTGCCCTGCTTAGATGGCAGCATGCAGATATGTGCCCATCATGAGGAAATGTGGCTGGCTATCTATGAGGGTGAGATCAGGATAGAGACCAGGGAAGGCGAGTGGGTCACCGGTATATGCGGAGTAGGCTCCCTTCAGTTTGCCAATAACAGGTGCATGATCGTGGCAGATACTGTTGAGAAGCCTGAAGATATAGACTATATCAGGGCCAAAGAGGCTGCTGAGATAGCCCAGGAGCGCATCAGGCAAAAGAATTCCATTGCAGAATACAAGATGTCCCAGGCTGCGCTGGCAAGGGCTCTTAACCGGATGAAGGCGGCATCCAGCGGAAATAGGAGAATAGGCGGGCTTGATTAAAATAAATCAATAAATATGCACTATATATTTTTAATTAGTTCTGATATATTATTTAGTAATAGAAATGAGTAGGGTACGAAAGCGTGATCCCTACTCATATTTATAATACAATACGTATTATGTCAGGAAATAAGCATTTTGTAAGGAGTTATATGGCTGTAAAGACTTTAAAAGAACTACTCTCATCAGGAAGACCGGTATTCCTCGATGGTGCCACCGGTACCAATCTGATGAAGGCAGGTATGCCTGCAGGTGTGTGCCCTGAGAAGTGGATACTTGAGCATCCCGATGTGATGAAAGAGCTTCAGGCAGGCTATGCTGCTGCAGGAAGCGATATAGTATATGCGCCTACTTTTACCTGTTCCAGGATCAAGCTGGCAGAATATGGGCTTGAGGACAAGCTTTATGAGATGAACAGGTCTCTGGTGGAGCTGACCAGGGAGGCGGTAGGAGATAAATGCCTTGTGGCAGGTGACCTGACTATGACAGGCAGGCAGCTAAAGCCTGTGGGCGATCTGGATTTTGAAGAACTTATAGATGTATACAAGGAGCAGATAAGAGCTCTGGACGATGCAGGAGTAGATCTCCTGGTAGTAGAGACTATGATGAGCCTGCAGGAATGCAGAGCTGCCCTTATAGCTGCAGGTGAAGTGTCTGAGCTGCCTGTGATAGTGACTTTGACATTTGAAACAGACGGAAGGACACTCTATGGTACAGAGGCCGGATGTGCAGCTGCTGTAATGGAAGCCATGGGAGCTGCTGCTGTGGGAGCCAATTGCTCATCAGGACCTTCTCAGATGGTATCTGTGATCAGAGAAATGGCATCCTCCTGTTCTATACCCATTATAGCCAAGCCCAATGCGGGAATGCCTCAGATAGTGGATGGACAGACAGTATACAAGATGACTCCTGAGGAGTTTTGCTCGGAATTTGAAGATATTATCAGAGCAGGAGCCTCTGTTCTTGGCGGCTGCTGCGGATCAGCGACTGCGTATATCAAGGCTCTGTCTGATAAGTATAGAGACCTTGACACCAAAGCTATAGTAGTCTCAAATGATGATGAAACTTGCAGAATAGATCCTGCCTGCAGAGTCCTTACTTCTTCAAGAAGTATCCTAAAATTCAAGGATGGCGATCCCTTTATGATAGTGGGTGAGAGGATCAATCCCACAGGTAAGAAAGCCTTGCAGGCTGAGCTAAGAGAGGGGAGTATGGACCTGGTATGTGATTTTGCAGCCAGGCAGGAGGAAGACGGCGCTGCTATCCTGGACGTAAATGTGGGCTGCAGCGGTATTGATGAGAAGGAGATCATGCTTAAAGCCATAGATGAGCTTACCCAGATCTCAGATCTTCCATTATGTATAGATTCATCCAATCCGGAGGTCATAGAAGCTGCTCTCAGGATCTATCCCGGCAGAGCTCTGATCAATTCCATATCTTTGGAAGAGGGAAAGGCTGAAAAGCTCCTTCCTCTTGCAAAGAAATACGGTGCTATGTTTGTGCTTCTGCCTGTAGGCGTAAACGGCATCCCTCAAACCGTGGAAGAAAAGATCGATAATATAAGGGAACTGGCTGATAAGGCCTATGAATACGGCCTTAAGATAAATGATATAGTAGTGGACGGCCTTGTAGCTACTGTAGGTGCTGATCCCGAAGCTGCCATCAAGATGCTGGATACTATCAGCTGGTGCAGTGAAAACGGCTTTGCTACCATATGCGGTCTTTCCAATATATCCTTTGGTCTGCCTCTCAGAAGCTTTGTAAATACAGCATTTCTGACCATGGCCATCGACAGAGGACTGACCATGGCAATAGCCAATCCCGGACAGGAGATGCTGGTCAATGCAGCATTTGCTTCAGACCTTCTCAAGATGAGAGACGGAGCTGATATCAGATACATAGAAAGGATGCAGAGGTATATCGGAGAAGACGGCAAGCCATACAAATTCGGTATGATTAGGCCCGGAAGCGATCAGACTGCGCCCGGCAAAGATAAGAGGACTCTGGTCAGGTCTGGGGATGGGACTGATGTCTCAAGGCCCCTTGATCCCAAGGAAGATGCAGCAGCTCAGCTCAAAAAGGACCTGATGAGCGGCAATAAGAGAAAAATCGAAGCAAATACCAGGATAGCTCTGGATGCAGGCTTAAAGCCCGAAGAGATCCTGAACGATATCCTCATGGCAGGCATAAATGAGGTGGGCAAAAAGTTTGATAAGGGCGAGTATTTCCTTCCCCAGCTCATTGGAAGCGCAGAAGCTATGAAGCTCTCTATAGCTGTTTTGGAACCCCTATTAAAGGCAGAAGGTGCAGGCGGCCCTTCCAAGGGTACAATAGTCTTTGCTACAGTACATGGGGATGTTCATGATATAGGCAAGAACCTGGTGGTACTGATGCTGAAGAACTGCGGTTATGAAGTATATGACATGGGTAAGGATGTGGAGACAGAGGCTATCATTGACAAGGCTCTTGAAGTTGATGCCGACGTTATAGGCCTTAGCGCTCTTATGACCACCACCATGACTGAAATGAAAAATGTTATAAAACTGGCTAATGAGAGAAATTGCAAAGCCAGGATAGTCATAGGTGGAGCCTGTGTGACTCAGGAATATGCTGATGAGATCGGCGCAGACGGCTATTCAGCTGATGCAGCTGATTGTGTTAGACTGATTGATAATATGCTGGGAAATGCGTCCTGATGATAACAGGATAGCCTTAGATAAGATAAGGGGAACGGAGGAATAATATGACAGGTGCAGATGCCATAGCAAAATGTCTTGAAAAAGAAGGAGTAGAGATACTCTACGGCTACCCGGGAGTAGCCATAGCACCTTTTTTTAATAGTTTATACAATACGGATATCAAGCCGGTGCTCATAAGGACTGAGCAGAATGCTGCTCACTGCGCATCGGGATATGCCAGGATCAGCGGCAAGGTGGGAGTTTGCGTTGTGACGTCCGGCCCCGGTGCCACCAATCTGATAACGGGTATCGCTACAGCATTTGCAGACAGCATACCTCTGGTAGCCATTACAGGCCAGGTAAATAGCTCCATGATAGGCTCTGATGTTTTCCAGGAAGCAGATATTACAGGTGCTGTGGAGTCTTTTGTCAAATACAGCTATCTCATAAGGGATGTCAATGATATACCCAGAGTGTTTAAGGAAGCCTTTTATATAGCCAATTCCGGCAGAAAAGGCCCTGTGCTCATAGATATTCCCATTGATATCCAGCAGGCTGCCATAGGCAGGTTCCAGTATCCCGAAGAAGTGAATATGCGTACCTACAAGCCTACAGTAGAAGGCAATATGGCTCAGATCAAGAAGCTGATCAAGGTTGTAGAGAAGTCCTCACGTCCTGTTATGTGCGTGGGAGGCGGCGTACACCTTTCTGATGCCAGAAAAGAGATACGTGAATTTGTAA
Organism: Butyrivibrio sp. MC2013; assembly: GCF_000424585.1. Lineage (GTDB taxonomy): Bacteria > Bacillota > Clostridia > Lachnospirales > Lachnospiraceae > Butyrivibrio. Next base: position 10,021 of record NZ_AUKE01000019.1, read on the forward strand.
ATAATAATCACATACCGGTAGTATCTACCATGATGGGCCTTGGTACTATCACTAATGATAATCCTCTCTATTTTGGTATGGTGGGTAATAACGGAAGAGCTTATGCTAATAAAGCACTTAAGGATTCAGATCTTGTACTGATGGTGGGTGCAAGGGTGGCAGACAGGGCAGTGAACAGGCCTGAGCTGATCACCAAGGATACTGTACTGGTACATATTGATGTAGATCCTGCAGAAATAGGCAAAAATGTAGGTCCTACCATTCCTCTTGTAGGTGATCTCAAGCATATCTTCAAGCGTCTCAATGAGCAGGAGATCAAGGCTGATACCCATGAAGAATGGCTTAAAATGCTGACAGATTATAGAAATGAACATCCGGATAACAGACCGGAGATAGGTGAGGATTACGCTGATCCCAAGGAATTCCTCTCATATCTGTCCGCTAATATGGATGATGACGGTGTATTTGTGGCAGATGTAGGTCAGAACCAGATATGGGCTACCTCCTTCTTCCGTATCAAGAATAATCAGAGATTCCTGACCAGCGGCGGCATGGGTACCATGGGCTATGCCATTCCTGCTGCGCTGGGTGCCAAGATGGCTTGTCCTGATCGCCAGGTGATCGCTTCCTGCGGAGATGGCGGTTTCCAGATGTCCATGATGGAGCTGGCTACCATGAATCAGAATGATATCCCTCTTAAGATCGTGGTATTCAGAAATAATTACCTGGGTATGGTAAGGGAATACCAGCATTATGCCTGCAAGGACAGGTATACTATGGTAGATATAGCCGGTAAGCCTGATCTTGAGATGATAGCCAAAGCTTATGATATGGATTATATGAAGCTGGATGGCACTATGGATATGGCAAAGGTAAGTGATAGTTTTCTAAAGGATGACAAGGCGGTGCTCCTTGAAGTCCTGACTGATCCTTATGATCTGGCCAAGGCATAAAGGGGGATAATATGAAAAAGATATATTCGGTTCTGGTGGAGAACAGAACAGGTGTACTGTCCAAGGTGGCAGGCTTATTCTCCAGACGAAGCTTTAATATAGATTCACTTACTGTGGGAGAGACTGAGGATACTTCGGTCTCCAGGATGACCATTGTTTCCAGTGGTGACAGCGCAATACTCGAGCAGGTTGAGAAACAGCTGAATAAGAAGCTGGATATCATTAAGGTCAAGACCTTTGACGAATCCATGGCTGTGGCAAGGGAGCTGATGCTCATCAAGGTCAAATATACCAAGGCCAACAGGCGTGATATCATGGAGAACTGTCAGATCATGAATGCTCAGATAGTAGATATGAGCAAGAATTATATGATGATACAGATCTGTGATGTACCTGAAAGAGCCCAGCTCTTATTATCCATGCTAAGGGGCGTATCCATAGCAGAAGTAGCAAGGACTGGAACACTGGCCCTTACCAAGTGCTGTGAGAATGAGAAATAAAGACTGTGGTATCCCGCACTATATAAGTGAAAAAAAGAAGGGTTTGTGATGAAGCTTGTTCAGCAAAGGCTGAGAGCTTTATTACAAACTCTTTTTTGATCTATATAAGCACAAATATATTCATGGATTTTATCCAAGAATGTATTTTATTTTGAAAGTCTTTAACAGGAAGGCGTTATGCCGGATTTAAATGATGAAGATATGCCGGAATATCAAAATACGAAATACAGAACATATATGTACTGTAAAAGGAAAGTTAAAATCAAGCTAAAGTTAGTATTTTCAAAGCGGCTTTTGTACTTTAAAGCGTGACAAAATGCAGCAGATTATCCTAACGGGGATACCATTTAAAAATGCAAAGAGAGATTAATTTCGCTACGAAAATAGAGTAAATTCGTCTTGTTGACAGCTTAAAAATGCCCTAGTATAATTGACCTAAATTTGTTGATGACCTAAGAAACAAAAATAAGTCTTTGGATTACTTTAAGACGTTAAAGGAGTAAAGAATCATGTCTGCTTCTGAAGAAATGACATATAAGAAAGTCTTCCAGCTGATAGTTGATAATACTGCAGGTACTCTGAGCCGTATATCAGGCCTTTTTTCAAGGCGTGGATATAACATTGAGAGTATTACCGCCGGAGTAACATCAGATCCCAGGTTCACCAGGATCACCATTGTGGCTTCCGGTAATGAAGTGGTACTTGATCAGATTGAGAAGCAGGTAGGTAAGCTGGTAGATGTACGAGATATCCACGAACTTAAGCCTCAGGAGTCAGTATACAGAGAGCTGGCACTGGTCAAGGTCAGGACTGATGCATCCCAGAGACAGCAGATCATAGCTATTGCCAATGTATTCAGAGGCAATATCGTAGATGTAGGCTGTGAGAATCTCATCATAGAGATCACAGGAAGTCAGGATAAGATAGACGCCTTCCTGAGACTTTTGGATGGTTATGAGATATTAGAGCTGGCCAGAACAGGTCTTGCAGGCCTTGGAAGAGGCGTAGAGAATGTTGTCTATATAGACGACTGAGCATTTATAAGAGTTCATTTTTGAAAATTGCCAAAGAGCAGTTTTCTTATGAATATATAGTAATACCAAGCGATACCCGGTTTCGGGAGTAGCTGATAAGTCAATAATTTAAAATGGAGGATATTTAAAATGACAGACGCAAGAATTTTTTACCAGGAAGACTGCAATCTTTCACTTCTTGAGGGCAAGAAGATTGCTATTATCGGTTATGGTTCTCAGGGACATGCACATGCACTTAACCTGAAGGAATCCGGCTGCGACGTAAGAGTAGGTCTCTACGAAGGCTCCAGATCCAAGGCTAAGGCTGAGTCTCAGGGTCTGACAGTTATGAATACAGCTGATGCTGCTAAGTGGGCTGATATCATCATGATCCTCATCAACGATGAGAAGCAGGCTGATATGTATTATGCTGATGTGGCTCCCAACCTTGAAGCAGGCAATATGCTGATGTTCGCTCATGGTTTCAATATCAACTACAAGCTCATCCAGCCTCCGAAGGATGTAGACGTAACTATGATCGCTCCCAAGGCTCCTGGCCACACAGTAAGATCCGAGTATCAGGCTGGCAAGGGAACACCCTGCCTGGTTGCTGTAGAGCAGGATGCTACAGGTAAGGCTCTTGACCTGGCTCTGGCTTATGGTGCTGGTATCGGCGGCGCAAGAGCAGGTATCCTTGAGACTACTTTCAAGACAGAGACAGAGACTGACCTCTTTGGTGAGCAGGCAGTTCTTTGCGGTGGTGTTTGCGCACTGATGCAGGCTGGTTTTGAGACTCTTTGCGAAGCTGGTTATGATCCCAGAAATGCATACTTTGAGTGTATCCACGAGATGAAGCTCATCGTAGATCTGATCTATCAGTCAGGTTTCGCAGGTATGCGTTACTCCATCTCCAATACAGCTGAGTATGGTGACTATGTAACAGGTCCCAAGATCATCACTGAGGAATCCAAGAAGGCTATGAAGAAGGTTCTGGCAGATATCCAGGACGGTACATTTGCTTCTGAGTTCATCCAGGATATGAAGAATGGCCAGATCCACTTCCAGGCTATGAAGAAGAAGGCTGCAGCTCATCCTTCAGAGACAGTTGGCGCTGAGATCAGAAAGCTTTATAGCTGGAACAATGAGAACGACAAGTTCATCAACAACTAAATCCTGACCTGTTTGCACCATTGCTGCAATTACGGTAAAGTAAGAGGTGGCACCATCAAAGGTGACACCTCTTTTAAATAAAGTTGCAGGAGAGAACAGTGGCAGAGCTTAATTTGGAACTTAAGGAGCCTTTTCGACTCAGTAGTGATGAAAAAATTAACTACAGATCAAGGAAACAGGGTAATCTGAAGGGTTATATGTCGCTTTTTGCTATTGGATTTCTTATATATCTGGTAGCTGTTTGTCCTATACTCTTTAGACATAAGGGCCTGTTTTTTTACTACGGTGATTATAATGTCCAGCAGGTACCCTTCTATATTTTGGCCCATAGAGCTATCAGAAGCGGTAACTTCTTTTGGAACTGGAATCTGGATCTGGGCGGGGATCTTTTGGAGGATATGTCCTTTTATCTTTTGGGCAGTCCGTTTTTCTGGCTTACCATTCCTTTTTCCGAAAAGCTGATCCCTTATCTGATGCCTTTCCTCATGGCTCTTAAGTTTGGTATAGCTTCGGCTAATTCATATCTGTATATTCGCAGATATACAAAGACCTTCAGAGGAGCCGCGACAGGGGCACTGATCTTTGCTTTCAGCGGTTTTAATACCTGTAATATAGTATTTAATCACTTTACAGATGCTGTGGCATTCTTTCCCATAGTTCTCATGAATTTTGAGAAGCTTATGGCAGGATGTGAGCATAGGGGCAAGCTTTCCGGTAATTTTACCGCCTTTGCATTTACCATAACCTTTTGCAGTATCATCAACTACTATTTCTTCTTTGGCATGGCCTTATTCCTTGCTCTGTATTTCTGGATCAGATATGCCTTTGAGAAGGATATCTGGTGCTTTATAAAGAGAGTCTGGACTACGCTTCTGGCATTTATTTGCGGTCTGATGATAGCAGCGGCATTTCTGCTTCCTGCCGTTATGGGGCTTGTAGGAAATAGCAGGCTTACTGATTATATATCCGGCTATGATGCCATTGCTTATTCCAGTGGCTATCTATACTGGGATATCATCAAGAGTCTGGTGATGCTGCCTGATATCATAGGCAGAGGAACCTTATTTTATACAGATGCTGTTAAGAATGCCTCCCTCGCCTCGTATCTACCTATGTTTGGCCTTACAGGAGTGTTTGCTCTTTTTGTCCCCGGTAAAAAGGTGGCTCCCTGGCTTAAAAAGATGCTGCTGGCATGTCTTATAATAGCCTTTATTCCCGGGCTGAATTCAGCATTCTCACTTTTTAATGCCCAGTATTATGCAAGATGGTATTATATGCCGGTCATGCTCATGGCTCTTGCAACAGCCATGTGTATTGAAAATACTGATCCCGGCCCTGTAAGAAGAGGAAGCCTTTGCTCCACGATGCTCTTTTTGCTATTTGTGATAATAGCGCTGCTCCCCGTGAGAAATGATGAGGGAGAGTTTGTATTTATGGAGATGGCGCTCAATAAAGAGATATTCTGGTTGGATGTCCTGGGTACCGCAGTCTTTTATGCAGCTCTGATCTTGATACTCTTCCTGTCACAAAAACTTATGACCAGGCTCAGTCTACTTATGGGGGCAGCTATAACGGCAGCAACTTTTGGTAGCATGATCACCCTGATAAACGGATCATACCTTATCAGTGATTATGGCAGAGAGATGTGGCAGATGCAGATGCTGGAGACGGCGCCTGCTTCTTTCGGCGAAGAATTCTACAGGATAGAGACGGACCATACAGCCACCAACTATGAGATGAGCTGGGGGATACCTACAATACACTGCTTTTTGTCTACTGTATCAGGAGGGATATTTGATTTTTATAATGATACCTGTGGTATTACCCGCAAGGTTGAATCAGATTCACCCCTTAGCAGAAAAGGGCTGAGAGCTATATTATCAGCCAGATACTATCTGGAGAATACCAGGATCAATGACAACAGGGAATTTGAATCGGGTGACGGAACAGCTGATTATAACCTCACTGGGTCCATAGGTGCTGATAATGGCTTTACGGTATTTGAGAATCTTAATTTCATACCTATGGGCTTTAGTTTTGACTATTACATAAGTGAGTCGGAATGGAAGAAGCTTGAGCCTGCTTCTGTGGATTATCAGCTGGTGAAAGTATTGATCCTGCCTGATGACAAGATATCAGACGTAGAGAAGGCATTTCCTTCTATGACAAAGCTGACAGCTTCTGATCTGTCCGCAGCAAGGGATGATATGGATATCTTCAGGATGCAGTGCGCTCTTAGAAGAGAAAGTGCATGTACTGAGTTCAAGACCTTGAAAAGCGGATTTGAAGCAGTATCTGCAAATAACAGCGAGGACAGACTTGTATTCTTCTCTGTTCCTTATGCCAAGGGCTTTAGAGCAGAAGTTGACGGGGCAGAGACTGAGATCATCAAGGCGGACTTTGGACTGATGGCTGTCAGAGTGCCCCTGGGAGTGCATGTGGTTAGTTTACGATATTTTCCTCCTTATCTTCAAAAGGGGATCATATTGTCCATAATTGGACTGGTGCTGCTGATCACAAGCTCACTATTATTTAAATCCAGGGACCTTGATTTTGACAGTAGCAGTTACAATGATGAATAAATTATTTTATAAGAATAAAGAGGACTATTATATGAGCAAAATGACTATGAGCCAGAAGATTCTGGCAAAACATGCAGGTCTTGACTTTGTAAGTCCCGGACAGCTCATTGAAGCTGAACTGGACCTGGTTCTGGGTAATGATATTACTTCTCCTGTTGCCATTGCTCAGATGGACAAGCTGGGGGCTGACGGAGTATTTGATAAAGACAAGATCGCACTGGTACCCGATCACTTTGTTCCCAACAAGGATATCAAGTCTGCTGAGAACTGCAAGTGCGTCAGGGAATTTGCGAGAAGAAACAAGATCACCAACTATTTTGAAGTAGGTGAGATGGGAATCGAGCATGCACTCCTTCCTGAAAAAGGTCTGACAGTACCCGGAGATCTGATAATCGGTGCTGACTCCCATACCTGTACCTATGGTGCCCTTGGCGCTTTCTCAACAGGCGTGGGCTCTACAGATATGGCTGCAGGCATGGCAACAGGCAAGGCATGGTTCAAGGTTCCTTCTGCCATCAGATTTAATCTATCAGGCAAGCTTCCCAAATACGTATCCGGTAAGGATCTGATCCTTCATATCATCGGTATGATAGGAGTTGACGGAGCACTCTACCAGTCTATGGAATTCACCGGAGAAGGCGTTGCAAATCTCTCCATGGATGACAGATTTACCATTGCCAACATGGCTATTGAAGCAGGCGGCAAGAACGGCATATTCCCTGTGGATGAGCTTACTGTGGAATATCTTAAGGAGCATGCTCCGGGCAAGGAATATACTGTATTTGAAGCTGATGAAGATGCAGAATATGTACAGACCTATGATATTGATCTTTCAAGTCTGAAATCTACAGTTGCATTCCCTCATCTGCCTGAGAATGCCAGGACCTTTGATGAGATAGGTGATATTGCTATAGATCAGGTTGTGATCGGTTCCTGTACTAATGGCAGGATCTCCGACCTTAGAGCAGCTGCAGAGATCCTTAAGGGCAGGCATATTGCTGAGGGTATCAGATGTATCGTGATCCCTGCTACTCAGGCTATCTATATGCAGGCTTTAAATGAAGGCATGATCGCAACATTTATAAATGCAGGCTGCGTAGTATCCACACCTACCTGCGGACCCTGCCTGGGCGGCTATATGGGTGTATTGGCCAGCGGAGAGAAGTGCGTATCCACTACTAACAGGAATTTCGTAGGTCGTATGGGTGCCATTGATTCAGAGATCTATCTGGCTTCACCTGAAGTAGCAGCTGCAAGTGCTCTTACAGGTAAGATCAGCAGCCCCCTGGATATATGATCTGAGAATATTGGAGGACATTAGATTTATGAAAAACGCAAACGGAAGCGTATTTAAATACGGAGACAATGTAGATACAGACGTTATCATTCCTGCAAGATATCTTAACAGTACAGAAGCTGCAGATCTGGCAGCTCATTGCATGGAGGATATTGATAAGACTTTTGTGAGCAGGGTATCTGCCGGAGATATCATGGTAGCCGGCAAGAACTTTGGTTGCGGTTCTTCCAGAGAGCATGCACCTATTGCTATCAAGGCTGCAGGCGTATCCTGCGTTATCGCAGAGACCTTTGCCAGGATATTCTATCGTAATGCCATCAATATAGGACTGCCCATTGTGGAGTGTCCTGAAGCCGCTGCTGAAATTAATGAAGGAGATAGGGTGAATATTGACTTCGACAGTGGTATTATTACTGATGAGACTACTGGGAAAAAATACCAGGGACAGGCATTTCCTCCCTTTATGCAGAAGATCATTGACTGCGAAGGTCTCGTAAATTATATCAACCAGAATGGATGACATAGAAGTGCATCCGTGCACTTCTAAGCATGTCAAAATACATCCATGTATTGATGACATAAAATCAGTAATAGAAAGAGAGACATTATGGCACAGGAAGATTTAAGGAAGAAATTTGCGGCAAAGAAACCGGTAAACCTCAAGGTGGAGCCTGCAGAAGGAAGCAATATCAAAAAGGTGATCGGTATCGTGTCAGGTAAGGGCGGCGTTGGTAAGAGCTTTGTAACTGCTCTGTCAGCATGCGCTATGAGAAGAGAAGGTTTTAAGACAGCTATCATGGACGCTGATATCACAGGACCTTCTATACCCAAGATGTTTGGTGTATCCTCAGTTAATCATGTTAATGACAAGCAGCTGATCGTACCTGCAGAGTCCAGAGAGGGTACCAAGATCATGTCCATTAACCTGCTGATGCAGAATGAGACTGATCCTGTTATCTGGAGAGGACCTGTTATTGCAAATGTTGTAAAGCAGTTTTGGAATGAGGTTGCCTGGGGAGATGTGGACTATATGTTTGTAGACATGCCTCCGGGAACAGGTGATGTACCGCTTACAGTATTCCAGTCACTTCCTCTTGATGGTGTTATCGTAGTATCTACACCTCAGGACCTGGTAGCCATGATCGTTGAAAAGGCTGTTAATATGGCAGCTATGATGAATATCCCTGTGATAGGCCTTGTAGAGAATATGAGCTATATGAAGTGCCCTCACTGCGGAGAGATGCTGAATGTATTTGGAGAAAGCGGCATCGAGAGCTATGCTGCTTCCAAAGGACTTGATCTGGTAGCAAGACTTCCTTTGGATCCCGGATATGCAAATTATTGCGATAGGGGAGACATAGAGAGCTTTGTCAGTGAAGACATTGACAGACTGGTATACAAGCTTAAGACATTAGGGGAATCCGACAACGATTGATACGGGGCTTAGTGTGAGGAGTTAACGTGAGATTCAGGCCGAGTAAAAAACAGATTACATGGGGAACTACAATATTTGTGACCTCCATTATGATAATGCTTGCCTATTATGTGATCTTTAAAGGCGGGCACATTATCAGTTTTTTCAGGACCGTTTTGGGAGGAATGGAGGCCGTTGTCTGGGGACTTGTAATAGCTTATATCATGTCCCCGGTCATGAATTTCATAGAGGACAAGATCCTGGAGAAGATCTTTAAGGCATTGGGTGCCGGAAGGGATGAGAATGGACAGTTCAAGCAGTGGAGACTGATCAGAAATCTTTCCATTCTCTTCTCTATGACTATCTTTATAATCCTGCTGGTGAGCTTCTTTGCTTATATACTGCCGCAGCTCTTGCAGAGCATCAGCGATATCATCAAGAATATCAATGTCTATTACCGCAATGCGGATCAGGCAGTCAATAAGTTTTTGGAGAGCTCAGATCCTCAGACCAGGGCAGCTGTCAATTACGTGATAGACCAGGTATATATCAGGATCAATTCCTTTATCCAGGAGAATATCATTCCCAATATGACTCATATTCTCCAGACCGTTTCCAAGTATGCTTTTAATATAATTGGTGGTTTCTTTAATATATTTATTGGTATCATAGTATCTTTTTATGTGCTTCATTCAAAGGAGCAATTTTGCGGACAGGGCAAGAAACTGGCATATTCCTTCCTGAGAGAAGAGCAGGCCAATGAGATCATCGCCGGCTTTAGGTTTGTCCATGAAACCTTTACAGGCTTCGTCACCGGCAAGATAGTGGATTCCATCATTATCGGTATTGTCTGCTATATCCTCAATATCATATTCAAGATACCTTATCCGGTGCTCATAGCTGTGATAGTGGGTGTGACCAATATCATTCCCTTCTTTGGACCTTATATAGGTGAGGCTCTGGGATTTTTGATACTGGTCCTCATCGATCCTCCCACGGCAGTTGTATTTCTGATATTTGTGATCATATTGCAGCAGGTAGATGGCAATATCCTGGGTCCTAAGATCCTGGGTAATTCCACAGGTCTTTCCAGCTTTTGGGTCATATTTGCCATTATGTTCTTTGGCAGTATCTGGGGCTTCATAGGATGGGTACTGGGTGTGCCTATCTTTGCTGTACTGTATGCTTTTGTGGCATATGTGACAGACAGAAGGCTTGAAGCCAAGGACCTGACCACAGATGAGGACACCTTTATAGAGACAGCTTATATCGAGAAGGGACAGTTCCATTATCTGGGAGATCCCAGTTCTACCAAATACAGATCTGAGAAGCAGTCATCATCCTGGCGAAGGATATTTAAGTCCAAGCATAAAAATGAGGCTGCAAAAAGGGAGAAGGCACCTGCTATAAAGACAGGAACTCTATCCACTGATAAGCACGAGAATGTGGATCATCACATAGAGTAAATATCTCTATATTGATTGCTCCTACTTGACATGATGGGATATGGAATTATAATACAACTAATAACTTTAATGCGTTGAACTGATATATAAGTAAAATTATCATATATCTAATGACATTCACATTTATGCGAGTGTTTGAAATCTAATAAGAAAAGAGGATGGAAAGATGGCAAAAAAGGAAATTGACTGGGGTAATATCGGATTTAACTACTGGAAAACAGATTACCGCTACATTTCCAACTATAAGGATGGCAAATGGGATGACGGCGAGCTGACTACCGATTCTACAGTGACACTCAGTGAGGACGCAGGTGTTCTGCACTACGCCCAGGAATGTTTTGAAGGTCTTAAAGCTTATGAGACCAAGGACGGCAAGATCGTCACTTTCAGACCTGATCTGAATGCCAAGAGAATGGTGGATTCAGCATCAAGACTGGAGATGCCTTCTTTCCCTGAAGATCGCTTTATCAAGGCTGTAGAGGAAGTTGTAAAGGCTAATAAGGACTTCGTACCTCCTTACGGAAGCGGTGCAACACTGTATATCCGTCCTGTTATGTATGCAACAGGTAACGTTATTGGTGTTAAGCCTGCTGATGAATATCAGTTCCGTATCTTTGTTACACCTGTAGGCCCTTACTTCAAGGGTGGTGCAAAGCCTATTGTTGTTAAGATCTCTGATTTTGACAGAGCAGCACCCCACGGTACAGGCAATATCAAGGCTGGTCTTAACTATGCTATGAGCCTTCATGCTATTGTTACAGCTCATGATGAAGGCTTTGCTGAGAATGTATATCTGGATGCTGAGTCCAGAACATATATTGAAGAGACAGGCGGTGCCAACATCATCTTCGTTACCAAGGACGGAGGACTGGTTGTACCTCAGTCTCATACAGATTCAATCCTTCCTTCCATCACAAGAAGGTCTATCGTATATGTTGCCAGAGAGATCCTGGGCATGAACGTAGAGGAGAGACCTGTTAAGCTGTCTGAGGTATCTGACTTTGTAGAGATGGGTCTGTGCGGTACAGCAGCTGTTATCAGCCCTGTAGGCAAAATCAACGACCATGGCAAGGAAATCTGCTTTGCCAGCGGTATGGACGAGATGGGACCTGTTATCAAGAAGCTCTATGACACACTTACAGGCATCCAGATGGGTAATGTAGAAGCTCCCGAAGGCTGGATCCACGAGATCAAGATGTGAGATATATGTCTAAGTATATGATCAGATGATAATCTTAGATATAGAGCTTGGATAAAGCTATAAGATATAGGATTTAGTATTTTTTGTGTTATATATAAGCCTCTGCCATCATGATCCAGATGACAGAGGTTTATTTATGAGAATATAGAGATATTGCAGAAGAGGTTTGGGGAAGAATAGCACTACATAGTGTGAGGAGGAATTGTATGATCACAAGAGATGAGGCGTTTGAACTTTTAAAGAAATATAACAAGGATCCATTTCATATCCAGCATTCATTGACAGTTGAGGCTGTTATGAAGTGGTATGCAAATGAACTGGGATACTCTGATGAAGCAGAGTACTGGGGGATTGTAGGTCTTTTGCATGATATAGACTTTGAACTGTATCCAGAAGAGCACTGCCTGAAGGCTCCTGAACTCCTAAGAGAAGGTGGTGTCTGTGACGACATTATTCACTCTGTATGCTCGCATGGCTATGGAATAACTGTTGGATGCGGGACAACTATAGATGTGGAACCCATTCACGAAATGGAGAAAGTTCTTTTTGCAGCAGATGAGCTTACCGGACTTATCTGGGCAGCGGCGCTCATGAGACCGTCCAAGAGCACTAAGGATATGGAACTTAAGTCTCTCAAGAAAAAGTACAAGAGCAAGGGCTTTGCCGCAGGCTGCTCCAGAGAAGTAATTGAGCGAGGCGCGCAGCAGCTTGGCTGGGAACTTGATAAGCTGCTTACCATGACTCTTCAGGCTATGGCAGCAAGCGAAGATCTGATAAACGAAGAATTTGAGGAATATTCATGTGGAAGATAAAGCAGATTTTTGATGGAGACTTTGGCTGCGAGGAGCTTGCACCCGGAGAAAGGCCAAAGGTTTCAGTAACACTTGAAAATGAGGAGGGACAAACAAAGCTTGTTTCCGTAGAAGATGCATGGCTTTCTGATAACGGACTTAATGTAGGCGATGCTTGGAAAGCCTGAGGATATCGCAGAGATGGTGATGTTTCTTTGTTCCCGACTTTGAAGAGCCTCAGCTGACGCAACCCTAGTAAATACAAGGGTTTGCGGACTTGACCGAAGATGAAAGTCATGCAAATGTACAGCAAAAATTCCAATCGAAATGAGCAGATATGCGGTAATATGAAGTTTCGATAGGTTTCCGGGATAACCGAATATAGTAAGACTTAAGGACACTTTCTAAGAAAGAAATTTCTGGAGAGTGTTTTTTTTGTCTGTTGTTATGGTGAAAAATCTTTGGAACTGTCAGTCAGATTTTCAGATTTACAGGTCAGGAAGGAGGAGAACCGCAAATGTACGGTACAGCGATAGTGCATGTGTTGTTGCATCACACAAAAAACCACATGAGCCTGCGGAAAAACAAGTCGCCATAGGAGGAGATATCGCAATGGAAAACAGAAACACCAGGTTTCCCGAAGACCTTGTAAATGTAAGGGTGCAGGCAAATACATCATACCAGATCAAAAGGGTGATTGAGCTTGTACAAAGTGAAAAAGGATTAGAGCTGATGAGTTGCTCAAAGATTATGCCGAACTCAGGATCCGGACCGAGGCTCCGACAGTTCGCAACGTTCAAGGATTTGAAATACGAAAAGAAACAGCAGCAGAGGAAAAACAAGCAAAGGAACTTCAGAAGAAAGTTCTGATAAGGAGGATGCTCATGTGTAAAGTGATAGCAATAGCCAATCAAAAAGGCGGGGTGGGAAAGACCACAACCGCCGCAAATTTAGGAATCGGACTTGCAAAAGCAGGAAAGAAAGTGATCCTGATCGATGCGGATGCACAAGGTTCGCTCACCGCAAGTCTTGGTTATGAAGAGCCGGATGAGATGGAATACACGCTCGCCACGGTTCTTGGCAAGATTATAAACGAAGAGACCATAGATCCGCAAGAGGGAATTCTGCACCACGAGGAAGGTGTGGATCTGATGCCCAGCAATATTGAGCTATCCGGGTTGGAAGTATCTATTGTAAATGTAATGAGCAGGGAGACTGTACTTAAAGAGTACCTGAGTATGATCGAGCAGGAATATGATTATGCCCTGATCGACTGCACTCCCTCACTTGGAATGGTTACGATAAATGCTCTCGCAGCGGCAGACAGCGTTCTTATACCGGTACAGGCAGCATATCTGCCGGCTAAAGGATTGGAACAGCTGATCAAAACAGTTCGCAAGGTAAAGAGACAGATCAACCCTAAGCTTGAGATAGAAGGCATATTGCTGACAATGGTGGATGGCAGAACAAATTATGCAAAAGAAGTAATTCAGCTTCTTGAGGAAGGGTATGGCAGCCAGATCCGTTTCTTCAAAAATATCATTCCTCTATCAGTTCGCGCTTCAGAAATCTCAGCAATAGGAGTGAGTATTTATGAACATGATCCTAAAGGCAAGGTCGCGGAAGCATATACCTCTTTGACAAAGGAGGTGCTTGCAGGATGAGCAGGAGTATAGCAGGAAAGATAAAACTGAATTCTTTTGCAGATATCGTTGGTGGAGATGATACCGCAGTTACAGAGGTTCCGTTATCGGATCTCCATGAATTTAAGAATCATCCATTTCGAGTTTTGGATGATGAGAAGATGGAGGAAACGGTTGAAAGCATCAGAAAAAATGGTGTTCTGATGCCGGGAATTGTCAGACCACGAATGGATGGAGGTGGTTATGAGATAATAGCCGGTCATAGACGAAAGCGAGCCTGTGAGCTTGCAGGGCTTGCGACAATGCCGGTTCTGATTAAGAACTACACGGATGATGAAGCTACCGTAACCATGGTAGACACTAACATCCAGCGTGAGGATATACTTCCGAGCGAAAAGGCTCATGCTTATCGAATGAAGTTTGATGCTATGAAGCACCAGGGTTCCGCTGGAGGCAGAACCGTAGAAAGTATCGGTGAAGCTGCCGGCGAGAGTGGTAAGACGGTACAGCGGTATATATGGCTATCCAACTTGTCAGATACACTCCTGGGCTTTGTTGATGAAAAGAAATTGCCAATACGATCCGGTGTTGAAATCTCATATTTGACGGACAAGGAGCAGGGTTGGATTGAGGAGATCGTTGGATCGACTGGTGTAGTAATCACACCGGCGCAGGCCGAAAAAATCAAAGGATATTCACAGAGTAAAGAACTAACCAAGGCGCTCTTGAATGAGATTCTTTCAGAGGAAAAGCCTAAGCCGAGAAAGATTACTTTTAAGGGAGAGAAGCTATCAAGGTACTTCCCGGAGGATATGCCCGTGGAAGAAATAGAAGAAAAAATCATCAGGATTCTTGATGAATGGAAGGATAAAGGAGGTCGGTAACCATGGGGATACGATCCAGCGGTTGTGCTGCCGTAGATGCAATGGACAGAATACGAATATCGGGAAATATCATTCCTCAGAGCTGGTACAAGGAGATACTGCGCGATAATGGCAAGCCTTATCTTCTTGCTGTTACATTGCTTGCGGATATCGTGTACTGGTATCGCCCCGTAGAAGACAGGGATGAATCATCCGGTTATGTGATCGGATTAAGAAAAAGATTCAGAGGCGATCTGCTTCAGAAAACCTATGATGAGTATGCGAATCTGTACGGAGAATCAAAGCGAACGATCAAGGCTGCACTTGACCGACTGGAGGAGCTTGGTCTGATCAGAAAAGTCTTTCGGGATATCAAACTGAAAAATGGAACGAAGATTCCCAATGTCATGTATATTGAGATCTTTCCGAACAGAATTGAGGAGATTTCCCATTATGATATTGAACCTTCATCTTTAGGACCGTCGGTCCCGAAGTATGAAAATGATGAGTCAGATGTTCCTGCATCTGAGGCATATATACCCTCCCAAACCGCTGATTTGGCGGGTTCTGATGGGGGTGGTACAAAATTTTGTAGGACCTCCTACAAAAAAATGTATGACCCCCTACAGAATAATGTAACACGTCCTACGGAGGAATGTACCCATGTCCTACAAAATGATGCAGGATATCCTACGCCGAATGTGGGGACAAATACATATATTACTACAGAGACTACAGGAGAGAATACGACACAGAACACAACAGAGATTACTCACAGAGAGAACAGTCCAGTCATGTCTTGTCAGGCAGAGGATGTGGATAACTTTGATGATGATGAATTGTCAGATCCTGTGGATTACTCGAAGCCGATAAAGGTAAAGATGCAAACACCTGTAGACAGACGGACTGACAGAGATATCTATATCGAGATCTTAAAGGATCAGGTTCAGTATGACCGTATTCTTCAGGAGGATACATATGGTGAAAAGGTGAACATCGTTGATGGGATCCTAAACATCATAGCTGATATCGCAACTACTGTTCCACCGGATGGATATGAACGGGTGAATGGAAGACAGTATTCGCATGAGGTCGTTAAGAGCAGGCTTCTGAAAATGGATTATGAGACGATCATTCATGTACTGGATAGATTCAAGGAGAACAAAACTGAGATCCGGAATATGAGGAGTTACCTTCTGACAGCACTTTATAATGCCAGGGATGAAAAAGATATACAGTTCCAGAACTTCTTCAATCACAGCTACTATGGCACCGATTGGACACAACAGAGAAGGGAGGATTGATCTGATGGTATCATTTGCTGAAAAACATCCTGACCTCGTTTCGGAATGGGCAAAGGAAAATGAGATAAGGCCTGAGAGCATTTCATATGGATCAAATAAAAAGGTTATTTGGAATGGGAGCTGCGGACATACATGGACAGCATCGATCAAGAACAGAGGAAACAACCATGGCTGCCCGTATTGCTCAGGTAATAAAGTCTTGAAGGGGGTGAATGATCTGGCTACTCTATATCCTCAACTTGTTGAAGAATGGGACGAGAGTAATAGACCGCTTATGCCGGATATGGTTTCAAGAAAGGCCAACAGAGAGATAACATGGAAATGTCTTCGTTGCGGTCAGACATGGCGCTCCAGGATAGCCGACAGGACAGACGGACATGGATGCCCTGTGTGCTCCGGAGAGCGACTTGTGAAGGGTATAAATGATTTTGCTACAGAACATCCTGAACTTGCAGCGGAGTGGTCAGGGAAGAATGATAAGGATCCTTCAGAGGTCAGATCAAAGTCCAGGGAGAATGTCTGGTGGAGATGTGGTAGTTGCGGATATGAGTGGAAAGCAGTGATTGACAGCAGAGTTAAAGGTTCCGGTTGTCCTGAATGTTTAAGGCAGGAACGTATGGCAAAAGTTGCATATAGCAACGCTGAAGAAGAGATGGTTTTCAAGAATAATGTGATTGCTTATTATGCGAACATTGCCAATGCTGAAGTGATAATGGGAAGTGATGACATTATCGGAGTTCCGCTGGATGTATATTTTCCCCAATATAAAGCTGCAGCAATTTACTCAAAGCCTCTGATAAGGGACTGCCTTGTACGGCGAGAAAATGCAAAGAACTGGCTTTGTCTGAATGCAGGGATAAAACTGTTTCGCATAGCTGATCCGGGATCTGACGATTATGAAAACTGTATCTGTATTACTCTTGAGAACAGATCGCTTGAAGTCCTCAGTCTGGCGATACAAATGATCTTCGATATGCTCGGAATTGATGCAGATGTTGATATAGAAAGGGATTTACTGGAGATTAAAAGTATTTCAAAAAAGTTTTGAAAGTTGCGCACAACGCAACATTTTTGTGGTAAGATCTGAACGAAGTTCAGATCCGGACGAAAACAAACAGCGATAGGGCAGTTATGAGAGAAATCTTGTAGCTGCTCTTTTTTTGTGAACTTTAGGACCGTCGGTCCTGAAGTTGAAAGGAGAGAACATGGAGTCAACAAGAGATATCAGAAGGATGATCGACAAAGAAATAAAGAAAGGAAGTGCTCCGATGGCATTTGAGCATATAGATTACAGACCTGATGCATTACAGGAGATCACATCAGAATCAAAGCTGAAGGAGGTTCTCGTTTATCTTTTGAGAATTGCAGAGTATGAAAATCTGGCAAATGATATGACGAGAAATAATGTTTATACCGAAAATCATCTTCTTCGCGGGGATAGTTTCCACAGGCGGAATAATGTGATGGAGCGTAATGCCAACTATCTGAACGCAATAACCTATGCCAAAAGGCTTAAGCCGGTGTATGAAGGCAAAACCTTTGTGGAAACAGTGCCATGCTTCTTTTCATTTCCGGAGGCAGAGCTTGATCGGTATCGTTTTGTATATGAAGGAACTGAAACATATGCATTTCCTATGTCGGGAAAACATATTATAAACGGATTATATCTGCTCAGCATTATGAATCGAAAAGACCTGGCATTCCGGGATGCCCCATATTATATAGATGGGGATATCAATAAGCAGATCTATCATTTATCAGATGTTCGGGCAGTCCCTTTCCAGTGTTTACTTTTGGATGATATACATCCGGTAGATGGATTGTTTGAAGCAAAACTCTATACGATATATTTTTTGAAATAAAGTAACTTGCAAGGAACAGCGATAAGCGCGGGTTTGAGAGAAATCTTGGATCCGCGCTTTTTTGCGTTTAAGGAACTTTAGGACCGACGGTCCTGAAGTGGAAAGGAGGATGGATTGCAGCTTGAAATGACAGAGAGT
Organism: Butyrivibrio sp. MC2013; assembly: GCF_000424585.1. Classification (GTDB taxonomy): domain Bacteria; phylum Bacillota; class Clostridia; order Lachnospirales; family Lachnospiraceae; genus Butyrivibrio. The sequence goes on from NZ_AUKE01000019.1 coordinate 28,218, forward strand.
GAAATATGCCACAGATTCCGGCGAAACGGCGGTGGAAAGCGCATGATACCGATTCTTGCTCAGCTTAATGCTGTAGATGATGAAGTGATCTGTGACATCCTGTGGCGTAACAATCTCTTGAAAGAAAAACCGAAGTTTCTTCATCAATACAATTACGCGTGAGGAGGTAAAGGATGGCAGAAGAGAAAAAGCTGAGCAAAACAGCTCAGGCAAGAGAAGATGCAAAAAACAGAAGGCATTTTAAGGAAAAATGCTATGAAATACTGATGACAAAAATGCTGGAGAATTCCATTGATATGAGAACCTCCAACAAGATTCAAATTCAGATCACAAACACTAACAGATATTTCTCGGTGAGAAGATATGGTCAGTATCTGAATATCGCGATTTTCACCAGTGGAGACATTGATGTGACCGTAAATGAGGCTTGTCACATCGAGCACAAGCAGCGGGTTTTTGAGTTTACGACTGACCTGTATAAACAGGAGAGATTCTATGATGAATTCTCTACAATGCTGGATTGGCTGTTGCCATTGGGCTTTGGTGAGAGTGACATTGATATGCACACATTCATGGATTATGTGGAAGGATCAGGAGATGTGATCAAAGCATACGAGTCTCTCATGGAAGACAGGAAAAAGTATCACGACGATTATTAAGGAGATCAATATGAAAAGATTCTTACGCAGGCTGGTGGTGCCTCCCTGACGCCACTGCAAATACAGGGCTATGCCCGGAAAGGAGTAACAGATGCATGAAGAAGTAAATCAGAAGGTCGTATCCCTCGGGATCCGAACAGGGAAGCTTACTGCAAATGTGCTGGCTAAGGCGATGAAGATGTTTTTGGATGCACAGAAGCAGAAGTCACATCAGTTCAAACACGGGAAACAGTCGTTAAAACAGCTGATGGAACAAAATGCCGGGGCGACAAATATCGAGGTGGACGAGAGCAATATCAAGTCCTTCGACCGCGTGGCGAGAAAGTATCATATCGACTACGCTGTGAAAAAGGACAAGACGCTTGATCCACCGAAGTATTTCGTTTTCTTCAAAAGCAGGGATCAGGATGCGATGACGATGGCGTTTAAGGAGTTTATTGCAAGCAATAACCGAAAGAAGGAACGCACACCGTTTAGGCAGGTTTTGAAGAAGTTCCGCGATCGTTCCATGAGTATGGACAAGAACCGCGAGAGGGAGAAGACCAGACAGAAGAACAGGGGGCAGAGCTTATGAGTGAAGTAAAAAAGCCTGCCGCCAAAAAGAGTACCGGTAAAGGCAGAACAAAGCCAAAGAAAAGCGGTGCGAGGAAACCGGCGCAAAAGAAATCTGTGAAGAGTAATCCAATTGATCAGGCACTGACATTGGTAGCGAAGAAGTTTGTTAAAGCAGGCGGCACAAAGCTGCTTTTGAAAGTGTTCCCCTATCTGCTCTTTGGATACTTCGGAAACAAGATGGCATATGCGTATCGTGTGACGGAAGCACCGGACTTTTTCAATAAACTGATGGGAAGTCTTTCCAATCTCGGACCGGCCTTTGAGAATATCCTGCCAAGTTTCAATCTTGCAGATCTGCTCTTCGGAGCGGTATTCGGAGTTGGCATGCGACTTGTTGTATATTTCAAAAGCAAGAATGCAAAGAAGTTTCGCAAGGGCGAGGAATACGGTAGCGCCCGGTGGGGCAATGCAAAGGATATCGAACCCTACATGGATCTGAATGATCCGGAAAATAACGTGATCCTTACCCAGACAGAAGGACTTATCATGAACGGTAAGCCAAAGGGGCCTAAGTATGCCAGGAATAAAAACATCCTGGTCATAGGTGGATCAGGTTCCGGTAAGACTCGCTTTTTTGTGAAACCGAACCTGATGCAGCTCCATTCTTCATATGTGGTAACGGATCCGAAAGGAACCGTTTTGCTCGAAGTGGGCCAAATGCTTTATGATGCCGGATACGAGATCAAGGTACTCAACACGATCAACTTCAAGAAGTCGATGCACTACAATCCCTTCGCCTATCTTCACGATGAAAAAGACATCTTAAAACTGGTGAATACGCTCATTGTAAACACCAAAGGCGAGGGACAACAGGCCACCGAGGATTTCTGGGTCAAAGCAGAGAAGCTGCTGTATCAGGCATACATTGGATACATATTTTATGAGTGTGTGGAAGAGGAACAAAACTTCATAACGCTCATAGATATGATCAATGCGTCGGAGACGAGAGAGGATGATGAGAGCTTCAAAAATGCGATAGATCTGATCTTTGAAGAACTGGAAGCAGACGAGCCGGATCACTTTGCTGTAAAGCAATATAAAAAGTATAAGCTGGCGGCCGGCAAGACCGCGAAATCTATTTTGATTTCCTGCGGTGCAAGGCTTGCTCCCTTCGATATCAAGGAGCTTCGTGACCTGACAGAATACGACGAAATGGAACTTGATCAGATCGGTGAAAGAAAGACCGCACTGTTTATGATCATGTCGGACACCGATGGAACCTTCAACTTTATACTGGCGATGATGCAGTCACAGATGTTCAATCTTTTATGCGAATGCGCTGACGATAAGCATAACGGCAAGCTGCCTGTTCATGTGAGATTTCTTTTGGACGAGTTTGCCAATATCGGCCAGATACCACAATTTGATAAGCTGATCGCGACGATACGAAGCAGGGAAATCTCTGCTTCTATTATTTTGCAGTCAAAGAGTCAGCTGAAAGCAATCTACAAGGATAATGCCGATACGATAGAGGGCAACTGTGATACCACCCTGTTCCTGGGAGGAAAAGAGAAGACGACACTGAAAGAGATGTCGGAGATTTTGGGTAAAGAGACCATTGACCTCTACAATACATCGGATACCAGAGGACAGTCCCCGTCCTACGGTTTGAATTATCAGAAAACGGGGAAAGAACTGATGTCGCAGGATGAGATCGCAGTCATGGACGGCGGGAAATGTATCATGCAGCTTAGAGGCGTGAGACCATTTTTCTCAGACAAGTTTGATATAACAAAGCATAAGCGGTACAAAGAACTGTCGGATTTTGATGAAGCGAACCTGTTTGATGTCGAAGCATTTTTATCTACGAAGCTGAAGATGAAAAAGAGTCAGATCGTGGAAACATACGAAATGGGTGTCGTCGAAGATGATGCCTGACAACTGAATAGGCATAAGGCTAAACGGACTCATAAGAGCAAACCTGATACCGGAGCTACTACAACTGAATAAAGGAAGCAGACGATGAGCGCCTACCAAGCAAACATCATCATCTGCCCCAAGCGGGAATGGCATAACCAGACCCTGTGTTCATTTTATCACAAGAGAAGATGGCGCAGGGCTTTTTTATGCCTTCCGGAAGTAACGTAAACATTTTTCAAACAATCGGAAGGAGGAAATCCAAGATCACTCCCGGTTATGAACAAAAAAACCGAGAAATAAGATTTTGGAAAACAAAGAAATGGGATTTTTTACTAATAGCGTAACAGCACTGAAGACCGTCGTAACCGCCATCGGAGCGGGTGTAGCCGTATGGGGAATCATCAACCTGCTTGAGGGCTACGGAAATGATAACCCCGGTGCAAAGAGCCAGGGAATTAAACAGCTGATGGCGGGCGGAGGTATCGTAATCATCGCCCAGACGGTGATCCCTCAGCTCACAACTCTCTTTTCATAAGGAGAACTTCGCGATAGATGAATACTATCGTTGAGAAGATTACCGAACTCATAAAGGAAATGCTGCAAGGCTGGGTAATGTCTAACCTCGAAGGAATGTTTACCGATGTGAATACAAAGGTAGGCACCATCGCCGGAGAGGTTAGTCAGACCCCAAGCGCATGGAATGCCAGCGTTTTCACTATGATACAGACCTTGTCAGATACGGTCATCATACCGATAGCCGGGATCATCATAACCTACGTGCTATGTTATGAGCTGATCACGATGGTCATAGACAAAAACAACATGCATGAATTCGATACTTCGCTTTTCTTCCGGTATCTCTTTAAGGCTTGCATCGCAGTAATGCTTCTTAGCAAGACTTCGGATATCGTCATGGCGATCTTTGATGTTGGCGGTCACATGGTAAATGAAGCCGCCACTGCGATCACGGGTTCTACTGCGCTTAATGTCGGAGCAACCATCCAGTCGATGTTCTCATCGCAGCTGTCAACCATGGAGATAGGTGAGTTAATTGGTCTCGGCATAGAAACGATGTTTTGCAGCTTCTGTATGAAGATCATGTCCGTTTTGATCACCGTCATTTTGTACGGACGTATGATCGAAATCTACCTTTATGTATCGGTAGCACCGGTGCCGTTTGCAACCCTTGTAAACAGGGAATGGGGCGGTATCGGATCAAACTATATCAAGGGATGTATAGCCTTGGCTTTTCAGGGATTTTTCATCATGGTCTGCGTTGCGATATATGCAGTCCTGGTCAACACGGTTACGGTGGCTTCAAACCTGCACTCAGCTTTGTGGCAGGTAATGGCTTATACCGTGGTGCTTTGCTTTACCTTGTTTAAGACAGGCTCTCTTGCAAAGAGCATCCTCAATGCACATTAAAAGACGGAGGTGACGAGCCTATGGCAATCGCAGTAGATGTGGCAAAAGACCCCAAGGCGATCAAGTCGAAGTTCATCGGAAACTTCACCAAGCGCCAGGTCATTTGCTTTGGAGCGGCTGCCGTGGTTGGTATTCCCTTCTATCTGCTGACAAGAAAGGTAATCGGGACGGACGTGGCTGCCCTAATGATGGTGGCAGTCATGCTCCCGTTCTTCTTCATAGCAATGTATGAGAAGGACGGAGTGCCTGCGGAGCAGTATTTAAAGCAGGTCATTGAGATGAAATTTATCCGGCCCGGGATACGCAGATATAAGGTAGAAAACCTCTACGAGCAGTTGAAAGAAAGAGAACTTAAAGAGAAGGAGGTGGAAGCTCTTGAACGCAAACAAAAAAGGTGGAAAGAAGAGCGCTACGGTCAAACAGAAAAGCAGGCCGGCTAAGAAGCCTGCCAATACCGTATCGCTTTTTCAGAAGTTTACAGGGCTTACGCTTTCTGAGCATCTGAAACTAAAGAAGCTTAAGAAAGAATTATCGGGAGATCCGGTACAGTCCGGTAAGCAGATTTCCACGCAGCAAACCATAACCTTTGACAAGATGTATAAGGACGGCATCTGCAAAGTAAGAAAAAACTATTATACGAAGATGATCGAATTCTTCGATCTGAACTATGTCCTGTTGGATGAGGATGAGAGAGCAGATATCCTGGGGCTGTACTCACAGCTGATCAATTACTTTGATCCCAGTATCGGCTTTCAGATCTTCCTTTTTAACAGGCATGTGAATGAAGAAGTCCTTGCGGCGCAGTTTGATATCGCCGCCCAGGGAGATAAGTTTGATGACATCCGTGAGGAGTTTTCAGACATGCTCAAAAACCTTTCCTCAAGAGGTAATAACGGCGTGATCAAAAGTAAGTACCTAATCTTCGGAATCGAAGCGGAGAACTTAAAAGAAGCGCGCCAGAGGTTCATAAGCATCGAAGCGGATATCATAAAGAACTTAAGAAACCTTGGTACCAATGCCAAGTCCCTTGATGGAAAGGAACGCCTCAGAGTCCTGTATGAGTTCTTCAACCAGGACAAGATGGAACCTTTCCATTTTTCATTTAAGGAAATGGCAGAGTCCGGCAACAGTGTGAAGGATTATATCGCACCGCAGGGCTTCGAGTTCCGTTTCCCCGGAAGATACAAGATGGGGCATATGTTTGGCGCGACCAAGTATCTGGATATCATATCGCCGAAGTTAAATGATGAGCTTTTGAAGCGTCTGTTGGATATCGACAGCAACATATCCATATCCATCCATATGCAGACCATAGAGCCGATTGAGGCTATCAAGCTCTTGAAACGTGCCTTGTCCGATGTACAGAAGACCAAGATCGACGAGCAGAAGAAGGCAGTAAGAGCCGGATATGACATGGATATCTTACCTACGGATATCGTTCTGTATGAGAAGAACACCATGGAACTTTTGGATGATCTGAATACCAGTAACCAGAAGCTTATCTGGACCACGATCTTGATATCCGGTTTCGGAAGGAACAAGAAGGAACTGGAGAGTGTGACCCAGAGGATATCGGGTATCATTCAGCAGGCCAACTGCAGACTGATCGATCTTCAGTATAAGCAGGAAGTGGCTATGAATGCCGCAGCTCCAATCGGTATCAATGATACAAAAGAGGGAAGGCATCTGATCACAAAGAACCTGGCGATCCTGGTACCGTTCAATACACAGGAACTGTTCCAGCAGGGACAGTCATTGTATTACGGCCTTAATGCCTTATCCAACAACATGATCATGGCAGACCGTAAGAAACTCAGGACACCGAACGGCGTAATCTTAGGTACGCCCGGTTCCGGTAAATCCTTCTCAGCAAAAAGAGAGATCCTTGGGAGCTTCCTGGTATCAAGGGATGACATTTTAATCTGTGATCCTGAGGGTGAGTATTACCCGCTTGTAAAAGCACTCGGAGGTGAAGTCGTAAAGCTGGCAACCAATTCAAAGGATTACTTAAATCCTATGGATATCCAGTTATCCCATAAGAATGATCGAGAAGCATTAAAGCTTAAGTCAGACTTCCTTATCACGCTCTGTGATGCTATCGCAGGCGGTGAGACAGGCCTTGCTAATGATGAGAAGGGTATTATCGACCGCTGTATCGAGAAGATCTACGATGAATATTTTAAGGATCCGAGACCGGAGAACATGCCCCTATTGGAAGACCTGTATAATGCGCTGATCCAGTACGAGCCGGATAAAGCAGTATCAGAACAGCTTGCAGTGGATGCAAGGCAGAAAGCGGTACGTATCGCAAACAGCCTTGTGCTCTATGTCCATGGCTCTCAGAACTATTTCAATCACAGAACAAATGTGGATTCTCAGAACCGTATTGTCTGCTTCGATATCAGAGACCTGGGAAAACAGCTGAAGGAACTGGGCATGCTGATCGTGCAGGATGCGGTCTGGAACAGAGTATCAAGGAACCGTGAAAGACATGTGGCGACCAGATACTACTGTGATGAGTTCCATCTGCTCCTTCGTGATAAGCAGACGGCACAGTACTCTGTTGAGATCTGGAAAAGATTCAGAAAGTGGGGCGGAATTCCTACGGGACTGACTCAGAACGTTGGTGATTTCCTGCGTTCGGAAGAGATCGAGGGAATCCTCGGTAACAGTGACTTTGTATATCTTCTGAATCAGAACGCAAAGGACCAGGTGATCTTGGCCGATAAGCTGGGGCTTTCAGCAAAGCAGCTTCAGTATGTAACAAACTCTGAATCAGGTTGCGGACTCATTCTTTTTAATGACGTAGTGATCCCGTTTGTTGACAGATATCCTACAGATACCAAGACATACAAGATCATGAATACGAAGCCGGAGGAAGTAGACGAGCCGGCGGGTGCAGCTAAACAGGGAGATGATGCGGATGGCAAAGAAACAGAATAATCCGGCAAAGGATGATGTGTTAAAGAAGAATGCCATGAAGCAGGAGAGCTTTAACGCAAAGTCTGATACCGGAGAGTTTAAGAATGAAAGAGCGGGTCCGAAAGGATCCGCGAAGACCGGGGGTAAGAATTTATCCCCGAAGGAAAAAACTGTTTCCGAGGCGCAGGAGATGTTCACGCAGGGGACTGAGAACAAAGTCGGTTCCAAGTCTGAACAGCAGAGCAGAAAGGCAAATCAGGAGTTCTTTAGCAAGCATGAGCAGGAGGATGAAAGAAATACCGAATATGCATCCCAGCGCGAGGAGACAAGAGCAAGACGCATTCACAGGCAGCACGATACGCGGACCCGCGTTAAGGACAGCTTCATACAGTCAGACGGTGATTTCCATGATAAGACAGGATTTGTGGAGGAAGCCGGAGCTGAGTTGGATAGCAAAAAGCTGGACAAGCTTGAAAAGAAAGCAGAAAAAGCGGGAAAGAAAACAGAAAAGGCGCGTAAGAAGCTGCCACAGCGTAAGGAATACAAACTGGTACGCCACTTTGATGAAAAGACGGGGAAGGTCACTTATGAGCTTCAGACAAATAAAGTTCCAAAGAGACCAAAAAACGGAAATCCCATAACGGCGGCACAGCGCAGGGCTGCGATGGAAGCCACAGGCTTTGTGCACCAGAAGATCGCGGAAAATGAAAAGGAAAACGCAGGTGTCGAAGGTGCTCATAAGACTGAACAGGCAGGAGAGGCGGTGATAGATTATGCAAGACGTTTTAAGCGTGACAAATATGCCCGCCGTGCCAACAAAGTAGCAGCTCTGGAGAAGAAACAGTTTAAGGCAGAAGTCAATTTCCGTTATCAGAAGTTTCTGGAAGAACACCCGGAGGTGAAGAAAAAAGCCATACAGAAGAGGTTGCAGAAACAGAAGATCAAGCGGGAATATGCCAAAGCATTAAGGAAAGGAACGGAGGCAAAGCAGGCGGCGGGATACGCCAAGAAAGCAGCTCAGACAACCACGACAATCGCAAGAAAGTTACAGGAATTTGCCCGGAAGCACATAGGAGCGATCGCAACTATAGGACTCTTCGGGCTTTTCTTTATGCTGATCGCGGCGGGTGTATCGAGCTGTGCTGCCATCTTTAACGGCGGGGTTTCAACGACCATGGCAGGGAGCTACCAGAGTGTGCCTGCACAGCTGGATGCATCCGATGAGGCTATGACCTCAAGGGAGATGGCTTTGCAGAATACCATTGATTCCATTGAAACGGACTACCCGGACTACGACGAGTACAACTATAACCTTGCAGAGATCGGGCATAATCCGTTCACGCTGATCAATTATCTTTCAGCGACAAAGGTGAATGTGGTGGCTGCGGACTGTGATGCCGAGATCGAATCACTTTTTAATGAAATGTATGAGCTGACCCTTACGCCAAGAGAAGAAACAAGAACAAGAACGGTCACGCAGACCAATGAAGAAACAGGTGAAGAGGAAGAAGTGGAAGAGGAATACACGGTAACGATCCTTGATGTGGAGCTGACCAGAAAGCCGCTTGAGGATATCGTGGCGGACAGACTTACCGGGAATGATGATGCCAGTTCGCTTTATGTGGCTTATCAGGCTACAAACGGTGCACTTCAGCAGTTTTACACGCCTCTTGATGTCGATTGGTACAACCTGATCTCAAGCTATTACGGATATCGTAAGAATCCCGTCACGGGAGAGAATCAGTTCCATCGCGGGATTGATATAGCGGTTCCGGAAGGTACAGAGGTCTATGCGGCACAGGACGGAACGGTAACAACGGCAGAGTATAACAGTGAATACGGAAACTATATCGTCATAGAAGATGCGAACGGGTTTGTGACGAAATATGCACACCTGTCGAGTATGAATGTTTCTGCCGGACAGACTGTCAAGCATGGAGCGGTTATAGGAAAAACAGGAAATACCGGATCCAGTACCGGAAGCCATTTACATCTGGAGTGCCTTGCGAGTGGAGAGTATTACAATCCACTCTTTTATTTTGAGAACGGAGACGGTTCGATCTATGGCACAACGGACCCCATAGGTGGTAACGGTGATGTGGCGGCATTGTTTGACGAGGCGGAAAGGTATCTTGGATACCCTTATGTATGGGGCGGTTCAAGTCCTTCAACGAGTTTTGACTGCTCGGGATTTGTCTGCTACGTGGTGACCCACAGTGGTTATTACAATCTGCCGAGGACAACAGCACAGGGCATTTATAACCAGTGCCAGCATATCAGCGCATCGGAGGCAAAAGCAGGAGACATCATTTTCTTCACGGGAACATACAACTCCGGTAATCCGGTAACCCACGTAGGAATCTATGCCGGAAACGGACAGATGATCCACTGCGGTGATCCCATCAAGTATACCTCGATCAATACGCCATACTGGCAGAATCATTTCTATGCCTTTGGTCGTTTGCCTGCTTCACCATAGATTCACGGAGGAGGCTTATGAAGATTGAGAAGATGAATGAGCTGATCGAGAAGTGGAAAGCGCAAAAGCAGGCGTATAACGAGCAGATGGACAAAAAAATATCCGACCTGGAGCGGGAACGTGATCTGGCTGTCGCAGCTGCCACGCAAAAGATATTTGCAAGGCATCACTTAAGCGCTGACGAGCTTCTTAAGCTCAAATATGCAAGTAAACAACAATTACAGAAGGTTCTGGAGTTCATAGAGGAAGAGATCGAAGAACCTGAAAAGCCGGAGCCTTTGGAGGTGACGGAAGATAAGAAAGAAAAGGAGAATCAAAATCATGCAAAAGAAACTATTTCGTAGGATTACGGCATCGCTGATCCTTTCGGTGATGCTTTTTGCACTGCCGGTGGGAGCCTTTATTGCGAACACTTCAAATGCTGTCACGGCATATGCGGAAGATGATGTGTCCGGGAATGAATCGGGTGATAATACGAATCCCGGTGATGGCACAGGAGATGCTACAGACGGTGAGACGATCGGAGGAGAAACCGGTGACGGGAATACCGATAACGGAAATGCCGGTGACGGAGAAACCGGTAACGGAAATTCCGACAACGGTGAAGGTGATGAATCCGGGGAAGGCGGAGAAGAGGGAGATGATCCCGAACCCACACCGGAGCCGACGCCTGAACCCGAACCGGAGTGTATCTGTGAGCATAAGTGCAGTCAGTATGACTACAACAAGGACTGCCCTGTGTGCAGTGCAAACTATAAGGATTGCCAGTACAAGGATCCGAGTGTGAAGATCACCATCGACGCACCAAGCGGTTGGTATGGAAGAGGAAGCTCTGTAAAGGTGAAGTTCAAAGTTGAGGATATCCTTGATACCGGCAACTTCGCAGTTAAGTCTGTCAGGGCAAAGATCGGACAGAACGGAAGCTATCAGGATGTTACCGAGGATATGTATATCGAGATCACGGAGAACTGTTCTGTATATGTCCTGGTAACGGATGCGAATGATAAGAGTTATGAGCGCAGCCGTTCCATCAACTGTTTTGATACCACAAAGCCTACGCTTAATGCGGCAGTATCAGAGGGACTTCTTACGGTACAGGCATCTGATACAGAGTCCGGGATCAAAGTCATCTATGTGAACGGATATGAATTTAAGGATGACATTACAAACGGAACATTGAACATCCGTCTGTCTCAGTTTGATGCAGGTTATGAGTATTTCACCATTACGGCTATGGATAATGCCGGCAATGTGTCTGAGGTATATAAGACGAAAAATCCTTACTATAAGGATCCAAAGTCAGAGGATGATTCCAATCCCGCAGAACAGCTGCCTGTCAGTGCGGAGGCGACAAATCCTTCCAGTGCCACGGCAACTGTAACTCAGCATACACAGACTGACAGTAACGGCAATACCACAAGCCAGACACCGAAGACTCCGGAACAGCAGAAAAAGGAGGAGTTCGCCAGGGCTGATGCAGAAGAAGCAGCGTTATCGGATGATGAAAAGGGCGAAGATATGAATCTTGGCAAAGAGTTTTATACCATCGAGGCTGCAAGCGGTAAGGTCTTTTATCTGATCATTGACCGTGATGGCGAAGAGGAAATGGTGTACTTCTTAACGGAGATCACGGAGAACGATCTGCTCAATGTAACGACAGACAATTCCGAAACACTGCCTAAGAATTCTGCGGCCCTTGAATCACAGATCCCTGTGACGGAAAGCGCACTCCCGAATAACAATACGGATTATGAGGAGACACATGAGGTGGCTACTCCGACTGAGACACCTGCAGAGGAAAGTACAGAAGAGCCTTCTGAAGAGCCTGCGGAGGAAGAAAAGGAACCTGTAAAGAGCAATCCGTTGGTGGGATATCTTATCATGGGTATCCTTGGTGCAGGAGTGATCGGTGCTGCTTATTACTTCAAGGTGGTAAAGAAGAAGCAGGACGGAGATTTTGTAGAGGATGAGGACGAAGAGGACGAGGATGAAGATTATGAATCCGAAGAGGAGGCTTCCTCAGAGGATGATTTCTTTAGTGAAACGGAGAAGAAGGAATCTGAGAGACCCGCGCCTTCAGCTGATGATGTGGCCGATACCATAGAGGATGCTGACGAGGATGATGATCCTTATGAATCTGACTCTGACAAAGAGTAAGAGATAAACCAATAAACCGGTGCACATGCACCAAGTATAAAGAGCCGAGGCGAAAGCCCCGGCTCTGATCATGATAAGGAGGAAGATCATGGACGAAAGAACAACAAATGAAGTGGTACAGGATGTGATGGATGACATCGCTGCCAAAAGAGAAGCCACGCAGGAGACTGCCAAAGAGGAGAAGACTCTTGCAGATCAGTTTGCAGACAGCAAGGCAGAGCAGGCACAACCGGAAGGGACAGAGGATGGTCAAAAGAAGATGGATGAGATCACCCTTAAGTTCGGTAAAGGCTGCGTTGGTGATGAGTTCCAGGGGAAAGATGGCGTGAAGTATAAGGAGATCCTGGTTCCCAATCAGGACAAGGATGATCACCGCCCCTGGCAGACCTTTGTCGTAAAGGCAAATCATGTGCATGAGAACCAGTACGGTAAAGGCATGTGGTGCAAGCTTCCCGCCAATGGGACAACAACACTTCACAGGAGCGTAAAGGTCGGGCAGGATGAACAGGGCAAGCCTATCTGGGATACCGAGAAGACCAAGGTATCAAATAAGGACCTTAAGAAGATGGTGGAAGCCTATAAGGATAAGGATCGTGACCGTAGTTCCATGAAGGAGAAGCTTGCGGAAAAGAAGGCTGTTGTTGCGGAGCAGAAGCCGGCGGAGAACTATCAGGCCAAGGCAAAGTCCAAGGAAGCAGCTTTATAAGGAGGAGCATATGGAGCTTGTGATAACTGAAAAACCTTCGGTTGCACAGTCCATCGCCATGGTGATCGGCGCAAAAGAAAGGTGCGATGGGTACCTTAAGGGAAACGGCTACATTGTTTCCTGGTGCGTCGGTCATCTGGTGGAGCTTGCAACTCCCGAGGCCTACGATGAAACCTTAAAAAGATGGACATACAATACGCTGCCTATCATGCCGACGGACTGGAAATATGTGATCAAGAAGGACACCAAAGCCCAGTTCAAGGTATTGAAAGACCTTATGAAAAACGGGGATATCACCGCTATAGTATGTGCAACGGATGCCGGAAGAGAGGGGGAACTGATCTTTCGGCTTGTTTATGAGCAGGCGAGATGTTCAAAGCCGATCAAGAGGCTGTGGATCTCGTCTATGGAGGAGAGTGCGATCCGTGACGGGTTTGATCACTTAAGACCCGGATCCGATTATGACAATCTTTATGCTTCAGCACTCTGTCGTCAGCAGGCGGACTGGCTTGTGGGGCTGAACGGCACAAGACTTTTTACAGTGCTTTACAGAAGCAAGGTCCTTAAGGTTGGTCGGGTGCAGACTCCCACGCTTGCAATGCTGGTGGACAGGGAGGCAGCGATACAGAGCTTTAAAAAGACGCCTTTTTATACAGTCCATCTGATCGGAGCAGGAATGGATGCGGTATCAGAAAAATATCCGGACAAAGCAAGGGCTGACTCTGTTGCCGCTTCCTGTAAGGATCATCCGGCTACGGTGAAATCTGTAGTTTCCGAGGATAAATCTGTAGCTGCACCAAGGCTTTATGACTTGACGACACTTCAGAGAGATGCCAACCGAATCTTTGGATTTACTGCAAAAAAGACACTGGAATATACACAGTCGCTTTATGAAAAGAAGCTCTGTACGTATCCGAGGACGGATTCGCAATACCTTTCTGATGATATGGAAGATACGGCAAAGAACGTACTTTCCGTTGTGCAGAGTACATTTCCATATCTGCAGGATGAAAGAACGGTGAGCGTGGATTTTAAGCGTGTTATGAACAGCAAAAAGGTATCCGATCACCATGCGATCATTCCTACAGTGCAGATCGAGAACTACCACAATGTACAGCTTTCAGACGGAGAGCAGAAGATCCTTGCGCTGATCTCTGCCAAGCTTTGTATGGCAACTGCAGAAAAGTATCAGTACAGGAGTATCAAGGCAGAACTGGAATGCGGAGGTAATACCTTTACTGCATCGGGAACAACTGTGGTGGAACCCGGATGGAAGAGGTATGACGCGGCGCTTCGGAGTGAGTATAAGGTCAGGATGGAAAAGGAGGATGAAGAGCTTAAGTCGCTGCCTCCGTTGACAGAAGGATTCATGTATTCGCCTTCCGAGTGCAAGGTGGTTGAGGGCTTTACACAGCCGCCGAAGCATTTCACGGAAGACAGCCTGCTCTCTGCTATGGAGCGTGCCGGCGCAGAGGATATGGGCGATGATGTGGAACGCAAGGGGCTTGGAACTCCCGCCACCCGTGCGGATATCATCGAAAAGCTGGTCAAAGATGGCTTTGTAAAAAGGGAGAAGAAACAGATGATCCCGACAGATGACGGAATAAAGCTCATCACCGTCCTGCCGGATGTAGTCAAGAGTCCCAAGCTTACTGCTGACTGGGAAAACGCATTAACTCTCGTGGCAAAAGGCGAATATTCCGCGGAGCAGTTCATGAACGGGATAAGGAACATGGTAACAGATTTAGTAAAGACCTATAACGGGGTCGGAGAGGAGAACAGAAATATGTTTGGATCAAATGATGCACTGGGTAAGTGCCCTAAGTGTGGAGGCGATGTGATCAGAGGCAAGTACGGACTGTACTGCTCTGAAAAGTGCGGCATGAACATTGGAAGAGCCTTTGGTAAGGAGCTTTCCGAGGAGCAGGTGAAGGATCTGCTTGAGGGCAAGAAGATCTTTGTTGAAGGTATCAAGTCCAAGAAGGGCGGCACTTACAATGCCTATCTTATACCGGATGGTGTCAGGGAGTATTCCTATACAAAGAAGGACGGATCCCAGGCAACCGGCTATGAGTACAATTTCAAGATGGAATTCCCGAAGAAGGAGGAGAAGTGATCATGAAGAAACACATCATTTATGCGGCAGCTGCGGCTGTATGTGCTGCTGTCACAGGTATTATCACCGGCGTGATCGTAAATCACAGGAATTGCAAGAAATATGAGCGACTTCAGGATGCTCACATCGAGTTGATGGAAGATTATGCCAATACGATGGAGGAGTTTACAGATTATATCCATGGTAAAAACGGATGTGATCGTGAGGATTTCATTTTTGAGGAGGACAACGAAGATGAGTGAGATTAAAACTATGCCAAAGGTTGAAACAGAAAGCGTAAGCAAGGGCGCACAGCGTGCGAGATATACCGCATATATGCAGGGACTTCGTAAGCTGGAGCAGAGGGTACAGTCAGAGAAGAACAGCCGCGAGAAGGCTGCCAGAGTAGGAGGCGCAGTATGATGGATTTTGAAGAGTTTAAGGCAAGTGTGGCAGAACAGATCAAGGATTATCTGCCTGAGAAGTATGCAGATGCAACTGTCGATCTGCAGAATGTGACCAAGAATAACGATACCGTGCTGACCGGTCTTCTTATCAGAACCGAGGACAGCAATATCGCTCCGAATATCTATCTTGAGAACTTCTTCGCACAGTATCAGGATGGAGAGAATCTGGGGAATATTCTTCAGCATATCGCTGATATCCGTGTGAACCATGAGATGGAACAGGCCTTTGACGTGAGCAAGATTACGGATTTTGACCAGGTGAAGGATCATATCATCTGTAAGCTTGTAAATGCCGAGATGAACGCAGATTACCTTGCAGATAAGCCCCACACTCTTGTGGAGGATCTTGCAGTCGTATATGCGGTAGACCTCGGCGGTGGTGAAGGCGGTCGTATGAGCGCACCTATCACCAACAATCTTATGGAACAGTACGGAGTGACCACGGAGGAACTTCATGATATCGCACTTCAGAATCTATCTGAGTCTCAGATCGAGTTCAAGACAATGAGGGATGTACTGGTGGATATGATGTTCCCTGATGGAATCCAGGAAGGGGATCCCAGAGCGTTCATGCTCCCGCCCGAAGAGGAGAATCCTTCCATGTACGTGCTTTCCAATGCGGACAAGCTTAACGGAGCTGCCGCACTTTTGGATGCTAAAACAATGGAAGATATTTCCGAGAAGCTGGGCGGCGATTTCGTGGTTTTACCTTCAAGTATCCATGAGACCATCGTTTTGCCTCTGAATGAGGATATGGATAGACATACCCTGGAAGCAATGGTGCAGGATGTTAATGCAGGCCAGGTCGCTCCAGAGGAAAGGCTTTCCGATCATGTTTATATGTATGATTCTCAGGCTAAGGAGCTTGTCCTTGCCGACAAGATGGAGGAACGCCAGCAGCAGAGAGCTGAAGCTCAGAAGGATGCCAAGGAAGCTGAACAGGCTGATAAGCCCGATAAGACAGAGCGCGGTGAAAAGAAGCCGGAGCGCGAGCGTGTATCCATGAAGGAGAAGCTTCCCGAGAAGAAGGCGGAAGTCGCAAAAAACGAAGCAAACCGGGAACATCCGGTACCAAGCAAGACGAAGGAGACGGCACTGGCGTAAAGCTGCATGACCGTTTGCAGGAAATGTTGTCGGATTGGGGCAGTCGAAAGGCTGCCCCGATTCTTTACGAGGGGAATGAAGATGGACGATTACGATAGTGAGGATGTTGTACTTGTAATAGCGGGTGTATTTGCAGCATCCTGTGTAGGCAGATTTATCCTGATGTTTTTGCTTGCCATGCTATAATATCCGAAGGTAAATATGTCGATATAACTTTAATGGGCATATTTGGAGGAAAGAGATGTCGATAGCAAAAACGCAGACCTCTGAGAGCTTTCGATTAAGTGCGTTGCTTTCATTTTCGGGAGGACTACAGGATGCATATACTTATAATGTGAGGGATGGTGTATTCGCTAATGCCCAGACCGGTAACGTGGTACTGATGAGTCAGAATTTTATGCAGGGAGAGTGGCATAAGGGGTTACGATATATGCTTCCACTCATATCTTTTGCCGCTGGTATTTTTTTGGCTGAAAGGATCGAGAGCAGGTTTAAGACAGGCAGCAAGATTCACTGGAGACAGATCATACTTTTCATCGAGATCGTAATGCTTTTGGCTGTTGGGTTTATGCCGTCAGGGTTAAGTATGCTCGCAAATATCATGGTATCATTTTCATGTGCCATGCAGGTGCAGACATTCAGAAAGGTCCATGGATATGGATATGCCAGTACGATGTGTATCGGCAATCTGAGGAGCGGTACGGAAAGCCTGTCACAGTATTTCAGAACGAAGGAGAAGGGATCCCTGTACAAGGCATTTCATTTCTTTGGTATTATTTTTATCTTTGCCATAGGAGCCGGCATTGGTGGGATACTTTCTTCAAGGTTCGGTACCGGTACGATATGGATCTCTCCGGCAATTCTTCTTGTGGTAGCTTTGATGATGGTCAGGGAGTGAGATACGAGGAGGCATATGAATGATTATTCGAAAATATGAAGAAAAAGACATTAGTAAGATGATAGAAATCTGGAATGAAGTTGTCGAGGATGGAATAGCGTTTCCTCAGGAAGATCTGCTTGACGATGTGTCAGGCCGGGAGTTTTTTGAATTGCAGAGTTATACTGGAGTTGCTGAAGACGATGGACAGATTGTTGGTTTATATATTTTGCATCCGAATAATGTCGGTAGATGTGGACATATTTGTAATGCAAGTTATGCAGTAAGTTCAAAGTGTCGAGGGTTGCATATTGGAGAAAAGCTGGTAATAGATTGTCTATCCAAAGGTAAAGAACTTGGCTTTCGGGTATTGCAGTTTAATGCTGTAGTTGAGAGCAATGTGCATGCGAGACATTTATATGAGCGATTAGGCTTTGTGCAGTTGGGAACGATACCGGGTGGATTCAGAATGAAAGACGGGCATTACGAGAATATCTGTCCGTACTATCATACACTTTAACTTTCAGTATAAACGGTTAAGCAAATCGAGATTTGAAGAGGTGAAGCCATGGCATGGAAATGTCCGAAATGCGGCAGAGAGTTCAGCAGACAAAACCAGGACCATTACTGTGTGAAACCGCAGAATATTGATGAATACATTGCTGCCCAGGATGAGAAATATAAGCCCAGATTAATGGAGATCCGGGAGATCCTTCGTGATGCACTGCCGGACGCGGAGGAACGGATCTCCTGGTCGATGCCCACTTATTGGAAAGGTCGTAATATCATTCATTTCGCAGCATCAAAGAAACATCTGGGCATTTATCCCGGTGATGAGGCTATAGCTGTATTTACGGAGGAACTCTCCGATTATGACGTAAGCAAGGGCACGATACGGATCCCCTATGATCAGCCTTTGCCGGAAGCACTGATCATAAGGATCGCAAAATGGTGCTTTGAGAACTATTCCAAAAAGTAGATTGCTGGCTGCTGGAATTAGCACTGTAGATTCCCGTTTGTCGGGATGACGCAAAGTCGGGATTTATCTTAGAGATAATTGATGGACGAGAATTACCAGAATATATGACAATGAATAAGGGGAAGATATGTGGCTGATCATGGCGGCTTTGTCCGCGCTCTTTGCCGGACTTACGGCGATACTTGCGAAATGCGGGATCAAAAAGACTGATTCAGACGTGGCGACTGCTCTGCGGACGGTCGTTGTACTCCTTTTTGCCTGGATCATGGTGTTTATCGTTGGCTCTGCCGGAACGATCACGGAAATATCGGCAAAATCTATCATCTTCTTAATTCTGTCCGGCCTTGCGACAGGAGCCTCGTGGATCTGCTATTTTAAAGCCCTGTCCGTCGGCGATGTGAACAAGGTCGTACCCGTCGATAAATCCAGCACGGTTCTGACAGTGCTTCTCGCAATCATCCTTTTCAGTGAGACAGAACATCTGGCGGTCAAGCTGATCGGTACTGCACTTCTTGCGGCAGGCGTGTTTCTGATGATCGAAAAGAAGAAAACTGAAGCAAAGGACACAAAGCGCACGTGGCTGCCCTACGCGATCGGTTCCGCTGTTTTTGCTGCCCTGACCTCTATTCTGGGAAAGATCGGCATAACGGATGTAGAATCAAATCTCGGGACGGCGATCCGTACAGGTGTTGTTCTTGTTATGGCTTGGCTGATCGTCTTCGTTAAAGGTAAAGGTGCTGAACTGAAAAATACTGATTCCAAAGAACTTGTATTCATAGCTCTGTCCGGGATTGCCACAGGCGCATCATGGCTCTGTTACTATTACTCCATACAGAACGGCGTCGTCAGCGTTGTCGTACCGATCGATAAGCTCAGCATTATCGTTTCCGTCGCTTTTTCCTATTTCGTATTCAAAGAAAAGTTGAGCAGAAAGGCGTTTGCCGGGTTGATTCTGATCGTTGTCGGCACTTTGGCGATGGCGATCTGGGCATAGGAAACAAATAACGGCAAATTCAAGTTGTAGAGATAATGTGTTAGCGCGTTATACCGGAAGATAAAGTGAAAAAAGAAAAACAGAATACGGTAACCAAAGCGGTGGCTTTAGATCGAAAGATTTAGGGTCACCGCTTTTTTTATAAAGAAAAATGGAAGGAGGAAATGTATCAAATGGCAAGACGATACCATGAAATCAAAGGACTTGCGGAGTACATGGCTAAGACCATCGTGTCGGATGAAGAGCAGTGGAAGAAGTTTCTGCATACGGCGGGACATATGTACAAGTACCCTTTCAGAGAGCAGATGCTGATCCATGCTCAGAGACCGGATGCAACGGCCTGTGCTTCACTGGAACTTTGGAATGAGAAGATGAACTGTTGGGTCAACAAAGGCGCGCAGGGCATCGCACTCATTGACGAGGAGGGGGTGCACAGATCGGGGCTGAAATATGTTTTTGATGTCAAAGATGTGCACGAAGCAAGGTTTGTAGGGCACAAGCCCAGGCTCTGGAGTATGGAGGAAGAGCATAAGAATTATGTGATCGATTCTCTGGAGAAGATTTACGGGGAGACTGATGCGAGCCGGCCTTTTGAGAACAGGATCATGGAGCTGGCAAACAGGATCGCGTCGGAGATGGCTCCGGATATCGTATCAGACCAGTTATCAATGTCTGTTGAAGGCAGCTATCTCGACGGACTGGATGAACTGAATCTGGAGGTGAGGTTACAGCAGACTTTGGCGGCAAGTATCGCTTATACGGTTCTTGAACGATGCGGTATGGATGCGGATATAGTGGGAGTGGAGTTTCCCTATCTTCATGAGTTCAACTCCATTGAATCTTTATCCGTTATGGGTGAGGCTTCATCCGAATTATCCGGTCCCATTCTTCGTGAGATCGGCAGGAGCATTTCGATATATGACCGTGAGAAGGCTCAGGAAGCCGTCAGAGCCTCACGCGAAGAATATATCGACCGCCAGAGCGAAAGAGGCGAGAAAAGACTTGCAAATGCGCCAGAGCGTGGCTATAATGCCTTAACGCCAAGTGGTGAGGAGCGAGGTAATGAATATATCGAGAGCGCAGACAAAGGCGCGGAAAGGAGCGATTATGCAGATAGAGTACATTCAGAGCGGAGACTTTCAGATCCCGAACCTGACAGCGAACAAAGAGCCGGAGGGGATGCTCACGAAGTACGGACTGATGAGGAAGAACTTTCTGAAGGAGCACAGGAGAGGAGTCTACAGCGGGATGCTTCTGAAGGGAACACTGAAAGAACATTGTCTGACGATACAGGAGCAGGCAGATCAGAGGATGGATCTTCTGACAGAGCAGATGGCGAAGGATCAGGGCGTGGACGAACAGATGAAGCGCAACGATCAGATGAAGTGGGTAGGTCTGATGAACAACATCAGGAACTCAGCGGAGGAGATAGTTTTATCGGAGCTGATCTACAGCTAAATCCCCCAGAGGAAGAACTAAAACAACTGAATCTTTTCGATCTGTTCCCAAGCTTTGAAGAACAGATGGGAAATATGATAGCAGCGGAGGCAAGTGTAAAACACGAAAAACCCGCTGCATTTTCTTTGTCTGATAACCAGATAAACGAGATCCTTCGCACCGGCGGAGGAATGGAGAATAGCCGCAAGCGTATCTATGCGAAGTACCAGGAACATAAGTCTCCTACAGAAATGGCAGAGTTCTTAAAGGCTGAGTACCGTACTACCGGGAAAGGCTTCACCTTTGGCGACAGTCCCGTGTCCGTCTGGTTTGACGAGGGCGGAATGAAGGCAGGCTTTGGCACATCTGCAAGAGAGAATACGGTTCTTGAGATGGGCTGGGCTGAAGTAGAAAGTTATGTCAGAGGAATGGTCGAGGGCGGCACATATATGAATCGTGCAGAAGCCTTCCTTGTTGATCAGACGGAACGCGCCAGAGTAGCCAATCATATCTACTTCTTTTTCCGTGACGGACTGGACGAGATGCCGGAGTCTCTTGGGATTGCGGGAAATAATTATCCCGATGGGGAAGCACACCTTATGGAGCTGCTTTCTACGCACGAGGGGCGCAACACGATCAGCGCGGAGCTTGAAAAGGCAAAGTCGGCACTTGATAGCGGAGAGGTTGAGCTTAGATGGAGATATATCAAATCACCGGAGTATCTGCTTGATGAGGTTGCGGATCTTGATACGGAGAAGATAGAGTTTCCTACACCTGATGAGGTGGATATCAAGCAGGAGAGCTTCATTACGCAGGATGAGATCGACTCTATTCTGACAGGCGGCAGTGGAGTATCCGGGGGAAAGCTCCGTATCTATGAGTATTTTCAGCAGAGACACGATAGCAAGGATAATATTGCCTTTCTTAAAAATGAATACGGGACCGGCGGCAGGTCACATGCCCTTATCGGTAATGATCAGAGCTGGGAGGATCATGATGCAAAGGGGATAAAACTCTCCAAGGGCAGTATCATGGAGCCTTATGCAACAGCAATCCTTTCCTGGAATATTGTTGAAAAGCGTATCCGTGAGCTTGTAGCCGAAGACCGGTATCTGAATCAGGCAGAGAAGGAAGAACTCGAAAACAGATATCTGGAGAGTGCTGCGGAGGAATTATCGGATGAAGAGAATACAGTGGATCGGGCAATGGCTGATGAAGAGCGTGAGATAGCAGAGATTATACAACCTGTCGAAGAAAGTGCTGAAAAAGTCCTGACAGCGGATGATATTCAGAACATCCAGTATATCAGCGCCGAATACAGTAACTTCGGACATACAGCGGAGTATGAGCTTGAAGCCGATGTTGATGGTGAAAGGCAGACCCTGCACTATGAGGTTACAAGACATGACGGAGACGAGGAGAGCTTTTCTATCCATACGGATGAAAATGATGTCTATGACCGTTTATCCGGGGCAGAGCTTACTAAGCTTGAAGAAAAGCTATCTGATGAGGTAAGAGTCGGCAGGTATGCTCAGAAGATAGAAAAAGCAGAATCTATGGAAGACCTCGATAACATCCGTTTCGAGTTTATGGATGACGAGTCATTTCCGCGCAGGCTGACAGGAAGATTTTGGGAAGCCTATGGGCAAAAGGAGAATGATCTTTCACCGACACCCGACGATGATCTTGCTTTAGTACCTGAGACGAGGGATGAGAGTAAAGAACAGGCTCCTGCCATCGACAAGACCGGCGCAGAGAATTTCCGCATCACGGATGATCACCTTGGTGCAGGCGGCCCGAAGGAGAAGTTCAGAAGGAATATTGCTGCAATAGAGACCTTAAAGCAGGTTGAGAGCGAGAATCGTGTGGCAACACCGGAAGAGCAGCAGATACTCTCCCAGTATGTCGGCTGGGGCGGTCTTGCGGATGCTTTTGATGAAAGCAAGAGTAACTGGTCGGATGAATATGTCCAGCTGAAAGGACTGCTCACGGACGAGGAGTATAAGGCGGCAAGGGAGAGTACCTTAAATGCGCACTATACAAGTCCTGTGATCATCCGCAGTATCTATGAAGCACTTGGAAATATGGGCTTTGAAAAAGGCAATGTCTTAGAGCCTGCCATGGGTGTCGGTAACTTCTTCGGTATGCTGCCTGAAAAGATGCAGGACTCGCGGCTTTACGGTGTGGAGCTTGATGATATCACAGGCCGTATCGCAAGACAGTTATATCCCAAGGCGGATGTCCGTATCAGCGGATTTGAAAAGACTGATTTTCAGAATGATTTCTTTGATGTGGCGATCGGTAACGTGCCTTTTGGTAACTATCAGGTACCGGACAGAGCTTATGATAAGCTGGGTTTCCAGATCCACGATTATTTCTTTGCAAAGACGCTTGATAAGGTAAGACCGGGCGGTATCGTCGCATTTGTTACAAGCAAGGGGACGATGGATAAGCAGTCGCCACAGGTGAGAAAGTACCTCGCACAGAGGGCGGAGCTTGTAGGAGCGGTGAGATTACCGAATACAGCCTTTAAGGAGAATGCCGGAACAGAAGTAACGTCCGACATTCTTTTTTTCAAGAAGCGTGACAGGCTGATGGATATCGAGCCGGACTGGGTGCATCTGTCTACCAATGCAGATGGTATCTCCATGAACCAGTATTTTGCAGATCATCCTGAGATGATCGTAGGTAGGATGGCTGAGGTATCGGGACCTCACGGTATGGAGACAGCCTGCCTGCTGGATGAGAGCAGACCTTTTGAGGATCAGTTAAGAGACGCAATCAGCAATATCTCCGCCACCTATGAAGCGGTAGAACTGGAAGAAGGCGAGGAGCTTGTCTTTGATACTATCCCAGCGGATCCGAATGTGAAGAATTACAGCTATTGTGTGGTGGATGATAAGGTCTATTACCGTGAGAACAGTATCATGAAGCCTGCAGATGTGTCGGAAAGCATGGAAGAGCGCATCAAGGGGATGATCGGGATTCGTGACTGTACGCAGGAACTTATCAATATGCAGATGGAAGAATATTCCGATGCGGCGATCACGGCCAAACAGCAGGAACTGAACGACAGATATGATGATTTTTCAAAGAAGTTCGGTCTGATCAGTTCCCAGACAAATAAGCGTGCATTTAACCAGGATTCAAGCTACTGCCTGCTCTGCTCACTGGAGAAGCTGGATGATGAGGGAAAGTTTGAAGGCAAGGCAGATATGTTCACGAAGCGTACCATCAAGCGTGCGGAGGTTGTAACCAGTGTTGATACGGCAAGTGAAGCGCTGGCTGTATCCTTATCCGAAAAAGCAAGGGTAGATCTGCCGTATATGGCGGAGCTTGCAGGTAAATCTGAGGACGAGATAGCCGATGAGCTTGCAGGAGTTATCTTTAAGAATCCTCTGACTGATAAGTGGGAGACCGCTGATGAATATCTGTCCGGAAATGTAAGAGAGAAGCTGTCTGTGGCAAGGAATTATGCGGAAAATCATCCGGAGTATGCGGTGAATGTATCTGCACTTGAGTGTGTGCAGCCCAAGGAACTGGATGCATCGGAGATAGAGGTGCGTATCGGTGCTACCTGGATCGATCCGAAGTATATCGAAGACTTCATGCGTGAAACTTTCCAGACACCGGATTATCTCTTTAACAGGGATGTGGTAGGTGTGCAGTTCTCAGGTATCACTGGGCAGTGGAATGTGAAGGGCAAGAATGCCGATTATGGCAATACCCTTGTACACAGTACCTTTGGTACCGGCAGGGCTAATGCATATAAAATCCTGGAGGATAGTCTTAATCTGAAGGATACCCGTATCTATGATACAGTGGTGGAGGATGGCAAGGAAAAAAGAGTGCTCAATAAAAAGGAGACAACTCTTGCCAGTCAGAAGCAGGAAGCGATTCGTGAAGCATTTAAGGATTGGATCTTCAGGGATCCGGAGAGACGAGCAGCGCTTACGGCAAAATATAACGAGTTGTTCAACTCAACCAGACCGAGAGAGTATGACGGATCACATCTTAAGTTCCCGGGCATGACACCGGATATTGAACTGAAGCCTCATCAGAAAAATGCTGTAGCGCATGTTCTGTATGGAGATAATACGCTTCTGGCTCATTGCGTTGGTGCCGGCAAGACTTTTGAAATGACTGCAGCGGCAATGGAGAGTAAGAGACTGGGGCTTTGTCATAAATCGCTCTTTGTGGTGCCAAACCACTTAACGGAGCAGTGGGCTAGTGATTTCTTAAGACTCTATCCCGGAGCAAATATCCTGGCGGCTACGAAAAAGGATTTTGAGCCTGCCAACAGGAAGAAGTTTTGTTCCCGTATCGCTACCGGGGATTATGATGCAGTCATCATCGGGCACAGTCAGTTTGAGAAGATCCCGCTTTCCACGGAGAGACAGATCGCTATCATAGAGCGTCAGATCGAGGAAATTGAAACGGCCATAGCACTGGCAAAGGCGGAGCGGGGCGAGCGCTATACCATCAAGGAGATGGAGAAGAGCCGTAAATCCCTTGTGGCGAAGCTTGATAAGCTGAACGATACCACCAGGAAGGATAATGTAGTAACTTTTGAGCAGCTTGGTGTGGACAGACTGTTTGTGGATGAGAGCCATAATTATAAGAACCTGTTTCTCTATACAAAAATGAGAAATGTGGCGGGTATCGCACAGACCGAAGCGCAGAAGTCTCAGGATATGTTCAATAAGTGCCAGTATCTGGATGAACTGACAGGCGGTAAGGGTGTGACCTTTGCAACCGGAACGCCTATCAGCAACAGTATGACGGAGCTTTATACCAACATGAGATATCTTCAGTATGCGACGCTTCAGAAGATGGGACTGGGACAGTTCGATTCCTGGGCTGCAACCTTTGGCGAGACACAGACGGCGATAGAGCTTGCACCAGAGGGCACAGGGTATCGTGCCAAGACAAGGTTTGCGAAGTTCTTTAACCTGCCGGAACTGATCGCGCTCTTTAAGGAAAGTGCCGATATACAGACACCGGATATGCTGAAACTTCCTGTGCCGGAGGCTGAGTATGAGAATGTGACCTTAAAACCGTCCGAAGCACAGAAGCAGATGGTGGAGTCATTGGCTGAGAGAGCAGAGAGAGTGCGTAACCGTATGGTGGATTCTTCTGTCGATAATATGCTCAAAATAACCAATGACGGACGAAAGCTGGCACTGGATCAGAGGCTTATGAACGATATGCTGCCGGATGATCCGAACAGTAAGGCAAATGTATGTGTGGAGAAAGCCTTTGAGATATGGGAAAAGACAGCAGATAAGAGGTCAGCGCAGCTGATCTTTTGCGACTTAAGTACACCGAAGGGAGACGGAACCTTTAATGTGTATGAGGATATCAGGGATAAGCTCATAGCAAAAGGAGTGCCACCAGAAGAGATTGCCTTTATCCATGATGCGAATACGGAACTGAGGAAAGCGGAGTTGTTTGCGAAAGTAAGAAGCGGGCAGGTCCGTTTTTTATTGGGATCCACTGCAAAGATGGGAGCCGGTACGAATGTGCAGGATAAGCTGATAGCGCTGCATCATTTGGATGTGCCCTGGAGACCATCTGACATTGAACAGCAGGAAGGCCGTATCTTACGACAGGGTAATACCAATCCGAAGGTGAAGATCTTCAGGTATGTCACGGAAGGGACATTCGATGCCTACAGCTGGCAGCTGATCGAGAATAAGCAGAAGTTCATCGGTCAGATCATGACGAGCAAATCTCCGGTCAGAAGCTGTGAGGATATTGACGATGCCGCGCTTACCTATGCAGAGGTTAAGGCTCTGGCAACAGGTAATCCATACATCAAGGAAAAGATGGACTTAGATATCCAGGTCAGCAAGCTTAAGCTCATGAAGGCGAATCATACCAGTCAGAAGTATCGGTTGGAGGATGATATCGCACAGAGATATCCGAAGCAGATCTCGGCACTTAAGGAAAAGATCGAAGGTTTGAAGGCTGATATCGCGGATTACAACGCAAGGAAGCCTGCCGATAAGGAGATCTTTGCCATGACCGTGGCAGGAAAGACTTATGAGGACAGAAAGGAAGCGGGAACTGCGCTGATCGCAGTCTGCAAGGAAATGAAGTCTGCCAATACACCGGTATCCGTGGGTGAGTATCTGGGGATGAAGATGGCTGTGACCTTTGATTCATTTTTTAAGAAGTTCACACTGACCTTAAAAGGGAACCTTAGCCATAACGTGGAAATCGGATCAGACCCTTCCGGTAATATCACCCGTATCAACAATGCACTGGAGAGCATGACAAAACAGTTGGAGGAGGCTGTAGCAAAGCTTGAAAATGTGGAGCATCAGCTGGAAACGGCTAAGGTGGAAGTGGTGAAGCCTTTTGCACAGGAAGCAGAGCTGGCCGAGAAGCTGGACCGTCTGGCGGAGCTTAATGCGCTCCTTAACATGGATGAGAAGGGTGATGAAGCCGTGGATATGGATGATGATGCCCCGAAGCAGGAAACACAAGCGGACAGACAGGACGGACAGACTCAGCACAGCAATATCACCTATGTGGATACTCAGGTGGAAGTCCGTAAGGCATCCGAGCCTTCTGTAAGCTACGGAGGTAAGGTATCTGAATTCAAAGTGGAATATGCCGCAAAGAAGCCTGAAAAGGCTGAATCCGGCAGACCTTTCCACGACAAGCTTGAGGCAAAGAAAGGTGAGGTGGCAAAGCAGTCGCCCCCAAAGCCTGCAGAGGAAAAGAGTAAGCAGACATCATTATAAAAACAGGGAGGTCCCGATCGGTTCACCGGTCGGGATCCTTTTCCCGGAAAGGAAAGCAATATGGAAGAAAAGGAAGTAATGATAGAGAGCGTAGAGCAGTTCGGAGAATATCTGAAGAATAACGCGGATGATAAGAGCATCGTCAGTGTGGTACTGGAACTGGCGGGAGAGGATAAGGAAGCGGAAGGCGGTGATCAGAATGGCTGAGGAATATGAACTGAAGCAGGTGAAAGTCAGGCTTAAGCTTGCCGAGGCGGATCCCATATACAGCACGGAGCAGATCACAACACCAGATAAGGCTGCGGAGGTCATGGCACAGGTTCTCTCACAAATGGACAGGGAGTATTGCTGTGTGGTGAATCTGGACGGAGCCAATCATCCCATCAATTTCAATGTGGTGAGTATCGGGGATGTGAATCAGGCTCATGTGCCGATCCAGAATGTGTTTAAGAGCGCGATACTCTCAAATGCAGCCAGTATCATGATGTTTCACAATCATCCCAGCGGATCAGTAAAGGCAAGCCGTGAGGATATCGACGTGACAAAGCGTTTGATCGAGGCAGGCAAGATCATGAATATCCCGGTGCTTGATCATATCATCGTGGGTGGTGGTACAAAGGAACGGTTCAGCTTCAGGGAAGAGAGTCCTGAGATGTTTAATGTGTCCGAGAGCATGTCTTATGTCGTGCGGGAGCCTCGGGAGAGACTGCCCATAGATGGAGACAGCTTTGCCATATATCAGCTGAAGGAAGATGATTCGCTTCGGTATATCCGCTTTGAAGGATTGGAAAGACTGCAGGCTGAAGGGAACAAGGTGGATAGGGACAATTATAACCTGGTCTATGAGTCAGAGTTAAAACCGGGAACAAGCCTGGATGATCTGTATTATCAGTTTAATATGCAGCATCCGGAGGATTTCAGAGGGCATTCCATGTCCGTGAGTGATATCGTGGTGCTTCATCAGGGTGATGAGGATAAGGCTTTCTATGTGGACCGTTTTGGATTTACGGAGGTGCCGGAGTTCCTGCTTGAAAAGGTCGCAGATCTGGAACTGGATGAAGCCGCATATAAGCTTGGAGACCGGTATATCAGCATACAGCGCACGGAGGAAGGCTTTGATTACTCGATATTTGACGAGAAATATCATCTTCTGGACGGAGGAGTGCTGGATGATCCCGATATCAGTATAGGAGAGGCTTTGAAGCAGATAACTGACGAGCTGAAACAGCCTGTATATGATGCGGAGCATGACCGGTATACCCATACGGAGCTGCAAGGAAATATCAGACAGAAGGATATGCCTGTGGCGGTGGATTATGATGATCTGATGGAAAAAACAGATGCCATCGGACAGGAAGAGATACAGGCTGTAAGGTCAGAGCAGGAGATTGTATCAGACTTTCGGGCAAAAACGGAAGAGAAGTTTGATACTAAGGCTCTGGATGGCATGGGTCCTTCCGTGATCGAGGAGGCTGTCAGGGAGCGTGTTCTGCAGATCGCGGAGGATTACGGCCTGGATGTGACCGTTGAGGATGTGATCGTATCCGGGAGCCGATGCCGTGGGCTTGAGAATACAGATTCAGACCTTGATGTGGTGGTGTCCTATTCCGGAAGTGAGCGGGAGGATGATTTCTTCAATGTCCTGCATGATGAGCGGATGCTCTTTGGTACGGTTGAGCTTGATATCAATCCGATCAATACAGAAGAGACCGGAACTCTGGCACAGTATTTGCCGGGAGTGGAGAAGTATCTGACGGAAAAGGCGGCACAGATAGAACAGAATAAGACTATTGAAGTAGCGGAGAAGGAAACACCGAAGCAGGTGGTGACTTTTACGGTAGCAGAAAGCAGTGAGTTCCACAGCTTCGGAGAGCTGCATGAGGGTATCCCCAGACTTGAGGATGCACTTAAGGTATATGAACAGCTTTGTGAAAAGAGCAATCTGAACGGAATACCGGCGGTAGGGATCAATGTTCATACGGTGGGAACACCTGCCTATGAAGATATGCAGTGTGATTTCCTGTCGGGTAAGCGGCTTGACCTGGATGCACTTATGTATCTGCCGGAAATGAGCCAGAATGAAGAGGTTATGGAAGCGCTGCATGGGATGAAGGAAGCCTATCCCGAAGTGGAAGTAATCGGACGGTTCCCGGATGAACAGCAGGATTTGATAACTTCAGGACCGACGGTCCAGAAGTCAGAGGAGTTGACAGCCCAGTCCCTTGCGGAGCAGCTGAATCAGTTTGCTTATGATTATGACCTGTATGAGTACAGGGATTCCGTGGAGGATCCGGAGGCTCATATAGCAATGCTGAAGAACGACATCGAAAACGGGACTACGGAAGGAATCACATCCTACCTGCAGGAGATCGTAGATCAGGAGGACGGACTGCCGGAGGATCTCGAAAAGGCAAAGGAACTGCTGGCCAAGCTTGCAGAGTATAAGCCTCTTGCCAAGGTGGAGGAGCGCGAAGAACAGAACTATAACATGATTGATAACGTACTCAACAATCTCCCCCAGGATCCCGAAGAGAAGAAGGAGCCTGCGCCTCAGAAGGAGATGCGGATGGCTGAGGTAAAGAAGGTTCGTAAGCGGGTATCCATGAAAAAGCTTCTTGCGGAGAAGAAGGTGGAGGTCGCAGAACGTGAAAAAAAGCCTCCCGAGGTGGGAGCACCAAGTAAATGTCCGAGTATGGGTGTGGATGATTAAAACTATGGCGGGTAGCTGCGTTTCGGCGTGGCTACCCGTTATTTTTGTGCTCAAAATGGCTCATAAGGCTTGGAGCGGCTTGGAGCGGCACATATGTTCGAGAAAATGGCGTTTTAGAGGTGTGTTTATCGGACACCTTAAGATGCATACTTGTATCATAGCAAAAAAACAAGTCGCCCTAAAAAGGAGGTTCTAATCATGGTTTGTCCTAAATGTCATAGCGAAAATGTAAATGCACAGATTGTTAACACGGTCACCCTTAAGGATAAGCACCACGGTATCATTTGGTGGCTCTGTGTTGGATGGTGGTGGGTTCCGATTAAGTGGTTGTTCTTTACGCTGCCTGCTCTGATATTTGCAATTTTCGGCAGAAAGAAGCAGAAAGCGGTTAATAAGAAAGAGACCATGTGTGTATGTCAGAACTGTGGGTATAGCTGGAAGGTTTAAAAGAAAGGCAGGTAAGGCCATGAAAGAAGTATATTTTACTATTACAGGAACGAATCATTATCTTGGCAGCGATTTCCTTAAGAAGGGGATGAAGGTAAAGCTGATCAAGGAGCCTGACAATGAGTATGACAAGGAGGCAATTCGCGTCGAACTTAAGGGTTTGGGCAAGATCGGCTATGTGGCAAACAGCCCTTACACGGTAATCGGTGAGAGCAAGAGCGCCGGTCGTATGTATGACCTCATGAAGAAGAAAGCCAAGGGCAAGGTGCTCTTAGTGACTGCAAAAGGTGCTCTCTGTGAGCTGAAAGGGGATTGATGCTCATATGATGAGGTTCATATACTGGGTAAGGAAGTGCCTCCGGGGTAAGAATAAATACTGTAAAGGCATCTGTATGACCTGTGCATATTATGAGCAGTGCAAGGGTGACTCGGATATGCAATAGATGAAATGCAAGAGTGTACGATAATTTTCCCACTAAATGATGTAAAGCCGCCTGAATTGTGGTAAAATCGAGAAAACCTATAGGGAGGTACACATCATGCCAAAGGGAACCAATCAGAAGCTGAAACTGTATTATTTGAGCCGTATCATGACGGAGAAGACCGACGATGAGCATCATATTACGATGCCGGAGATCCAGAGGGCACTGGAGGGCTACGGTGTCACCGCTGACCGGAAGAGCCTGTATGACGATCTGGAGGCGCTGAGAGTCCTTGGAATAGATGTAATCGGAGAAAAGAACGGGCGCAGCTATTCCTATCATGTAGGAAAAAAGCAGTTTGAGATAGCGGAACTGAAACTCTTGGTGGATGCGATACAGTCCTCGAAGTTCATCACGGAGAAGAAATCCAATGATCTGATAAAGAAGCTGACGAGTCTCGCCAGCAATTATGAGGCATCACAACTTAAGCGGCAGGTGGTGGTACAGGGACGGATCAAGACGATGAATGAGAGCATTTACTACATCGTCGATGATATCCATAATGCCATAACCAATAATAAGAAGATCCGCTTCGAGTACCTGCGCTGGAACCTGGATAAGAAAATGGAGCGGAGAAAGGATAAGCTCTATGAAGTCAGCCCCTGGGCACTCACATGGGATGATGAGAACTATTATCTGATCGGTTTTGATGCGGAGGAGGATAAGATCAAGCATTATCGCGTAGATAAGATGCGTGATATAGAGCTTACGGACGAGAAGCGTGAAGGTAAGGAACATTTCAAGCAGTTCGATATGGCTGCCTATGCCCGGATGAACTTCGGAATGTTCGGCGGTGAAGAGGTCAGGGTAAATCTCCACTTCCAGAATGAGATGGTGGGCGTGCTCCTGGATCGCTTCGGAAAGGATATCTCCATATATAAGACAGACAAGGAAGGCTGGTCGGAGACCTATGTGGATGTAGCCCTCAGTGATCAGTTCCTTGGATGGATCTTTTCACTGGGAACGAAGGTGAAGATCGTCGGCCCGGAGGAAGTAGTGGAGAGATTCGCCGGGGAAATTAGGGCGATGAATAAGATGTACGGGAAAAAGTAGTTTTTTTACCAACCGTAGGAAAGAATTTTAAGAAATAAGTACCTTTACAACAGAGATCAGGATAAGGAATTGGAATAGCCTATATTCTGGTCTCTATTTATATGGATGTTATAGATGTTATATAGATGTTAAGGAAATCAAAGGGAAATCAAAGGGATTCCTTTTTCTGGGTAAATCAAATATTTATATTTATAAAGATAATCGTAGACTTAATAAAGCAAGAATGGTATAATCGTATTCGGGTGTAGGCCCCGCCGACTGACCTGATCGGCGCGCTACTGTTTTGGTTTTGTTTTATGATGCGAAATATGTTTTTAAATCTGAATGCGAGGTAAAAATGAAAGTCTCTTATAACGGGTTATGGAAATTGCTAATAGATAAAGGAATGCAAAAAACAGACCTAATTGACACGGTAGGAATTAGCTCGACGACTATTGCGAAAATGGGAAAAGGAGAAAAGGTTTCACTGGATGTGCTGGAGAGACTCTGCAAGTACTTCGATTGCAACATAGGTGATGTAGTGAGCTTTGACAGAGTTGATGGACAACCGGAGGATTAGGTTATGAGAGAAATCAGTGATAAAAAAGAAATTGGTTTGATTGTTTCCTATTATTTGTCCAGATGTAATGATAAGGCTGTCCATGCTTTGGGTTATAAGAATTTTACAGAAGCATTCAAGGGCATAGGGGATTTAATAAATGAGAATCCTAACAATATAAAAAACATGAGGGATGAATTTGATCCTTATTTTGATAACGGGAGAAAAGGTTGGTATCAGAGGGGACTCAGGGCATCCAGACAGAAGATATTCGATGAATTTGCAGGCGTAACTGATGCGGATCTTGAAAGAATTGTAAAAAAATTGCTGAGTATAGCGAAAGGCGGTGCGAACTTGGAAAACAATGAAATACTGAAAGATCTGAGAGCGCTTATACGACAATCAACCATGCATTACAGCGAGGACTTTGTATGGCAGGATGTTGAATTAACAAATGAATTTAAGGAGGCGTATGAGGCCTATCTTGAGGGTATTAAATGGAGAATCGAATATTATAATGCCACGTCGGTTATAACTACGCCTACGTCCAAGAACATATTCGTCCCAAATCAATGGTTTGTTATTGCGTCATATGCGGTAGGAGTATATAGCGAATTGTATCGGTATAAAACATATTTTGAGAAAATAGCAAACATAAATGGTCAGCGGACTGATTCGTATGCGAAAAGCCTTAGAGATGATACCGCCTCTGTGGATAAAGATCTATTTATAAAATCCGGTGAGAGAATTCTTCATGCCGAATACAGTGATGATGAGCAGCGTATAAAAAGGGGAGCAGGAAGAATTTGGAGATTTGTTACTGATTATTCATGGTGGTCAGGCCAGAAAACGGTTGACAGAGGCGACTTTTATTTATCGGTTGTATTGAATATGCTGAATCTGGTTAATGCCAGTCAGGGTTATGTTGGTGATATCGTCAACGCATATGGTTCCGATAAAAATCTTAAGGAGATTACAAAAAAATTAGAGAGATTTACAACTAATTTGCAAGGGCAGACATATGACATTGAAATTGTGTCAGAAGATAAAAATACGTCAATTGTATGCGAGCCTGAATCCGGATACAATACATCAACTGATAAACCGCACAGAATTTCTATCTCTGCTAAGAGTATAGAAAAATTAGGAAGGAAATAGCATCCATGTATACTTGGATTGTTGATAAAAACCATATTGCATTAAAAAATTCAAGTGAAATCTTACATCCGGATGCTAATGAAGTGTTTAGATTGCTGAATGGCGAACCTGTTGATGGAATAGAATGTAACCATCCATCAGAGGATTTGCCGGATATAAAGTTTTCCAAAGTAGGAGAAGATATTGTATGCCGTCTCAGGAATGGTGATGAGGGGGATATAATCCTTTCGCTGGAAACTGCTGGGAAAAATCATGAGACTATCGACATTGTTGATGGTCATATAATTGACCAGTGCATTTCTGGGAATAAGTGGTTTTATGTAACAGGATGTACCGAGGAATTACAGAGAATATTTGAGGATCTGCATATTATAAAGACGGGGAGAATTACAGTATATCAATATATCGAGCTGGTTAAATGTATAAACAAGGCAGGAAGCGATGTTATAGATAACCGAGTTATCCTCTCAGCACTTGATAAACCAATAGATAATAAAACATCTTTACCGAAAGGTCTTGCTGCAAAGCTGTACAGATATCAGGAGACTGGGTATAGATGGATGCTATATATGCTTGAAGAGAATAAGGGTTGTATTTTAGGAGATGAAATGGGTCTTGGCAAAACTCTCCAGGTAATTACCGTAATGCTGGAGATGAAAAAAGAAAACAAGACTCCCATGCTGGTTGTTGCTCCAGTGTCACTCCTGCAGAACTGGAAAAGAGAGTGTGAGAAATTTGCTCCTGATTTAAGTGTTGTTATTCACCATGGATCATTTCGCACAGGACGATACAAGGAACTTGAAGAGTATGATGTGGTTGTTACAGCGTACAGTACCGTAGTTAGTGATGCCTCTTTGTTTTCGATGATCAATTGGAAAATAGTTGTTCTGGATGAGGCGCAAAATATCAAGAATGCGTATAGCGACAGAACAAAATACACAAAAAGAATTCCGAGAGAATGGTCGTTGGCTGTTACCGGTACCCCTTTTGAAAATCATTTAAGCGATATTTGGTCGATCATTGATTTCATTAACCCTGGAATTTTGGGAACTGTTACAGAGTATAAAAGCGAGTATCCTGATGATTCAGAAGGAGCTAGTAAGATTGAACCTATTCTAAGCGCCATGATGATAAGAAGGCTTGTTGAAAACGTTGCAACTGATTTGCCTCAAAAAATAGTCGTACCACAGCCATTAACTATGTCAGAATCGGAGGCGCAATTGTATGAGGATTTTCGATCAGAAATAAGTGTCACGGGAGTGAATGGAAATGCTATAGGGCTCGCTGCGCTTCAGAAATTGAGAATGTTTTGTACGCATCCAAGGTTGTGTGATGTGCAAATGTCTAGCAGCCCTTTTACCGACTCTGTAAAGTATCAGAGAATGTGCGAGATTGTGGAGGAGATTATAGATAGGAATGAAAAAGTAATACTTTTCACTTCTTATCAGAAAATGTTTGGAATTCTCGAGGAGGATATACCGGAACGCTTCGGCATTCCAGTATTAAAAATTAATGGTTCGACACCTGTTGAAGAACGACAGACAATTATTGATTCGTTTAACAATTTTAGTGGAAGCGCCTTGTTGGTTCTTAATCCCAGAGCAGCAGGGGTTGGGCTGAACATTACTTCGGCAAATCATGTAATACATTATAATCTGGAATGGAATCCGGCGTTAGAGGATCAGGCGTCTGCAAGATCATACAGACGTGGACAAGAAAAGACCGTGTTTATTTATCGTCTGTTTTACGAGAATACAGTTGAAGAAGTAGTAAATGACAGATTAGAACGGAAAAGGGATATTGCCGAAGGCGCTGTCATTGGGACAGATGGTGAGAAAGAAAATGCGGAGGATATTATAGCAGCGCTTAGTAAGTCGCCGAAGAGGAGGTAGATAAAATGATCAAAACTACAATTAACAGCAATGTGATCAATGATGATGAGGATTTTATATGTCCGCCAGATCCGGAACGAATTGTAGAGGGGTTGAGAGATACTGGATATAACTTTAATACAGCAGTTGCAGATATTATAGATAATTCCATTGCTGCCCACGCTACCAAAGTGGATATACGTATCGACATGAATCCGAAGGATGAAATAACGGTTTATATTGCAGATAACGGAGAGGGAATGGATCTTAACGGGCTAAAGAATGCTATGACATATGGATCAAAGGTTCGTCCGGATTTGGGAAGTCTTGGAAAGTTTGGGCTTGGGTTAAAAACGGCATCAACGGCATTCTGTAGATGTCTTTCTGTAATCTCCAGAGGAGCGGAATCTGCCGAAGCGAAAAAGGCACAGTGGGATTTGGATTATGTAGCGGATAAACATGCCTGGAAACTTAAATTGCCAGATGTTTTAGAGGATGAATTATCCATGCTTAATGAAACAGCTGGCGAAGGAACGGGGACACTTGTGGTATGGGAAAAAGTTGACCGGCTGTTAAAAAATTATAGTAACAGAGGGAACCGACAAAATGCGTTAAAACGGAAGATAAACGATTTGCAGTTCCATATAGCTATGGTATATCAGAGATTCCTTGATAAGACAGATTCAAGAGGTACAAATGTCAAAATTACAGTGAATGGAAAAGATATTGAGGCGTGGAATCCTTTTGTACCGTCAGAACAATTAACTGAATTAGTTGGGAATGAAGAAGTGCCCGTAGATATGCCGGACGGGACATCGTCCAATGTTATTATCAGGGCTTACCTATTGCCTAATAAAGATGCTTTTTCTACACCACAGGCTTCTAAAGAAGCACGAATTAGTAATGACATGCAGGGATTCTACGTATATAGGGAGAACAGGCTGATTCATTATGGGGATTGGCTTAATCTGTATATTAATGAGCCTCATGGATCGCTACTTAGGGTTGAGTTTTCATTTGATCACACTTTGGATGATGCTTTTAACGTTGATATAAAGAAATCCAGAATTTTACCTGCGGAGGAGATACTGGAATACTTAAAGTCTAGTTTCCTTCCGGCGCCAAGAAGGGCAGCGGAAGAAAGATACAGACATGGAACTGCAAGAAATGTGGCAAAAAAATCCGAACAAAGAGACGCTCATGCTGAGTCAAACAGAAATATTGATGAAAAAGCTAAATCAGTAGAGGCGGCAAAAATCACGGTAACAAAACCTGATGAGGTTCGGATAGAGAACCAGAACGGAACATTTTCTCATAAGATTACGATCATTTCTGATCCTAAACCTGGACAGGTAAGGGTTATAACAAAACCTGATCTTGAATATGGACAGTTGTGGGAACCTTGTATAGCGGATGGAAAACATGCGGTGCAGATTAATCAAAGCCATCCTTATTATCAGAAGGTATATTATCCAATTCTGTCACAAAATGTGATGGTAACAGGTATGGATGCGTTGCTTTGGGCGTTGGCAGAGGCTGAGCATAAAACTTATAACGAAGAAATTAAAGAACAATACGAAGAAATGCGTATTGCGGTTTCGCGTATATTAAAAACCCTGGTTGCAGATTTGCCAGATCCGGAAGAAGAGGATGAATAAAGTTGGATGATGTCAAATACATAAAAAACTCGCTTGAGGATTTATATGATATTCCTTTTTCTGTGAGTAAATCGTATGAATACTCTGATCCTGTATATAATGTTATCCCGCAGAACGAGATGGAGGAGTTGTTCTGCATTTCGATATTTATCAGGCAGGGAATCAGGATAATTATCGAAATAGAACCACAGAAATATGCGGCTGGGTTCGTCAATGAAATAAACCATGCGGGTTCCGAAAAAGTAAATAATTTTCTTTCGTATTATTCGTTGATAAAGGATAAAGGCGCCAAGATTGATCTCATAATTAACCAGATAGGTTATGATCCGCACGATGAGAATATGTGGATTATGAAATGGGAAAAGCTAAAGATAAGAATTAATAAGATTCTTGACAGAGAGTTTGAGGAAGAAGCAGAAATAGCAGCTATCTGCGAATGGACGAAAATAGCGTCCGGTCTAATACTGTCTCTTCTTAATATCGAGAATCTAATCGAGGAAGAAAAGAGATATTCGGAAGGAACTAAAAAAGAGGTACTGAGTGACAGATATGAAAGAAATCCTGTTAATAGAGAGTTATGTCTGGCTGCAAACGGATATTCGTGTAAAATATGCGGAT
Organism: Butyrivibrio sp. MC2013; assembly: GCF_000424585.1. GTDB lineage: Bacteria > Bacillota > Clostridia > Lachnospirales > Lachnospiraceae > Butyrivibrio. Next base: position 66,281 of record NZ_AUKE01000019.1, read on the forward strand.
TTGATTTTGAAAGAACCTATGGAGTAATTGGCACTGGATTTATCCACGTACATCATATTGAGAAGGTTGCAGATCATGGTGGGACATATTATCTGAACCCTGTTACAGACATGATACCGGTTTGTCCTAATTGTCATGCTATGCTTCACAGAAAGGATCCACCATACTTGCCTGAAGATTTACGAGAGATTTTAAATAAGCGAGAGGTAAAGGAGAACTAACTAATGAATAATGCATTAGTAATAAAATCAAGAAGAGAAGAGCTCGGGTTAAGCATTAAAGAAATGTCGGATGCTATTGGTATGGGCAAAAATGGAGATAAAATGCTTCGTGCCTGGGAGGCGGGAAAGGTGTCGCCGGATCCGGATATGGTTCGATGTATCGTTAGTTTTGCCAAGGTGAAGCCATACGAAACAAAGAAGAAAAAGACAAGTTTCAAATATATAGATTTGTTTGCCGGAATTGGAGGAATACGAATTCCCTTTCAGGAGTTAGGTGGCGAGTGCGTATTTACATCTGAATGGGATGAGTTTGCTCAAAAAACCTACAAAATGAATTTTGGAGGCGAAATCTGGGGTGACATCACTAAGGTGGATGAAAACAAGGACATACCGGATTTTGATGTTCTTCTGGGCGGGTTCCCTTGCCAGCCATTTTCTCAGGCTGGACTTCATAAAGGCTTTTCTGATACAAGAGGTACCTTATTTTTTGACATAGAACGAATCTTATCAGCAAAACGTCCAAAGGCATTTCTGCTGGAAAATGTAAAACAGTTAAAAGGTCACGACAAAGGCAGGACTTATAAAGTAATAGAGGAACATCTTAAAGCTTTGAACTATTCTGTTACATCGGCGGTTCTTCGTGCCGGCGATTTTGGAGTTCCTCAAAACAGAGAACGTATTTATATAGTGGGGTTTGATAAAAAGTACTTTGACATTGATGACAACTTTGAATTTGTCTTCCCGGTTCCGCCTAAGACCCCGACGAGATTGGGAGATATTTTGGAGAAAAATGTGGACCCCAAATATACAATCAGCGAAAAACTGTACGAAGGTCACAAAAGAAGAAAGGCTGAACATAAGAAAAAGGGAAATGGATTTGGGTTTTCCTTGTTTAATGAAGACTCAGAGTATACGAACACGCTGAGCGCAAGATATTACAAGGATGGCAGTGAAATATTAATAGATCAGGGTGATGATATACCCCCAAGAAAGCTTACACCGAGAGAATGTGCAAGATTACAAGGATTTCCTGAGGATTTTATAATACCTGTTTCTGACACGCGTGCATATAAGCAATTTGGGAATTCGGTTGCCGTACCCGTTGTAAGAGAAATTGCGAAGAACATGATATCTACAATGAATCGACTGGAGAAAAACAGGCATGCCTGATGTTCTTACAAAAGCCCAAAGAACAAAAAATATGAAGAGTATAAAATCAAAAGATACAGACATTGAAAGAATACTCAGAAAAGCGCTTTGGGAAAAAGGAATACGTTATCGAAAGAATTATAAAAAAATAACAGGGAAACCGGATATAGCAATCACAAAATATAAGATAGCTGTGTTTTGTGACAGTGAGTTTTTCCATGGGAAGGACTGGGAACAGCAGAAACAACGTATTTCAAAAGGAGAGCATGGTGAATTCTGGGTTAACAAAATTTCGAGGAATATAGAGCGAGATAATGAGGTGGATAAGGAATTGACCTCAAAGGGATGGAAAGTTATTAGATTTTGGGGAGAAGATATAAAAAAGCGTACACCAGAATGTGTAAGGGCAATAGAAGAAATAATTTTTGATGTGAAATTATCAGAGGGGGTAGACATATGAATCAGACAGATTCCTTTAGCGAAGAAATGAAAAAATACTTTGAATGTGAAGATGGGGCATATACTGCGTTTACTGATGTAGAACTTGGTAAAGGTACTTATAACGTAAAAAGTGTAATCAGACAGTTGCTGGTAAAGAAGATTGGAAAAGAGAATATTCCAATTGTCAATGTTACACCAAATCAGGATATATGCTTTGAGATCTGCCCCAAAGCAAAAATATATGGCACTTCAGTTATGAAAATTCCGTGCAAGTTTTCAAAGAAAGATAAAGATGAAATGACCATATATTTCAATCAGGAAATTATAAAATCGTTTAATGCTGCGGCGGGAGATATATGGTACATCTATTTTAAGGATGGATCCTCCGCTCCGGTACTTGGAGTTTTATCAAAAGACAAGTGGGATAATCTATTTGGGGAGGTTGATGAAGGCAAGGATGAGTCAGACGTAATCCAGAGTGATGATTTGAACTATTTGACAGATGTTTCAGATATGAAGCTGATAGAAGAAACAGCACCCGACAAAGCAACGGTAATACGTATTGGAAAAGCAACATCTGTTGTAAGAAGCCTTTCAGCGGAGGAGGCGGCCAAACGTGAAAAGAATCGTAAGAAAAAAGGTAACAGGGGAGAAGACATCGCCGTTGAAATCGAAAAAAGAAGACTGGCAGATATTGGAAGAATGGACTTGGTTGAAAAAGTGGTAAATGTAGCCAGGGTAAAAGATGGATTAGGGTATGATCTGATTTCTACTGATATAGATGAAAACGGGAACGAAATCGAAATATACATAGAGGTTAAAGCGACATCGGAAAAGAAGGACACACCTTTTTATGTGACGCCTAATGAGGTGGAGGTTTCAAGACGACTGTCAGATTACTATTATATCTATCGGATTTATGAAATGAATACCCATAGTAGTCAGGCGAAGTATTACAGGATTAAAGGGGCTATAGATACTAACTATGAGCTTGTACCCACGGAATACCTTGCATATAAAAAGTAAGAGATATAGAACCGGTTGCCATAGAAACTAACAAAGAATGTAAGAGGATACATAAGTGGCCGAGATAAAGAGTATTAACAATTTGTTGAATATGAATCTTGATATTCCGGATTATCAACGTCCGTACAAATGGACGATTCAGAATATTACAGATTTGCTTGGAGATATCACAAATTCAATAGCTGATGCTGAGAGGTATCGCAGTGGCTTTAAATATCGAATAGGGACAATCATTATTCATAATAATGAAAATGGTGTGGCAGATGTCGTCGATGGACAGCAGCGTATTATATCTCTGACACTTCTGAAACAGTGCATTGAACCCGGCTTTAATTGTAGTATTTTAGAAAAAGACTTTGCCAACAAAGTGACCCAGACCAATATCCATAATAATTTCAATTTCATCAGGGAATGGTTTTCTTTGAAGAATGAGGAGACAAGAGATGGTTTCATCAAGGCGTTCGAGGACATTCTTGAAGTTGTGGTCATCAGCGTTGATAAGGTGGAAGAGGCATTCCAATTATTTGATTCACAAAACACAAGAGGTAAAGAACTGGATCCTCACGATCTGCTGAAGGCATATCATCTTCGAGAAATGAAGAAATATCCATATGAGATGGAGCATGCTGTCACTAAATGGGAAGCTAAGGATACTTCTCAGATCAGAGAATTATTTGATCTATATCTGTTCCCAGTATGGAATTGGTCACGAGGGATTAAGAGCAGACCATTTACGGCCAAAGAGATTGATACTTATAAGGGTGTTGGTGAAGGCTCAACATATTCATATGCAAGGAGAGCCAGCAAAGCTATGCCATATTTCCAGATTACAGAACCCTTTATTGCAGGGAACGACTTTTTTGAGATGGTAGAGCATTACATGTATCTTTTGCGCGATGTGAGAGCCGAGATAGATAATAACAAGTCGTTTGCAACAATAAAGGATGTTCTTGATTTTAAGACCGGATCAGCCGGATTCGGATACACCAAGAATTTATTTTACTGTGCCCTGCTGTGTTATTACGATAAGTTTCATAATTTTGACGAGATGGCTGTAAAGAAGTTATTCAGTTGGGCGTTTATGATACGAGTAGATATGGAAAACCTTGGATTTGACAGTATCAATAAATATGCTATCGGTGATGAAAGCAATCAGCGTTATTCGAATACAATACCAATGTTTGCAAAGATAAGCTTTGCCAGATTGCATACTGAGATTTCTGGACTCCAGATAAAAATCAAAAGAGATAATGATGCTCCGGCAAGCAATAAATGGATGCCTCTTTATACAAAGCTGAAGGAGATGAATGGGATAGTGGAGGTGTCTAATGAGTGACTTCATAACAGAACTCAGGGTGTTAGGTACTGAAAGCAATATATTTGATACTAAGATGGAATATATTATTCCGCTGTATCAGCGTGCTTATGCGTGGGAGGATAAGCAGCTTACACAACTTATCGAGGATATATCAGATATCTCAGAGGATACAAATTACTATATCGGAGCATTGATTGTATCAAAGCAGGATGATAGGTATGAGGTGGTAGATGGTCAGCAGAGACTTACATCACTTTATCTCCTGATGAGTTGTCTTGGCTTGGAAGTCAAGAATACTCTTACATTTGCGTGCCGTGAAAAGTCGAATTATACGCTCAAGAATATCAAAGATCTGTTGTTGGATGACAGGAGCAAACTTGATATGGATCGGATTGAATCCGGAATCCAGCGAGGGATAGATATACTAACAGAAGAGATAAATAAAGATGATTTTGATAAGGAAAGCTTTCTGGAAAAACTAAGAAAGGTGATTGTATATCGTATCGAAGTTCCGGAGAATACAGACCTTAATCGTTATTTCGAGATTATGAATACGCGCGGGGAGCAGTTAGAGCAGCACGACATTTTGAAGGCTACTCTTATGCGGTATCTTCCAAATGATTCCGAAAAGGCTTTATTTGCTAAAATCTGGGATGCTTGTAGCGATATGACAGGCTATGTGCAGATGCATTTCGTAAGTAAGAATAATGAAGTGCGTGAAAACATCTTTGGCGGCGGGTGGAATGATTTGCCGTCGGATAACTGGAACAAGCTTGTAAATGGGATCAAGGCGGCAGATGTTAATGGGAATGGTCATAAAATTGCAGATATTATTGATATAGATTTTAAGGTTGATGATGACGATGGTTATCTGGATGATGATGTCAGAGTGCGTTTCGAGAGCATCATTGAGTTTCCGTATTTTCTGATCCACGCTCTTAAGGTTCTCATATGGATCAAAGGTATCAGACATGAGGATGAAAACTCTGCTATTATAGCAGAACTCTTGGATGATAAGAAGCTGATAGACAGTTTCAAACGAGTAATCAATCATGGTGTGATGGTTGGCAAGAAAATAGCTGATGATAAAGCGCAGTTTGCAAGGGATTATATCATTTGCCTGCTGAGGACAAGATATCTGTTCGACAAGTATATCGTTAAGCGTGAATATGCTAATGATAATTCAGATGGTGAGTGGAGCCTTAAGAGTCTCTATGTATCAGGTCAACAATCCAAGAAGAAGCCATACTATCGTAATTCGCGATTTGCACGTAGCGGGGAATGGGACCGGACAAATAATTGGAGAAACGATACCAATGTCATGCTTCAATCTGCACTTCGTGTCTCATATACATCCCCGAAGGTTATGCACTGGATCACTAAGCTATTGCAGTGGTTATCCGAAGATGGATGTAAACATACAAGCGATGAATACATGGCTGAATATGATGTTGTAACTGAAAATATTGCAAAAGAAGCAGTACGGGAGAATTTCTTTGATGTATGTAAGGATGGCTCCTATGCAATGGGGGTAAATACTCCGCATATTGTATTCAATTACCTTGATTTCCTTATTTGGAATTCAAACCGCAATAAGTATGATAACTTCACTTTCGAATTCAGGAACTCTGTAGAACACTGGTATCCACAGAATCCGTCCGAGGGAACCTTCGAACAGTGGAAAGATGGAGTGGATCAGTTTGGTAATCTTTGCATTATTCAAAGAAATGTTAACTCAAAATTTTCAAATATGTCGCCGGAAGCCAAAAAGAGTACCTTCAAGGAGATGATAGCTAAAGGTAGTCTTAAGCTTCGTATTATGAGCGAACTTACGGAAAAACATGGGGACAAGGTTGCAAGCCTATACTGGAAGGAGACGGCATATAAGGAACATGAAAAGTCAATGCTAAACCTGCTCTTCAATGCATGTGGTGTTGAAACTACTGTTGTATTTCCTGATGAAGATGATGATCAGATAGAAAGTATTACAGGACATAAACAAGGAACGTCTCTCAATGTTGCCTCTATTATGCTTGACTGGGCTATGGAAAAGCAGAAAGCTGGCGAGATTGAAATAGACCAGAATCGCTGTGGAAAGAAATTTGTGCGATACACGACAAAAGCAACATCAAAGCTGTTGCCGGAAGCTGAGATTGCCGCAAGTGGTTGGGGAACGAAAACACATTATTTTTATGAAATCGCAAACTCTCAGGGCAGGCATGTCAGAATTCAGTTGGCGTTAAGTTCAGAAAATATACCAGATTACCTAATGAAGATATGTGAGCGCATAAATGATAAATTTCCATCAAGGATTCAGAAGGAAAACTGGAAGTGGCGAACCCCGTTTGTTTCGGATCGGATACGCTTTAATGAAAAAACTACAAAAGAAGATGTTATAAATGCTCTTGAAGAATGCTACAGACAGGTTAAAGCATTTGAGAATAGAATGCTGGCTGAATCGGATTATATTATGGGAAGATGATATATATGTCGAAATTGTATGTAACACCGTTTGAAGAAGCTGGAAAAACTAGGCAATGTCATTAAGTTAAGTGTGACGACAATAAGACTCTTATACCAGAAATGGTATAGGGGTCTTTTTTTTCTGAAAAAAAGTTGACAGCAGGACT
>NZ_AUKE01000020.1 GCF_000424585.1 Butyrivibrio sp. MC2013
GGCCCCATGGTCAAGTGGTTAAGACATCGCCCTTTCACGGCGGTAACAGCAGTTCGAACCTGCTTGGGGTCATTGAGTTTTGACTCAAGTATCAGGAGCTTTAGCTCAGTTGGTTAGAGCAGACGGCTCATAACCGTCCGGTCCCGGGTTCGAGTCCCTGAAGCTCCACTTTATTTACATAATCTGTTTTACTAAAATGGGATCTTAGCTCAGCTGGGAGAGCATCTGCCTTACAAGCAGAGGGTCATAGGTTCGAGCCCTATAGGTCCCATCTTTTTTTTAAGACGCCGGCATGGCGGAACTGGCAGACGCCTGGGACTTAAAATCCCATGGGTAGTAATACCCGTACCGGTTCGATTCCGGTTGCCGGCACGAAGAAAACCATCAGCTTAAGGCTGGTGGTTTTTTGGTGTATTTCGTTATCTTTGTATATGACAATATCATAATAGGGCGGGAGTATATACAAAATACTCCTGCCCTTATTACGGATTTCTGATATTTACTTAGATTAGGCTATTTCTTTGTGGCTTTCTAGCTCTTTGCTAGTAACGATTTCTTTCATTATATCAGCCTTGTTATGCTTATTTACTTTAATTCCATATTCGCATATTGGGCAGATCAAGATCGATTTCTTATAAAGAGGTATTATAGGAATGAAATACAGAGTAAACCATGTCCAGATATTTATTAACTGCCATTGGTGATCATTGCCGCAATGATCGCAGTGATATTTTTTCCTGGTTAATCCTTTTTTGATTTTAAATTCTCTGGTTCCCCAAATGATCATATTTAATACTCCTCCTGTTTGCATATATAAGTGCAAAAGAATCCTATCATTGTTGCAGATGAATTGCAACTATTCTCAGTATTTTGATAATTCATATATCTATTATGTATTTTATATTTCTGACTCTGGAAGTTTTTGAAATTATCTATTGATATTAAAAATCCTCTATGCTATACTAGCTTTCGTTGGAAAAATATAGCGTAAGGCCCGGTGGCTCAGCTGGTTAGAGCGCCGCCCTGTCACGGCGGAGGTCAGGGGTTCGAACCCCCTTCGGGTCGCTTGGAGAGTTGCAAAGGATGATAGTTCATCTTAGCAACTCTTTTTCGTTGCAGCAACGATTCATCTATTCTGCTGCAATATGGGGTACTCATTTTTATGGTACAATAAAGGACGAGGTGGTTAAGATGATAGAAGATAAGTATGAAAGACCCCTTGGTCTTAAGACTGTAGACGATACAAAGGTTGAGAGATACAAGGTACTGATGTATGAAGATATAAACGGCTATAACCGACTCTTCGGCGGTAAGCTGATGATGATGATCGATGAGGCTGCGGGGATAGTAGCTACCAGGCATTGCGGTACTACTGTGACCACCGCAGCTGTGGACAATCTGCAATTCAAGCAGGCTGCTTATCTTGGGGACATAGTCGTGATAGTGGCTTACATGACTTATGTAGGCAGGACTTCTATGGAGGTACGTGTAGATACATATGTGGAGGACAGGACCACCGGCCTCAGACATGTGATCAACAGGGCCTATCTCACTGAAGTATGTGTAGATGATAAGGGAAATCCTATTCCTATCCCATACGGTCTGGATATCAGCTCAGCCGGTGAGATTGCTGAATGGGAGGGAGCTCTGAAGCGCATTGAAATGAGAAAGAGCCGCAGAAGAGAGGGCTTTTGATTTTCCGATAGTTTTTTGGGGGACCCGATATGAAAAGAGTATTTCCAAAAGTTATCTCTAAATCTCCAAAGAAAAGAACAAACAAAGCTGTTGCTCTGTTCCTGGCAGGCATTACCATGATGAGTTCGACGCTGCTTCCCGCATCCAGGATCCTGCCGGGCAGCGGTATAGCAGCGGAAGCGGCATCTGTTAAGAATGTAATAGCTGTCATGGGCTCATCTCTTGGCGATACGTCAAGAGTAAGTGCGCCCGTGCCTTCTTCGACTGATTATCTAAGCAAATCTCATTCTATTGAATCTATAAAGTTAGCCGGTCTTAGCGATGTATCTGCAAAAGCTCAATCTGAGACATTAGAAGATCTGCAATTTAGCACTATGTCCCTGGAAGACGGGATAGATGCTGCATATGATCCTGCCACAGGGGATAATCTCTATTATGAGGAGATAGGGGCAGGAAGCAGTAATGACAGCGAGATCGTATCCTTCTATCTGGCCACCTATAGTGAACTTCACATCTATTCCAGAAATGATATCTATGATATCAGCTCAGAAATGCCCTCTTACATAAAGGCTATTAGAGCTGATGGGAGTGATGTGGTCATTCCCGTTAACTGGGAGTGCGGCGAAGAAGATCTGGAAAAGTATTATTGTTATCAGTTTAATCCTGTATGGGATAGAGATCGCTATCCCGTAGCTGATCATCTTCTTGATCAGATTCCCTTTTATTGTGTATTTGTAGAAGCTTATGAAGAAACAGAGGAAGTTCCCAGATCATTAAACATTAATGAAACAGGGAAGGCTTCTGAACTTAAATATGAAAAAGAATCAGAGGCAGAGGAAATAAATACACAAGCAGATGGAAATAGCGCAGAAGAAAAATCTAATTTTGATGAACAGTCATCAGGCCCAGGAATTAACAGCGTATCTGCAAATTCTCTGGAAGGATATCCATCAAGTGACGAAACTGCTGAACAGCAGTATGACGGATCGGAAGCTGCTGTCATATGCGGGGACCTTTTTACTGCAATGGCAAGCAGCAATGAGCAGCAGATATTTGACTATCTGACGAAGACTATGAAGCTAAATTCCGCAGCGGCATGCGGCGTTTTGGCCAATATCTATTATGAATCAGGCTTTAATCCCACCGCTAAGGGAGATATGCAAAATGGAGTATATACCAGCTACGGCATATGTCAGTGGCATGCCGGAAGGTGGGAGGCCCTTAAGACATATTGCAAAAACAATGGACTGAGTGCGGATAGTCTTAGCGGACAGCTAAGATTTATGGAGCATGAGCTAAAGACCGGTTATACAAAGGTCTATAACACTCTGATAAGCGTAGATAACAGTGCAGATGGTGCAAAGACTGCAGCGAAGTCATGGTGTCTCTACTATGAGATACCGGCCAATAAGGAGGCAAGGGCAATAGAAAGAGCCAATCTTGCTATTTACCGCTTCTGGCCGGATCATGCCACAGAGACAGCCCCTTTTACCACTGCCTATGCCGGTAAGTACAAGGTGGCTACCCAGAACGATCCTCTGAACATGAGGCAAAAGGCTAGTGCATCCAGTGCGTCCATTGCCAAGATACCAAAGGGAACAATAGTAGACGTAGTCAGCGGAAATGGCACATGGGCCAAGGTGAAATACAACGGCCTTACAGGCTATTGCGCCATGGGATATCTAAAGCGCGTGACAGAATATTACGGATATAAACTGACCATGAAGGGTGAGCATATCTTTGGGGACAGATATTTTGCTATAAGTGTGAGCCCGTACATGTCCTCTTGTCAGGAGATAATACTGACCTTTACATCGCCTGATAATACAAAATATCAGATCAGCATGGGGACTAAGACCAGCGACTATTTCATAGTTCCCAGAGGCCTTGGCGAAGGAAGTAATCAGATGGTGGGAAAATGGACAGTATCTGCTGACCTCTATTACGGAGCTGACAAGAGCAAGGTATACCATGGAGCAGATATGGGCGGCGTCCTGTCTTTTAACTACGAAAAGGCTGTGACAGGTCTGTCCTTTAGAGCTTATGATTCTACGGGCCAGACTCCTACAGGCAGCATACCATCTCTTCCTGAGGATAAGAGGATCACGATCACGGAAGGGGCTGAAAATACCGGCTCATCCAGGATCACGGATACAATGGAGATAGAGTATGGCTTGACCGGTAAAATACTTCTCCAGGCTTATCCTGAGTATTATAGGGAGCCATCAGACACGGCAGATAAGGCCCTGACCTGGAAAATAGTCAGTCAGAGCACATCCTCTGCAGCAAGCATCACTGCATCAAAGAAAAACGGTAGCGCAGTAATGACCATCAAAAAGGCCGGCGTGATAAGGGTCAGGGCTACGTCGCCTGATAGCGGATACAGCAGGGACCTGGTCATCACTGCCAAAGATCATCAGCCCAGGATCCCTGTAAAGAGTCTAAGCCTGAACAATGCTTCGGGCAGTGGAGCTGTGATATTTGAAGCCATAGCAAGAGACGGCAATACTGTTAGGGATATCAGGATTGCATCTGTTTCTAAGGGCAAGGCGGTATTGGGGGATGATAAGGTCGGTGACTTTTTTACCCTGACCGGAAGCTCAGTAAATGAGAATAACAGGATATTAAAGGCAGGCGATAAGCTGACTACAGGAACCTACAGTCTACAGCTCATCCCTGTTACAGACCTGGGAGAATACAGCCTCAGTCCTGTGAAGATGACTGTGAAGGTGGTAAAGACTCTGCCTAAGGTCTCTTTTAAGAAGCTTTCGTCTCCCAATCTGTATATGCAGGATAGCAGAGCTCTCTACAGGATATCCAGCCCGGCAGAGATAGAGTCTGTAACTGATAACAGCAGTGCAGATACTGTGGGTATGGTGCTGGAGGAAGGAAGCTACAACAAGACGGATGGCACTATCAGCCTTCGCGCTCAAAATTATGCAATTTCCAGGGAGGCTACGGGAATAAAGTCAAGGCCGTCTTTTAACAAGAAGGTCAGGCTTACTATCAGCTATGCAGATGAGAGGGTGGTCACAAAGACCCTGACTGTGTCAACTAAGCTGACTAAACCTGTCAGTCCTGAAACAGCAGTCGTTGAGCTGTATAATGACAGGCCATATATGGAGCTGGATCTGACGGATAAGGCAAGCGGAAAGCTGCAGAACGTGCCTTCCGGGATCAGCATAGCTTCTGCAGATGGCAAGATCGCGAAAGTAGAAGGTGATCTGTCAGAAGCAGGCTATTCATCAAGCGGCTTTGCTCTAAAGGATATGGGCGATGGGAAATATCTCATTGGAGCTATCGAAGGCGCAGCTTATAAGAACGGAAGCTATAAGTTAAAGGCAGAAAGTCCCGCATGGACAAAGCCTGTGACCTTTAATGTGAAGGTCAGCTATAAAAAGAAAAATATGCCCATCAGGAGCAGTATCATCACGTCAAAGACTGTCTATAAGGTGAACTGTGCAGATACAGGCGGAATGATACCACAGCTGATAATACCTGTAAAAGCAGGCTGCGGAATGGACTATAAGGATCATGACCTTGTGGTGCTCACAGGAAAGGAAGCAGGAGGACCGGCAGACGGAGTAGAGATAGATGCTGTGTGGGATAAGGAAAAAAGCGCACTTAAGATATCGCCTGTCATGGGCATCGAAGAGATAAAGACGCTGAAGAATCCCTATCAGAAAGTAAAGCTTGTCTATAGCTATGAAACTACGGTAAAAAAGAACGGCTCGCCAAAAACAGTGACAAAGACCGCTTCAAAGACCATCAGGATAAACTATGAATGCTCTGTAAAAAAGCTCGTATCTATTAAAAGCTCAGGCAGCATCAATACAATAGCCAGGGATACCACGGCTATGACCATAAAAACAGGCATAAACTATGACAATACTGTAAAAATAGAGTCAGTAGATATAAAGGAGGGTCTGTATCTTCCCATAAGGGCTGATGATGGACGAGTGATCCCGGGAGATATATCATACAAAGACGCTTTCAAGATAAGCAGTAATGAGAAGGGAATATACACATTATCTGCACTCTATGAGACTAAAGCGGATAGCAGGGAGATACCCCTTTTTGTAACAGGAAGAAAGGATACCGGCATAAGCTATGAACCTGTGCTGGAGATAAGCCTGTCAGATGGCACTGTTATAAATACAAAATTTAAGATCAAAACAGTATATAAGGTTCCAAAGGTGAAAGCATCAGTTTCAACCATGACCATGTACATAAGCTCTAATTCCGAAAGGGATATATGGGTAAAGAGGAGCGGGACTTATAAGGAACAGGACGGAAGGATAGAGAGTGTATCTTTATCAGGCCAGGGTATGGATGTGATAGCTGCACGCTTTCATCCGGAGGATAAAGAGCTCCTTGGCCTGACCCTGAAAGACGGCATAGAGGATGCGAGACTCCTAAAATACAATAATACAAAGATAACTGCGTATGTACGCTTTAAAGGAGCTTGTTCTGCAGATGCTGCAGCTCAGAAACCCGCAAAGGTTAATCTGAAGATCAAAATAAGCCGATGAAATAGATGCGGGTCTAAGGGACATTCTTTATTTTCGCGGGCAAAAAGCTTAAGGGAAATCCATCATGGATTGTTTTTTGCCGGGGGAAGTGTTATTATTTTCACAAATGTTTTTTGGCGATGTTAAGAAGCCGTGAAAGGAGATAGTAATGAGCAAGAGTTTTGACGATATCCTTGCGAAGCTGAAGACAGCCGGCAGAAAGAAACTGTCAGTAGCTTACGCTCAGGATGAGCACGTTCTGGAGGCTGTTAAGCTGGCACACGAGAAGGGTATTGCTGATGCGATCCTGGTAGGTGATGAAGCAAAGATCAGAGAGATCTGTGCACAGATCGGAATGAATCCTGATGATTATGAGATCATCAATGAGACAGATATGGAAGCAGCTGCTACCACAGCTGTAGGCCTGGTCCATGATGGCAAGGCAGATATTTACATGAAGGGATCTCTGGATTCCAAGACCTTCCTTAAGAGCGTTCTTAACAAAGAAGTAGGCCTTCGTACCGGCCGTCCCCTTTCACACGTTTGCGTGTTTGAGATTCCCGGCATTGACCGTCTTCTTTTCCTTACAGACGTTGCATTTATGCCCTATCCCACACTTGAAGACAAGAAAGTCATCATTGAGTATACAGTTAATGTGGCAAGAGCCTGCGGCGTAGATATGCCCAAGGTAGCTCCCCTTGCAGCAGTAGAAGTAGTAAATCCCAAGATGCCTGTAACAGTTGAAGCTGATGAGCTGACCAAGGCATGCGAGAGAGGTGAGATTGCTAACTGCATCGTAGACGGACCTCTGTCCATGGATCTGGCTATCGATCCCGAGGCTTCCAAGTTTAAGCCCGGCGCTGAGAGCCGTAAGATCGTAGGAGACGCAGATATCCTGCTCTTCCCTGATATCCATGCAGGCAACCTGGTATACAAGACAATCGTACGTCTGGCTACAGTAAAGAACGGTAACATCCTGACAGGTACCAAGGCTCCTGTTATCCTGACATCCCGTTCTGATTCAGTTGACGTTAAACTTAATTCCATTGCACTTGCAGCAGTGGTAGCAGAAGATCTTAAGAGCGGACAGCTCTGATAATGGAGGCAGATATGGCTATTAAAAGTCTGATCATCAATCCCGGTTCCACATCAACCAAGCTTGGTATCTTTGAAGACGAGACTCTTGTAATGGACGAGACACTGCGTCATTCCACAGAAGAGATATCCAAGTATGATTCCATCATCGATCAGAAGGATTTCAGAAGGGACATCATTCTGGACTTTCTTAAAAAGCAGAATATCGATGTAAATTCTTTTAACGTGATCGTAGGAAGAGGCGGTCTCTTAAAGCCTATCCAGGGCGGCACATATGAAGTTACAGACGCTGTTATAGAAGACCTGAAGAAGGGCGTACAGGGTCAGCACGCATCCAATCTGGGCGGTATCCTTGCAAGAGAGATCGCAGATCAGATCGGCGTAAAGGCATATATCGTAGATCCCGTTGTTGTAGATGAGCTCTGCGATGAGGCCAGGATCTCAGGTATCCCCGAGATTAACAGGATATCCATCTTCCATCCTCTGAACCAGAAGGCTGTAGCCAGAAGATATGCTCAGTCTGTAGGCAAAAAGTATGAGGATCTGAATCTGATCGTAGCTCACCTGGGTGGCGGTGTATCCGTAGGCGCTCACGAAAAGGGAAGAATCATTGATGTATACGGTGCTTTTGAAGGTGATGGCGCATTCTCTCCTGAGAGAGCAGGTGCTGTACCTGTAGGCGGACTGATCCGTCTGTGCTACAGCGGCAAGTATACCGAGAAGGAGATGCTCAAGAAGGCTACCGGCAACGGCGGCTTCAATGCATATCTGGGAACCAATGATGCAAGAGACGTGATAAAGAGAGCCGATGAAGGCGATGAGAAAGCCAAGCTGGTACTGGATGCTTTTATTTTCCAGGTATCCAAGAACATCGGTGCTATGGGCGCTGTACTTAAGGGCAAGGTAGACCAGATCATCATCACAGGCGGTATCGCTTACAATGAGAGGATCACAGGTGCTATGAAGGAAAGAGTAAGCCATATTGCTGATGTGACAGTATATCCCGGTGAGGATGAGCTTCTGGCTCTTGCTCAGGGCGCTATCAGAGTATTAAATGGCGAAGAAGAGCCCAAGGTTTACTGATTGTTCATAAAAAAGTAACAGTCTCTTATATCATGATTTATCAAACTATAAACAGGGCCAGGACCGGCAGATACAGGTCTTGGCCCTGTCTTTGCGTGAGGAATGGATGCTTTACGGCTATAGTGATTTTTGCTATAATACAAGGCGGACTGTGCTTATGGAAAAAGACCCTGCAAAGGGTATAATAAGCTAATTCCGGTCCAATACGGTTGCCACTCAATGGAGTATGAGATAAGGGGGCAGTCGTAACCGCTTAAGGGGAAAGGTATAAAATGAGTGTAGTAGACAAGATTTTCGGAACTCATTCCGAGAGAGAACTTAAGAGAATCAAACCTATAGTTGACAAAATAGAGAGTATGCGCCCTCAGATGCAGGCTCTGACTGATGATGAACTTAGAGCCAAGACTGATGAGTTCAAGAAACGCCTTGCTTCCGGTGAGACACTGGACGATGTGATGCCTGAGGCTTATGCGGTAGTTAGGGAAGCCGGTAAGCGTGTACTGGGTATGGAGCACTTCCGTGTGCAGCTGATAGGTGGTATCGTTCTTCACCAGGGCCGTATCGCTGAGATGAAGACCGGTGAAGGTAAGACTCTTGTTGCTACTTTGCCCTCATACCTGGATGCTCTTGAAGGCAAGGGCGTATACGTAGTCACAGTCAATGACTATCTGGCTAAGCGTGATGCTGAGTGGATGGGCAAGATCCATGAGTTCCTGGGCCTGAAGGTAGGCGTGGTACTCAACAGCATGACTCCCGATGAGAGAAAGGAAGCTTATAACTGCGATATCACATATGTTACAAATAATGAGCTGGGCTTTGATTACCTCAGAGATAATATGGCGATCTACAAAGAGCAGTGCGTACTCCGCGGTCTGAACTTCGCCATCATCGATGAGATCGACTCCATCCTGATAGATGAAGCAAGGACACCTCTTATCATATCCGGTCAGTCCGACAAGTCCACCAAGCTCTATGAAGCCTGTGATCTCTTGGCCAAGCAGATGATCAGAGGTGAGGATGTGGGCGACTTCTCCAAGATGGATGCTATCATGGGCATCGAGCAGGAGGAGACCGGTGACTTCATCGTCAATGAGAAAGACAAGCTGATAAATCTCACAGCTCAGGGTGTATCCAAGGTAGAGCACTATTTCCATATTGCAAACCTTGCTGATCCGGAGAACCTGGAGATCCAGCATAATATAATCCTGGCTCTTAGAGCTAACAACCTGATGGCAAAGGATCACGACTACATCGTACGTGACGATGAAGTACTGATCGTAGACGAGTTTACAGGCCGTGTAATGCCTGGTCGCCGCTATTCAGACGGTCTTCACCAGGCTATCGAAGCCAAGGAGCATGTAAAGGTAAAGCGTGAGTCCAAGACTCTGGCTACCATCACCTTCCAGAACTTCTTTAACAAGTTCATCAAGAAGTGCGGTATGACAGGTACTGCTCTTACAGAGGAGCAGGAGTTCAGAGATATCTACGGACTGGACGTAGTAGAGATCCCTACCAACGAGCCTGTTATCAGAAAAGATCTGCAGGATGCAGTATATAAGACCAAGAAAGAGAAGTACGAAGCAGTAGTAGAAGCTGTTAAAGAGGCTCATGCCAAGGGACAGCCTGTGCTGGTAGGTACTATCACAATTGAGACATCAGAGCTTCTCTCATCCATGCTCAAGAAGGCTGGTATCCAGCACAATGTGCTCAATGCCAAGTTCCATGAGCTGGAGGCTGAGATCGTAGCAGATGCTGGTCGTCACGGCGCTGTTACCATCGCTACCAACATGGCAGGTCGTGGTACCGATATCAAGCTGGATGAAGAATCCAGGGCAGCAGGCGGTCTGAAGATCATAGGTACTGAGCGTCATGAATCAAGACGTATTGATAATCAGCTCCGTGGTCGTTCCGGACGTCAGGGAGATCCCGGTGAATCCAAGTTTTACATCTCACTGGAAGATGATCTTATG
Source organism: Butyrivibrio sp. MC2013 (assembly GCF_000424585.1). Lineage (GTDB taxonomy): Bacteria > Bacillota > Clostridia > Lachnospirales > Lachnospiraceae > Butyrivibrio. The sequence goes on from NZ_AUKE01000020.1 coordinate 10,355, forward strand.
AGACTCTTTGGTTCTGAGAGACTGATCAATATGTTCAACACTCTGGGTATCCCGGAGGGTCAGGAGATTGAGCACAAGGCGCTGACCAAGGCTATTGAATCAGCTCAGAAGAAGATCGAGGAGAAGAACTTCGGAACACGTAAGAACCTCCTGGAGTATGATGCTGTTAATAATGAGCAGAGAGAGATCATCTACAAGGAAAGACGCAGAGTACTGGATGGCGAGTCCCTCCGTGATAATATCTACAAGATGATCACAGATATAGTAGAGGATGCTGTAGATACAGTGATCGGTGACGGAAGCAGTGATGACTGGGATCTGAAGGAACTCAATGAGCTGCTCCTTCCCACAGTACCTCTTAAGCCTATCAACAGAGGCCGCATCAAGAAGCGCACCAAGGACGGCCTGAAGCAGCAGCTCAAAGAAGAGGCAGTAGCACTCTATGAGGAAAAAGAGGCTGAGTTCCCTGAAGCTGAGACCATCAGAGAGATTGAGCGTGTGATCCTCCTGAAGGTCATCGACCGTAAGTGGATGGGACATATCGATGATATGGATCAGCTGCGTCAGGGTATCGGACTGCAGGCATATGGTCAGAGAGATCCCAGAGTGGAATATAAGATGGCCGGCTATGACATGTTCAACGAGATGATGCAGGGTATCAAGGAAGATACAGTCAGACTCCTTTTCCATGTACATGTACAGGAGAAGGTTGAGCGTGAGCAGGTAGCCAAGGTAACAGGTACCAACAAGGATGAGACTGTAAAGAGAGAGCCTGTTAAGAATACAGCAGTGAAGATCCGTCCCAACGATCCCTGCCCTTGCGGATCAGGTAAGAAGTACAAGAACTGCCATGGTGCTCAGGGCGGAGTATGATCCGTCTCTTGTAATAAATTGAAAATGTTATTATAATAGTTCCCGGCATGCTAATAGTGGCAGGCCGGGAACGAGTTTTGAAGGATAGAGGATAATAAATGTTAGCACTTGATAATATGAAGATCGAGATCCAGGGTCTGAAGCCCACTCTGGATGAAGTTACTGATTCGCTGGATCTGGAGACCAAGTCCCGCAAGATCGAAGAGCTCAGCCGTGAAATGGAAGAGCCTAACTTCTGGGATGATGCCGAGAAGGCCAATAAGAAGACCAAGGAACTTAAGACTCTCCAGGATCTGGTAGAGAAGGTAGAAGGTCTCAATAATAAATATGATGAGATCATCGATATGATCGATATGCTCAATGAAGAGGGAACCGAGGATGAGGATATGGCAAGCGAGATCAGGTCTGACCTGGATGAATTCGCTGCTACCCTGGAGGATATCAGGATATCCAATCTCTTAAACGGTGAATATGACAATTGCAATGCCATTCTCAAGCTCTCTGCAGGTGCAGGCGGAACCGAGGCCTGTGATTGGTGCCAGATGCTCTATCGTATGTATACCAGATGGGCTGAGAGACATGGCTTTACAGTAGAAGTACTGGACCTTCTGGACGGTGACGAAGCAGGTATCAAGTCTGTTACTTTCCAGATCAATGGTGTAAATGCTTATGGATATCTTAAGAGTGAGCGCGGCGTACACAGACTGGTACGTATCAGCCCCTTCAATGCACAGGGTAAGCGTCAGACTTCCTTTGTATCCAATGATGTAATGCCTGACATTGAAGAGAATATCGATATCGAAGTAAGACCTGAGGATATCAGGGTTGATACATATCGTTCATCAGGTGCCGGTGGACAGCATATCAACAAGACTTCATCCGCTATCCGTATCACTCACCTGGAAACAGGCATAGTAGTAACCTGTCAGAATGAGCGTTCACAGTTCCAGAACAAGGACAAGGCTATGCAGATGCTCAAGGCCAAGCTCTACATGATGAAGGTGGAGGAAAATGAAGCCAAGCTGGCAGGCATCAGAGGCGAGGTAAAGGACAATGCATGGGGCAGCCAGATCCGCTCCTATGTACTGCAGCCTTATACCATGGTCAATGATACACGCACCGGTGAGAAGTCTTCCAATGCAGACGGAGTGCTGGACGGTGATCTTGATCCCTTCATCAATGCATATTTGAAATGGCTGGCTACAGGCGGTGTGGCAGTAGGCGACATTGAGGAATGATGGGAGCGGTTCACCCGCTGTCACGTTTTAATGGGCGCCGCTGCAGAAGGTATTTTCCTCTTTCGCGGCATTTCAAATGGTGTTTTACTAAATTCTTTATAGCAGCCTTCTTTTAATTCGCCACACTCGAAAGAAACTCGCAGGGCTTTAAGCCCTGCTCAGACAACTTTCTCGTGGGCAATGTGAAGGCTGCTATAAAGAATAAGTAAAAACTACCATTTGAAGTGAACGCTCATTGCGGAAAATAATCTTCTGTAGCGTCGCTATTATGATGTGTTAAGCGGGTGAACAGTTATGTCAAATATGTATGTATCATTAGATGATGCTTCAGAAACATGCATTTACTGCAGGGTTCGTGAAAATGTGAATCTTGCAAGCCAGCGCATAAATCGTATAATACAAAATAATAATTTCGGGGGGCGAGTGGATAAAATCCATTATCGCTCCCCTTTTCTTGATTAATAATAGGCATAACGGTTATCATTAATCTTGAAATATCCGAAATATAAATTGGCATTTATATGGGGGTATTTATGTTATCTAAGAGAATTTTCAAAACTATAATTTCAATAACTTTAAGCTTGTGTATGCTGGGCGGCAATGTAAGTGCAGCCTCAGTTTCTGATAATTCTGTTTCCTCAGGGGGTCTTGGTTCATCTGTGGATAAGTCTTCGTCTGTTTCTGACAATGACAATTCATCGGGCGAGATATGGGATGATCAAGGCTCAGACTATGATGAGAGCTATAGTGACAGCAGCTCTGATTCATATGATGAAGATGGCTATTATCCCGGCGAAGATAATACAGGAGATGATGGTTTATCAGGCGGCTATTTTGACAGGACGGGAGAAGGAGAGTCCGACGATACTGAAGTGGAAGCCTATAATGAGGATCTCTCAGGCTTTTCTTTTTACAGTCAGGAATTGGAAGAAGGGGCGTCATTTGAGAGCCAGGAAGTGATCGCAGATCCGGACGCATATAAGTCAGAAAGAGCGCTGACACTGAGCAAAAAGGTCCTGACTCTGAAGCAGAAGTCGTCGAAGATGAGTCCTTCCGGCGTTCTTACTGCATTTCTCTACGATTCCAAAAGCGGATCAGCAAGGAAGGATACCAATATCACATGGTTTACTGACAGTGAAAATTTGGGATTCCGTATAGGTAATAAAGATATAGAAAGCAGTAAAAGCTCGGATAAGGTCAATGTATATGTAAAAGGTTATGCCGGGAGCGAAAGGCTGGAAGAGACTGTGACCGTAAGAGCCACAGTAGGCGATGTGACCTATGAAGACAGCTGCAAGGTATATGTATATCCTGCATCAGTATCCTCTGTGAAGATATACCAGGCAAGGGCAGACAAGACAGTGGATGTGGACAGGACCATGTATGCCAAGGGAGCTACACAGGATCTGACAGTGCGCATAAAGCCTGCATTTGAGACAGCGATCAACTGTAGATATTCCAGCTCCAATGAGTCTGTGATAGAGATGGTAGCTCTTGATACTGATGGCAATCCTGTAAGTGACAACTACTCAGCATCTGCATCAGGCCATCAGAAGGTCAGGCTCAGGACAGTCAACCCCGGAACGGCTACTATCACTGCTATTGCTGATGGCAAGAAAACATCTGTTAAGATTAAGGTATTGGATAAGGCTAATAATCAGCTGGCTAATGATGGCGATGCGCTAAATGGAGAAGGAGGCGTGATCCTCCTGACTGCTACAGCTGACGAAGAGGGTAATCTGATAAATATAGCTGGGAAAGATGAGGGCAGCTATGTATTAAAGACAAACCAGAAAGCCAGGCTTAAGGCCTTTTACACAGACGGCGCTGCAGTGAGAAGAGCTGTGTCCTATAAGGTCATAAGCGGCAGCAAGAATATCAAGATATCAGGCAATCAGGTCACAGGCCTGAAGGCAGGAAATGCAGTGATCAGAGCCAGCTATAAGGTGCTGAAAGATGATGCATCTGAACTGTCAACCTCTGATATCAGGATCAAAGTGCTAAAGGAGCGTATAAGCAGTAGTGAAGCTCGCGCACTTGCAAAGGTAGATGATGTTAAGATATATAAGGCGGCTGACGTAACAAAGGGCGTCTATACAGGAGACTCTGAATTGCCAAGCTCTGTGGAAGCGCTGAATATGACTGTAGGCGATAAAGAAGCTCTGTCAGCCCTGGTATATCCCCTGGGCTCAAGCTCAGACGTACGCTGGACCAGTTCTTCTAAGGCTGTATCAGTGACAGACGGAGTTGTCACAGCAAATAGATCAGGTAGTGCATGGGTAACAGCCAGGTATTCCAAAAGTAAATATAGTAGAGTAAAAGTATATGTCTCCTCAAGGCTTGATAATGTAACGCTGGATAAGAAAGAAGTATCCATAACAGCCGGTAAAAATGCAAAGCTGACAGTAAAAACAAGTCCTTCAGTTGCAAATAAATACATGGCCTATGAATGGAAAGAGATAAAGAGTCCGGAAGATCCTGTAGCTGTAAGTTATAGCGATGCAAAACTGATACGTGGAACTGCATCAGGAGGCGCTGCTATATCGGATAACGCCGGTCAGAGCCTGACTTTTGGCGTCAGTGATAGTGCAAAGAATATGGACACAGCATATATCATGGTAACAGCCAGGATAAAAGGTCTGGATGAAATAGATCCCGAAACTGGCACAGCAGACTATCACTATATTGAAAGCCAGTGCTCCTATATCTGCAAAGTTTATATCACAAGGAAAGCACAAAGCGTGCAATTTAAGGCTATAGGCGCCGGATCATACAGTGAATCTCTGCCGATCATATATGTAAACCCTAATACTGATCCGGAAGTAGGCCAGTCTGCCAGTCTCAAACTGACTGCAGAAGCAAAGTATAGTAATGCTATCACATTGTCAGATGCTGCAAACCCTGATCTGGCATGGGCCAGCAGCAGCGTAGCAACTGCCTCTGTGGCAGCGGACGGTACAGTTACGGCTATAAAGCCCGGCAAGGCTGTGATCAGTGCCAGCATTGGCGGCAAAAAAGTCAGCAGGACAGTAGTGGTCAGGAAGAATCCTACAGCGCTGAAGCTGTCTGCTAAAAGTTTGAAGGTAAATATAAATAAAACCGGCGGCTTTACAGTGAAAGCAGCTAACAGCGGAGCAAGCGTGACTAAAGATGAAGTGACCTGGTCTGTTTCAAACGAGGATAAGCTCAAAATAAAGGTATCCTCTGATGGCAAAACTGTAAAAGTAACTGCTATAGGCTATGGCGGAGCAGGACCTGAATATGTAACAGCTACGTTGAAGAATGGTCGTCAGCAGTCAGTTGCTATAATATTGCCCATCAATGTCGATGAACTGGCAAATAATCCCGTTCGCTCTGTGGATAAGCCTGCAGAGGGAACATATTACAATATCCTGGATTATGGGGCAAGGGCAAATGATGGTAATTCTGACCTGGATGCTCTTAATACTGCTATATATGCTACGCAGAGTGCAAGCAGCACTATAGATACTGTGTATATTCCTGCTGGAAGATATGACATAAACGCAAGCATTGTTTTGCAGTATGTAAGCGATATTAAGATAGTCATGGATGACGAAGCATATTTACATCAGCATCGTGTGGACGCACATATATTCCTGTTAAACGGCTGTAGCAATGTTTCTATAATGGGTGGCCATCTTGTGGGTAATCAGCCAGCCGAGAGAGGAAATGATGAGGGACATGGTATTGCTATGAACAGCTGTACAAAAATCTCTATCAGTGATATGGAGATTGAGAAATGTGATGGCGATGGTATTTATTTTGGAAGACAGGGTTCTTCTAAAAATCCTACATCGGACGTGACCATAAGCAGATGCTATATACATGATAATCACAGAAACAATGTCACCTTTGTATTTGGTAAAAATGCGAGGATAGAATACTGCAAGATTGTCACTGCTGTGGGTGAACCACCTGCCTGCTGTATAGAGATAGAAGGTAATGATCCTGACGAAGTATCTAAGGATATCTATGTATATCACTCCTATCTTGAAAATGTAAAACAATCCGGCAGCAGTGTGGAACCATATGCTTTTGCATCCGCATACACCTGGGCTAAACCAAGAAAGCACGGGGAAAACGTGACCTTTGAAGATTGTGCCTTTAAGGGAGTATTTGCAAATTACTCAACAAAAAATCTGACAGTCAAGAACTGCCAGATAAATGGTAAATACGAATATGGTTACGGTTATAAGATAACTAGAAAATAAAAATGACATAGAAGTGCGTCCATTAACTTAGTAGATGGCCTGGGAAGCAGTGATCATGCCGCTTTCGTCGGTGTCAAAGGACCAGATGGCATGGGCGGGCAGACGGTGCTCTGTGAGATACCATTTGCCGTCTATGCAGCCTATATAGTAAGGGGTTCCGCCTCCTGCGAAGTATTCTACGTAGATAGAGGTGAGGGCCCCTTTTTCTATGTCTTCAAGAGAGGAGGCTATGTAGATATCAGCATAGTCCTGATTTCCATAAAGATCAGTGGAGACAGTGATGTACCAGTAATCGCCGATCCGCTGAAGCTGCGCCATACCGGCTATGTTCTCTGGCACATTTATGGTCTGTAATTCCTCGAAGCTTTTAAGGTCATAGATGAGGATCTGGGGCGGGGTGGTGCAGCTTTCAGCTGCAGGGAGCCCTGACACGAAATAGAGCTTGCCATCTGATATGGTAAAGGATCTGACATAGCTGCTGGTCAGCTTGTCTATGGTGATCACATCTGTGAGGTATACAGTTGCATCTTTCTTGGGATGCCTGAAGATGTACATCTCCCCTGATAATGAGCTCCAGCAGTAGAAGGAGTCCGTGGCATCATCATAGACTATGAAGTGAGGCTTGTTGCCAATATTATCAAAGACTGTGGTAAGGACAGGAACCTCGCCTGTGTTGTCAAAGGCAAAGACGCGGTTGTTCTCAGTATCATCAAGGAGCATGACAGTATCATCATAAGCTATGGTGTGACCTAGCTTAAAGCCGGTACTCTCCTCGTCTATAAGGGTCTTAAAATCGCTGATGGGATCAGTGAGATTGTCATTGTAGATAACTCTGGAATGATAGCAGTCCACGATGTAATAGTTGTCCTTAATCCTGGTGATACAGGTGGGGACACTTAAGGTGGGGATATCAGCTGCCTCTGTGACTGCAGGAGAAGAGGTATTAGTGCCTTTACTTATGTAGTTTCCTTCAGCAAAAGGACCCGCACTTCTGCAAGCGGTGATATTTACCAATAATATAAGAATTATTGAACAGATCAATAAACTGTGTTTGGATCTATACATGATCGTCTCTCCCCCAAAAAATATTTATGCTCATGCCAGAGGATTGCGAGAGCTTCATAGAAACATGGCAATCCGCAAGCAATACGATATATTGACTGCGCGTTATCTATTTATCGTATAATATAAATATATTTATGGCATGACTCTAAGATCACATTCATGTTTTAGGAGTCTGTTGTCACATTATATCATGATGCAGAAGTTAAGAGGTACATGTTAAATACGGAGGTCGTATGGTTACTGTCAGTTTGTGTATGATCGTGAAAAATGAGGAAAAAAATCTGCAAAGCTGCCTGGACAGCCTAAAGGGGCTCATGGATGAGATCATCATCGTGGATACCGGCTCTACTGACAGCACTGTTAATATTGCCCTGGCTAATGGGGCCAAGGTATATGACTTTAAATGGATAGATGATTTTGCAGCAGCCAGGAATTTTGCTTTTTCCAAGGCCGGGTGCGACTTTATATATACAGCTGATGCAGATGAGACAATGACCGAAGAGGGCAGGCAGATGTTTATGGGACTTAAGAGCCTGCTCACTGCAAGTGATATACCAGAGGGTGATGACCTGCCGGTAGATATTGTGCAGATGTATTATGTGGGTCAGCTGCAGGGGAAGCGCAGTGTGTATAACTATGACAGAGAGCTAAGACCCAAGCTCTTTCGCCGTGTTCGAGGCTTTTACTGGATCAATCCCATACATGAACAGATAAGGGTTGAGCCTATAGTTGTTGATTCTGATATAGAGATCATCCATCATATGGACGAGAGCCATGCTGCCAGGGATCTGGCCATATTTGAGAAGATGGTGGAAGAAGGAAGGCAGATCACTCCGGCACTTTTGGACTTCTATGCCAGAGAACTGTATATGGCAGGCAATAGAGAGAACTTTGAAAAGGCAGGGGATTTTTTTCGTAATATAACTGAAAGCGAAGAGAGCAGCGTGGATGATATCAGAAAAGCCAGCGTCATACTCTGCAAGCGCGCTTCTATCATGGGAGATTTGCAGGAGATGATGAAGTATGCTTTAAAGGAAGTGGCTGCAGGAGCCAGCTCAGAGACCTGCTGCGAGCTGGGGGATTACTATATGAAGGAAGGCGACCCGTCGGAGGCCAGCCTGTGGTACTATAATGCTGCCTATGAGCAGGTGCCGGTGCTGGATATCAGATCAGGTAAGGGAAGGCCTCTGATGGCGCTCTACAAATGCTACAGTATGATGGGCGATGAGAAGCAGGCACAGATGTTCAAGCAAAAGGCTATAGAGGAATGCGGGGAAGAGGACATCTAGGCTCCCCGGCGCGTATTAGTTGTTAATGTGGAAGTGTAAGATGAAAAGACAGATATATGAATCGGGACAATAATCCCTTATTTACAAATGCACTTTCGTATGATACAGTGATAGCATGCTAAAACGGTAAAGATCGGGAGGAAATCATGAGCTGGGAAAGTAATGTTAGAAAGGTAGTACCCTATACCCCGGGGGAACAGCCGAGGGATAAGAATATAATCAAACTTAACACCAATGAGTGCCCTTATCCGCCTGCACCGGGCGTAGAAAAGGTATTAAAAGGACTAAGCTATGAAGATCTGAGGCTCTATCCGGATCCGGAAGCTTCTAAGCTGGTAAAATCCATAAGCGACTATTACAAGGTGCCTGAAGATCAGATATTTGTGGGTGTGGGATCTGATGATGTGATCGCTCTTTCATTTCTCACATTCTTTAATTCCGGTAAGAAGATTCTCTTTCCTGATGTGACCTATTCATTTTATAACGTATGGGCGGAGCTCTTTGACATACCCTATGAGAGGCAGCCTCTGGATGATGATTTCAGGATCAGGGCTGAGGATTATAAGAAGGAAAACGGCGGTATCATTTTCCCTAATCCCAATGCGCCTACGGGAATACTGGAAAGCACCTCCATGATAGAAGAGATAGTGGCTGCAAATAAAGACAGCGTGGTGATCGTGGATGAAGCTTACATCGACTTTGGAGGGGAAAGCGTACTGCCCCTGATCGATAAATACGAGAATCTCCTGGTGGTAAGGACCTATTCCAAATCAAGGGCTATGGCGGGAATCCGCATAGGTTATGCGTTTGGCTCAGGGAAGCTGATCAAATATCTCTCTGATGCCAAGTTCTCCTATAATTCTTACACCATGAACCTGCCCTCTATAGAGCTGGGTGCGGCATCCATGGCTGATGATGAATATTTCAAAACAACTTGTAAAAAGATCATGGAGACCAGACGCAGGATCAAATGCGAACTTAAGGCGCTGGGATTTACTTTTCCCGATTCCCAGGCAAATTTCATCTTTGCAAAGCATGAGAATGTATCTGCCCAGTCTCTATTTTGCGCACTTAAAGCAAAGGGGATATATGTGCGCCACTGGAATGCTCCAAGGATAGAGGATTATCTGAGGATCACCATAGGAACAGATGAGGAGATGGACAGATTCATAGAAGAACTAAGGGATATTTTGGGAAAATAAAATGTGTCATAAATGTCAAAAGTTATTTGCACAAAAAAAGAACTATAGATCGCATTATTCTAAAATTATCTGATTTGCGATTCTATCTTGGCCTTCGGAATGGGACTTGTAATTCTCATTCCGAAGGCTTTTTAAATTAATTAAAGCTATGGTATATCATGGAAAACTCGAATATTTATTTAGTTTTTTACATGAGAAATCTTATCAAGCAAAAAAACTTGTCGATATACTTAAAGGAATTCTATCTACACTTTAGCTATTAATATCGTTGTAAGTGGTGTGTGATCTATATTTTTCTGAGCCCATATGGCTATGATCATTATCTATACTAAAAGGAGAGAGAATATGGCAAAGAAGGGCGCATCCGTAAATGAAGCAAAGATGTCAATGACAGGTCTGACTCCCAAGATACTGGGTCCTGCACTGGGAATCGTGGTATTTCTGATCCTGACACTGACCGTTACTCAGCTTAAGATCGTAAGTATCTTGACTGATCTTAATGCTCTGAAAGAAGAACACCTGATGGCTATGGAGGTAGCAGAGGATATCCGTTATGAGGGTCTGCACACATGCGAGATATTCACTGATATGTCCGCTACCAGGGATGAGGAAGTATTTGAAGAGGCAGAAGAGATCAAGGCCAATATGTATTCTCTTATGAATCAGCTGGTAGAGCTGGATGACGAATACGCTCAGGCTATCTCACAGATCAGGACCAAATATGATTCTCTATATGATCTGTGCCATAAAATGGCAAGGGCATATATAGATGAGGGACAGGATGCCGGTAATGAAGTAATGGAAGAAGTGGATGGTGAAACAGAAAGCTTCTCAGAAGCCCTGGATAAGACTGTTGAAGACGTGGAAAAAGAGATGGAGCAAAGTGTTGAAGCCATTGATTCCAGTACTATCACAATGGCTGCTATCAATACAGTATGCTCTATCATAAATATAATCCTGGGAATATGGATAGCAATATCGGTCATCAGGATTGTGATAAAGCCTATCCTGAAGGTGAGCTCAGCTATCACTACTCTGGCAGGAAGAGATCTGACAGCACCTAAGCTTGATATCAAGCAAAAGGATGAGATTGGTGATCTGGCAAAGGCTTACAATTCTCTGCAGGATTCCATGAAGGAGATCATGGGAGATCTGAACGGATCCACAGAAAAACTGGAGACTATGTCAGATGACATGAGTTCTCATTCTGATACTATTGCCAAGAATGTAAATGAGATCACCGGAGCAGTAAACCATGTAGCAGAGACTGCAGGCGAGCAGGCTGAAGATATCAACCGCTCTATGAGCGAGATTGATGGACTGCGCGATATTGCAAAACAGAATGAGGATGCAACGGATAACCTGTCCAAGGCCAGTGTTCAGATCTCTGAAGCTAGCAAAGCCGGAACTCAGGTTATGGATGATCTTTATAATATTACCAAGGAGAGCGAGCACTCCTTTGAGGAAATCTTTGACAGTATCAATAGGATCAAAGAGAGTACCTCCAAGATTGGTCAGTCATCTGATCTGATCCAGAGCATTGCATCCCAGACCAACCTCCTGTCACTGAATGCTTCTATTGAGGCTGCAAGAGCAGGCGAAATGGGTAAGGGATTTGCAGTCGTAGCAGATGAGATCCGTCAGCTGGCTGAAGACTCCGCAAGCAGTGCCAACGAGATCAATGAGATGCTCAAGGAGCTGCAGGCAAATGTGGATAACGCTAATCTGAAGAGTGAGAGCGTTAAGGATGCTGTTGAGCGCCAGGTAAGAGGCGTGGAAGATACCAGGACCAAGTACAATGATATCTCTGATAACCTGGAGATCATCAATAAGGAAGTACAGAGTCTGGGCAACGTAAGTAAGTCCATGACAGAGAGTTGTGAAAGAGTTGGTACAGCTATGGGTCATCTGGCAGAAGCAGCTCAGACCAATGCCGCAGCAACTGAAGAGACTAATGCTTCCATTGAAGAAGTGCTGGCTATGGTCAATGTCATTGCTGATGGCTCAGCTGATGTCAAGAAGCAGTCTGATGAGCTGAGGGTGATTGTAGAAAAGTATAAGCTGTAACTGATTTGACCTAAGGATCAATGATGTCGGATATACGTTTATTATTGATCGGATTGTTATAGTAATAATGTGCAAAATATTAGATAAATATATTTTACTAAATTGCAGTGCTAACAAGGTAAAATATTAGATTGAACGTTTGGTCAAGAGCCTACATTTCTAACGGAAATGGGGCTCTTTTTTTGGAACTTTTGTTATTGTTTTGGACTTTTTTTTCTGTTATTCTTGTAGGGCGATTCTAAGATTATTATGGGAGAGGTGTGTATGATTTCCAAATATTTGTATGTATTTCTGATATCTATGGTACCTATCGCAGAGCTCAGGGTAGCAATCCCTATCGCCCAGGGTTTTAAGGTGGCAGATCCGGCTTTTAACATGACTGTCGCTTATATTATCTGCGTGATAGGCAATATGATCCCGGTTCCCTTTATTTTCTTTTTTGCCAGGAGAATACTGGAATGGGGCGCTGACAAGCCCGTTATCGGTAGGTTCTTCTCATTTTGTCTGGAGAAGGGACACAAGGGCGGTGAGACTCTTAAGAACAAGGCAGGACGCGGCCTGTATTATGCCCTTTGGCTCTTTGTGGGCATTCCTGTTCCCGGAACAGGCGCATGGACAGGGACTCTGGCAGCTTCATTTCTGGACATGGATTTTAAGAGGAGCGTCAGGAGCGTTATGCTGGGCGTTCTTACTGCAGGTATCATCATGGCAGTGGGCAGCTTTATCATAGCTTCAGGATTTACAGCCATTACAGGCTGATCAATTTATAGCTTGCAGATCGCAAACTGATCTGTGAGTAGATTCACTTGTTACTCACATTAAAATGGAGGAGATAATGATGAGACGAACAACAAGGCTTATCGCAGCCCGTACCTTGCTGGCATCGATGCTGGGCACATATGCGCTCTCAGGCGTAAGTGCTTTTGACTCTATGGCAGCAGAGAGCGCTTCCGTCTTTGAAGAAGCTGCAGCAGAGACCGTAGCAGCAGAAGACGAGATAGCGGAAGTTACTATGCCCGATCTCGCAGACGGTGATCAGATAGTGATCTACCATCCTGCAAGCGGCACAGTATTGTCATCTTCTGTATCAGGCAAAAAGCTGGCCGGAGCAGCTGCTACAAGCACAGAAGATGGCCTGACTGTAGAGGAAGACTACGCCGTCCTTACAGTGGACGTTGATGAGAGCACAGGATATGTGACTCTCAGCGATGATGGCATGTATCTCACAAGCCCTGCTACAGGCAATGGACTGAGCCTGGAAGCCGAGGCAGGGGATTACAGCCACTGGCTTATAGAAAAGGCTGAAGCAGACGGCCTCTATACTCTTAAAAATACTCTGGCTGTGTTCAAGGATAGTGCGCAGTATCTTGAGTACTACAACGGATACACTACCTATTCCATGAAGACAGCAGGAGATGCATACTATTTTGCTCTTATGGATGCAGATAGTGTGAAGGCGCCTGCAGCTGAGGAGCCTATAGAGGATCAGCCCGGCGAGGATGAACTGCCCGGCGAAGAAGAGACTCCTCTTCCTGAGGATACTTCTCTTGTAAAGGACGGAGATGAGATAGTACTCTATCATCCTGCCAGCCAAACTGCCATGTCCGCTGCAGCATCAGGATCAAAACTTGCAGCAGTAGAAGCTGCAAAGGACGGAGACGGCCTGAAGATCGAAGGAGACTATGCTGTACTCACCGTCAATGTGAACGAAGAAAACGGATATGCAGCACTTGTTTCTGATGGTAAGTATCTGACTACAGGTGCTACAGGCAACAACCTGTCATTTAAGGCAGAGGCAGATGACTACAGCTACTGGCTCTTTGAAGAGGTAGAAGGAACTGATGGCCTTGTTACAGTAAAGAATATTGCTGCAGCATATAACGGCAATGCTCAGTACCTTGAGTATTTCAAGGGCTATACTACTTATTCATTTAAAGCAGGCAATGATGCATATCTTTTCTCCATATATGATGCTGACAAGATCAATGCAGCAGCTGAAGGCGAAGTGGTATATGACGAAAAGGCAAGTGTGACCGTAGCGCGTTTTGCAGGTACTGCTGATTATGAGGCAGCAGGCGTTACAGATCTGATCTGCGGCGACCTCTATGAGGACAATGACCTTCTCGACACCAATTCTGCTTTTACTGCAGTATTAAGCGGACAGAATGTTGGAGTATGGGAAAAGACAGCTGCTAACGGCGGCGAGAGCTACAACTACTACATGAGAGCAGTAGGCGTAGGTTCAGGCACTGATGACTATCTTCAGCTGACCTTCCCCGGAAGGGGCTATGCCAATATGGATATGGCTTTCCGTCTTCGTGCCAGCAATACAGGCGCAGGTTCATTCCAGCTGAAGGTATCAACTGACGGTGAGAACTTCACTAACCTGACAAAGGGTACATATTCATATTCCTATACAGATTATTCAGGAGAAGCTCCCGCACCTGTAGTAGGCAGCGGAGATATCACAGACGGTATCGCAAAGACATCTCTTTCACCTGCCAAGTATGTGGAGTTCACTTTTGAGCTTCCTGCAGAATGCAACAATGCAGATAAGGTCTATGTACGTCTGGTACCCGGAAGCGAAGCTGCCAAGTCAGGCAAGACCATCACCTCCGGCGGCACAGTACGTATGGACAGCGTAGTGGTCAAGGCAAATCCCGCCTGCGGCGGATCCATGACAGGCTATGTAAAGAGCAGCATCCCTTCAGGAGAAGCTGCCATCGGACAGAAGCTGACACTTTCGTCAGATACAAAGGATGCCAGGATCTATTACTCTCTTGATAAGGGAGTAAGCTACAGCGAGTATACAGAGGCAGTAGAGCTCACAGAGCTTCCTCTGACAGTAAGTGCTTATGCTGTAAGCGATAATAGAGCAGATTCTATCGTAACTATATACAGCTATACTAAGGCCGGCACTCCTTCTGTAAAGGCTACTCCCGGCGGCGGAGCCGTAAGAGTGGGGCAGAAGGTAAAGCTCACCTGCGAAGCAGAAGATGCTGTTATTTACTATGCATTTGCTGACAGCGCAGATGCCCAGGTGGCAGATGATGCATGGCAGACATATACAGAGCCTGTTGAGATCAAAGAGCTGCCTGCAGTGATCAAGGCTAAAGCCTGCAAGGAAGGCTGCAGTGAAAGCCCTGTATCTACAGCTTCATTTACATTAAGACAGAACGAGAATTACAATATCTATTTTGGACAGATCCATTCACATACCAGTTATTCAGACGGATCCGGTACCTGCGAGGAGGCATTTGCTCATGCTTCAAAGGTGGACAACCTGGATTTTTTGGCTGTAACAGACCACTCCAACTCACTGGATAATGCTGACAGCTCTGAGCTGGCCAAAAATGTAGACACTGCTGATACAGATGAGTGGACCATGGGACACAGCCTGGCAAAGCAGTATACAACAGATGATTTCGTAGCTTTCTACGGCTTTGAGATGACCTGGAGCAACGGACTGGGTCATATGAATACCTTTAACACACCCGGTTTCCAGAGCCGTACCCAGGCTGCTTACAAGACCTATGGCACAGCACTGAACAATTATTACAATACACTCTCTACTGTTCCGGATTCTATCAGCCAGTTCAACCATCCCGGAACAACCTTTGGTGATTTCCAGGATTTCGCATATTATACAGGCGAAAGAGATAACCTGATCACAATGATCGAGGTAGGTAACGGTGAAGGAGCTATCGGCAGCAGCGGATACTTCCCTTCATACGAGTACTACACAAGAGCTCTGGATAAGGGCTGGCACGTAGCACCCACCAACAACCAGGACAACCACAAGGGTAAGTGGGGCGATGCCAATACAGCTCGTACAGTCATCCTGGCAGACAGCCTGACTGAAGAGAATATCTATGATGCAATGCGCAGCTACCGTATCTATGCTACAGAGGATAATGAC
Organism: Butyrivibrio sp. MC2013; assembly: GCF_000424585.1. Lineage (GTDB taxonomy): Bacteria > Bacillota > Clostridia > Lachnospirales > Lachnospiraceae > Butyrivibrio. The sequence goes on from NZ_AUKE01000020.1 coordinate 26,240, forward strand.
CTGTCCATCTATTACACTCTTGATGGCAATGTAATGGGTTCCGTCCTTGAAAAGGATATGGTAGGCGACGAGGTTACCATAAAGGCTGAGATCTCTGATCCTGATGCATCAGATACCATTGGCAAGGTAGAAGTCATCGTAAACGGCGGCCTCTCCATTGCAAGCCAGAACGTAAATGTTAACAAGGAAACAGTAACCTTCAAGGTTCCTGCAAATTATTCATACTATTATCTGAAGGTAACTGAGGGAGACAGAGATATCGCAGTAACAGCTCCTGTATGGGTAGGCGAAGTAGAGGCCTGCGGTATCAACAAGACATATACACAGACCGATCTGCCTGTTGCAGGTGAGGACGTGGATGTAAATGTTGGCTTCTATAACAATGAAAAAGAGCCCCTTAGCGTAGATTCACTGACTGTTACAGCAGACGGTGAACTGGTAAAGACTGTAAGCGCAGCTGAACTGGCAGAGGCAGGCGTATCAAGCCTTGCAACTGGCAGTGAAGCTACATACAGATTTGACTTTAATACCAGCAAGGTAGGTAAGGTCAAGCTGGATATCACTGCCAACTGCACTCTCAGGGGAGTGGCCAAGGTATACAAGGATGTCCTGGAGCTGAACCTGACAGATGCTTCGCTGGTATCCAATGTGATAGTAGACGGAAGCCACTATAATGACTATGTAACAGGTTACTACGGCGGCAACATGACAAGCTTTGTGAAGCTGGCAGCCGGTGACAATATCAGAGTCAGGATAGATACAGATGGTATTACAAGACAGGAGCTGGAGGACTGCAAGCTCCTCATCGTATCTGCTCCTGCAAAGAAATCAGGTACTGCAAATGCAGGTGATTATACTCCTGCACACTTTGAAGATGACTTTATCTCCATGGTGGCTGACTATGTGGCAGCAGGCGGAGACCTGATCGTATGCGGCCTGGCAGATTATCAGGACAGCACATCAGGCAGGACTGCAGAAGAGATCAACAAGCTCCTGGAGGGAGTAGGCGCTACCATAAAGCTCAACTCCGATGAAGTATGGGATGATGAGAACAACGGTGGTCAGCAGTACCGTATGTACATGACAAACCTGAACATGGACAGCTCCTTCCTGAAGGGTGTTGTAGAAGGCCAGGCATATTCACAGTACAGCGGATGCTCTGTAAATGTGGAAGATGCTGTGGAAAATGACAATGTATACGCAGCTGAGGCTCTGGTAAGAGGATTTGATACCACATGCTCCAAGGACTGCAAGGATGATGCAGGCAATAGCATCAAGGAGCAGCCTGTGCTCATCGAGCAGGGCAAGGTAGTAGTACTGGGTCACCAGGCTACCAAGGCAGGCGGAAATATCTTTGCAGCAGGCGGCGTGTTCATGTCTGACTTTGAAGTAAATGCAGAGATCGATAATAATGATTCACTACCTTACGCAAACCGCAATATCATCCTCAATATCCTGGATGGTGCAAAGACTGAACTGTCTCTGACATCTATCGCAGATGCAAGAAAAGGAAATATGGGCGACGTATTTGCAGTAGAAGGATACGTGACCAGCGGTACAGTGAATGAGAAGACCACATTCTTTGATACTATCTACATCCAGGACGAGACTGGCGGTATGGATATATTCCCTTACGCTGAGCCCGGTCTGGAGATCGGTACCAAGGTAAGAGTAGTGGGTAAGCTGGATGCATATCAGGGCGATCTGGAGCTGAGAGCTATCAGCGTAGATATCCTGGATGCTGAAAAGAAGATCTATGATCCAAGGCAGCTGTCCACAAAGGATGCTATGGATTATGACGCCTTTGGCGGAAGCCTCATCAGGACCAAGGGTAATGTTGAGAGAGTAGAATATGCTGAAAACGGCGAGACTGTAGCAGAGTTCTGGATCAAGGATGAGAGCGGCAAAGAAGCTGCTATCTTCATCGACGGTTATATCGCATCAGGTACTACAGGCAAGAACGAGATCGGAAGCTTTGTTAAGGAAGGTGCATATATATCTGCAGCAGGTATCCTCTATATGCATCCCGAAGGAGACAGCGATGTATCCGTGCCTGTACTGAGAGTACGTGACACAGATGATATCTTTGAGACAGAAAGACCTGCAGTAGAAGATCCCGGTGATCAGCCCGGAGGCGAGGAGCCCGGCGTAGAACCCGGCACAGATCCTGAACCCGAACCTGTGATCACCGGCAAGTGGGTGATCAGCTGGAGAGGCATCCGTTATGTCCTCAGCGATAAGACATACCTTAAGGGGCTTCAGACCATTGGTAAGAATACCTACTATTTTGACAAGAATGGATATCTGGTGCTGGATGAGTTCGTCAAGATCGGTAAGGACACTTACTACTTTGATATCACAGGCCGCATGGCAAAGGATTGCTACGTATTCTTTATCTACAGACGCGGCAAGTGGTTCCACTTCTTCCGCTTTGATAAAAACGGAAGACTGGTGGGATAAGGAGCACGGCTATTTACTTCGCTCACCGCACTTTAAATTGTGTTTTTACTAAATTCTTAAATAAAAGAGAATCCATCTTCTTAAGCCGACTTAAGAAGATGGATTCTCTTTTATTTACCGGGGGCTAAAGCCTCCAGTGACCGTTGAGGATGGTCGCCTTGACCGGCAGCGGATATCGTTTGATAATAGGTTGTAGGGACAGGGTAATAACGATTATAGGACTCGAGTGGTGCTAGGCGTGCGCTGATAAGAATTACCTTGGATGAGCTAACGAATACTAATTAACGGAGATATATAGAATTGATGGATAAAGTAAAGAGATATCTTGCTGCAGGGGCTTTTGTCCTGATAATGGTATTGATCATGATATACGCTTCAAAGGACAGGCCGCGTTACACTATGAGCGAGGATTCCGGTACGGAATATGAGACGGCGCGGGTCCTGACCCTGGTGGAAGACAAGACTGTAGTGGATGAGCAGACTGAGAATGTCAAGAAGGGATCTACGGTCCTGGATATAGAGATACTCACCGGCAGGTACAAGGGGCGCAGGGAGAGAGTGACCAACTACTACAGTGCTCTTTACAATGTGGACGTGGCAGAAGGCGACACGGTATCTGTGAGGATCGATACCACCGGAGTGGATCAGATAGATGTGAGTATCTACAATTATGACAGGATACCCTTTTTCTTTGGCATGATAGGGGCTTTCCTTTTGGTACTGCTGCTCATAGGTGGCAGGCAGGGACTTAAAGCCTTTGGGGGCCTTGTTTTCACGGTGCTGTGCATTGTATTCATCTTGCTGCCTCTGGCGCTTAAGGGATATGAGACTGTGCCGCTGACCTGCTTCATCATACTCATCACCAGTGCAGCATGTTTTTATCTTATAGGCGGTTTACAGGTCAAGACTGTATCTGCTGCTCTTGGCAGCTTTGGCGGAGTGGTGATCGCAGCTGTGTTTGGCGCGTTGGCAGGAAGGATAGGCGGTGTGACCGTATTCCAGACTGATGAAGCAGAGGCTCTGCTGTTGCAGGCATCCACCTTCCCTATGCATCTAAGGGGATTATTGGTGAGCAGTGTCCTCATAGCAGCAATGGGAGCTGTCATGGATGTGGCCATGACCATAGCATCTGCCCTGGATGAGATACATAGGCTGGGGCCAAAACGCAGCGAGAAGGAGCTGTTCCTCTCCGGTATGAAGATAGGCAGGGATGCCATGGGTACCATGGCAAATACACTGGTACTGGCTTATGTGGGAAGCGCTCTGAATATGCTGGTGCTTATATATTCCTACGGAGTCTCCTTTATACAGCTTGTAAATACTGATTTTGTTGCTATAGAGCTCATAAGGGCCGTATCAGGCAGTATAGGTATATTCGCGACAGTGCCTGTTGTATCCGGGATCAGTGCATTTTTGGAATGCAAGGCAGCCGGGAAGAAATAATCATGACTATAAAAGGATAAAAAAACAATGGATCAATATACAGATTTTGCAAGGGTATACGATACCTTTATGGATGAGACGCCTTACCACGACTGGGCGGGCTATATACATGAACTCATCGCCAAATACGGCGTTTCGAAACCCGCACTTAAAGTAAATGGAAATAAAAAAGTTGACGAAAATATAAATGAGGTGCCTGAAGGAGAGGCACCAATCAGCGAAGAAGCTGTTATGGCTGGCAAAGAGTCTGCCATCAGTGAAGAAGAGGCTCTGGAAGAAGAGAAAAACCTTGTGGTGGAGCTGGGCTGCGGCACAGGCTCTTTTACCACAGAGCTGGCAGATATGGGCTATGACATTATGGGAATAGACAATTCCTCTGAGATGCTGCAGATCGCTATGGAGAAAAATGAGGCAAGGGAAAGGCAGATCTTATATCTTGAACAGGACATGAGGGAGCTGGAGCTCTATTCCACAGCCGGTACTTTTGTCAGCGTCTGTGACAGCATCAATTATCTCACTGATCCGGGAGATGTAGTGACTACACTTGAAAAGGTGAATAACTATCTTTATCCCGGCGGTATCTTTATCTTTGATTTTAATACCGTGCATAAATACAGAGATATCATCGGAGATACCACTATCTCTGAGGACAGAGAAGACTGCGCCTTTATCTGGGACAATTACTATGACGAGGAGAGCTGCATCAACGAGTATGACCTGGCAATCTTTGTCAGGGAGGACAGCGGCCTCTATCGCCGCTTTACAGAGACCCACATGCAGAGGGGCTATAGTCTGGAGGAGATGAAGGAGCTGGTGGAGAAATCCGGCATGACTCTGATAGACTGCATCGACGCTGACAGCCATATGGCTCCGGATGAAGAGAGCGAGCGCATATATATTGTGGCAGGGAAGAATACGGACGCGAATAGCAAGGTGAACTGATCGGATAGGATCGGATAGGATAGGATAGGGAAGAACAGATCATATAGACAGGAAATACCGGTGACTGGAAACGCACAGTTGTGAAATGACCTTAGGGAGAGCTATCATGACTAATTCAGCTAAGGAGTATTACCATTTATCCAGCCTTTATGCACAGACCGGGGATGCTGATCTATTGATCAGCGCAGCCAAGATGCTAAAGGATGATTATGACTTGTCAAAAGAGAATAAGAATTTCATATACCGCAAGCTCCTTAGAGAGCATTTTCTAAGAACAGAGCTTCAGACAAAGGAATTCTACGAGCTCTTATTTGACATATATGATGACATTTATGAGGCATATCTTGCATGCTGGGGAGATGATCTCAAGCGTATCCCCGCAGGAGAATTGAATAATAATCTGGTCTTTATATTTTCCTCACAGTTTCTGACAGGTAAGCACGCTCCCAGCAGGATAGTCCTGGACAGGGCATATATTTTCCAGAAGATGATGGGCAAAAGGGTCCTGATCATCAATACGGCGGACATACTTCCTGCTTTTGGAGGCATTCCGTGGGAGGATGATTTCTATGCAAATTATGACGAGAAGCTGTGTGAAGTAGACCAGCTGGAGTACAAGGATCAGGTATTTGACTTTTTTCAGTGCCCCAGGACCATGCCTGATGCGGGAGCAATGAAACTTCTGACAGATCTGCTAGAGAAGCTAAGACCCTGCCTCATCATGTCTGTAGGTGCATCCAATCTCACTGCCGATATATGCGGCAAGCTGGTAGCCTCTGCGTGTCTGTCAACAGTAGTTGAGGACATACAGCCTACAAGGAGCGGTTACCTTATGCTGCCAATAATGAAGGAGGGCAGGCAAAAAGAATACCTGGACATAGCAAGATCCAGAGGGATAGAGATTATAGGGGGCAGATTTACCTATGACCTGCATCCTGCAAAGCGTAAATACAGCAGGGGAGAATTTGGTCTTCCCGAGGGAAAGAAGATATGTGCTGTTGTAGGTACAAGGCTTGATCTTGAGATGGATGAGGGCTTTTTGGATATCCTAAAGAAACTGGCAGCCAAAGATATTGTAACAGTGATTGTGGGCGGATATGAGGGCTATCAGGACCTTATAAAAGACGATTCTGATTTGGCCGCTCATATCCTGAATCCGGGGGCGGTATTGGATTTGCCGGGCTTCTTCTCCTGCATTGATATTTATATCAATCCAAGGAGAGTGGGAGGCGGTACCAGTGCCGCAGATGCTCTTAATAGCGGCGTACCGGTGGTAACAGTCCGCTGCGGGGATGTGGCTGCCATATCCGGGGACGAATTTTGCGTTGACAGTTATGATGATATCTATGAGAGAGTGTTAGAGCTGGCAGGGGATGATGGCTATTATAGTCAAATGAGTACCATTGCCAGAAAAAAAGCGTCGGTACTTTGCGATGGTGCCGGAGAATTTATCAGAATGATCACAAAGATAAATAAGTGTGAAGCAAAGATGTGTTTAATATAAGCAGTGCTGCAACGGCTTTACTAGTGCCAGACTTCACGGGAAAGATTCTTTTTGTTATCATAGAAATAGGTATGTAGATAGCCGGAGCATATTTGGCAAAATGTTATGACGTAAGGGTCAAAAGTCATTTCGATTCGAGCTTGCTCGAAATCGAATATGAATTTATGACCCGCAAAACATGAGCAAAGTAGCACGTAGTGCGGATTTGCGAATGTTTAAGGATTGTGAGAGTTTCGAAGAAACGGAACAATCCGTTAGTCATAAGGTGTCAAAAGGAACTTTTGACACCTACCTCATGTTATAGGAATGGAACAATAACAGATGCATACGGATGGAGGCCCTATGACACATATTTATATGGATATGATGGAAGACTCTCTGCGTAAGAAGATTGAAGTGATGCAAAAGATTGAGAAGCTCAACCTGCGTCAAATGGAAATCTTAGAAGATCAGCAGCATATGGACAGCGACGGCTTTGACGACTGCGTAAGGCAAAAGGGTGACCTGATCGATGAACTGACTATACTCAATGACGGCTTTGACAGTCTCTTTGCCAAGGTGGGAGAAGAAATCGAGGGGCACAAGGAGGATTATAAGGAGCAGATACAGAGGATGCAGGCTCTCATAAGGGAGATAACAGATCTGTCCAATACTTTGCAGGTGGAAGAACATAAGAATAAGAATCTGGCGGATTACTATTTCTCCTCTCTAAGGAAAGAAATGAAATCAGGCAGGCAGACTGCTGCTGCAGCGCTGAATTATCACAATATCATGAACAAGGCTGAGAATGTTGCACCGCAGTTCTTTGATAATCAGGGGTAAGCAGGGTTCTTGAAATATAAATAGAACATATTTGATAGAGAGCTGGCTCGGATCAAAAAGATATTTGACGCTTGTGTCATCATACAGATCAGAAAGAGTTTATATTCCTTGAGGGAGTATAAACTCTTTTTTTGAACATTTTTTGTTAATTGACTCAGTTTTTATAAGAATCTATTAATCTTTTGCTCTTATATACCGATATAGGCAGTAAGACAGAATAGGGTCTGACTATGCCCCTCTTCTGATAAATATAGATGTAACAATACACATATGATGAACTGATCGGCAAAACACAAGGAAGTGAAGACATACTGCTGCAAAGGCACAGGGCAGCACCGATCGATACCGACATGGAGGTGATAAATCATGGCAATCAATCCAATCCAGCAAGCGAATGTGATGCAAATACAGCAGGTACATCAGGCTTCTCAGGCTAATCCTGCCAGGCAGCCTGATCATGAAGGGCATCACAGCCAGTTAGACGGTTCAGGAAATACAGCAAGTCAGGTGGCAGCAGAGGTTCCTACTGTTGCAAGACCTGCTGAGACAAATGCTCATGGCAGAAATGCCCGTGATGAAGAGCAGGGGAAGAATAGTCAGACCCAGGCATCTTTTACCCAGTCTCTCGAGGTATCTCAGGAAGTAAATGAGAAGAATAACGAGAGGATCCGCAAGGCTGTCAGTGAGATGAACAAGAAGATGCGTTCCAATACTGAGGCAGTATACGGATATCATGAAGACACTAACCGCGTTACCATCAAGATAATAGATAAAGAATCTAAGAAGACCGTAAAGGAATTCCCCGCTGAGGAGACTCTTGATATGATCGCCAAGGCATGGGAACTGGCAGGTCTTATGGTTGATGAGCGCAAGTAATGATCGGAGGTTCTTATGACTAACAGGATTACAGGCCTGAATTCCGGCCTAGATACGGAATCTCTTATTACGGCACTCACACAGCGTTATCAGACTAAGGTAGACAAGAACAAGGGCGGCCAGACCAGACTCATGTGGAAGCAGGAGCAGTGGAAGACCACCAATAAGTCCATCGTATCGTTTTATAACGGCAGTCTGAGCAAGATGCGTATGTCAGATGCCTACAATAAGAAAACAACAAAATCATCAAATTCCAATGCTGTATCTGTTGTAACAGGCGCTAATGCAATGGTAGCAACTCATACAGTATCATCCACCAAGCTGGCAAGGAGTGCATTCCTGACAGGTAATCAGCTAAAGGATGGAGATGAGCCCAAGGCGAAGGAAACAAAGCTCTCTGATCTGGGCGTAGAAGCAGGTACAGAGATCAGGCTGAAAATGGGCAAGGACGGAAGCGAAAGCCTGTCTGTAACAGTGGGCGAAAATGAGACACTGGAGTCCCTTGCAAAGAAGCTTGCAGAGGCAAAAACAGACAGCGGCGTGGGCGTAAATGCCAGCTATGACAGCGCACAGGGAAGATTTTATATATCCGCTGAAGCTACAGGCGTAAAGAATGCTTTTGAAGTTGACAGCAGTGTAAACTCCGAGGCTCTTGAAGCACTGGGGCTGATAGGTCTTGATAGTGAAGATCAGTATCAGGCAGCCGCAGATTCTACCATAGTAATGGATGGAGTTACTTATACTTCAGATTCCAATACCATGGAGATCAACGGCCTGACTATCACCATAGGCGGAGAAACGGATTCTCCTTTTACCCTGACTACTGAGAATGACACCAGCGGCATCTACGATATGGTCAAGGGCTTCCTGAAAGAGTACAACGAACTCATCAAGAGTCTGGATACACTCTATAATGCTGACAGTGCCAAGAAGTATGATGTGCTGACCCAGGATCAGAAGGATCAGATGTCTGATGATGAAGTCAAGGAATGGAATGAGAAGATAAAATCCGGACTTTTATCCAGAGACAGTACATTGGAAAGTGTTATCAATACCCTTAAAAATGCCATGGGAAAGAGCTATGCAGTAAATGCCGTTGAGAGTGACGGCGGCGGAGACTACGAGAAGTACAACCTGTCTGTATTTGGAATCAATACCCTGGGCTATTTCAATGCCGCTGAGAATGAAAGGGGCCTGTATCATATCGATGGTGATCCTGATGATACAAATACTGCAAGTAAGACAGATCTCTTAAAGGCTGCTATAGCGTCCGATCCTGAAAAAGTCAGCAATTTCTTTACCAACCTGACCAGGACTATTTATAAAGAGTTGGGTAATCTGATGAAGGGTACTGACTATTCCAGTGCTTATACAGTATATGAAGATAAGCTGATGGCTTCTCAGTACAGCTCCTACAACACCAAGATCAGCGATGCGGAAAAGGCCTTGGAGCAAAAGCAGGACTACTACTACAACAAGTTTTCAAAGATGGAGAGTGCGTTGTCCAAGATCAATTCCAGCTCATCAGCTCTTGGAGGAATGATCGGAATGTAACTAACAGTCGGGATGGAGGAAACTAATGGTAGCTAATCCTTATGCGCAGTATACCAACAACAAGATAATGTCAGCATCGGGGCCTGAGCTGACGCTGATGCTCTATGAAGGAGCTATCAAATTCTGCAATATGGCAGAAAATGCGGTAGAGAAAAAGGATATTCAAAACGCACACATCAATATAGTCAAGGTAGAGAACATCATTGGCTATCTGAGAGAAACCCTGAATATGAAATACGCTACGGCTCAGGATTTTGAAAATATATATTCGTATCTGGCTTCCCGTTTGATCCAGGCTAATATCTCAAAGGATATTGAGATATTAAAGGAAGTGAACACTCACCTTCATTCTGTAAGGGATACCTGGATCGAGGTGATGAAGGCCAACAATGTACCCATACCCAACAGCTATATGCAAAAGGGTTGACAACTAAAGAGTAGTATTAAGGGGTCCTTAGAAGAGGACCCCTTTGTGGTGTCTTTATTAAGCTATGTACGTATGATCTGTCTGATAAGAGGGCAAAAATATGTATAGTGACTTGAAAAACAGGATTGAAAAGGAGTGTAGACTTCTATATCAAAATAATGAGAAAGAGGCTATGCCGGTATATATGGATATTGTAAAAGAGCTTTTGTCTGAGATTGGAGAGTTGATGACAAATGGAGTGGGAACCGCCCCTCAGGCTATGGAGAATATCACATATGCCGTTGAAGCCTATAAACATCTTGATGTGATAGGGATGGCTGATTATCTGCTGCTGGCAGGGGAGGTGCTGGATGGCTGATCTGTATCAGAAGAATCTCAAAGCTGCCGAGAAAAAGGTTATTTTTTCCCAAAAGAAAGTGGAGGAATGTGAGCTTGCCCCATATGCGAGCATAGCTGAGGACGGAAAGGGACAAAAGGTATTATGTCTTGAACATGAGGGCTATACCTACGCCATGTCCAGCCTAATAGATGCAGATATGTCTTCGGAATGTCTGGCTGAAAGAAACAATGACCCTCATATGTTTGAGAATTACTGTCTTTTTGGGCTGGGAGACGGAAGAGCTGCAGAGAAGATCATGGATAATCTTCTTGATAATAATATCCTCTTTGCCATAGAGCCTGATATTGAAGTGTTCAAGTTTAATATGCAGCATTTTGATTATACGAGGCTCTTTAAAAAAGAGAATTTTATACTTTTGACAGATATCGAGGAGATATATGAAGAGTTTTCCAATGTGATATTTAATCTGACCAATGCTTCTTCTGAGTATCCCATCAGGCTCATAATCAGTCCGGGCTATGATGTTATATATTCTGAGATCTGCAGGAAATGCATTGACATCATGAATTTTAACAAGACGGAGCAGGCTTCATCGAGAGTTACCATTGAACGTATGAACAGTGCGATCAATGAGAATAATATAGTAAGTCTTCCCATTTATCTCAGGTCGTCGGATCTGTTTTGTCTCAAAAAAGCTTTTGAAGAGAATGATATAGAAGATGTACCTGCTATTATCGTGGCGGCAGGCCCCTCTCTTGATGAAAATATTGAGGATCTGAGAAAGGCCTGGGGCAAGGCTTTGATCATAGCCGTGGATTCTGCCTTCAGGACTTTGGACAGTCACGGAGTTGATTATAATATTGGTATAACCATCGATCCCAAGAAGCCTTTTTCCATATTTGAAAAAGAGCTGGCAAAGGGTAAGCCTCTTATAAGCGGCCTGTCAGGTAATCGTGAAGCAGTAGCTCAGTGGAAGGGCAGGCTTTTCTTTACCGGAAATGGTCAGGTGAAATCAATTGTTGAGAATTCTTTTTTCTCCGGCAAAAACAAGCACCCCTTTATCCCTATTAATTCCGGAGGATCTGTAGCAACAGATGCTTTCTATACATTAATGGTATTGGGCTTTAAGAAGATAATACTTGTAGGACAGGATCTGGCTTATAAGGGCGACTTGGGTCATACCAGCGAGTATGCGCTTGAAGAGAGCAAGAGCTATCTGGATAAGAGGGGGACTGCTCTTGTAGAGGGCTGGAATGGCGATATCCTTAGAACAGATGACCAGATGAAGTATTATCTGAAATGGTTTGAGAAGATGTTTATGGCATATAAAGGCCAGCTGGAGGTCATAGATGCAACTGAGGGCGGAGCCAAAAAAGAAGGTGCAAGGCAAATGACACTTGCAGCTGCCATAGACGAGTATTGCAAAAGAGAGATTGATTTTGACAGGATCATAGAGGAATGTGATTATGCTTTTGACGATGATGAGCGAAAGGAAATGACAAAAGAGCTGTCTACCATTGAACAAAAGCTCATAGATTATCGGGGAAGGCTGCTAGGCTATAAAGAGGCTAATCTCAAACTAAAGAAGCTCTTTGAAGAAGGAAAGACTGAAGGCTCCGCCTTTAAAAATACCTACAAGCAGGTTAAAAAAGCAAATGCCATGGGACAGAAGGAGAAGCTCTATCCCCTGGTGTCCTCCTATGATCAAAAACAGTCCTGGAAATTTGCGGATGTAGTGGCTGATCCAAATAAGAGCATTGAAGAGGTGCTCTTTGCAGGAAGTGAACTGATGGGTGTTTATATAAGTAACATTGATGAAATTATCAAATTAATAAAAAAATATTGGAAAGACCTATAATATTTTTGATTTTTCTGTCGATAATTATTGTGTAAGCGGGAAGATAACTTCCCACAATATCATGCAAGCCGGGAGCAAGGAAGCTTTCGGAGTTTTAATTCAAGGAGGAAAAAACTATGGTAGTACAACACAACATCGGCGCAATGAACGCACAGAGACAGCTTGGAATCACAACAGGCATTCAGGCTAAGTCAAGTGAGAAGCTCTCATCCGGTTATAAGATCAACCGTGCAGCAGATGATGCAGCAGGTCTGGCTATATCCGAAAAGATGAGAAGGCAGGTTAGAGGTCTGAATCAGGCTTCTGCAAACGCACAGGACGGAATTTCTGCAGTACAGACAGCTGAAGGTGCTCTTCAGGAAGTTCAGGATATGCTTCAGAGAATGAGCGAGCTTTCAACTAAGGCTGCAAACGATACACTCACAACAAGTGACAGAACTTATATCAAGTCTGAGATCAATGCACTTGTATCTGAGATCAATCGTACAGCATCTGCTACCGAATTCAACAACACAAAGCTTCTGGATGGTAACTTCACCGGAAAGAAACTTCAGGTTGGTACAGAGACATCTGATCAGAACCAGATCACAATCTCTATCGGTAACATGAATGCTACATCCATCGGCCTTACTTCTACAAGCGTTTCTAGCCACGATGACGCTAAGAATACCATGGATAACGTAAAGGTTGCTCTCGAGAACGTATCCCAGATGCGTGCTAACCTTGGTGCATACCAGAACAGACTTGAGCACACCATTAAGAATCTGGACAACATTGCTGAGAATACTCAGTCAGCTGAATCCCAGATCCGTGATACAGATATGGCAGCTGAGATGGTTAAGTATTCCAACAATAACATCCTGGCTCAGGCTGGTCAGTCAATGCTGGCTCAGGCCAATCAGTCCAATCAGGGTGTTCTGTCAATACTTGGCTAATCTGTTTAAAATCTGTTTAAGTGCTAAATTGCCAAACTACCACAAGAAGGCCCCGGTCGCAAGACCGGGGCTTTTCTTTGGAGGCACTTCAATGTATTTGTTGTTCGACAAAAGTGTAAAAAACTTAATAGATAAAGATTATCATATTTATAAGAATTAAAAACAAAATATTTAGACAATATGATGAATTATACCAAAACATAAGAAAATATACTTTAGTATAGCTGTTATTTTATTAATTTTTCGATCATTTCTCCGATATATATTGTGAAAAGATAAGTAAAGTGCCTTGGAACGGACTCCTAAAGGGCTATATTAAAAGGACTGTGGCAGCAGGGATGCAGGTGCCGGTTCAAGGAGGATTTATTTATGGTAGTACAACACAATATTACGGCGATGAACTCTCAGAGACAGCTGGGTATCACAACGGATGTCCAGGCAAAGTCCAGCGAGAAACTCTCATCAGGTTACAGGATCAACCGTGCAGCGGATGATGCAGCAGGTCTGGCAATCTCCGAAAAGATGAGAAGACAGGTAAGAGGTCTGAATCAGGCTTCAGCCAATGCCCAGGACGGAATTTCAGCAGTACAGACAGCTGAAGGTGCCCTTCAGGAAGTTCAGGATATGCTTCAGCGTATGAATGAGCTTAGTGTCAAAGCTGCTAACGATACACTTACAACAAGTGACAGAAACTATATCAAGGCTGAGATCGATGCTCTGGTATCTGAGATCGACCGTACAGCATCAGCCACAGAGTTTAATAACCAAAAGCTCCTGGATGGTTCCTTCTCCGAGAAGAACCTTCAGGTTGGTACAGACAGTAGCGCTGTGAACCAGATCCAGGTTACCATTACATCCATGAATGCAGCTGCTATTGGGCTGACAGGATCTGCTATAACCGTAAGCTCTCACTCAGGAGCTAAGGGAACTATTGAAAAGGTAAAGGCTGCTCTGGAAAAGGTATCCAGTATGAGAGCTGACCTTGGTGCTATGCAGAACAGACTTGAGCACACCATCAAGAATCTGGATAATATCGCTGAGAATACTACTGCAGCTGAATCTCAGATCCGAGATACTGATATGGCAGCTGAGATGGTTAGATATTCTAACAACAATATTCTGGCTCAGGCAGGTCAGTCTATGCTGGCTCAGTCCAATCAGTCCAACCAGGGTGTACTTTCACTTCTTCAGTAACAGTGATGAATATAATGAGGCCCGGCAGCAGTGCTGCCGGGCTTTTTTCTATGGCTTTATATTAATGAAGCTGATATGTGATCTGTTGATCTATCTTGAGAAAGAAGCTTAGTAATAGCTTGTTATACCAAGCCTTAGTTTCATTTCTTCTTCAAGATTGCATTTTCTTACAGGTTCGTCTGTATGATTTTCCTTGCAGTAGTCTGCTATCATCTGCAATTGCCCAAGGTAATAGGGATAATTATGCTGGGATGCTTGCTGTTTGGGAGTCATATAGTTTTTGCCAAAACGTTTGATCAGGTGAATATCATGATTTTTGAATGCCATGATACTACCGGTCTCAAAGGGGAGCATTATATATTCTTTAAGAGCTTCTTTTGGAAAGCGTATACTTGGAGCATGATAGAAGATATGATTTATAAGGGCCATTTCGTCTGCTTCGTCTTCGTGTGTCATGCTACAGGCGGCTTCATAAAAGGTCTGCAATTGCCAGACTATGGACTTGTCTGAAGCAGGGTCCAGATTAACACCCAAAAAGCTTTGGATGTTGACTAGTTTTTGAGGAAGACTGGGGTCTCTGGGATCCTTTAAGATGAGGTCTGCAGCATTCAGGCACAGGTCAGAGAATTCGCCTACCCACTTAAGAGTAGCTTCGTCTCTGGGAATATAGTCAAATACATATACATCTACTCCGGCTCCCATGGGGAAACCATAATTGGCTGCCAGATATTTGTCATCCCATCTGACGTGGTTGGTATTGACTATGCGGTAATAGCCGTTAAATGGAAAATTGCTGCTGTCCTTGCCTACAAGCTGGAGAGTATCGGGAAGTTCGTTTATGTGAGAGACCAGTATATTGAAGTCATCTCTGGTCATTGCTATGTCTATATCATCATCCCAGGGGATCACGCCGTGCTCTCTGACTGCTCCAAGAAGCGTACCCCAGTAAGCACTGTAGTGAATGCCATAATGGTCACATAGCTTTTCCAGCTCGGATACTACGCGCATCTGAGCTGCCCAGCATCTCTTCATTGTGGATGTGATCGTGAAGTCTTGTCTGATCTCCTCTTTGAAATAATCTTCAGTAAAAGAAAATGACATTTCCCTCCTACCTTTCAGTCTTGCCCGGGGTGTTGATTCTTATATCTAATAATCTATAATTAAAGAAATGAGCATTGTTAATGCAATTGTACCTAATAGTATTTCGGTCAAATGGCGGAAAATATAATGTTTGATAGTGTCTTCGCCGATAATAGAATTATACCAATACAAAAGTTTTTGGTATATGCAGTAGAAGAGAACGGATAAAAGCAGAAAATGACTGATAGAATTAAAATATCAAATGACGGATTTGGCTTGAGGCCTGCAGTTATGGAGGATGCACGGCTCTTGTATGACTGGAGAAACGATGAGGACACCAGGCGATTTTCTTTTAACAAGGAGCCTATCAGGTATGAGGACCACCTGAAATGGCTGGAAAAGAAGCTGGGACAGGATGATTGTCTGATCCTGATATTCTCTGACAATGAAGGAGATGCAGGACAAGTCAGATATGACATTTGTGATGGGATAGCCCTTATGTCGTACAGTATTGACAAGGATCGAAGGGGAAGAGGCTATGCAGGTATCATGCTTGAAATGGCAGCCACGCTCCTTCGCAGGAAATATGGAGATGTGACAGTGAAGGCGGAGGTCCTGCCCGGCAACGCGGCGTCTGTTAGGGTATTCCAAAAGCTGGGCTATCTCATGGAAAGAGAAGATGATCATTACGTCTTTTACAATAAGAAGACCGGGGACAAATAAGGGGCAGGAATGAAGATCATAATGGCTGCCTGGGGCAGTATATATGAAGACACGCTGAAAATAGCATTGGAGAAGCTGGGCCATGAAGTGATCCTATATAAGAAAGAGTGCAGGCATTATACCAGGGATATGGAATATGCCCTGGGGCTCATGACTCTTATAGGGACCGGGCAGGTAGCCGGAGTTATCAGCTGCAACTATTTTCCTATTATATCAATGGTCTGTAAGAAGTGCGGGATAAAGTACTATTCGTGGGTCTATGATTGTCCCCATTATACCCTGTATGCGGCTCCTGTCCTTTATGATGTTAACAGGATAGCCTGTTTTGACAGGGAAATGGCAGAAAGGCTCAGGAAGCTTGGTGCAAAAGATGTCATCCATCTTCCTCTTGGCGCAGGAGCCTTGGCTTCAAATGGAGCGTTTGAAGGGGATAAAGGCTATGACTGCGACGTCTCCTTTGTGGGAAACCTATATACCAATAAATACAATTATTTTGACAGCTTATCGGATGCTCAGGAGCTTCTTGAGGCTTCGAGTAAGGCGGTGGAAGAGCAGATATTTGACTATAGAGAGGATCATCTGGCCAGCTTTTTTGACAAGGGCAGATCTGAAGAAGAAAGGCGTTTCCTTAGAGAAAAGGCCGCTGAACAGATAGATAAAGAAGGGCTCCTACCGGGAGATGAATATCTTTTGGAGCGGGATGACATTTTTATCAGCTCTTATCTGGAAAAGAAAGTGACTGTAGAAGAAAGAAGAAGGCTTCTTGAGAGCCTTGCCGGGAATGGGACGGACCTTAGGCTCTACACGGCATCAGATACTTCCTCTTCCCCTCTTTTGGATAAAGTGGCTATGGGACAAGTGGATTACAAGACTGAAATGCCCCTGGTTTTTCTAAGGAGCAGGATCAATCTGAATATCAGTCTCAGGAGCATTCACAGCGGGATTCCGCTAAGAGCCATCGATATCATGAATGCGGGTGGCTTTCTTTTGTCTAATTATCAAAAGGAGCTTGAGGAGTATTTTGATATCGGCAGGGAGCTTGTAACCTATGACAGTCTCGAGGACTGCAGGGAGAAGATCAGCTATTACCTCGCCCACGCAGATGAGCGGGAAATGATAGCCGCGGCAGGCATGAAGGCTGTACGTGAGAGGCTGTCAGCGGAAAGAGAAGTGGAAATACTATTATCAATATGAATATAGCAGCATAATACCGAGGCATTGAACGTTTACAGCCATAGAACGGATGGCGGAAATGAGGGCGATATGGCCGGTACTGAACAAAAGTATTTTGAGCTTATGGCATCTATGATGTGTGCCGATTACGGCAATCTGAGTTCGGAAGTGAAGGCTTTGGACGAAGCGGGAGTGGACTCTTTTCATATCGATATCATGGATGGGCGATTTGTCAATAATTTTGCTATGTCCCTATATGATATGGCATATATCGCATCTGCCACAAATAAACGCCTGGATGTACATCTGATGATCGAACATCCCAACAATAATATCGATCTCTTCTTGCGTAAGCTCAGGAAGGGTGACACTGTGTATATCCATCCGGAAGCCGAGTATCATCCGTCTACTACACTGCAGAAAGTGATAGATGCAGGCATGGTGCCGGGCATAGCAATAAATCCCGGGACCAGCGTGGAGACTGTATATGAGATGCTCAGGATAGTAAAGAAGGTCCTGGTGATGTCAGTGAATCCCGGCAATGCCGCTCAGATGTTTCTGCCCTATGTTGGTGAAAAGCTTCCCAAGCTTCTGGAGCTGAAAAAAGAAATGGGTATCAAGATCTACTGGGACGGAGCCTGTTCTGCAGAAAAGATCAGGACCTATGCTCCTATGGGAGTGGACGGATTTGTCCTTGGTACGACCCTTTTATTTGGCAAAAAAGAATCTTATGGGGATATTATCAAAAGGATAAGAGAATTGGAGATATAAGAATATATGTCAGTAGATAGAAAGTGTCTGTGCATGATCCTGTCAGGAGGTACCGGAAGCAGGATCACTTTGGAAGACAGGCCAAAGCAGTATGTGGAAGTGGGCGGCAGACCCATTATCAGTTATGTTCTTGAAACGGCAGCCCGGAATAACAGGATTTCCGGGCTTGTTATAGTGTGCGCCCCGGAGTGGGAGGATTTTATCAGGGAAGCAGTTCGGACCAGCTGCGGAGGCAGGTTTGAGGATGTTTCTTTTGCTCGACCCGGAGAAAACAGGCAATTGTCCATATTAAACGGACTCTATGCTATGAGAGATGCCATGAAGGATGATGACCTGGTCGCAATACTTGAGGCTGCAAGGCCGTGCCTTACAGATGAGCTTCTGGATGAATGCATAGCAGCAGCTATGGATGCAGAAGGTTCTCTACCTGTATTGCCTATGAAGGATACCATCTATATGTCAAGTGACGGGGTTAAGGTATCAGGACTCCTTGACAGATCGGAGCTCTTTGCAGGGCAGGCTCCTGAAGTCTTTCATTATGGAAAGTACCTTAGGGCAAATGAAAGCCTCAGCCATGAAGAGATCATGATGATCCATGGCAGTACTGAGCCTGCTATCATGGCCGGGATGGATATAGCCATGATCCCCGGTGATGAGGCTAATTATAAAGTGACTACCAATGCTGACCTGATCAGGTTCAGGGCAGAGCACGGAGGGTGACCATGAGGGGCTGGAATCTGTATTCTGTAGCAGATCTGAGATTTGAAGATGTTAAGATGCCTGTGCCTTCAGATGAAGAGGTGATCGTCAAGGTGGAGGCTGCGGGCATCTGCGGCTCTGACGTGCCTAGGATATACAGGAACGGGACATATCATTTTCCCGCCATACCGGGGCATGAATTTGCAGGCACTGTTTATTCCGAAGAAGGAGGCCTGGCAGGCAAGAGAGTGGGTATATTTCCTCTGATACCCTGTGGAGTATGCCCTATGTGCAAGGCTCACAGCTATGAGATGTGCGAGAATTACAACTATTTGGGCTCTCGCTGCGATGGCGGCTTTGCAGAATATGTGAAGGTGCCTGTATGGAACCTGATAGAGCTGGATGAAAATGTCTCTTTTGAAGAGGGTGCTATGATGGAACCCTTGGCTGTGGCTATACATGCTGTCAGGGGGATCCTGGGCGGCAGGATAAAGCCTTTAGAATGGAAGCTTACGGAAGGCGCTGATCCTACCGCGCCTGTTATGGTGTCCGGTATAGGCGCTATAGGGCTCCTTGTAATGATGGTGCTAAGGAGCCTGGGCTTTGAAAACATAAGCTGTATAGGTACGAGGGATCTACAGTTCGAGATGGCTGGGAAGCTGGGCATTGATCCTGACGATATCTACAGCACAGACGATTTTGAAGGGCGGGGAGCTGCTATGCTGGCAGGACAGTTCGCCTATGCATTTGAGACTGCAGGCACAAGGTGTTCGCTGGAGAGATGCCTTGACTGCGCTTCTCCCGGAGGCAGGGTGATGCTGGTGGGCAATCCTTTGGCTGATATGAACCTGGACAAAAATATATATTGGAAGATACTGAGAAAACAGCTGACCCTGAAAGGAAGCTGGAATTCCTATTATGATCATGCGCCCCTTGACGACTGGAATATTGCTATGAAGCTGATGGGCCAGGGTCTTATAAGGCCCAATCTGCTGATCAGTCACAGGTTTTCCCTTGAAGATCTGGATAAAGGGCTTGATATAATGAGGAACAAACGGGAAGATTATATTAAAATAATTATAGTAAATTGATCTGGACGGGAGGTGGAAATGGCAGAGAGTAAAATGGCGATATGGGCTCACAGAGGTCTGAGTATGGATTATCCCGAAAATACTCTTCTGGCCTTTAAAAAGGCTGCTGAGCTTGAGGGCATCGCAGGTATAGAGCTGGATATACAGTTTACTGCTGACAAGGAGATAGTTGTATTTCATGATGAGACTGCTGGCAGAGTGCTTGCCGCGGAAGCTAATATTGCAGAGTGTTCTTTAAAAGAGCTTCAGAGCCTTTCTTTTAAAAATTCAGAAGCTTTTACAAGTGAAGAACAAAAACTGATCTACGTGCCCACGCTATCTGAAGTTCTGGAGCTTATGGAGCCATACTGCAGGGATAACGGGCAGAGGATAAATATAGAGCTCAAGACTGCCAATGTAAGATATGAAGGGATTGAAAAGGCTGCCTATGAGCTTGTAAAGGACAAAGGCATGCTGGACTGTGTTCTGTGGTCGTCTTTTCTTCCGGAGTCCATGGCTATTATCAAAAAGATGGATCCCGGCGCTGAGACAGGTATGCTGGCGCCTCATATGAGCGAGAGTCTGGAAAGAGGTGCGCTTGTGTCAGCTGATGCATATCATGTGGCACTGGAACTCTTATATGAAGTTACTGCTGCGGAAGCAGATAGCTATAAAGCTGACGGGCTCATTATCAGAGGCTGGAATGTGTCCGAGCCCTTATTTGGCAGCGGACGTATCCTGATAGACCATGATTACAGGGATTACAGTGTATACGGAGTGACAGATCTTATCACCAACAGGGCTGATCATTATCTGGCAGCAGGCAGATAACTGCGCTATAATGGTAGTTGCTCATGAGCAGGCGGATAACTGCGCTATAATGGTAGTTGCTCATGAGCAGGCAGATTGCTGAGCTATAATGATTGCTCCTCTTGAGCGGACAGATATGATAGCGGATTTTGCAAAAACACTTGACTGTAACAGAAGTGTATGCTATTCTGTTACAGCGACAAGAATTTTGGGTCTTTTTTTTATGCAAAAAAAGACTTTTTAAAAGACGCTATAAATCACGCGGAGGTAGAGAGATGCGTACAAGAATCACACTTGCTTGCACAGAGTGCAAGAACCGTAACTATGACACAACAAAGGACAAGAAGACACATCCTGAGCGTATGGAGATCAAGAAGTATTGTCCTTTCTGCAGAAAGCATACTATGCACAAGGAGACAAAGTAATATTTGTCTGAAACGGAACCTACTAATGCTTCAAGAGGGAGACCATAACAATGGGAGAGTCCAATAATACAGTAGAGAGCACAAGTTCAAAGAAGTCAGCAAATTCATCTGATAAGAAGGTGGCAGGCGATAAGGTTAAGTCTTTTTGGGCAGGCCTTAAGGCTGAGTTTGGCAAGATCGTTTGGCCCAGCCGCGAAACTGTAGGCAAGCAGACTGTTGCTGTAGTTGTAGTCTGCATAGTTGTCGGCGCATTGATAGCTGCTCTTGACTATGGTTTCGAAGCAGGTTTGAATTTCCTTCAGAATCTTTGATCTGAGGGATCACATTAAAGGAGATTCAAATGGCAGAAGAAGAGAAGAAGCTGCAGGAAGTCCCCGCTGAGGACAGCCTCGTTACTGAAAGCTCTGTTGCCGAAGAGTCATCAGCAGATAAGCTTGATGCAGAAGACAAGACAACAGAAGCCAAGTGGTATGTAGCGCATACATACTCCGGATATGAGAACAAGGTAAAGGCTAATCTTGACAAGACCATAGAGAATCGTCATCTTGAGGATCAGATCCTTGAGGTAAGAGTTCCTCTTCTGGATGTTGTCGAGGTTAAGAACGGCGCTAAGAAGAATGTTCAGCGCAAGATGTTCCCCGGTTACGTTCTGGTACATATGATCATGAACGACGAGACCTGGTATGTTGTTCGTAACACCCGTGGTGTTACAGGCTTCGTAGGTCCGGGATCAAAGCCTGTTCCGCTTTCCGATGCTGAGATCAAGCCCTTGGGCATCAAGACAGAGAATATTTCTGTTGATTTTGGCGTTGGTGATGAGATAGCCGTTATTGCAGGCGTATGGAAGGATACCGCCGGTGTCGTTCAACGTATGGATTTCGGCAAGCAGACAGCTACTATCAATGTAGAGCTGTTTGGCCGTGAGACACCTGTTGAGATCAGCTTTGCTGAGGTTCGCAGGATCGACGGTTGATAAAGGTATATAGCAATAGTGCTTATACATATAACCCTATGGAGTGGGAGCGTATACGACATATATTATGAGCGGAACGCGTCCAACCACATATTTTCTTAGGAGGAAGCCATCATGGCAAAGAAAGTCGAAGGATACATTAAGTTACAGATCCAGGCCGGCAAAGCAACTCCGGCACCCCCGGTTGGCCCTGCACTTGGTCAGCACGGCGTTAACATCGTTGAATTCACAAAGCAGTTCAACGCAAAGACAGCAGATAAGGGTGACCTGATCATCCCTGTTGTTATCACTGTTTACACAGACAGAAGCTTCACATTTATCACAAAGACACCCCCTGCAGCAGTACTGCTGAAGAAGGCTTGCAATCTTCAGAAGGGTTCAGGCGTTCCGAACAAGAACAAGGTTGCAAAGATTTCTAAGGATAAGGTACGCGAGATCGCTGAGATGAAGATGCCTGACCTTAATGCCAACACAATTGAAGCAGCAATGAGCATGGTTGCGGGAACAGCTCGCAGCATGGGCATTGAAGTAGTAGACTGATAGGAGGAGAGTAGATCATGAAGCACGGAAAGAAATATGCTGAAGCTGCAAAGCTTATCGAGAAGTCAAAGCTGTACGAAGCTGAGGAAGCTATCTCTCTGGTAAAGAAGTCTGCTACAGCTAAGTTTGATGAAACTGTAGAACTGCACATCAAGACAGGTTGCGACTCCCGTCACGCTGATCAGCAGATCAGAGGCGCTGTAGTTCTTCCTAACGGAACAGGTAAGACTGTTCGTGTACTTGTATTCGCTAAGGGTACAAAGCTTGACGAGGCTCAGGCTGCAGGCGCTGATTTTGTTGGCGGCGAAGACCTGATCCCTAAGATCCAGAACGATGGATGGCTGGATTTCGACGTAGTAGTAGCTACACCTGATATGATGGGTGTTGTTGGTCGTCTTGGTAAGGTTCTTGGTCCTAAGGGACTGATGCCCAACCCTAAGGCTGGCACAGTTACTATGGATGTTGCTAAGGCTATCGCTGATATCAAGGCTGGTAAGATTGAGTATCGTCTTGATAAGGCTAACATCGTACACGTACCGATCGGTAAGGCTTCTTTCTCTGAAGAGCAGCTTATCGAGAACTACACAGCTATCATGGATGCTATTTCCAAGGCTAAGCCCAGTAGCGTAAAGGGACAGTACCTTAAGTCCATCAGCGTTGCAACAACAATGGGCCCTGGCATCAAGATCGTAGCTAACAGATATTGATAAATGCGTAAGTTGCAAGCTGCAACGAAGCGTGTATATTACAGTGTCTATAGAGGACCTGCAGGTAACTGCAGGTCCTTTTTTACGCATTGATGCACATTGACGTCATTGCTTGCGGCCTGGAGGGGGTGCGCTGATAAACCCAAATGTGTTACAATAGCTTTGGGTTAAAGGCGGGATTGATCTGTATGGAAACTTGGGATCAATTATGCATACTTGTGATAATTTGGGGGAATGGTCATGAGAAGGTTTGAGGGTAAGGTGACTGCAAGGCTGTCACTTATGGCAGCTATGCTTGCTATATGCAGTCTTTCCGGATGTTCGCACAAAGCAGAAAATACACAATATGCTTTTGGAGAGCCTGTCTATGCTACTGGAGAGGACAGTTTGCTCCCTGAGGGCTATGATCAGCAATCCGAGCTTCAAAGACAAGACTATGTGATGGGTCCTGATGGGGACATGATCGCTGAAGGGGGTGTACCAGGAGCGGCAGAACCCAACGCGGATAATTACGCTGTAGGCAAAAGGGTCCCCACTATTCAGGTAATGGGAGAAGAAGAAAATGACGTTTCTTCCGAAAAAGATGGATCAGCTGATAAAGAAGCTGATAAGGCAACTTTCGGCAGCACTGAGAATAATCTGCTTGAAGCAAAGGAAACTGAAGATGCAGCAGCTGATTCCGGTGATTCTTCTGACAGCTGTGTCAGCATAAAAAACAGATCTTTTGATGCATCCTCAGATGAGGTCACTGTTATATTTGGGGGTGATGTACTCTTTTCCAGGGATTATGCCATTTTATATTCCGTGCAGAGAAATGGCGGAATAAGCGGGGTTGTAGACAAGCCGCTCCTGGATCTGATGCAGGGTGCTGATCTGTGTATGGTCAATAATGAATTTCCTTATACAACAGGCGGCGCACCACTTGAAGGCAAGGAATTTACTTTTCACGCAGATTACTCTTCTGTCTCATATCTAAGAGATATGGGTGTGGATCTGGTGAGCATAGCCAATAATCATATATTTGATTATGGCGAAAAGGGCCTGCTTGATACTCTGTCCTGCCTGGAAGATGCAGATATGCCCTATGTGGGAGCCGGAAGAAATATAGATGAAGCTTCGGAGACGCTCTATTTTACCAGCGATAATGGCATCAGACTGGCTTTTATATCAGGCTGTGACGTTGAAGGTGCTGAGCCTCCCTTTACCAGGGGAGCTACAGAATCTCTGCCCGGTGTGTTCAGGGTCAGGAAAGATGAGCTGTTATGCCAGCGCGTGAGAGAGGCAAAGCAAACTGGCGCTGTGGTGATCGTATATATGCACTGGGGCATAGAGAATACCACTGAATTAAACTGGCTTCAGATGAGTCAGGCAAAGGATCTGTCCGCAGCAGGAGCAGATCTCATAATAGGAGATCATCCCCATTGCCTGCAGGGAATAGATTATGTTGGCGATGTTCCTGTGATATATAGCCTTGGCAATTATCTCTTTAATTCCAAGACTCTTGATACAGGTCTGATAGAAGCTACTTTTGCCAAAGAAGGCCTTAAGAGCTGGCGGTTCATACCTGCTATCCAGTCCGGATCTGCTGTAAGAGCAGCATCTCCGGAGGAAAAGGCCAGGATCATATCCTATATGCAGTCTCTCTCTCCTAATGTGATAATCTCTCAGGATGGCGTTATAGACTCGCTTGTTCCCAGGGGATAATCTGTATTAATTTATAAAAAACACTTGACAGCTAATGGCTATATGTAGTAAATTATTTTAGGTCGTAAGACCAAGCCGAAGACAGCAGGTGTCGTAAGACATAAACCGCATGGTTCCCTGCCGAGGATTAGTTCATTATCTGACTATTACCCTCCCAATGTCTTTGGGAGGTTTTTTTTCGGCCGAATTCTATAAGGAGGTAAAGACATGGCAAAGGTTGAGATTAAGCAGCCTGTAGTTCAGGAGATTTCTGAAAAGGTTAAAAATGCGCAGGCTGTTGTTCTGGTAGATTACCGCGGACTTACTGTTGCTCAGGATACAGAGCTTCGTAGAGCACTTCGTGCTGAGGGCGTAAGCTACAAGATCTACAAGAACACAATGATGAAGCGTGCATTCGAGGGCACAGATTTCGCTCAGATGGATGATATGCTCAATGGACCGAGTGCAATGGCTGTTTCTGAAACAGATCCTGCAGCTCCGGCTCGTATCCTGTGCGAGTTCGCTAAGAAGAACAACGCACTTGAGGTTAAGGGTGGTGTATGCGAAGGAAGACTGTTTGACGAGAAGACCATTCAGGAAATCGCAGCAATTCCCCCGAGGGATCAGCTCCTTTCCAGACTGCTTGGTTCTATGCAGTCACCTATTGCAAACTTCGCTCGCGTGGTTAAGCAGATCGCAGAGAAGAATGCAGATGGCAGTGAAGCAGCACCCGCAGCTGAGGAAGCTCCTGTAGCTGAGGCACCTGCAGCAGAAGCAGAAGCACCTGCAGCAGAATAATTTAATGGCTCTAGTTTAAGATGAGCCGATATCCGGAATCTACCGGAGATGATATTAAAAATAAGATTTTAAACCAGACTAAATGGAGGTAAATTATCATGGCAAAGTTATCCACACAGGAAATCATTGATGCTATCAAAGAGCTTTCCGTTCTTGAACTGAACGATCTCGTAAAGGCATGTGAAGAAGAGTTCGGCGTATCCGCAGCAGCAGGTGTTGTTGTTGCTGGTCCTGCAGCAGGCGCTGCAGCTGCTGAAGAGCAGACTGAGTTCAACGTAGAGCTGACAGAAGTTGGCCCTAACAAGGTTAAGGTTATCAAGGTTGTTCGTGAGATCACAGGTCTTGGCCTCAAGGAAGCTAAGGATCTCGTAGACGGCGCTCCTAAGATGATCAAGGAAGGTGCTGAGAAAGCTGAAGCTGAGGATATCAAGGCTAAGGTTGAGGCTGAAGGCGCTAAGGTTACTCTTAAGTAATTTTTGCCTAAGTCATTGTTTTTATAACTCATATAGAGAAGCTGCAACGTGTATGCGCTGCAGCTTCTTTTTTTGCACAAAAAAGTTTCTTGACACACTTGCTTTTTGTGGTATAAAATGTTATGTGCACTTATTGTGGAGTGACAGGCCCTAGTGCGCCCTTTTTTAGGAGAGGGCAAGAGGACGCCTGTTTACTCGATTCATTTAATATAGAACGGGGTGAATGTCAATGGAAAAGTACAGGATACATCCTACCGGTTCGGCCGAGACTGTGCGCATGAGCTTTCAGCGCCAGAAAGAAGTTCTCGAGATGCCTAACCTCATCGAAGTCCAGAAGAACTCCTATCAGTGGTTCCTGGATGACGGTCTCAAGGAAGCGTTCGATGATATTTCTCCTATCGAAGACTACAGCGGAAAGCTGAGTCTTGAATTCGTAGACTTCAAACTCTGCGAGGATGAAGTCAAGTATTCCATCGAAAAATGCAAAGAAAGAGATGCTACATTTGCTGCACCTCTTAAGGTCAAGGTTCGTCTCCATAACAAGGAGAAGGACGAGATCACAGAACACGAGATCTTTATGGGCGACCTGCCTCTGATGACTGCTACAGGCACATTTGTTATCAACGGTGCTGAGCGTGTTATCGTATCACAGCTGGTTCGTTCTCCCGGTATTTACTACGATCTCACATATGACAAGCTGGGTAAGCAGCTGATCGCATGCACAGTTATCCCTAACCGTGGTGCATGGCTTGAGTACGAAACAGACAGTAACGACGTATTCTATGTACGTGTAGACCGTACACGTAAGGTTCCTGTTACAGTCCTGATTCGTGCTATGGGTGTTGGAAGCAATGAAGAGATCATTGATCTCTTTGGCGATGAGCCCAAGCTTCAGGCTTCAATCTCCAAGGATTCGTCTACAGATTATCAGACGGGTCTCTTAGAGCTGTACAAGAAGATCCGTCCCGGTGAGCCTCTTTCCGTTGACAGCGCTGAATCACTGATCACAGCTATGTTCTTTGACCCCAGAAGATATGATCTGGCTAAGGTCGGCAGATACAAGTTCAATAAGAAGCTTCACCTGAAGAATCGTATCAGCGGACAGGTACTGGCTGAAGATGTTGTTGATGAGACAACAGGCGAGATGATCGCTGCTGCAGGTACCAAGCTGACCAGAGCTATGGCAGAAGAGATTCAGGATGCTGCTATTCCTTATGTATGGATCCAGACAGAAGAGCGTAATGTTAAGGTGCTCTCCAACATGATGGTAGACCTTACTCATTATGTTGACTGCAATCCCAAGGAACTGGGCATCAACGAGGACGTATATTATCCTGTCCTTCGTGAGATTCTGGATGAGTATGCGGTAAAGGATGATGCAGAAGGCCTTGCTGAAGCTATCCAGAACCGTGTGCATGATCTGATCCCCAAGCACATTACAAGAGAGGATATCTTTGCCTCTATTAACTATAATATGCACCTGGAATACGGCATTGGTAACCACGATGATATCGACCATCTGGGCAACCGTCGTATCCGCTGCGTAGGTGAGCTGCTCCAGAACCAGTATCGTATTGGTTTGTCACGTCTCGAGCGTGTAGTTCGTGAGCGTATGACAACCCGTGATGCTGAAGAGATCTCACCTCAGACACTTATCAACATCAAGCCCGTACAGGCTGCTGTTAAGGAGTTCTTTGGTTCTTCACAGCTGTCTCAGTTCATGGATCAGAACAACCCTCTGTCCGAGCTGACTCACAAGAGACGTCTCTCTGCTCTGGGTCCCGGCGGTCTGTCAAGAGATCGTGCCGGATTCGAGGTTCGAGACGTGCACTATACTCACTATGGACGTATGTGCCCTATTGAGACTCCTGAAGGTCCTAACATCGGTCTTATCAACTCACTGGCTTCTTATGCAAGAGTCAATGAGTACGGCTTTGTAGAAGCTCCTTATCGTAAGGTGGACCACACAGACGAGGAAAATCCTGTTGTCACAGATGAGATCACATACATGACAGCAGACGAAGAAGATAACTACCATGTAGCACAGGCTAATACTCCTCTGGATGCAGAGGGTCACTTCCTGCGCAACAATGTATCCGGTCGTTATAAAGAGGAAACATCCGAGTATCAGAAGAACATGATCGATTATATGGATGTCTCCCCGAGAATGGTATTCTCAGTTGCTACAGCACTTATTCCTTTCCTGGAGAACGACGATGCTAACCGTGCGCTGATGGGATCAAACATGCAGCGTCAGGCAGTGCCGCTTCTGACAACCGATGCTCCTGCAGTAGGAACAGGTATGGAGAGAAAGGCCGCTGTTGACTCAGGTGACAGCGTAGTAGCTTCCAAGGACGGTGTGGTTGATTATGTTGATTCACGTATCATCCGTATCTCCTATGATGATGGTGACAATGAAGAATTCCACCTGATCAAGTTCATGAGGACCAACCAGTCCACATGCTATAACCAGAGACCTACAGTAGTAAAGGGTGACAGAGTTGTAGCAGGACAGGTTATTGCAGACGGACCTTCTACATATAAGGGTGAGCTGGGACTTGGTAAGAACCCTCTTATCGGTTTCATGACCTGGGAAGGTTACAACTACGAGGACGCGGTTCTTCTTTCTGAGCGTCTGGTACGTGATGATGTATTTACTTCCGTACATATCGAGGAGTATGAGGCAGAAGCACGTGAGACCAAGCTGGGACCTGAAGAGATCACAAGAGATGTGCCCGGTGTAGGTGATGAAGCTCTTAAGGATCTGGACGAGAACGGCGTTATCCGTATCGGTGCCGAGGTTCGTGCAGGTGATATCCTGGTTGGTAAGGTTACACCTAAGGGTGAGACCGAGCTTACAGCAGAGGAGAGACTGCTGAGAGCTATCTTCGGTGAGAAGGCAAGAGAAGTACGTGATACATCCCTTAAGGTTCCTCACGGTGAGTACGGTATCATCGTTGATGCCAAGGTATTTACAAGAGAGAACGGCGATGAGCTGTCTCCCGGTGTTAATAAATCAGTTCGTATTTACATTGCACAGAAGAGAAAGATCTCTGTGGGTGATAAGATGGCGGGACGTCATGGTAACAAGGGTGTCGTTTCCCGTGTGCTTCCTATCGAGGATATGCCTTATCTGCCCAACGGTCGTCCTCTTGATATCGTGCTGAATCCTCTGGGCGTGCCTTCCCGTATGAATATTGGACAGGTCCTGGAGATTCACCTGTCACTGGCTGCCAAGGCTCTGGGCTTTAACGTTTCAACACCTATCTTCGACGGTGCAAACGAGAAAGACATCCAGGATATGCTGGAAATGGCTAACGACTATGTAAATGACAGCTGGGAAGATTTTGAAGCTAAGTACAAGGATCTGGTAATGCCCGAGATCATGAAGTATCTCTATGATAATCGTGATCACAGAGAGCTCTGGAAGGGTGTTCCTATCACATCCGACGGTAAGGTACAGCTCCGTGATGGACGTACAGGCCAGAAGTTTGACGGTAAGACCACAATCGGTCACATGCATTACCTCAAGCTCCACCACCTGGTAGACGATAAGATCCACGCTCGTTCTACCGGTCCTTACTCTCTGGTAACACAGCAGCCTCTGGGTGGTAAAGCTCAGTTCGGTGGACAGCGTTTCGGAGAAATGGAAGTTTGGGCTCTAGAGGCTTATGGCGCAGCTTATACACTTCAGGAGATCCTGACAGTTAAGTCCGATGACGTTGTAGGACGTGTTAAGACTTATGAAGCTATCATCAAGGGCGACAATATCCCTGAACCCGGCGTACCGGAATCCTTCAAGGTACTCCTGAAAGAGCTTCAGGCTCTGGGTCTGGATATCAGAGTCCTGCGCGAGGATAATACTGAAGTTGAGATCATGGAATCCATTGATTATACAGATTCCAACCTCCGTATGGAGATCGAGGGCGAAGGTCGTCGCAACTATGACGATGAGTCATTTGAAGCAAACGGATTCTCAACTCAGAGATTTGATGAAGAAAGTGGTGAACTTGTGGATGATACAGATCTTTCTTCAGATTTTGCAGCCAACGATCAGGCCGATGACAGCGACTTTTAACATGTGAGATCCATAGATCCTAGTTACTGTCAAAAAGAGCTTTTGTGCCCGGCACAGTCCGGGCATATGACAAGGAGATAATAAGCATGTCAGATTCAACAATGAATAAAGCAATCAATGAAGCTTCAAGCGGCAGATCCACACTTACACAGCAGTATCAGCCGATGACATTTGATGCGATCAAGATCGGCCTGGCTTCTCCGGAAAAGATTCGTCAGTGGTCCCATGGTGAGGTTACCAAGCCTGAGACCATCAACTACAGAACACTCAAGCCTGAGCGCGACGGTCTGTTCTGTGAGAAGATTTTCGGACCTACCAAGGATTGGGAGTGTCACTGCGGCAAATACAAGAAGATCAGATATAAAGGTGTAATCTGCGACAGATGTGGAGTAGAGGTAACCAAGTCTTCTGTAAGACGTGAGCGTATGGGTCACATCGAGCTGGCTGCTCCCGTATCACACATTTGGTACTTCAAGGGCATTCCCAGCCGTATGGGACTGCTCCTGGACATTTCTCCCAGGATTCTGGAGAAAGTCCTCTATTTTGCTTCATATATCGTACTGAATCCCGGAGAAGGCACTACGCTTGAGTACAAGCAGGTGCTCTCTGAGAAGGAATATCAGGATGCCAGAGAAGAGTTTGGTAACAAGTTCCGTGCCGGAATGGGCGCAGAGGCTATCAAAGAGCTTCTCATGGATATCGACCTGGAGAAGGAATACGAGGAGCTTAAGGAAGAGGTTGATACTTCCAGCGGCCAGAAGAGAGCACGTGTCATCAAGAGACTTGATGCCATCGAAGCTTTCCGCGAGTCCGGTAACCAGCCCAGCTGGATGATCATGGACTGCATCCCTGTTATCCCTCCGGATCTTCGTCCTATGGTACAGCTGGATGGTGGTCGTTTTGCAACATCTGATCTGAACGACCTCTACAGAAGGATCATCAACAGAAATAACAGACTTAAGAGACTGCTGGAGCTGGGCGCTCCTGACATCATTGTCAGAAACGAGAAGAGAATGCTCCAGGAGGCTGTAGACGCACTTATCGATAACGGCCGCCGTGGAAGACCTGTTACAGGCCCCGGCAACCGTGCACTGAAGTCTCTGTCAGACCTGCTCAAGGGTAAGTCAGGACGTTTCAGACAGAACCTTCTGGGTAAGCGTGTAGACTACTCCGGACGTTCCGTTATCGTAGTAGGTCCTGAGCTTAAGATCTATCAGTGTGGTCTTCCCAAGGAAATGGCTATCGAGCTCTTCAAGCCCTTCGTTATGAAAGAGCTGGTATTCCGTGGAATATCACAGAATATAAAGAATGCCAAGAAGCTGGTAGAGCGTCTTGATACAC
This sequence comes from Butyrivibrio sp. MC2013, assembly GCF_000424585.1. Classification (GTDB taxonomy): domain Bacteria; phylum Bacillota; class Clostridia; order Lachnospirales; family Lachnospiraceae; genus Butyrivibrio. The sequence goes on from NZ_AUKE01000020.1 coordinate 57,939, forward strand.
AGGTATGGGACGTTCTCGAAGATGTTATCAAAGAGCATCCTGTAATGCTCAACCGTGCTCCTACACTGCACAGACTGGGTATCCAGGCATTTGAGCCTATCCTGGTAGAGGGTAAAGCTATCAAGCTCCATCCTCTTGCATGTACACCTTTCAACGCCGACTTCGACGGCGACCAGATGGCTGTACACCTTCCTCTGTCAGTAGAGGCACAGGCAGAAGCAAGATTCCTCATGCTCCTTCCTAACAACCTCTTAAAGCCTGCTGATGGCGGCCCTGTTAACGTACCTACACAGGATATGGTCCTTGGTCTGTATTATCTGACCCAGGAGCGTCCCGGTGCCAAGGGCGAAGGCAAGTACTTCAAGTCTATTGATGAGGCTGTACTTGCTTATGAAAATGATGTAGTTACTCTTCAGTCAAGAGTATTTGTACGCGTTTCCAAGGCTCATGCTGACGGAACAGTAGAAACAGGTGTTGTATCCAGCACTGTGGGAAGGTTCATGCTCAATGAGAACATCCCTCAAGATTTGGGATTTGTAGACAGATCAAAGCCTGAGAACTTCCTTCTTCCTGAAATTGATTTCATGGTAGGCAAGAAGCAGCTCAAGCAGATCATCACAAAGTGCATTAACGTACACGGAACATTTGGTACAGCAGGTGTCCTTGACTATATCAAGGCTACAGGTTACCACCTCTCAACAAGAGCTGCTATGACCGTTTCCATTTCAGATATGACAGTGCCTCCGCAGAAGCAGCAGATGTTGGATGATGCGCAGAAGACTGTTGACCGTATCGCAGCTAACTACCGTAGAGGTCTCATAACTGACGAAGAGAGATATCGTGCAGTTATCGATACATGGATGCAGACCGATAAGGAACTTACAGGAGTGCTGCTGGAAGGTCTTGATAAGTACAACAACATCTTCATGATGGCTGATTCCGGTGCCCGTGGTTCTAACCAGCAGATCAAGCAGCTGGCCGGTATGCGAGGCCTGATGGCTGATACAACAGGTCGTACCATCGAGCTGCCTATCAAGTCCAACTTCCGTGAAGGTCTGGACGTTCTGGAGTACTTCATGTCAGCCCATGGTGCTCGTAAGGGTCTGTCAGATACAGCTCTTCGTACAGCGGACTCAGGTTACCTGACACGTCGAATGGTAGACGTATCACAGGAACTGATCATCCGTGAGGTAGACTGTTCTGCAGGCAAGGAAGAGATCCCCGGCATGACAGTACGCGCCTTCATGGATGGCAAGGAGACCATTGAGCCCCTGTCAGATCGTATCACAGGAAGATTTGCCTGCGATACTATCAGGGATAAAGATGGCAATGTGATCGTGAAGAGAAATCACATGATCACTCCAAGTCGTGCAGAGAAGATCCTCAGCATTGGCGTTAATTCCAAGGGCGGCCCTGTAGAGGCAGTTAAGATCCGTACTATCCTGACCTGCCGCAGCCACGTAGGTATCTGTGCTAAGTGCTATGGTGCTAACATGGCTACAGGTGAAGCTGTACAGGTAGGTGAGGCAGTAGGTATCATCGCTGCTCAGTCTATCGGTGAGCCCGGTACACAGCTTACAATGAGAACCTTCCATACCGGTGGTGTGGCCGGTGGCGATATCACACAGGGTCTTCCCCGTGTAGAAGAGCTCTTTGAGGCACGTAAGCCCAAGGGACTGGCAATCATCACAGAGATGGACGGAACTGTTGAGATCCGTGATACCAAGAAGAAGCGTGAGGTTGTAGTAACAAACGATGAGACAGGCGAATCCAAGGCTTATCTCATTCCTTACGGATCACGTATCAAGGTTCAGGACGGACAGACAATCGAAGCCGGCGATGAGCTGACTGAAGGTTCTGTTAACCCTCATGACCTTCTCAAGATCAAGGGAATCCGCGCAGTACAGGATTACCTGCTCCGTGAAGTTCAGAGAGTATACCGTCTGCAGGGTGTTGATATCTGCGATAAGCACATCGAGGTCATCGTTCGCCAGATGCTCAACAAGGTAATGATCGATGAGAGCGGAGATACAGATTTCCTGCCCGGAACACTTGTAAATGTACTTGACTTTGAGGATGACAACGAGAGACTGATCTCTGAAGGCAAGAAGCCCGCTGTAGGTAAGCAGGTAATCCTTGGTATCACCAAGTCAGCACTTGCTACAGATTCCTTCCTGTCAGCAGCTTCCTTCCAGGAGACTACTAAAGTCCTCACTGATGCCGCTATACGTGGTAAGGTAGATCCTCTTGTAGGTCTCAAGGAGAACGTAATCATCGGTAAGCTCATTCCTGCAGGAACAGGTCTGAAGAGATATCGTGATGTAGGTCTTAATACAGACGAGAACTTCAAGGATCCTGCAAGGATGATCCTCAGAAAGCAGCCTGCAAATCTTGGACTTGGCAGAATGGATGCTCCTGATGATGAAGAGGAAGCTGAAGCTGCAGATGAGATCATCGAAGTTACAGATGATGTTGAATGATTAACGGATAATAGATAACATATTTTCGTAAAAATAATTATGCTTTTTTATAAAGCGGTGTTGACAAGCATTTAAGCATTAATTATAATATCGAATTGTGTGAAAATACGGAAAGGGGAACGTATGTCCTCTTTCCGTGTTCGCACGTAGATATACATATTCCAACAGGAGGTGAAAAGAATGCCAACATTTAACCAGTTAGTCAGAAAGGGTCGTCAGACAACTGTAAAGAAGTCTACTGCTCCTGCACTGCAGAAGGGTTTCAATTCTCTTCATAAGAAAGAGACTGCTACTTCTTCTCCTCAGAAGCGCGGCGTCTGCACAGCTGTAAAGACAGCTACACCTAAGAAGCCTAACTCTGCTCTGCGTAAGATCGCCAGAGTACGTCTTTCCAACGGCATCGAGGTTACATCCTATATTCCTGGCGAAGGCCACAACCTTCAGGAGCATAGCGTAGTCCTCATCCGTGGCGGAAGAGTTAAGGATCTGCCTGGTACAAGATACCACATTATCCGTGGTACACTTGATACAGCCGGTGTTGCAGATCGTAAGCAGGCTCGTTCTAAGTATGGCGCTAAGCGTCCCAAGAAGGCTAAGTAAGAAACAGTAGTAGTAAATTATTAAGTGTTGGAGTTCTTTATACTATAGAAGTAATATATCTTTTCAGTTACTGATGGTTATATTTACAGACAGTTATAAAAGACCGCACGAACACTTAATGTGAGTACCTATGAATTATCCAATTTTGATAAGGAGGGAAGAACCGTGCCGCGTAAAGGACATATTGTAAAACGTGATGTATTGGAAGATCCTATGTACAACAGCAAGGTTGTAACCAAGCTTGTTAACCAGGTCATGCTGGACGGCAAGAAGGGTGTTGCACAGAAGATTGTATACGGAGCTTTCGCACAGGTTGAAGAGAAGGCAGGTAAGCCTGCTCTTGAAGTATTCGAGTCAGCAATGAACAACATCATGCCTGCACTCGAGGTAAAGGCTAGACGTATCGGTGGTGCTACATATCAGGTACCGATTGAAGTAAGACCCGATAGACGTCAGGCGCTGGCACTCCGCTGGCTTGTAATGTTTTCACGTAAGCGTGGTGAGAAGACTATGATCGACCGCCTCGCTGGCGAGATTATGGATGCATCTAATAATACAGGTGCAGCTGTTAAGCGTAAGGAAGACATGCACAAGATGGCAGATGCAAACAAGGCATTCTCACATTATCGTTTCTGATGTTTGTTTGCAACTTTTTAGGAGGAAATACCTTTGGCAAAGAGAGAATATCCATTGGAGAGAACCAGGAATATTGGTATCATCGCTCATATCGATGCAGGTAAGACTACTTGTACAGAGCGTATCCTCTATTATACTGGTGTTAACTACAAGATTGGTGAGACCCACGATGGCGCTTCTACCATGGACTTCATGGAGCAGGAGAGAGAGCGTGGTATCACAATCCAGTCTGCAGCTACAACATGTCACTGGACTCCTCAGGAATACGGTAAGAAGATTGAAGGCGCTCCCGAGTATCGTCTGAATATCATCGATACTCCCGGCCACGTTGACTTCACAGCAGAAGTTGAGCGTTCACTCCGTGTTCTTGACGGTGCAGTAGGCATCTTCGATGCAAAGAACGGTGTTGAGCCGCAGTCAGAGAACGTATGGCGTCAGGCTGACACATACGGTGTACCGCGTATTGCATTCATCAACAAGATGGATATCGTTGGTGCAAACTTCTACCACGATCTGGATATGATCCGTGATCGTCTTGGTAAGAACCCCATCGCCATCAACATCCCGATCGGCGCTGAGGATACATATGAAGGTCTGATCGACCTCTTCGAGATGAAGGCATACTACTTCAGAGGCGCTAACGGTGCTGATGAAGATTGCGAAGATATCCCTGAAGATATGATGGATCAGGCAAAGGAATGGCACGACAAGATGGTTGAGCAGATTGTCGAGCTGGATGAAGAGCTTATGGAGAGATACCTTGAAGGTGATGAGATCTCAACAGCTGAGCTTAAGGCTGCTCTTCGTAAGGGTACAATCGCTTCTGAAGCAGTTCCTGTATGTAACGGAACAGCTTATAGAAATAAGGGCGTACAGAAGATGCTCGATGCTGTTATCGAGTTCCTTCCTGCTCCTACAGATGTACCGGACGTTGAAGGCGTTGACATGGAAGGTAACGAGATCACATGTAAGTCTACAGAGGATGGCCCTCTGGCAGCTCTTGCATTCAAGATCGTATCCGATCCTTTCGTTGGTAAGCTGGCATTCATCCGTGTATACAGAGGAATCCTTAAGTCCGGTTCCTATGTACTGAACTCAACAAAGGATAGGAAGGAACGTGTAGGTCGTATCCTTCAGATTCACGCTGACAAGCGTACCGAGATCGATGAGGCATTTGCTGGTGATATCGCTGCAGCTGTCGGCCTTAAGGATACAACAACTGGTGATACAATCTGTGATGATCAGAATCCTGTTATCCTTGAGTCTATCGAGTTCCCGGATCCCGTTATTGAGCTTGCTATCGAGCCCAAGACTAAGGCTGGCCAGGCTAAGCTTGGTGAAGCACTTGGTAAGCTCTCTGAAGAAGATCCTACATTCCAGGTACACTCAAATGCTGAGACCGGCCAGACAATCATCGCCGGAATGGGCGAGGTACAGCTGGAAGTTATCGTAGACCGTCTCCTTCGTGAGTTTAAGGTAGAGGCTAACGTTGGTGCACCTCAGGTTGCTTACAAGGAAGCATTTACTAAGGCTGTTGACGTTGATTCCAAGTACGCTAAGCAGTCCGGTGGTCGTGGTCAGTACGGTCACTGTAAAGTAAGATTCGAGCCTATGGATGCTAACGGCGAAGAACTGTACAAGTTCGACAGTGAGGTAGTAGGTGGTGCTATTCCTAAGGAATACATTCAGCCTATCTCCGAAGGTATCGAAGAGGCTATGAAGGCCGGTAACATTGCAGGATTCCCTGTTGTAGGTGTACATGCTACAGTTTACGACGGATCCTACCATGAAGTCGACTCTTCAGAAATGGCATTCCATATTGCCGGTTCTATGGCATTTAAGGATGCTATGGCTAAGGCTGCACCTGCACTTCTTGAGCCTATCATGAAGGTTGAGGTTACAATGCCTGAGGAATACATGGGCGATGTAATCGGTGATATCAACTCAAGACGTGGCCGTGTTGAGGGTATGGACGATATGGGTAACGGCAAGATCGTTCGTGCGTATGTTCCCCTTGCTGAGATGTTCGGTTATGCAACAGATCTTCGTTCCAAGACTCAGGGACGTGGTAACTACTCCATGTTCTTTGAGAAGTACGAGCCCGTACCGAAGAACGTTGCTGACAAGGTTATCACTCAGTACAAGCAGGCATAAGCTGATAAATGATAATATGAGTCCTGATTTCAAGCGTTATACTACAAATATAGGCTATAAAAGGCTTTATTTAATAGGAAACGCTTGAATTTAGGGCAAATATCGAATATAATCGTTATTGGTCAGTTCTTTATCTGCAGTTATTTGACTCGTAGATAACAATAAAAAAAACCATAAAAATGTTTTTACATTTATTTTAAGGAGGACTTTAAAAATGGCAAAGGCACATTTTGACAGAACCAAGCCGCATTGTAACATCGGAACAATCGGCCACGTTGACCACGGTAAGACAACTCTTACAGCTGCTATCACAACTGTTCTGGCTGACAGACAGGGCGGTACAGCAGTTGCTTTCGATCAGATCGATAAGGCACCCGAAGAGAAGGCTCGTGGAATAACAATCTCATCCGCTCACATCGAGTATGAGACAGCTAACAGACACTATGCACACGTTGACTGCCCTGGCCATGCTGACTACGTTAAGAACATGATCACAGGTGCTGCTCAGATGGATGGTGCTATCCTCGTTGTTGCAGCTACTGACGGTGTTATGGCTCAGACAAAGGAGCACGTTCTTCTTGCTCGTCAGGTAGGCGTTCCTTATATCGTAGTATTCATGAACAAGTGTGATATGGTTGATGATCCTGAACTTCTTGACCTGGTTGAGATGGAGATCAGAGACCTTCTTAACGAGTACGAGTTCCCTGGCGATGATACTCCTATCATCCGTGGTTCTGCTCTTAAGGCTCTTGAGGATCCTAAGGGCGAGTGGGGCGACAGAATCGTTGAGCTGATGGATACAGTTGATTCTTATATTCCTGATCCTGCACGTGAGATCGATAAGCCCTTCCTTATGCCTATCGAGGACGTATTCACAATCACAGGTCGTGGAACAGTTGCTACAGGCCGTGTAGAGAGAGGTCAGCTGCACCTTAACGACGAAGTTGAAATCGTTGGTATCAAGGAAGACACAAAGAAGACAGTTGTAACAGGTATCGAGATGTTCCGTAAGACTCTTGATTACGCTGAAGCTGGTGATAACGTTGGTCTGCTCCTTCGTGGTGTAGATCGTACAGAGATCGAAAGAGGACAGGTTCTGTCCGTACCCGGATCTGTAACTTGCCACAGCAAGTTCACAGCTGAGGTTTACGTTCTGACAAAGGATGAAGGTGGACGTCACACTCCTTTCTTCAACAACTATCGTCCTCAGTTCTACTTCAGAACAACAGACGTAACTGGTGTCTGCAACCTTCCTGAAGGCACAGAGATGTGCATGCCTGGTGATCACGTAACAATGAGCATCGAGCTGATTCATCCTATCGCTATGGAGCAGGGTCTTACATTCGCTATCCGTGAGGGTGGACGTACAGTAGGATCAGGCCGTGTTGCTACAATCACTGAGTAATGTCCACGCTAGCCTTGAGCTAAGCGCCATAACGTAAAATAAAAGCAGTCTACCGTGCTAGCACGGGTTAGGCTGCTTTTTATTTTACGTCACGGCATTCAGCGAATGCCGTGACCGAGATGAAGCGGCAGCGTAATCGAGGTGGCGCTTAGCTCAAAGAGATGTAAATTTAAGAAAAAGCGAATGCCGTGACCGAGATGAAGCGGCAGCGTAATCGAGGTGGCGCTTAGCTTGGGTATATCTCTTTTAACCGTATGCGCTAGACAGCGGATTCTTCAGCGCTTACATTATTTATGTGGTAAGCGGTAAACAAAAGGCGTATAGAAAAAGCCCCACCAAATTGATAGAATCCTATAGGAGTACTATCAGCTTGGTGGAGTTTATTTTAGGAGTCACGAAAGTCATAAAAGTTTGTGCACTTTCGTGACTTTTGTTACCTTCTGTTTTGGGGTCGCTAATAATCCCTGCTGATTATTCTTGCAGGGACGTAAGGCGTTATACTGTTGCCATTATGCGGTATTCTGCCCCGGGTCATCTGGAGCAAGCGATGCCGCCTTCTTGGGCGGCTTTGGAACCATTGGCTCCGGAAACATAGAAGAATAAAGGCTATTGCGCCTACACATGCATTCACGCTCATACTCATGA
>NZ_AUKE01000021.1 GCF_000424585.1 Butyrivibrio sp. MC2013
ACTTTTCAGATAGCGCTTTATTAGTTGAACTACACGTTCATCCTTCACATTCTTTCTGAGGAGATTGATAAGGATTTCATGATTCAAGGTGTCGAAATACTTTGATAAATCCAAGACTACTGCAAAAGTGTAACCTTGTTCTGCGTATTCTTTTACCTTCTGTATAGCGTCCTTTGCGCTTCTGTTAGGACGATAGCCGTAGCTTCCGTCCACAAACAACGGTTCATAGATTGGCACTAACTGTTGAGTTATTGCCTGTTGGAGTGTTCGGTCTATCACGGTAGGTATGCCAAGCTTACGCACACCACCATCTGGTTTTGGAATCTCAACTCGCCTGACTGGCGATGGAGTATACTTACCGCGGTATATGCGGTCAATTAACTCCTGCTGATGTTCCTTAAGGTACGGAAGTGCCTCTTTGATGGTCATACCATCAATACCTGGCGCTCCCTTGTTTGCCTTAACTCTTTTATACGCTCTGTTAAAGTTGTCCTTATACAGTATCGCTTCCAAGAGCTTCGGCTGTGCACTGTCTCTTTCTTTCCATATCCGATTGAATGACCTAGGCGCTTTCGCATACCCTTCGTGTTCCGCACTATCTCTTTGCAAACAGCCATTATTATCCATGTTTTCTGCCATTAACGGTCATTCCTCCTTTCTCGGTCATACTTAAGACTCCTACTGATTCGGTCCTTCGGTTAGCATGTCCATGTTTCCATGTCCATATCCCTACTATGACCTCTGCTGACTTCTGCGTGTTCAGCACCGCCTCGTTTCCTTGTACGGTGGTTACTCCTTTCAGAGCGTTTCACACAGACCTCCCTAGGTACCACACGTTTCTTCCTCTCCATCCATCTGTCTCATTTATCATGCATGATTCCGTGTAGTTATTGGGCTTTGACTTGAATTGCAGCCTTACCCTCATGCATGACCTCATATGAGATTTCTGTTCGTCAGACCAGAGATTTGCCCGTGGGTTAGTGTGTTTCCCACATCCAGCTTCCTTCAGATTCCACCTCGCGGCGGACACCCTTGCCTTCGGCTATATCCTTCCCACTACCAGGCGGATTCGGGACTTTAACCCGTTAGAAACGTGCGCCGCTAGGCGCACAATAAAAAGGCACTTCGAGCATCTACTCGAAGCGCCTTTGCTTCACGAAAAGAATAATACTTCCATCGCGAAGCGGTGTCAAGAACTATTTTATTCAACATCCTGAAGAGCTTCAAAGTCTTCTTCACCGGTACGGATCTTGATAACCTTGCTAACAGGATATACGAAGATCTTGCCATCGCCTATCTTGCCGGTGTAGAGAGCTTTCTTGGCAGCTTCTACAACGCTTTCTACAGGGATCTTGGATACTACTACTTCCAGCTTGATCTTGGGAAGGAGGGTCATATCCATCTCTACGCCTCTGTACATCTTGCCAGCACCCTTCTGGATACCGCAGCCTGTAACCTGAGTAACTGTGATACCTGTTACGCCCAGTTCATTGAGAGCTCTCTTGATCTTGTCATAACGGGAAAGCTTGGTGATGATGACTACCTTGTTCATGCCGGTCTCAAGGCTGGTGCCTGCAGCATGATCAGCAAAGTTAACAACAGGTACGGAAGCCTTCTTTGCAGCGTCACTTGCTGCATCATATTCACTGATTCCTACGCTGGTGTTCTCGTTTTCGCTAAGGTATGCACCTGTCATATCAACGATGGAGAAGCCTTCATAAGCAGATGCAAGGCCATGCTCCATGGAATCCAGACCTTCGATCTCTTCTTCCTCAGATACACGAAGTCCAACAGTCTTCTTGATAACAGTAAATGTAAGAGTGATAGTAACAACAGTCCAAAGGATGGTCACGCCCATACCGCCAAGCTGCTTGATAAGCTGACTTGCTCCACCGCCGTAGAAGAGACCCTTAGTGATTCCTGCAAGCTCAAATCCGGGAGCTGTATCAGTAGCAAAGAGACCTACTGCAATGGTACCCCAGATACCGTTGAGCATATGTACAGCAACAGCACCTACCGGATCATCAACATGAGATACATGATCATTGAACCATACGCCCAGTACTACCAGGAGACCTGCTACAGCGCCGATTATAGCTGCGCCTGCGCAGTCAGTAACATCACAAGGAGCTGTGATAGCTACAAGGCCTGCAAGAGATGCATTGAGACACATGGATACATCAGGCTTGCCATATTTGATCCATGTAAAGCACATACATACAACAGTTGCTACAGCAGGTGCTACAGTGGTAGTAAGGAATACAGATCCCAGTGTAGGTATATCAGTTGCAGCGGCTCCGTTAAAGCCGTACCAACCAAGCCAAAGAATGAATACACCAAGTGCTGCGATTACCAGGTTGTGTCCGGGGAAAGCATTGACTTTTGTAACTTTACCATCTTTGTCCCTTTCAAACTTGCCAATACGGGGTCCAAGCATCCATGCACCGATAAGAGCACAGATACCGCCTACCATATGAATGCAGTTAGAACCTGCATAATCGTGGAAGCCCCACTGTGCCAGGAAGCCGCCGCCCCATGTCCAATGTGCTTCAATAGGATAAATGATTGCTGAAATGATCGCCGAGTACAAACAGTAACTTGAGAATTTGGTACGCTCTGCCATGGAACCTGACACTATGGTAGCTGTGGTTGCGCAGAATACAAGGTTAAATACAAATGCGGAATAATCAAAACCGCTATAGCTGGAAAATACATCAAAGGATAAAGCTCCTGCAAAACCATGCAGAACATTTTCTCCCAGCATAAGTGATGCACCGCAGATAAACCACATCACAGTACCTATACAAAAGTCCATAAGGTTCTTCATGATGATATTACCTGCATTCTTTGCCCTGGTGAAGCCTGCCTCACACATTGCAAAACCTGCCTGCATCCAGAATACCAACGCCGCGCCTGCCAAAAACCAGACGCCAAATACCTGACTAGTGATCACTTCCATAATCTGATCTGTCATATTTTTTTCCTCCCTTAATGAAATAATAAAAGCAGCCATCCCTGCAAATGTATGGTTTCCACAACGCTGCGGGATGACTGCTATTTTCTATTTTCTATTTTTGCCAAGAATTAATATACTGAGAAGAGAAGCTTGCCATAGCTGGGGAAAGGCCAGCATTCTTCGCTGGAGAGCATCTCTGCTTCGTCTACGTGCTTTCTGAGGTGCTCCATCTTTGGAAGCACATCATCTCTGATTGCCTTGGATGTCTCTAGCACGTCATCGTATTTCTTGAGATTCTCCAGTGCCTCTTCCAGATCTCTGACTCTGAGCAGGATGTAATCTGTCAGCTCTGACAGACGCTCCATGGTAGCGATCTCATAATTGCACTTTACATTAGGGCTTACTGACTTCATAAGAGATGTGGTCTCTGCCAGTCTGTGGAGATAGTGCTCAATTGCAGGCAGATAGTTCTTTCTGACCATATCTACCATGGTGAGACCTTCGATATTTACTGTCTTGCAGTAGTTCTCCAGCATGATCTCACATCTGGAATTAAGCTCTGTCTCTGTGAATACCTTGTGCTCAGTGAGCATGTCCACATTCTTCTGATCCAGAAGACGAGGCATAGCATCTGCTGTAGTCTTGAGGTTTAAAAGGCCTCTGACCTCAGTGGCTTCCTTAACCCATTCATCACTGTAGCCGTTACCGTTGAAGAGGATCCTCTCATGAGCCTTGATTGTCTCCTTGATCAGTTCATGGAGCTCTGTTTCAAAATCCTCTGCCTTTTCAAGTCTGTCAGCAAACTGCTTAAGACTCTCTGCAACTGCAGCATTGAGCATGATATTGCAGCATGCGATGGAGTTGGATGAACCCAGTGAACGGAATTCAAACTTGTTACCGGTAAAAGCAAAAGGTGATGTACGGTTCCTATCTGTAGTATCTCTGGAAAATCTGGGAAGTGCATGTACACCCAGCTTCATGGTTACCTTCTCCCGGCCTACATAAGGAGTATCATTCTTGATAGCATCCAGGATAGCTGAAAGCTCATCACCAAGGAATATAGAAATGATAGCCGGAGGTGCCTCATTTGCTCCCAGTCTGTGGTCATTGCCTGCTGTAGCAACAGAGAGTCTCAGGAGATCCTGATAATCATCTACAGCCTGGATAACAGCACAGAGGAATGTGAGGAACTGCGCATTTTCATAAGGTGTCTCGCCGGGAGATAAGAGGTTCACGCCTGTATCTGTAGCCATTGACCAGTTATTGTGCTTACCGGATCCGTTTACTCCTGCAAAAGGCTTCTCGTGAAGCAAACATACCATACCATGACGTCTTGCTACCTTCTGCATGATCTCCATAGTCAGCTGGTTATTATCTGTAGCCACGTTTGTAGTGGAGAAGATAGGTGCCAGCTCGTGCTGAGCAGGTGCTACCTCATTGTGCTCAGTCTTAGCCAGGATACCCAGCTTCCAGAGCTCATTATTGAGGTCTTCCATAAACTCGCTTACTCTTGGCTTGATCACGCCAAAGTAGTGATCATCCAGCTCCTGTCCCTTGGGGGGCATAGCACCAAAGAGTGTACGACCTGTATATACAAGGTCAGGTCTCTTCTCGAACATTTCCTTATCTACCAGGAAGTATTCCTGTTCAGGTCCTACGCTTGTACGTACATATTTTACTTCTGTACCAAAGAGCTTTAATATACGCTTAGCCTGACGGTTAAGTGCCTGCATGGATCTAAGAAGAGGAGTCTTCTTATCCAGGGCATCACCTGAATAGGAACAAAAGGCTGTAGGGATACACAGTGTATGATCCTTGATAAAGGCATAGGATGTGGGATCCCAGGCTGTATAGCCTCTTGCTTCAAAGGTAGCTCTCAGTCCACCTGAAGGGAAGGATGAAGCATCAGGCTCGCCCTTGATCAGTTCCTTGCCGGAGAATTCCATGATCACGCCGCCGTCGGGTGAAGGACTGATAAAGCTGTCATGCTTTTCTGCTGTCACGCCTGTAAGAGGCTGGAACCAATGAGTAAAATGTGTTGCGCCTTTTTCTATTGCCCAGTCGCGCATTTCTGCTGCAACTGCTTCTGCTACAGCTTCATTTAATTTTACATTTTCATCAATGGTTTTTCTAAGTGAATTATAAACATCAGATGATAATCTGGCCCTCATCACCCTGTCGTCAAATACCATTGAACCAAAAATCTCAGGTACATTTGTTTTTTCCATACTCTTCCTCCTTATGCCTCATGAAAAATATTATTTTTTTGATAAAAATAGAATTTTATGGGAAAGAGATAGGCGCCCCGGAGTGTCTGCTTACTCCGAGACGCCTTTGTCTCATTCTGGCTCTGTTATATTTTTTTTACATTTATATACGTTTTATCTAATTTATCCCTGCACCATTGCTCAGATAAATATTTAAATGAGGTAGGTGTCAAAAGTTCATATTCGATTTCGAGCAAGCTCGAATCGAAATGACTTTTGACCCTTACGTCATCAGATACCACTATCACCGTAATTAGAAAGGACTCTTGCGGAAGGATCATTTACATTACACCCTTCCCAGTTCTTATTGGGCATCCAGAAATCTGCTACCATTTCTGACTGACCGGGATAGTATTTTTCGAAAATATCACGGTACAATAATGATTCCTTGGTAAAGGGCCTTGCATGTTCATATTTACTAATGCCCTCTTCAAACTCTTCATCTGTATAGCTGCGTTCTGCAAGAGCAGCCAGATCATCCTTGAGTGAATGACCTACAGCATCTGAAAATGCTGCCTTTTCTCTCCAAAGGATACTCTCAGGTATAAGCTCATCTGCTTCAAAGGCTTTCCTTAGAAGGTATTTGCCCTTGCCGTAGGTGTTCATCTTCATGGCAGGATCTATGGACATGCAATAGCTTACAAAATCCAGATCTCCAAAGGGTACTCTTGCTTCTAATGAGTGTGCGCTGATACAGCGGTCTGCTCTGAGCACATCATACATATGTATCTCGCGAATGCGCTTCTCGGATTCCTTTTGGAATTCCTCGGCATTTGGAGCAAAATCAGTATATTTATATCCGAAGATCTCATCTGAGATCTCGCCGGTGAGGATAACTCTGGAATCAGACTGCTCATGGATCGCCTTACACAGAAGGTACATACCCATAGAAGCTCTGACTGTTGTGATATCATATGTACCAAGAGCCTTGATAACTTCTTCTAATGCATATACAACATCCTTTTCACTGATAATGACTTCATGATGATCGGAATGAATGTAGTCAGCAACCTCTCTGGCATATTTCAGATCTATGGCATCTATGTCCATACCGATGGCCCAGGTCTGAAGAGGCTTATCTATCATGGATGCTGCAATGCCGCACACAAGTGATGAATCAAGTCCGCCTGATAATAGAAATGCAACAGGTGAATCGGAATCCAGACGCTTGGCCACTCCTTCTACGAGGAGATCATGGATGTGGTCTGTAACACTGTCCATATCATCCTTTACAAACTCATCAACCCTGGACATATCCCTGTAGCATACAAATTCGCCATCCTTGAAATAATGTCCCGGAGGAAAAGGATATATCTTATCAGTAAGAGCTACTATATTCTTTGGCTCAGAAGCAAATACATAGGAGCCTTCCTCTGTCCTTCCATAATACAAAGGCCTGATACCTATGGGATCTCTGGCTGCGATATAGCTGTCAGTCTCGACATCGTAGATCACGCAAGCGTACTCGGCATCCAGCTTTGCAAACATCTCTGTACCATATTCATGGTAGAGCGCCGGCAGGATCTCACAATCAGAACTGCTGATAAAGCTATAACCTTTATCCTCAAGCTCTTCTCTGATCTTTCTAAAGCCGTAGATCTCGCCGTTACATACGCATAAGATCTTGCTCCCTTCAGGAAGCGTCCTTTCTGTGACAGGAAGCATGGTCAGCTCTTTGGGCCCTGTCTTTCCAAGCTCTATAGCTCTCTCCTTTTCTTCTGCAGTCAGCTCCTGCCTGATGGTCTTCTTGTCTGCATAAGCAAAAGGCTGCATTCCCGCACAGGTAAGTCCCATTATTGAAAGTCTGTTAAAACCCAGGTAACCATTGCCCGTATTTATGATCCTGGCCGCATCCGGTCCTCTGGAATGAGTCCTTGAAAGGGCATCTTTAAACTTGTCAAAACTTACATCTTTACCTGTGACTGCAATAATGGAACACATACTGCTTCCTCCTAAAAACGCGCAAAGGCGCCTTGGAGCTTTTTCTCTCCAAGACGCCTTCGTCTTTATAGTTTGTAATCATATTCCTCTTTTTGAGTCTTGTCAATCGTTTTTTTATTTTTTGTCACAAACTACTGAATAGTCAGGATATCAGAGAAGCCGGTAACTTCAAATATCTCCATGATCTCGGGGGTTACGCCTGTTACCAGCATGTCGCCTTGCTTGTTCATAGTCTTCTGTGCGGAAAGGAGTACTCTAAGGCCTGCACTGGAAATGTACTCAAGGGCAGACAGATCGAATACAAGATGGCTTGTAGCATCCAGCTCGCCCTTCAGTTCCTCTTCCAGCTGGGGAGATGTAGTGGTATCCAGTCTCCCGTGTAATGACACCTTAAGATCTCCACCATTCTGCTCTTTGCTGATGTTCAACATTTTACTCTTCCTCCTTCACATCTACTATTTATGATCAGCCTATCTTCTTGATAATACTGGTCTTGTTCATATTATTGACGTATTCGTATCTCACATCATCCATGCTCTTCTTGACCATAAATATACCAAGGCCGCCTATCTGCCTCTCTTCTGCAGGCAGAGAGACATCCGGATCCTCCCTGGAAAGAGGGTCATAGGGTATACCGCTGTCTATGAAGCTGATGATCACAGCGCCCTCTTCTTCATCATAGTCAAAGGTGATCGTGGCCTTACCCGAACCTTCAGGATAAGCATAGTTTGCAATATTGACAAAAAGCTCCTCCACAGCGATATCTATCTGGGTCCTGGCTTTCATACTGCAGTCATAATGATCCAGATTCTCATCGATGTAATCAATTACTTTTGGGAGATTATCTACTACAGCGTCTATCTCTATTCTGTTCACGTCATCCCTCCACACCAGAACGATCATAATATAGTTCGTGCGAGTATATACGATCTATTTATCATCCGGAGACCAATTAGCCTGCAGGTCCTCAACCACTATATTCTCATCTACCTTGACGACGATCTGATAGTCATCCTCGTATACGATCTCACCGGGAAAATTGGTATAGACCACATAGTATGCGTGATTGTACCTTTCCAGCAGCCAGAGAAGAGGATTGATCATCTTCATCATCATATCGGAATTTTCCATCTTGAAATAGCAGATGACTTTTTCCTGCCTCTTGCACTGAGGAGGCCAAGGCAGCTCCTGAGCAAACCAGTCATCAATCTCTTTAAAGAGACCCACGTCCTCTTCATCCATGACACCGTCTGTCACCATCTGATTAAGCATGCTAAAGATTCCTTTGCCGGTCCTGGTATTGGCGGCAAGTTCTTTGCCCTGGATCCTGCAATATTTGAATTTCATATCAGCGCCTTCCTGCTATCCTCTTAGCTGCGGGGAAAATAGCTCCCTCCGGGCAGACCAGCATGCACAGATGACAGCCTACGCATTTGCTGCCATCAAGCCTGGGCACCCTGTCCTCAAACCTGATGGCCTGATGGCCACCGTCCATACAGGATATAACACAGCGGCCGCAGCCACTGCATTTGTCATGATCAAAGCCGGGAAAAAGGATACTGTCTCTCTCAAGTACATCGGTGCTATCACTCACCGAGTCGAGACCGGCTCCAATAATATCCCTGACTGACCTGATGCCCATCTGTGCCAGATAGTAATTAAGGCCATCCTTAAGATCATCAATAATACGATAACCATACTGCATTACAGCCGTGGTGATCTGTATAGAGCCTGCGCCCATGAGGATAAATTCAAGAGCATCCCTCCAGGTCTCAATGCCGCCCATTCCGCTGATATGAAGGCCTTTAAGAGCCTCATTTTGTCCAAGCTCAGCTATAAATCTAAGGGCAATGGGCTTAACAGCATTGCCACTGTAGCCCCCTATAGCAGATCTGCCCTTGACAGCAGGAGCTGACACAAAGGTCAGGGGGTTGACTCCTATTATACTCTTAATAGTATTGATGGCAGCCAGGCCATCTGCACCTCCTCTGAGAGCAGCTTCAGCTGCAGGGCTCATATTGGCCACATTGGGAGTAAGCTTGGCCAGTACAGGAAGGGTAGTGCCTCTCTTGGCCGCCGCAGTATAACGCTCAACAAGCTCAGGTATCTGGCCAATATCAGAGCCCAGACCATCCTCCTGCATATTGGGGCATGAGAAATTCAATTCTATGCCATCAGCCCCGTTCTCCTCGCAGAGCCTTGCCAGTTCCTCCCATTCAGCCTCATCCTGTCCCATGATGGATGCCAGGATAAACTTGCCGGGATACCTGTCCTTGAGCCTGCGGAATATCTCCATATTCTCGGCCACGCTGTGGTCTGAGAGCTGTTCTATATTCTTAAAGCCCACTATACTGCCGCTATCACCTGTGATAGCAGAGAATCTGGGTGATGCTTCATGGATATCAAAAGAGCATATAGTCTTAAAGCAGGCTCCTGCCCAGCCGGCCTCAAAGGCTCTTGCACACATATCATAGGTGGAGGCTACTACAGATGATGAAAGAAGAAATGGGTTCTCAAGTCTGCGACCACAGATATCACAGGCAAGCCTGTCCTCATCCTCCGGAATATCTATCTCGCTGCGTGGGCGCACCTCAGACTGCAGCCTGATCATGACATCTTTTACAGGGACTTTGCCTGTATGGATACAAGCCTTCTCACAAGGTGCATCACAATTTAAACAGGGATTATCTGCCGGAAGGCGAAGAGCAGCAATATCCTGGTTATCAAACCAGACGCTGCGAAGGATCCTTGCAGGGTCCATGACAGGACAGGCACTGCTGCAGGGAGCATCATGGCAAAGAGAACATGATAAGATATCAGAACGTTTCAGCACACGGTTAATCAGCATAGCAATCCTCCGTTGTGGAAAACTCACATTAATATAGTAACACGCAGACTATATATTGTGCAAAAATAATCGCTATACTGAACATTTCAATGTGTGCATGAAAAATTCTTTCTCATTTGCATCATTCCAAATATATAAAATAATCAAGATAACCCACCACCTTTAGGTGGTGGGAATATCTTGATTACGGGTGCGGGGTTATAAGCCCCGTACCCGTAGAACTGCGTCAGCAGTGATTTTATAACGAGCAAAAAGCGAAGCGTTTGCGAGTTTAACCTACAATATAGAAAGCAAAAGCAACGTTGACCAATATAGTCAAAGGTATATGACAGGTATGTCATATGATATTTATTCCGTTTTTATGCGCACTAGCCAAATGTCTATGACGCATATGTCACTTTTAGTTTGTCCACTCGGAACCAGGCTGGTCAATGTAAAATGTTATTTCTCCAGGTATACTCCGATAAACTCATCCACATCAGCAAAGCTTCTGACAGGAAGATCTATGCTGTCATAGACTTTTCTGTAGTCTTTAAGTGCATTATCAAAAACGCTGACGTTGTGATACAGGTCCCCGGGATCAAAGGCTGACATGATATCATACGAAGGGATATCAACTTCAGAAGCTATATCATCCAGCATGAACTGCAAACTGGCCAGATTCATAAATGAAGAGTATACATCTCCTCTCTCTGCCGCACCGGGCATCTTGTTTCTCCAATTGGAGAAGCTCTCTTCATAGCTGCCGCTGATATTGGAAGCAGAGGGCAGCTCTTTATCGCAGGTCGAAGAAGCCTCTCCTGCGCAGCATTCCTTAACGCTTAGGGCATCATCAGACCCATCTATGCCTATAAAGGAATAAAGGCTCCGGGTAAGCCCATCCAGGCTCTCTATAATAGTTGCAGAAGAAGCTGCTGATGCGATATTATGAACAAGCTCTATATATCCCTCAGGAAGCTTTATGGCTTCCAGCTCTTCAAATACTCTCTTGCTGCCGCGGCGAAAATAGCTGCCATTCCAGATCATCACTGCATCCATACTGCTATAGATGATCTCTGCAGCAGTCATGCGAAGTCTGCCAATTCCGGTCCCAGGTGTATAGGAATATTTCATGATGCCCTCGGCTATATCCCTGGCAATCTCATATCTCTCATCAGAAGATAGTATAGCCGCAGCCTTGCTCCTAAGGCTTTCCAGTCTCTCTAAAACGCTATCATCCCTGCAATATACTATCTCTGAATCCATGAGCTTGCTGATATTGGCCTGTCTGCAGAGAGCATCCTCCTCCAGCATATGCCAGCCGGTACAGTAAATATCATAGCCCACCGCTTCATCCTCTAATATGAAGCAGTCTGCCAGGCAATAGCCCTTATCATCATTTATCACGATCATCAGATCAAGGTCTGAGTGTTCATGGACATCCCCCGTCAGAGCAGAGCCATACACTCCTATAATATCCAGTACCCCTGGGCAGTCCTTCCCTGCCTTACTGATAACCGCATCTATCATCTTTTTGTGTGAATCTCTTAGGATCATGATCTCCCCCCTATTTGGACTGATACTCCCTGTCGCAATAATCTATAAAGCTGTTAATAGCGCCGTTTATATGCTTATCCTTATGGATAGCCAGATTAATGGTCCTGTTGCCATCCATACCTTCGATAGTTATCTCAGATAGCCTTCCTTCCCTGATATCATCAGCCACCACAAGAGATGAGAGGAGGGCTATGCCCTGACCTGCAAGAGCAGCCTGTTTCATGGTATGGACGTTGGTGCAGGACCATTTGATATTGTAAGCTATACCTTTATCATCCAGCATACGAAGGAGTACGTTGCGGGAACTGGACTCAGGCTCTCTGGTGATCAGGTCCTGTCCCTCCAGCTCTCCAGGCGCTATCCTCCTGCCTGCAAAGGGATGATCCGGGCTGGCCACAGCCATCATCCTGTCACGGCAGAAGGGACGAAGGAGCAAATCCTGACTGAGAATGCTGCTCTCTACAAGCCCCAGATCAAGCCTGCCATTTAATAGCTCCGATTCTATATATTCTGTATTATTTACAGTGATCCGGGCCCTGATCCCGGGGTGCTGTTTTTCAAAATCCGCGATCAGCGGCAGGAGTATCTCTTCGCCCACAGAAACTGATGCTCCGATATGTATCAGGGCGCCATCATCCCTCTCCTTCATAGCTCTGTCCAGGCTGTCAAACTGAGCCAAAAGGGGTCTGCAGTATTCCAGCAGTCTCTCCCCATCCGGGGTCAGTATCAGCTTCTTCTTGTATCTCTCAAAAAGCCTGACACCATAATGCTCCTCAAGTTCTCTGACAGCCTGGCTCACACTGGGCTGGGAAATATATAGCATCTCTGCGGCCTTGTGCATGGTCTTGCCATCCACCACAGCTGCGAATATCTGAAAATGTCTAAGTGTCATGATTCTCCTAACTAAGTTCAATTATAAAGCATGCAACTGCTTCATCAGTCATCGGCTGTAGTTAATCCCACTCTTATATACTGCTCTTTTGGAGCTTCATTAGCCTTCATAAGCTCTATCATCAGCCCTGTCATCTTCTGCTCAAGCTCCTCATCCTCAAGAGGATGCAGCTCCTCAGGGTCAGTTGTGAGGTCATAGAGCCTGCTGCCCTGTCTGTATGCCCTGTCATCAGTCCCGGGCGTCAGCTTCATCAAAGGAAATCCCTCTGTAAAAGAGAAGTCTCTGCAAAGCTCGGCCCCTTTAAATTCATCCGGAGAATATGAAGATGACATATGCATGGGCATAAGAGTGTAATCTCTAAGGGGCTGGTTGTCTTCATTTACAGGAGCTCTCATATATACGTGCTCTCCATCTGTCACATTGATATGGCCTCCAAAGATGCCAAAGAGGGCGCCATCTCTTACAGGCACATCCTCTCTGATGACAGGTGTCAGAGAGCGCCCGTCCATATGACGGGGACCTTCTATGCCAAAATAGTCCGCAATGGTGGCAGGGATATCCACAGTCTGAGCCAGGCTATGCCTCCTAACGCCCGGATGAGGTGACCTGGGATCGTGGATAAAGAAGGGGGTATGGATGAGTTCATCATACTGAGGGCAGATATTCTTGCCCATCCACTCCTTCTCTCCCAGCATATAGCCATGATCTGTATTGACTATGAGCATCGTATCCTTCCACATATCCTCTGCATCCATGAGATCCAGGAGCTGTCCCAGGTAATGATCGCACATACTCATAAGGGCAGCATATTCCATCCTGGCATGCTCCGTCTCCTCAGGAGTGCAGTGATTTACCCCATAATCCGGCCAGTCAAAATGGTCACCGTGATAATCGTGGGGATAGAGATCCTTGTAATGCTGCTGGGTAAAAAATGGCTCATGGGGATCAAAGGACTCTATCTGAAGGAACCAGTTATCATCATGGTAATTGCGCCTGATAAAATCAAGTCCGCAGGAAAAGGTCCTGACCTGAGGCATATCCTCTTCCTTTGTAAGAAACTGTCTGTTGATCCAGTCATGTATCCACAAGGGACCACTCTTGTCATAGGCACACTTTGGTATATCAGGCTTCCTGACCTGGCCCTTCCAGCCATCACCCTCCTGGCCCCTGATCATATCACAGCTGTCATAGCAGCCCAGATATCCGCTGCCGCCTACCTCCCAGTAGTGATAATGATCAGTGGAGATATGGGTATAGATACCAGCCCTTGAAAGCCTTGATATAAGGGAATCATCATAGGGCTGCAGGGGCGACCAGCCTGTATGCAGGAAATTGTAACGGCCGGTGTGAAGCTCTCTCCTGGCAGGCATACAGGGCATACTGCCTCCATAAAAGTTATCAAAGATGGTAGTCCTCTCTCCCAGCCTCTGAAAATTAGGGAGAATAGTAAAATCGCAGCCATAGTTAGGAAGAAATCTGCGATTAAGGGAATCAAAGAGCAGCATTATAGCTTTCATGACGGACCTCCTATAGCATGTTAAATTATTTCAGCAGAGCAAATGCGGTATTTATTCCACCATCCTGCAAAGCCCCACAATTATCATATTGATAGGTTATATCAATCATTTAGATAATGTTAATATAGTTTTCAAATCGATTATGCTTTACTAAAATAGAATTGTCAACATTCAAAAATTTCTGCTAAATCAAAATGCTTTTTACTATTTTGCTTGCATGCGATCATCGCAGATTATTCACAAAGGACACCTTATGAATAATAAAGATATTGATAACAAGAATAGGATTAAGATACTACCGTCCCTTTTTGCCACGGTTTTTGCACTAAGCGCATCTACCTTTGGCGGCGGCTTTGTGATCGTAAGCCTCCTCAAAAAGAAGGCAGTGGAAAAATATCACTGGCTGGAGGAAGATGAGATGCTGGATATCACCGCTCTGGCCCAGTCTGCACCGGGATCCATCCAGGTAAATACATCACTCCTACTGGGCTACAGGCTGGCAGGTATCCCGGGAGCAGTCACGGCAATAGTCGCTGCCATCCTGCCTCCCCTCATATTATTGTCAGTGATCGCATGCTTTTACGACCTCTTCCATAACAATCCTGCCATCAGCATGATGCTCACAGTGATGAGAGCAGGCGTAGCCGCAGTGATATTTGATGTGGTGATAGGACTGACAGGCAGGCTGATCAGATCAAGGAGTCCCCTCCACATATCCCTGATGCTGATATCCCTGGCCCTTTTATTAGTAGTCAGGGTCAAGGCTGTCTATATCATCATACTCTGCCTGATAGCAGGCACTATATATGCAGTGGTAAAGGAGCGCCGGAAATGAACGAACTCATATCTCTATTCCTTAGCTTTTTAAAGGTGGGACTCTTTAGCGTAGGAGGCGGCTATGCAGCCATACCTCTTATCAGTGATCAGGTAGTGGACACCTATCAGCTCATGAGCGCATCGGAATTTGCAGACCTGGTCACCATAGCAGAGATGACACCGGGACCTATCATAATAAATGCAGCAACCTTTGTAGGAATGAGGGTAGGAGGCATAGCAGGCGCACTGATCTGTACCCTGGCTTCCATAAGCCTGCCTGTCATCATCACCATGACTCTGGGCATTATATATTACAGGTACAGGCAGCTGGATGCAGTGCGCAATGTCATGTCCTGTATGCGCCCGGGAGTAGTAGCTCTGATCATTGCAGCAGGGATATCAATTGCATCATCAGCCTTTATGCCCCAGGAAACTGTAAGCCTCTCTACCATGTCAATCACTATTATAGAGATGATTCTCTTTGCAATAAGTCTGATAATCCTAAGAAAATATAAAATAAATCCCATTGCCATAATATGGGGCAACGGGATTCTGGGCATTGCTATTTACCTATTTACTCTTGTTTAAAACCTGTTCACTTCCCGGGCAGGGTGACGTCCGGCGCCTGGAGGCGCTGGTACTGCTTGGGTGAGACTCCGGAATATTTGGAGAAGGTCCTGGAGAAATTAGAATAATTGCGAAATCCTACCATAAAGCACACATCACAGGGAGGTACCTGATCCCTGAGATAACGCTGTGCCAGGGATATCTTTTTGTTGATTATAAACTCCTGGAGGGATATGCCTGCAAACTGTTTAAAGCAACGGCTGACGTAGCTGCTGTTGTGATGCAGATGATCAGCCAGCATCTGTATACTAAACTCCTCCTGGAGATGTCTGTCTATATAACGAATGGTCTCGGATACCAGTTCGGGCATGATACTCATTTCCTTGCGAGATGCAGCATGGCCCTCACTGGACTGCCTGTTGGCCAGGACCAGGATCTGCCTGGCATAGGTCTCCGCCATAATGTCAGAGCCGTATTCATCAGAGGACAGGGCATCTATCAGCCCAAAAGAATATTGCCGGAAGCTCTCAACTGCATCTTCCGACAATTGTATCACGTTGAATCTTCCATTTCTTACAAAGCAATCTGTCAGATCTGTCTTGTCCGTACTAAGACTGTTCATCAAGGGCTCGCTGATGTTGACCACTATCCTGTCATATTCATTTACATCGATCATCTCACACATATGAAAATCATAGGGATTGATGCATATAAGCTGCCCCGGTGTAAGGCGGCGGCCATACTCACCTATGTAAAAATTGACCTCACCCCCTAAAAGGAGCAGCATCTCATATCCATTGTGATTGTGCATGATCGCCGGTTCCGTGGAATCGGGACTTGCAGAATAAACAGGTTCTTCTATGGTCTTATACTCGCACAGAAGATCCTCTTTGATCAGCGCAAACGTCTTGCCCGGTAAAAAATCCATAACTTTCCCTCCTGCCTGCTGCCTTGTACGCTTCAAGTAGCAGCCTGACAGTATTTTCAATATCATAAATCTCTATGGGGTAAGGGCGATCCTCCTCAATGCAGCGGTAAAAATCGCCGATAGCAGCCAGATGTCCTGCGCCCCAATAACTCTTGCCCAGTCTGTCACCTACCATAAAATTGCTGGATATAGAGCTGCCATCAGGTCTGTAGATAGTCAGCAGTGTATCCTCAAGTCTGATCCTGATCTTCTCGCACTCCAGCTCTATAATGGGCGGCATATCCTTTACATAGGAGGTAGTAGCAAAAAAGCAGGCCCTGCTATGGGGATAGCTGATATATGCTGCAACGGTATCCTCCACCTCTATATCCTCAGACAGATGCTGCCTGTCAGTCACAGCCCTGAT
Organism: Butyrivibrio sp. MC2013; assembly: GCF_000424585.1. Classification (GTDB taxonomy): domain Bacteria; phylum Bacillota; class Clostridia; order Lachnospirales; family Lachnospiraceae; genus Butyrivibrio. The sequence continues at coordinate 16,675 of NZ_AUKE01000021.1, forward strand.
AGATATAGGCTCTTCGTCTGAGAGAAACTGTATGAGATCCAGCGTGTGGATAGCCTGATTGATCAGCACACCTCCGCCCTCTGTAGATAGCTGTCCTCTCCAGAGAGAGTCTTCATAATAACCATCCTCTCTCCTCCAGGTCACAAATGCCCTGGTCCCAAGGAGCTGTCCATAGATACCGCTTTGCAGCATTTTCTTGGCATAGAGTACATTCTCATTATATCTGTTCTGAAAGCAAAAGCCCAGCCTGGCATTATCTGCCCTCTTATCATATGCCTCCTTAAGCCTTGTCCACTGCTCCATGGATATCACAGGGGGCTTTTCCATAAATACATGGATCCCCCGAGCTAAAGCCAGCTCAGCCATTGGTACATGAAGGTAATGAGGAGTGCAGATATGCAGGACATCTATTTCTTCACGATCAAGCATCTCTTCCAGGTCATCATAAGCTCTTGCCCCGTATTCATCTGCTATTTTCACGGCCCGGGCCATATCTATATCAGCCACCGCCACCAGCTGATGGGCATCAAGCCTTGCTAACGCCTGTCCATGCACAGAAGCAATAGATCCACATCCTACAATTGCACTCCTCATGTCATTCCTCCAAGTTTGAATTATTATCTTTTATTTATGAATTAGTAAAATGTTCTCTTCTCTCAGCCTCAACCGTCTCAACACCGGCATCCTTAAGAGCTTCTTTATAAGCTTCAAAGTTAGCCTCAAACTCGTCCTCAGGGCAGGTGATCAGCTGAACGATCCACTCTTCCTTGACCAGGTTGATATCTGCAGAAAGCTCTGCCTGTGAAGGTGAGGTATAGAGTGAGTCATCAATATCATTGATATAATCGCCTGTAAGAGCATTCTTGTAATCAGCAACTACATGATCCTCGTAGCCGGGATACTTGAAGGAAACGCTCTTACTAAAGGTCTCATCATCTACAAAGTAACCTGAATTACCCGTGAGGAACAGGTCGCCTGCGATCCAGTCTTTGTCTGTTGTGTTGTAAGCAGCATCCTTAACAATAGGGCAGCCATCTTCCATGGTGTAATGTTCATCTTCAAAACCATGATAGATAGTAAATCCGCCTTCTTCTGTGCAGAGCCAGTCAAGGTATGTCATGCAGGCTTCTACAGTCTCAGCATCTGCGCTCTTGGGGCAAAAAGCAATAAGTCCGCCGGGTGAATAGATGGTGCTGTACTGCTTGCCATCCCAGATATTCTTAAGAGGTGCTATGGATACAAGATCTGCATCAGGATCATTTTCCTGAAGTGTCTGGAGGCGGCTGCCTCTGGAGAGGTCTACAGATGCGATAACGTGATCTTCAAATGTAGCATATCTGCCGTTTACGATAAAGCTGGTGAAGTCTTCTCCTGAACGGGCATAATATTCCATGTCCATAAGACCGTTGTTGTAGAGCTTGTTCTTGAACTTATAAAGCTCCTTCATACCTTCATCATAATAGTCTCTGGTAAGCTTGCAGGCGATAAGTGATTCAGTAGGATCTGTAGCAAGCTTTGAGAATGCACCCAGGAAATATCCGTCATCCCATGAGCTAAAGCCCAGGACGTCATTCCTGCCATCGGGATTGTCTTTTACCATTTTCTCTACAAAATCATAGAGCTCATCAGGAGTGGTAGGCTCTTTAAGTCCCAGCTCGTCCATCCAGTCTTTTCTCACATAGAAATTACTCCTGGCTGTGGTAGCACGCCTTGCAATAATGCCGCAGAGCTCGTCTCCTCCTGTGAGCCTGCCGTAGTCTATAACTTCCTGGCCCAGATACTTCTTCATATTCAGAGCCTGATCGTCACCGTCTATAAACTCTGACAGATCCCATACACCGCCCTGTTCAAAATATTCCTGTGCTATGGAATAGGTATAGGTCAGTACTATATCAGGAGCTGTGCCGCCAGCCATAGCGCTTCTAAGCCAAGTCACCTCATCGCCTCTGGGAACAGGCACAAACTCAACATTGATGCCTACTTCCTTCATCTTGTCCTGTATATACTCTGTCCATCTGTTCTCTGTGATAGTAGATCCTGCAGGAGAATTCTCTCTATCCCAAAGCTCTACCTGGATAGTCACATCATCAAAGTGCTTGGAGCCAAATGTGGTCTGATAGCCGCTGGAGCTCTCAGTAGCCTTGTCATCAGCCGATGCTGCAGGTGTTGCAGAATCAGCGATACTGGCATCAGAAGTGTCCTTCTTTGCAGTACCTACTGATGCACCGCTGGCGCTCCCGCAAGCTGCCAGCGTACCGGCAAGCAATGTTGCTGCCATAAATGTGGAGATCAGTCTTCTTTTTTTCATACTTTTTTCCTTCCTTTCCTTAAGAGAATATAATGTCTCATTATTTCCATTTGTTAACCCTTTACAGAACCCAGCATCACACCCTTGACAAAATACTTTTGAAGCCAGGGATATACCACCAGGATAGGCAGGGTTGATACCGCAACTGTTGCCATCTTCAGCGACTGAGGCATGACAACGGTGCCGCCTACATCATCTGCTGCACTTCCCAGCTCATTACCAAAGAGAAGGGATCTGAGTCTGAGCTGCAGGGTAAATTTGGCATCATCCTGTATATAGATAAGTGCGTCGAAGTATGAATTCCAATAGCCTACGGCATAGAAGAGGCCTATAGTAGCTATGACTGCTATGGACAGGGGCAATACGATCCTGACCAGTACTGTCATATAAGAAGCTCCGTCTATCCTGGCTGCGTCTGTAAGGCTGTCAGGCAGCTCCCTAAAGAAGGTCCTCATGACGATGAAGTTAAAGACGCTTATGGACTGAGGGATAAAGAGAGCTCCCAAAGTGTTGTATAGACCCACTCCCTTGACCACCAGGAAGGTAGGGATCATACCGCCGCCAAAATACATGGTAAAAAGGATAAGACCTGTCATGACCTTTCTGCCGGGAAGATCCCTGATAGAAAGAGCATAGGCCGCAAGTATGGTGAGCAGAAGACTTAGAGCCGTACCCATAAGTGTGATCTCTATGGTAGTCCACATGGCTGTCCAGATTGTCTTTCTGCCCAGGATCATCTTGTAGGCTTCTATAGTAAAATCTATGGGATAAAAGGTGACCTTGCCTGAAAGTACCGGATTGTAACCGCTAAGGGAGCAGGCCAGTACATTTAGAAAAGGATAAAGGCAGGCAAATGCCAGAATTGTGATCAGGATATATATGATAAACATTCCTGCTGAAAACTTAAGTGTCTTTGCTTTCATATCGCTCCCCCTGTTAAATGATTCCGTCTTCGCCAATGGCCTTGGCAAATCTGTCTGCTGCCAGCAGTATGACAATGTTGACCACTGACTGGAAGAGACCTATTGCTGTAGACTGGCTGTACTGAGCCTTTTCGATACCAATCCTGTAGGTATAGGTACTGATAACCTCAGATACACCCATGACCTTGGCATTACCAAGAAGCAGCGGTGCATCCAGTCCAATGGACATCATCTTGGATATATTCAGGATCAGCATGGTGACTATGATCGACTTGATACTGGGAAGAGTGATATATATGAGGCGCTGGAACTTGCTGGCGCCGTCCAGATAAGAAGCCTCATAGAGCGTCTCATCCACTCCCGTCAGCGCCGCCAGATATATGATGGTGCCCCAGCCTATCTCCTTCCATACATTGCTGACTACGTAGGTAAATATCCACCAGCCGTTAGAGCTAAGGAAGGGCACAGGCCCTACTCCCAATCTCTGAAGGACTGCATTGATGCTGCCCTCCTGCATTGCAAACATATTGGTAGCGATACCTGCCACAACAACCCATGAAATAAAATGAGGCAGATAGAGAATGGACTGGGTCAACTTCTTAAATTTCACTCCTGCTATCTCATTGAGCATAAGTGATACGATGATGGTAAGAGGAAAGCTCACTGCAAGAGCGCAGAGATTCAGCACAAAAGTATTTTTTATAGCTGACCAGAAATTCTTATTGGCAAAGATCTTGCGAAAGACCTTGACGCCGACCCAGGGGCTTGCGAATACCCCCTGGAAAATGTTGTAATCCTTAAAGGCAATGGTGATGCCGTACATAGGTATATACCTGAAGATGATAAAGTATGCCATAACAGGTATGAGCATCACGTAGATCCATTTATAGTTCCAGGCTTTTCTAAGTGTACCCCCCACTCTTTTGGTCCCCATAAATACCTCCATAACAAGCTATTAATATGTTCCAGATGTGTCAAAGGTAGCTTCCTGTATCTGAGTCTTGGCCACGGACAAAGCTCTGTGCTCGTCAAGCTTACTGAGAAACAATTCTTCATCAATAGGAAGGCTCACCATCTCTCCAAGCCAGGAAGACAGGTGCATGGCATTGGACAGCTCCAGGCCTCTGATACCTTCTGTGCCGTCTGCAACCAGCGCTTCCCCCCTAAGGATGCAGGCTGCAAAAGCCTTCATGACACCTATATGCTGAGGATTCTCCCCGTCAGTGACAAGCTCTGCGTACGCCCCCTCCGGCTTAGCAAAGCCCTCCGTAGCCGTATAGCAAAAATCCCTCTCATTGACACTAAGCTCGTAGAAGCTAAGCCTGTCATCTTCGCAGATGAGCCTGCCCCTTTCAAGCGTGATCTCCAGTCGATTGGTCCCGGGTGCATCTCCTGTACTGGTGACAAATACTCCTGTAGCTCCCCCTTCAAATTCCAGGTAGGCTGTCACATCATCCTCCACCTCTATGTCATGCCATTTGCCATTGTGGCAAAAGGCCCTGACCCTCACAGGCATACCGCATATCCACTGGAGAAGGTCCAGATTGTGAGGACACTGGTTAAGAAGTACGCCCCCGCCTTCTCCCGACCAGGTCGCTCTCCAGCCTCCGGAATTGTAATAGGCCTGGGTCCTGTACCAGTCTGTGATGATCCAGTTGACCCTCTTGATAGCCCCGTAATCACCACTGTCCACTATCTCTTTCATCTTGCGATAGAGGTGATTGGTACGCTGATTGAACATCATGGCAAATACCCTGTCCGTTGATGCAGCCACTTTGTTCATCTCTCTGACCTGCGCTGTATATACTCCTGCCGGCTTCTCGCACAGTACGTGGAGTCCATGCTCCAAAGCCCTGATCGTAAGCCTTGGGTGTTCGTAGTGAGGAGTGGCTATGAGCACTGCATCGCACTCACCGTCATCTATCAGTGCATCCCCATCTTCATAGATGATCACATCCTCCGGCAGATGCTCAGCTGCCCATTCTCTCCTTATCTCTCTGATATCCGCCACTGCCACGAGAGACAGCTCCGGCACCAGGCCTTCCATAAGGGACCTGGCATGGGCACTTCCCATATTGCCGATTCCAATGATGCCTATTTTGACCTTGTCCATATGAGCCCTTTCTACCTCGATCCTTATTTACTATTGCCTTTTATATTTTTTGTTCTGTATTTTCTATTAAGTTCATTTATTGATATTTTTAGTTTTTATCCGTTAGCTTTACTGACAATCACAGCTGCTCCAATAGATCTATGAGGGCTTTGTAAGCAAGGGTAAATGCTTCATCCCCCCTTAGCCTGCGTTTATCCTCTCTAGCAGCAGCGTTTTCCGGATCAGCAGCCGCCTCGCCTTTATCAAGGAGCTGTCTCACTCCTGCTTCCAGGCCTGCAAAGCCTGCAAAATCCGTAAGGTGAGGTTCCAGTGACAGATAGCCCTTATAGCCTGCTGCCTCAAGCCCGGTCAGTATCTCCCTGATATGTCCGTCGCCCATACCTGCGGGAGTAACGCTGCCATCCTTAAATAGAGCATCCTTGATATGAACATGCGCTATATAGGGTGAGAGCATATCATAAGCTTCCAGGGTATCCTGATGGCACTGAACGAAATTGGCAAAATCAAATACCGCCTTAAAATGCTCTCCATAGAAATGCTCCATGAGTTCCAGGCACCTTGCTGCATTATCACCGTAGATACCCTTCTCATTTTCATGAAGGAGGATCACATCACTCTGCTCTGCAAGCTCCTTCATCCTGCCTACACGCTCCAGCACTTCCTCTCTGTAAATCTCTGCATCCTGATCCTGGGGAATATAGAAACTAAATACTCTGATATATGGCGTCTCCACAAGATGTGCCAGCTCTGCTGCATATCTAAGGAGTTCCATATGTCCGCCGGTATCCTCGCGGATATCGATCTTGCCAATGGGAGATGCTAGAACGGATACTCCCATGTCATGTTCTCTAAGATAATCCCAAACTGCCCTTGCTTCCTGCAGGCTATGATCCACAAAGCCTTTGCCATTTGCTCCCCTAAGCTCTATCATGCTGATACCCAGCTTATGCAAAAGCTCAACCTGCAGGTCCAGGGCAGGAGCTATCTCATCTGCAAAACCTGTAATGACTGAATCTTCAAGCATACAACTCCCCCTTTTCCGGTAAAAGACCCTGCTGCAAGGCGCCCCTTCTCTAAGTGCCTGCCGGTCATTTACCTCTCCCTGAAATTATGATAGCCCAAAACATTTCGCAATAAATACACACTATCCACCTATTTCTTTGCGTTTTATGACGTTACCTTTTTCTCGCTGCAAGTTTTGTTAGGCGCTATAGTTGAAGCTTCTTTTACACGTTCGCGACACTCCAAATGGGTTTTTACTAAATTCTTCCGCAGCCTTATTATCAATGCGCCGCACTCGAAATAAACTCGCAGGGCGAGTAAAGAGAAATGTACAATAATTGTCATTGATTTTAGATATCCCCACCGCCCTGCTCAGACAAATTTCTCGTGGGCGCTGATAAGGCTGCGATCGAAGAATTAAATAAAAACTACCATTTGAAGTGAATGCTCACTTTGTAAAAGAAGCTTCAGCTATAGCGCATTTACAGTTTTGGCAGACCAAAAAAAACATACATTCTTGGATAAGACATCCAAGAATGTATGCAAATAGGCCATTTGAGAGCGGCTACGGCCGCTGGGCCTATTTGCCAGCAACATGTTCTCACGAAACACGCAGTAAATGCGTGTTTCTGAACGGTCATCTAATAATACATACATTCTTGGATAAAACATCCAAGAATGTATGCAAATAGGCCATTTGAGAGCGGCTACGGCCGCTGGGCCTATTTGCCAGAAACATGTTCTCACGAAACACGCAGTAAATGCGTGTTTCTGAAGGTACGTCTAATAACATATACTTTTATGCGCAGAAATCGGAGCCTTTACGACGCAGAAAAGCCGGTCACCATGAGGTGGCCGGCTTATAAGCAAGGTTATTGATTGGTTGTTTTTATCCTCTGTTATTCTTGAGCTCAAGATAGAGAGCTGCATTGGCATTCTCCATATAAGGTGTAGTCCATAATATACCCACGATATCAAGAGTGATGGCTGAAAGGATGATCCATCCGATAAAAGACAGGTCAAAAAGGAATGCCTTGCCCTTATTGCCGTTCATCATCTGGCGGGATCTGGTGATCACCTCGGTAGCGGACAGCTCAGGCTCATCCTTAAGAATATAAGGCACCATTCTGTAGGAATAGCTCTTTACAAGGCCGGGGATGACAAAGAGAAGTGACCAGAAGAAAATGAAGAGGTCTTTTAAGAACAGGGTAATGAATACACGGCCATAATCGCTAAAGCCCTCAAGGATAACATCAAGCTTCTGTCCCGGATTCTCCACATTCTTTTTGAAAAAAGAAGCACAGCCTACCTTAATAGGATTGTATATAAAAATCTTGAGTACCAGAGATATAGCATACGCAACTGTCATCGCCCCAACAACTGCAGCTGCTACGATCATAAGCTGATCCACTGTCATTTCAGAGAGCAGGGATTCTCCGGCAGACGCCGCGCTGCTCGCGGACCTTCCTCCGCCTGCTACTGCAGTACCCGCAAACAAAACTGCAAGGATACCTGCTATTACACTATTGAGGTAATTAGCCTTAAAAGCTGCCTTTCCTCTACTCTTAACCTCTTTAATAGTCCACATAAGCATTTCCTCCTTTATTTAAATGTCATTTAACTTATCGTTATTTTAACATATACTTATATGCATATAAAGAATGAAATTAAAAAAGACGATAGTGATAAGAGGTCTTCCTATTTGATCTATATTGCCGTAAGAAATGAATCTATAAGGCTGTTAATCTCATCAGGCCTGTCGGTGTTGGAATTGTGGCCTGCGCCTTCTATCCAGTGGATGGGGATGCCGCTCACCTTGTGCCAGGCCTTATTGTATCTGATGCAGGAGCCTGCATGATCTTCGCTGCCGCATATGAGCATGGCTGGACACTTTATCTCATAGGGGAGATTCTCTTCCACAGCTTCTGCCAGCATACGGTAACCGCTGCCGGCAAGGCGTGCATAGCGCTCCTGATCGCCGTCATAGGTCATCATAAATTCCAGCATCAGTTCCCGTCCGTACTCAGTGGTGGCTACGCCCTCTGTGCCCTGGCGAAGCAGCGTCTTCCAGGGATAGTGACGATAGACAGGCTCCATGCGCTTTAATAGCCATATCTCTATACCTGTCATATAGCGCCTTTGAAGAGGCGCAGAATCTATGGATACAAAGCCCCTGAGCTTATCAGGAAATATCTGGGCATACATCTGTCCCAGGTAGCCGCCCATGGACTGCCCTATGATCACAGGATGGTCAAAGCCTATCTCACGCAGGATCTCATCCAGCCATACAGCCTTATCCCTAAGGCTAAAGGACAGATCAAAGGGCCAGGAAACCGCATGTCCCGGAGCATCCCACACAAAAACAGGGAAACGCCCTTCAAAATGCCTGATCTGCAGGTCAAAAAGCCTGTGGTCCGCTGTCAGCCCGGGGAGAAAGACAAGCTGAATGGGAGCATCTGCCCCAAAGCATTCCGTGTTATACCAATAATGTATCGGACCATGATCTGTAGTATATATGCCCTCATTCATGATTATCTCCCCTTTATCAGACCTTCATATTCTCCCTGTTCAATATTCGCTTTTTTTAAAACAGGTCCTGTTTAAGATCAATCTCTGCCAGAATACAATCGGATCAAAACTCTTTTTCATAGTGATCATCCACTCTCACAAAGCCTGTTTCCCGAAGATATGCCTTGTGATAAGTGTCATCACCAATATAGATAAGCTTTGCTATGCCCTCTCCCCTGAGTCTGGAGAGGAGAAATCTGCCAATGGAAAAATCCCTGTATGGAAGGACGGAATAGTCTAACATTATCCGAAGTTCACCCCCTGAAAGCTTACCCAGCATGATCCCTACAGGCAAGCCATCATGACAGACCGCAAAGCCTGTGTCCGCCTCTGAGAAATCAAGAGATGTACCGGGAAAGCACTTAAGGATATCCGCGCGGTTGCGCTCTATCATATGCTGCACCAGGCCGTCGGAAGGGCTGACCCTTATAAAATCATAATTTTTCTGACTGGCGGCCGACTTCATAAGATAGTAGATATTGATAGCCACCAGGCACAGGTTCATCACCACCGTAGGATAGGCACCTATGATAAGACCGTATATCACGCATACCACACTGCCTATGGAATTGACAATGCGGAGCTTGTACACCGACACCATGAGAAAAGAGATGAGTACCAAGGCCGAGCCCAGATAGCCTATGAGCTGGATCACAAAATCATTGTTCATATATCCCTCCATGTATGGAACAGATCACGAAATTATATCCATAGTATTATTTATCAATTCAATAATAACATCTCCCGGGCAATGCTCATACTACTTTCTTATGGACGGTATACACATAACGCCTCCGCAAATGAAAAAACGCCTGCAGAAGGGAGCAATGATGCGTATTAGCGAAGGTCGGATAAGTTTAAGAGCCCCCGGCTATATGTCCTTTATTATGTTTATGGCGTGCTGTCTGACGGCGGAGTCTGCTTGCAGACTTTGCCGGAGTTCACGCCATATAATAAAGGATATAGAGCCGGGGGCCATAAACTTCCGACCAAAGCGTTAGCATCAGTGCTCCCTCTGCAGGTATTTTTCACTGCGAAAGGCTGAGCCGGGTTGGTTTATTGCAGGTCCTTTAGTCTCATCATGAAGATGGAATACTCATCATTCCAGGCATCCAGATCAGGAGAATTCTCGCCGCCGCCGTTGGTGCTGCGCTTGATCTCGGCGTAGAACTCCTCTCCTTCATTAATGAGCTCCATTACTGATATGGGCAGTTCATGCTCTGCTGCTATAGCGCAAAAATCCGCAAGGGGATTGTCCGACTTTTCTGTAGCCAATAACCTCTCCCTGACCACTGCATCTTTTTTGGCTATATCCATTAATCTTGTAAGCTTTTCTGATAAATCCATGACTGTCCTCTTTTCTTATCTTAATAGTCTGTTTTTTTACTCTTCCATGGCTTTAAGCCTGCCGCTTGCAGCAAGGTCATTTACTGTCAGATTTTGACAAGCTCATAGTCCCTAGTTCCCAGTCCGATCTTCTCTCCATGTTCAAGAGTCTCTTTCCATTTAACATTGGGATTGGAATCCAGGAAATGATCATGATGGTGGTGCCAGCCCTCTTTGGCCAGGTTGTCACCCAGCTGGCTGTTGCGGATAGGCTCTGCCTGCTGGCAAAGGTCTGCGCAGGCCTGGTCTATTGCCACCGGGTCAAAGGATGCCAGCATACCGATATTGGGCAGGATGGGCGCATCATTTTCGCCATGGCAATCACAATTGGGAGACACGTCCATGATCAGGCTGATATGGAAGCAAGGCTTGCCATTGCATATAGCCGCAGTATATTCAGCCATTTTACAGCAGAGAGCTTCCAGGGCACTATCAGTCTGAGCGCTGATAGCATCAAAGGCACAAGCGCCGATGCAGCGTCCGCAGCCCTTACACAGCTCCTGATCTATATATGCTTTGCCACTGTCATAGGATATGGCATCAGATCCGCACTCTCTGGCACACACATGGCAGTTCCTGCACAGATCGGGATCTACCTCAGGCTTGCCGTCATTGTGCTGCTGCATCTTACCGGCGCGGCTGCCGCCGCCCATGCCGATATTCTTGATAGCACCGCCAAAGCCGGTCATCTCATGCCCCTTAAAGTGTGACAGGGAGATGATGATATCTGCATCATAGAGGGCCCTGCCTATCTGAGCTTCCCGGCAATATTCGCCACGTGGAACAGGGACCACTGCTTCATCAGTGCCCTTAAGACCATCAGCTATGATCACATAGCAGCCTGTAGTCACACTGTTAAAGCCATTAACTTCTGCATTATAAAGGTGGTCCACGGCATTCTTGCGGCTGCCGGGATAAAGGGTATTACAATCGGTAAGGAAGGGCTTGCCTCCCAGCTCTTTGATCAGATCAGCTACCGCCTTGACATAGTTTGGTCTGATATAAGAATAGTTGCCCAGTTCACCAAAATGCATCTTGATAGCTACAAACTTCCCTTCAAAATCAATATCACCTATACCCGCTCTGCGACAGAGATTCTGAAGCTTGACGCCCTGGCTGACCTCCAGCCTGGTCCTGAAATCCGTAAAATACACTTTAGATTTGCCCATGAAACACCTCCATAAAATTGATAAAAGTTCCTATATAGGATTTTATCAGATATCCGGATGCTTTTGACCAGCCGCTTCATAAGACCTATAAAAAGGATAAAAATTTTTTCAAAAAAGCATTAATATAATCATGTAAACATGCCGATAGAAAAAATAGCAGAATATTATGAGGAAATGCAAGGACGCATTTCTATGCCCTATTCCCGGATAGGAACAGGGCATGCCATTCCAAGGAAAGGAAGTAACACAATGGTAATACAGCATAATATCTCATCTATTAATGCCGAAAGGCAAAACAGTATTGTAGAAGATGTACAGCACAAATCAGCTGAAAAGCTGGGAAGCGGCTACAGGATCAACCGTTCCGCCGATGATGCAGCAGGACTGGCCATATCCGAAAAGATGCGAAGGCAGATCAGAGGGCTCTCCCAGGCTTCTTCAAATGCTCAGGACGGCATTTCTCTGATCCAGACAGCAGAAGGTGCCCTGACCGAAGTCCATGACATGCTGCAAAGGATGAATGAGCTCTGCCTGCAGGCTGCCAATGGCAGTATTACCTACGATGACAGGGCCAATATACAGGACGAGATCAGCCGTATTACCGATGAGATAGACAGAATCGGATCTTCTACATCTTTTAACACCATGAATCTCTTCGATGGAGACCCCGGAAATCATAATAATACATCTGCCATCCCCGAAAATGGCGGCAGTTCTGATTCAGGTGAGGATTCCGGTCCTCTCTCTGTTAAGCTGCAGGTTGGCGAAAATGCTGAAGGTTCCTTTAAATTCGAGATAAACACTTTAAACTCTGATAAACTGGGCATCTCTGCCATCAATGTTGCCGATCAAAACGGCGAGAGTGCCAGAAGAGGCATTGACCTGGTCAAGAAGAGCATGGAATACATATCCGGCGAGCGCTCTGCTCTTGGTGCTGTCCAGAACCGTTTAGAGCACACTATCAAAAATCTTGATAATGTCCATGAGAATACTAACGCTTCGGAATCCAGGATCAGAGATACCAACATGGCATCAGAGCTTATAAGGTATTCCGGCAACAAAATATTGGCCCAGGCAGGTGAAACTATCCTGACCCAGGCCAATCAGACAAATATGGGTGTTATGAAATTCCTGCAGTGATCTGTCAGATAGATAGTTTGGTGCGCTCCTCGTCGATCACTTTTTTATCAAGCCTCTCAAAGAGTATTTCCAGCTCGGGTATGACATATCCGGGCTTAACTTCCGTGTAGTTCCAGTCGTCTGATATACCAAGCCAGCTGCAGACTTTCTCAGAGGAGAAGGGAATAAAGGGTGCCAGGATGACAGCGAGGTTGGCAATGATCTGCGTACACTGATACAGGGTATTCTCGCAGGCCTTTGGATCCTCTGTTCTTGTTTTCCAAGGGGCCTGCTCGTCAAAATATTTATTGGCTTTTCTGACCAGTTCAAATATTCCTTCAACGGCGTCTTTGAAGTGGCCCTCTTCTATTCTCTTTCCGGTAGATATATAGAGGTCTTTTAAGTCTGCCTCCCAGGCTCCAGGGAGTCTCCCTTCAGGTACTACTCCGTCATAGTATTTTGCTATAAAAGACAGGGTCCTGTTTATGAAATTGCCGTAGGCGCCCAGCAGCTCTCCGTTGTGGTTGTTCACATATTCGGTCCAGGAGAAATCCGCATCCTTCTTTTCAGGTCCATTGGCCAGGAAATAGTATCTTAGTGAATCCGCATCATATCTGTCCAGCAGGTCTTTTACCCAGATGGCATAATTTTGACTGGTAGAGATCTTCCTGCCCTCAAGTGTCAGGTATTCACTTGATACGATCTGATCCGGAAGATGATAGCCGCTGCCATTAGCAATAAGGAGCGCAGGAAGGATGATCGTATGGAAGGGAATATTGTCCTTGCCGTGGACATAGTAGTGATAGGCAGCAGGGCCAAAGAGCTCATCAAAGCTTTCGCCCCTTTCATCTGCTGCACGCTTTGCAGCCGAAAGATATCCCAGGACATTTTCGGCCCAGATATAGATTGTCTTATTCTCATATTCCTTCTTGGGAACAGGAATGCCCCATTCCAGATCCCTGGTGAGGGCGCGGTCTCTAAGTCCCTCGTCAATGTAGCGTCTTGTAAAAGCGATGGCATTTTTTCGCCAGCTTTTGCCGTTATCAAGGAGCTTTGTCAGCTCTTTCTCAAGTTTGGATATCGCTATGTAAAGATGTGTCGATAGCCGGAATGTCACCGGCTTCTTACAGACAGCGCAAACAGGCTCCTTAAGGCTCTCCGGATCAAGGACAGTACCGCATATATCGCACTGGTCACCTCTTGCAGCCTCGCCGCATTTAGGACATATGCCTGTAACGAAGCGGTCTGCCAGGAAGGTATTGCAGCATTCGCAAAAGGCCTGGGGGGTCTCTTTTTCATATACATATTCGCTTTCATAGAGCTTCTCATGGAAATCCCTTATGAAGTTCTTGTGATGCTCATCTGAGGTCTTGGTATAGCAGTCATAGCTAAAGCCAAGGCGTCTGAAGCAGTCCACAAATTCCTCGTGATAGTGGTCGCTGACCTGCCTTGGAGTCTTTCCCTCAGCTTTGGCTCTGATAGCCACAGGTGTCCCATGGCAGTCGCTTCCCGATACAAAATAGACCTTGTCTCCACAAGCCCTGTGATACCTTGCAAGTACATCTCCCGGCAAAAGGCCTGCGATGTGCCCGATGTGCAGTGAGCCATTGGCGTAGGGCCAGGCTCCTCCGATCAGAATATTTCTGTTCATTTTACTATCCTCCTTTTGGTGACTATAAATGTTAAATAGTTTCCTCAGAGGAGAGCTCTTTTTATCTGTCAATCCGGATTTGCGGGTACAAAAAAGCTCTCTTCTCTGAATTGAATAATTCAGGGACGAGAGCATAAGCTTCGTGTTACCACCCTAATTCACCCATATCTCACGATATGAGCCTTATCAACTACGGAAGGGAAATGACCCAACGATAGTCTAGCACTGTAACGGGCGCACCCGTCGTAGCCTAAGTTCACACCTCGGTACGCAGCTCCAAGACCATGTTCAGATGCCGCTTGCTCACCGGCTCTCACCAAACGCCGGCTCTCTGTAAAGCTCCTGACAACCTACTCTTCTTTTCACAGCTTTGTTACAGATTAAAACACCGGTCTTAAAAAGTCAACAGCTGTTCTTGTTCACTCAAAAAATGGTCCATTAACCCCGTCCCCCCCAGGGGCCATCTTTTAACTAAAATGACGGATTCTAAGTTCAATGCCAGTCTCATTGGATAAACGCTTACACTGTTCAATCTCATCTGCAGGAAGGACATCAACTATTGACCACTTAACATTACCTATCTGCTCTTTACATTTTTTGGCAAAATCGATCATCTTTTCAAAGGCGCCATCCACCTGTGGTCTTGTAACCTCATTATATTTGTCGCTGTCAGGAGCATTGAGACTTATTGACACGCTATCGATCACCTTGGCAAGTTCAGGTACTATATTCCTGCCGTTCTCCACATTCCCCAGGCCATTACTGTTAAGGCGGGTCTTAAGTCCTTTCTCCTTTGCAGTTTTGGCTGCTTCAAGCAGAATATCCAATGCACAGGTCGGTTCTCCGTAACCACAGAAAATCAGCTCGTCAAATCCTGTAAAATCAAAGTTTCTTATTGCCTCTACAACCTCCTCTTTGGTTGGATTCTGTTGATGCCAAAGGGTGTCTGCATCTCCAATTCCATCCTTCAAAAAGCGAATGCAGAAAGTGCATCTGCAATTGCATTTATTTGTGATATTTGCATAAACCGATGATTTGTACTTGTATAAAATATCCGCCATTCCTTGATTCTCCTTACAGTTTATTCATTGCCAAAACTAAAAAATGTCTTCTTGATACCTGCGCCTTCAAGTGCGGTCACTGCTATGTAGAAAAACAGTGCGCTTCCGCCTGACTGTACAAAACTACCGGTAAATGAGGTCCAAAGCGCAGCTTGGCTCCCGAACAGAATAGCTTCTGCAATGTAATAACCTGTAGCTGATATGATAAAAGAAATAATAGGAGCGATCATATTTCGACCAGACAGCATTTTGACTTTGCGGCTGGAAAATGGCAATACTATAAGCATCTTGATAATTACCGTAGGCAAAGCCCATATAGGAGCAGTCAAAAGGTCCGCTATTCCGCCTCCAAGGGCTCCAACTGCCATTGCATAAGGAGTAGGCAATAACACAGCTGCCAGATAGATCATGGTATCTCCAAAATGTACGTATCCTCCATTCATTCCTACCGGTATATGAAATATGTACGCAGTAAAAAGAACTGTCAAAGCCGTCATTAGTCCTGTAATAGTCAATAATCTGTTTTTATTCATAAAAATCTTTTGCCTCCCGGCCCCTCTGCCAATATTTGTTCGTAATCAACTCCGTAGTTTCTGTCTGTGGAAGAAGTAGCTTCAACAGATCGGTTAATAAATTCCGCTGTGGTCCTGACTGCCTCGAGTATATCTTTTCCCTTAAGGATATTTCCCATAAGTGATGCTGCGAAGAGATCACCGGTTCCGGAATAGCTCAGACCGTTATGACTGCTTTTTATAACATGACTGCCATGTTGAAAAACAATGATATTGCTGATAATGTTTTCATCCAAAGACACCCCGGTAACAACGGTGCTCTGACTGTCACTGCTTTTTATTTTTGAAGCCAGCTTAATGATCAGCTGCGTGTCTCTTTTTTCTTTAAATTCCTTTATCACCGATTGCGGATCTTCATCAGCGAGAAGACATAGCTCTGTGAGATTAGGGGTTATTATATCCGCCATAGCCACAAGCTCTTTCATCTTTATAAGCATCTCATCTGAATAGTTAGAATAACGATCTCCGTTATCCCCCATAACAGGATCCACAAGGAATATAGTCTTCTCTGTCCTAAACGCCCTTGCAAAAGACTGCACATCATCAATGACCTTCTCACCAGGCATGAAGCCAGTCAGAATACCATCAAAGGTCTCATTTCTCTCTTTCCAGTCTCTGATAGAATATTCAACCATATCTGTAGTATCGTGAATATGATATGATGGGAATCCTGTCTGAGAAGTCAATACTGCGGTGGGTACCGGGCAAACCTCGATGCCCATTGAACTCAAAACAGAAATATCTGCAATCAGTGAGCATTTTCCAAATCCCGACAAGTCATTAATTGCTGCAACTCGCATTTTCTCCGTTCTCTCCTTTGCTGTCATATTGAGTCATCTGCAATTATATTTCAAGTTTGGTAATATATTAATATCCAATTCAAATAGTTTTATTAATACCAGATATATCATCAAGCTGGAGCATTATCTCTTCATCATTCATTTCCCCGGTAGCTCTGAATCCTGCTTTTTGATAGATGGATAATGCAACTTTGTTTGTATCCTTCGTTGACAGACGGATATTGTTTGCACCATGCTCCTTAAAATATCTGATTATTTCCTTAAGTGCAGCAGTTCCATATCCTTTTCCTTGAAAACTTTCGTCAATCATTAGTCTCCATAGCCAATACCTGTCATCAGGATCTTCATAATCCTCATCAAAGGCAAACATTGTGAATCCTACCATTTCTCCATCACAATATATTGCAAAGGGACGAGCTACTTTTGCATTTTCATTGGCAGTCTTCCAGGAAGCCTCATTTGAAGCAATGTATTGCATCTGGTCCTTAGCAACTCTAAGCCCAAAGCATTGCTCCATGTTTTCTTCAGTCAGTTTTCTAAGTTCGATCTTCATTTCAGCAATAGTCCCATGGCCTCTTTCTTAAGAATTCATCTCGTCAACAATACTTTTGGGCTTAACGCTCATCTCTACCCACGCAGGTATAAAGCCACTTTTCACTGCGTTCCTGGCAGATCTGATATTTGACCATGCAGAGCAATAAAAAGGGACTTTTCCTCTATCCAGGATTTCCCTTGAGAGCCTGCTTGTAAGCGCAGAAGCAATCCCTTTTTGCCTGTACCCCGGCAGAACATCTACACCTATCTGCCACATCTCATCACAGTCAGCTGAACATGCCGCAAAGCCTATCAATCTGTCATTATCATATGCTCCTACACCCAATACGTCCAAGTGCTTGCGGTCCTTACAGAGTGCATTACTCCATTCAGGCAGATACAATTCTTTGAAGTCCTCCGGGCCAAGTATGCGGGTTTCATACAGGCATTCCATATCAGCTATCTTATTAACATCCGGAAGATAATACTCCGCCATGAAGCATACCTTATGGCCCCGCTCTATCAGCTTGTCATTGAGCCAATGCATATTCGGCGTCTCAAAGCAGTGATAAAACTCAAACTTGCCAATATACTCCGTCACCAGATCGGATATTTCGTCTGTGGTGGCCGCAACGATGTTGCTCCCATAGGAAACAAAAGTGCATGAGATCGGCTCTTTATAGTACTTTCGCGCATTTTTGCCAAGCTTAAATGGCACAACGACATTCTTATCTGACAAAAAATCCTGCGCCTTACAGCCGATATCCTCTGCAGATTGCCTTAATGCAATTTCCTTTATCTCTCTGTTAGTCATTGATCAAACACCCTCTTCACCTGTAGTGCTTTATTCGTTATCATCTTCAACCCAGCCCTACATCCAGCGCCATCATGAGTATGAACCCCAGGGCAAAAGAAATTGTTCCGATATTTGAATGCTCACCTTCAGACATCTCAGGAATGAGCTCCTCCACTACAACATATATCATGGCTCCTGCTGCAAAGCTAAGCAGATATGGCATCATTGGAATAAACAATCCTGATGCAGCGATGACTAAAAGTGCACCTATAGGCTCTACAATTCCGGACAGGACGCCATAAAGAAAGGTCTTTCCCTTGGGAACTCCCTCACCTAAAAGCGGCATTGATACAATTGCTCCTTCCGGGAAGTTCTGTATCGCAATACCAATAGCCAGGGCAAGTGCTCCAGTAAAAGATATTGTACTGTTCCCATAAAGCCAGCCTGCACATACTATTCCCACAGCCATTCCTTCAGGAAGATTGTGAAGAGTAACCGCCAGGACAAGCTTTGTTGTTCTCTTTAGTCCGCTCCTTGGGCCTTCCTCATTCTTATCCAGATGCATGTGAGGTGTCACCATATCCATTACCAGAAGGAAAAGCATACCTATACCGAATCCAATAGATACAGGAAGAAAACCAAGTTTTCCCATTTCTACTGTCTGATCAAGCGCTGGAAGCAAAAGGCTGAAAAAAGATGCAGACACCATCACTCCTGAAGCAAAGCCTGTAAGGGCTCTCTGCATCCTCCGGCTCATTTCTTTTTTAAACAAAAATACACTGGCCGCTCCCAGCGCTGTCCCCAGGAACGGAATGATGATTATTTTCCACATAGCCGATTCAAACAATAGTCTCATTGCATATTGTCCCCCTACCAGATTAATGGTATAACCTTGTACTTTACTCGCTTTTTGTAATCGGAATATCCCTCAAGTCCATCTTCCAATACCTGTTCTTCATTGCGGATACGTTTAGTGATTATTGGAATATATACAAGCATGATAATAAAAGAAACGACCGATCCCAGTACAAGTGGCATAGATAAAAACAAAAGAAATGTACTCATGTACATGGGATGCCTGACAATCCCATAAAGACCGGTGTCTATAACCTTCTGATTCTCCTGCACCTCAACAGTTCTGGAAAGGTACGCGTTTTCCCTAAGGACTTCCGCATAAAGCATATAGCCAAGCAAAAACACTGCTGTTGCGGCATAGACAATCCAATTGGGCAAGATGGTCCAGCCAAATCTATAATTGAGTCCCGCCGCGATAAAAGCGGCAAGAAACATCAGCCCGCTCAGTAAGATGACCACTTTCTGCTCAGACTGTTCTTCTTTTGCATTCAGGCGCTTTTGCAATAACTCCGGGCTTTTCTTCATCATGACAAATCCTGCAGCAATCATGGGAACAAACATAATTGCCATCAAAAGCCATCCATTCCAATATGAAAAAGATCCCGCGGGCAAAAATAGAAGCAACCCTACAAGGAACACTCCAGATATCACTTTTGTTAATGCTTGTGTTAATAATTTTCTATTCATACTCTTGCAACACTTCATCTACGTATTCCTCTGTAGGATATGAACATTATGCATGTGTTATCGCCTGCATCATATATTCTTCGTTACTACTATCTTCGAAAAATTTACCTTTTACAAAAAAAGTAGTATCTTCCTCGTGAAGTTCGCATTTCTCAAAGCCATATGTATCTTTTGGTGTAAAACAAAGAACCACTTTCTTCACTTTAGAGCCAAAAGCTGCGATAACATCATCTACAGCACCACCTCCTATAATGGCATGAAGAATCAATGTATCATCCTCTATTTCCGCAACAGCATAGCTGTTACAATCAGCAATATAGAATAAATTCTCCGTCATAAACTGCGACAAATAAAACATATATAATCCGGTATTCCCTACCATATACATCTGAGCGTTCTGACTTTCTTTATCAAGTAGCTCTACAATCCTGTCAAAATCGCCTTTGTCCTTCAACGGAACCATCTCAGTTTTGCATTCATTAGATATTGTCACCACTTTTGTATACTGATATTCCTTTGCTTCTTTAAATCCAAATTTCGGATAAAACTCAAGCACAGAATCATTTGCGAAGAGATAAATACCATCCACCTTCCCCTCGTAGTCTTTCAGAATCTCTTCCATCAAAGTTCTGGCATATCCTTTTCCTCTGTGGTCATTGTCTGTCATAATTGTTCCGAGCTGGATCAACTTCACAATTTCGCCCTTATAATTCATGTTGCAGGCGTTGACCGAAACATTAGACACAACCTCTCCATCTATCACAATCGAATAAGGATTGTAGTTATCCTGCCAAAAACCATTCTGATACCAGTTCTCAAAGTTAAGACCAAAGGTCTTTTCTGCCAATCTATTGAATGATGCTCTGAGAGCCTCGTTATTCCGGTAATTCTTTTCTATACAAAAACTCATATTATTTCTCCTTAAATATCGATCGCCTTCAAAATATCATCCTGCGTCTCCTTAATGAGGGCTATACCCCGGAATTCATCTCCGAGGACGATCAGATTATCTGCAAAACTCATTCTTTCTTATCCTTTTTTATTCCCAGAACACACCATCTTAAGACAGGTATACGGCTCATGAGCTCATACAGAAGGTAGGAACCTGCAAATGCTGCTATTGCGACCAACAGGTAAACGATGGCAGGGGCAAGGAACGGACATAATGTATGCAAATACCATCCGCTGGCCGCGATCATCAGATAATGGAATACATAGAGGCCCCATGATTTTTTGCACATCCACTTTGAGAAAGCATTCATGGAATTGCCCCACTTTTTCATGAAGGCAAGTATACCGAGAGTTCCAAACCATGCATATACATTGCACATGATCGTATCCAGCACCACGTGCTCCGGATAAGGCTGACCAATATATAAAATCACGAAGGCCAAGCAGGATGCGAGGGCAAGGATGCTTAATAACAGCCAGTTTTTACCAAGTCGCTCCATCACGACCTCATGGGACAATACAAAGTAGCCGATCAAAAAGCCCAGTCCGTAGATACCGAATCTGTATACCACTATTACAGGTGTATTAAGTATCTGCGCTGCTCCATATACGGGTATGACAAGAAGTAAAACTATCAAAAGATTGGCTTTGCCGCAGATATTATAGAATCTGTCCTTATCGATCTTTCTGATCAGTACCACTATCAGGCTGAAGAGCCAGAGCATCTGTAGATACCACAGAGGGCCTGAGCCGCTAACTGCCATTATCAGGAAAAGGATTGGCCCCGGCACATTGCCCATGGAATCAAATGCACCGGATATCAGCATATTGTAGTAGCCAAGAACCCAGCCGAAAACCAGAAGGCCGATTGTTGATGGCACAAGATATTTTCTCGTCCTTACTCTGATGAATTCCTTATCTGTTCGTTTAAGGAGTTCATAGCGGGCTGACATACCGGATACCACAAACAGAAGTAACATGAACCAAGGATATACAATGTACTGATATGTATCCTGGGGCTGATGTTCACTAAAATGGCCTATGATCCCATACTGAGTTACACCACTGAATATGTAGATTACATGATAGATGACAACCAGCACTACTGTTATCCAGCGAACATTATCCAAATATACCTTTCTCATATTTCTACCACCTTTGCTAAACATTTTAACATTTTTCTTGATCATAAAAAAGTAAGCTTCGCCTGTCTACCAAGCGAAGCTTACACATTTTGCTCTATTTGGTTAAATTTGGTTGCGGGTCGGATTGCTCTTAAACTTGTTTCAATTATGAGTATCTTCTTCGCCATGTATCCTTTGATAATTCCTCTTATCGGTTAATCCAATATGTTATTTTCTGTTACATTCTATCCACGATACAGCAAAATCTACTAATTCACGTTGGTTCATCAGCTTTATGTCAGCATTGCCCACTTTTACCTTACATGTAGTATAGGCTACTTCAAATGCCCTTCCTATATCTTTGAAGTCCTCTCCATCAACATACAATGTTTCATAAGCTTTCCAGACACGAACACCATTCTCCATGACTGCACTGTGTTCGATGCAGGTATGTTTGCTTGAGTATTCTGCACGAGCATCCGCTAAATGAATGGAAGTATTCTTATCATGATCAACTCCAATCAGTAAAACTTTCCCATCGAGTTTATAAAGCTTCCCAATTGGTGATGAGTCTCCAAATATATTCGAAAGGTCATGGTTCTCAGGTGAACTACTCCGACTTAATGCTTCGCATTTGAAGTCGGAGCTTCCTGCTTCAACCACTACTGCGTTGGCTACGATGTTACGTAACTCAATGACTTACACAATGTCCACAGGCGTATAAATTAGGGCTATTCCATCCCTACTTGTATATTTTGTTTTATACTACTTTGGAAAGTAGACGTAATCCTTCATTTAGGATATTGATGGCAGCATTTTGGTCGCGGCTTATTGTCAGCCCACAGTCACAAGTCATTTTACGGATCTGCAGGTTCTTCATCTCAGGATGTAATGTACCGCAACAATGACAGATTTGTGATGACGGAAACCATCTGTCTACCTTGATAAGATACTTGCTTCTGTCAGACAACTTATATTTAAGCATAGACAGGAACATACCATATCCGTTATCAAGAGTTGCTTTGCCGTTACCAAAACTTTTATTAGACATAGACTTCATATTCAGCGATTCTACGCAGACAACATCATACTGATTGGCTATCTCAGTAGATATTTTATGCAGATTATCAAGACGCTGATTAGCGATGTGTCTATGGATTTTGTTTACCTTACGGAGTTGTTTAATATAGTTAGCAGATTTATCTTCATGCTTTTTAGAACCTTGCATACGTGATAATTTGCGCTGGGCTTTAGCAAGTTTTTTATGGCTTTCACGATAATATTTATGATTAGTGCCTACATTACCATTACTGTCAACATATAAGCCGTCAGAAGCATAGTCCAGACCGATAGCATTAGTTTTGTCTGCTACATAGGGATTAACGGTATTATCAAACTCAAAAAGCACAGAGATATAGTATTTACCATCTGATTCCTGTGATACAGTAGCAGACTTGATGATCCAGTTATTATCAGGAATGCGATGGATAACAGCTTTTACTTTACCAATCTTAGGAAGTTTGATATATCCGTTATCTATGATAGCGACTGTACCTTTCTGATTATTTGTGGTGTAAGATTTGCGACTATGCTTCGCAGATTTGAATTTAGGAAATCCATTATTCTTTTTACGGGATTTACTAAATGTATTATGAAAAGCCTCTTGCAAGTCCATCTGCTTATTAGCAAGAGCAAGGCTGTCAACCTCTTTCAGATATGGATAATCTTTCTTGTATTTAGCAGGTGTTACAGTAGGGAATTTACCCGTAGACTTATATCCTTCAATCTTATCAGAAAGCATAAGATTATAAACCTTGCGACAACAGCCAAAGGTTTTAGCAAACATAATGCTTTGTTCATTTGTAGGATATGCTCTGTACTTAATTGCTTTGTTTGCCATCTTTCTTGCCCTGAGATTGAATGTATTGTTTGATAATGTCTACTGTAGCTCCACCTGTGGTCAGCAGGCAAAAGCTCTGTGACCAAAACATCTCTTTCCAGAGAGATTTACGTATCTTGGGAAACTCTTTCTTTATGATACGACTGCTTGCAGATTTGTAAGCATTGATAAACTTACTGATTTCAGTATTTGGCTGCCCCCTAAATAGAATATGAACATGGTCTGTGTCGTGATTCCATTCTTCTAACGTAATGTTATAGGCAGGAGCAATCTTTACAAATATCTCTTTCAGACGATTAGAGATAGTATCATCAATCACCTTATTACGATACTTTACGCACATGATTAGATGATAGTGCAGCATGAACACTGAATGATTATTTGTATCTAATCGCATTGTATTTACGACCTTTCTTATAAATACTACTGATTTATAATATAACTATAATGCTACAAGATACAAAAGTCAAGAAAACGCCGTGTTTATCGCAATTCATCCAGCCACCTGAAGAGGTGGGGGATTTCTTGCTAGCGGCGTGTTAAATACTTAGCATTCTTTCCCCAAGCCGCAACAGATCTGGCAGGATGGTCACTCCTTAATGTTCCAGGCCATGAACGGAACATTTCGGCAACCGCACCCATAGTGTTTGTCCTCTCCCCGTGTACTTTATTCCGGAATAAAATCCGTGAAAGGTTTCAGAATATTTAACAATCTTTCCGTAACATCATCTGCACTGCAGGACATATCACTGCTAATCCACCATTCTATTACCCCAAGAAGCCCGTTTACCAAAAACTGCGACGCAATTTCACGTGATGTTGCAATTTCTTTTGGCATCAATGTCATAGCAATCTCAACCTGGCTAAGCAGGGCGTTCGTGAGTTTCTTTCGAAACATCCCATACTTGTCGTTCTCATGAAGTAATTTATATATGTCGATATGTTCCTCCAGATATGAGAATACTTTTCCCATGGCGTCATAACGAAGATGTATTTCTTCGTCGCCACTACACTGCGACAGTAGCTCCTCCACATATATATCTATGCATTTTTCGAGGATATCATACTTATCTAAAAAGTGAAGATAAACGGTTCCCCGGTTAATATCCGCCCTGTCTGCGATATCATTTACCGTGATCTTTTCAAATCCCTTGTCTCTCAGCAACTCCATGAAAGTCTCTATAATCAGTTTTCTTGTACGCTGTACTCTTCTATCCATAGCACTCCGGTTAATTAACATTTTTATGAATTTGTTCAGTTTTCAACATCTGCATACTTTTAACGATTGTTTCAAGAAATTCTTGTCTATATGATTAGAGTATCAAACACATGTTGATTATTCAACACACATTCAAAAAGGAGAAATCAAAATATGAAGATATTGGTTTTCGGAAGAGGAGTTATTGGCTCTCAATATGGATGGGCATTGGAAAATGCCGGCCATACAGTAGATTTTTATGTCAGAAAAGAAAAGAGGGACATCTATGCGCAGGGCATCAATGCCATAATTCATGATGGTCGTATCAGGGAGTACCGGAAGTTTCACTGGGACATCAATTTAATTGATGAAATCAAAACGGAGCACGATTACGATTTAATATTCTTAAGCATTAACCCGGAGCAGGTTCCGGCCGCAATCGATTATTTGGCTCCAAGGATTGGAAACGCCACGCTGCTTTTCTTTTGCAACTACGGAAAAGATATTTACAAAGCAATCGGTTCAATTCCGGCAAATCAGGTTGTATTTGGTTTTCCCGGAGCCGGCGGTGGATATGAAGGAAACAATTTATACGGAATATTAATGAAATCGGTAGAAATCGGATACACAGGTATGGCATCAACCGGGCGGGAAAAAGAAGTCATAGAATTATTTAAAAGTGCGGGTTTCAAAGTTTCTTTACAAAAGAATATTTACGAATGGCTCTTTCTGCATTATATTGCAAATGCTGCCATGGAAGGGGCAGCCGCAGAAGCAGGCGGATTTAAAGAGGCAATCTCATCAAGCAAAGCGCTCGCCCACATGGTTATTAACATAAGAAAAATGAGTCCATATCTCAAAGCAAAAGGAGTAAAAAAGAACGGGTTAATTACCGTTATGAGTATATTTCCTCCAAAGCTCATGGGTGCGATCATGAAGAACCTGGTCTACAAACCCGGAAGCCCTATGCATATGGCTCAAAGCCATAACCATTTCAAGCCGGGGTATGCGGTAGAAGAGATCAAAGCCGACGCAAAAGAACTTGGCATCATTTTAGATTTTAATAGTTGAAACAAATAAAGAAAAGCCTTGTCATCAAGGCTTTTCCATTATAAAATCCATCTTTAGTTATCAGTTCTCGAATCGGCGGATTAACAAATATATTGCGTCTTTGGGCTAACCTTCTAGGATGTCCAGTTCATCATCAATAGCTCTGGATACAAACTGGTTTATTGTGATTCCTTCATTGGCAGCATATAATGCAATTTTCTTATGCTGCTCAGGCTTAATGCGAACATTGAATGAGCCTTTAAATTCTCGTTCAGGATCTTTTCCAATCTTCTGGCAGTAATCAAGGTAATTATCTATACAATCATGCAGGGACTGTGTAAGCTCTTTTACTGATTCTCCATGAAAATTCAGAGAGTCGTTGATGCCAAGAACGTGACCTATGAATATCTGATCTTCCTGGTCAAATTCTACTTTTGCATGATATCCATTGTATTCCATCAGTGAACTTATCATTCTATCTCACCTACTTCCTTAAGAAATGCTATGACCATCTTTACGTGATACCTGTACAGTTCTCTTATTGTAAAACTTGTCGGTGCGGGTTTTGACAGTATTTTTTCTAGTAATTTTGATTTCTTTGGCACAGTAATCCCTCTTGCAACTATTTTCTAGTTACAATATAACACTTTAGCCCTACCTCGTCAATTCCAACAGAGTAATCTGACAATATTTACGAAATATAACCTTTTTTGAGTTTCAAAGCGATTCGTTAATTACTGCTTTCAGAGTCTCCGATGACTTCAGTAGTGCCTCTTTTTCCTGCTCACTAAGTCTGATCGGCACAGAACCTTCAACTCCACCTCTTCCGACAATTGCAGGCATACTGAGTGCAACTCCATCAATGCCGTTTTCACCATGCTGCATGCTTGATACAGGCAAAACTGATTTTTCATCACGTATTATAGCCTCACAGATACGTCTTACACTCATGGCAATTCCGTAATAGGTCGCACCTTTTTTCTCAATGATCTCATAGGCGCTGTTCTTAACATTTTCAGCAATCTCTTTCATGGCTTTTTCATGTTCGAAATGCCCCCTCATCTCGCAGAAATCATGAATTGGAATCCCTGAGACATTTGCACTGCTCCATGCTGCAATCTCACTGTCCCCATGCTCGCCTATAATAAATGCGTGCACTGAACGGCTGTCCACATTCAAATGTTCCCCCAGAAGATATTTGAATCTGGCTGTATCAAGAACTGTTCCCGAACCAAACACCCTGTTTTCAGGAAATCCACTGAACCTGACTGCGGTATATGTAAGAATATCAACAGGATTCGCCACGATAAGAAGTATTCCCTCTTTGTTGTACTTTGCAATCTCAGGAATAATAGACTTAAAGATGCCTACATTATTTTTAACAAGATCAAGCCTGGTCTCGCCGGGTTTCTGTCCCGCACCTGCTGTAACAACCACAACTGCAGCATCCCCTGCGTCCTGATAATCACCGGCATATATCTGCATTGGCTTTGCAAAAGGAAGTCCGTGGCTGATATCAAGAGCCTCCCCCTCAGCCTTCTCTTTATTCACATCTATCAGCACCATCTCGGAAAAAAGCCCGCTTTCCATAAGGGCAAATGCTGATGCAGAGCCAACAAATCCACAACCTACTACTGCTACTTTTCTTTCGTTTAATGTTGCCATAGTGTGCCTTCCTATCTTTCATTATATTAAGTATAAACTCATTTATCTGAACCTTACGCAAAAAATGTTTGTTGTGAAATTTAATCAAGTACCTCCCCGTTACGAGAGATGGTTACAACCTGCCAGGGAAGGAACTTTCCACTGTTCTTTATAGCATTCTCTGCAGCCCTCTGGAGTCCTCCGCAGCATGGAACTTCCATCCTTACAATGGTCACGCTGACGATATCATTATTTGATATGATTTCTGTCAGTTTTTCTGTGTAGTCGCCATCATCCAGCTTTGGACATCCTATCATTGTAACTTTGCCCTTCATGAACTCCTCGTGCATATTGGCATAGGCATATGCTGTGCAGTCAGCTGCAATGAGAAGTTTAGCTCCATTATAGAAACCGGCCTGTGTTGGAAGAAGTTTTATCTGGCATGGCCATTGCATTAATCTTGATGGATGAGTGCTCATTCTTGAAATCATGTCCTGTCCGAAATCGTCGTTGCCCTGAGAAGCACTCTGAAGCTGCATAAACCTTGATCCAGGGCATCCATGCCCTGCGGCATGTTGTTCCATTTCATTCATCATCTTGTTCTCGCACTGATGCATATCTTTTACAATTCCTTTCTTTTCCTGCGCTTCCTTTACAGCTGCTTCATCATAAGCAGGCGCTTCCCTTTCTTCAAAAGAGATTGCTCCCATAGGACATCCCGGTAAACAGTCGCCAAATCCATCGCAGAAGTTCTCTCTTACCAGCTTTGCTTTTCCGTTCACAATATCAATAGCACCTTCGTGGCAGGCACTGGCACAAATACCACATCCATTGCACTTTTCTTCGTCGATCTTTATTATCTTTCTTACCATTTTTAAACCTCTCTGTTCTTAGCTTTAACCTTGTTCTGATGGTGTCAGTATAATATACTATTCATAACATGTATGTTGTTTAAACCACATTTTGGGAGCTATTTTTTATGAATCTTGAAGGTATAGAAAAAAGCAGACTGTTCCAGGGAATGACAGCAAAAGAGCTCTCTTCGTGCCTTGACTTCCTGGATGCAAAGAAAAAGAGATTCCGAAAAGACGATGTGATTCTCCACGCCGGAGAACAGACTTCCCAAATAGGCATGGTTCTTTCTGGTAGTGTTACTGTTGAAAGCAACGACATCTGGGGCAACCGTACTGTATTAAGCCATGTTGGAAAGAACCAGTACTTTGCCGAGACCTATGCTCTTCTTGGCGAAGTCCTTTTGGTGGATGTCAGAGCAAATGAGGAAAGCTGCATTCTCTTTTGCAATATAAAGAACCTTCTTGAAGATAGCAAAAAAAGCTCTCCCTGGAAGGAAAAGCTCCTTAAAAATATACTTATCATCTCATCACAGAAGAACCTTGTCCTCTCCGGACGAAGCTTTTATACTTCTTCCAAGAGCTGCCGCGGACGCCTCCTGTCATATCTCAATGCCATTGCACTGCAGTCTGACTCCAGAGAATTTGATATTCCATTCAACAGACAACAACTTGCTGATTATCTGAACCTTGAGCGCACCAATATGTCAAAAGAACTCTCACGCATGCAAGATGAAGGGCTTATAGAGTATAGGAAAAGTCATTTCAGACTTCTTAAGGCTGATTAGCCAATATATGCATCTTCTGCAACGTTGTAGAAATCGTCTTGCTCCAGCGTTCTTTTCAGAAGGAATGTATCACCTTTTTTAAAGAATGGACAGGTCTTCAACTCCCTGTTATCAAAGAGTACCTGTTTATCCATTAATATTCCTCGCTTATCCTGGAAATCAACTTCCAGGATAAGCGGCAATCGGCAATTTGATTTTTTTCGCAAATTTGAGCTTTTATTATTTTTGCGAATCAGAAAGCCATCTGGCGGTATCGATAATCCTTATTCCTTCATGCTGGCTTTCATCTGATCAAAAATTATACTGCATGAAATTTCCGTTATGCTTAAATCCATATGATTCGTACAACTTCACACCCATATTCGATGCTGTAATATAGATTGTTCCGCAGCCATATTCTTTTGCCTCTTTTACTACTCTGTCCAGTAACTCTGTAGCGATTCCCAATCTCCTATAGTTCGGATCGGTATACATGCTGGACAAGATACCTAATTTCCCTGAAGGGCATGTGAAGTATGGCGGTTTTTCCGCGAAGGACATACCACTTGTTCCGACTATCTTATCTCCATCAAATGCCAGCCAGGAAATATAGGTTCCGGCAGCCATATTTCTTTTATAAAAATCCAGCAGAGCCTCTTCAAGATTTACATCATTCGGTACAGTTTTTCCCTCTGATGTGTATTCTTCTGTCAGTTGATCTATTCTCATTCTTATGATCCTGTTTAATTCGTTCTCTGATAATCTTTTATAAACAATATCCATAAACATATCCTTCCATTCTGTCCATTCTATGTGGTTGTATTTCATTACTTCATCAGCCTTTTTCAGTAATATTCCTGCTATTACCTAAGTTCCATTTCATCATTCATTTTTACAAAGCCATACTTCTCATACAGAGGTCTTCCCATCTCAGTAGCTTCAAGAGAGATTGCTGTGATTCCTCTACTCTTTGCATCCTGTACAAGAAGATCCAAAGTCTTATAAGCTATTCCCTGCCTGCGATAATCAGATGCCGTGTACATATTCATGATGTATGCTTTTTCACCTGACGGATTATGATATGTTGGCATTACTCTGTAATAGCTCACTCCGCCGGCACCTATAAATTTGTTCTCGTCAAACACCAGATATGCTGTATGTGAGCCATCAGCCATAGCTTTAGAATAATAATCCCTGGATTGCCGCTCCACCTCTGACATATCAATGCTTGCATCAAGCCTATTTGCTGCCCTCAAAACTTCTATTCTTGTGGCGACAAGCATATCCAAATCTTCTATTGTTGCCTTTCTGAAATTCATTTATTTACCCGCCTCTGAATTGATCTCATCAACTATATTTGCTGGTTTTATAGTCATCTCGACCCATGCCGGAGCAAATCCTACCAGATTATATTTTTCTCAGATAAAAAATCCTCCGCTTTACATCCTATATCTTCAGCGGATTGTCTTATTGCCATCGAATGAGTAAGAGCTGCGATACCACCTTTCGCGGCTGAATAGCTCTCTGTCTGAGGCTGGCTCATCCGGTCTCTTGAAGATGCAATATTTATAACACAGGCCCCCTTTGCAAAATACGGCATGAAGAGCTTTGTAAGATAAAATGGAGCTGTAACTCCAACAGACAGTGCGTATTGAAATTCTTCATAACTGCACTCATCAATCCCCTTCATTGCAGGTAGTGCATTATTTATCAGGAAGTCCACATGCCCGGATTCTTCAATAACACTTTTGGCAAATGCCTCTAACGTCTCCTTGTCTGCCACATCTCCGACAAACCAGTCACCAGGCTTTATATCAATGCCTTCATTTTGTCCTTTGCCATCTTTTTTATCCCTCTATCACTCCACACATGAGCTTCGACATATCTCTCAGGACCATATTCCCCATCTGGGTTCCAGTCTTGGGGAAGGCCGTACTTTTTAATCACTTCTATTATCTCGTCATATGTGTAGAGCTTCTTTCTGTACTCTTTTCCATCATTGACCCGGTTACTGAATGTTGGATGAGAATCTCCATAGGTAAAAGAAACTGTGCTCAGATCCAAGTCTGCTGTATCTATCACTATATGATCACAGTCTTCGAACCAGCTCTGTAACCACGGACATTCACCAATCACCAGATAATGAGGGGCTTTCCGTTCGATCTTCCCACCCTTTTTCTGGAACTCGGTTCTTAGTATCTCTTCGAACCGCCTTCTATCCGCAATGTAACTGTCTTGCCTTTTGGCGCACATGGTTTCAGGCTTTTCGGCCTTTATAGTCAGAAGCAACTTTTGGGCTTCTTCTTCGCTTAGATCCGACAGATTCCGAAATGGGCCTGTTTTCTTATCAAAATAATGGTATAAAAGCATTGTATCCCCCTGACATAAATCAATTATTTTCCGAGATAACGTTCCACCGTTCATCTCGAAAAATTCGAATCTGTTTAATTCTTTGAATATATCACTACAAAACTTTTTCCTTTTGCAATATCCTTAACCTGAATATTATCAAAACCAGCTTGTTTCCCAATGGCTACCAATTGTTCAGGCTCAAACTTCTTGAAACCTTTTTTTGTATACGCTAAATCATCAAGAAATTCTTTCGTATAAACAACATTGTAAAATGAACCTCCTGCCTTTAATACTCTGTAAATCTCTGAAAGACCTTTTACAGCATCTCTCCAAAAATATACAGTATTTATTGATGAGACTGCAAAAAAGGAATCATCATCGTAAGGTAAATCACAACAATCTCCTATCTGCAAATGCAATTTTCCCTGCTTCGCTGCCGTTTTATTTCTCTCTGTAGCCTGTTTTAGCATATCCGCAGAAATATCAATTCCATATAAGTCAGATTTTGTTTTTTTATATAAGTACTTCAAGAGATAACCATTCCCGTACCCAATATCCATAACTTTGTCATCAGATTTAGCCTCAATTAAATCAACTGTCTTTTTATACATTGATTTGTTTATTACATTCATAATGACACAACAGATTCTTCCGACAAAGCCATGTGGATTTCCAA
The DNA here is from genome assembly GCF_000424585.1 of Butyrivibrio sp. MC2013. GTDB lineage: Bacteria > Bacillota > Clostridia > Lachnospirales > Lachnospiraceae > Butyrivibrio. Next base: position 48,732 of record NZ_AUKE01000021.1, read on the forward strand.
ACTGGCTTCCTATGTATTCTGCAAATTTACTCATAACAGCACTCTCCGATTAATGTCTCATCGTATATCTGCTTTTCTATAACAGAATAGTATCGACTGCTTTTTTTATCACCATACGTCAAAAAATTCACTTTTCTTCACCCAATCCCGATTCTTGTCAATTATGCAGTGATTCAATCTTCAAATACCAACCATTGATTCATTCCGGCTCCTGCATCCTCATTCGGGCGTTCCACGAATCCGAGTTTTGCATAGAAGGGTTCTTTCCCTTTAGCAGAATTAAGATTAAGATTCACCATATAGCCTGGCTTCATATCTGCCTTAATCCTATTTATTACAGCTTCAACCAGTTTTTTTCCTATTCCCTGTCCCTGATATTCCGGAATAACGATTACATCTGACAGAAAAGCCACATATCCTCCATCCCAGGATAATCTTACAACACCTATTGCTCTTTCATCATCCCTGACACAAAGAACCATATACGCGTTCTCAACACAATTCTTAGCTTCTTCAAGCGGAAATAGCCTCCATCCGACCAATTTACGTAATTCCAGGTATTCCTCAGGAGAAATATAATCATCGTATCTAATCATTTATTATCCTCACCCTTATTTCCTTATTCTGGAATATATTCCGGTATAACTTATTATCCGGCATTAAATCTCTTATTCGTTAATCCGCTATACTTTATCTGCCAACTTATTCAGCACCGTCTCCAGTGTATTGATTTCGGAAGGAGTGAGTCCCTTATATAGGTCAGCCAGGCGGTCTGTGTTGGCTGCTGTAATAGCCTTATACTTTTCCCATCCCTCCTGGGTCAGGTAAAGTTTCTTTAAACGCTTATCATCTGCATTTTTCTTTATTGCGATCAAGCCCTCGTTTTCAAGAAGCTTTACGTTTCTCGCAATGGCAGCCTTATCAATGCACAAAAGTGAGGCGATACCTTCCTGTGTGATCCCTTCCGATGCACCTATATTTGATATCACAACACTTTCCGAAAAGGAAAGGCCTAAATCCTTTAAGAAGCTATTTGCATAATTCAAATAGCTTCTATACAGGATTCCAACATTTTGAAAAATGTTTCTATCCATTCTCTGCCTCCAAGAAAAAATCTTCTACAATGGCGATAAACTGGTCCGGTACCTCAAGATTTGTTACGTGGCCCGAGTCCACATATAAGTATTTTCCATCGCTGAGGCAACCCATGGCCACTTCTGCCATTTCCTTTGACATCGCCCCATCCAGGGTTCCATCTGCCAGATAACCTGTGTTGGCCTGAATCAACAACACCGGACAGTCTATCTTCTTTAGCGCTTCCTCATGATCGAAATCCTCATTCCAAGTGCCATCATAGAAGGCCGCTCCAAAAGTTGGATCATAATAGTCCAGCCCACGCAGCATTTCCTGAACTGACACAGGCATGAAGGCAATCTCAAGAGGCTCATCACTGTGGAAGGTGCGATAGATGGTCACCATACCCTTAATTAGTTTTTCTGCTCCCGGAAACACATATGTGGCAAAGAACTGCTTGCTGTTATCAATCCAGTACATGAGGTAATCGCCATCATAGTTCTCTGACTCCAAAGCATTGTGGCTCTGGGTAAAAGCTTTATTGGCAACAGTTGTCTTAACAGCAGGATTATTATATGCTGCAACATAAATGATCAGTCCACACAATATCAGTATGAGTGCGCAGATCAGTATCAAAATAAATCTTACCACTTTTTTCATTTCTTGATATCCACAAACAAATTGACTGAGTCAACCATACAATAATTTGTTGACTCAGTCAAGTATTTCGGGAATATTTTTTATCCAAGTTTGATAACCCGGAAAATAATTTTTCTTTGCTTTATTTTATTGACTATCTTGTATGTGCGAATGTGACAACATAGTACTGCATATAAATCCCTCCTCGTTATAGTCCGCAGTATTTCAGGCTCTTTTCCCAAAGTTCGTTCCTGTTTTCCTTAACATAGGAAAGCGCAGATGATTCTTTTATATTTGTACTACGGTCAAAATATTTACCAGAAATGTTACTGAACTGTTCATCTGTTGCTATCTGGAAAAGAGCTTCTGAAGACTTTTCAAGTTCTCCATATCTGTCTGGCATAGTTGTCTTTACCACAAGAGCCCTTGCCTTATCAGCATGGCCACCTGAGAAATTAGTTGCAGCCATAAATCCGGGATTAAAAGAGTTTACTGTAATACTATCCCCACTTTTTATAAATTCTTCATCTAACTTAAGGGTAAGATAGATGGCAGCCAACTTTGAGTAAGCATAGTTTTTCCTGTCGCCTACTGCTTCATAGGCAATATAATCTGCACCCTTCCATTCAATGCCTCCGGGAGGATTATGCATGTCACTGGTAACATTAATAATGCGACCATCTGCCGCAAAATGTGGAAGCAGAAGCTGTATCAAAAGAAAATGGCCAAGATAATTGGTAGCAAACACAATCTCAAACCCTTCTTCTGTCATGCCGCTGTCTCTCATTGATGAAATACCTGCATTATTGATAAGTACATCCACAGTGCCATACTCATTTATATATTTATCCGTAAAAGCTCTTACAGATGAAAGTGAAGATGTATCCAGCTTCATGCTTACAATGTTTTCATTGCCAGTCGAAGCTGAAATGTCTACCCTTGCCTGAGATGCCTTTACATCGTTTCTGCAGGCAAGGATAACTCTGTAATCACGAGATTTTGCAATCTTTTTGGCCGTTTCAAACCCAAGTCCTGAATTTGCACCGGTAATTATCACGTTTTTCACTGTCAAACCTTCCTTCATCCTTATGGTACTGTCTCCCGACACTAGAAGGCTTTAGCCTTAATTGTTCAAGTCAAGTACCTTTTTTAGTAGCCTTATCAATTCTTTAGTCTCGTCGCTCTGCAGATTTTTAGTCATCTCTTTTTCAATATCTGTTCCTACTGCTTCCAGCTCCTTTTGCCTTGCGTATGCTTCCTTAGTTGGAACAATATACCTGCTCCTTGTATTATTGGGATTGGTCCTATACTCTATAAATCCCTTTTTCTCAAGATTCTGTACAATACCGATGGTCGTAGGATGTGACATTGAATAAAATTTCTCAAGGTCAACAATCCTGACTCCATTGTCTGCCTCTTCAAACAGATATTTCATAACTTTATACTGCGCACCGGTCAGCTCAAACTTTTCCAAATATGAATTACATACTCTGTCAAACTCAAGGGATGCCTTTTTTATCAATATCGCTGCTTTGTCTATATTCATGACTGTTCTTCTCCTGTTCTGGTTCTTATATTATCCTGCATGCTTTTCCAAAAACGATATCAGTTCAGGGTTGTCACCATAAAAGCTTACCTGAAGTGCATTTCTAAAATCCAAAGCCATTACGCCTAAGATCGATTTTGCATCCAGCAGGATATGACCGCAGGAAATGTTTACATCAAAGTCGCAATCATTTGCCAGTTTTACTAATTTCCTGGCATCTTCAATATTTAGTTTTATATTGTTTATTACATGCTCATTCATAAACCGCACCTCTTTAATCATCGTAGGATACGACGTTATTGTATAGTAGGATGCGACGAATGTCAAGTCTATTGCAACAAAAATAAAGCACTGTAGTTTATACAGCGCTTCTTTTATCTCATCTTCAATATGTTCAAAGGTCTCATAATTCATGAAAATAAGGGCAAATATTTTCATAATGTCCATCTTTCATTCTGAATCCGCCCGGAATAGTTCCAAGCTGCTTGAATCCGAGGCGTTCATATAAATGCCTGGCATGTATATTACTCTCAACAACAGCATTAAACTGAAGTACTCTAAATCCCAGCTCATTCCCCTTCTTAAGGCAGTCCAAAACCAACTGCTCTCCAATATGCTTACCACGGGCATCTGATGAAACAGCGTAGCTTGCATTACAGATATGTCCGCATCTTCCAACATTATTAGGATGCAAGATATATAGCCCAAGTACCTTGCCATGACCTGCTTGGAAAAGAGTTTTATATGAAGCTTTTCCCAATTCTTTTGGCAGACAATGGCACGGAATTTTCAAATCCTGAAGCACTTGAGTTTGGACCGGATGGCGAGCGCCGTTCATGGGTGTTTTACTGCAATCCCTCCGCACCTAATGAGAAGGGTGCCTGCGAGAATAACCATGAATTCATAAGAAGAGTGATACCCAAAGGCAAGGATATCGGTAAATACTCCCAGGAGCAGATCAATCTCATGATGAACCATATCAATTCCTATTCACGTCCTGAGCTCGGTAACAAGCCCCCATATGCCATACTTGCCTTTCATTACGGAAATAGACTTCTTAAGAAACTAGGTTTTGAGAGAATTCAGCCTAATGACATCATCCTCAAACCATCACTTCTTAGGAAGCATGACTAATTGCAGCATTATCCGGAGCGGGAACGGAGTCAAGGGGACGCGTCCCCTTGCTGGCTCTTAGGGCAGCGCCCTAAGCCCCCGGAGGGCATTAAGGCTGATAAAACGTATATTTTCAGCCAGTAGTTATTTTATTCCGAGGTTTCTGCGTAGCAGGAACTTCCATTTCAATGAAAAAAGCCGGAGTTCTGCACAGTTGGATGACTTTCATACCTATCTCTATTAGGGGTGGAATTCACTAACTCTTAACAGGACAACGTGAACTCGACTTCTGATTGTCATGCACAGATTTCCGACTTTTTGGCTATTATAGCCTCAAATGTGGATAAAATCAACTATTTTTAGAACAAGTAAAATCCACCCTGTGGAATTTACTTCTACAAGGTGGAAGTTAGTCTTACAAAGTGGAATTAACTTTTACAATTGACCATAATCGACAATCAGCTTCTTTTACGGGATCTCTATCATGAAAATGTATTTTCTCTTTTTACAAAAGTGTTTCTATATGCACAAACTTGAAGTTGTGCGATTAACTTCCGGTATAATGCTCATTCCAACAAACTGGAATTGTTAGCACTCTGTCTTATTGCACCGGAGGCATAAAGCATAAAATGCAATCGCCAGAAACTGTGATACCACAGACACAGTGACAAGATACACAGGATTCAAATCATACAGGGCACCGAGAAGCCAACTGCCCAGAAACCACGCAATACCAAATCCTGTCTCAAATATTCCGAAACCGGTGCTTCGCATGGAACGCGGGACGATTCCGCTGACAGCTGCTTTCATAATACTTTCCTGCGCACCCATTCCAATCCCCCACAGAATTATCCCAGCTCCGATCAACCAGGCATTTCCAGTCATAAAAACAAAACATGAGAAGAATGTGCTGCATAGTGTGGAAATGATCAGAGCCTTCAGCCCGACCTTATCATAAAGCCAACCAAAGAATAGTGCAGCAAAGGCATCCACAGCCATTGCCCCAGCATATAGCAGGCTGAGCATGGATTCATTAAATGCTCCGGTATTAGCCGAATGAAGTGTGATCAGGGTGAAGTCTGCAAAGCCAAAAGCAAAAAAGCAGATGGCCGCCATGAACAGAACAAATGACTTCCTGAATTCAAAGCTTGCCGGTTTATCTTCCTGCTTTTCAAAGATCTCCGGATCAGGGTATCTTATCTTTGCTGTCAAAACAAGAGCTATGGTGATCATTGCAGGAACAAGCAGTATCGCAAAAGAGATCCTATACGTTGTAAAAAGGTCGTCTGTACCTTTTACAAGAGCTGTTACAAAAAGCAGTACCGGTCCGAGAAACGCGCCAAGCTGATCCAGAAACTCCTGATAGGCAAAGCCTTTTCCGGTTCCGATCTCGCTTGCCGCAAAGCTTACCAATGTGTTTTTGGCAGGCTTTTTTATCGCTTTTCCGATACGCTCCATGATCACAAGACCGCAGGCCCAAATCCAGCCATGTTCAGGTACGAGTGCCAGTGCAGGAATCGCCAGAGCCTGTATTACATAGCCTGTGATAACAAATGTCCAGTATTTCTTCGTTTTATCTGCTATAAATCCGGATATGAGCCTTAGTGAATACCCGCACAATTCTCCTATACCGGACACAAATCCTATGGTTGCAGCGGATGCCCCTGCGAGGTTCAGATATTCGCCCAATATGCTTCTGGCGCCTTCATGAGTCATGTCCGAAAACAGACTTACGATTCCCATCAGGGTTATAAATATTATAGCGCCAGACAAAGCCCTTTTTTTATCCATGTTCTACTCCACTAATCCCGATTTGCTTATTTCATTATCCTGGAATATAATTTGCCTCTAAAAACTGCGATTCTTAATTATTCTATCATGAGCAACACAAATGTAAAAAGGGAGAAATGTATCTCCCTTTAATACCGATAATTTCTTTCTTTTTATGAAATTATGCCAGTTTATCCAAAAGCTCATCTATATCACTGTTAATGCATACGCTCCTATCTTCTATCTCTTTGGGACAGTATGCCTCTTTGTAATTCAAGCATGCATATGTAGCTTTTTCATTTTCCATTGTCATTTGCCAGAATGGATACTTAATTATTACTGGTGTATTGCTGCCTACCCCAAGTTCCAGGAAAAGCACATGCAGATTTTCATGTCTTCTAAGGAAATCAGAATAAGCCGCTGATGCTCTATGCCAGCCTCCATCTTCAAGGAATGTATCATCACTTCTAAGATTCATGGTGACATCACTTCCATCAATCGGACACTTTGGAATCAAACTGCTGTCAATTTCCATTCTGACCACGCCGCCAGATGGTATTGCAAAAATTCCATTCCCATCCTTAACAAATCCCTGAGATTTCATGGCATTCATCACCCAGTCTTCATTATCAAAGTTTTCCCTAATTGCCGGATTCAAACTTTGAAACAGACCAAAATCTCCCTGAGTGTAAAATAATCTTTTCTTATCAAAGCCTGCTTTCTGAAAGCAATGATCCACGTTTGTAGTAATCACAAAGTAATCTTTATCCTTAACAAGGTTATAAAGCTTTATATAAGTATCTTTAGGTGCATCAAGGTATCTGTTGATGTAGATATATCTTGACCAATATGCCCAAAACTCTTCCTTGGTTTTGTATGGGTAAAACCCGCCTGAATACATGTCCTGAAAACCATATTTTTCTTCAAAATCAGAAAACCACTTTTTAAACCGGTCTCCACTGTACGTAAACCCTGCGGAAGTAGAAAGTCCTGCCCCGGCTCCAATAACAATAGCATCAGCTGTCTTTATTTCTTCTTTTAATCTGTCAAGCTGCTCTATATCATCATCTTTCCCAAGGGACATACCGCTGTTAAAGCTATGTATGGCACTTAAACCTTTTTTTATTGTATCCTGATAGCCATTTGGCTGAAACGATCTGATCTTAGTCGTTGTCATTATAAAACACTCCTTACAGCTTAACCATTTAACAGTTTTTCATATATTTCAAAATCAATGTCCTTAAAAACATTGAAAACAATCTTCATCTCACTGCCCGTCTCATCAAGCCAGTTTTTAACTGTCTCTACAGCAATCTCAGCAGCTCTCTGATTTGGGAACATAAATACTCCAGTAGAGATACAGCAAAAAGCTATCTCAGTAACTCCATTCTTATCCGCAAGATCAAGGCACGACTTATAGCAAGAAGCAAGCAAATCTTCATGCTTCTTTGTTAATGGTCCCTGAACAATTGGTCCAACTGTATGAAGAATATAATCACATGGTAGGTTGTATGCTGGAGTTATTTTGGCTTGTCCTGTAGGTTCCGGATGTCCCTGCTTTTTCATTATTCTAAAACATTCGCCGCGAAGCTGAATCCCAGATTTCGAGTGTATAATGTTATCTGCGCAGGAATGAAGTGGCTGAAAACAACCACACATACGGTCATTGGCAGGATTCGTGATTGCTGAAATCCTTAATGCAGTTATATCTCCCTGCCAAAGATATAATCTGTCATCGTTTTTGGTAGGAGTTAAATCATTCACATCTGTAATTTTTACAGAATTATTCTCTTCTTTTAGATATTCATCCTGAATATCAAGAAATTCCTGACTAATAGGCTTAGGTTCTCTAACATTCATAAGTGCTCTGAGCATATCTTTCTGCTCATTAGTATCATTAGGAATTGTATAGCCTTTATAATTTAAATCTTCATCCAGCAATTGCTGAATCATCCATACTCTTTGCTCAGCATGATTCAAGAAAATCAACTCCTTTCTCTTCTGCCAATCTCTTAAATTCTCGGAACCTTTCCTTAGATGGAAACGCTATTTTTCCTCTAACTTTGCCCTCACGTTCCCATCTACTAATCGTCTCAACAGAAACTCCAACGAGCTCTGAAAATGCACGCTGTGACATTCCATATACATTTCTAAGAGACTTTATCTTAGCTCCAAATCCGTTTTGGCAAAAAACTTCATAATCATCAACCTTGGCCAGTTCCTCATCTATTGTGTCTAAATCAATCCCATGTTCTATAGCTACTTGTTTGATTTTTTCAAAATTTTCTCTTCCCGGTCTTCTGATTGTTCCTCTTTGAACTAATTCAGACTCCCAGATAAAAATGGTTTGTCTGCTTACTCCAATAACTTCTGCATACTTTTCTGCCGACATTCCACAGATATTTCTGATATATCTTAATTTCTTTCCACAACCTGTTACACAGAACCTATCGTAATCATCTTTGAATACATCAGGATTGTCATCTAAACTTTCAAGATTGATTTCTTTTGCTTCTGCAAGTTTCTTTAACTCATCGAAATACTGGCGCCCCATGATACATTGTCCTCGTTCCCATGTACAAACAGCATTTCCTGAACAACCTAGCATTTTACCAAAGTCATCAGTAAAAGCTCTGTACTGCAACCTAATATATCTAATCTTAGCGCCACTATTCTTCTCTACAAATCTTGAATACTCGTCCTTATAATAATCCGGATTAGCATTTAGCTTGTTAATGTCTATACCCTTTGCTTCTGCCACAAACTTTATCCTATTATAGGCCTTTCGAAGCGGTTTCTCAGTCATGGATTCCCAATTACATGATGATGTCCCACTTGTATATCCAATCATATTACAAAACTCTGTCTGTGTTACACCATAAACAGAACGGATATATTTTATTTTTTTACCATAGTCTCCTGTTAAGAACAGTTCATAATCATCGATGAAGCTGTCTGGATCACTATTAAGACGGTTAATATCTATATTTTTTTCTTCAGCAATTTCTTTCAGTTTGTAATAGAATACTGAACTTGGATGGTACTCACCAATTTCTGCTTCCCAGCAGGATAAAGTCGATCGGGTAACACCAATCATTTTAGAAAACTCTTCCTGAGTTGCGTCACAAGCTCGTCGAATAATTCTTATCTTCTCTCCATAACCTGAAGCACAAAACCTTGCACTTTCATCAATAAAGATATCTGGTTCAACGTCAAGTGCATTTCCAAGTTTCAATGCATCATCAAAATGGATTGGGTTAAATCCATTTTCAAGATTAAACAAAGCCCCTGGAGCAATTTCTAATTTATCAGCAAGTTCTTTTCTACTAATTCCTTTTTGTCTTCTTATAAATTCCAGTTTAATTCCTGGCCTAGCGTCTTCATCCGGCATAAGCATAGGTAATGCAATGTTTACGAGCACCTTGCCATTCTTTTGTTGTATACCTGTGTGATTGAGGTAGGTGCCGCTTTATCTATGCAAGTATGCATCGGAACAAAACAACCAAGCATCTGCGAATTAGCGGCATTAACAATAGCATCCACCGAAAGTCTTGTGATATCCCCTTGCCAAATAGAAAGTCCATCCCTGATAACCGGGATGTCTGATAGATTCACCACACCCTTTTCAGCTGCTCTCTCTAATAAATATTCATCCTGTACTTTCATTACATCAGAGGACAATTCTTTCGGCATACGGATATTCATAAGCGACCTTAAGATTCGTCTTTTATCTTCCGTACTATTTGGCGTCTGTAATTCCTTATATTCATCTGAATCTGCCTTGAACTCTTCTACAAGATAATCAAGACGTTCTTCCTGTGTAGTATTCTTTGACATAGCCTTCATCTCCTAACTACTGCCCCAGCAGGACAGGTATTCAAACAATTACCACAGTGCAGACAATGTTCCTGCTCTATGACATACGGAATCCCGGTAGTAATGATACAGCTCTGGGGACAAACAGATAAGCAGCTTCCGCATCCGATACAACTGTCCGTAATATAATATCCTTCTGTTTTCTTTTCTGACCCACCAAATGTAAATGAAGCTCTCTCTATCGGCTTCTTTGAAAGATCAAACCACTCACCGTTTCCTTCAAATATCTGAAATACCGTAAGTGCCTTCATGGATTCTTCCGTCGGATAGATCTGATGCATATAAGGATTCTTCTCAAACAGTTCCGGTATCCTGTCGTAGCCAAGTTCACGAACCTTGCCTCTGATGGATACTGCGATGCTTGACATTGTATCTTCGCCCTTCATGGCTGTAAAAGCAAGGAATCCTCTTTTTTTCAGTCTGTCATAAACCCCCTTTCCTTTTGCGGTAAGGAAGTACAGGCTGACATCTCAACAACAGCATTAAACTGAAGTACTCTAAATCCCAGCTCATTGCCCTTCTTAAGACAGTCCAATACCAACTGCTCTCCAATATGCTTACCACGGGCATCTGATGAAACAGCGTAGCTTGCATTACAGATATGTCCGCATCTTCCAACTGATTTTCAAATTCATCTCAAATACTCCGTTTCTATTTCTTCAATGCTGCGTCTCAAATACTTCTCCTATATCACCATCAATGCATATACTTCTATCTGCAATTTCCTCTGGGCAGAATGATTCACCATAATTTAAGCAGGCATATACCGCTTTCTCATTTGCCAGCGTCATCTGCCAGAACGGATACTTTATTATTACGGGCGTATTAGCTCCTACTCCCAATTCAAGATCCTGTATTTGTAGTCCTCACTAAAGAGCCAACAGCGGAGCTCTCCAAAATCCATGACAGGATGCCACTTATGCTACCCAAAGAAAGGATAGATGCCTGGATCAGCCCTGAATCAAATCCAGATGAAATTGTTCCGTTTGCTTTGTCAGATATGATTATAGAAAAAGCTGAAGGTTAATCCCTCAGCTTTTCCACATTTCTTATTATCCAAGCAGTAATTCCGCAGCCTTTGTTGCATGAATTAATGTCGTATCATAAATAGGAAGCACTGAGTTTTCTTCTTTTATCAGCAATCCAATTTCTGTACATCCAAGGATTACAGCCTGTGCTCCTTTATCTTTTAACTTTCCTATTATTTCACTGAATTTTTTCTGAGAATCTTTATTGATAACACCTACACATAACTCGTCAAAAATCACGTGGTTTACAATTTCTATATCCTCCTCGTCCGGAATAAACACCTCAAAGCCTCTATCAATCAGTTTCGATTTATAGAAATCCTGTGTCATGGTATATTTTGTTCCCAACAGAGCTACCTTCGATACTTTATCCCTTTCAAGTGAATCTGCTGTAGCATCAGCTATATGTACAATTGGTACCGAAATCATATTCTGAATCTGAGGTACTACTTTATGCATTGTATTTGTACATATTAGAATAAAATCAGCTCCTGCAAGTTCTAGTTTCTTTGCTGCATTTCCTAATATCTCTGCGCTCTTATCCCATTGACCACTTGATTGACATTTTTCTATTTCGTCAAATTCAACACTGTATAAAATGATCTGCGCAGAATGCAAACCTCCCAGCTTTTCCTTAACTATTTCATTTATGATTTTGTAATATGGGATTGTGCTCTCCCAACTCATTCCACCAATTAATCCAACTGTCTTCAAATCTTATGCCTCCATTCTTACTCGTTTCTCCATCTTCACATGAGGAATCCCATCTTCCATAAATGGCTCTGATACCACCTCAAAGCCTTCTTTTGCATAGTAACCTATGGCATATTCCTGGGCCTCCAGGTATATCTTCTTAGCCTTTAGCTGCTCAGTAGCTATCCTTACACCTTCATGAAGGATCCTTCCTCCGATGCCTTTGCCATGTTCCAGGGTAACAACTCTTCCAATCTGTGCCACACCGGAAGCTTCATCGTGGTCTTTCCAGAATACCCTGAGGCACCCTGCAACTCTTCCGGAATTGTTATAGCAAAAGACATGTATCGCATCCTGATCCTTGTCATCCATATCCTGATAAATGCACTCCTGCTCTGTGACAAAAATTTCAAACCTTGTCTTTAATATCTCATAAAGCTCTATGGTACTGAGCTCATTAAAATGCTTAACTATCAAATCCATTCAGTATCTTCATTATCTCCTTGTTTCTTTCAAGCATGTTATAAATGCCATCCTCTGATAGCACTCCCCTTTTAAGCCTCTTTTCGTAGTATTCTTCCCAGGTCATAAGACATTACTGTTGCTAATTCCTTCCGCTGTCACAGCCTTACTCTCACTCGCTGTCACAAACCTTTTCATTTTTCTGTCATAAGTTTGGAGAGGTTTGTGCGGCATCAGCCGCACTCCTCTTTATGATATTTCTCAATCCATCTGTCTGCCTCTGCAATGGCTCTTGCTATTGCTTTTGCATTATCCTGGTTCAGGTTCGTATACTTTTTGAGCCGCTCCTCATTCCAAAACACATCTCTTAGTCCTGCCAGTTCACTCCCGATATTCCAGTTCGGTATACATATATAGTTTCCATCTCTATGCTCGCCA
>NZ_AUKE01000022.1 GCF_000424585.1 Butyrivibrio sp. MC2013
CCAACTGCTATCCCCCAGTACGAGGCAGGTTACCCACGCGTTACTCACCCGTCCGCCACTAAGTTACTCAAGATTCTGCCGAAGCTTCATCAGCGAGCAACTCCGTTCGACTTGCATGTGTTAGGCACGCCGCCAGCGTTCATCCTGAGCCAGGATCGAACTCTCACTTTAAAATTCGATTCGGTTCAGAATTACACTAGCTGTAATTCTGCTTTCCGTTTACTTTTGGTTTTGGTTCTCTGAAAATAACTTTGCTTCTTATTAGAAGCTTGGAATCTTCAGGGTTGCATTGCTGTTCAGTTGTCAAAGTTCATTCTGCTTTGCTTTGTCTTGGCTCTTGTTTCTCGTGAGCCGCAACGTATTTTATTTTAACTCATTTCGTTCTTGTTGTCAAGAACTTTTTGAATTTATTTTATCGCTTTTTGAGAAGCGATAATGCTGCCAAATTCGCTTCGGGAGCGGCCTCAAGGGGTCCTGCATCCTGTCCGTTTCACCGGCAGCAAAAATGATTATAGGACTATACAAGGGATAAGTCAAACACTTTTTGACAAAAAAATACAAAAATCGCTATTCCGTAAGCACTAATCTCGGAATAGCGATTTAATCATGAATGTTTGCATAAAAAGCACAAGCATCAAACCCTTATAGCTGTGAGAAAGAATACTAAATACAGCATATTACTCTGCATTTTCATTCATTTTTTCTGTATTTTCTTCCGTATTTTGAGGTATTGTCATGAGTACCTTCATGATCCTGTGCTGCTTTATCCCTCTTACTGCAAGGGTGATACCGTTATCCAGCTTCACAACCTCTCTGTTATAAGGGAGCCTGTCCAGCTGACCTATCATCAGACCGCCTATAGAGTCATAATCCTCACTCTGAAAATCCGTATGCAGAGCATTATTGATATCATCCAGCTTCATTGCGCCCTCTATGATATATTTACCTTCTCCCACATTGCGAATCTGCAGAGCTTCATCCTGGTCATACTCATCTCTGATCTCACCCACTATCTCTTCAAGAAGGTCCTCGAGAGTCACCATGCCCACTGTAGTACCATACTCAGACAGGACCATGGCTATGTTATAGGCCTTTTCCCTCATCTCTTCGAGAAGATCAGCGGTTTTCTTGTATTCGTATGTATAGTAAGCCTTGCGAAGATAATTCTTTACATGAAAATTATCCTTGTCTTTGACAAAGAATATATCCTTGATATTAATAACACCTATAATATTATCCTGGTTATCCTCAAAGACAGGAAGTCTTGTATACATATCCTTACGAAAGGCATCCCTTACCTCTTTATACGAAGCATCTGCAGAAACGCAGGACATGTCAATTCTGGGGATCATAACGTCCTTGGCCACCGTATCGCCAAAATCAAACACGTTGATGATCATGTCCTTTTCCTCGGACTCGATGACGCCGTCCTGGTGACTTGCATCCACATAGGTCCTAAGCTCCTTTTCTGTAATGGTACTGCGCTGATCCCTGTCTATATGGAGAAGGCCCAGTACCACGCCTGCCATGGCATCCACCACTACCACAAAAGGAGTCATCACTGTCATAAGGCTCCTTATAATACTGCTATAGCGAAGGCAGGTCTCCAGGGATCTGGCGGTAGCTGCGCTCTTGGGCGTGATCTCCCCAAATATCAGGACCAGCACTGTCAGTATGCCTGTACCAAGACCTATAAATGCACTGCCAAAAAGGTCTGTGACCAGCACTGTAGCAAGGGCAGATGCCGAAAGATTTACTATGTTATTGCCTATCAGGATTGTGGATAGAAACTTGGAATAGTTATCCAGGATATAGATAACAGTGCCTGCTCTCTTATTCTTTTTGTCCTTGTCATCCGCAAGAGACATGACACTTATCCTGTTAACAGAGGAAAAGGCAGACTCCGCTCCGCTGAAAAAGGATGACAAAAACAGCAGTACAAGGAGCACAAGCCAAAGGATCACTGTCTTTGTAGAATTATTCATGATATAAGCTCCAGCCTTTCATATTCTTAGCAAATATATATATGGATAGATAAAATCGGTGGTATTTATAAGCACAGATCCAACGGCAAATATGCCGGCAAAAATGCCGGCAAAGATGCCGGCAAAGATACCGGTTAGGATACTGACAAAGATACCGGTTAAGATGCCGTCAAATATGCGACAAATATACGAAAAAAAGCCAGCAAAAAACAGATATCATCACCAGACTTAATCTGCTAATATGTTATATGAACACAGATTAACGCTTTTTCATACGGATCATTATGCTTAGATACTACTATTTTGATATTAACAACTTTATATCCGCTGCACAAGTAGAAGAAAGGCAGGTATCCGGCGACGACTTTACAGCTCGCTACAGTAAATATATGCCTTATATATCAAAAGAGCGCCTTGAAAAGCTTCTTAGATTCAAGTTTGAAAAGGACAGATTAAGGTCCATGGCAGGGTCTCTTATGATGACTGCAATATATGCTCTGTCCGGTGACAGGATGAGCCTCCCTGATATTATGGATGAGCACATGCTCTGTGCAGATCATTTGCTCTCAGTACTAAGGGATAGCAAGGCAGCTCCTGCACAAGTGGAATTTGGCCCCTATGGCAAGCCGTATCTTGTGGGGCGCAGGGATATTCCCTTTTCCCTGTCACACTCCGGTGACTATGTAGCTCTTGCCATCGGTTCTACCAAGGACAAACACACCGGCAGCATAGGGATAGATATCCAGGAGACTTGCTCTGTAAGGAACTCCGACTCTATAGCGCGCAGATTCTATACAGAAAGCGAGCTTGACTATATATCCGGTTCAAATAATAAAGAAACCGCCTTTTATAAGATCTGGACTGCAAAAGAAGCAGCCTCCAAGGCAGTAGGGAGCGGTCTATTCACAGAGAACCTTACCTATGAAGCTGATCCCAACGCCGCTATTGTCAAAGTATCAGACAAAATAACCAAGGAGACTCAGCTTCCCGATAACGGTATCATCCCCATCAGCTACCCGCCTGCACCGGATGGATATGTATGCTGCATCGCAGCAATATAAGCGCACCAAAATAATGGCTCACATAAAATGAGGTAGGTGTCAAAAGTTCCTTTTGACACCTTATGACTAACGGATTGTTCCGTTTCTTCGAAACTCTCACAATCCTAAAACATTCGCAAATCCGCACTACGTGCTACTTTGCTCATGTTTTGCGGGTCATAAATTCATATTCGATTTCGAGCAAGCTCGAATCGAAATGACTTTTGACCCTTACGTCATAAAATAAATTCATAGGACTACAGACATACGAAAATAAACTTGCAGATAAGCAAAGCGCAAAAGCCAATAAGAAAATACAAAAGCCGGTCCATTCCCATATGACCACGCTGATCATATAAACAGCGCTATCATATAGGGATTAACCGGCTTAAATATTGACGCGAGGTTCTGACTCATATTATGATCTGTTCAAAATCCATTACACAGCTTAGTTGAGGGGATTCTTATAGAAATCCCTAAACTCCGTATAACCCTGCTCTGTAAGCTGCTGCTTCTGGAATTTCTTGTTCTTGTTCATCCTGACTACCAGGATCTGCTCACCCTCCATACGGGCCTTCTGAGCCTCTCCCAGGATATCAGAGAGCATCTGTCCGCCAACTCCCTTCTCAATGAGGTATGCAGTCTTCTTGGGTGCTCCGGGCACCTTAAAGCCCTCGTCCATCATGATCATGATGATACGTTCAAAACCAATAGAGAATCCGCAAGCAGGAGTATCCTGTCCCAGGAACTTGCCTACCATCTTGTCATATCTTCCGCCGCCACCGCAACTGCCACCATACTGAGGCATAGCTATCTCAAATATGGTACCTGTATAATAGCTCATACCACGTACCAGAGTAGGATCAAATACCATTTCAAATTCAGCAGCCTTATTGGCATCAACGCTGGAAATTATCTCGTTAAGATTATCAGCTGCGCCTTCTTCCAGATATTCGCCAACTGTATCAGCAATAAATCTGATAGCTTCAATGCCCTTTCTCTCTTCAAGTTCCCCAAAAAGTCCCAGGTATTTATCAACAATCTCTGCAGCGTAGCCTGATTCGAGAAGCTCTGCGCTAACGCCCTGGGGGCCTATCTTGTCCATCTTGTCCAGAGTAACAAAAACTGAATCGTAGTTCTCTTCGCTAATACCTGAATATGCGGCCATAGCCTTTAAGATACGACGATCATTGATCCTGATCTGGAAGCCCTTAAAGCCCAGCTTGCCAAGAGTAGTGGTAGTAGCCAGGATCAGCTCTATCTCAGCCAGATTGGAAGCTTCTCCAAGAATATCTATATCGCACTGCATAAACTGACGATATCTGCCCTTCTGGGGCCTGTCAGCCCTCCATACGTATCCCATCTGAAGAGCCTTAAAAGGAGAAGGAAGCTCTGCAGCATGATTGGCATAGAATCTTACAAGAGGTACGGTGAGGTCATAACGAAGGCCTGAATCTGTAAGGTCATTTTCCTCTTTGGCCTCAGACAGCCTGAGCTTCTCGCCTCTCTTCATGATCTTGAAGATCAGCTTCTCATTATCTCCGCCCTGCTTGGAATTAAGATTAGCCAGGGACTCCACACAGGGAGTGTCGATGGATGTAAAGCCGTAATTTGCGTATGTTTCCTTGATAACTCCGATGACGTAATCCCTTAGCTGCATCTCTGCAGGAAGCACGTCCTTCATTCCTGTAACAGGTTTCTTGATAAGTGCCATTGTCTTCTCCGATTAAATGTATTATTAAGTAAGCTCCGGTAAGCCGCAGCAGGTGCGGTATTATTATAAAAAGTGAGTAGGCCTGTAAGCCGGGTTATGTCTGGGATGATCATCTATCTAGAACACTTGTCGCCAAGTGCTTCAAGCGACCCACCTGAAAGCGAGCCGGGCCGACTCATGGCTTTCTATTTGGTCTTGCTTCGGATAGGGTTTACATGGCTACGGATGTTACCACCCGCACGGTAGTCTCTTACACTGCCTTTCCACCCTTACGCCAGCCTTAGCTAACGCGGTATCTCTCTGTTGCACTGTCCCGGGAGTCACCTCCGCCGGATGTTATCCGGTATCCTGCCCTGCGAAGCCCGGACTTTCCTCACCTGCGCCCTTGCGGGACTTGCAGCCGCGATCATCCAGCCTACTCACACAATTAGTTAATTTACCTCTTTTGAAAGATATTGTCAAACTGCTCAGACATCAAATGCCGATCCGCCTACAAATTCCCTGATGATTGAATTTCTGGGCAGCTCTGCAGAATCTATCCCTACGAAATAATCCAGGAATTTCAAAAGGCGCTTGGCTTCAAAGTATTCCTTGTCGTCCTTGGTAATGGAGAACAAAAGGGGCTCTGCGTGGATCTTGAGCACTGCCAGCTCGTATATCTGGGATGAGTTAAACATTTCATCGGCTGATTCCTGGAAGGGGAATATATATTTTTCTTCGCCACGCCTTACAGAGGGCCACATGCCTATAGTGCGCTTACCGCTGGCACCTCTGGTCCTGGCATCCCTGACCATTCTCCTGATAAGTCTGGCGTCAGTGGTTGCGATCCTGTTATGGGCATCAACATTAAGTGTTGTCAAACAGGAAATATAGATCCTGTACTTACTCTCCTTGGGAAGACGATAGCTCATCTTGTCATTGAGACCATGTATACCCTCTATTACCAGCACATCCTCAGGTCCCAGCTGTAATTTATCTCCCCTGTATTCTCTCTCGCCGCTGATAAAGTTATATGTGGGCATATCCACTTCTTCACCTGCAAGGAGTTTCTCCATATCATTATTGAACTGCTCCACATCCATGGCTTCGAGGCATTCAAAATCGTAATTGCCGTCCTCATCTCTTGGAGTGTCCACCCTGTTTTTGAAATAATTGTCCAGAGCGATGGGATGTGGCTTCATACCAAAGGTCCGAAGCTGAATGGACAATCTGTGTGAAAAAGATGTTTTGCCCGAAGATGAAGGTCCCGCTATCATGATAAATTTGATAGAAGGGTTATTATAGATCTTCTCAGCGATCTGGCCAATGCGATGTTCCTGAAGAGCCTCCTGCACCAGGATCATATCAGATACCTTGCCGTTACAGATAGCCTCGTTAAGGTCGCCCACATTGTCTATGCCCATCATGGCTCCCCATTCGTCAGCCATGGCCATCTGCTCAAAGAGCTTCTCCCTGGGCGCAAAAGGCTTGATCTGAGAAGGTGAGGATGAAGGAGGCAGTACCAGCATTATCCCTTCATGATAGAGCTTGACCTCAAAATGCTCCACATAGGAAGTATTAGGGAGCATATAACCATAGAAGTAATCGCAAAAGCCATCAAACCTGTAGACATTGATCTCACTGGCTCTCCTGTAATGGAAGAGCTTGACCTTGTCCTCCATGCCCTGCTTTCTGAAAATCTCAATAGCCTCAGCGACAGGATAGGTCCTCTTGGTGATAGGGATAGCCTGATCTCTCATCTCTTCCATCCTGGACTGGATCTTGTCAGCCAGAGACTGGTCTACTTTGTCCACGCCTTCCAGTTTGCAGTAATATCCATAGCCAATCTTAAATTCAACCTTGGTCCTGATGTTAGCATCAACATCGTGCGCAGCCTTGATCAGCATCATGACTGCAGTACGGCTGTAGGTCTTATGGCCGATGGAATCGTCCATGGTGATAAAAGATAATACGCCGTCCTTTTCCACCTTTTTAAACAGCTCTCTGATCTTGCCATTGAAGATCACCAGGCCTATACGATTGCTGAATCTGACCTGATATTCCTTGGCAATCTGTTCAAAACTGGTCCCTTTCTCGTAGTCTCTTTTCTCTCCCTGGATGATAAGTGTAGGCATAGGCACCTCCCGTCAAATAAGCTGTTGTTGTTCCATTTTTTGCTCAGAACTGCATGGATGCAGTTCTATGTCGTATTCAGATATCCGCAAAAGGGGCTTTGTATTCAGCGCAGAGCACCTCTATTTCCGGCAGTTCTCTGTGAAGATAATCTCTCATGTAAGGGATAAATATCTTCTCAAGGCCGTAGTGACCTGCATCAATTATTGATAGCCCCTTTGCCACAGCATCTATACCATCATGGTGGTCTATATCACCTGTAATGAGGACGTCTGCATGACCTGCAATGGCCTTGTCTATACAACCGGACCCCGATCCGGGGCAAATGGCGACCTTGCGCACCTTTTGACCGGGCTCGCCGTACATTCGCACATTGCCTATGTGAAAGCACTCCTTCACATATTTGGCACATTCCATCAGGGTCATCTTCCTCTCAAGATCCCCAATCCTGCCAATACCTTCTCTGGATATATCATCCTCATAGGTCACATCCAGTACCTCTCTGCGCTCTAACTTCATCTCATCAGCTGCCGCATCTGCCATTCCCATTACGTCAAAATTGGTATGCATGGCATAATAGCTGATATCATAGCGAAGGAGGCGTACTATGCGCCTGCCGATAAAGTCGTCATCACTGACCTTCCTGATACCTTTGAAAATAAGAGGATGGTGAGTCAGGAGCATATCAGCCTCGTGTCTGACAGCCTCATCAACCACCTCATCAGTGGCATCCAGGGCAACAAATATACGTCTGACTTCCCTCTCCCTACGGCCTGCCAAAAGGCCTACATTATCCCATTCCTCTGCAAAAGAAACAGGTGACAGACTTTCAAGATGATCGATGATATCTCCGCACCTCATGACTTACCTCCCCCCATAGGCCTCTGATTTTAATAGACACAAAGAGCAGCGCTTGCCATCCTCTTCTCCCTAAGGACAGCCTTATAACGCTCTGTTTCTCTGCGATCTGCAGCTTCTAATCTACTTAAAATTGTATCACATACCTCTATAGAGTGCATTAAGAGCCTGCGCAGGTCATCGCCTTTTTTGGCCAGGATCACAGGCCCAAAAGAGTCGCAGACAGAGACTAATAATCCCGTCTCACCCTTCATATCATCCACGGTAGTGCAAAAATGCTCGCCATCAGAGACGCTTCCATATGAGATGTCCCTTTTTCCTGCCATAGCAGCCAAAAGCTCTGTTATCATCTTCCTATAAGACAAAGGCAGCTTATCAGCCTTATCATCTACAGCCTTATATATCGCCTTGATCACGGGATAATACTTGCCCTCTTCAAAGACAAGAGTCTCGTCTATGATCTCATAGCCCTCTATTCTCAGGAATCTTCGAAAGCTCTCAAGCTCGGACTGAGGCTCTAAAACAAGAGTCTCTATGCCCTTGTCATAAGGACAGCCATCGCGGAGTATCCTCTCCATAAGAACGCCTCCCATACCTGCACAGATAAGGGTGTTGCTCTCACCGGGCATGAGCTTCTCCAGGCCGTCGGAGAGTCTGCATTCTATCATGTCTGTAAGGCCATATTCAGATACATGCCCGGCGGCTCTTTCAAGAGGGCCCTTGCGCACATCCATGGCTATGGCATGATCCGCCCTTTGCTCCATAATAAGGGTAATGGGTACGAAACCGTGATCCGTACCCACATCTGCCACCCTGCTGCCCATATCTACCATGTCACAGACAGTCCTAAGGCGCAGGGATATCTTTGGTAATCTCTTGTCTGTCATTTATTTCTCCAGTCAGCTATCTTCTCCTCAAGCCAGGCTTCAAGCTCATCCATTCCCTCTCCGGTCCTGGCTGATACAGGGAATATCCTGATATCCGGATTAAGGGCCAGTACACGCTCTCTGCATGCCTTCATATCAAAGTCAAAGTAAGGCGCTGTATCAGTCTTGGTAATCACCAGTCCGTCGCTGACCTGAAACATCAAAGGATATTTCAGAGGCTTGTCATCTCCTTCGGGAAGAGAGAGTATCATGAGATTGCAGCCTGCACCTGTATCAAACTCCGCAGGGCAGATGAGATTGCCTACATTCTCCAAAAAGATCAGGTCCATACCCTCTGCTCCCATCTCGTCCATGGCCTTTTTTGTCATAAGAGCATCCATATGGCACATGCCGTCTGTATGAGCCTGGATGACCCTGGCTCCTGCCTGCTCTGCTCTTATAGCATCCACGTCAGAAGCAATATCTGCTTCCAGGATGCCTATATTAAGCCTATCCTTCATATCACTGACGATCCTGGTCAGAAGTGTAGTCTTGCCTGATCCCGGTGATGACATGAGATTGACCAAAAGAGTGCCCTTTTGTCTCATATCCTCCCTGATCTGTCTGGCATCCTCATCATTATCTTCTGTAACTGATTTATTAAGCTCTATTACTTTCACTATATAACCTCCGTTGTCTGCATATCATCAGGCGTCATTATCAATGATCGAAAATCACTATCTCTCACTGCCTACACCTGTCATTTTGCTTTCTTGGTCTCAATAACGCTCACAATCCAATCTTCCAGCTTGTCAAAGCCCTCACCTGTCCTTGCTGATACCTGCAATATCTCTTCAGCAGGATTAAGCTCATGAACCCTCCTGCAAAAAGCATCCATGTCAAAATCAAAGGCAGGAGCTGTATCCATCTTGCCCACCATGCACAGATCACTGACTGTAAACATAAGAGGATATTTAAGGGGCTTGTCATCTCCCTCAGGAATACTCAGGATCATGATCCTCTTGTCAGCACCTACGTCAAACTCCGCAGGGCATACCAGATTACCCACATTCTCCAAAAAGACGATGTCCAGATCATCGACTCCCAGGCCCTCAAGGCCCCTGCGGGTCATGTCCGCGTCCATATGGCAGCTCCCGCCTGTGTGAAGCTGGATGACCTTGGCGCCTGCCGCCATTACAGTCCTGGCATCCACATCAGAATCCACATCTGCTTCCATGACTCCTATCCTGTACCTGTCCTTCAGGTCACTTATGAGCCTCACCAAAGTAGTGGTCTTGCCTGCTCCCGGAGAAGCCATAAGATTGATCAGCACGATCTTCTTTTCATTCAGGATGTCACGTACTCTCTGCGCCTCTTTATCATTATCTGCCAGGACTCTCTCCTTGGTCTCAAGTATCTCAAAATCTCTGTTTGACATATTTCCTCCCAGTTTCCTCTTTTCTTATAAAAAAGATAGCACAAATCCCTCATTATTGCACATAATGATCCCCTGCCGCCGTCAGGAAGCAGGGGATCCATATAAGCTTTAATCCAGATCAAACATTTCCTGGTGACTGATGCTGAGCCTTGCAGTTCCCGGTACGGATACCGAATTCTTTTCCCTCTGCTGAGTAACAGTACAGGAGATATAGATATCCAGGTTATCCGTATCCTTAAAGAGGCCAGCCCTTATCAGATCATAGATGGATATCCTAAGCCTGTACCTCTCTCCGCTCTTAAGCTGAGTGTGGCTCTCAAGGCCATAGCTCCTGGCCACTGAATCAGTCCAGTCTACAAACTCATCGCCGGAGAGTATCTGCAGCTGATAATCCGTGGTATAACGGGAGAGCCTGTCGTTCTCATCAAAGGCACCTGACTCCCTGCCACTGCTGGATGAGCCCACATAGAAATTGTAATTCATCCAATGAGGATACTTGGAAACATTCAGGTCGTTGGGCGTGAAGTATACATAGTAGTCAGAGAACTGGGCGCTCTGTTTGATGACAGCCTGCCTTGCCACATCGCCTATGGTATTATCCTCTGCCTCCTGCACTATCTGGCCCGAAATATCCGAGTCAAAGGGAAGCACATCCCTGTTCATCTGCCTCGTGTAGGTCTTGTCATTGATAGTCACAACAGGAGCACGTACGCCGGCATTATAGGCAGCGATCATGGTATTAACAAAGAGCTGTATCTCCTGAGGAGTATCTGTCACAGACTGATGTCCCACTCCGGAGTAGGTGATACTACCGCGGTTATAGATATAGTAATTGTTTCTCGTGTCATAAGGATTGATACCATAACGGCTCTTGTTATAATCTGCATTTCCGCCCAGTGTATACCATACTGAGATATCGGAATCCTTGTCATTGTCCTCGTCCAGTTCCAAAAAGAGCTGGTAGTACTGAGAGTGGGTCTCTGCTATATGCATATCATCAGGAATGCTGTAGGGATATGAGGATATAGCTCCGTCATTACACTTCTGCACTCTGCTGGTACCTTCATTTCTATAGCCCTTACCCATACCGGCATTATATTCTATCTGATCATAGCCCGGATAGAGCTCAGAATAGGAAGCTCCAACCAAAATGGAATCCGGTACAGCAGAATAGTCGGTACTGTTAACAGGATACTCTTTGTCATGGACTGTGGCATAATCGCTGTGCTGGGCATTGCCGTCGCCTACATATCCAAAGCGGTCCATACCTGTCAGGTCTCTGATGGCATTACTCAGATAGGAGCTGATAAAGCCGCCTCTTGTGGAGTTGTAGAGCCACCAGCCCTCCAGATTGTCCTTACCTGCGACCTCGCTGGGATGTTCCCCATAATAACTATCCCTGCCATAGTAGGCATCCAGGCCATCATCCCTGTCCCAGAACCAAGATGAAGTATCATGGGTAAAGAGCATGGACCTTCCGCTCTTTCCAAAGCCTACCAGCTGCCTGATAGCTTCGGCACTGGGGATATTGGGATAGGAATCCTCAAAGCCTACGATGACCATATCGTAGTCATAGAGGCAGTCCGGCTTCTCATTATCGGGATCATCCACGTCAAAGGCCTTGTATTCTGTATAGCTACCATCTTCCAAGAGCTCACTTCCCTGGAGTATGACATTGCCCTCAGAATCCTTCTTGGGATTCTTGTAGCTGTTTGCAAAGTCAACATTGGTAATGGTGACAAGGTTGATATCATATCCGGGCACATTGTTGAGCATCCTGGACCAGTAGCCTTCAGTATTGATCTTTTGTTGATACATGAGGTTACAATTCCTGGGATCATTACTGATCCAGTACTTACTGGCTATCTGCAGGACATTGATCTTGACATTGGGCTGACCTCTGGGGATGACCGCAGTCATACCGATCTCGGAATCATGGGAATAAATGGATGATCCCGATCCGTTCATAGTCACCTTGAGCTTCCAGGGTATACAGCCAAAGTATCCGTCAGGGAGCCTTCTCCTGATGTGATAGGAGTTGTAAGCAAGGAGCGCAGAAGGATTCACCCCTGCCCCTGATGAATCAGTTATATTGGCTGATGTCAGGGTGATCTCTTCCGTAGAGCCCTCATCTCTGGCTTCACTCTTACCATCATCTGTAGATCCCGAGAATCTTCCGTCGGAATTGGAATCCAGATAGAGCTGCACACGGTAATTTGTGGACAGCGGTGTTACATTGGCTATATCTGTGATATTAAATTCAAAATCCAGATAATAGGAGCCATCAGGATCCTTTTCCAGGTACTGGCAGCTGGCCGGATCCAGGATATAACTGTCAGGTCCTGATGTGCCCTTCATCACAGCTGTATAAGGAGTAGGCTGACCTGTAAGGTTAAGTGTGAGTTTTGCAGTATTAAGACAGTCGGTCAGGGATTTTCTGCCCTCTATCTCATTATTGGTATAGTAGATGGCCTCATACTCAGTCATGATATTCTGATAAGACCTGTCTATCCATTTGCCGCCGGAGTTATCCTTGGTCCTGGCATAGTCCACCAGCT
This sequence comes from Butyrivibrio sp. MC2013, assembly GCF_000424585.1. Lineage (GTDB taxonomy): Bacteria > Bacillota > Clostridia > Lachnospirales > Lachnospiraceae > Butyrivibrio. The sequence goes on from NZ_AUKE01000022.1 coordinate 12,572, forward strand.
TGTATATATTGGAATTAAGGTCCAGTGTTCCAATATATTTATTTTCTCCATTTGAAGAGATGAACTGATCGTTGCCCTGGCTGATCCTGTCGGGATTGGCCGATACCACATTATTCTCATAGCTAAAGAAGTCATTGGATACTATGATGGGGTAACCCAGATCCAGGTAATTCTTGAACACAGGAAGCTGCAGGTCTGTAATATCTATACCTGAATAGGTAAGCGCAGAACCATTGGAGCTGTTCCAGTTATACCAGAGAGAATTGCCATCATTAGGCTCTACGATGGTATCGCCAACACCTGCGTATACTACGCCGTTCATTGAGGTGTTGTTGTAAACAGGATAATACTTGGTCCTGTACCAACAGCCAAGACTCTTATTCCAGACATATTCCTGTCCGTTGTCATAAGCTGTGGCTGTGCTGGGAGAATTGTCCTCAGCGCTTCCTGTCCACTTGCTGCCATCCCAGATCTTGCCGGATACGTCTATTGTGGTAAGAGGGCCTGCGCCGTTAAGGCACCTGACACCATTAAGCTCTTGTTTATCATTGATATTTATAACAGGCGAGCCTATCTGGTCAGTGATCCTCACGATAGTCCTGTTCTCACCATCAATCCTGTCAGTAGCCTGACTGATAGCAGTCTTGACACCCTGAGTACCTATGAAGATCAGGTCATACTCCTCGCAAATATCTCCAATATTGCCCACAAACTGGTTCATGCTCATACCGGTGATCTTGATCTGATTCTCTATACCGGCCAGAGTATTATTGTCATAGCTGTACTTTGCAAACTGAGGAGCAAAGCTCTCTGCAAATGCCTCAGTCCTGCGCCTCTGATTAACAGAGTCTTCTGCAGCGCCGGGCTCATAATATCTAAAGCAGTACCAGGGCTCCAGCTCCAAAACGCTTATAGTAGATTTGTAGATCAGGGCATGGGACTCGGAATTAAGGAGTATATACTGGATGACTATGGCAGGACTGATAAAGCCTGCATCCATGGAGTCCTTTTTGTCCGTCTGACGTCTGATATTCTCCTCTGTTATAAACTGATATACTCCGGAAAAGCCTGCGCCGTACTCAGCAGATGTAAAAGCGCTGTTAAAATCCATATTGGCAATATCTGCAATAGGATTGTCCTTGTAAGAAGCAGAGGCTGAATCTGCAAATTTGGACGCAGCATAATTCACCACAAATACATTGCCCAGTGCATAATTGCCGTCTCTGGAGGAATTAAGAGCCTTAAAGGCTCCTGTAGCCTTGGAGATAATGCTCTGCCTGCCTGCATCTGTAGAAAAGTCACATGAGCTGATGATCTCTTCTCTTGCAGAAATATCTGACATGAGACCTGTAGAGAGGCTATAGAGCACAGGCAGGGAAGATGCAGCATTTGAGCTATTCCTCTTGCCATAAAGATCATAATTGACTATCACACCTGTATAAAGCCCCAGAGCCGCATGAGCACCCTCATACTTATCAGAATAAGTCATAAAGAGCCTTGCATTATCAGGGTCTATATCTCTGATAGCTCTGTCCGATATACCATCAAGATTGGCAATGACGCAGTCATCCTTAATACCGTCTGCGGAGATATAGACGATATCAGGTGACTGGGAAGCCTTCATGATAGCAGACTTCCTGTCTGATACAGACTCGGGAAGCCTAGAGAGATCCACAAGGGATATCTGAAGGTTAAAAGCCTTCTTCTTGCCTGCATCTGTCACGCCAAATACATACTGTTTGAACCACTCATTATTATAAATAGTATATGTCGCATATCCGTAGCCGGGTATAGCAGTATCAAGAGCTGTTCCCGTAGGCTTATCAATGACAAACTTATATCTGGTCTTACCGGATAATAGTGCACTATCCTGAGCAAAGCTCATGACCATGCGTGAAGAGCTGTCATCACTATCATCCTCTGAAGCTGAGCCTGATGCCGAGCTGGCATGGGCTTTTAATGTAAAGGCCCCTTTTATCCTATCCAGGATGGAAGGATCAGCCATAGCTCCGCCTTCATCGGAAGATGAGCCTGTAGTATCCGTATCAGTATGAGAGTCAGTATCATTTCCAGTATCATTTCCGGTATCATTTCCAGTACCAGCTCCTTCTGATGTGCCACTTCCTGAGCTACTTCCATTATCACCGGAGCCGCCATTTTCTGAGCCTGAACCATCCAGGCTTTCTCCGGAATCAGTGCCGCCTGTGCCTGTTCCGCTATCTCCTGACTCAGAACCGCCTTCGCCTGTTCCTGTACCGGATCCGCTGCCGCTATCGCCGGAGTTATCATCTCCTGAGGAATTATCGTTTCCGCCGGTTTGTGAGTTGCCACCACCGGAGCCGTTTCCCCCACTATTATTTCCACCTGAAGCATTCCCGCCATCGCCAGGAACGGTAATATCTGAGGAACTATAGATACTGTTTTGGATAGTAAACGAATACTTCAATCCGCCATATTCTACTGTTGTATTGGAAGTACTTCCACTCTCCAGATTATTTGCAAGTCCTACTATACTAACAATATCTTCCTTGGATTTTATAGAGGCATTTATTTTTCCATCTGCTGCAGTAATTTCTATAACAGCAATCTCTTGACTAATTTCATCATATATATATGTGATTCCCAGCTCATAGCTTGTATTATCTTTCTTTATAGTAAGCGTGCCATCATTAAGCGAAGCATCCTCGGAATTTGTAAAAGATGGTCTTAATTCAGCATTCTCCGGTGCGTAAGCCTTGAAAGTAAAGGTCTCTGTCAGTTCAATATCCCCATTACTTATAGTTAGTGAAAAACTGGCCGTTTGACCAATCTTTAGCTTTGCAATATAAGACGGGTCAACAGTTACCCTAAATTCTGCGTTTTGACATAATACACCGGTAATATCCGAGTGATCGCCAACAAGATTTACTGTTGCCTGACTATTATTCTGACCAAACACAGTTATGGAAGTTGCGCCTATCAATCCCGGATCACCCTCTACTTCATATGAGGATGTACTACCTCCGACCAATAGTCCCTGTTCAGTAGTCAGATTCTCCGAAATGATATTCAGATAATACGAGGCAGTGGGATTATTGCTATCAAACTCAATTTCATCAGGATCAAAATAAACGCCTTCAACAATGCGAACTTTACAGCTTACTATTTCAGAGCTGTATTCAACACCCTTATATGAAGCTGTGGCTGTGACATTGATCTTGGCAGTCTGGTGCTGGGATCCCAAAGCCCTTACTCCAACGGCATTTATACTGCTTGCTGTGATCTTGCTCACAGTTTCTTCGGGATTATTTAGGTCAAACAGACCTACAACATCAGCGTCTTCATATTCATCAGAAACCGTCCAGGTATAGAGAATGTCACTATCTTCGAACTCCTTGGAATCATCGTCAAGGCTGACCATAAGAGCAACATCAGAAGCACTCCAGCTGCCGCCGTTGGACGGAGTTTCAGGAATCTGTTCGCCTTCCTTCAAGTAGAGATTCTTGCTGCTGAGTTTGAGCTTCAGCGCCCTATCAATAGGTCCTTCCACGCTGACTACGCAGTAGTAATAGCCCACAAGATTATCACCGTTTACCACCTTGCAGGTAACATAGGTCACTCCGCCGCCGGCACCTGTGATCGCAGCAGTGGTGCCGTCTCCATCTACAGTTGCAACCAAGCTGTCATCAGTAGACCAGCTGTATTTATAACTGCCTGACTGAGCATTATCAGGCAGATGAACCAAGGCAGTGCCTCCCTTTGTAAGCTCAACGCCGGAGAGCTTAGATGTCTGAAGTCCCAGCTCCACGCTGCCGGAGAGGTCTTCTTCATAATATCTTCCGCTATTATCAGGCACATACCAGCCCTTTACAAGGTCCCTACCCATAAGGCCAGTGCCCTTATTGACTGTAAAGGCATTATAAGCTCCTTCTCCGGGAGCTGTTCCTTCATAAGGAGCCATATCGTAATAAAGGGGATGGACAGGAGACTGGTCATTACCCCTCTTGTCACCCAGAAGACCGTTTTTCTGGAGCTGACCGATGAGCTTACCCAGTGAATCAGTGGGATCCTGGTCCCTGTCATTACCCTCTGTCTTTATCTCATTCAGCACAGTATCAAAGCTTCTGAAGGGTTCATAGCCTGCTGCCAGATAACCAATAGAGGCTTCTTCGTCATTGTCAGCTATTTCCACAATCCTAAAGGCATCAGAACCTGTGAATTTGGTCGCTGAGTTCTCTATGCCGATAAACACTCCTGCGGCAGCGCTGGCATCCATGACTGCAGAGCTTGCAAGGCCAATAGTCACAGCAAGTGCAGCAGCGCTGCTAATAATAGCTTTAGCAGCAGGTCTTCTTAGTATTCTTCTACTTTTTCTGAAAACTCTATTCATCAACAACCTCATTATCATTCAGACCAATTGTTTTATATACATTTAATGATAGTAAATCTTCATCAAGTATAGTCACAAACAAGATCATTCATCACTCATCTGAACCGTGATAGTAGTCGTAGTAGCAGGGATATTGTCCACATTGATATTGACTGTCCATACAGAGTTCTTGATAAAGGGAGCCGATGCTCTGATGACAATCTCTCCTCCGCTGACATCCGCAGAGATCTGGGATGTGGAAGGTGATATGGATACTACCCTCACATTACCGGAATCTATACCGGTAAGTGTATAGGGAACGGATACGCTGCTGACGGCAACTGTGCCTATGTAGCGTCCCGGTTCTTTCTTAACCAGCTCAGAAGCTGCCGCAGACGTAGATGTAAATGTTACTGAGGAGCTCTGAGGTACTATAGTCACCTTAGGGATAGTCACGCTGGCGCTTCCCCTGACCAGAGCTATGGTCTCGCCCTGGGATGTGACCTTGGCTACAGCTTCAACAGATACTGTGTAGCTGTTGTTATAGGATATGGCGCTGGATGCTCTGATAGTGCCGTCCTGACTAAGGGTGAGCATATCCTTGCCCAGAGTCCCATAATCAGCTATGGAATAGGTGAGCGTATACTCGCTGCCGCCGCTTAGTCCCTCTACTGTAGGGCTAAATACCAGTGCTCCGCCTCTGTTAAGTATTGCTTCCGAAGGAGTAAGTGCAACAGATACTTCCTCATCACTACCCACAGTAAATCTGTATTCGCCAAAGATCTCCTTGCCGGATAGACTGGCAGATGCCCGTACTCTGACCACAGATCCGGAATCCAGGCTGGGCACCTTAAGAGATGCCGTGGCACCGCTGCCGCTTATATTAACGCTCCCTCCGGGGCTTCCGGAAGGCGTGGTATAATCAGCGCTCCAGCTGTCAGGATCTGTGGAGCCTGTCATATTAGAGCCAATAAGGGAAGCAGTAAGATTAAGTACTGTTCCCGGTAATATCTTGTTATCAGGACTGTTTCCGTTGACATTGGAGGATCTGATCTCATAACCTGTGTACTGGGCTATGGATACATATCCTCTGCCTACAAGGCCGCCTACTTCATCTGAAGTTGTAGTGGCTACTACAGTGAGATTCTCAGCTGTCTCGCCTGCGCCTACTATCATCACACCCGAAGCTGGATCTATAACTGTAGCAGGATCCGTAGGAGTACCCTCAAGAGTCCATACAACGCTCTGATCGGGATAGCCTATACCTGATACGATAGCCGCAAATTCCTGATTCTGGCCAGGCGCCATAGTCACAGATGCAGGTTCTACGGTCACTCCCGTAGCACGGGCCTGACCTGTGCCCGGCTGATCAGTGTTCAGGAAGCCTCCTGCCTCATCTGAGAAGGCTGCTGCAGTATTTCTCTTGGCCACGGAAAAGCCTGTTGCAAAATCAGCTGTGTCATTCTCCATATTTACAGAGACATTGATCACAGGATTGTCCTGATCAACGTCACAGTAGAAGGCTGTAACATCCTCTGCTATAAGAGCCCAGCTATGCTCTACATCTGCTACGAAGCTGTCACCGTCCACTCCGGGAGCAAAATCAAATTTGCTGCCGCGGATTCCTTCGCTAAGGGTCACAGGACACTCATTGTAATAAAGCTTATCAACATCTCCGCCAAACCAGATGACATAGCCTTCCTTATAGCTGATAAGGTCACTCCCATCTTCTGCCTTGGACAATTCGCTCCCTGTAGTCACCAGCAGGGCATCGCCTCCTGTGCTGTTTAAAATCCATTTGTATCTGTCTTCGGATATGTCAGTATTCTCTTCCTCAGAGTCCTTGTCATTGGTGAAATATACCAGCATATCAGCATTAACAACACGGTTCTCGATCTGGTTCTTGAGAAGCTGGGCAGAGGTCTGAAGCTGTACCTGGGCATTTTGCCGCCTGTACTGAGTGGTACTGGTGACCATAAGCCCCATAATGGCACTACCTACTATAGCAAGCAGTGCTATGGCTATTATGAGCTCCACCAGGGAAAAGCCCTTATCATCTGTATGCAGTTTGTATCCTGTATTATCTGATCTCTTCATAGAATTCCTGTTTATTAAGCACCCTTAAGCTCTACCTTGCCTGTTGCAGGGGTCAGTATCAGTTCATAAGCCCTGTTGCCCTGGGCGATACGTATCTTCTTGATATAATGCTCAGCGTCATCCTGAGGGATAAAGCCCCCTGTGGACCTGTCATAAGCCAGGATCAGGGTATAGCCGTCAGAGCCCATATGCTCTGCACCTGTCACACCATCTCCCACAAGAGCTGTGATACCGGTATCGGAAAAGGTCATAAAGGAGGTCAGGCCATCTGACTTTATCCTGATGCTGTCTACAACATAAATGGTGCCATCATCCTTTTTCCTAACCTGGCTGATATTGCAAAAGCCGCCTGTAAGCTCCACTTCCAGGTATACATCAGCCTCTGCAGCTGTATCTGCTGCTCCCGTAGACTGGGACATGGTGATCACTCTGACCTTGCCCAGGGATGATAGCAGGTCCTCTGCAATCTCCCTGGCCTGCCTTCCAGCCAGGATATTGAATATGCCAACCACGCCTGTAGTGAGTATGCCTATGATGGCCAGTATCACTATAAGCTCGATCAGAGTGTAACCCTTATTATCCCATGAGGGATATTTTTTAGTTTTTTTAAGTCTGCTCATAAATCAAATCACTTCTTGGTCCAGTTGCTAAAGGTGACAAGAGAGTCTGCAGGCACAGTGGCATCAACGCTCTCTCCGGGATCTCTTCCTGTCTGTATTGCTGCAAAATCAGCACCTTCATTAAAGATATTGGCAACACTGACTTCATGTACAGTCTCGCCGCCTATCACTGCATCCATCTCCCTGGTCAGGTTCAGACACTCACTGATCTTCTCGGAATCTGCAAAGATATCTGCTCCGTTGGTGATCCTGGTGGAACCGGAGGTCAATATGGTACCTGTAAAGCCCACATCTATCTCCACATCCTGGCTGGTGATCACCAAGATCCCTGATGAAGGATCAAGCTTGTCACCCCCTACACCTGTGATCTCACTGAGCTTTAAGGTATCAGAGCTGTCTGTCCTCTTGGACACATATACTCTGCTGCGACCGTAAGCATCCTTGAATATCACAGAGGATGTCCCGTTAAGGATGGCATTCATATTGTCCTTTGATACCAGATTATCAAAAACATCCTTCTGGCTCTGCTCTACAGACATGGCAGAATAGTCTGCGGACAGGATCCTGCTCAGCGAATCAAAAGAACGGGAATACATCTCATACTCTACCCTGAGCTCTTCTCTTTCTGTATCTTCATTGTCCTCAGGAGATATCATGATATAGTTGGGGCTTCCTTCCAGACCGGAGTCCGAAGGGTAAAAGATATTACCTGCAAGATTTAGTCTAAGGCCACCGTTGCTGCCGCTGATGCCTGTAAGGGAATCATTGAATTTAAACTCCCCTATGTAGCTACTGATATAGCGATCTATAAATTCATGATTGGCATTGTAGTAGTCCCTGAAGAAGTTGCCGGCGCTCTGCTCATTGGCAAAGTTCAGATAATAATATCTCCAGTCAGAGCCCTGGGGGATCACCACTCTGTAGGGATGCTCTTCATCAAACTTGTAGCTGCTGCTCATATTATCAGTAATGGAGCTAAGGTCCACTTCCATGATATTATCTGCAGTTGCAAGTCCCCCCTCTGCAAAGCTCTCTATGAAATCCCTGTATTCCGATGAGGATACAGGATTCTTGCCCAGGACACATTTATCAGCCTGGCCGTCCTTCACCGTCCAGCCAATGCATTCCGGAGGTACCAGATATGCTATCTGTCCTGCCTTGGAAGCCAGGGACTCACCCATCCTGATATCCTTGCCCTGCTCTGCAGTCAGGGCATTGTCAGTAGAGTCAGTATTAACACCACTCTCGTATACATCAAAAGAACTATCTCCATCGCCGCTCATACCTATAAAGGCATTGCCTGCCAGCACCAACTGACTTAGATTCTCCATATCAAGGCTGGTCTTGTATCCGTTGAGGAGGATGGCACTGCTGCCTTCTGCCTTGCTACCGCTCCCTTTGCCATAACCGTAATAGGAGCCTGCGAGCTTGACTACGCTCTTGGTACCGCTGACAGTCAGATCATCCTTTATATAAGAAGAGCCGGACAGGTTCAGATTCCTGCTGTGAGGGCCTGCGGAAGGTGCAGAAGATGTGACATCTATACCACCTGCCCAAAGGCCTGTGCCCTCTCCTGCTTCAAAATAGGAACCGGAGCCGGCCACTTCGACATCGCCTCTGCTCACTACATATTCACAATTTCTAAATTCTATACCGCCTCTTGAAGAACTGCCGCCGGCTACAGGTCTTCCTACGATAAAGCTGGAAGTCTCACCCTCTGACAGTCCTGCATATACATTGGCATTTGATACTACGCTGCCTTCCATGGCTACATTGACGCTTCCGCTGGAAATCAGAGCATAATCCACGATCTCGGGAAGAGACAGCTGTCTGTTAAAGTCCAGATTAGGCATAAGGAGATTGATATCTGTAGATATAATGGACACATTGGAATTATCAGGATCTGTGTAGGTCACAGTCACATCCTCTAAGACTATCCTGTCCAGATAGGTCTCCATGACAGGATGAGAGGAGCTGACAGTAACTACAGGAGGCGCCTGGGTCAGGTAAGTCATGAGCACATCCGGATCATAGGTCTTGTCAGATGCGCCCCGGATACCGCAATTAGTCAGATGATGGAAAAAGTCATACTGGAACCTTGAAGCTCTCTGGGCTTCGCTATACTCAGCATAATTCTCCATAACATCAAAGTAGCCCTTGTTGACGGCTGTGGATACTTCTTTTTCAAGTCCCGCCTTGATCTCATTCAGAGCCATCTCAGCTGAATAGAAGGTATTTTGAGCCGAGAAATCCATGGTCCTCATCTGATAGCTGTAGAGGGACATATATGTGATCATTGACAGCAAAAGGGCAACAAAAGCAAGGATAACAACCACCATTACCATGGAGATTCCCCTGTCATCCTTTGCCGCTTTTTTTAACATCTTCTTATACCACTGCCCTAAGGACAGCCTTGTGAGTAATCTTATCATCCTTTAATCCACTCCTGTCAGGCTCAGGAGCGCATCGTCCTCATAGCCTGAATAAAGGGCATTGCCGCTATTAAACGTATCGGCATACCAACCTTTGTTGTATATTCTTATGGTCGTATCATAAATACGGTCCATGGAAGAAGCATTATCAAGTCCCTTGATAGTCAGGACATTCTCCAAAAGCTCGGCCCCGGGATAGCCTGATACATCAGCCACCGAAGATCTGTAATGATAATAAACCTGTGTAGGAAGACTGGGAGCAGTGTCGGGGTTAAAAGCCAGGTTCTTGCCAAGATTGGTCAGGATCCTGGTAACACTTGAGCCGGAATTGGTGCCCTCATTGACTTCTACGTCCATATGATAGGCTGTTTCATCAGAGGCAAGTGTGGAGCTCTCGCCGTATTTCTGCTTGACTATACACACATTCACAGGCAGGAGGCCTTCATTATTGATGATGATCTTATCCAGCTTATTTGACTGAGTAGAATAGTAATCCGGCTTATAACAGATAAAGATATTCCTGGGCAGAGTTTCTAGCACACTGCCATCCTCTGCAAGCTCATATGCGTAAGGACCAAAGGCATAGGGGACAGTCACAACTTTGTCGCCATAGCTGTAGCTGATATTCATATCCACGCTGGCAGAGCTGTCGCCGCGGTTTATGGTAACTTCAATAGTCCTTGTGGCTACGCGGCCTATCTCTTCGTCTGACAAAGTGCTGTCTCCGGAAGCGATGCGCAGCTTATGGAACTGCTTCTGGTCATCTGTATATTCCTGCAGCAGCATACAATCCTTTTGAGCAGAAAAAGCTGCTACTGCGCTGTATTCATCTGAGTTATAGGCTATACCTGCGGCAGTGGATGCGGATTCCCTGTACAGGCCTCCCGTATCAAGCTCTAAGAGGGCATCATAATACTGGCCGTCATGGTATATGTTCTGTATGGCAAAGGTGTATCTGTCATCATCCCTTCCCACAAACTGTCCGTCCACTGTAGAAGGGCCTTCGTCTCCAAATACTTCTCTTCGAAGAAAGCGGTCACTTCCCACTGCTCCCCCTTCGTATACTGCGCCGTCCCTGACAAAGTCATAGAGGCTCACTCCCAGACTGTCATTGGCTTCTCCTGTCTCAAAAGAGGGCTTGTCCGCATTAAGTATCTGATTCCTCATGATAAAGTCGGAAGAAATGGATGAGTTAAAACGTCTGCTCACCTCTTCCACAGTATAGGGCTTAATGGATTCCATGAGATTCTGGGCAATGGCATTTGCCCTCTCTGTCTGCCTGGTCCTGGCATTGAGCCTGGCTGTGAGCACAAAGCCTCTCATGAGAGGTATAGCCACCATAGCCAGTACCAGCATGGCCACCAGTACCTCCAGCAGGGAAAAGCCTGCATTGGGATCAGCCTTTCCTTGGGAAGGGGACTTTCTTTTATGGGTTATGGACCTGGTAAATGTCCTGTTAAAGATCATATAAAGCCTCTGTCCTTTTTAAACAATTCGCCGCAGCATATAAACGTGCTCTGCTGCGGCGTTAAACTTCGTAATAGAGATCAGGCTCAGCCATGGCCTCCGGTATCGATCCTGCCGGAGTCTGTAAGGGAACCGCCTGATTCTTCACGGCTATCCTCATCTGTATCCTCTTCGCCTGTACCTTCGTCCTGTGTATCCTGATCCGGAGTGTTCTCATCATCGGAGCCTTCATCATAATCCTCGCCAAGAACAGGTCTCTTACCAGCGCCTGTAGGCTTCTCTATGGATCTGAGGCTCTCCTGATCACCAAAGATAGTGTTAACACCTGTGGAATCAACATTGGTATCGGGCTCAGTATATTCTTTACCCAATCCGTCCATATAGTAATGATCCAGCACCATGGACACCGCCAGCATGCCATAGCCCTCATCATAGGCAATGGATATGCTCTTAACAGCCTTGGGTCCTGCACTCTCCGCAATAGAAGTCAGCACTCCCTTGAGACCGTCATAGCTGGTCAGCAGTGATACGGTAGACTCACCCTGATAGAGGGTCATACCATTCACATCCAGATAGCTGCCATCATTTACATACTGATTGGCTGTGATGGCACCTGTGATATCCTGAGAAGATACCAACAGGTCCTCCCTGGCAGGTACCTCTACAGGGACCGCCAGAGTCTCGGGAGTAGAAGCATAGCTGATATATGTATCAGGGATGATCTCCTCCAGCTCTTTGACATAGACGATCATATCCTCTTCCTGAAGGAAGGCGGGATATCTCTCTACCAGCTCAGCTGTAGCCTCATTATAGTCCAGGCGCTTATTGGTATAATCATCAGCGCTGTTGGATAGCTGCAAAAGCAGCTGATTCTGCTGTCCCAGAACCACGTTCTGAGCTTCAATGACCCTGGTCTTATCACCTATCTTTTTATATCCGTATAAATACACCAGAAGGACTACAAGCAAGGACAAAACAATGATAAGAAGGTGTTTTTGCCTGTCTGTAATCTTTAATTGCTCTTTAAGATTCACCGCTCTCTCCCTTCTTATTCACCATCGGCCTCGTCTGTAAGAACTTCTCTTTGGCCGTCTTCGCCTGTGCTGTCATCATCTGTAAATTCATTGTCATTCATCACATCTTCATCATATTCGCCCGCGCTCTCTGACTCCATAGCCAGCTCTTCGGAAGTCTTATAGGTTCCTACAAGAGTCATGCTGACAAGATGAGAAGCATCGGGAGCATAGGTATCTGATATGGACTCAACCGTAAGATCCGACAAGGTCTCAAACTTTCTGATCTGACGGATGGCTTCTGCAGCTTCATCCTTGCCTGTTACCATCAAACTGATCGATACCGTCGAGGCATCAGAGGAAATGGAGCTCACAACAGAACCTGCAGGAAGTCTCTCTTCCAGATCTCCTATGAAGTTCACCAGGTTATCATTGGGAACCTCTGCAAGTGAGTATGCCTTTTCAAGGTACTCATTAAGCTGACGGGACAGAGTGTATTCCTGATATATGGATACTGATTCAGCATTGATCATGACCTGCTTTCTCAGTGAGTCATTGGTCATCTTGGCTGCAAAATAAGGAACAACAGCACCTACCATCAATGCAGCAGACACTCCAAGGCTTCCTATGAGCACATATTTACTGATCTTCTCAAGATCTGCTCCGGCACCTGAGGACTTGGTCTCAGATAGGAAATCAACAGGCTTTAGTCCGGCGCCAAGACATCCAATATATTCACTAAAGGAATCATTCTTAAATGCCTTGCCGATCTGAATGCCTTCCAGACTTCCCAGGACTTCCACAGGTACTTCCAGAGTGTTGGAGATGAGATCTGTAAGACCTCTCACGCTGCCTCCAAGACCTGTGACCACGATCCTGTCAAGTCTCTGCCCGCTATTTCTGGAATAGTAAAGGTCCAGTACAGTGGAGAGACCGCTTATGAGATTCTCAAAAGAATAGGTAACTTCTCTTCTGAGACTCTGCATCTCTTCACTGGCAGGCTCCTCATATGCATTCTCATCATAGGCCGAGGCATTTGAAGCAACGGCAGCCCTCTCTTTTGCTGCATATGCTCCCTGACCGACAGGAGCATCTACTCTTTCATCACCATGAAAGGTTGTCATTCCATCAAGACCGTCAGAAGCCATACCCTGAGATGCAGCATTATCAGTATCTTCAGGAGAAGTAAACGGGCCTATAGCCTCGCCCTCGGCTCCGCCTCTGAAGGTCATAGCTCTGGAGAGGTCAAGCTTTTCCGAGCCTTCACGGGATTCTTCAGCCGAAGCACCTGCAGCATCATCTACGGGAGGGAGTCCCAGTTTGGCAGCTTTGGCAGCTTCCCTGGCTCTCTTCTTCTCAGCCTTCTTTGCTGCCTTTTCAGCCCTTCTCTGATCCTCGAGTCTGTCTTCTTCCTCTTCCTCCCTCCTGATCTTCTCCAGCCTTGCCTGCTTCTTTTCGGCTTTTAATCTCTTCTTCTCGGCCTTTTCTTCAGGAGTCAGCTTGCCCATTGCAAATATGGACATGAAGCCTGACTTCTTCTCTTCAGGGGGAACCTTGCCTTCTCCTTCTCCCTCACCATCACTTACGGGAGCATCAGACCGGGGTCCGTTATCTCCATCATAGCCCTGCTCATCGCCGGGGGCTTCTTCATATCCCTCTCCCTGAGGCAGAGCATCTGATCCTGTAAAGGTACCCATGCTGCCTGCTCTGTCAAAAGAGCCTTCAAGACCTGTAGGCACATAGGAGGAATCATTGAAATGATCCGATGCAAAGGGATCCGGAATACCGTCATCATGGTCACCATCGTTACCCACCCTGCTCATATCAAATGCGGGATTGACGCATCTGATGGCTCTGAGATAACTGATAGCCTGGGATTTGGTAGTATTGTCTGAGTATATCCTGGAATCAATGACTGCATCAGCAGCATCTGCCAGACCATAAGGCACGGTCCTGGTCAGACTCTGAACACCTTCCTTGAGCACAGTCACTATAGACGAATTCTCATCTACCTTGAGTATGATCTGATTACCAACAGCACACTCTTTCTTTACTGCCTGGTATATACTGTTGCCGTCATAGTCAACAGCTTCCAGCTCCAGACCTGCCTCCCGGGCAAAGTTCCTATAGCTGTCAAGTAGCTCTATGGGAGCCGCCAGAGCATTGATCCTAAGGCTTCCCGGCCCGTCAGGCTTTGTCACATGCTCCAGGACAGTGTAGCTGACGCTGTACTCGGACAGATCAACCGGAAAATAATCCGCTGCATTGGCCAGTACCAGCTCCCTGATCTGATTATCCTTGACATAAGGTATCTCTGCTTCCCTGCAGGCTATCCTTGATGAAGACACTGTGAAAATAGCCTTTTTGACGCTAAAGCCCTTCTTCTTGAGCATGCGGTCAAGAGCCTGGGCAAAGGCGCTGTAATTAACCAGCACACCTTCATCCAGCACGCCTTCGGGAGTAGAGATCATCAGGCTTTTATATACTTTGGGGCTTCTGACCCGATAGTCCATTTCGACAATTTCCGTAAGGGAACTGCCGATTTCGATACTAAGGATTTTTGCCATCCTTTTAGATCCTCCAGATCTGTAGATTTATATGAAAGCTATATGTATAGCCTCAGGTATGCTGCTATCATCTCATCGCCCCAAAGAAGGGAGATGATGATACCCGCCGCCAGATAAGGCCCAAGAGCCAGTACTTTGCCGGCGCCTGTCAACTTCATCCTAAGAGGATGAATGATGCTGCCAAGGATACATCCGATGAAAAATGCCAGGATATTGAGCTGCCAGCCCAGTAGTAATCCGCTGGCTGCCATCAGCTTGATATCTCCGCCACCTATGGCTCTTCCTCTTGATATTAAGTATATCAAAAGAAGCAATAAACTTACAGAAAATAGACCTGCCAAATATTTGATCATTCCCTGTGGATCAGTGATAATACCTATCACTCCCATGATCCCTATAAAAAGATTAAGGGATGGAGGTATGATAAATGTGCGCAGATCAATAACTGCAATAGCCACAAGTGCAGACATTGTGAGGCATACAAGCAGGCATCTGATTGAAAATGAGTATTTAACACCCGCTAAGATATATAATACTCCATTTAACGCTTCAATGAAAGGATATTGTACTGAAATCCGTGAACCGCACTTGCGGCAACGACCTCCGTAAATAACCCAGGACACTATAGGGATAAGGTCAAACCACCTGAGCTGATAGCCGCAGCTTGTGCAGTGGGATCTGACCCTGACCACATCCTGATGTTCAGGAAGCCTGTATATGAGCACATTTACAAAGCTGCCTATCACAGCACCATATGCGAACAATATGATATAAAAAATTATCATAATACCCCCAAATGATCATCCTAAAGTTAAACTCGCAAACGCTTCGCTTTTTGCTCGTTATAAAATCACTGCTGACGCAGTTCTACGGGTACGGGGCTTATAACCCCGCACCCGTAATCAAGATATTCCCACCACCTAAAGGTGGTGGGTTATCTTGATTATTTAATATATAATAGCCCGGAAGCAGCACCGATTGCTGCTTCCGGGCTGATCCTTTTCAAATAAGTCACAGCTTTTTGATGGTATCCTTTATGGCAGGCTGGATCTGTTCAAGCTCATCCCCGATCTCATCGATTAGGCTGACACTCTCAGAGAGCTCTTCTTTGGCAGATGTGATAGACTCTGACACATTGCCAAAATGTACAGCTGACTCTTCTATACTAAGTCCCATCTCATCCAGAGTCTTGTCGCACTTGTCAAAAACCTGTACCATTTCTTTACTGTGGCTATCCACAGCATCTGCAGTATTTCTGATAGAATCGATAACTCCCTGAGTATCACTTATACTCTTATGGGACTCTTCCAGAGCACTCTTGGTAGTCTCAAGAGATTCCTTAAGTGATTCATTACTGGACTGAAGCTCATTCATACCCTCTCCGATAGAGGCAACCAGATCCTTGATCTCCACAGAGAGTTTATTTACTTCTGTAGCAACAACTGCAAAGCCCTTGCCTGCTTCACCTGCTCTGGCTGCTTCAATTGAGGCATTGAGCGCCAAAAGGCTGGTCTGTGAAGCGATGCCGTTGATCTTTACTACCTTTTCCCTTATATCATCAAAGCTCTGCTGGAAGGCATCAAACTTCTGCTGCATCTCACTGATGGTATCTGCTACAGAATTGGCACTGTCTCCCACTCTGTCCATTCCCTCACGGGAATCATTGGCGGTAGTCACCATCTCATCCACAATCTCGTTGAACCTGTCGGTGATACCCTTTATATCGCTGAATCTGTCTTTGACATCAAACACATATCCCACGATGCCTTCATATACCCTTGTTACCTGGGTAAAGTAGTTTTCTATATCATCTACACCCTTGCCAAGATGATTTTCATGGTTACTGAGTTCTTTTTGCTTATGTATCGCATTGTCTGTAGCGTCCACAACAGGAGTGAGAATCTTCTGGAGGTCAGAACTCTTACTCTCTTTTACTGTAACAGCTGCTTCAGGAACGCTCTCTTTTTTAGTAAAAAATGACATATCATACCTCCACCACAACTCGTTAAAGAAACAATTAAGCTCATTCCCCCAAAGGGTCATATATTGTATCGGTATACATCGCAAAAAGCTTAGTAAAAATAACGCTGATAAGTCAAAAAAACGCCTATTTTACGGGAACTACACGCCTCTTATAAGTTTCCAAATATCAGTGGACCAAGGTAGTAGTAAGGCATCCCTTTGCCAATATGGAAAGTTGCCTGGTAGCGCGGCTCATAGCAGTATAGAGGCAGTGCCTGCCCAGTTCATCACCCGGATAGCTCTCAGGATCTGCATCCGGTAGGATCACGTGGTCAAATTCCAGTCCCTTGGCATGAGACAGCTCCATCAGGAACACGCCCTTTGAAGGCAGTGTATCATAGCCTGTGATAAGGGGAGGCGCTGCATCGCCCAAAAGAGCTATGAATTGTTCCAGATTGTGCCTGTTTCTGCATATGATAGCTGTAAGGCCATCGCTGCCGCTATATTTATCAAGGAGGCCTGTAACTGCCTTTTTGTAACTATCTTCATCAGGAGCGGTCTCTATGCTGACCTGGTCTCCCGACCTTTGCACAGAGGATACCAGGAGCTGCTTGTCCTTTGGAAGGAGCGATGCAAAAGCGTCTGTGATCTCCGGAGAACTCCTGTAGCTGGTCATAAGGGGGAGTTCTGCATATTCCTTGTCATCAGCTTCCGCCATCTCTCTGATCTCGCCAAAAGTAACAAGACCGGGGCGTATTGCCTGATATTCATCTCCCAGGAGCATAAATTTCGCTGACGGATAATACTTCTTAAATATCATCAGCTGCGCCCTGGTATAATCCTGGACTTCATCCACCATGACATAGCGCATATTCCTGTCGCACAAGCCTGTGAGCTCCATCCTGGTATATAGCAGCTCTGCAGCGCTGATCTGCTTTCTGCCCAGGATCCTCTGAGCAATATGAGCAGCATTTACAAAGCCATACCCCCTGGTCTGACTAAGAGCTCCGCCGTAATCATTTTCCAGCCTGTTCTCTCTGGCTTCTTCACTCCCGGCCATGCCTTCAGAGCCGCCGCGTTCGTCTTCCATATCCCTGAGCCTGCCCTTAACTCTCTGCTCCAGCTCATCTGCCGCAGTCTGGATCAGGCGCACTCCCATAGGGAACCGGTCAAACTTTCTGATAACAGAGAGTACTTCATTCCTGGACAGGACCCTTTTGTCCTTTTGCCTGATATCGTAGAAATCGTCTGCTTCAGGCACGAGAGAGGGAAGCTTTCTTGTGATCTTCATAAGATCCTCTGCACTTGTATAGTCATAACCATCGCCTGCAAAGGGTACTTCCAGCATTTCCAGATATTCCTGCCAGGTCATGGTCAGAGGATTGGTCTCGCCCAGATCCGGAAGGACATTATCTATATAATCTCTGAATATGGGATTTAAGGTCATGAGGCAGAGCTGGTCGGGACGCAGGCTCTTTCTCTTACGGAAAAAGAGATATGCGATCCTCTGCAAAAGGACCGAAGTCTTGCCGCTGCCCGCAATACCATTGACCAAAAGGACAGATACATCGGGATAGCGGATCACACTGTTCTGCTCCTTTTGGATAGTGGCAGTGATAGCCTGCATCTTGTCAGATCTGGTCTGAGAGAGCGACTCCAAAAGAAGCGGATCTTCAATGGCCACCTGAGTGTCAAAATAAGCCTTAAGCACATCCCTATCAAGGTCAAACTGCCTGCGCAATATAAGGTCTACAGCTATCTGCCTGTCATCCACGCTGTAGCTGGTATGACCGCTCTCCTGGTTGTAATAGACCTCTGCAATAGGGCTTCTCCAGTCCACCACCATCTGGTCATAGCCATTCTCAGATACTGCAACTCTGCCTATATAGTAATCCTCCGGCTCCTCCAAAGGATCAAACTGCACTCTGATCTTGGCAAAATAAGGGGATTCCAATAGCTTATTAACAGTAGACAAGCGCCCTGTAAGGGAACTGCTCTCCACATTATAGGTATCAATATAACGGTTCCAGACCTCGATCTCAGCCAGAGTCTCCATAGTGGTCTCTGCATCTGCATAATCAAAGCGGATATTATCCCTTATATCATTTTTGTCATCTACTGCCTTTTCATTAAGATCCCTGATCTGCTTCTCCAGCTCTTCTTTCATGACAAGGAGCCTTTTGTAGACGTGACTTAAGTGCTCTTGTTCATTTTTTAGTACTTCTTTATCCATATAACTCCTTTGATGCTTGCCCTATACACTGGCCATACCCCAGCGTCTTAATCATATATCGGAAATGTCGCTGCATCTTATCAGTATAGCATCATTTCAAGCATCAAACAGATCATCTCCAACTATTATATTCTGCACAATTCCCAAATACTCATTTTGCTTACAGCCATTACCACAGATAAGTGTTATGTGTATTGCTTCTTTCGATCCTGTCTCATTCTGAAACTTTTCCAGTCTGTAGCGGATTTTTTCAGACTCCTTTCTATCAAGCATATATTCTTCATTTGTGAACTTCATTTCACAAATATTTATTACGCCATCCTTCCGACAGATTACCAGATCAATCTGAGCGCCCTTGTCTCCTTCTCTGCTTCTCCAGGAAAATTCATTTGTCTCTATGCCGTTTATACCAAGAGCTTTCTTTATCTGAGCAATATGATTCATGCACACTATCTCAAAAGAGTTTCCCCTCCAGGCATTATACCCCGGAGAATTAATATACTCATTCCAGGAATCAAATCTCTTATTATTAATAAAAGCTATAGCAAAAAGCGTAAATGGATCTATAAGTTGGTAAAAGGCGTCATTTCCTTCTTTCGTATAATTTGCAAACTTTCGAATAAAACCGCACTCTTCAAGCTCACGAAGATCCTTGGTAAGAACTGAACCTCCTCCAATTGATTTTTCACCTGCAAGCTCTGTTCTGCTCATGCCTTCTCTCTTTTTTGCCAATGTCTCAAGTATGGCCATGTGCTTTTCCGGCTTTTCAAAAAGCGAATAAAATAGATTATTATATTCATCATGAAGCTCTCCGAACTCCTTGAAACACAGTTCATTAATATTCTGTGCCAAAGAGAGCCTTGGATCAAAGCGATTGAGATAATGCGGTACACCGCCAAATACCATATAGCTCTCAATCATCTGACTTCTGGTCATGACAATGTCGTTCATCTCAAAAAGCGCCTCACATTCCGCAAGTGAGAAAGGCGCTAAATATATACGTCTGGTAACTCTGTTGTGAAATCCTTTCTTTGCAGTGAGCAGATTAGTTGTTATCCAGGAGGTTGCACTGCCACATACGATCAGCACCAGATCTTCCTGGGCTGATGCCCAGCTGTTCCAAAAATAATCCAAAGCACTCTTAAAGTCAGAACGAGCAGTATCCATCCAGGGCAACTCATCCAAAAATATAACTCTTTTATTATTTATTGGCTCACGATAAACTTTATCACTTTCAAGTAATTCCCTTAGCCATGTGAAAGCCTCAAACCAGTCCTTAGGGGCCGTTTCACTCACATGTCCATACCTTTTCAGGCTCGCATCAAAGCCACGCAATTGCCCCTTAGTTTTTTCATCGGTAAGTCCGGTGGCATAAAACGAAAACTTTTGATTGAAATATTCCCTAATCAGGTAAGTCTTACCAATACGACGTCTGCCGTATACAACAACAAATTCAGGTCTCTTTGATCTAAGACACTGTAATAGTATATCCTTCTCATTTTTTCTTCCGATTATCTTCATAGCGCAGCCTTTCGAATTATATTCCGCCAAAACATGTAAACCAAAACACATTCTGGCGATTTATAAGCTATAATCTTATTATAAATCGCCAGAATGTGTTTTTCAATAAATCTTATGCACTTCTATGTCGTAGATACAAGGAAGTATTTCGACATGTTCAGAAGTGCAGGGATGCACTTCTATGTCGTAAGGAAATAAATCCTTGACCCAAAATCAGGGAAATGGCGCACTTCACTATTAAAGCCCGTAGCGCCAAAGGCTTGCTTAAGGTGTACTCCGCCGTCCATCAGTACGCTCCCGGGTGCAGTGATATCTTCCGTTTCCCCGTCCATCTTGACAAACCTGGCTATGACTCCCATGAGGAGGCCATCCTTTTTGATGTGTATGGGCGAGGCAGTATTTACAAGATCCCCAAATTCCCTGACATCAACTTTGAGAGCTCTGTTATAGAAATGGTATATACTGTCAGGATCAAGCCCCCGCACGTGATAGCAGTGAAAGGGGCTGTTAGGTACAGCAAGCGTCTGCATGACCATTCCCACTGCCCTGGTTTTATCAGGTGATACACAGGTCCACTCTGTGAAATTATCACCGGCAGAGCTGCCGGGGCTGATACCGCTCATGGCAACACTGATCCGGGGCATGGCAGAAGGGCCGATCCCCCTGTAGAAATCGCCCCATTGCAGAACTTCTCTCCATTCCTTATATAGCTCTATCTGGGCCTTAATAGCCGCCAGATCCTCCCTGCTCATATCACAGAGATTACATTCATAGCCAAGGAGCCCAAAGGCTGCCACATTAAACCTGCTCTCCAAAGGCGTGGTGCGCAGAGTCTGATGGTTAGGGCAATCCGACACATGAGCTGATACAGTAGACATGGGATAGCCATAGCTATAGCCGGACTGAATAGCCAATCTGCAAAGGGCATCTGTATCATCACTTGCCCATATCTGAGGAAAATAGCATAGGATCCCCAGATCAAACCTGTTGCCGCCGGATGCACAGCCTTCAAAGAGAATGTGAGGAAAACGCTCTGTGAGGACCTTCATACAGTGGTAGAGACCCAGCACATATCTGTGGGACAGCTCTCCCTGCCTGTCAGCAGGAAGATACTGAGAATAGTAGTCCGAAAAGATCCTGTTCATATCCCATTTTACATAAGCAATAGCAGCTGATGAAAAGACTTCGCTCATCTTGTTAATGACAAATGTCTGCACATCAGGATTGGACAGGTCAAGGAGCCTTTGATTACGTCCCTCGCTGTGGGCCCTTCCGGGAATCTCCACGGACCAGTCAGGATGCGCCTTATAGAGACGGCTATTAACGGATACCATCTCCGGCTCTACCCATATGCCAAAGTCCAGTCCCAGGGAATTCACCTTGTCAGCCAGGCTTTTAAGGCCCCCGGGGAGCTTGGCCTTATTAACGTCCCAGTCGCCAAGAGATGAACTGTCGTCATTTCTCTCACCAAACCAGCCATCATCCATTACAAAAAGCTCTATACCCACTTCCCTGGCCGCTCTTGCCAGTCTAAGAAGTTTACCCTCATTAATATCAAAATATGCAGCTTCCCAGCTGTTTAAGAGAACAGGCCTTGTCTTTTTCTTCCACTCTCCTCTTACTATATGCTCCCTTATGAAATGGTGCATATTATGGCTCATACCGTTATAACCCTTATCACTAAAGGTCATCACAGCTTCCGGTGCATCAAAGCTTTCTCCCGGCTCAAGAGTATACGCAAAGCCCTCAGGATTGATGCCGGATAGCACCCTGGTCTTGCCAAAAGAGCTGCTTTCAGCACACTCATAATGATTACCACTGTAGACCAGGTTAAAGCCGTATACAATGCCGGTATCTTCCGTTGTCTCAAGAGGATGCAGCATAAAGAATGGATTACATCTGTTGGAGCTGGTCCCTGTATAACTGGAAGCTATATATTTACCTCCTGTAAGTAGACAGTCCTCCCTTTGCATCTCTCTGGCCCAGGCTCCGCGAAAAGATGTAAATACATATCCCGACCTGTCAAAATCAAGCATCATGCTCATAAGGCGCAGTAATGTGACGCTTTCTGCAGATCCATTAACAAGCCTTGCATTTCTGCAGATCACATCAGCAGCTTCATATATCACATAATTGAGATAGAGCACCTGGTCATAGGAGCGGTCTATAAGCCTTATAGATAGGGTCTGAGCGCACCCGCTCTCATCATAGGAAGATGGCATATCAGCAAGATGCAAGGTGTCATCCATGATCTCATAGGAATCATAGATAAAGTCACTGCTGGTGCTTCCATCCCAGTGCCTGATGCAGATAAAGGGCTCGCGAATATCCCCTTTGCCATATGAAGACATCTCCAGCCTCATATCTTCAAGAGAATAGCTTTTGTGCTCATCATCATAAACATTTGTATTGCCCGGAGCAAAAGCATGCTTCTCGGTAAGGGCAGCAAGTGCTGCAGCTTCTGACCCATTGGGGATCACAAGCTTTCTACCGTAATAGAGATGTTCCAGTTGACCGGTGGGCAGTAGCCTGAATATATATGAGGTAGATGCTGTTTCCAATATAAAGCTATTATTATCAATCACCCTGATCATATTTACACTTCTCCAGTCTCACACTCTTTACAGATGCTTTTCAATTATTTCTCTTCTTTAACTCTGCTGTAATCTCTTCAATCTTCTCATCTGTCAGGATATACCTGGCTTTGAAGATCATAAGTGCCACAATGAGAACGATCACTGGAAGGACCGTCATCACAAATCGAAGGCCGATAACAGAGCTGCCTGTGACAAGTGTCTTGCCCTCAAGACCGATCTTATCCACCATAGACCTGAGGCCTTCTGCCATGCTACCGTTTACAGCTTCATAGCTGTTTGCAGATTCGCTGATCTTAAATATGGACAGACATATAGAAGCCACAAGTGCTGCAATACCTGATGCCAGCTTGACCACAAAGGTCTGCATGGAGAATATTACAGATTCATCTCTCCTGTTATTTCTCAGTTCGCCGTAGTCAACGGTATTGGCCAGAAATACCGTCACGATAACATTGAGCATACCCACTGCAGACATGATAAAGAAGCCCGGGATCAGGAATGGATAGACACTGGCAGTGCCTAAAAGAGCCATCACCAGGAGAATGATATATCCTGCAATCGCAGAGTAGATACAGATATAGAATATCTTCATAGTGTTAAAGAATCGCCTAAGGAAAGGAAAAAAAGCCATCATCGCCAGTATCTGGCATGCTCCCACAAAGGTGTTAAAGGTAGTATAATCGCCCTGCCAGTTAGATCCCCCAAGATCATATTTAAAGAAATAGATCAGAAGATTGGAGGTGATATAGGTAGCGGAATTCACAAGTACTATGGTAAATACCATAGCCATCGCCTGATCATTTTGGATCAGAGCTTTGAACATATCTCCAACACCGGCTGTATGAACATCTACAGTTGATTTTTCCTTGATAACAAGGCAGGTGATAAGAATAAACACAAAGAAGAGGATGGCTATGATAAGCGAGAACCACTTAAAGCCCAGTCTCTCAACCTCTTTTTTGGAAGAAAAGGCTGCATGAAGCTTGACATCCTTGTCCAGGGAAGCATATTCAGAGCTGCCAACTCCCAGCGCCAGTACAGATTCACCATCCGGAGCATCTATAGCCAGGTCCATAGACCGGAGCTGGGGCGCCTCATTGTCTTCACTATCAAAAAGAGTTTCCCCAAGTTCAACCTGATATTTAGAATTACTGCCATTAAAGGTAAGAGCCTCTTCAAACTCCCCTTTGTCGGCAGTCACTGTGACAGATGCACTGCTGATGACTTCCACATTGCCGGTGGCAGCTCCCGTATCATCCATTTCGATAAGATATACTACAGGGTCAGTCAAATGCTGATCTATGGTATTGGTGCTTTGTCCAAGAGCAAGATTACCAAGACCGGCCACCGCAAGGACAGTCACAATGGTAATGATCGCAGAACCGACGCCTGCACAGGTACGTCCCAGAGCAGACATATTCTCCCTCTCCTTGCCGCTGTCTGTAAAGGCAGGGACCATGGACCAGTAAGGGATATCCATCATTGTATAGGTCACGCCCCAAAGTATATAGAAGGCTGCAGCATATGCTATGAGCCCCTTGGAGCCAAGTCCGGGAGGTGCTGAGAACATGAGGAAGAGAACCACGGCATTGGTAAGGGTACCAATAAAGAGCCAGGGTCTGAACTTCCCCCACCTGCTCCTGGTCCTGGCCACCAGGACACCCATGATAGGATCATTGAAGGCGTCAAATACACGGGCGATAAGAAGTATTATTCCCATGACCCACGCAGATACACCCATGATATCCTGATAATAGTAAAGGATATAGCTGGCAGAGAGCATATATACCATATCCTTGCCAACTGCGCCTATACCATAGGCAAATTTTTCTTTTGCAGATAATTTCTTTTTTGCCTGCTCCATCCTGACCTCCCTCTTTGGAACTGAGCCAATATCTGTCCAAAACACTTTAGTTACAACGGTCCTTAAGTCCCATAGCAAGTTCTACAACCTTGTAAGCACCATCATAAAGGCCTATGGTCTTGTTGATCTTTATAGCTTCGCACATATCACCAAGCAGACCAGGACTATTCATAAACTGCTCTACCATCTGAAGTGTATGGGGGATATCCCTGCATTCAAGACTCCCATCTCCCACCTCTGCGGAATGGATCGCCCCCCACATTTCATGCTTGCCCACTCTCCTGATAAAGAGCTTTGGAACAGGATAAAAGGCAAGCTCGCTGGGTTTGGTCACTAGTACATCACAGCTTCTCATAAGGAGATTGGTACAATATACAGCTTCGAATATATTCCTGTGCCAGAAACCGTGGATACCAGAGATATCCTGATCCGGATCAAGGGCTGACGATGCAAAGCTTACGGTCTCATTCCAGTCGTCCATATGACCTATGCTAAGCTCTTTCATGCCGGGGATCTCAAGGAGGAGTTCATCCCATACATTCCTGTAATCTCCTACGTTGACATAGAGAGCTGCCTTATGCTCTCTGATATAGGGAAGGAGATATTCTATGATCGCTGCAAATATCTCCTTCTGAGCTCCGGCCCCGCCTATGGTGAGAAGAAAGCGCATGGGTCCACCCGCCTTTTGTCTGTCCAGCCTGGCTTTGCAATCTTCTTCTATAGCTTCCACAATTTCATGATCAATATAATGTCCTGTATATACAAGACTGCCCTCTGTCATGGGATGGCATACCTTATTCTTCATCATCCCATTGCAGATCCTGTAGCCCTGATAGGCATTACGGCATTGAATAGTATGGACAGCCCCCTCTGCAAAGTGCAGTGCCATAGGCCAGTTGTCCGGTATGGCATTTACTACATATTTCATTCCTGCGTGAATGGCAGCCTGAGCAGGCCAGACATGAGTACCCACCAGAGGGATATCTTTGGGGATATTTCGAAATACCGGAGCCATAAGCTCAGCATTTTTCTGATCGGCAGCATTATATGAGAGCGCCCTGAAGCCCTCATAATTGGTAGGTTCCCATATTAATTTATTAAAAACAGGATTTTTGGACAGACGAGATCCTAGAGAATAAAGGTCATTTTGAGCACTGATGACCTTGGTACAGGTAGTCTGCCCATAAGAATTAAGATCCATCCAGTATGGAGTATATCCCAGATGCCCCGCAGCAGAGGCAATAGCCATAGAAATACGGTAATGGCCAAAGCCCATACGGATATTGCCTACTATGATCCCTTTATCAATATCCCAGGACTCAGAAGGCAGGTCCTTCGAGGGATCATAGTGGGCATTAGTGCCAAGGTCCCCCACCAGTATATTGTATACTCCCAGGCTATCGCCTATATAGCTGTTCTTTTCAATTCTGACAGGATAATCTGCCTTAGAGTCATCCCCGAATTTACGGGCAAATATCTTCTTTGATCTGACAGCCTTTCTATATACTGCGGGGGACATTCTGTTACCGAAGATAACTTTAGATTTTTCCAAAGCAGGCTCCTTTCACAATAGACTGGCCTATCAGCACATGACATACTTGAAAGAATGTAAACTTTATACCTGCTTTAATTATACTACATAAACGTTATCTCGTATTTGTTTTTAACGTTAAGCTGTATGCATGCTCAGATAGCTTAAGGTCACCCATCTCGATCTCATCTATGCCCAGCTGTCTAAGAGCTCCAATAGTATCAGGATTCTCCATGTTTACAGCCTTCAAAGCCTCCTGATACTTTTCTTACTCGCGCACGAGAATGTTTATATCATATCCATTAATTTACTGTCAATAGTAATTTTGTAACCGCCAGGCCCTGAAAAAAAGCAAAAAAATCCTTTGGCCGTATGCTATCTGTAAATAGCACCCTTAGCCAAAGGATTCTAAACCTGTTTGATAATAATTCTTATTTCTTTGCCTTGGCAGCTGCTCTGGATGAGAAGATGTCAAATGCAACAGCTGCAAGGAGAACCACGCCCTTGATAACCTTCTGGTAGTTGGCATCTATGCCCATAAGACTCATGCCCAGGTTGATAACACCGATAAGTGTAGCACCGATAACTACGCCAAACACGCTGCCCTTACCACCGTATGCGGATACACCGCCCACAACACAGGCAGAGATGGCATCCATCTCGTAGTTGGTACCTGCTGCTGCATTGGCAGACTGGAATCTGGCGATAACAGTAAATGCACTGACAACAGTCAGGATAGACATATTCAGATAAGCTGCAAACTTGATCTTTCTGGTGTCGATACCGGAGAGCCTGGTAGCTTCAGAGTTACCGCCTATGGTATAGAAATATCTGCCCACTGTGGTCTTCTCTGTGATAAAGGCATAGATCAGTACGATGATCAGAGCCCATACCAGAACTGTAGGTATACCACCTGACATAGCCAGCTTATAGGACAGGAGTATTATAAATCCGCCCCATACCAGCAGCTTAACAATAGTTGCTGCAAATGAATCATAGGCATAGCCCTTTTTGATCTTGGTAGCACGGCTGGAGAAGAGCATAAATGCTACGATCACTACAGCTATGATACCGGCAGTCATACAAGGGATATTCAGCACCTTGCCGGGTGTCTCAAAGAGCTTGCCGGAGAATGCTGATATATAGGACTTGGGAAAAGGAGCAATAGATCCTGTAGTACTATTGGCACTAAGGATAGATGTTCCCAGTCCTCTGAATGCAAGGAAGCCTACCAGTGTTGCGATCCACGGAGGGATATTCACATAGGCTATCAAATAGCCCAGGATACAACCGTAGATAATGCCGATCACAATGAGTGCAAATATGGACACTCCCACGTTGACCTGCTTTACTACCATGAGCACACCGCCTATGGCGCCCAGGAAACATATAAAGGAACCGCAGGCCAGATCGATGTTACCGCCTGTGAGCATACACATCAGCATACCACAGCCCAGTATATAAACATATGCATTCTGAACTATAAGAGCATTAAAGTTCAGAGCTGAGAACATTCCTCCTCCTGTAGCGATACAGAAGAACAGGTATACAGCGACCAGAATGAGGAGCCTCGTATTGTCTTTAAGTATCTTACTAAACGTCTGCATCTTCATCCCCCCTTATTTCTTCTGTCTCTTGGACAGGACATCAAACAATACGGCGAGCAGCAGAACGATACCTTTAACTACTCTCTGGTAATTAGCTTCAATACCCATGATACTCATGCCCTGGTTGATAACACCAAGGAGAAGAGCGCCCACAAAGACGCTGGAGATCTTACCTGTACCACCGTAAGCAGAAGCTCCACCTATAAAGCAGGCTGCAATAGCATCCATCTCATAGCCCTGACCATAGGTGGGCTGTGCAGATGTAGCTCTTGCTACTGTCAGGATACCTGCAAGACCTGCAAGGAGTCCCATGTTGGCATAAGCTACAAAGTATACAAGCTTGGTATTGACACCGGAGAGGAGTGTTGCCTTCTCATTGCCACCTACAGCGTAGAGATAACGTCCCACTGAGGTATTGGCCAGTATGTAATTGTATCCCAGCATTACAACGGCTACCCAGATCAGTGTAGAAGGGATGCCCTTGTAATTAGACAGCTTGTAGAAGAACCAGATGATAACACCGCAGATCACAGCAGTCTGAAGGTACTTGGCGGCCAGATTGCCCACATCGATACCCAGCTTCTTGTGACTGATGACTGTACGGATAGTGATAACAGCATAGATGACAGCTATCACAACGCCGGCCACCATACATGTGAGGTTCATTCCGTTGCCACCAAGGAAATCAGGAACATAGCAGCTTGCGCCGCCGCCAAATACATTCAGGAAGGTCTGATTATTGATAGCTACGGCAAAGCCGTTAAGTACCACATTGGAGAAGCCTCTGAAGGCATACATGCCTGCAAGGGTAGCTATAAATGGAGGTACGCTGACCCAGGCTATCCAATAGCCCTGGAACATACCTATAAGAAGGCCTACGACCAGCATCACGATCACTGCCAGCCATACATTGATGCCGCCCTTCATCATCATGGCACCTACCGCACCTGCAAAGCAGACTACAGAGCCTACTGCCAGGTCGATGTTACCACCTGTGAGGATACACAGGAGCATACCTGTTGCCAAAACGAATACATATCCGTTCTGAGAGATAAGGTTGTTAATGTTCTGAGCGTACATAATCTTGCCATCTGTACTAAAGTAAAAGAAGATCATAACCACCACAAGAGCGATTATCATTGTGTATTTCTGAAAAAAGGCCATTACGGGGCTGTTCTTCATGCCGATGCCTCCTTTCCGGAATTGATAATAGCTGCCATGATATTCTCCTGAGTAGCATCCTCAGACTTCATCTCGCCTACGATCCTGCCTTCGTTCATGATATAGATCCTGTCGGACATACCAAGGACTTCGGGAAGCTCGGAGGAGATCATCAGTACTGACTTGCCCTCTCTTACCATGTCATTGATTATGGTATAAATCTCATATTTTGCACCTACGTCGATACCTCTTGTAGGCTCATCCAGCATCAGGATATCAGGATCTGCAAAGAGCCACTTGGCAAGGAGGACCTTTTGCTGGTTACCACCTGAGAGATTACCTACATTCTGTTCTACTGTAGGACACTTGGTCTTAAGCTTCTTTCTGTACTCTTCTGCTACAGCATACTCCTTGTCCTTGTCGATGACACCCCTGCTGGAGATGCTGTCCAGATTAGCCAGAGAAGTATTGACCTTGATAGACTGGGACAATACCAGGCCGTTGCCCTTTCTGTCCTCAGTTACGTATGCGATCTTGTGCTTGATGGCATCAGATGTACTCTTCTTAAGTGTGACTGTCTGACCGTCAAGCCTTAGCTCACCTGATATACCTATTCCGTAAGACTGACCAAAGATACTCATAGCCAGCTCTGTACGTCCTGCACCCATGAGTCCGTAGAGGCCTACCACTTCACCCTTTCTGATATAAAGGGATACGTCGTCTACCACCTTGCGCTCAGGATAGAGAGGATGGAATACATTCCAGTTCTTGACCTCCATCTTGATATCGCCGATCTGTACGTCAGGTCTCCCCGGGAATCTGTCAGTAATCTCACGGCCTACCATTCCCTTGATGATACGATCTTCGGATATAGTCACGCCCTGAGCATTTATTGTTTCTACAGTACCACCGTCTCTAAGTACGGTGATATTATCTGCAACATATGAAACCTCATTTAATTTATGAGTGATTATTATCATAGTCATGCCCTGTTTCTTGAACTCCAGCATGAGATCAAGCAGAGCTTTGGAATCTGTCTCATTAAGAGATGATGTAGGCTCATCAAGAATGAGCAGTTTGGCATGCTTGGCAAGCGCCTTGGCTATCTCTACCAGCTGCTGCTTACCTGTTCCAAGAGCCTTGATAGGTGTCTTGGATGACTCTGTAAGACCTACCATCTTCAGATATTTATCTGCTTCCGAATAGGTTTCAGCCCAATTGATCCTGGCTTTGCTGCCCCTTTCATTTCCAAGGAACATATTTTCACCGATAGACATCTCGGGTACCAGTGCCAGTTCCTGGTGGATGATTACAATACCTTTTTTCTCAGAGTCCTTGATATTGTTAAACTTGCAGACCTCGCCGTTATACACGATGTCGCCCTCATAAGAGCCATAGGGATAAATTCCACTAAGGACGTTCATGAGAGTAGACTTGCCTGCACCGTTCTCCCCTACCAGCGCATGGATCTCACCTTCTTCTACCTGGAAGTTAACATTGTCCAGCGCTTTGACTCCGGGGAAGGTTTTTGTTATATTCTTCATTTCAAGCAAAATCTTAGCCAACCTTCTGCCCTCCCTTGTGATTGAATGTTTATTGCTGTAAATGGAAAGGAGTGAACGGTCCGTAATAAACCGTTCACTCCAATAGAATCACTAAGTATTACTGAAGCTGATCTTCGGTGTAGTATCCGGAATCGATAAGGAGTTCCTTGTAGTTGTTAGCATCAGCAAATACGGGCTCGCAGAGGAATGAAGGAACTGTGATTGTTCCGTTGTTGTATGTCTCTGTATCGTTAACATCAACATCTGCGCCTGTAAGGATCTGACCAACCATCTTAACAACCTGAGAAGCAAGTGTACGTGTATCCTTGAATACGGACATTGACTGCTTGCCTGCGATCATGTTCTTGGTATTCTCAATATCGCAGTCCTGACCTGTGATGATGGGATATGTGCCTGTGTAGTTAGCTGCAAGAGCGTTCTCTACACCAAGAGCTGTTGAGTCATTGGAGCAAAGCCATACATCAACATTGGTTCCATCAGCATAGAATGAGGAGAGAATGTTCTCTGCTCTGGACTGAGCTACTTCAGAAGCCCATGTAGGAGTTGCAACATCGTTGAACTCTGTCTGGCCGGATACAACGTTGAGCTTGCCAGCCTCGATGTAGGGCTTAAGCAGATCCATAGCACCGTTGAAGAAGTAGCCGGCATTGTTATCACCGGGATCACCGGCTGTGAACTCGATATTGAAAGGTCCGTCAGCATTGTCAAGGTCAAGACTATCGATTACATACTGGCCCTGAACTGTACCAACCATGTAGTTATCAAATGTAGCATAGTAAGAAACTGCGTCTGAGTTCATGAGCAGTCTGTCGTAAGCGATTACGGGGATGCCTGCAGACTTTGCCATATCAAGAGCTTCACCAAGTGAAGAACCCTCGATAGCTGCGATAACCAGAACGTCAGCACCGTCATTGATCATGTTCTCAACCTGGGAAAGCTGAGTCTGAACGTCATTGGATGCATACTGAAGGTCAACTTCATATCCTGCAGCTGCCAGCTCTTTCTGCATGTTGTCGCCGTCCTGATTCCATCTCTGAAGATCCTTGGTGGGCATTGATACACCAACTCTTCCTCCGGGAGATGCAACTTCTTCAGCGGGAGCTTCTGCTGTCTCTTCAGCGGGAGCTTCTGCCTGAGTCTCCTCAGCGGGCTGAGCAGCGGGCTCAGCGGGTGTGCTGTTACCGCAACCAGCAAGCAGAACTGCTGCTGTAGCGAAGCACATTGCCTTCTTCAAAACCTGTCTTTTCATAATTCCTTCCTCCTAAAGAATATTGTTAGGATCACTTCCTTTTTCGTCAAAAGGACCAAGCGATCAAGTAACCACAAATTATTATATCATCATTTGTACAATATTTTAATCTTTTTTTACAATTTTTTGCCTTTTCAAGGAACTTTTGTTGTGATTCTGCCAGAACGCTTTTTAATCTTTTCGTGACTATCACATATTCGTATATCTATTGTATGTTTTTTATCATTAATAATAGATATATGATAACTGACCTTTTGTGATATCGACGATAAATTTACTTCCAGCAAGATTATTATTGCTTATTTGACCATAAAACTGTTATGAAAATTCTTTTATGATACTAGAAAATCCTTTGCAGTTTATATGCCTCCATCTAAAACAAAAAAAATTGCAAGCATCAGCTCTGCTTCCCATCAGTGGGACACATAAGTTAATGCTTGCAGGTATTTATTTTGTGACCTGTTAAATTAATAAATAGGTCGCTTTAAGATCAGTAATGATCTCTGTATATGTAATAAAACAGTGATCTTTAGCAGTCTCTGCACAGACCGTTATCTGCCATAATGGAAGATTTCTTCAGCATGCTGACAGGCTCACCGTTTAGATCTGTCACCACGCCTCCTGCTTCCTCTACGATGACCACTCCTGCGCAGATATCATAGGGCTCTATTATGGGCTCGGCATAGAGGCAGGTCCTGCCTGCTGCCACATCACACATATCAAGAGCAGCTGAGCCAAAGCGTCTGATATCAATACATTTGCCAAAAAACTTCTTATATAATGCAAATGATTCTTCCGTCAGCTCTTTATTATACGGAGCGGTACCGATAGTCACTATACCGTTCTCAAGACTGTCTCTATTAACATGGATAGGGCTGCCATTGAGAAAAGCCCCCTCGCCCTTTATAGCCGTATAGAAATGATCTCTGTAGGGATCATATATGATACCCATCATAGGTATGGCATCCAACGTCATGCCCACGGAAATGCAGCTGCGCATAAGGCCCTTGATAAAGTTGCTGGTCCCGTCTATGGGATCTACAACAAAGGCATAGCCCTTGGAGATGTCATCTCTGTCGCCGTTTTCTTCGCCGTAAAAAAGGGCCTGGGGAAAGATCCTGGAAAGAGCATCTTTGAGCTTATCCTGGATCATACTGTCATAAAGCGTGACCAGGTTGTGCCTGCCCTCTTTGGAAGAAGTAGCCTCCTGTCTTTCCTTGAAATCTGTAGAGAGCATGATATCTCCGCACTCTCTCATTACCGCGCATATATCCTGCATTAGCTGCTTATGATCAGGCATCTGTATCCTCCTCAAATCCTGGTGGTCCATTTGCTGCAGTCTATCACATCTGTAGCAAGATCTTCATAGAAATCAGGCTCATGGCACACCATGATCACTGTTCCCTTATATTCCTTAAGTGCCCTGTGTAGTTCCTCTTTGGCATCCACATCAAGATGGTTGGTGGGCTCATCCAGTACCAGTATATTGGACTCCCTGTTCATCAGCTTGCACAGACGCACCTTGGCCTGCTCGCCACCGGAGAGGACCTTGCACTTGCTCTCAATATGCTTGGTTGTGAGGCCACACTTGGCCAGGGCGGAGCGAACTTCATACTGGGTAAAGCCCGGAAATTCATTCCATATCTCTTCAATACAGGTAGTCTGTATATCGGGTGACATCTCCTGTTCAAAATAGCCTATCTCCACATGTTCTCCCCTGTGAACCTTGCCGGATATGGCAGGGATAAGGCCCAGGATGCTCTTTAGGAGCGTAGTCTTACCTATACCGTTTGCACCCTTCAGCACTGTAAAGGTATTTCTCTCAATAGCCAGAGTAAGGGGCTTTGACAAAGGCTCATCATAGCCTATCACCAGATTCTCCAGCTCAAAGAGGAATTTGCCGGGAGTCCTGGCAGTTTTAAAGAAGAATTCAGGCTTTGGCTTTTCCTGGATCTTTTCAATCAGATCCATATTGTCCAGCTTCTTTTGCCTGGCCATGGCCATGTTCCTGGTAGCCACTCTGGCTTTATTCCTTGCCACAAAGTCCTTGAGATCAGCAATCTCCTGCTGCTGCCTGTTATAGGCAGCTTCTCTCTGGGCTTTCTTGGCCTCATATACTTCCGTAAACTTATCATAATCTCCCACATATCTATCCAGGCTGTGGGTCTGTCCATCCATATGATATATGAGATTGACCACGCTGTTGAGGAAGGGTATGTCATGAGATATGAGGATAAAAGCATTCTCATAATCCTGAAGATATCTGGTGAGCCATACTATATGCTCTGCATCCAGATAATTGGTAGGCTCGTCCAGCAGCAGGATATCAGGCTTCTCTAAAAGGAGCTTGGCAAGGAGTATCTTGGTCCTCTGTCCTCCGGAGAGTTCAGTCACGTCTCTGTCCAGGCCCAATTCCAAAAAGCCCAGCGCCCTTGACACCTCTTCAATCTTGGAATCAAGAAGATAGAAATCATGATTGGTCAGAAGATCCTGGATAGTACCAAGCTCCTCCATATATTCCTCCAGCTGCGCTTCATCCGCTTCGCCCATGGCATCGCAGATCTCATTCATCCTGCGCTCCATCTCATATAGCGAGTCAAAGGCTGACGCCAGTACATCTCTTATGGTCATGCCTTTCTTTAATACAGCATGCTGATCCAGATAGCCTGCCTTCACATTTTTGGCCCATTCTATCTTGCCGGCATCGGGAGTAAGCTTACCTGTAATGATATTCATAAAGGTAGACTTGCCCTCGCCATTAGCCCCAACCAGTCCTATGTGCTCTCCCTTCAGGAGTCTGAAGGACACATCATCAAATATAGCCCTGTCCCCAAATCCGTGGGTCAGGTGCTCAACAGTCAAAATACTCATAAAAATCCCTTTGTATAACTCATAATTTTGAATTGCTTTTTTTTACAGTTTTAATATCTCACCAATCTGCTCAAGCTGATAATCCAACCTTCATATTATATTCCCCCGAATGTGAGCTTTTATTATAGCACAGGTCTCTTGAAAATACCCAGAGAAGCGCCGATAGCAGCACGGAATAGGTCAGTCCCTTTAAGAACAGATTTGTTTCCTTCTCCGATTGAATTCAGTTGCTCCACTTGGTCTGCCATATATTCTCTATTGTTTCCTGTTTAGTCTTTCTGATAAGATAACATCCTGCCACAAGAAGTGTCACCGAAACCGCCAGTATAATCACATAATACGAAATACCAACATTCCCGCTATCAGAAACTACAACGCCCTTTTCATTGATGGTTGAATCTGTAACAAAATTGATAAAATCATACACAGCGTGAGCAATCATTCCCGGGATTACCGAGCCGGTCCTCAGATATATTCCGGCGAGAACAAAACCGCCACAGGTCGCCATGAATGCCTGTATCAGAGTCATGACAGGATCTGCTCCTACGAATATATTTGTCAAATGGATCGGTCCGAAGATGGCAGATGAGATAATTACTGCTGCCACTGCCCTATTTTTCACCTTCAGATATCTCATTCCTATAGGAATAAGCATCGCCCTGAAAATGGTCTCCTCACTAATGCCGGCCATTAGTGCCAGGCACACGAAAGAAAATGATGGTTTGAAAGCAAGTCCACTATATATAGCATTTATGATTATGCATCCGATAATAAGGATTGCCATCGCAGAGGATACCATAAGTATCTCTTTTACCGGAACATGAGCCTTAAACACGCCATCAAATTCAGGCGAAAACCACTTATTATAAATGATCAGAAGAACCAGGGACAGAGCGGAGACAATAAGCGCGCTTACTGCTCCCTGTGGCTGGCCGCTCAATTGAGTTAATAAACCCAGAGGAACTGTCAGTATCATTGCAATTACTGCATTTTTTTCACATAATGAATGTTTCCTTACTTTTTTGTTTTCCATAAGCAATGCTCCTTACCATTCTCGTCTGATCTTTTCATGAATTCAATATACTTTTTAAGCATTAGTGTTCTCCTGTTTTGTACTTCCAGCACCTGTGAACGAAAGAGCTACAAGATTTGAGGCGTTTTTCTTAAGGCGTTTGAATAAGTATATCTGAAATATAAATACCGGAATTACCGCAATTAACACCATACCAACCCCAATATATATTGATCTTTGTATTTCTGCTGTCTCAACCTCTACATTTTCCCCGGCATGTATTAGCTTGTTTGCAGCAAAAAAGTCAAAAACAGCATGACACAATACAGGGACAAAATATGCAAGAAGATATTCTTTTATTACAGACCCACTGCCTGTTACTTTGTTATATCTGGCAAGTCCAAGATGCCTTCCCATGGCAAGCCCAAGCATCGTATGCAGTGTTATATTCGGCAGTCTCATCACAAGACCTGAAAGCCCGGCACTATATACAAAATCTTCTATAAGAGTAAATCCGAATCCGACAGCCCCTGCTATCAGCATATATTCATATACATTTCTCATTTTTTTTCTAAAAATGCATAATACAATAAGTGTAACGAGTAGTTTTGCGAGCTCTTCACTCATAGCCGCTGAGAAAAGCGCATGGTTGAAACTGGCAAGTAATGCCGGTCCCTCTGAAGGAGCAAACCCGGTTACCGACCTGAAGCACAACCCAATTATTAAAGCGAAAATAAATGAAATCGGCACAGATAAAAGCCCAAGAAACACCGGCAGCAAAGCCTGTCCTCTTGAAATCCGATAGTCTCCTTCCCAGGCAATCATATTCCTGTAAAGAATACCAATAATGATTAAACACAGAACAAAACTAATAACCGATATCATATCTTTTCTCCTTTCTTATCTGATTTATTACTGCTATGTCATAAGAAGCTTGATCAATTCTGCTAAGTCCACCATTTCCTATTTAAGCTATACCAATCCTGCAAGACGGTTGCCTGATTCCATGATCCTTGATGACACCATTTTTTTCTGGGAATTAGCAGCTTGAAAAAACCGTCCCAGGTATGTATCTTCTCTATTTCCTGCTTTGTATTCCGCTATATGTTCGTCCTTATCAAAATCCGGAATCATCTCTCCGGAAAGACTTTCGCCAAAAGCCTTCCAGTCTTTAGAAGCATCAACCTGCCTTTTGGTAATTATTTCCCGGATTCTTTCAATGTGTAGAGCAATCTTATCTGTGGCATAGGTCTCTTTTTCAAACTCATCCCTCCCACCGTTAAGGTAGCCCAGGGCATATACCATCTGAGCAAATGCGTGCTCATAGTCATAAGGATTGTCCTTCACGATTTCTTTATAGCCGCCCCAGGCAGGCAGATAAACATACCGGATATAACTGTAGTCAGGCAGATGTCCTGCTCGTCCATGACCGAGATTCATGATTGAATTCTCATCTGACTGGTATACGCTTCCAACATATACCGGCTTGTCCACATCCTCCGAAGCAGAAGGGTTATGTGAGAACTTTATCTGCCTGCGTTCCGGTTCCCCGTCATCCCTCGGAAATAGTTCATAAAAATACCAGTTCGTATTATTGATAACAAGGGACGGTGTACCTGCAAAATAAGTATGTGCCCAGGTGTCTGCCAGTACATGCATCGCTATGCCTGCGGCTTCTGTCCCTTTTCCCTTTGCAAGCTTAACCGTATCGACAAGCAGATTGCCATTTGGCCCGCATATAAGGCGGTATTTGTCTTTATAGTTCTGTGAGCCCATGTTGATATCAGCATACAGATCCCTCGGCAGGAAATGAAAAGAAGACCAGATCCTTGTTATATCGCACAGCCCTATCGGATCAGTCCTTGCCTGCAAAAGCTCAGCTTGAAGCTGTGTTGTGGCAGCCTGCGATGGGCCGCCGGCTTTTTTCAGCCAGGTGCGCGAGCAGTGGTCCACAAGCTGTGCTGCATGGCAAATATCGACACTGTTTTTATGATCGTATCCTGCAAGCACTGCAGCGCAGTAGGTTGCATAATAGTGAAAATCTCCCTGCATTTTGTCTCTGCTCCTGTACTAATCTATCGTAATAACCTGCTGCCTGCGGAATGCATTAGCAATATTCATAACTGCCGAGAAAACGAAACCGACAGCACAGATATCCACTACTCTTGCTCCGCTTCTCATAAAGATCAGACAGCAGACCGCAATCAGCACTTTTACTGCTCCTTCAAATGCCTTGAGTTTCCAGGAACTCTGAATTCCTCTGGCCTCATTGGCTCCAATTATGTTCACTGCACCTGAAAAAGCCAGAGTCCCTGCGAGATAAATAAGTACATACATCCTGGGAACCCAGACAAGAGAACCGGTAAACACACCAAAATCAATGAAGAGTATTCCTCGAAAAAGAATACTCCGTCCGCCGACCATATGCCTTGCCATCCTAAAGTAAAACCAGAGCATGCGAATCCCCATGATTTCAAGCGCCAGAGAAACGAAACCTATAATAGCCATATATGCTTCTTCTCCAAAGATGAACAGGGCTGCTCCAATCAGGATCATAGCAATTCCCAAGAGGATTTTTCTAATCTTCTGCCAAACTGTCATTTCCTCACGCCCCCCGCCTTTTCCAATTTTTTAATCTTTCCTGCCGCATATAAAATGTAAATATAGTTTATAAATGCTGTTACTTCCATGATGAAAAATGCTATATCAACGTTTGCACTCGAATCTGTGGACGTCATAAAACTTATGGTGTTCAATATGATCAGCACCGCTGACACAACTACGCAGAATACCGTCAGCGTAAGGTAAAAGCGTTTATCCTTCTTCACTGTCTGACGTCCGGTCCGGAATGCACTCATGCCAATATAATAGTGGAACAAAAAAATGACCAGACTGAAGATCAGAATCACAACCATAAAGCCTGCCCATAATAAGGCTCTCATCACTTTTTCATGTCCGGCGCCGGCAACCTCGTAGACACCCTGAGCCATAATGCTTTCAATGATTTCAGAAATCGTGTTTTCACCCAGGAAGAAACTGATAAATAGTTTAATGATGTCCCAAACGGATAAAACAATCACCATACTTCCGCTAAGAGCTAAAGCATCCCGGTAACGCCGTAGTTGAATTTGCAGCCCTTCATTTCTTGGTTTGTACAAAACAGAATCCATTATGACACTCCCTAATATTTATTCATGTTTCAGAAATCAGACAATCATAAACATGATTTCCGACTCAATTTCCTGCTGATGATATTTTTTAGTATAGTAAACTAATCGGAATAGGGTTATCCATTTTAAAGAGATTTTTTATACCTTTTATCCCCTCCTGTTGCTTTCATAGTAAGCGGTAAACAAAACGCGTCTTTGAACAGCCTTCCAAAATCATTAGTATTCTCTTAGAGAAACTATTGGTTTTGGAGGGCTTTTATTATGGACAAATTTGTGATGGATATTAGGCTTAAGCAATGGATCCCAATCCTTGAAGCTCAAGCCAGCAGCGGACTCGACAAGCAGACTTTTTGCAAACAGCATGGGATCAGCAGAGGTCTCTTCTTTAAATGGCAGAGGATTCTCCGCGAAAAGATGGCCGAAGGGTTTGATCCTGCTTCCATCTCGCTTCCTGCTATTACTGATAATGGCACTGGAGACATCAAA
>NZ_AUKE01000023.1 GCF_000424585.1 Butyrivibrio sp. MC2013
ACCAATGTCATTAAGTTAACATTGGACTCGGGGACAAAAAGAATCAAAGAGGATGTTGGAATAGTTCCTTCATCCTCTTTTTCTATGTCATTTCCACGTCAAAAAGACGGATTATAATCCGCCTGAATTTAACGTGTAAAATTCAAAGCTTTATGCTACCCTATAGAGGAAACCTCTGAAGATTCTTGTAGACTGGTATCTTACCCGGTGCCTGTCTGGTCTAATAGGTACAAGATTTCTTGAAATGATGGTTTCCAGATCAGGTGGAGATGTCGTGCCACGGTAATACTTTCTGCACATGTGAGCTGCGACCGAAAAATTGGCTTTATATGTATATTTTCTTTGCTTTTTCTTAATGACTACGTGCGAGGTAATCATTTCCGCAAAGTTATACATTATAAGATGTGCATATATTTCCTGCTGTATGCATTCCACCTTTTTTGAATGAAAATCAAGCATTCCCATGGTATATTTCAAATCCCTGAAAGATGTTTCGATTCCCCATCGTGAAGCATACAGTTTCTTTATTTCTTCTGCTGGATATTTATCTGTTGGAAGATTCGTTATGATTGTTTCATTTGTCTCCTCGGATATAGGAAATCTCACAATCCTGAATGATAGTTTATAGAATCTGACCGGATCACTTTTTCGACTTTTGGGCGGAAGGTAATCAAATACCATGTCACTTGGAATCCACCTGTAATGATTTCTGTCTTTTATCAATTCCTTCACTTCTTTTGTCTGCTTCCGAGTGAGATTAAGTTCAAAACTGATATCATAAGAATCTTCATCTGGCAATGTCAGCCCTTGTTTAATGCCATAGTCGCCATCTTTAATTCGAAAAAGAAAATACCAACCCTTTTCCTGAATGTGAGCAAGGTTGTTGTAACTTTCATATCCTCTGTCAGCCATCAAAAGAGCATTGCGCAGTAAAGAACGATCAACCATCTCTACAAGAGCAAGATGTTCATTGGCTGACTTAATCTTTTGAATAATCGCATCCTGATAGATTTGATGCTTGAGGTCATATAGAGCATTCAAATGGAGGAGATTGTAGGATTTCTGACCATTTGCCCCAGGCATGAAGGAATCTACATCATCTGGATTAGTCGGGATTTGGATTTTTGAACCATCGACAGCCAGTACAGGTAACTCATCATCAAAAGAATCGCATAGCTTTTTTGAAAAAAGTCGAAATACTGCTTCAAAAGCCTCTACAGTAATCTTGGAGCGCTGTTGGCAAAAAGCAGACGAAGTTGGAGTTTCAGGACTATCATTAAAAAGATCCAGCAATTCATTTGTAAGGCTGCCACTTCCCATACCAATGATTCCGGTAATGATTTTTTCCATAGTCAGTTTTCTTTTTCTTGAGAAGTTCCTCTCGGCATCGATACAGAAAGACTTGGCATTAGCAGCAATTGTTTTGATCTGAGACATCAAAAGATCCTTTACTATTTGTGGTTTCATGTGCGCCTCCTTGAAATTGAGAAATATGCTTACAATTTCAAGGGCCGCTTTCGCTACCTCTAAAAACAATCAGTAGCGAAAGCGGCCGCACTTTTCAGTCCTGCTGTCAACTTTTTTTCAGAAAAAAAAGACCCCTATACCATTTCTGGTATAAGAGTCTTATTGTCGTCACACTTAACTTAATGACATTGAAAAACTAGGTGGGGGATTTTTTACGAAGATACAAAAGGGATACAGCACTTGAACGAGGACTTTCATGATGTTTCCTTTGATACAGAGAACGAAGCCAAAGCGAAACTCTTGTCATTGGAAGCGGAAAGAAGAAGCGAAGATACAGCGATTCCATTTTCCAAAACAGAAGCAAAGGTGTTTGCTGAAAACCATCAATGGAAATATGCGACAACCTATGCAAAGACGGCTCCGCATGAATATCTTGTAAAAAGATGGTTATCGCAGGAAGACAAGCTTCTGTTTGAAAGACTGGTACAAACAATTAACAAGGGATCAGTGATTGGATATTTTTATGGTCATAAGAATAATTACTTAATCCTTGATGATTATTATTATTGGTATATGCCAGTATATCCTGAGAATATGGCGGTTGATCTCATAAACAGGACGACCATAGATTATCTGGAATATCGTGATGGGGCATATTATTACAAGGAGAAAGGCATACGTAAGTGAAGCAGGAGGAGTATATTCCATATTCTGCAGAGAAAATGGACGGAATAAAAAATAAGGTACAACGCCTTATAAGAATAGTTAATGAGTTGGAAGAAGACTTCCCGGGAAGGCATTTCACTTTAGATGGACATCTTGTGGGGAGTATAGGAGAGGTAATTGCCAGTTATTATTACGGAATCCGCCTTTATACAGCATCTATGCCCGCTCATGATGGAGAGGTTGATGGAAAGAGGGTTCAAATCAAGATAACTCAACAGGAAGATATTGTGATCAATGAAGAGCCGGAGTATCTCCTTGTTTTGTATCTTACAAAGAAGGGTGACGTTTACGAGGTTTATAACGGACGTGGGAAAGCTCCTTGGGAATCGGCAAGTAAGAGAGATAGCCACAATAATCGGCATATGAGGGTTAATAAGCTGATGGAGTTAGATGGGAGTGTTTTATCGAAGGAGCGAATTAAAGCAAAGAATCCAATCGAGAAAATGAAGAAGGAATACAAGAACAGAAAGAAGTAGGAGAGTGATCGGATCATGAGCAGATTAAAAGAACTTCGCAAATATGTGGATGCCGAGATCAATAAGATGGAGGATCCGGACAAGCGTACCAGCGCGATAGCCCACCTCTATGGTGTATCGCTTGCAGCTACCATGATAGCGAAGAAGAGAGGACTTGATCCGGAGATTGCATCTATGGCGGCTATGCTTCATGACCTACATGCTTATAAGACCGGCTCATATGATGATCATGCTCATAAAGGGGCTGATCTTGCAAGGGAAATACTGGGAGAACTAAAACTGACTGACGGGACAGAGACTGACATGATCTGTTCCGCCATTTATCATCACGACGATAAGTTAGTAGTGGACAGTCCTATGGATGAACTGCTCAAGGACGCAGATGTGATAGATCATTGTCTGAAGGATTCGTCTAAGGCGGTAAAGGAAAAGGAGCAGGCTCGTTTTGACAAGCTCTGCGCTGAATTTGGAATGTGAGGGATATAGGTATGTCAACATCGGATGAGAGAATAGCGGTATTTCAGGATACGATGAACTGGATTGACAGCGATCCGGATCTTTCTGCATCTATATCTGCTGCAAAGAAGAATACCACGGTTTTTTATGAGGATGATTATCCGGCATTTAATGCGTCTGATACAAAGGACATGCTTATAACTGTTTCGGGTGATCGTAGTTATCAGGCAGCAATGAGACTCTATAAAGAGAGTCCCGGTTCTAAGATTGCTGTTATGAACTTTGCAAACGCATTCCATGCCGGTGGTGGTGTAACAAAAGGGAGCAGTGCTCAGGAGGAAAGCCTGTGCCGGACTTCCACTCTTTATCCGTTATTATATCGTCGGACTCTTCGCGATACATTTTACAAGCATCATCATGATCTCAATACACCGAAGGCGACAGATTCTCTTATTTATACTGAGGGAGTTATTATCTGCAAAACGGATGAGGATCTTCCGAAAAGAATGCCTAAGGAAGACTGGATTACAGTAGATGTTATCACCATTGCTGCCCCTGATCTGCGTGATAAATCGAATAAACATGCTCCGTTGGTGAATGGCGGGACATATATGAACAATGCAGAGCTTTTCGGATATCATGTAAAAAGGGCTATGCATATGTTGACCTGTGCTGCAGCAAAAGGGGCAGACATACTTGTTCTTGGAGCATTTGGATGCGGAGCTTTTCAGAATGACCCGGAAGTTGTTGCTAGGGCATACAAAACTGTGCTACAGGAGTTTCCTAAGGTTTTCAAACAGGTTGAATTCGCCATTTATCGCCCAGCGAGTGGAAGTAAGAATTATGATGTGTTCAGAAGAATACTAGATACACATAATATGGAGGAAGTCTCTAAAGAGGTAGTACCAGAGAAACGAAAGGCTCCGTCAAGTAAGATTGAACTATTACATGCATCTTGTGCGGATCAAACGGTTGATGCCGTTGTAAATGCTGCAAATGATGGTTTGTGGGCTGGCGGCGGTATATGTGGGGTGATTTTTAAGAAAGCAGGAATGCGAGAGCTTACAGAGGCCTGTGAAAAGTATGATACGCCTTTAAAAGACGGAGATGCTGTTATAACCCCGGCATTTAAAATGAAAAACGCCAAGGCAATAATCCATGCAGTGGGACCGAATTTTGGTGTTACGCCCACGGCTTTTGAAGAGTTGTTTAGGGCATATTACAACTCGCTTTTGGTGCTTAAAGATAATGGCTATCATAGCATTTCATTTCCGCTTATAAGCTCAAGCATTTTCGGAGGAAACCTTGAGAACCCAGTAGCGGAATCCACTAAGCAGTGTGTTAGGGCTTATAAGAGATTCGCAGAAGATTTTCCTGATTATGAGATTGATGTGAAACTGTGTGCTTTTGGATCGTCAGAGATGGAAAAAGCAAAGAAACAGTTTGATGAGCAGATAAAATCACCATCAGATGAAACGAAGATATCTGAAAAGGATTTATCCATTATTTTCGAAAGAAAGCCGACTCAGTGGGGGCTACGTGGGGATCCATATCTGTGGGAAGAGATGAAGGATCATTGTGTAGGGGAATCCCTGGATATTGATGATTATGGTATAGCAGCATTTGTTGGAGAGTATTTCGAGAAAGCGACCGGAAAGGCTTTATCATTTGATACAGATGTTTATGTTGAGCGATTTGCGCATGGAGGGATGTCTTCGGGGTCTGTGAGTGGTTCCTTTTGGCTGTCAAAGGGTATTCCCTTTCTGATTGAGAATTTGCGTAGAGCAAAAGCCGGATATCCCGTGATTACACTTTGCGGAAGTACACGTTTTAAGGATGCTTTCATAGAAGCACAAAAGAGACTGACGCTTGAGGGAAACATTGTTATTAGCGTGGGACTGTTTGGGCATTCCGGTGATGAAGAAGTTTGGGATGGAATGGACGAAGGAACGTTTTCAAAGACCAAGAAAATGCTAGACGATATGC
This sequence comes from Butyrivibrio sp. MC2013, assembly GCF_000424585.1. GTDB lineage: Bacteria > Bacillota > Clostridia > Lachnospirales > Lachnospiraceae > Butyrivibrio. Next base: position 5,112 of record NZ_AUKE01000023.1, read on the forward strand.
ATAGACGGAAGATTGATATGGCTGATGAGATCTATGTTATCAATGTTGGTGGATATATCGGTGAGAGCACGAGATACGAGATTGAGTATGCCAAAATGCATGATAAAAGGGTGAGGTATCTCGAAGAACAGTGATATGAGCCTTAAGTATGAAGGCTGTGGTAGATATTCTATTCCTTACGATAGGTGGCGCTGGGGAAATTGATGATAAATTACCACCAAAATGGGGGCAATACAACACTTTTGTAAAAAGGGAGAAAAATAATACTGTGGAATTTAAGATGTGATTTTATGTGCAATTATTTGTATCATAAAAATAAAAATAGAGCTTCGGCTCTATTTTTTTGTGTTTTTTCTGAAGGACAGTTTCTGTCTATGGTATTTGGTAGTATATGCTCTAAAGATGGTGAAATCAATTAATCATAGCTATATAAAATGGATTGCGCTATGGTCCGGTCTGAAAATATAGAAAAGAAATATAAAAAAAATTTTAGAAAGACAATATCTGTCTATGTGATTTGATAAGTTTAGACTACCAAGTTCACCAAATACGAAACACAGTAGCAGGGAAAAAGAATAATTCAATAGGAGGAAAACAACATGAGTAAGGTAGAAAAGGTAGAAACCGTTGTTCAGGATGACGAGGAGTTGTTATCCGAGGAGGAACTTCAGGACATCGAAAAGGAGGTCAATGAGCCGGAGCCTGAAGTGCGCAAGGAAGGTAAAAAGAGTATTTATGTTCTCCTGGAAGAGGAAATCATGGGACTGGATATTCCCGATGGTGAGAAGGCCAAAAGGTTATCAAGACTGATCAAGGTAAGAAACCAGAAGGTAAATATTATGCTCGCAGGTTCGACAGGGGCTGGAAAGAGTTCCACGGTGAATGCTCTTTTCAATATGGATGTTGCAAAGGTTGGAGTAGGTGTGGATCCGGAAACTTCGATTATTGAGAAGTTTGAACTTGATAATCTGACAATATGGGACACTCCGGGTCTTGGGGATGGTGTAGCAAGTGATGAGAGAATCAGCAGATCTATTCTCGAAAAATTAAATGAGCTTGACGAGGATGGAAATCCGCTGATTGACCTTGTGGTTGTTATCCTTGATTCTTCTTCCAAGGATCTCGGTACTTCCTATGATTTGATCAACAATATTTTGATACCTGCGCTGGGGGATGATGCAAAGGATCGTATCCTGCTTGCACTCAATCAGGCTGATGTAGCAATGAAAGGAACCCATTGGAATGAAGAGGAGAATGCACCTGATGAAGTGCTGAAGGAGTTCCTTAAGAAAAAGGCTGATTCAGTTCAGAATAGGGTTAAGGAAGCAACTGGTCTGAGCATTCGTCCGATTTATTATTGTGCAGGATATAAGGAAGAAGGTGGCGATCAGCGGAAGCCGTATAACCTGACAAAGCTTATGTATTATATCATCAAGGCAGTTCCGAAGGATAAAAGGCTTGCTCTGGCAGACAACATCAATGAGGAAGAGGATAACTGGCTTCATGATGATGAGGAGAAGGATTACAAGAAAAGCATCAAAAGTAGCTTTGGAGAGACCGTGTGGGATTGTATTACCGACGGGTTCGACAAGGGAGTTGAAGTTGGCGGAGATATCTTGGGAATTCCTGGCAAGATTGTTGGTGCCGCGGTAGGAGCTGCGGTTGGTGCGGTAAAGGGAGTGTTTGTAGCTATTTTTGACTAAAATATTTGTGAATATCTCACAAAATTGTGCAAATCCGACAATGGCATATTGACTTTGTTCGAGCGTTCGCCTATAATTTATATATTAGTGGCAAAACCATCGAAAGGTGGTGACGCAAAGCTAAAGGGACTAAAGATTACTAAGCGAAAGCCAGATGATCAATGTCAGCCAGTTACCGGTATATGAGTTTAAGCGACATTGTGGGTGCGTCTGCATTTCATAATGTCGCTTTTTGTTTATCGAAGGAAGTGCACAATGCAGGGATATAAAAAGATTGCGGAAGTATCTAAGGAGTGGGGAATCAGCGAAAGAAGGATTAATACACTATGTCTAGAGGGACGTATAGAAGGTGCGGAGAAGTTTGGAAATGTATGGGCAATTCCGGAAGATGCTGAAAAACCAAAAGATGACCGAGTTAAGTCTGGGAAATATCGAAATTGGAGGAGCAAAGAGACATAATTTGTCTATCCAAAATGATAAAATGTGATGGATGAGGTGCTGGCTATGACAGAAGATTACCAGGGAAGCGATAAGATAGATCGAGTTTTGGGGATATACTCAAAGCTGATGAATGGATACATTGTTAATAAAGCTGAAGAAGCACAAAACTATGGAGTAAATGAGCGTAGTATTCAAAGAGATATAGAAGATATCCGTAGTTATATGGATAAAGAATTCACTGAAACCGGAACAATTAATACGGTGGTTTATGACAGAATAAATAAGGGGTATCGTCTTGAACAGATCTTTGACATGAAACTAAGTAATAGTGAAATTCTTGCAATTTGTAAGATATTGTTGGACAGTAGGGCATTTACCAAAAAGGAAATGACCGGAATGCTATCAAGATTGATAGATTGCTGTGTTCCAAAGGTAAATCATAAGGATGTAAACGATCTGATTCAAAATGAGGAATATCACTACATAGAGCCTCGGCATCGGTCAGAGTTTATTGATAAAATGTGGGATATCGGAAAGGCGATAAGGGAGAATAAGTATATTGATATCAGTTATCAACGAACAAAAGACAAGGCTGTTGTCAGAAGAAAAGTAAAGCCGGTTTCGTTAATGTTCTCGGAGTATTATTTTTATGTGACGGCTTTTATAGATGATGAAAATGTTAAAGAGGATTTCGATGTTCTGAATGATGCATATCCGACGATATACCGAATTGACAGGATTAAGAAATATAAAATACTGGATGAGCATTTCCATATACCATATGCTAATAGGTTCGAGGAAGGAGAATTCCGAAAGAGAATACAGTTTATGTATGGTGGAAAGTTGCAAAGGGTAAGGTTTACCTATTCCGGTAATTCGGTGGAGGCTGTTCTTGATAGGTTGCCTACCGCCGTAATAGAAAGCGAACAAGATGGTATTTATACAATTTCAGCGGAGGTGTTTGGTAAAGGAATAGAAATGTGGTTGAGGAGTCAAGGGGATATGGTAAAAATAATTGAGATGAGGTGAAGCGTATATGAAGCCAGAGATGTTGCAGGTGCAGCAATATCTGAATGTTCATCCTATTTTGGGGAAGAATGAGGGATTGCGAAAGAAGTATGTTGTTTTGCTTAAATTCTTTGTAGAGAAACAGGGAAGAGGAGATTTATGGTCAAAACAAATGCTTAAGCTATACAGCGATAAGATTGTTGGGGAAGGTTTTGAGTTAGGAAAGGAAAAGACAAAAGATTTAAATATAATTGAGCAGTTTAAGTTTTTCAAATACAGATATTATTTGCTGACTGATTGCCTTTTTATTCGTTATTTTGATGATAAAAAGAAAGGTCAGAAAATTGTCGAAGATATAATAGAGTTCTATGGTGAACGGTATCGTAAAAAACTTGAGATCGTATATGAGGCTTTCTATTCTACGGAGTCTGATAGCTTTCTGAAGAGCTTTGCAGAATTGAAAGACGTGTATACGATCATATGGAACAATCGTTCATTTAAGGCTCAACCCTTGAAAAAGATAATGATCACAGCAAATATGAGTGCCGGAAAATCGACACTTTTGAATGCACTTGCGGGAAAGAAGATTAATAAAACGCAAGGAGAAGCGTGTACAGCCAAATTGCATTATCTCTATAATAAGGCAGGAGAAGATGGGCTGAACTATGAGTTGGATCATGACTTGGAACTAGATGCTTCGGTTGAAACCCTAATGACTGATAATTCTGAGAATGATAGTACGGATATAATAGTGGGAACAAGATTTAGAAGTATAGGAGAAATCGACGCACATATTTGTATTATAGATACTCCAGGCGTTAACTCTGCTATGAATAAAAGCCATAGAAAGATAACAAATGAAGCAATTAAAAATGTGGATTGTGATCTGATGATATACTTGATAAACGGGGAAGAACCGGCGAGGGATGATGACATAAAACATTTGAAATATGTAAAGAACAATTATGATGGAGATATCATATTTCTCGTGAACAGATTAGACAGATACAGAAAAAATGAAGGTTCCGTAAAAAATACCTTAAATAATATTGTGGGAGATTTAGAAAAAGTAGGTTTTCAGAAACCGGTTGTATATCCTGTTTCTGCGTATGCGGGGTATCTTGGGAAAATGGCTTTATTTTCTGAAAGTCTTTCTGAAGACGAATTGGATGAGTTGGATTTTGTGAAAAGGAAGCTTAAAAAAGATGATTATTCATATGATAAATTCTATCCCTTGACTATTGTTGAAGGGGCTAGTAGTGATGAACTTGAGGAATTGCTGTTACATTCAGGGATTTTATCATTAGAGAAAATAATATACCAGTAGGAGGTTTGTAAAATGAAGAGAGTGTTTATTAAATATAATCCGTATCAGGTTACAACAGAGATTTTGATAGATGATAAACCGTTAAAGAAAAATAGTAAACTCAATCATCCGGATCAAAGGTTGCAGGAATGGATTGATAAATTACCAGATATTCTATTTGAGGAGTGTAGTACAAAAGACTTTGAAATAACCTTTCATGGCACAATTCTTGATTTCGAGGATGTTGCTGCTGTTGCAGAAGAAGCAAAAGCTAAGGGCATCAATATTTCGCTGAAGCATATTCCGGCCAAAGAAGTCAAAGATAAGGAACAGGCGATAAAGAAGATATTCGAGGATATTCAAGATGGTCCATTTGAAGAATTAAAGCGCCCAAGTGTTATTAATGCGTTCAAAATGGCGAGTAGTAAGGATTTTGAGGTAAATGTTGTTGCTTGTATGAGTGCTGGTAAATCAACACTTATAAACGCTTTGTTATCACAGAAGATGATGCCTGCGAAAAAGGAAGCTTGTACTGCTACAATTACTAGAATTAAAGATAATGATGCGGATCATTTTGAAGCAAAAGTATATGATAAGGATGAGGTGTTGTTGGAAACCCATCCATTATTGACCTATGAGATAATGCAACGTCTTAATGACGACCCATCCGTATCACGTATTGAGGTTGAGGGTAATATTCCGTTTGTTAATTCAGAGGAAATCTCATTGGTTTTAGTAGATACACCTGGCCCTAATAATGCTAGAGATGAAGAGCATAAAGCAACGACATATAAGATGATAGACAACTCATCTAAAGCAGTTGTTCTTTATGTCATGAGACCTCCTGTTGGGAGCGAAGATGATGCAAAGCTATTAAAAAAAGTAGCAGATAGTATGAAAGTGGGAGGAAAGCAATCTCGCGATAGATTTATATTTGTTGTAAATGGTCTAGACGAGTTTAAGAAGGATGAGGACAGCATAGATGCGACTTTGAAAAAAGTTAGAGATTACCTGGCCGATAATGGAATACACAATCCGAATATCTTCCCAACATCTGCATTGACAGCGTTGGATATAAGGACTGTACTTGCCAATAGCGATGATGATGACGATGATGATGTATATGAAGCAAAAGGCAAGGTTAGAAAATTTAATAGAAATAAAGAAATGTATTTCGAAGAATATGCTCCTTTGCCAGCATCTGCGAAGGGAATTATTTCGAATAGACTTTTCAAGGCAATTGAAGAAAAAGATGACAAAGAGCAGGCTTTAATACATTCTGGGGTCGTTCCTGTAGAGGAAGCTATTCGCATGTATGTGTTGAAGTATTCTAAAACCGCTAAGATTAAAAATATTGTTGATACCTTTATTAATAGGGTTGAGAGTGCAAAGACTTTTGAAACTGCGGTGGAAGAAGTTGCGACTAACGAGGCGGAGAAGGATGCTATTGTTGCGAAGATTGAAGGGATTAATGCGAAACTTGAGAGTGGTGAAGAAGCAAAGAAATTTAAGAATGATATAAAGAAATTGAATTATGACAAAGAAATTACGGATCGTTCTACTGAAATAGTACAAAAGGCTGAAGAAAAAATCACGGATCATTTGGAAAAAGCCAAGAAAAAAGAAATGACTCGTGCAGAAGCAGAGGAAATGTATAAGAAGCTCATGGTCACTGCAAGTGATGTTCAGGCGGAAATGAGTGTAGAGTTGGAAAACTTAGTTAATAGCACGGTTAAGAAGAATGCTAATGCTCTACTTCAAAGATACAAGGAGAAATTGGCAGATTTAGTGCGTGAATTAAAAGATTTAGGAGATGTTGAAATAGACCCGTTTGAAATGATGCGGGGAGATATTAGTGACATGGGGGACATTGAGTCTTTCTTGGTAAATTCAACTGACACTAAGCAAGTTTGGGAAGTAGTTGGCAATCACAGAGAATATAAGGAAGTATTTGGGTTAAGAAGATGGCTTAACAGAACGATAGGAACAAGCTTCAATGTCGATTATAACGTTATAGATGATTATGATTGGGTGGAACATGAGTATATTGATGGCGATAAACTGTCTGCGCAGTTTATTGTTCCAGTACAGAAAAAACTATATAAAAACCAGAAGTCGGCTATTGAGTATGCGAAGAAAGGCGCTGAAATGGTAAAGCGTAGCTTCGCAGGAAAATTTGATGAATTGGACGCACTCTTAAAGAAGAAGCTTGATGAGTTAAAGAGATGTGCTGTTGATGAGGAAGTAGCACGTGAAAAACTGGAAGAAGCGAAGAGTAGAAAGGCATGGTTAGAGGATATTCAAAGAAGAGTAAACGCCATCCTGGAAATATAATGGAGATAGAAAAATGGCTGTTTCAAATGAATTTATAGAAGCTGTAAATAGAAGGGATATATTAGGTATAAGGCTAATGCTAAAAAATAGCCTGCTATTGGATACTTCTTTTTACAAGTATAGTGAAATGATTCGGTATGTAGAGAAAGCTGGAATTAGTATATGGATGGAGCCTAAGGATTTAGAACGTAAGGGGAAACCGTGGTCTGTTGATTTGATGAATTATGAATTAACGGCCATTATGAATGATTTCAGTCAAGTACATATGGAATACTTAAAGGAGATTATTTCGTATGTATACGGAAGCAGTGGGCAGAAATCACAAAATGAATTAAGTATTAGCAGGGGAAAAAACTTGGTCGGCGATGGATGCTTGGAGTATTCAAACAGAATGGATATTTCAAAGACCTTTACAGAAAAAGGTAAGAGCCTGGCTTCAGGTGTTAAGCAGGCTGTCGACAATCAAATTGAACTGCATGATGTTCGAGAGAAAAAAAGACAAGTGATAATTAAATTATCCAACATGACAAAACTGTTAAGAAATGCAAGGGTGGATAAAGAAGTAAAACTTTCAAGTAATGATATAGATAATATTGCCTGGGATAATCAGCTGTTGGAAGAGATAAAGACAGAAGCATTAGATATAGTTAGTATATGCAGATATTTGGAAGGAGGACAGTGAAATGGCTATCTCGAAAGAATTTGTAGATGCAGTAGATAGTGATGATTTATTGAGTGTAAGGCTGCTCATGAAGAATAGTTTAATCCTTGATCCATCGGGGGCAAGTTTCTCGGAGATGCAAGATTATGCCAATGGCAGGATGTCGGATTTGTTTGCTGAGCATGATGGAGAGATTTTTAAGCAGCAAGATGAGTGGGATAAGAATTACTTCAACGAACAGACCGTAAAAGTGGTAAATAATTTTTCAAAAGAAAGGGTTGACCTGCTTAAGTCGATTGTCAAGAAGCTTTATTCTGATAAATCCTCTGAAACTGCAAAGAGAAATAGTCTAGGTGACAATGCTGCAAATATTTCTAACATGAATAGTGAAATAAGCGGTACAAAGATAGCTGGTGGGGCTGTGGCACTTGTCGGTGCGGGTCTATTAATAGGCGGGCTTGTGGTTACAGATGCGCCTATAGTTGTGCCGATTATTGGCGGTGCTGCAATGGTAGCTGGTGCGGCATTATTTTTGAAAAAATAATTATTTCGAACGACACATTCTGTCTATGTAGAATGGTATTGTTGTAGCATAAGGAGTGAAAATGTTTTAGCAGGAGGTTTTATCAAATGTCCAATATAGTTGAGAAAGCGGAGAATGTTCCGGTACCTAAATACACAAATGTGGCTGAGGGATATCAAGCTGCGTTGCGTGTGGTTGATGATGTCATTTTGAAGAACTATATTACTAATCTTGCGGGAATGGAAATTGTTCCTTTGGATAAGTCTGTCCTTGAGTCAAATATAGGTGAAAACGTCCTATTCTTTAAGATTACTGAGATGGTGTATGAGAAGAATGAGTTTGCTTCGTATAAATTTGCGAGCGTGTTTAATACTTTGTCTTCCTCTGATGCAGCCATCTTTCTTATTTTGGACAGTGATGGGGAAAGAACTGACTTTTACATGGGAATAAGATCACTTGATTCTGACAGAACAACGAGTTCTCTTAGAAATACACTTGAAAATGCTATGATCGGTCAGTTCCCGGGAATAAAGACACACGATTATACTGTTGAGGAAATTCAAGATATTATTGGTGGGATTAAAGGTAACAGCATTTCGGCGGTTTCATGTGTGGCCAATAGCAAGGAAGAAGATCTTAATACTAACCAGGAATTTGTGCAGGGATTAGAAAAGCTTGTTCTTTCTATGAGGGGACAGAAGTATACCGGAATCATCATAGCTAATTCAACAAACCAGGCGCAGCTAAGAGAACTGAGAAGAGGATATGAAACTGTATATACTCAATTATCACCGTTTGCGAGCATTCAGGTGAATTATGGACAGAATTCATCCTTGGCCAGAACGGAGAGTACAACTGACTCCAAAACAAAGTCTGTTACAAATACAATAAATGAATCAGAAACTGAAGGTACTACGGAAACACATGGTACATCCAAAGAGAACACAACATCGAAGGTGATCAAAGGTGTTGCGGCGGCCTCATCTATACTTGGTGCAGCTTTGGCTCCGGTAACAGGAGGAGTGAGTCTGGCAGTAGGTGGTGTTGTGTCGGGTGGTCTTGGATTGCTTGGGACGGCGGTCGCCGGAACGGTGAGTGATTCAACATCTAGTAATAGTTCAAAAACTTATGGCGAGAGCACAGCGGTGGGTGATTCGGATACACATGCTGTTTCTACAGGAACAAGCACGACAGAAGGTTTGTCAAATGCCATAACACTTAATGTTCATGATAAATCTGTTGAGGATATGCTTGCACGCATAGAAAAACAGTTAAAGAGAATGGATGAATTTGAGAGCCTTGGAATGTACGAATGTGCAGCCTATTTCCTTTCGGAAGATCAATATGCTGCAGAAGTTGCAGCTTCGACATATAAGGCTATTATGCGCGGAGAGAATTCCGGTGTAGAAATTGCGGCTATTAACTCCTGGGGAAGTTACGAAAGTAACAAGACGGAGCTCATTGAACAGTACGTAAAGAATTTCATGCATCCCATATTCAGATACTCCGGAACACTAGGGGAGGTAGAGGTTTCTCCTTGTGCAATGGTGAGCGGAAACGAACTTGCTATTCATATGGGGATGCCAAGAAAGTCAGTATGTGGATTACCCGTTATTGAACATGCAGATTTTGGAAAGGAAGTTGTGAGATATGAAGAAGATGATTCTTCTGTCGGTATAAATCTTGGAAAAGTGTTTAATATGGGAAGTGCTGCTCCAAATAGCGTTTTCTTGGATAAGAGCAGTCTTACAATGCATACATTTGTTACAGGTTCGACCGGATCTGGAAAGAGTAATACAATTTATGAATTAATACGACAGACAAACAATATGGGTGCAAACTTCATGGTTATAGAGCCTGCAAAGGGAGAATATAAGCATGTGTTTGGCAACCGACCTGATGTTAATGTTTACGGAACGAACCCTGAGTATTCTGATCTGCTAAGGATTAATCCGTTCAAATTCCCGCATGGAGTTCACGTTTTGGAACATGTTGATCGTCTGGTGGAGATATTCAATGTTTGCTGGCCTATGTATGCGGCTATGCCGGCAGTATTAAAAGATGCATTATTGCAGGCATACGAAGTTTGCGGGTGGGACTTTTCAACTTCACGGAATGCATATAGTGATAATCTGTTTCCGACTTTTGCAGACCTTCAGAACGAAATGGTTAATGTTATTACTACATCAGCGTATTCAGAGGAAGTGAAGAGCAATTACATGGGATCGTTGGTTACAAGAGTAAAATCATTGACTAATGGTCTTAATGGTCAGATTTTCAGCTCAAATGAGATAGATAATGAGGTCCTCTTTGACAAGAATGTGATTATAGACCTGAGCCGTGTGGGTTCGCTTGAAACGAAATCTCTAATTATGGGTATTTTGATAATGAGACTTAGCGAACATAGAATGTCTAATGCAGAGGATATGAATGTTCCGCTTAAACACCTTACAGTTCTGGAGGAAGCTCATAATATTTTGAAACGAACCTCTACTGAACAGAGTACTGAAGGATCAAATGTTGCAGGCAAGTCCGTCGAGATGATTTCGAATGCGATAGCGGAAATGCGTACCTATGGAGAGGGATTTGTTATTGTCGATCAGTCTCCAAGTGCAGTAGATATTTCGGCCATAAGGAACACTAACACAAAGATAATTATGAGACTGCCGGATGAGAGTGACAGAAGACTTGCCGGTAAATCTGCTGGTTTGAAGGATGAGCAACTTGACGAGATTGCAAAACTTCCTAAGGGAGTCGCAGTGGTATATCAGAACGACTGGGTTGAGCCTTTACTGTGCAGCATTCAAAAATATAAGGGTGAAGAAACAAGATATGAATATAAGCCGGTTGTACACATCAATAGCTCTACAGGCAAACTTAGGAAGCAGCTTCTTCAGCTTTTGCTAAAGAATAGAGTTAAGAATCCTATTGATGCAAATATAGATGATATCAGTACATTACTTGAGCGAGCAGAGATTTCGAGCAGAAGTAAACTTGGCATTCAGCGGATTCTTCATGAATATGAATTGCGAGGCGACCTGTCTTTATGGAAGGAAGATAAGTTTGATGGTTTGTCAGATATTGTAAGCGGTCTTCTGGATGGAAATGTATGGGTTAAGCCGATGATTGATACTGCAGGAGAATTTGACGAGTTGACAGATTCTATAATTAAACATGTCGAGAAAATGGCACCCGGTATTGACAAAGAGTATGCACTGGCTACCGCACAGTGTTTACTTAAGAAAGAATCCAAGGAGTCTGATGGATATAACGAAATATATGCGGCGTGGATTACGCAACTCAGGAATAAAGGGGTAATGTAGTGTTAGATTTCAATATAGAAGAATCGTTATCAAAACTGGAATCTCCGCTAAGAGAAAAGGTGTCTGCCGTTGAGGGAATTGGGACGATAGAGGATCTTGATGCTCCGATTGCGAAGCGTATTCAGGTTAATGAGAAAAGCGGTAAGTTTTCGGAGAATCCAACTATAGAAGGTGTTTCGTCCTGGATAAAGGAAATCAATCCCAATTATGATCCCTTTGATATAGAGTCTCCATATAATGTGAACTGCGGAGCGTGTGCATTTGTAGTATATCAGAGGCTTAATGGAAATGATGCAACTTGCGCATCTGCGAACAATATTCCGTTTGATGCAGACATGGAAGAGCTTCTTGACAGAAAGATAGTCTCCATGAGTCCGGATGAAATAGAGAAAAGATTGCTGGATGGCGGGGATGGTGCACATGCTGTTATTGGCGTGGATAGATCCAACGGACCCGGACATTGGTTTAATGCAGCGTGTATTGATGGTAAGGTAGTGGCTATTGATGGACAGTCGGGAGAGGTGTTGGACTGGCCGCCGGATTACGGGGATGTTGTGAATTGGGAAATGAGTGTATAAGGAGCATGGCAATGAATAAGAAAATCATAACAACTGCCATTGAGGTGATGAAGATTCCGATTGAGGTGGCAGAAGAACACTTTAAGGAGCTGCCAGAACATAATGCATATTATTTTTGGAATCCGGTAAAAGGTGGTATTGCTGTTATAGTTGGTAAGAATGGAGAAAAACTTGCTGCTTCTTCGGGCATAAGTTTTGAAAAACATTTACAGGCATTTATCGACGGAAAAAGGAATTAAAGCCGTCAAAAATATAAACAGGAGGTAAGATGGATGTTCAATTTTAATGTTGCAGAAGTATTCTCCAACATGGAAAGCCGTTTACTTGAAAAGGCTCGAAGCATGGAGAAAACAGTGGATCCCAAAGATCTTGATAAACCGATTGCCCAAAATGTAGATGTTTCAAATGAAGGTCAGGATAATGCTGATAGCAGTGATCTTCCTAAAAATCTTGAGCCTCGAACAGTTTATGAGATTGATGGTAATTACTATGAAACAGACGATAATGGAAATATATATAAGACAAATGGTGAACTGAACCCAGACACGGAATATACTGTGAATGGAATCACATATAAAACAGATTCCCATGGGAGGATTATTTCTTGGGAAGGCGAACCGGGATACAATCCAGAAGCAGAGCGGGACGGAGAAGCTCAGACTGAAGCCGGAGGAGAAGATAGACAGGAAGGCGATGATGGCGGACATCTAGTAGCCAGAGTGCTCGATGGATCCTCTGGAAATGAAAATATAGTGCCCATGAGAGATACTGTTAATCGTGGAGACTACAAAAAGTCTGAAAATGAAATAGCTAAAGCAAAGCAGGAAGGCAAAGACGTTCAGGATAGTGGCTATATAATATATGAGGGGGATTCTTCCAGACCATCCAAGATAGAGAGAACATACACTATAGATGGTGAAAAGCGTGAACTTAAGGTTGATAATGTAGAGGGCTCCCAGGATTTGCTTGAGGATGTCAAAGGTGATATTTCTGATGAAGATTACGAGAATCTGGAGGAAAGAATAAAGGATATGGAGGAGGATGGCTCCGAAGTGTCAGTAACCTCTGTTTACAAGAAATATGATGCTGAGGGAAATCTCGAATCCGTTACTGTTGGTATTAGGGATGAGTCAAATGGAACCAAGACATATATCAAGTATGATGCAAAATAAAGGAGAGAAGAAATGAAGAAAGTAATTGAAAAAATAAATGAATTTGAGAAGAATGGTATTAAAGATGTTCAATTGATTGCACTTGTTTCAGAAACGAGTGCAGAGGTAGTATTCTATGGCATTATAGATGGAGTAAGGTATCAATCAAACAATATGGTTGAAGAAGGAAAGATTGAATCAGATGTTATTGATGGATTCTATAATGAAATAGTTGAGCTGGTTCGCGGAGACAAAAAGTTTGATTCAGAAAAAATGAATATAATCAAAGCTGACTCCAACAGATGTAAGGTTGAATATGATGAAAAGAGATGCAAGACATACAAGATAATTAAAGAGTGGGAAGACAAACTGGAATAATCATATATCGGCTTTAGGACCGACGGTCCTAAAGTTGATATAGAATACTCCCCATACGGGTATTATTCATATACAACCTCTTAATTTTCAAGAGGGGAGGCATCCACTACAATGAAAGCATAATTACATTTCCGCAGAAAGGAGGTGTAGAGGGCATGAATGTAGTGGATGTTCACAAACGGATCAACGAATTGGCTGAGGAACGCGGCTTGAGTCCTTATGAGCTGGCTAAGCGTGCTGGTATGGCGCAGAGTAGCTTGTATAATATGTTTGAGCGCGGAACTATGCCAAAAATCGAAACGCTGGATCGTCTTTGCAAGGGAATGGGCATAGACATGAGCGATTTCTTTGTGGTCTGGTCGAAGCCGCGAGCGGGAGGATATCTAACTGAAAAAGATGTCGAACTGGTCGAGGTAAATCACAACCTGAGCGAACGAAACCAGGATCACCTGCTTATATATGCTCAAGGCTTGAAAACAGCACAGAACAAGGAAGAAAAGTAATCCGATGCCCCCCAAAAGAGAAGGCACCGGATCTTTTTTCACTAACGAATGATTTTCTTGTCCCGGTCGATATCCTGAGAGGGTTCCTGACCTATGAAAGTCAGTAGTGCATCTCTTGATTGCTTTAGCTTTTCGCATTCACGTTCTGCTTTCTTGTAAGCATCGCTGGTCGCCATACGGTCAGCACATAATTTTTCATATCGAGACTCTATGTCCTGCAGGTTTATCGTCTCCGGATTGATGCCTGCACTTTCTAATATATCCCGTGCTCCCCAGGCAAGATGAAGATCATAGTTGTGAGTCTGATAATAGCGTTCAGGATCCTTGGATTTTTTGTAATTCCGGTCATATTTTTTCTTCTCAGAATACTGGCGTGCATATCGGAGGATCTCGGCGGCAGATTTAATATCTTTATCCAATGCAATGGTAGCCTTCTTGCCGGTCTTAGCCTGCTGATGCAGAGCTTCGATTCGTTCATCCACCTCTTCCAGAGATTTGAAGCCCATTTCGGCGAGTTTGGATTGTATTTGTGCAGCTCTTTTAAGATTCTCTTTTTCAGCCCAACGCATGAGCCCCGGACTTTCAGAAAATCTCTCCTGTGAAGTGTCGATAAGAGACTGAGGTCTGGTGGTCAGTTTTTTCATTCTTTCTGCCCGGATCCGTGCCTTTTCTTCAATACGTTCTTTGATCCTTTCCTTGGTGTATTCCGGTCCGAGTGATTTCTCCCTTCCGCGGATCCATTTAACCTGTCCGGGAGCCAGGAAACCGATATATTTATGAGCCTCCGGGCTGATTTCAGAATCCTTGATCTGGTAGCCTTTTGCCTGCATGAGAGACAGAAATTCCTCATAGCTATGGGCAAGCTTTATGGTCTCATTGATGTCGCTCTTTAGCTTTGATTTCCAGGAGGTTCCGCTCTTATCAGACAGCCATTCTTTATACTTCTTTGCTTTGTGCTGATCCTCACGTATGACGGACAGATTGTGTGCTTCACACAGTTCGTCATTTAAGTGCCGGATATCCCAATAGGTGCGCTTGCAGTCGTGGTACTTTTTATAGTAGATATTATCGGCAGCACAGAACAGGATATGGTTATGAATATGGCCTTTATCTGTATGTGTAGCAACGATGTAGGAATACCGGCCTTTCAGAAGCTGGTCGGCAAGTTCTTCCCCGATTTTATTAGCCTCCTTTGCACTTACTTCCCCAGGGGCAAATGATTGTATCAGATGGAAGGCCTTATTCGGATCCGAACTGTCAGTATGGGACAGCGTAAACTTGAAATCATTTGCTGCCGTTTCGGGTGTTGTGCCGAAGGAGGAAATGAGCAGGCTGCTGTCCGTTTTTTTCTCATTGCAGATATAGTTTACTGCTCCAGATACGGTTGCTTTGATAGCATGGATTCTTGTAATTGCCATAGCTTTTTCATCTCCTTTTTGATCTCGTCGATGTCGGTCTGATATATGCTTCTTGTTTCGTTGATCCGGTGAGCAATCTGGTTGATATTTGTACCGATTTTGCCAAGGCCGACATTGTAATCACGCAGATAGGAATAGTCCACATCATAAACAATGCCCTCGATGATAAGCTGCCTGATATATGCGGCCCGGCTCCGCATACCGGAAAGCTTATATTTTGCATCGAGGATGCGTTTTTCGTCGTCGCTCAAATATATAAGAAAAGCATGTTTTCTTGTTCTGTTTTTCATTGTAATATCCATCCTTTCGTGAATGCCGCCATAGGGCGGTCGCATATGAACATATTGCCGTTTCCGGCACCGGTTTAAGCGCTCCGTATCAGGAGCAAGACTAAGGGGCTTGGGGATATCCCCAACAAGCAAAAGCGAGGCTATTTTTCCGGGCAGGAAAATGGCCTGCTTTTTTGCCTGTGTATATACACAGGCAGTGCTTGCGATAAAGGCACAGTCCCCAGAGGGGAATGTGCGAGTTCTGACCGCCATAGGGCGGTCTGCTTAGAACTCATAACGCCGTATCCGGCGTATTGTCTTTTGCCTTTGATCCATGAGGCAGAAAAATAAAAAAACTGCCATAGACCCATAAGCGGGCTACAACAGTTTTGGTGCATCGATCTTTGATTGTGTTTTATCCGCCATCATTGTAACAGAGAACCGTCGATAAAACAAGGGGAAATGCACGAATGAGTCGGGATTATCGGACAGCAACTCTGATAGACTTCTACTATGGAGGGGTACGCCTTCCATAAGCAAGGAAGCTGGTGGGAGGTGAAGTCCGATGGGCCGTACCATAGGTATAACTGCATATATGATCCTGAAAAGCGTCTGATCTGAAAGTGGTCGGGCGCTTGTTTTTTATCTATTCCCCATACGGGGAGTAGATTGCAGCACGGAAAAGATTTTTTGAGAAATTTTCAAAAAACAGAGTATGCCTTGCTGCTTTTTACAAAGATGCTCTATCGACAGGGAAACGAGATCGGTGTCTGGGGAAAGGCAGGCACGTATGAAAAAGAAACGAAAGTCTGTTTCGGCAGAGAAGAAGTTGGAATCTCAGTTTGACCATTTCGCAAAGAATACCATCAAAAATGTGATCCTGAATGTGTTGCAGGAATATGTGAAGCATGAAGATCGGATTCATTTGGTCAATATTGATGATTATGAGGACTTGGCAGCACCGGAGGTTGCTCCGGATTTCGAGAAGGTTGCCGTGACCCTTGGGTCAACAAAAGTCTTATTTGAAAATGAACTTCTTGCTTCCGGGATTGCAAAATTGAAAAGAAAACATCGGCAGATCCTCGAATATGCGTATGTCTTCGATATGCCAGACCAAGCTATAGCAGATCTGATGAATCTGAAGAAGCAGAGTATTCGGAACTATAAGCACAAGGCATATGAGATTTTAAGAAAGTACATGGAGGATGCTGATGAGTAAAAGGAGATATGAAGATTATGAAAATGTAAGCGCGGATGTAATCAGGAAAGCATATAAAGGGGACAATGAAGCTATGAGCAGGATCATAGCTCATTATCAGAATTATGGTCGCAAGTGTTTCAGAACGATTGCATCCACAGTTTTCGATCTGGATGTCAGATACATTCCGATGGATGATCTAATGCAGCTTGTATGGATCAAATTCGTAGGGGTGATTAGAGACAAGTTTGATGTTTCAAGGGAATAATTGACATCTGGATACCGATCCGGGTTTCTGTCGTTTGTCGGTCTCATAAAGTACATAATAATTGCAACGGTCTTGCAACAGTACCGGTGTGCACTTATGTGCTTTTAGGGCAGACAAAGCCCGATGTGTTTTATCCAAATCCGGTGGGATGCCGGGCCTGTACTTTGACAACTGAATAGCAATGCTTTGTATAACAGAGGGAGTACCGAGTCGTGAGCCGGATACGCCATGATCGCATTCGCTTATATATGATAGAAGCGGATTCATTTTGCGTGCGCGGGAGCGTCGAATATCCGGTCAAAATGGAGCTGGGGAGCTTCATGACTATGACAGTGCTCTTTATAATGATACTTCCCGAACAGGAGATGGGGCTGAAGAAGCTGGTGGAACACCAATGCGGTATACCCGGTACCGGTACAAAGTATTTTTTTATAAAAGAATAAGAAATATCGTTCTGAGCAAAAAGAGATGTACTTTTGTGCGGGACTATCAGGTACATTTTAATATCTGTCGATCAATGTTTATCTTCGAACAGATAGATATTGATGGACAGATATTTATGTCTAAAAAACAGCGAGAGGAGCGTGGTAATTATGGCGAGAAGGGCGTCGGAAGAAACAGCACGGATCACCTTTGATGATGGTGTGACTATGATCGCACCTAAGTATCTGTGTCTTCAGGTTGTGGCAAGAGCACAACTTCCCGAGAGATACTATGTAGATATTAAGGAAGGAGCCAAGCTGTATTGCATGTGTGAAAACACCTTCCGTAAGCTTGTCAAAGCGGCGGGGATTGGTATAGATGCAGCCGGTAAGAAATTATACTCCGTCAAGGAGATCAATAAGTATCTTGAGTATTGCAAGGAGGATTGGAAATAGACGGACTTGCCCTACTTTTTGGATCACAAAAAGTTGTTGACTTGTTGGAAGACAAAAAGTATAATATGGTCAGGTTAAGGAGGTGCATCACTTTGGCTAAGATGGGACGACCAAAGGCTGAGAATCCGAAGGATTTTAAGGTATCAGCCCGTCTCACGGAAGAAGAGTACAAAAAGCTGAAGGAATGCGCAGCAAAAGATAACCTCACCATAACACAGGCGCTTAGGAACTGCATCATAAAGATGATAGATTCCAAACACTAAGTCTTGCTATTCCCTCTTCCTGACTGTCGGGAAAGGAAAGAAAAATGGCGAAAGTTAGGAAAGATGGCAAGGGTCGCGTGTTGCATAAGGGTGAAATGTACGTTAGAAGCAAGGGGTTATACAGCTTCTCATATACGGATGCTTTTGGTAAGAGAAAGTACCTGTATTCCAAGACGCTGGAAGACCTCCGGGACAAAGAGCTGGAGCTTCAACGCAACAGGGTTGACAGGCTCGAAGCCTATGTCATGGCAAAAGCGGATATCAACTATGTGTTTGACCGCTACATTGCCACCAAAAGCGAGCTTCGAAGTACAACGATGACTAACTATGTTTACACCTACGACCGTTATGTGCGGAAAGGATTCGGCAGGAAGCAGATCACAGAAGTAAGGTACTCGGATGTTCTGACATTTTACCAGGCTCTTTTGGAAAAAGGTTTATCTGTCAGTACGGTAGAGTCGGTACACAGTGTGCTTCACCCGACATTTCAGCTTGCAGTGAGAGATCACATACTGAGAAGTAACCCCTCCGATGAGGTTATCAGTGAGATCAAGAAGAAGCTGAAGGGAAGACCGGAACCCAGACATGCGCTCTCTATAGAAGAGCAGAGAGCTTTTCTGGATTATCTGGACAAGCCGGAGTTTTACAGGTGGAAGCCCCTTTTCGTAACAATGTTTGGAACTGGCTGCAGAGTGGGAGAGATTATCGGCCTTCGGTGGTCTGATCTGGATTTTACAAATGGATCGATCAGCATTAACCACAACGTGACCTATTATCCCAGGAGTGATAAGGGTTACAGATGCGAATTTCAGGTATCTCTGCCCAAAACAAAGGCTGGAATCCGTACCGTTCCGATGCTGGAAAAGGTAAAGGAAGCCTTGGAACTTGAGAAGAAAAACCAGAAGCAGTATGGATACCATTCGCTTGTGGAATTGGATGGAATGAGCGGATTCATCTTTTGTAATCGTTTTGGCAATCTTCACAACCCTGCGAGCATCAATCGTGAGATCAAGCGCATTGTCGATGATCACAATGCCCAGGAAGAGGTTAAAGCCAAGCGTGAGCATAGGGATCCGGTTATGATACCGAGGTTTAGCTGCCACATTACACGCCACACATTTTGTACCAGGCTCTGTGAGAATGAGACCAATGTAAAGGTGATCCAGTCTGTCATGGGACATAAGGACATTCAGACAACGCTGGATATCTACGCAGAGGTTTCTGAAAAGAAGAAGAAAGAAATATTTGATAATTTGAACAACGACAATATCTTTTAGGAAGGGTCCGAGCGGGGGATCCTGGAAACAAGAATTGTTGTACATCAAAAATACCGTTGGTCATTCAACGGTACAGCAGAATGTCAAATCCGATATGTGTAATTATGAGGATATATGAGTGCTGAAATCCTTTATCGGGGCTGATATGAGGCTTTATGAGCGGTTTGGGATAGGTTTACATAATAATCACGACATAGAAGTGCATCCCTGCACTTCTGAGCATGTCGAAATACATCCTTGTATTCCCGACAAAGCAGGCTTTATCACCGGTGAGAACATCTGCATAGATGGCGGAATGACCAAGTTGATGATATATCATGGCGAACATGGATGGACATATGACGATAAGAAAAACGACTGAGAAAGATCTGAAAAGAGTAATGGAAATATATGGCTACGCCAGAAAATTCATGGCAGATCATGGAAATCCAAATCAGTGGGGAAGAAGAAACTGGCCTCCGGAGGAGCTGATCAGGTCTGATATCGAAAAGGGCTGTAGTTACGTTTGTGAGAATAATCATGGAGATGTGGTCGGAACATTCTTTTTCAACCATGGAAAAGACATCGAGCCTACCTATGTGACAATTGATGATGGTGAGTGGATTGGAGACGATATCTATGGAGTGGTACATAGGATAGCTTCTGACGGTTCTGAAAAGGGAATAGGTTCTTTCTGTATCAAATGGGCATTGGACCAATGTGGACATCTAAGAATAGATACCCATGGAGACAACACAGTGATGCAGGGTATGCTGAAAAAGCTTGGATTTACTCATTGCGGTACGATTTATGTTTACGAAGACAACGATCCAAGACTGGCTTTTGAGAAGATAACGTGATGCTTTGCTATGGTATTTCGGCAGAAGAATTGAAGCAGTCATATTTGGAAAAGTATAAAAAGAATATGGGGAGATAGTAACATTGAAGGCAATTTTGACAAGTTCACTCGGTGGGCAAGTAATAATAGATGGTAAGAGGCTTCCGGCTAAGCTGCCGGAAACCAACGGATTATTAAAGTGTATTAAGGATGTTTGGAAAAAAGATTCCAAGGTAATGATCATCAGCGGATCTCCTGAATATTTTGACAAAAATGACAGCGTATTATTCTGTCTGAAAGGAGCATTTTCACTAAGTGAGCTCGGTACCTCGGAAGTGCTGATGTGTGATGAACGGAACAAAGAGATCATAGAACGACTTCCCGAAATAGATGTGCTGATTCTGGCCGGAGGACATGTGCCGACGCAAAACAGTTTTATGAAGACTATAGGGTTAAAAGAACGCCTGCAGTCTTGGGACGGTTTACTGATCGCCTGGAGCGCCGGCTCCATGAACTGTGCAGAAATGGTATATGCAGGCCCGGAACTCCCAGGGGAGGCAATTGATCCGAATTATCAAAGATGGATTAGTGGTCTTGGAATAACGAAAACTAATATTTTCCCTCATTTCGAGGCGTTAAAGGATGAAATGCTTGACGGAATGAGGCTGATAGAGGATATTACATATTCCGACAGCATGGGACACGAGATAATCGCTTTGAATAATGGTAGTTACATCGTTGTAGATAATGGCGTAGAGATCCTTTATGGTGAAGCATATAGTATAAAAGACGAAGTACTGAAACAAATATGTATAGATGAAAAATATATACATATATAGAATAATGGTTCATTCCCAATCGGGATTTGTAAGGGTGAAGAAAATGAATTATAAAGTAATTGACAAAGAGACATATTATCGTAAAGGCGTATTTCGCCACTTTACGGAAGATTGCAAGTGCTCAACCTCGATAACGTCTAGAATAGACGTAACAGAGCTCGTCACACATTCAAAGAACACAGGAACGAAGTTTTATGTTAATTTCCTGTATATTCTTTCAAAGGTTATGAATTCACGTGAAGACTACAGAATGGGATACCTTTGGCAGACAGATGAGCTGATCTGCTATGACGTGATCAATCCAACACAGTATGTTTTTCATGAAGATACGGAAACCTGTACGCCGGTATATACAGAGTATTTTGAGGAATATAAAAAGTTTTACACTGGTGCTTTAAATGATGTTGAGGAAGCGAAGAAAACTCGTGAATATGGTTTAGATATGGCAAATCATCCAAACTGGTTTGATGCATCTTATATATCATGGCTTTCGTATGACTCGCTTAATATTGAATTGCCTGATGGACATTTATTCTTTTCTCCGATTATCAATTGGGGGAAATACAGAGAGGAAAACGGTAGACTTGTCATGCCTGTGACCGTTCGTCTAAATCATGCAATCGCTGATGGCTATCTGGTTGCAAACGTATTTCGTCTGTTGGAACAAGAAATCAAGTCTTTCATGAAACTCTAATCGCTAAATTCAAATTATATATAAGCCTCTGCCATCATGATCCAGATGACAGAGGCTTATTTATGAGAACAATATGCTTGAATAAACTTATTCTTTATTCGCACTAAGCTGCTTCAAAAATCAAGCTACTTGTATCAATTAAACCAGCTGCATCAACTAAAGTAGCTGATGGTATCTGTCAGATCGCTTGCAAGATTGCTAAGACCTGAAGCGCTGTTATTGATAACATCAAAGGTATGGCTGAGATCCTGCATAGAACTGCTGGTCTCTTCAGATGAAGCCGCATTTTCTTCTGAGATAGCTGACAGATCTTCGATCAGGTCATTAAGATGTGTTCTTGCATCGGACAGTCCCTGGATCTGGCCGGATATATCAGAAGCGCTCCTTGTTACTTCGTTTATGCCTTCCTCCATCATACCCATATGTTCCTTGGTGGTCCTGAGCTGTTCTACCTGCTCGCCTACATTGACAGAGAGTACATTGATAACATCCACAGATTCGCCTGCATCCTTCATTAGCTCTGTTACGATCTCGTTGATCTTATCGGCACTTTCCTTGGACTGAGCCGCCAGATTACTGATCTCTTCGGCTACAACTGCAAATCCCTTACCTGCTTCCCCGGCTCTTGCTGCCTCGATGGAAGCATTTAGAGACAGGAGATTGGTCTGTGTAGCGATAGCATTGATCGTATCGGAGAATTCTGAGATGTCCTTGGCGCTGTTATTGGTCCTCTCAATGGTGGTAGAGATGATGCTCATAGAATCAGCAACCTTGTGAGACTGGCCTACCAGTACTTCCAGAGCTTCCTGTGTCTGTTCGCTTCTTTCCTTCATCTGGCCGGATGCATCATTGAGAACCTGGATATTGGAGGTGATAGCTTCGATGCTGTCGCCAATGGAGGATGTCTGAGCTGCTGCATTTTGCATACTTCCTGCCTGTGAGGAAGCACCTTTTGATATTTCTTCTACTGCATTTGTTACCTGATTTGCAGACTTACTGGCATTGTCAGAACCTTCTGCCAGCGCATTGCTTGAGTCGGCCAGCTTGGTAGACATATTCTTGGTCTTATTGATGATCTCGCTTAGCCTTGTTACCAGTTCGCCGGCGCTGTTACCAATCTCGCCCAGTTCATCATTTCTCTCTATGATATCTTTTCTGATCTCCACATCAAGGGAACCACTTGCCAGGCGGCTCAGCTCTGATGATACGTGGCGCATCTTCTCAGAGACACTCTTATTCAGGAAATATCCCATAATAAATACAATGACCAGGATCGCTACCGTAATACCTATGAGCAGGGCATTGATAGCGGTAATTGCAGCAGATATATCCCCTCCTGCACGGGAGGTTACTACCATACCAGCCACACTGCCATCAGAATTTTCCAGTGGTGTGTAATAATTATAAAATCTGTTTCCTTGAATTTTGATATCTGTTGAGTAATAGTCATTGCCTGCATTGATCGCAGAAACGGAAGCACTGGGAGCGAAGCTTGATGCATCACCACTGCTGATGGGAGCAGAGGTGGCCATGATCTTTTGGCCATAGAAGAGTGTATAGCCTATACCTGTCTCTTCAGTGAGCTCATCAATCTGCTTTTGAAATTCCTCTGCAACGGCTGCACCGCCTTTAAGGAGCTCGCCGCTGTCTGACAATGTCCAGTCGCCGTCATACTCATAGGACATCTGG
The DNA here is from genome assembly GCF_000424585.1 of Butyrivibrio sp. MC2013. Classification (GTDB taxonomy): domain Bacteria; phylum Bacillota; class Clostridia; order Lachnospirales; family Lachnospiraceae; genus Butyrivibrio. The sequence continues at coordinate 28,631 of NZ_AUKE01000023.1, forward strand.
CTGTGCAGGTGGACGGCTGTTGCTGACAGCTCTTCCTGGACCAGATTCTTATAGGTACTGCTGATCTTGATCGCGCTGACGGCAAAGAGGGAAAGGGAAGCCACCAGTACGGATACCAGAGTAACCAATATGAGTTTGCCTATCAGTCCAAATCTAAATTTGCTCTTCATAGTGTACCTCCGTTTCCTAATTATCTGTTGCCAGGATCTGACTTGTCAGTTCATCCAGTTTGGTCTTAAGATTAGATTCATTTACTTCTCCGCCAACAACAGCGTTACCAAAGTCTCCCATAGGGCCCCAATAGTGATCCATCTGGGAAATGCTGGGCTGACTGGTAGCATAATTGGCCTGAGATTTGAGGGCTACAGCTACGATATCACTTTCCACTGCGCTGTCTGCTGCCAGGTTGTTGAGAACAGGTATCTCGCCGTTATTCTCGTAGCGTCTGAGGCAGTTCTTTTTATTTCCCAGATATACTGCAAGCTTCTGTGCGGCTTCCGGATAAGCAGTAGCAGAATTAACTGCTATGGTTTTGAAATCCACAAAATTGGAGAGTCTATATGCTTCAGAACCCATCTGGGCCGTGGGAAGAGGCGCTGCTCCTAGCTTGTCGCCCAGTATTTCCTTGAGCTCAGGAGCTACCCAGGCTCCTGATGTATAGGCGCCGGCGTTACCTGCTTTAAAGGCTTCATAGCCCAAGCCTTCAATGTCATCTATGTATTTGGGATTGTTGACCAGGTCCAGGATGTAGTTTCCTGCTTCCATGCCCTTATCGGAATTAAAGGTGCAGTCCGTAGCGTCCTTGCCGTCTGTACCAAAGAGAGTACAGCCGTTACCAAGGAAGAACATTTCCAGGTACCAGGAATTGGTCAGAGTAGAAGAGAAGTTGTATTTGCCTGCTCCAAAATCCTTACTCATCATGATCTCCAGGCTTTGAACTTCGCTTTCTGAATAGAAATCTCTGTTGTAGTACATAAAGAATGAATTAGGTGAAAAAGGAATGGCATAGCGATTGCCATCTACCGATACAGCATTAATGGCGCTTTCAGGCAGGTCCATTTCCAGCTTATCCAGATCATGGGTGATGGGAAGGAGATAGCCTCCCTCATTCATGGACAGGATACCGCCACTTGGAAGATAGAAGATGTCAGCAGGCTCTACTTCGCCCGCTTTGAGGAGATCTGCACCCTGATCTATGCCTATGGGTTCGATCAGATAGTCGATCTTATACTCTTTGTGTACAGCATCAAAGTTACGTACCAGCTGATCAGTCATCTCCATCTCACCTTCCGGGACCCAGATACGGAGACTTACGTCCTGACAAGGGACAGCTTCTTTTTCTGCCCTTTCGATAACATATGAACCTTGTCCGCAGGAGGAGAGAGCAAGACAGATGCAGCTTAGGAGTGATATAATCTTGTATTTTCTCATATACAACCTCATTTCAAGCCTGCCTTGTCGCCTTGGAAATGCAAGAGCGAAAATTGAACACTACAAGTGATATATCGGCGGGATTGAATGGGCGGTAAAGAAAAATGGAAAATTATTCAGAAAAAAAGTTTCCAAATAATAGTCAAGTTTATTGAACTATCTTATACAAAAAAGCAGCTGCATAAAAGCATATAAGCCTCTGCAGCTGCACTTGTTTCTTATTCGTTTGTCAGATCATAGAGAGCACAATATCTCTTCTTAAAGTATCTTATAACAGGCTCTGCAGTGAGCTTTTCGCCGCAAACATCTGCGAGCACTTCTGAGGAGATCCTGCTGGCACCGTAGCGGTGGATATGCTCCTTAAGCCATGCAGTGATCTCTTTGATCCTTCCCTCGGCCAGGACATTATCCAACTCGCCCAGGTCCTTTTCAATAGCTTCCAGGAACATGCCATCATATATGGTGCCCAGTAGGTATGAAGGGAAATAGCCAAAAGACCCGTCAGACCAGTGCATATCCTGAAGAATGCCCTCGCTGTCATTTGCAGGTGTGATATGGAGGAGCTCCTGCATCTTCTTGTTCCATGCAGCAGGAAGGTCATCTACGCTTAGCTTATTTGAGAAGATGTCACGCTCGAGCTCGTAGCGGAGTATCACATGAAGGCCGTAGGTCAGCTCATCTGCTTCGGTCCTGATCATGGAATTCTCCACTCTGCAGATCTCTCTGTGGAACTGCTCCAGGGTGATATCCTTAAATTCAGGGATGATCTCAACTACCTTGGGCCATATGGGCTTCCAGAAATTGATATTCCTGCCCAGTACGTTCTCATAGAATCTGGACTGACTCTCATGCAGCCCCATGTAGTCTACATTTGCTCCTGATGTAAACTCATATTTAGGATCTATGTTCTGCTCAAAGAGGGCATGACCGCCTTCGTGGATGGCAGAGAAGATAGCAGAGATGATATCGTTTTCGTAATAATGATTGGTAATTCGTACATCATCCAGGTTCATATTGGTGGTGAAGGGATGCTCAGTCTCAGCCTGGGCAAACCTGGTCATGTCCATACCCATGTATTCAACCAGGAATTTACAGAGCTTTGCCTGCTTGTGGGCAGGGATCTTCATGGTAAAGAGTGAATGGTCGGGCTGAGGGCAGGCAGTAACCTTTTCTACAAGGGGGACCAGCTCTTTTTTGAGATCGGCAAATACCTTGTCGATCATCTCGCAGGTCATACCTTCCTCGTAGCGATCAATGAGGGCGTCGTAAACATCCTTATCCGGATCTGTGTAGCTTGTCATTTTCTTTACAGCATCTATGGTCTTTGCCAGGGGCTCCTTGTAGGAAGCCCAGTCATTGTTTTGCTTGGCTTTAGGCCAGCAGATAGCAGATGCATTGGTGGTCCTTACATATTCTTCATAAAAGTCTGCAGGTACGCGCCTCATTTTTTCCAGTTCTCTCTTTGATCTGAAAATATCGAACTTCATCACATCATCCAGCTTGTCATATTCACCGGGCTCAGCCAGGTCACAAACCAGCTTGTAGTATTCATCTGAAGTGCTCTTTTTGAAAGCCTCTGTAGAAAAATAAGTCATTGTGTCAGAAAGCTTCTCCTTGGCGCCATCTGGAGCCATAGTCTCCAGATCCCAGTACATAAGGGACAGGGCGTGGTTAAGGTATGAGAGTTCTTTGCTTTTTTCTTTGTAATCTTCAAGTAATGTCATTTTCAGCCTCCGGGTGTAGTAATATTTTGTGTAATGGAACTTGATCAAATTTAGACTTTATTATTGTGCTAATAAAGCCTCTTGTTAATTTTATCATAAATAATTTGATGTATTTATAGTTATCGTATTTCTTTTTGATCCTTTCTCCTGCAATCCGGATGATAATAACTGTTTTTATAAACAAAAAGCCCATCATATTTGGCTGTTAACCACTTATGATGGGATCTTTGCGTTATCGTTTTATTTTGTTTTATTTATGCAGATATCTTCTCAATTGTGAAGAATGACATCTTCTCATTCAGTGTCTCTGCCATATCCCTGAGGTCATTGGCAGCATTGCTGATAAGAGCAAAGGTGGAGTTGAGCTCTTCCATGGAAGCGTTGGTCTCCTCGGAAGAAGCGGCGTTCTGCTGTGAAATAGCAGACAGCTCGGATATGATATCTGTAAAGCTTGCCTTGAGGTCGTTAAGTAGACGGATCTTCTCAGCGATCATCTTGGTGGAGCTCTCTACGTTGTTGACATTTACTACTACTGCATCCATATCGCCCTTGGTTGTGGTGAGCTGTGCGTTTTGCTCACGCATGCTCTCGCTAAGGCTCTCTATGGTCTCTACGTTCTTTTGAGACTCAGCTACCAGTCTCTCTACGATCTTATTGATAGATACTGCAGCTTCCTTGGACTGAGTAGAGAGATTACCGATCTCGGATGCTACTACAGTGAAGCCCTTGCCGTAATCACCGGCTCTTGCAGCCTCTATCGTAGCATTGAGGGAGAGGAGGTGAGTCTGCTCAGCTATAGCTGTGATGATGCTGGAAGCTTCTGCGATATCCTTAACGGAATCATTGGTGCTTCTTATCTGATCATTGATGTCCTGCATGGAGTTCATAACGTCTACGTTCTTGTCCATGAGGCCTGTAAGTGTATCTACTGTGCGGTTTGCACCTGTTAACATATCATTTGCTGCAGCAGAGAGGTCTTCAATCCTGTCTGTGATATCATCTATGCTGTCACCCATTTCATTGGTATTGTGTACTGAGCTCTCCATGCTCTCAGCCTGGCTCATAGCGCCCTTACTGATATCTTCAACTGCGCCTGTTACCTGCTCGGATATACGGCTGGCTGTCTCAGCAGAATTGGCAAGATTGATGCCGGACTTTGTAACATCCTCTGAGAGCTTCTTGGTAGCGCTGATAACATCCTGCAGCTTGTCACGAACCTGAGCAGAGCTCTCTGCGATGACGCCCAGTTCGTCCTTACGCTTGAAGGTACGCTCTTCGATATAGAAGTCCAGGTTACCGTCTTCCAGGTTCTGAAGTCCGCCGACGATGTCTCTGATAGATTTGGATGTCTGTGATACCAGAATACGTGCTACTACAAGGTTAAAGAGGAAGAAGCCCAGGAAGGTAAGTGCTATTGCTTTGGAAGCTGCTGCCAGGTTGCCATCTATAAGTGTTGTGTCGCGACCTGCAAAGAGCATACCTACAACAGATCCGTCTGAATTGGTAAGAGGCATGTAGTATGCATACCAGTTCTGACCTGCTATCTCTACATCAGAAGCAAGATATTCATTGCCCTTGCCCAGAACCTCAGCTACTACCTCAGGAGAAGCCTGAGTGCCTTCCATACGCATACCGTTTTCATCTGTAAGTGAAGTGATATAACGTGTATCACCGTAGAATACTGTATAATGCATGCCGGTCTTCTCATGAAGCTCATCAAGCTGCTTTTGATATGAATCATGGATCTCTGCCTGGCCCTTCTTGAGATCTCCGTCTTCCGACAGTGACCAGTCGCCTTTCCATTCGTGTGATATTTCATCATCCATGAGGACAGCAGCTGCTTTGAGGCCTTCCTGGAAGGATGCAAAATATGCTTTTTTGATATGGCTGTATCCGATGTTACCTACAGTTCCTGCCATAAGCAGAGCAAAGAATGAAGCGATGAGGATGATAGTCCTGACCATATTCCTGCTTTTTTTCTTTGTTGTGTTCTGTTTCATTTTTGAAATACCTTTCTGATCGCTCCGCGATCTGAGTTAAAAAAATAAATACAAAAGAGCACGGGTACATGTCCCGTGCTCCAAAAAGTCTAAGTGTTTAAACTGCAACTGGCTGACATGTTAAAGTCCCTATAGCTTTGCGCCACAGGCTTTCGCTTGCTTTTCCCCGATATTTTGTTTCGAACCAAAGTGAATTATACGGAGGAAACTCACAAAAAGCAACTGGTTTTTCAAAAATAATCGTGATTCTATATTTTGTAATATAGACTATCGAATTACCGTTTGGTGATTGTAGATTTTGCACAATTGATTTTGATAACATGAATATAGATGCGGCTTCCGGCTTAAATGGCCTATTTGCAAATATTCCCTGATTTTATATCCAAGAATGTATTGTTTGTGCTACTATTGATATATCTGCAGAAATGAGCATTATCGCTTTATATTCTATATTATCCGGGGGGAGACATGAGTAAGAAGGAATTACAGCTAAAGGATATCTATTTTGGCAAGACAGATGCTTATAATGAGTATCTGGAGTACGGCACAGACACCTTTAAGGGCCTGTTCTTTGAATTTCCAAATATTGACATATCAAAATTATTAAACGGCTCTACCTATTATATATTCGGTAATAAGGGTACGGGTAAGACCATGCTCCTAAAGTACCTAGAGAGCGTGGTATTAGAGGAGCCTGCAACCCAGTTTACGGAGTTTATTCGCTTTAAGCGTGATATAGACGATGAGGAGCGCAACAAGATCAAGAGATCCAGCGTGGTTGGTAACTCTTTTGAAGAGATAATCGATAAGGATATCCCCAATGATTTTACCCTGGACTGCTCTCTGGCATGGCAGGTCTATCTCATCAAGGTCATTGTGAACAGACTGGCTGAGACTGAGTACGGCGTGTTCGACAGGACTGACGAGAACTGGATCAGGATGTGCGACCTTATAGAGGCTATGTACGGCTCATTATCAGACAAGAGCTCTGTGAAGAAGATCCTGCCTCAGATGAAGAGGGGGAATATCACACTTAAATATAAGGAAGCTGCTAATCTCAATCTTGAATTTGAATGGGAGGATGAGGAAAAGAAGCAGGTGCCCTTCAGCACTGTGGCAAAGGAGATAGTGGACCTCTATTCCAAACTTAAGCCTGTAGAGGATAAGATCTATATCTTTATAGATGAGCTGGAGCTGTCCTTTAAGAACAGCAAGAAGTATCAAAGGGATGTGGCGCTGATCAGGGATCTGATATTTGCCATAGAATACCTGTCAGATACCAACAGGACCAAAGGCTATAATGTATACCTCCTCACAGCTATCCGAAGCGAAGTATATAAGCAGATCATATCCAAGGGCATGGAGATCAATAAGACAGTACATGACTTTGGCGTATTGATCTCATGGGAGCAGAAGGGCGGCAATCTCAAGGAACATCCCCTGTTAAAGATGCTGGAGAAGAGGATCAGATATACGGAAGAGCAGCTTGGCATAGAGCCTGCTGCCGATGTATGGGATGCATATTTTGTGCCTACTATATCTGAATCCGAAAAGGATGTAAAAAACTACATCCTGGATCAGACCTGGCTTAAACCCAGGGATATCATCAGGCTCTTCACCATCATCCAGCAGCAAAAGGCACTGAAGACCAAGGTGGATCAGGAATGCTTTGATGCTGCCAGAAAGAGATATGCAGAAGAGTCCTGGGCAGAATTTGAAGAATATCTCACAGTAAAGTACAGTGATACACAGGTAGAGGGCATTAAGAAGACTCTGACAGGTCTAAAGCTTCCCTTTACCGTCAAGGATTTTGAGAACAGTATAAAAGCCAAGAAGGGTTTCTATGAAGAAGTGGCTGAGCTGAGCAAGATTGGGGTGCCCGGAGTATTAAAGGATCTCTACAACGTGGGTATCATCGGCAATTATGGCTCCAACTCCAGGTTCATATTCAAGGGAGATGATGACATAGATCCTACAATGCCCATCACTATCCATTACCCCCTGATCCGCTTCTTTAAGGCATCCATTACCTTCTACACCAGCAGATCCAAGAATGCCCATATAAGTAGTGATTATGAATATCTGAGTAATTGAAAAAGTCGAGAGAAACGCTTCGAAATGCCAGAAAATTTTATCAAGCATACCAAGATAGAATTTCCCAAACATTGTTTACAGAATTTATAAACTTGGTGCAGGATTTGTGCCTGCATGGGCGGAGCTTGTTACAGATAGAATATAAAGGATTTAATAAATGATGATGGACTTGCAGCATAAAAGGACAAGGGAGCTTAAAACAATATGACACAATATACTTTGAAGGTTTATCCTCAGGGACAGGCAAGAAAAACATATAGGGTGATAGAGATATCGGGGAATGACACCCTGGACAGACTATGTGAGGTGATCCTTGCAGCTTTTGATTTTATCCATGAGCATATGTATGAATTTAGTATGACTGGAAAACTATACTCGGATGACAATTATTCCTGTGATCCGGAATATAAAGGACAGCCATCGACTGATACAAAGCTTGATAAGCTGGGACTTCAAAAGGGACAGAGGTTTATCCTGCATTACGATTTTGGCGACGACTGGGTATTTGAAATACAGGTGCAGGATATACATGATGAAAAGACCCGTGTGATTGCTCACGTGACAGAAGAAAAGGGAAGTGTTGAGCAGTACCCGGATTATGATGACTGGGAAGATGACGATGATTATGATGAAGAACCCGATGAAGCAATTGAAGCCAGAAAAGAGAACAAAAAGTATCTGGATATGTTTTTAAAAGACCTGATGGCTTCAGGGATTTCTGCTAAGACCATACAGAATCATATGGATAACGTTGATTTTTATCTGACGAATTATCTGCCATTTATAGATGAGGAATGCACGGACATGAAAGCTGGAGCAGAGTCCTTTAATCTTCGGGATTTTTTTGGATACTATTACATCCACAAGTGTATGTGGTCCACACCTAATAATCTTAAGACTACCGGAGCCAGCATAAAGAAGTTTTACAAGTGTATGGCAGATCATGGGGAGATAAGCAAAGAAAAATATAAGGAACTGTGTACTCTTTTCAAGGAAGAGATGGCAGACTGGCAGGAAGAGTGCCGCAGATTTAATGACGATGATGATGATTTCTTCCTGTTTTAAAAATGGGCTACTTGATATGAAACAGAGGTTGATGAATATGAAAAATGATACTAAAAGGGAATGGATTGTAACAGCAATATTGCTGGCAATATCATCATTGTTTGGATTGGCAGGATTTTTCGTTGGTCGTTCTGCATACAAAAAGACTATAAGCAAGTGAGGAAATAAAAAGTGGGATCAGTTATGCCGTGACGATGAAGTGTTGAATCTGCTTGCATCGGATGGAATGCTTGTGAAGAGACCATTGCTTGTTACTGACAATACTGTTCTTGCAGGCTTCAAGGAAGATGCATGGAAGGAAGCGCTTTTATAATATAGGGACAAAAGGAGCGGCAGCATAGTAAGGAGGGTAATGATATATGAAAATTACAAATCAGCAGATGAGACGATGGCTAAGAAAGTATGTTGAGCATTATAACGGAAAAGACAGCAGATATGTCATAGATTAATTTCATAGAAAATTATCCTGTTCAAAGCAGCGAGTGTCCGGCAATATTTCATGGGCTATTGTGGGGCAAAAAAAGCTTAAGACAGAGACAAATGTAGTGGGAGTACAATCTGATTTGCTTAAGATATGACTTTGTTAAAATGGGGCTGTAAAAAATGAGATAATCATTATTTCCAGCTCCCTTTTTATGGTCATAATATGAATTCTTAGTAGGTTATAATTCCAAAGTAAAAGCTAAAGGGGCAGTCTTTTGAGGTGATCCTCGGCTTTGATAATCTGAATATGTTTCACTTTAATAACTTTTAATAACTTGATTTGAGTTTAATAAGTTTTAATAACTTTTAATAACTTTGTCAATTGGGCATAAAAAAGTACCTCCACCGGGATCCTGCCGCAGTGAAGGTACTTTTATCTTGTTGGAAGATTCATCATTTGTTGCCATCCTCCTTTCTCTTGCTAATATATCTATCGGTATTATCTCGAAAAACTTTAGAAATGATTGATTTAACCTGGATATTTTGCTTATATTGCCATATATAATCATAGCCCGATATATTAAGCTTTATCTCAGAGACTCACATTTTAGAAGAGGGGAGCAACCATATGAAATGTCCATTTTGTGGAAATGAATTAAAAAAAGGAATACTCTATGGCGATGGAAGAAGCAAGGTCCATTGGAATGAAGGCGATAATAAACTACCTATGTTGGAAGAACTAGCAGGAAAAGGAACTTTATCAGCTGCCAAATATTCATTAACAATATTTACAATAGATTCCTACTATTGTGATGGATGTAAAAGAATGATCATTGAAACTAAAATAGAGAAATAAAATACTAAATGGTGTTCATATCAGGTTATGAACACCTTTTTTATGTTAATGATCCTGCATACAACGTCAAATGCGCATAAATACTGACAGTACAGCTGTCATATGCTATCATTATAGTATGTGTGAATATGATAAATGATGTATTATTAAATGACCATTCAGAAACACGCATTTACTGCGTGTTTCGTGAGAATATGAATCTAGCAAATAGGCCCAGCAACTTTAGTTGCTTTCAAATGGCCTATTTGCATACATTCTTGGATTTTTTATCCAAGAATGTATAGATTAATATATTTCTATCTTAAGGAGAAGGGATATATAAATGATTACCGGAGATTTAAAAAATAAAGTTGATTAAATATGGGAAACTTTATGGACAGGAGGAAAATTATGTCAAAGAAAACAGGAACTATCGCGATCGTCATTAGCGTGTTGGCAATCTGTATATCCATCTTCAGTTTATACAGAAGCACCTCGGAAAGGCAGACAGGAGCGGGAGACAAGGATATCCAGTATGTTATGTATCTTGGGACCAATGACAAGGATACCTATGAGCCTTTCGGTACGGCTGAAGAAGCAAAGGCAAAGGTCGATGAGTTGCTGACAAAGCACTTTGAGGGATTTACCATTCAGGAAGCGAATGGTGGCTGGACAAATGAGGACGGCACGGTATCTCACGAATATACCATCGTGATACTTTTAAGTGATACATCATCGGAAGAGGTACATAAAGCAGCGGACGATCTGATACAAGAGTTTAATCAAAGTTCTGTGCTTATTCAGGCAAATGAGACGAAAACAGAGTTTTATTCGGGTGGGGAATAAATGAAAAGGTAGAGAAGGTTACTCCTATAGGTAGACTGGTTCGAAAGGTTGTGGCGGATATTAAGAGCAATTCTGAACTATATGAAAAAGAAGCTTAAGTCTTGAGCTATTCGTAGGAAAGGAGATCACTCTATGGCAAAGGTCCTACTATTAAACGGCAGTCCTCATACCAAGGGATGTACCTATACGGCCCTGGAGGAGATGATAAAGGTCTTTGACAAGGAAGGCATTGATACTGAGCTCATACAGGTGGGTAATAAGGACATCAGGGGCTGCATCGCCTGCGGCAGCTGCTCTGAGAAGGGACGCTGCGTATTTGATGATCTGGTAAATGAGCTGGCGCCAAAGTTTGAAGCTGCTGACGGACTGGTGGTTGGAAGCCCTGTTTATTATTCTTCTCCCAATGGCACTATATTATCATTTATGGACAGGCTGTTTTACAGCACATCTTTTTCAAAGCATATGAAGGTTGGTGCTGCGGTGGTCAGCGCCAGACGCGGTGGCAATACTGCCAGCTTTGACGCACTTAATAAGTATTTCACCATCAGCGGAATGCCTGTGGCATCCTCCACATATTGGAATCAGGTACACGGCTTTAGCCCGGAAGATGTGAGAAAGGACCTTGAGGGATTGCAGACCATGAGGAACCTTGCCAGGAATATGGCCTTTATGATAAGGGCTATAGCTGATGCCAGGGGTAAATACGGCCTGCCGGAAGTTGAAAGAGACGCGTTTACCAGCTTCCCGGATGGGAAATGACGACGGGGAAGGGGCTCTAATATAATGAAAATATTAGCAGCATTTGATTCATTTAAGGGAAGCATGACTTCTCTTGAAGCAGGTAACGCTTTTGCCAAGGGCGCATTAATAGCTGATCCTGATATAGAGGTGGTTGTCAGACCCATGGCTGATGGGGGAGAAGGTACTGTAGATGCCCTTATAGATTCTATGTCAGGAGTAAGGGAGAGCGCTCTGGTAACAGGTCCTCTTGGCAGGCCTGTGAGAAGTGAATATGGCATTATCAGAGATAGTAATACAGCAGTGATGGAGATGAGCGCTGCCAGTGGCATCACGCTTGTGCCCGCTGACGAACTGGATCCTCTTCATGCCAGTAGCTTTGGAGTAGGCGAGCTCATAAGGGATGCCATTGGCAAGGGCTGCAGGAGATTCATCATAGGTATAGGCGGCAGCGCTACCAATGATGGGGGCGCCGGTATGCTCATGGCTCTTGGATATGATCTTATGGATGCATCCGGGGAGAGCATCTGTCTGGGAGCTGTTGGTCTAAGGAATCTGGCGAATATATCCACTGAGCATCTGATGCCGGAACTGGCTGAGTGCGAGTTTATCATAGCCTGTGACGTAGATAATCCTCTATGCGGACCCATGGGCTGCAGCGCTGTCTATGGACCTCAGAAGGGAGCGAGCCCATCTATGGTTGCAGCTATGGACGAGTACCTGGAGCACTTTGCGGATGTTACAGAGTCCTATATGCCTGCGGCTGATAAGGAATATCCCGGAGCCGGCGCAGCAGGCGGCATGGGTTATGCATTTATGGCATATCTAAAGGGCAGGCTCATGCGGGGCATAGATATAGTCATAGAGGAAACAGGTCTTGAAGATTACATCAGGGATGCGGATATAGTAGTCACGGGAGAGGGACTTATAGATTCTCAGACGGCTATGGGTAAGGCACCTGTGGGAGTGGCAGCTCTGGCGCAGCGTTTTCAGAGGCCTGTGATAGCCCTTGCGGGTGCCATAGGGCCGGGAGCCGCTGCAGTCCATGACCAAGGTATAAGCGCCGTCTTCCCCATTGTAAGAGGCGTGTGTGATCTGTGGTCAGCCATGGATCATGACAATGCCTGCCGGAATATGACTGAAACGGCAGAGGAGGTCGTAAGACTGATTAAGACCCTGCATTTCTGAGCATGTAAATATACTAAAAAAATATATACGGGAGGACTTAATATATGAGAAATATTGTGAGAAGATTATCTGGGCTGCTAGTACTGCTGGCTCTATTGATCACGGCATGCGCTTCATCAAAGCCCCAGACCATGACACTGTCTCTTGAATCCAATCAGACCACAGGCTATAGCTGGACGCTGGCCCAAGAGCCTGAGCTATTCGATGTTCAGGACGAGTATATTGAGAAGGATCATTCCGAGGATATGGTAGGTGTGGGAGGACAGCATATTTTTACTCTTACTCCCAAAATGGCCGGCAAGACCGAATTGACTTTTACCTATGCGCGTCCCTGGGAGGATCCAGAGACTGATACTACAGTGATCGAATATACTGTCATTGTATCTGATAAGATGAATATCACAGTAGAGTCCAGCAGATTTGCAGGGGGCAACGATATAAACGATGTTCCTGTGATACCGGATCCTGTCATTAAATAAATCCAAATATATAAAATAATCAAGATAACCCACCACCTTTAGGTGGTGGGAATATCTTGATTACGGGTGCGGGGTTATAAGCCCCGTACCCGTAGAACTGCGTCAGCAGTGATTTTATAACGAGCAAAAAGCGAAGCGTTTGCGAGTTTAACGTAAGGTTACTAGCGATGAATAATGATAATAAAAAGACTGTAGGGCAGGTTGATCTTATAAACGGCCCTATCATGAAGTCTATACTTGTATTTACAATCCCCATATTTATCTCTATCCTTTTTCAGCAGCTCTACAATGCTGCTGATACAGCTATTGTAGGGAACCTTCTTGGAGAGGATTCCCTTGCTGCCATTGGCTCTGTATCATCCCTCTTTGACCTCATCGTACATGTTGCCACCGGTCTTTGCAGCGGATTTGGTATAGTCATTGCCAGGTCTTATGGATCAGGGGACAGAGAGAGGCTGGGCAGGTCCGTAGCAGGAGCGCTGATCATAGGCGTCTTTACTGTGATCATTCTTACTATTATCAGTATCAGCTGCCTGCCATATCTCATGAGGCTGATCAATACACCTGATGCAATCTTTGATGAAGCTTTAAGCTATATCAGGATAGTGACCTCATTTCTTATAGTGACCTTTAGCTATAACCTTTTCTCCGGCATGCTCAGGTCCATAGGCAATTCTTTTATGCCTCTGGTATTCCTTATTATATCGTCTGTAACCAATATCATATTGGATTATAGCTTCATAGCACTGCTCCATACAGGTGTGGAGGGAGCTGCAGTAGCGACAGTGATATCCCAGGGCCTGTCTGCGCTTTTATGCCTTGTTTATCTGATCCGCAAGGTGGATATACTGATCCCCAAAAGGGAGCATTTTTCGCTGGACGTCGGGCTTATGAAGGAGCTGGCAGGTCAGGGCTTTGCCATGGTGCTCTTGACCTCCATTGTGAGCCTTAGCTCTGTTATATTACAGTCAGGCATAAACGGTCTGGGCAAAGAAACTATTGCTGCCCATGTGGCGTCCAGGAAGCTCTTTAGCCTGGCAGCACTGCCTTTTATATCTCTGCCCAATTCCGTATCTGTATTTATCTCTCAGAACAGGGGAGCTGATAAGGGTGAGAGGATCATTAGAGCCATGAACTATTGCTATATATTCTTTGCAGCATGCGCTGTAGTGGTATCCCTTGTCATATGGAACATAGCTCCCATTCTGGTACATTTGATCACTGGTTCAGATAATCCTGTGATCATCACTAATGGATCCAGATATCTCTATGTACTGGGGCCGTTCCTTGGAGTCCTTGGCGTGATCAATACCACAAGGTTTTCTCTCCAGGGCATAGGCTACAAGATCATTCCTGTGGTATCCAGCGTTATAGAGCTTATAGGCAAGATACTCTTTGTCCTCTTCCTGATACCAAGATATGAGTACGGCGCAGTCATATGGTGCGAGCCTGTTATCTGGCTCTTTATGGCTATGCAGCTGATCATAGCATGGTATAGCAATGACTATATTAGGGGACTGATGCACAGAAGAGAAGCTTATAATGCAAATGCAGTTAGTGGGGGACCGGATTGAATAAGGGGAAAAGATTTTTGAGAATTGTTTTATTGTTACTTACCATTTGCTGCCTTGTATACTCTGTAATCGTCTACAGGGTGGGCAGCGGTACCTTTTCATTTGTGATATGGATAGGGGCTGCAATATTTTGGGGCATAGCCTATTATCTGTTCGGCCATGGCAGGTGGGTTAAGCTCCCCCTTGGCCTTAGGACTACAGTATGCCTTTTGCTGTCACTGATATTTGTTACAGCTTCCATATGCATGACTTTAATGGTCAGCCATTTTGGGGACAAAGGGGAGAAGGACCTGGATTATATAATAGTCCTGGGAGCCCAGATGAGATATTACGGCCCCAGCATCATCTTTAAATACAGGCTGGATGCTGCCTATGATTATCTCATGGACAACCCGGATACAATCTGCATCATATCAGGTGCTCAGGGAGCCAATGAGCCCATCAGCGAAGGCGAGGGCGGAAGAGATTATCTCATAGCAAGGGGCATCAGCTCTGACAGGATCCTGGCAGAGACTCGTGCCAGGGATACCGGGGAAAATATAGAATATTCCCTAAGCCTGATAGAAGAGGATACTGTTAGTGATTCTGATTCTTATGCTACCGGGCTGAGGATTGGGATAGTGACCAATAATTTTCATGTATTCAGAGGGATGCATCTGGCCATGGCTCAAACTGAGAGGGAGGTCTATGGCATTGCTGCATATACCATGCCCCTATATCTGCCCAATAATATGATCCGGGAATGCTTTGGCATCCTGAGGGACCTGCCTAAGATGAGACTATAGTGCAACCTAGCCATGTTTTAGAAATGATTATTAAGGGAGAGTGTATATAGATGAAAAAGAAAAGTTTAATTGGAAAAATGATGATAATGATCCTCCTGACTGCCTCTCTGGCAGGCTGCGGAAATGCCAAAAAGCCTGACAATAGTCAGAACTTTGCAGGTGGAAAGCCTCTTTCAGGAGACGACTCCTCTAAAGAAGCTTCTGATGATAGCACAGAGGAAGTAAGGGAAGAAGCTGAAGATGAATCTGCTGCCGTGGAAGATGATGCCTCTGATGGATCAAATCCTGGGGATAATATTTATCTCAAGGAGCAGTATTCTTCAGAAGAAATATGCATAGTGGATCAGACAGGGGATCTTCAAGGCTATTACAAGAGTGATGATATCAAGAAGATATTTAAAGATAATAATAGTATATATGTGCCCGAAGACTTTTATCTGGAGCATGACGGGATACTCTATTACACCGCCTATGAAGATGGTAATTATGGCAATAATGCTATTTTTGCCATAGATCCTGTAAGCAGCGAGATGAGCAAAGTATTTGATCTTGGAGATAATGTTTACCTGGACTGCTTTGATTACTATAATGGCAGGATCTGTATGTCACTACTCATAGGAGAGTATGGCACCAGGAGGGAATATTCCAATTATACTATTATCCCCTCGGATAGTGCTTCATCTTTTGAAATCAGTGAAGATCATAGCCTGGATGCCTTCTGCGATGCTCTAAGCGATTATGATTACAGCTACTACAGAAGCAGGAATAATCGCGAAGCTTTTGAAAGGGTACTTGATGAAGTGGGTTATTTTATCAAGGGCCGGGATGATGACTACTTTATGATCAGGGCTGATGGCAGCGCCGATATGGTAAAGGGGATACCCTCAGTAAACGGTCATATAGAGAGCTATGATAGTCATAACATTATCTATGTAGAGCAGAATGATAATTATAAAGATATCGCCATCTACAATATAGACTGCGAGACAGGTGACTGCAGGGCTCTTGACATTGATATGGGTGGCTATGAATTTGCAGCCTTTGAAGATGGCATTTTATATTATATTCTCACTGATGACAGTGAGTACGGTATGCCTGTAAGGGAGCTCCATGCATATAATATGGAATCAGCTTCTGACAAGGTTCTTTGCAAGGGCAGCAAAAAGCCCGGCACTCAGTACCTAACAGCTCTTGATACACTGATAGTTAATAGCGGCAAGGTCTTTTACAAGGATTATGAGGGTGGAAGCCTTGGCTGGTATATGGCAGACCTGTCTAATGGAGAGCTGGATCCTGTGAGGCTGGATATAAGCCTTAGCCAGATCGATACCTTTAATTATGGAACAGTAGATCATATCAGCCGCACAGAGAAATGTCCTTATTGCGGTACTCCTCTTGATAAGGCTTATGCAGAGATCCTGGTATTATCAGATGATATTTCGCCTAAAGCAGGCGAGATAAATGCTGCTATCAGAGAGCATATGGAGAAGAGTACGGCGCCGGATCCTAATTGGGATGAATATCTTAGTGAAGATGAATGCGAAGGACATCTTGAAGCGCCTGTTATCTATTGCACCACCAATGATTATAATATTTCCAAGGTCAGGATCCTTGATGACAGATATCTCACAGTGGATATTGACGGATATTGGTTTGGCGGCGGTGCTCACGGCTATCCCTCCAGAGATCAGATGATATTTGATCTGCAAAGCGGAGTAGAGGTGACCCTGGCAGATTTCTATAAGGGAAGCGAAGAGGATTTCAAGGCTCTTGTAGCCACTAAAGTCCAGGAAGACCTAAAGAGCTATGAGGCAGATGATTTTGAGGGTAGTCCTTATTTCTCAACAGATACAGAGGCTATATATAACGATGCCTATGAATCAGCCAATATGGAAAATGTATATATAGATGAAAATGGCGTGACAGCATATTTCTATCCCTATGAGCTTGGCGCCTATGCAGCCGGCTTTATAGATATTCCTGTGAGTTTTGAGGAACTCCTTGGAAGAGACTGCCTGGGAGAGTGAACTCTTGTTGGACGCCCTGTTCTTATTTCATTTGGGAGAAGACTTATATGGACAAAATACGAGATTATCTAAAGGCAAACAGCAATGTGCAAAGCCAATGCTGCATGGTAACTGATATCCGGCGATGATCTGCGGCTTCATATGAGAAAGGACAAATGATGAATAATAAAATGAAGATGATCTATATCGTAATAGCTGCGCTGCTGGTCACTAGTTTTGGCCTTCTCATCATCTTGTTCACAGGATCAGGTAAAAAGACCATATCCCAGGAATTTACTGACACAAGAGCATATCGCACAGCTATAGATGTGATCTATGATGATCTCAATATGCTCATAGACCCTGTTGTACGTGATCCGTCAGGGACCATGGACTATGAAGCTCTTAGATCTGAAGCAGCAGCTGTATATACAATGGTCAATGATAAGAGGCAGTCTATGGGGCTTAAGCCCCTTGTGTGGGATGCAAGGCTGGAAGAGTCTTCTTTTATCAGAGCAGAGGAGCTGGCATATACTTTTGATCATACCAGGCCCAGCGGTGAAGCCTGGTATATGGCAGATCCTGAGTATATCTACGGCGAAAGTATCTATAAGGGCTACAAGAGCGCAGAGGCTTTTGCTGATCTATGGCTGGATAACAAGGCTGACAGTGATAACTTTCTATGTGATTTTTTTACCAGGATAGGTATTGGAATATATGAAGATGCTTCAGGATACTGCTACTGGGCAGCCTGCTTTGGCTGCGACAGTATAAAGGTGAGCATGATGGGCACCGGGCGCGGTGCAGACGTATGGATACTTCAAGACACGGATGCTAACAGGACTATGAGTACCTGGGGGCCCGCCATGATAAAGCTGGATAAGACTGATGATATGTCTGCTTCGTATATACCTGTGGCTGCCGATAAACACTATTTATTCAGGATGATTGATGAAGATGAAATCTATTATGAGTGCAAGATAGACCGGCTTCTTGCGGGCTGGACAGTCTCCATCGAGAGCTCTGAGGATGGATATGAAGACATATTGAAGGTATATGATGACAATGGCGAGCTTGTATCAGAGAATATTCTATTTAGGGTCGCTTTGTAATAAGCAATGACAGATAATCTGCCGATATAGGAAACGAGATGTTTTCTGACTTTACCTGATATCGTAGTTATGAAATGCAGAAGCTTTCTGATATACGGTAATGTAGTTACCCGAAAGGCGGCAGAAATGAGAAAATCAGCCCTTATTATATGTTTGCTATTATCAGTTTCGCTTATTGCATGCTCGTCAGCTTCCGTGAATGAGCCAAGCGAGGTTTATCCCGCAGCCAGCAGCGGCGGGATCAAAGAGGATGCTGCAGAATTAAATGCAGAAGATACATCTGCCGGGGAAGAGACTCTTCAGGACATAACAGCTTCTTCTGATGGGAGCTTTGAACTGACAGTAGAAGAAAGAGAGTTATCTGATGAGGAAAAGGATAATTATATTTCTTCCTATAACGCACTGATGCTGGATGGCAAGGGCTATATGCTAAAGACTGCGTCTATGCTCTTTGCTTTTGGAAGTGATGGTAAGAGCAGTTATACAGAAATCTGTGCTGATGATGGCACTGTATACTATGCTTACTATAGCTCAGATACCGGAAGCTATGCCAGGATCCTGGAAGATGGAGAATATCATGTATATCATACAGACGAATCGGATTTGTCTACTGCTGAGTCAGACGGTAATCTGTCCCGGGATAATATGAAATACTATGGCTATGCTCTTTCTGATGGCCAAAAATATGATGTGATATACAGCACTCTGGATTTTTCCTCCGATCGTCAGGACATCTATCTTTACTACGACGGCTATGAGCTTGCAGGCTACAATTATGATGTTTTGGGAGTTACAGACAGTGGGCAGATGGGCAGGCTTAGCCCCTGGGATGCAGAGCTTCCCGTTGACATGCAGACAGTAGATGAAGAGACCACATATGATGATATCAGTGAGAAAATGATAACAGCTCTGGAAGAAAACGGCTATTTTGATTAAATAATACATACTTTCGCGATCATAATGATTATGATACTATATAAAGCATAGAGGTAAGCCATTGACTATATACGATGGCTTAAGTTTTATAAGGGGCATTAGCGCAGTTGGGAGCGCATCACACTGGCAGTGTGGGGGTCACGGGTTCAAGTCCCGTATGCTCCATTTTTTTATTGATGATTCTTTGAAGGATTAAAACCCGCATTTATAGGGTTTTAATTTTTGGATAAGAGTTAGATTATGCTAACAGTATATCGGGAGAAATTATGAATATTAACGTTTTGGTCATATTGATATTACTGCTTGTTTTTGCTTTAGCGATAAGAGGCTCTATAAAGCATTTACGAGGACAGGGAAGCTGCTGCGGAGGCGGCAGTTCTACAGTCAGAGAAGCTGATAAAAAGTTAAATGGTCCTGTTATCCAAAAGAAAGTTTTTGGGATCGATGGAATGCACTGCGAAAATTGTACTGAGAGGGTGAAGCGGGCTCTCAACAGGATAGATGGCATATCAGCAAAGATTAACCTTAGAAAAAAGGAAGCTCTGGTCCTCTATGAGAAGGAAGTGGAGGATGATATCCTTATCGCTGAGATTGAGAGACTGGGCTACAAAGTGATCTCTGTTAAATGACAGTTCATCGGATATATGAGTTTGTCTATAGTCTGTTATTGTGAAAAAGTTGATAGCCATTAATTAGTCTTATATATAAAATAATCAAGATAACCCACCACCTTTAGGTGGTGGGAATATCTTGATTACGGGTGCGGGGTTATAAGCCCCGTATCCGTAGAACTGCGTCAGCAGTGATTTTATAACGAGCAAAAAGCGAAGCGTTTGCGAGTTTAATGGAACAAATGAGCCCTATTGATCATTGAGGAAGCTGATAAATAAAGCGATAAGCTTTATTTATTGGCTTTTTGGAATATATGGCATTTATGTGAACTACTCGGTAATTGAATTACCGAGCATCAAGTGCGCACGGCTGACGCCGTGTAGGTCTTGGGTGCGTCCATAACACCAGTACTGTTTTTT
>NZ_AUKE01000024.1 GCF_000424585.1 Butyrivibrio sp. MC2013
GGGAACTATGCCAAAGAAAAAACGCCTTTCTGAAAGAGTAACTTCCACTTTTCAGAATGACGTTTTTGAAGTGGAATTTAACTTTTCACTTCAGCAGATGTTTATTCCAAATACTTTTGAATAATAGCGACAACCTCATCCAGCGAATCATCAGAAACACTATATTGATCACCATTATATGCAAGATGCGTATTATCAACTCCAACAGAAACAGTTATATTTTCATAAACAAAATCCATCAAATATAAACCTTCAACATACTCTTCTTCTGGCATTTTTCTATATGAACAATCATTCAAAGTATCAATGATTGCATTTACATCCTTATCCTCACTGATATAATACTGCTTTCCGTCAAATCCATAAATTATCACGTCTGAAGGATTGTAAGCAAATGCGTTTCCCAGTTCATCTTTGTCCCTCTCCTCAGGGCAGAACTAACACAGTAACAGTTATCTGAAGGTATTTGTTCCTTGGCCTCAATATACAATAATGAAACAGGGAAACTAGGAATAAGTGCTTCAACCTTACAAACTCTTATGTAGAAAATCGACATTATTATCAAGAGACATTATTCCTATTCATAGTTTCCACCTAGATACTTATTCGCATAAAAACTAATATAGTAATCTCTGTCAAAAATGTTATCATCGATCAAAATCTTATGATGAAAATCATCAACAAAATTCTCTAGGTCTTCTGTTGAAAACTTTTCACCCCTAATATCAGTTGATACTGTAATTTTTTACAAACAAATACAGATAAAAAAACAAGCTTAACAAAGCCATCAAAGACAAACAAATAATAATTGGATATGATTTTAATATCATGGCAATATTCCTCATTTTATTGATTTCAGGAATATTTATCATACTATATCCAAATGTAATAACCAAGCATAGAACTACAGGGGTCTTAAATAATGAATACATTTTGACTAATAAAGAACTATAACCTGACAAATTAACTAATTCTTTGAAAACACATTTTCCATCGGATTTCACAAAAGCCACTGCATTCATACAAATTGAACAATACTCTAATAAAACAAATAATAAAACAACCGCAGAATTACAGTTAAATAATACTGCGTATATCAATAGCGCCAAATTCATGAATATCATATCAGCTCTAATTCCAGCAGAATATATTTTAATTCGAGCCTTTACTGGCAATAGTTTCATACCACAAATAGATGTATAAAAATATGGAATTCCATATGAAATAACAATGCCATATTCTACAACAAATGCGCCTAATGATTTTGCAGCTATAGAATGAGATAATTCGTGGAAAATAATAGTAATAAAAACCAATATGAAAGCAATAAAAAAATCCGCACCAGAAGTATGCAAATCAATTAATAATATGTGTCTAAAACCACCCGAGAGAAACAATAATGCGCAGGCTGCGGCGCTAAAAATAGTTATCAAATCAATGATTCTATCGATAATACTCATATTGAAAGAGCAGAGTGTGGACTCTCGAGTTTTTAATAAAGTTATATATACAGAATTCAATTTAAATTTAAATTGTCGTCCTTCATCATTATCTTCTAACAATTGCTTGCTTTCAAATACTTTTATCAAATCAACAATATATTCTTCAGTTAATTTTAGCCTTTTAGCTATAGTTCTTACTGAAGTTTGACCATTAAGCATGAACAGAATATCGCACTCATTGATACCTACCACATATGAATACTTGATTGATGTATCAAATATTACACATTTAGAATTGCCTTTATGGACAAGTTCTATACTTCTCTTTTTTCTCGGTAATCCGTTCATTTTTACTTATCAATTCCTATCTTTATATACTGATGTTATATTATTTTATTATTTATATACCAATGGCTTAATTTATAAAACATCGTTTTTTCTATACGATATAGCAAAAATCACCAACATACTAGATAAATTGATAAGACTTACTATAATATCTACTTTCGTTAAATGATAATCAGGATTACTCACAATATTAAACACTATTTGAGAGTAAAAAAAACGAGACACTTTCATCACAGAACCATTAATCATTGCCAACATAGGCATCATCCCCAAAGCAATGGCTACCGGAGCAGCATAGGGCCCGACACTTATTTGATTTTTGACTATCGTACCTATTACCGCACCAATTATCATAGAACAAAGCGAAACCCAAAAAGACACACCCAAAAACAATAATAATTGATTTATATCAAAACGCAAAACCGGAATATACAACAGTGATGAACTCCATATAATGCCCAGTACAAAAATACCTATCCCCACAACATATTCAAGCGAAGTAACATTTGCATATAACAATACCCTTAGAGTCCCTTTTTCCTTCTCCTCTCCAAGAATAGATGCCATACACAATATAGGAGACATTATTAAATGCATTGTAATGAAATTAGGCAATACATAGGCGATAGTTTCCTTATCCACTATTTCATAAAATAAATATGTAAAAACAGGAAACATTACAAGCATAAATATAATGGATTTGTTTTTTATGGCATCCTTGCACTCTTTAATAAAGATTGCCCTAACGTTTATTAATGATATATTCATTCAAGCCCCCTGCCAGTAACTTGCAAAAAAACATCCTCTAAATTGGGTTCGTTGGAATGTATTGACAGTATATCTTTGTTCACAATTACTTCAACAAGTTTTTTCCAGTTTTCAGAATCCTTTTTAAGGCACAAGACCTTTCCATCTATTGTTTTTACTGTAACTGAAAAATCTGTGTTGTATCTCGAACATATTTCTTTAGGATTTCCATATTCAATGATCTTCCCACAGTTCAATAGAGCAATATTGTCACACATCTTAGTTGCTTCATTCATATTATGTGTTGTCAAAAAAATAGTTGTTCCATTCTCTCTGAGCTCAAAAAGTAAATCATGTATATGTGAAGACGTCACCGGATCCAAACCACTTGTAGGCTCATCCAAAAATAGGAGTTCGGGTTCGTGCAAAATAGCTCTTCCCAAGATTAACCTTTGACGCATCCCCTTAGAAAGCTTTCCTGCAGCTTTTTTGGATTCTCCAGCTAAACCTACTTTTTTCAAAACAAAATCTATTCTTTGAGGGTCAATGTTATATATACGAGCAAACAGCTCCAAATTATCCTTACAAGACAGTCGTTCATACACACCATAATTATCCATTACAATTCCAATTTTTCTTTTATCAGAACTTGTTAAACCAGAAGTATTCTCTTCAAATACTTCAGCACTTCCACTATCAGCATTAATCTGACCAGTTAATAGTCTTACAATCGTGGTTTTTCCTGCGCCTGATGGTCCTAGTAGTCCAAATATTTCATTCTTCTTTATTTTTAAACTTATATCATTTAACACATTTTTCCCATCATACGTCTTGGTTATTCTACTTAGACAAATTACATCTTCCTTCAATTAAAATTCTCCTTTGCAATAGTGCCTTTAGAGTTATCCTTTCATGAGGGCACTATCTTTATTTTTATTATTACAAGCAAAATCAATTATGTTCACAAATATATATATCGCCAACCATAGAACCTATTTACCAAAAAGTCTATTAGTTGGCGACAGCCTGTCATCAATTATAGTTTCGATTATTTAATTGATACAAAAATGTACTTTAATCATACAAAGAGTAGTATAATTATCGTAAACATCATGATGCTTCTTCTAATTCCAAGACTTCACCTATACTTTGCTGATTAATATTTACCTGCCCTTGAACTTTTATATACTCGTCAATAAAATGAGAATAACTCTTGTACCCTTCATTATTACGCAATAATGCCAGCTCATCTGAAGATGGATATTGTTTAATAATGACATCGGATGGATTTTTAAATGTATTCTCTATATACCTACATATTTTTTCGTCAAAAAAAACATTCAAATAAGATATAGCATCATCAAAGTTTTTTAACTGATCCATCGCCGCACAATATAGTTTAATCGCGTGAATTAATTCTTTCTCTTCAGAGGAGTTACAATATATCTGCGCACGTTCTTCAACAAGTTCCATCTTCTTATATGCATTCATATAATCTTCTTCAATAATATGACACATAGCCATAAGATAGAGCGAATCTGCATAAAACTCCCTACAAGGCACCTTTGGATTCTCCATATGCAAATAGTAAACTTCCAATGTGTTCTCCATTGAAGCTTTCATAAAATATCCCAAAGCCCCAATCAAATACTTCGTATTCGATTTATCAATCTTTTCTACATTATTGAGCAGATATGATGCGTACGATCTAGTATTATAAGCCCTTAACCGTTTATCATCAATTTCTTGCATCTCTGACATTCCTGGTATCAGAATATGCACTGAAGAAAAACCAAAGTAAGACACATTCCTAATGCAGACCTCATGTCCAGCTTTATTCAATTCCATTATCCAGTTTTGAGCAAGTTCTTTGTTAGACATGCATGCCACATCTTTAACAGGTTTAAATTCAAATGACGCGCAGGCTCCAAACAACTGATATGGAAACTGCCCCAACCCCAGTTTATAGGAATTGGTTATGTTATCAGAATCCTCTACGTAACGATTATAAAAATCCAATTTACTTCTACTAGTGTACTCAAATATATCCTGCCCCTGTGTCGCTTCTGTAAAGGTTCTTTCCATAGCTATTCCATAATCAGGATGGCATCCTAATTTCACACCATATCTTCCTGTGTTTTTTTCAACTATGAACAAAGCTGCTACTGGATATATACCTCCAAAAGAACAATCTTTTAGCATGAATACATATTTATCATCATTGCTCGATTTTAATTTATGCCACATTTCATATACGTAAGGATATTTCCTTATATAATTATCAGGTATATCAGGCAATGTGGGTTTTTCTAAAAACAGTCTCTTCTGGACATATCTTTCTATTATTTCCGATAATCCCTGTACTATTGCTTCTTCTATTGTATTTCCAGCACTCATTCCATTACTGCCATAATATAAAGCGCTAATATTTTTGGGGATATACTCTACTTTCTTCTTAAAAGTATTATAAAATGGTACTGTTAAATAGCGCTCATGACTTCCTGTAATATTGTATTCATCCTTATTTACGGTCCTAAAAGCTTCTACTCGCTCAGAATATGAAGCTTTGTTCATTCCGCGTTTATTAAAATACATCTCCATAAAAGCACTATTTTGATCAAGTATCTCTTCGGCAGTCATAGATTTACCATCAGTAAATCCCCATAAGTTTTCAAGCTTTTCTTTTGTTGGAACTGACTGCGCCAACATATTATTCTGATATCTTTCAAAAAATTCAGCATATCCACTTGCCAAAGAATAATCTCTAGATATACCTTTGCCATTAGCGCCTATATCAGTTCCCTTCAAAGTAACTCGAACAGTAAATGTACTAATACTACTTTCATCTTGCCACTCTTCCTCAGTCTCAATACCATGTTCTGCTAAAATTTGCTTCAACATATGTACTGTAGCCTGTGGAGTTTTTTCCTTATAATGCATTTTTTGCTGATAACTTTCCATGCTTCCTCCAAAAGCCGCCAAGTACCAAAGACATAGTAACGCCTTGAGCACCTAGATGCTTCATTTTTTATACCATTGCTGCACCAGCAGCTGCACCAGCCCCGGCCCCAGCAGCCGCTCCTGAAGCTGGCGAAGTAACGTCGCCTTCATACTCATTGATTACAGTTTCATCATTTATAGAATTTATTTCTTCATCAGAAAGCATTGTTTCACCAATAGTTGACATATAACCCCCTTTTTAAGCAGCTGCCATAAATGCCATGGCCCCAGCCGGAGCCGCTCCAGCAGCTGCTCCAGATGCATCATTTACATTATTTTTATCTTCTACAACAATCTTATACGTTTCTTCATCTATACAAGATATATCATCATCCGTTAATAATTTCCCAAACATACTCTCAATCATAAGCTTTTCTCCCTCATTAAATTGCTGCTGCTCCAGCATAAGCAGCATACCCCGCTGCCGCTCCTGTAGCTGCACTCGCAGCATCATTCACAGAGCTATTGCCTTCACAAGTAACTCCCACATCAATTACTGATAGTATTTCATCATCTGTCATACAAGACGTATTTAATTCATTCATAAGATATACCTCCTTTCTTTGATATATTTAACCTTATCCCTCTCCTCAGATGAACCCCACTAAATGGAAAATTTTTTTCCATTTAGTTTAATTCTCTAGCTTATAGCCTTCATTTGTGATATTATCTTAGTCAATTATGACATTTGGGAGAATGACAACCCATGGGTATAAGAAATGCAGGTTCGATTATCAAAGAAGCTCGTCTCAGGGCAGGACTTACACAGGAACAGTTATCTGAGGGTATTTGTTCCTTGGCCTCAATGTGCAATATTGAAACGGGTAAGCTAGGAGTAAGCGCTTCAACCTTTCAAGCTCTCATGAAAAAGGCTGGCAGTTCATCTGAAAAGATGCCAATATTTAAGGATCGCTCAGATTTTGATGCTTATATGTATTTAAAAAATGCCAGACTATATGCCGATAAGTATTGCTTTAAATCAGCATATGATGAGCTTATCAAATTAAAACTTTGCTCCTATGGAGAAAATCGGCTTTATTATCAAGAGGCATTATTCCTCTTAGCTCGTATAAAATACCTTAATGGTGAAACAAATTATTCATACCTTCTTGATATTCTAAATACTGCCATACATATTAGTCATAATGAACTGGACTTTTCTGATTTTAGCGATATTTTCTTATCTTACGTTGACAATGAAATACTAATTCTCATTGCCAATATATATATCAGCTCTAATAAAATACCAGAAGCCCAGTCACTATGTAATGAAATATGCAAAAACCTTAATAGGCATGTTGTCAATGACAAATATACCGCCTATCTCCAAATGCTTACTTGCTTCACCAGCTCCAGATTGTATTTTGAATTGGGTAAATATGCAGAGGCAAAAGAGCAGGTAACTCTTGCTATGCATTTTTCCGAAGAATACTATATTGAGACATTCCGTCTGGAAATTTTATTCCTTAGCATTCTAATTGATTGTTGTATTGATAAATCTTCAATCAATAACGATCTTCTCTACTTGCTTTCATTGGCTTCTTATCTCGGATGCAGCTACGTTACCAGGCTCAAAAAGAGGCTAAAAGAATTAAATGTTCCCAAAGAATATCTTCAAGTCGAAGATCCAAGCCCCGTACTTCTTCCTGATTATGATTTTACTTATCCGATGGATTCGCTTTCAGATGGGGTTATTGATTATAATGATGATAAAGCACTTACTTTAGGCCGCCTCATCTATTCGTTAAGAAAAGAACAGCATTTATCTCTAAATGAATTAAGCAACGGACTTTGTAGCGCGTCAAAACTATCTAAAATCGAAAATAGTACTCAAGCCCCCGGAATTCATCTTGCCGAAGCACTCCTAAACAGACTTGGTTATTCTGAAAGAGATTTTATATTCTATGGTAATACGACAGAGTCGGATTATTGGCAAAAGAAAAATCGCTTATTGAGCATGAATCATAAAGAAGAGTTGTATACAGAGGAATACGCTAACATAATCAATTCAGGAATGAACTCAAACAATCCTGCAATAAAACAGTTGTGTATACTCTTTGAAAACAGCAAGCATCTTTATTCTGAAGACGAGTGCGCCGCGTTGAACGAAGGGCTAAAAATCTCAATTCCAGATTACAGTATTAATACTATTGGCAGCAAGAATCTTTCCTGGATTGAAATATCTCTATTGAATGGAATCTGTTTGAAATATATTAAATCAAATAAATTTGATGAAGCTAAAAAGATAAATGATGCACTTCTTAGCTATTCACAAAAACACTTTGTGACACCTGGCTATCAAGTTATTACTATGTTTTCCTCATATAAGCTCCGCTTTAGGTATTTATATAACATTGGCGAATATAGGCAAATTATTAATGAGCTTGATTTACTGGACAACGAATTCCTCTTAAAGAGCTCTGGAAGCGCCTCAGATTTTTATTTCTATTCATCTCAGGCTCTTGGCGAAATCAACAATTATGATCTGATGATAAAACATGCAAGAATTGCCGCTGGCTACTTTAAACTAATCGGGCTTGAAAGCAGAAAGAATTATCTCATTTCAGAAATCAAAGAACAATTCCATGTCAAAGTCTAAATAGAGGATACCGCAATTGCGATATCCTCTATTTAGGTCAATTATTTCTCATCAAATAATACATTTTCAATAGAACTTCCTATATTCTCATCCCCCATTGATTCATTGACTTCGGGTCTTGCTGCAGCGCTGCTTATAAGCAACTCCATCGCCATAACAGTTGCAAGAATTGTCGTTTTTACAATGTTCATTTTTCTCATACCACAAAAATCTCCTACTTCTGCTTATCATATCTATATGTTACAGTTTCAGATTATATATCAGCTCCCAAAAGAAAGTGAACCCAAGTAAATGGAAAAAGCAATAACTGATTAAAATCACTCTGGAGTCAATGGGGACGTTTCATTTTGACTCACATATGCTCCGAAAAATCAATTTCTCTTATTTGCTCAAACTCAACCGCATCTAAGTGCCGGCAGATCTTTGCATCATCCGTACCGGCTTCCTCAAGTTCTATAGAAGCACGCCACCACAAAGGCCTGATACATTTATAAAGCAATGCAACTGCTTTGCAGGAGACTATTTTATCCGCATAAAAAAAGACCTTCCTTTTTTATTCCTAACACTGCTCGTCATCGAAACCATACTTATCTTTCAAAATCTTTACAAATACTGGTCCAAGCTCAATTATAAAATGCTTGCCCTTGTATTTTGCTTCAGGATGGCATGTGCAGATATCAACTGTAACATTGTTTATTATTGTTTCTTGGAAATCATCTGCATTACCAACTACAAGATACTGAATAAAAGGAAAATCCCAGGTTCCTTTTTGGTATTCAAAAGGCAATGATGCCTCAAATGGTCTTTCTATATCAACACCTATAGAATCAAGATACAATGCCAACTCAGGATATGTTTCTCTTATCTCATCAATGAGATTCTGGCAATAATCACATTGGCACGTATCCTCTCTTTGATAGTTTATATAGTATTCTTTTGTCTTTTCTATATCCATATTTATAATTTTCCCCACTTGCGGTTATACGATTATCCATGTGAGTCACAAAGCTATTCTGTATCTTTCTAAGTCAATATCATCGTCTTTAAGGTAAACTGTTTCCATGTACTCCCCTCCATTTGCCTTAATAGTTCGTCTGCTAGCCTCATTACCTGGCATGCAGCTCACGGTTATCTCCTGGAAACCAAATGAAGATAGATAATCTTTTGCCTTGGCAAGCATCCGTGTAGCATAACCTTTCCGGCGTTCCGAAGGGCGTACAGAGTAACCAACGTGACCGGTATAGTTTGCCATTTTTTCATTCAGTTCATGGTGTACCTGCAAACAGCCCACCATTTTCATGTCTTTTTTTCTTATACACAAAATAACAGTACCCCTAGCACCTCGTTCATCTGTTTCTCTTGCAGGATTCGCCCAACCAATACAATAGTCAGCATACTCTTTTATATTCGGCATACGTTTCAAGGAAAAGCATCCATCAAATTCAGAATCCGCATCAATCATTTCCCGTCTATATGCAGCAATTTCATCTGCATAATCAAACGTTGCTTCAACAAACAAAAGCTCTTCACCAGAATTTATTAAACTGTTTTGGGGTAAATACTCAACAGAGAATTTTTCACATACAACAAGTGATTCAGCAGAAAATGGAATGCCAGTTCTTCTCCCACATTCAGCAAAAGCTTTTCTGTGGACATTTCTCCAATATACAAGAGACCTGTCTCCTTCACCTTCTGAATATGCGTGAAAATGAGGCACTTCCCTAAAAGGGCATATGTAAACATCATAATCCCGAATCACACATACAGCTTCTCCGTTTCCAGCTATAACCACGCTATAATCTCCTTGCTGGGGAAGCTTATAATGTGCATCTTTGGAAATATAATTATCACAAGTTCTTGCCTCGCCAAATTTAATACCGTTTACAACAAGGTCTGCTAATATATCCGCAGTTTTAAAGTCATCTCCAAATGACCTCACATCATATTCTGTATTTTTATCTATTCCACTTTTTTTACAAAACTCTGTCCATAACTGCTCTTCTGTCATTTTCCCTCTACTATCTAGAGTCAATGGGGACGTTTCATTTTGACTCACATATGCTCCGAAAAATCAATTTCTCTTATTTGCTCAAACTCAACCGCTTCTAAGTGTCGGCAGATCTTTGCATCATCCGTACCGGCTTCCTCAAGTTCTATAGAAGCACGCCACCACAAAGGCCTGATACATTTATAGAGCAGTGCTGCCGCTTTCTTTTCCAGATCCGAAAACGAATAAACCTTCTTTACTATATCAAGTGCATGAACCACACGCTTCAGAAAGTTATCATCCTCTCCTATATTGCTGTATGTATCATCAGTTGAAACATACGGCGCCTGGCGAAGCAGATAGTTGATAAACACATCCCTTCCACATATGTTGAAATCATACACTCCCTTAAAATGTCCGTCATCATCCAAAAGGACATTAGTATAGTTTATATCTGCCTGAAACACCGATGTCGGGAGCTTGTGATATATCTTTTCCAGTTCCTCTCTTGCAATAAGCCAGTTATTCCATATCCGTTCAACCCGGTTTTTATATTTTTCCGGAAGCTTTTTGGCAAGATTCAGCCATTTTTCAGCATCTTCTGTCGTCTCATCACATTTATCCCCCGGGTCAAATGTCTCAAACATGCAATACGCCGAAGGCAGATCCGTATAGTCAAAATTGCACGCCGCGACCTTGGCGTCCATGATCATGGCTTCCTCAAGAAAAGAATACCATCCGTCCGTAAGAAGCTTGCTATCTGAAAACGTGGTGTTTATCAGTTCTTCTGCAGATTTATATTTTGAAAACTCCTCCCCCCATACCACACAATCCCTGTCTTTATATACAATCGTAGGGAATGTGCCATCCAGTGATCGAATATACTGCGGGCAATAATATCCTAGATCACGGTATTCTTTAGCTATCCTTTCCCACAAAACAAGATGCTTTTCATCTGTAAAACCATTTGCAGCGAGCTTGATCGCAATCTTTTCCTCACCAAAATCCACCAGTAATGTTTCTCTAAAATCATCGTCTCCGTGACTGGTATTTTTTATATCAATATTATCCGGAGTCTTTTCAGAAAAAAGTCTGACTATATCATTTATGTCCATTCTTCAGGGTCACTCCTTAAAACATAATGCATGCGAATATTCTTTTAACCTGCCTTTTTCTCCGCTTCCGGGCTCGTGGCTCATTCCGAGCATAGCTCCAGCTTCAGATTATCAAAGGTCCATCCCCTGACATCACTGATCACGCCGTATTCACGGGCTCTGATCTCCATATTCTTAAAGACCACGTCTTTGATGGGGCGGCCGGGATAGGCATTGATATAGAAAATCTGGCTGCTGCCTTCATAGTTAGAGGTAAAGTCAGCCCTGATATCGTGTACGAATATATTCTTTACTACAGGTATACCCACCTCTACAGGCACAAAGGTAAGGAGCTTTTCCCAATGGGCAGGAATGGGCTTACCCTTGTACTCCTCGGGAAGGACAGCCTTGTTGTATGAAGGATACCAGTTCAGGTCAAAGTTAAACAGGGTACCCACATTCAATGCCCTGAGATTTGATACCTGTACTCGCTCTACAACACCGCCTCTGGTGTGAGAGGATTTTACCCTAAAGGCGTTCTGAGTGCCCTTAAAGGTAATATCTCTGATATTGATATTTCTGATGCCGCCACTGGTCTCACTACCCAGAGTGATACCAAAGCCTCGTCTGATCTCGCAGTTCTGGATCTGGACATTCTCAGATATCCTGCCTACTCTGAGGCCATCCCAGTCTCTTCCCGACTTAATGGCGATATCATCATCGTTGCAGTCTATAAAGCAGCGCTCTATTACCACACCGGAGCATGAGTCCACTACTATACCGTCAGTGGAAGTGCCTTCATTTTCATGGACCTTCACGCTATCCACATGGACATTGTTGCAATAAGTCATCTGAATAGTCCAGAAGCCGCTCCTGATACAGTCGATGCCGCTGATCTCCACGTTTTCGCAGTTCTGGATCAGCATGGTCCTGATCCTTCTGCAGTCGTAGTCCAGGCACCATCTCATATTCCTGGCTACATAGTCAGCCCTCATGCCGCCGTGCCTGTCTACTCCCCAGTATCTGGTCCACCATACAGGACCATTGCCGTCTATCATGCCCTCTCCGCAGATCCTGACATTTGATACTCCGATAGCATTGATGATAGCAGCAGGCCAGGGCATCTCTATGCCGGCCACACGAGTATCTATGACCACATACCTGGCCTCATTGGAGCTTCCCAGCAGCACAGCTCCCCTGGCCAGCTCCAGAGTCATATGGCTTCCCAGAAAAAGAGAGCCTGTCACATAAGTCCCCTCTTCTATCCTCAAGGTCCCTCTTGCGGCTGCAGCCGCATCTATAGCTTTTTGCAGAGCTTCGGTATCATCTGTCCTACCATTACCTTTAGCACCAAAGCTTCTTGGATCAATGATATCTGACATGGGGCATCCTCCATAAGAATTTTATCTATATATTCTTGAAAATGCGTGTTTCTGAAGATTGATCTATCAACATATACATATATTCTACCATCAGTACCCCCTATTTGACACCCGTGGCTTAAAGCGTTTATTCTTTATGAAGAAACTATGTTAGAGTTCACTTACTTTCAAGAAGTCTTAACTTTAAATCATTAGTCCTAAAAGAGAAAGGAAGAGCATGAATATACTGATCAAAGATGTCCTGGCACTGCTGCCCGGAGATAAGGGGCCAAAGGCCGAGATGACAAGCGTTGCCATAAGCGGCAGCACTATAGCTCACGTTGGGAATGTCCCTGAGGATTTTGTTGCTGACAAGGTCATAGATGGCAAGGACAAGCTCCTGATCCCGGGACTTATCAATGCCCACACCCATACATACATGTCCTTTATGCGCAACTGCGCAGACGATCTGTCTTTTGCAGACTGGCTCTTTAATACCATCGACCCAATTGAAAGCAAGATGGAAAGTGAGGATGCATACTGGGGTTCACTCCTTGGACAGATGGAGATGATAAAGTCCGGCACCACCTGCTTTAACGACCAGCAGATGCATATCCGCCAGACCACAAGAGCGGTTAAAGAGTCCGGTATGAGAGCTGTGATCTGCAGAGGCCTTGTGGGGTCCGACTACGACCTGGATGACAGGCGCCTCAAAGAGACCTATGAGGATATGGAATATATAAAGGACTGCGACAGGCTCACATATTTCCTGGGACCTCACGCTCCTTATAGCTGCGGACCCGAATATCTCAGGATGGTGGCCGATATTGCCAGAGAGCGGGGCATGGGCATCCACATCCATCTGGCAGAGTCCCTGACTGAATCCGAGAATATCATGAAGGATCATGGCTGCACTCCCATTGAATATGCCTTTAAAGCAGGAGTATTTGATTCCAGGACCATTGCAGCACACTGCGTGAACCTCACAGAATCTGACATGGACCTGCTAGCAAAGACAAACGTCTCTGTTGTAACCAATCCAGCTTCCAATATGAAGCTGGGCAACGGCATTGCACCTGTTCCGGAGATGATGGCAAAGGGCATCAATGTCTGCCTGGGCACAGACGGCGCTGCGTCCAATAACTCCCAGAACCTCTTCCATGAGCTCAGGCTCCTGTCCCTGATCCACAAGGGTACTCACAAGACTCCTTTGTGCATAAGCGCAGGTGAAGCCTTTGACATGGCTACCATAAACGGCGCCAGGGCCCTGGGTCTTGACACAGGAGCTATAGAGGAAGGCAGGAAGGCTGATCTGGCCCTGCTGGATCTGAATACTCCTTCTATGATGCCTGTTAATAATCCCATTGCAGGACTGAGCTACTCCGCAGACGGAAGTGAAACAGATACTGTTATCATAGATGGTCAGATCGTCATGGAGAATAGAGAGCTAAAGACTATCGATGAAGAAAAAGTGTATTATAATGTGAGAAGGATATGTGAGAGGCTGGGGCTTTAATAATATATAAAATAATCAAGATAACCCACCACCTTTAGGTGGTGGGAATATCTTGATTACGGGTGCGGGGTTATAAGCTCCGTACCCGTAGAACTGCGTCAGCAGTGATTTTATAACGAGCAAAAAGCGAAGCGTTTGCGAGTTTAACCCCATTAGATAAACGGCCTTTATCAGCAGCTATTTATCTTAGCTGGCAATAACAGCATTTACATATTATTAGTGTGAATAGATTAATCAATTAAGGAGAAGAACTAATGGCAAGTGAGATCAGAGATATCAACCTGGCAGAGTCAGGACTTAGAAAAATAGAATGGGTAAGGCGCAACTGTCCGCTCCTGTCCATGCTCCATGATGAATTTGAGAAGACAAAGCCCTTTAAGGGTCAAAAGATCGCTCTCTCAGTACATCTGGAGGCTAAGACCGCGTATCTGTGCCTGACACTGGCTGCAGGCGGTGCTAAGATGTATGTAACAGGCTCCAATCCCCTCTCCACACAGGATGACGTAGCAGCAGCCCTGGTACATGAAGGCCTGGAAGTACACGCATGGCACGGAGCCAGCGAGGAAGAATACCTCTCCCACATAAGAGCTGTACTGACCCCCGGTCCCAACGTGATCATAGATGACGGCGGAGACCTGGTACATATGATGCATACAGAGCTCAGGGACCTGATCCCCGGAGTGATCGGCGGCTGCGAAGAGACCACCACTGGTATCATCCGTCTGGAAGCTATGAATAAAGAAGGTAAGCTTAAGTTCCCCATGGTAAGAGTTAATAATGCCATGATGAAGCATTTCTTTGATAACCGCTATGGCACAGGCCAGTCAGTATGGGATGGCATCAATCGTACCACCAACCTGATCGTAGCAGGCAAGATAGTAGTTGTAGCAGGCTATGGCTGGTGCGGTAAGGGCGTTGCCATGAGAGCAAAGGGTCTGGGAGCAAGGGTCATCGTAACAGAGATCGATCCTGTTAAGGCTATTGAAGCTGTAATGGACGGCTTTGACGTAATGCCTATGGCAGAGGCTGCAGAAGTTGGTGATTTCTTTGTGACAGTTACAGGCTGTGACAAGGTCATCGACGAAGAAGACTTCATGAAGATGAAGGAAGGCGCCATCCTCTGCAATGCAGGCCACTTTGACTGCGAGATTGATATGGCAGGTCTTAGAAAGATCGCAACAGATACCCAGCCTATGAGAAACAATATCATCGGCTACAAGCTTCCAAATGGCAGAGTCATCTATGTTCTGGGAGAAGGCAGGCTTGTAAACCTGGCCTGCGGCGATGGACACCCTGCTGAGATCATGGATATGTCCTTTGCCATCCAGGCTCTTAGTGGCAAGTATCTGGTAGAGCACAGAGATGAGATCACAGACATGCTTATTGATGTGCCTGAAGATGTAGACAGAGAGGTTGCTGTCAAGAAGCTGGCCTTTATGGGCAAGAAGATTGACAAGCTGACTCCCGAACAGGAGAAATACCTAAACGAGTCAGGACTTTGATCCCATTAAAGATTAGGACTATATCTGCCTGCTGCCAAGCCCAATATGCAGCAGGCAGTTTTATAATACTTCCGATCTCCCCTTATCCATGGGAAGCTAGCAATTTGTTTTAAGAATATTGAAAGGATATGAAGCTATGCACGTAGGTCAGATCATCAAGGTAGACGTTGCAAACGGCGCAGGTATCAGACTGTCAGTCTTTGTATCAGGCTGCACCAACCACTGCGAAGGCTGTTTTCAGCCTGAAACATGGGATTTTAATTTCGGAATGGAATATACTCCTGAGATGGAGCAGTCCATAATAGATGAACTGGGCCAGCCCCATTATAACGGTATCACACTCCTGGGAGGCGAACCCATGGAGCCTGAGAATCAGCAGGTACTCATAGGGCTGATCCGCAGGATCAAAAAGGAGCTCCCCACAAAGAACATCTGGATCTATACAGGCTTTAGCCTTGATAAGGATTTAATACCGGGAGGCCGCAAATATACCGATGTGACCGATGAGATCCTAAATAGCACAGATATACTGGTAGACGGCAGATTTATGTTGTCGGAAAAGGATATTTCCCTACGCTTTAGAGGCTCCAGAAATCAGAGGATCATAGACCTTAATGCCACAAGAGCTGCCGGGCAGATTGTCCTTGCAGACTACTGAGCAAATGCAAAGCCTTGAGATATAGTTAACCTGAAGGTGCATAAACTATTCTCAATGCTTTATCATTTCATCCAATAGGCAGATAATCGCATACTATGTCATACATTTCTCTTTGGATGGCATTATTGTGACACACACCTCTCTCATAGGCGGTGATAAGGTCAGCCATGACTTCTACTGTGAGCTGCTTTTTTCTGGCATAGTTGTTCCAGAGAAAGAGTACTGTGTTCACATGCATGATCCCAGTCACTGCAAAGTGGACAAAGCTATAATTCTCATAGTTTTCAGGATAACACTGCTGAAAATAATACAAGAGATATCTGAGGATCGCTTCCATCCGGAAGGGGTCCTCTTTAAAAAATTCTTCCACATTCTTCAGCCATAGCCGCTGGCCTTCTATCTCAGTTTTCAGGTCATATTTTCTGTGATACCATTCAATAGCCCTGTTGATCCTGGATAGGATCCTCTCATCTTCCATATCTATATCTGTATTGATGATGCGGTTTAGTGCCATGATGGGCATAGGCAGATAGAGCCTGTCAGGATCAGGATCAGAAGCAGCATATTTCCTGTAAAAGGCCAGGGGCATGTTCTCTTCTCTTACCAGTTTCATTTCACTATGAGACAGCACTGCTTCCTGGGCATATATGCACCAGAACAGCATGGTCTTTAGTATCAGGTCCAAAGCCTTATATGATGTCATGTCACCCGGGGAGAGCTTTGTCATGTCCATAAATTCCTTCCAGGAATCAAGGATGATCCTGGCAAACTGAGGGTCTTCGTTGGAGCCGCGAGCAGCTCCCTCGCATTCTCCATCTCTCAGGATCATTTCAGGCCTTTTCTCCCTTTTTAGCAGCATCAGGCTCTGGCCTATACAGGACAGATCTGTATTCTCTATGGCAAAAGAGCCGTAGTTACGCACTTCCCTGGGAAATCTCCTGCATATCTCAGGCATATACTCTGTGCCAAACTTCTTTTGGATCCTGCACAGTCCCTTTAGATCGTGGAATATACAGCTGCCTGCATCATAGTTGAAATAGTTGTCATCAGGCCCGGACAGACCGGCACGCAGGGCAAAGCCGCCAAAGCCCTTCTTGTGCATATATCTTTCTTTGGTCTCATCATCCACGATGATCCGCCAGCCGCTGCAGCAGGTCTCAGGGCAGTCTCCGGCAAGGCACTTATATTCAAGATATAGTTCATTGCTGTAAATCTTCACCCGTTTGTCTCCGATATTCCCATTTAAAAACTATCTCAGATCAATTATCTAATTTTCTAATATCTATATTTTAAACTATCATTCTATGATCATTTCCACTGGCTGATCTTATCTATTTCTATTATAGCCATCAGAAGTGTATCTTCTTTAATTTTCCTGTTCGGATCTACATAGGTCCATTTGCCGCCTTTTTTCTTCATTGCGGCTACATTCATATTGTATTTTCTTCTAAGATCCAGTTCTACCAGGTCATGGCCTATCCATTCTTTTCTGGGCTGGATTTCTATCATACAGAGGTTCTCATCTATTTCAAAAAAGTCATGGATGTATTTAGAAGTCAGTATCCTGGCAGATCGTATGCCGCCCTCTTCTTCGGGACAGATGATCTTATCTGCGCCAACTCTTTTTAGAATCTTTTTCATCCTGTCAGTGGACGCCTTGGCAATGACTACCGGTACGTTCTTTTCCTTGGCTATGGATATGCAGAGTATGCTGGCAGAGAGATTACTGCCCATGCAGGTGATAACTATATCCATATTTTGAAGGCCCAGAGCCATGACTTCATCTTCATTGTCCAGATTGGCGCATACTGCCATTGTAACTTTAGAAGACATGTCCCTTATGACCATCTCGTCTTTATCAACTACCAAGACATCTTCTCCCATTTCGTACATTGTTGTAGCCAGACTGCATCCATACCTGCCCAGTCCCAGTATTGCTATTGAATTCTTTGCCATATCTATCCTCCGTCTTTGGCCTTTTTAGTCTCTTATCCTACATAGAAAGTGCCTTCAGAATATTTTATCCTGTTGGCATCCGATCTGTTCCTTGAAAAGATAGCTACCAGTGATATAGGTCCTATCCTGCCCAGAAACATTGAGATGATTATCACTATCCTGCCGTATATATTAAGGCTCCCCGTCAGCCCCCTTGTCAGTCCTACTGTTCCACAGGCGCTCACCACTTCAAAGAGTGCATCCTCCATAGCTACAGGATTTACCAGTAAAAGAAGTATAGACATGAGCATGACTGCTCCCAGACTGACAACCGCAACTGCTGCTGCCTTTCTCATGGACTCTTCAGATACGCTGCGCTTAAATATGACGTTTTCATCCCTGTGACTGACGTAGGAACGAACGTTCATGAGAAGGAGGAAGAAGGTAACGGTCTTAATACCGCCCGCCGTACCAACAGGAGAACCTCCTATGATCATCATGATATAAGCTATAAGACATGAGGCGAAATTTAATCCCTCCTGAGGGAAAGTTGCAAATCCTGCAGTCCTGAGGGTAACGGATTCAAAGAGACTGTTTAGCAGCTTGGATCCAAAAGGCATAGCTCCTATGGTTGCAGGATTATGATACTCCGTTATCATAAAATAGATCGCGCCGCCTATTATAAGGGCAAGAGTAAATGAGATAACGAGCCTGCTATGCTCCGACAGCCGCCCCCATATCACGGAAGGAGTAAAGCTCTTTCGCAGGCCCTCTTTAACTTTTTCCATCAGATCGAACCAGACTACAAATCCTATACCACCCATGATTATGAGAATCATGGTCACTGACAGCACCAGGGGATCATCCTTGTAGTCAGCCAGACTGTTAGGGCCCAGAACATCCATGCCCGCGTTGCAAAAAGCTGATACTGAATTAAATATAGCGCACCAGATGCCTTTTGGGATGCCATATTGAGGAACGAAACGTATGGCATAGAGAATTGCACCTATAGCCTCTACAAGGAGAGTTCCCTTCAGTACTCTGCCCAGAAATGACAAGAGTCTGGAACTGGTATTCAGGTTAAATGCATCCTGGAGGAGCAACCTGTCTGAAAGCGAGAACTTCCTGCCGGTCAGGACCATCAGACTGGCGGCAATGGCTATCATTCCCAGTCCGCCTATCTGGGCCAGGATTAGTATGATGACCTGGCCGATAAAGCTCCAGTGGAGATAAGTATCTACTACAACCAGTCCCGTTACGCAGACCGAAGTGGTAGCAGTAAAAAGAGCTGTGACAAAAGGAGTCACCTCCCCCGTTCTTGAAGAAAAGGGCAGCATCAGCAATAATGCTCCTATGATGATAGTGATCAGAAAGCTGGCAGGAATGACCTGAACCGGAGTCAGTCTGATACCTTTGATCTTATCAGTTTTAAACATGGATCCCCCGTATATATTATTCGTATATCAATAAAATAATCTTACATTCATAATAATATTGATGTCAAAAATTACAAGCCGCCCTGCATATGCTACAATACTCAATATGGACAATAATGCAATCATCGCAGGGCATGTCAAGGATCTGGCAGCCCGCGCTTATCAAAATGACTATACAACCCACAGCGACTTTTTGTCGCTTTCAGAATGCCAGGTCGCCCTTGAGACCGTGAGGAAAAACGGGGGCTCTGTGCAGTTTCAGACTTTTAACGGTGTCAGATACTGCTTTATAGGCGGCTACGAGGATGCCGAAAGGCGCATCATGTGCTTTCTTCCCTCCTATATGACTGAAAGGGAGCTCATAGCTTCGGAAAATGAAAACGGCTCTATCCTTGGCTGTATCAAAGTGGAAGCTGTAAATGAGAAATTTGCAGATGAGCTGGGCCACAGAGACTATCTGGGAGCACTGATGAATATGGGGATAGAGAGATCCAGGATAGGCGATATCCTCTGCAGCAAGGATTCTTCTCTTGCCTATATATTCGTCATGAAGGACATGGAAGAGACAATAGCAGCCGAGCTTACCAGGATAAAGCATACAACGGTAAAGGCCACGATAGTTCCGCCCTCTATGTGTGATATCAGGCCCTCATTTAAGGAAGTAAACGGCTTTGTAGCATCCCTGAGACTGGATGCCATACTGGCCTTTGTATATCATATGTCCAGAAGCGCTGCTCAGGAGCTGGTATCAAGAGAGCTGGTATTTGTAGACGGAGTGACAGCAGTAAGCCCGGGCTACGACCTTAAGGAAGGCAGCAGAGTCAGTGTAAGAGGCCATGGAAAGTTCAGATTTATAGGGCAAACCGGCAATTCCAGGAAAGGAAGACTGGCCATAGCTGTGAATATTTACGACTAAACACTATGATACTTATATGATATTAATCAGTATTCTTGGTATTTTTCCGGGAATGTTAAACTCGCAAACGCTTCGCTTTTTGCTCGTTATAAAATCACTGCTGACGCAGTTCTACGGGTACGGGGCTTATAACCCCGCACCCGTAATCAAGATATTCCCACCACCTAAAGGTGGTGGGTTATCTTGATTATTTTATATATATTTAACATGCTATCTTGCTTAATGCAGCATTAAATAATAGTTGTTACTGCGCTATTATAGTATTATCAATAACACTATCACAAATACTGCTGATATCATGACATAGAAATGCATCCGTGCATTTCTAAGCATGTCAGAATACATCCATGTATATGACATAGAAATGCATCCGTGCATTTCTAAGCATGTCAGCAGGATCCTACAGGTGCCTATATGAGTAATAATGATTTTAATAACTATCATCCGGACAGTCCAAATGCCAGATATCAGGAGCTGATGAGACAGCTCCCTGATACCCCTTTTACCCAGCATAAGTATAATCTAAAGACCCTAATTGAAAATGACCGCCTCAGCAACTTCCTTTACATCTTAAAACTAAAGCTGGGACGCAAGTTCGTGCCCCTCTTTTTCATAGCTATTATCATAGGAACAAGCGGAGTGATCCATCTCCTACCCATCATAATCATAATACTTCTGATCAAGGCTTCTCAAAGCGGACGGTCACTTACAGGCAGCATCTCAGGATGGTTTGAGACCAGAAGGCTGATCAATAAGTACAAGGAATATGCAGGCCTTATAGGCGATGCCGAGAGCTTCTCAGTATCCTGGCTCTCTGAAGCTTCCGGGGACAGCCTTCCCAAAGTAAATGAGATGCTGGATAAGATGAGGCTCTGCGGCCTTCTCATGAACGAGTACTTTTCCGAAGACAAAGACAAGGTATATCTGACTCAGAATGCTGTGGATGCCAGCTATGTAGAGCTGTCAAATGAAAAGCTGGATACCGATGATCCCATTGCCCAGGAGGCCATGGCAGTCTTTAATGAAGGTATGGGCTTTGTAAGTGAGATAAACAGATATAACAAAGAGCTGCCGGAAGTGGGTATCACCAACGAACTAAATAATATCACTAATACCCTGACCCAGCTCTATATATCTGTAAAGCAAAACCCCGAGCAGTACAGCAAAATGCGCAAGATCAATTCCTATTATCTGCCGGAGCTCTTAAATCTTCTTGCTACCTATCACGATCTCTACAGCAGAGGATTAAACATATCTACTGCCGCCAATATCAAAAACGAGATCGAAAACTCGGTTCGTATGCTCAATACAGCTCTTACCAATCTCCACACTGAGATGATGAGTGACACCAAAATGGATGTCAGCGCAGATATCAGTGTGATGCGTTCCATGCTGGAGCAGGACGGACTGCTATAAAGAAAATAATAGCGCTGCTTTCAGAAGCTTTTTTCCTCTGAAAGCAGCGCTAATTAATTGCTATTAACAGGATAATAGCCTATAAGCAGATTCAGGCAAAGGGATTTTCATCCGGGTATCTGACTCCCTCGGGCTGATTGTAGCCAATCTCCCGGGGATCCACTCCAATATACTTTAGAGCTTCATAAAGAAGCCTTCCGTAGTGTCCAAACATGACTGCGCCGTGATGAGGGAAGTTCCTGCCTATAAGGCCATAGCGATAAAAGCGTCCCATCTCATGGATGGCAAATACACCTATACTGCCAAAGCTTCTGGTAGCAACAGGCAGTACCTCGCCCTCTGCTGCATAAGCACGAAGCTTGTTATCTGCTGCAGACTGAAGTCTGTAGAAGGTGATCTTGCCGGGATTGATATCGCCTTCGATAGTACCGTCGCACCAATCCTGGGGATGGGTACGAGCCATGATCCTCTGGAAGGAGAGATGTGCGCCGCCCATAAGATTGGAGCAGGTATTGCCGCAGTGGAAGCCCATAAAGGTATCTGTAAACTTGTAATCAAATTTACCCTTAATGGACTCATCATACATATCATGAGGCACGGAATTGTTGATATCCAGAAGTGTGACTTCGCTTCCGCTAATGCACAGGCCTATATATTCTGACAAGGTTCCGTAGATATCAACCTCACAGGATACCGGTATTCCCTTTCTCATCATGCGGCTGTTGACATAGCAGGG
This sequence comes from Butyrivibrio sp. MC2013, assembly GCF_000424585.1. Taxonomy (GTDB): domain Bacteria; phylum Bacillota; class Clostridia; order Lachnospirales; family Lachnospiraceae; genus Butyrivibrio. The sequence continues at coordinate 22,694 of NZ_AUKE01000024.1, forward strand.
TACAAAGTGGAACATATCCTGGAATGCAGGCCAGCACTTGGTGGTAAGTGTCACATATTTGCGATAGCCGCGGTGATCACGTACCCAGTCAAGGAGTGTGAGCTCATACTGGGCAAGTTTCCTTAGGAAATCAGGCTCTTTGCCCTTCAGGTTCATCTCATCAGCCATATCTGCCATCACATCCGGGATCCTCTCATCGCCCTCATGCTTTGTAAAGGCTTCAAAGAGATCCAGCTCAGACTCTTCCTCGATCTCCACGCCCAGATTAAAGAGCTGCTTGATAGGAGCATTACATGCCATAAAGTTGGCAGGCCTGGGACCAAAGGATATGATCTTGAGACCAGCCAGGCCCTCTGCTACTCTTGCTATGGGCAGAAAGTCATGGATCATATCTGCGCATTCCTCAGCATTACCCACAGGAAACTCAGGAATATAAGCCTTAACATTTCTAAGAGCCAGGTTGTAGGAAGCATTGAGCATACCACAATACGCATCTCCTCTGCCGTCCATAAGGTCTTCCTGGGACTCTTCGGCAGCAGCGCAGAACATCTTGGGTCCCTCAAAATGCTTTGCCAGCAGCGTCTCTGCTATCTCAGGTCCAAAGTTGCCCAGATATACACAAAGGGCATTGCAGCCATTCTTCTTTACATCCTCAAGAGCATTTACCATATCGGTCTCGCTCTCGATGATGGTGACAGGGCACTCGTAGATGTCCGCCTTGTCATATTTTTTGGCATAGGCCTCTACCAGAGCTTTTCTCCTGTTCTCTGCCAGTGACGCAGGAAAACAATCTCTTGATACAGCGACAATTCCAAGCTTGATGGTGGGTATGTTGTTCATCCTTCTTCCTCCTACTTGTATAAAATAAGCACTCCTTTTGTGCCATGTTCACTGCGTATGCCGCTTTTCCGTCACGGCCCTGTAAGTCAGTAAGCCTAATGCTCTATTGCCTCCAATAGATTACCCTCTTTATCATATCTTAGCTTTAGGAATATCATCCCCTTATCAGTATCATCAACCAGTCTTTTTAGAAATATTTTATCACCTTCCCAAAGCTCCAGGTCAAAAATATCATTCTTATCTATCCATTCAAGGTCTCCTTCATCACAGCTTCCTATCTCGCCTTCATACGAATCAGCAGTAAAAAGATGCATATACTCAGGGATGTTATCATCGTAGACAAAGGTCACTATCCCTCTGAAATTGTAGCCAAGGAGCTTTAGACCTGTCTCTTCATGCACTTCTCTAAGAAGACAATCTACCGGGTCTTCGCCATCTTCAAAGTGTCCGCCCACCCCGATCCACTTTCCACTGTTTACGTCTCTTTTTTTCTTATTGCGGTTCATCATAAGAAATCTTTTGCCGTCATCTATATAACATAAAGTTGTAAGCGAGCATGGTGTTTGTTTCATATTATCCCTTTGATAAAAATATTTCATTACGATTTTATAAAAAATCGCCTTGTTTCTATCCTTATTGAAACAATTATAACACTTATAATATCGCCATTGGAAACAATTTAGAACGCCGCTTTTAGTTAAAACTTTTTATATAAAACCTCTAAAAACCCAGGTGTAAACTCTTTTTGAGCTTGCAGTTTATAACGTTTTTCTATTTTTTTCGTTGCATTAATAAAGTAGTATTTGTTATACTAGATGAGAAAGTTGACAGATTTGGTTTTTTGTCATGTTTTCAGGAGGAAGAAAGTGGAATCTATCATTAAATCTTTATCATCCATTTACAGCAAGTTCAGAATCCATTTTTATGTACAGGTTTTTTCAAGGATCGATTCCGGCAAGAATTCTCTTACAACCGTTGAGACGCTTAGCATGGAATGTATCCAGGCCCTTGGCAATCCTACCATTGCAGAATTTGCAAAGATGATGAACATATCAGCTCCAAATGCTGCATACAGGGTCAACTCTCTTCAGGAAAAGGGCTATATAGATCGTACCAGATCCAAAGAGGATCAAAGGGAATATCACATCAAACCCACCAGCAAATATAATTCTATTTACAGGGCTAACCTTAGCTATATCAAAAAGCTGGACGAAAGATGCAAAGAACGCTTCTCTGAAGAAGATCTAAAAAAGCTTGGGGAGATGCTGACCATTATAGACAAGGAGCTCATACCTGAACTGAATACCGATCAGTACAGGAAAAAAGACGGAAAGAAAAGCTTCTGAAACTTCGGAATCTATCACCAAACCCTATGCAGGATCCTGCATAGGGTTTATTTATGCGTGTAGATGACCTTTCAAAAATACTTTGCCCATTATAAAGGGCCTGATGTATCATAAAGAAAGACTATAAAGCATACGGATATCATCACATGGCTTGACAATCAGTTTATACGCTATGTGATCACAAGGAGTGCCATGATCCCACAAACTTCACTTAGAAATCAGATACTGGACTATTGCAGGGACAAATACCATATTAGCCCTGTATATCCCTGGGACCTCTTAAACGAATACGCAGTCCTTCGTCATGATGCCTCCAAGAAATGGTTTGGACTGATCATGAATGTAGAGGCTTCCAGACTGGGCCTTCAAAATAGGCAGATAATCGATGTCCTTGATGTGCGCGCTGACTCTGCTGACATAGTCTATTACCTGGGAAAGCCCGGCTTTCTACCTGCTTATCATATGAGTAAGAGCAGCTGGCTTACTATACTTTTGGACGGAAGCGCATGCATGGATACGATCATCTATCTCCTTGAAAAAAGCTATGATCTGACAAAGGAAGATGGCGCAGTGCGCTTTACATCTACCTACTCTGATGAAGCTATCCCCCTGGGGCGAAAGAGTTCTGCTTCTCTTCCTGATAAACTAAAAGAGCTTAAAGCCCTCTACGATCCTTTTAGCAGAAGCAGTAATTACGAAGCGCTCTGTTTCTACAAGCAGGCAAAGCTTGCTGAGGATTACGAGGATGGCTATGTTTTCACCGGCCGCTTTATACGTTTCTATCCCACCTACCATGTGATGAATGACGATCAGCTCAGGGGCTATTTTGCCTGGAGGACAGATTACAGGCATGGGAAGGTCCACAGTACATCTATATCATTTATATATTTATATTTGTATGAATTATTAGCCGGAATAGGCGTGACAGATCCTCTTGAGGGTTTTCATGCCATCCAAAAGATCGACCGTATATTTGGGGACAAGGATCCGGGCCTTCATGATAACATCAGCCTCTGGCTAAATGACTATGTCATTTATTACAATCTGGACCATAACCTATTGGAGGGCAATTACAGCAGCGATATCCTCTCTGCCATTGCAGCCTTATCTGATCCCCAAAACATTTCCATGACTGATGAAGAGATCTTTGCCTGCCTGTGCAGAGTATCCCATTATGACCCCTTGTCATCTCTCATCTACAAAAAGCTCCCCTCAGATATGGTATGCGCTCTGGCCAGAGTATACCGGGGCCTTGACCGCTACCTTAAGGAGCATGATCAGCACGGGCTTATAGAGCGCAGCTATGGACACAAGGCAGTTATCCCCTGCCATTTATTCAGGACTGCCGTCTTTTATGACCATCTTCAATACGAGGATTATGAATATAAGGTAAACAGCGGTCGTGTATACAGATGCAAAAAGGGCAACTGGACCCTGGAGGGTTATATCACCTCTCCTGAAAAAAGCAAGGAAATAGGCGCCATATGCAAGGAAACAGACAGGCAGCTCCGCGCTCTCACAGGGTTAGGCCACCCTCTTAAGAAGACTATGGGCCTAAGTCCCAGCATTATAGGCATGATAGGCGAACTGGTCAGGGAATATCTAAAAGATAAAGAGACCGCAGCAAAGCCTGTGATCAATATTGATTTTTCACGCCTTGGAGATATCAGAAAAGATGCTGCTGTTACCAGAGACAAGCTCATAATAGACGAAGATGAGGCAGAATTTATCCTGGGTCAATCTGATGATGAAGAGACCGGAAAAATCCCAGGCCCATCAGTTGATAATGAGACGGGAATAATCCCAGGCCCATCAGTTGATGATGAAAAAGAGGAGGCAGCAAACCCGTCATCGCCTTTTACCCCTATTCAGAAAGAGATACTCTCTCTCTTACTTCAAGGCGGTGATCTTAACGGGTTTGCTGCCAGTGAAAGGATTATGCTATCCGTGGAGATAGATGAAATTAATAATTTTTTCTATGACGAACTTGGTGATACTGTGATCGAATACGATGAGGACAAGCTCTGTCTTGTGGAGGACTATATCCCCGATCTGCAAAAATATCTATAACTACTTTCCCTTTACTTATCGCTCGATGAGGACAGCCTTGTTGTCGGAGATCACTACTTTAAGGCTTCTGCCCTTCCAGAAGAAGGGGATCTCAAGCTCTTCCCAGCCCGCAGGAAGCATAGGCTTAAAGTCAGCACTCTCGTTCCACATAGCCGGTCCAAGGCCTGCAAACCCATATACTATGAGCTGCCAGAGTCCGCCGCAGTTGGCGATGTGTATACCCTCTTTGGCGCCGCCTGCTGCCTCGTCCATATCTATATCTATTACCTTGTCCAAGAACTTTTCTGCTTCGTCCATCCTGCCAAGCCTTGCTGCGATGATACCGTGGACAGCCGCAGACAGAGATGAATCATGAGTAGTAATAGGCTCATAGTAATCATAGTTTTTGCTCTTTACCTCATCTGTAAATTCAGGTCCAAAGAGGAGCATGTTCTCCAGAACATCTGCCTGCTTTAGAGCCTTGACCCTGTAGTTGTGCTCCTGAGATATGCAGGTACCAAAGCATTTGCTCCTGTCCTTCCATACCTCATCAAAATCTATATCCGCATAATCAAAGAAGTCATCACTCTGAGGAACAATATCTGATCCGTCATCAGTCTTTGGCAGTCTCATATTATCTGCCACTTCCTTAAAAAGCTTTTTCTCATCATCCTTAAGGCCCAGTCTTTCTTTGAGGACTCTGTATTTTAATGGCTCCTTTTCTTCCAGGGATTCAAGCTCTGCGCAGGTAAGGTCCAGTGAGAACTTCACCATTCTGTTGGTATAATAATTATTCCTGGTCATGGGCAGGTATTCATCAGGCCCCATGACTGCCAGTAGCTCGTACTCCCCGTTCCTGTTTTTGTCTGCTCTTTTAACCCAGTATCTGGAAGTCTCTATGAGGATCTCCAGACCAAAATTCTCCATGAATTCTTCATCGCCTGTTGCACTTATATAATTCTTCATAGCATAGGCGATATCAGCAGTCACATGTATCTCGTGATCAGCATACTGCCAGCATGCACACTCCTCATGTCCTGATACTGATGACTCCCAGGCATATCTGGCACCGGGATAACCATAGCTTTTCGCATTCTCCCTTGCGCCGTCCAGAGTCAGATATCTGAACATCAGAAGGTTCCTTGCTGCTTCAGGATCTGTGTGGAGGAAGAAGGGGAGCATATTGATCTCTGTATCCCAGAAATAACGTCCAAAATAGGCTTCGCCTGCATGTCCCTTGGCACCTATAGCCACTCTTGGATCTTCTCTGTCTGCTGCTCTCATCAGGTGATAGATGCTGGCCCTTATAGCAAGCTGGGCTCTGTGATCGCCCTTTATCCTGATATCAGATGCAGACCATCTCTTCTCCCAGGCAGTTTTATGATCATCATATATTGTCTGGGCTCCGGCTCTTCTTGCCTCTTCTATCACAGATCTGGCACGGAAGGACAGAGAGTCTTCTTCCTGATCCCTGTCTGTGCACAGAGCTATATATCTGGTCATTAGAAATTCTGTATTTTCATTTATTTCTACTGTGCCTGAAGAATAGATGGCATCATTTATATCCTTCTTGCCCGAAAAGTCTGCATCAGCTTCTATCTCGGATACGATAAGGACCTTATTACCACCATTGGTCTCAACTTCAAGGCTGCAACCTGTCTGTCTCTGGTTCTTCCTGATAGATGTAAAGTGATCAAAGCCATTGGTCCTGACGCCTGCATTGATACCTGCGTCTATCTGCACTCTTGCTGATCCTGACAGGCCCTTTATCATAAGCTGGGACAGGGCCAAATGCTTTCTGTCCATGGAGATGAATCTCTTATAGGTAAGCCTTAGTGCTGCCCCATTTCTGCAGTCCCATCTAAAGCTCCTTGTAAGGACTCCGTCTGAGAGATTAAGGATCCTCTCATAATCTGATATCCTGCTCTCTGCCATATCCAGTCTTTCACCGTCCACAGTAAGGACGGTATCAAAGAAATATGGCTGATTGATCATCTCTGTCATCAGAAAGGGGTGGGGCCCCACTACCCCGGGTACAAAGGTTCCCCACTTGGAAAGGGGGAATCTCTGGACTTCAAGTGTTACATTTGCAGGCTTTCTGTCATATTCCAGATCCTGCTTTTCAGCAATAAGACCCTCATCATAGGAGCCACGGACATGCATATATCCGTTTCCCTGAGTCATGATGCCTTCGTAATATTTAGACGTAGCCGGATCGTATCCGGGGTCTTTTAAATAGAAATCTTCAAGATTATCTTTTGTCACTATCATCTGCATCTTTTCTAGTCATCCTTTTTCTAAATAGTCTGGGACATTTTATCCCTTTACCGATCCTGCTGCCAGACCTGAGATGATCTGTTTCTGCAGCAGGATAAATATCAGGATGGAAGGAGTGATAACAACTACTGTAGCCGCAAACATTGCACCGTAATCGGAGGCAAATGCGGACTTGAAGTAGTAAAGAGCTATCGGCAGGGTCCTCTTGGAAGTCTCGCCTGTCAGAGTCAGGGCGAACTGGAACTCATTCCATGCCAGGAGGAACTGTATAACACCTGCTGTAGCAAAAGCGGGCCTGGTAATAGGCAGGACTATGGTAAAGAAGGTTCTGGCAAAGCCGCAGCCATCAATATATGCAGCTTCTTCCAGTGTAAAGGGGATAGTCCTGATGTAGGACACCATTACATAGAAGGTGGTAGGCATACCGATAGCTGTATATACCAGGATCAGTCCTGTCAGTGTATTGTAGAGGTGCGATGCCTGAAGTGTGGTATAGAGGGGCTGGAGCAGAGCGGCTGCCGGTACGATCAGTCCTATGGAAAAGATCAGTGTGACAAGGCCCTTTGCCTTAAAGTCGCATCTTACCACTACATAGGCTGCCATAGAGCAGACTATGAGATTTAACAATGTCGCAACGATACCTACGATAATGCTGTTCTTATAAAAAGTTACAAGAGGCGCCAGCTTAAATGCTGTTACATAATTCTGAACGTGGAGTACCTTGGGGAGACCTATGGTTCCTGAGAGAATCTCCGCATTGGTTTTGAAGGAGGCCATGAATACCCATATAAAAGGAGTCAGGGCGATCAGTATTATGAACAGCATCAAAGCTGCTACCATCGTTTTCTTGATATATTTAGTCATCTCAATTACCCCCTTAATCCTCATCATCCATGCGATAGAGCTTCCTGATGATCACCAGGGACAATACTCCGAGGAGGATCAGCAGCACACCCTGTGCATTGGCCAGTCCAAAATTGTTATTGGAAAATACAGTCTGATAGAGGTACATGGGCATATTCATTGTACGTACGCCGGGGCCGCCGGAAGTAGTCATCATGATGATGTCCAGCTTCTGAAGCATGGAGGTGGCAGCCAGAACTGTACTGGTACCTATGATATTGCGCATCAGTGGAAGTACTATATATAGGTCAGCCTGGAGAGGTGTTGCACCATCTACCTTGGCTGCCTCTATGATCTCGTCGGAGATGGAGCTCATCTCTGAGATCACCAGAATTGTTACCAGTCCTGCATAGGGCAGCCATGTAAGAGTGACTGACAAAAAGGCGGTCTTTGGATCCATGAACCAGTTCACGTTAAAGTCGCCATTTATTTTCTTGATCAGGTTGTTGATAAGTCCGAACTGAGGATTGAGTATGCACAAAAAGAGCATTCCAAGAGCCGCAGAGGATATGATATTGGGTATGAAGAATACTGTACGCATCGCATTGGAATACCAGTGCTTCTTGGCCAGTATCAGGGCCACCATTGTACCAAAGAGTACGTGGATGGTAGACTGGAGGAATATCCAGACGATAGTATTCTTAAGGGCTGTAAGGTATCCCTTATCAGCTGTAAACAGATCTACGTAATTCTTTATTCCTATAAAGCTCAGCTTGCCTGCGATTGTCCAGTCTGTAAAAGATGTTGTTATAAGGACAAGGAGGGAAGCAAGAAAAATATATGCAAAAAGCGCTACTCCCGGAAGGAGAAATATTGCTATCCATTTTTTATTTCTGGTCATTTTTTTGCCTCATTTTCAGGAGATTTTGGGTGATTTGGGCCAAGAATTGGGCATAAATATCGCCCCGTCAGGCCACTCCTGGTTCAGACGGGGCGCTTTTTTAGAAAAGATTATTTATTCTTAGCAATTGCATCTGTAAGGTTCTGAGCCATATCAGCAGCAGAGATCTCGCCGTATACCAGTTCGGGATAGCTTACAGCAAACTCATCCATTACGCTGGAGTATGCCTGGTTATCAAAGTTGCCGAATGTGTACTTAGCGTTTGCAGACTGCTCGATCAGGTCTACCAGAAGAGGGTTAGCTGCCTTGTACTCATCAGAGAGAGCTACGTTCTCTGTAAGAGGAAGTACGCCTGCCTTCTCAAGGAATACGCTCTGAGCGTAAGCACCTGTCTTGAACTTAAGGAACTCAAGAGCTGCAGCCTTCTCAGCATCGGACTTGCCTTCTGTGCAAAGGATATAACCTACTTCATACTGTGTGAAGAGGCCGTCGCCGGGATAAAGTGCTACGCCAACCTTGTCGCCAAAGCCGGGAAGAGACTTGGTCTCATCTGTGAAATCAGGGCACATCCAAGGTCCGTTGGGGATCATAGCTGTCTGACCCTGCTCGAAGGAGTTAGCAGCATTTGCATAGATAGCGCCAACTGCATCGGGTGTTGAATAATCTGTAAGGCAGGTCTTTATCATTTCAAGGCCGTTTACCATAGAATCTGTGTTGTAGCTTTCAGGATAGAAGGTGTTCATGAACTTGTTGCCTTCGTCTCCGTCTGTTCCTACATACGCGCCAAGGAGAAGATTGGTTGTCCAGCAGTTCTCACCTGTCATAAGTGAAAGGGGTGTATAACCTGCATCCTTAAGCTTTTTGTTGTTCTCCATGAACTCATCCCATGTCTTTGCGGGAGTGATACCTACTGCATCGAACATTTCCTTGTTGTAGAAATATCCGATAAGCTGACGCTGGTTGGAGATGGAATAGATCTTGCCATCCTCTGTTGTGTTATAAGATGCAGCGCCTTCGCCTACATACTTCATCCACTCAGCATCCTCATCAAGGTAAGGCTTGATATCCGTAGCCTGGCCGTTTTCAATAGCCAGCTCTCTGATACCGTTCTTGCCGATCAGCACGTCCGGAAGGGACTTGGATGCAGCCAGGACCTTCATCTTATCTACATAAGCATCATCACTGGGAAGCTCCTCTACTACTACCTTGATCTTGCCTTCATACTGCTCGTTGAATGCATTGATAACTTCTGTCTCTGCTTCAGCAGATGCGTGAGAACCTACCATGAATGTAGCGTAGCTGATCTCAACGGGACCGTCAGATGATTCATCGGCTGAATCTGAAAGAGCTGTTTCCTGAGCCTCTGCAGGAATCTCTTCTGTTTTTTCTGTCTTTGATGTGGCTCCGCAGCCAGCCAGCATTGTTGCTGCCATAAGAGCTGCCAGAACTCTCTCTGTCTTTCTTTTCATAACTCTTAAAATCCTCCTCTAAAAAAGGTTATTGGCTATCGCCGGGCCTCTTTCCCCTCCCGACATCTAACACTTTACCCTTTATGAGTCCAGAGCTTAATAGATTCATTTTCCCTTCATCATGATAATTTTGACTGTGAAGGTGTCAAAAGCCTTATCCTCATCCTTTATCTTGGAAATATTTGATATAGATTTAAAATTCTTTACCGGGATACATTCTAAAGTCAGTAGGGCTCTTGCCTGTCTGCTTCAGGAATACGTTGGTAAAATAGGCAGGATCGTTGTAGCCTGTTTCCCTGGCAACTTCATATATCTTCATATTAGTGGACAATAGAAGGCTCTTGGCCTTGTCTATCCTCTGCATGGTAATACGCTCTGTGATGGTCTTGCCTGTCAACTTCTTATAAGCTCTTGAGAGGTAGCTGGGATTCAGATAGAGAGCTGCGCTTATGCTGCCCAAGGTCACATCATCCTTGTAATTCTTTCTGATGTAATCATTGACCTTCTCCACCAGCTCATTTCTGTAATTCTTTTTACCTATGCAGATCCTCCTGATGGAAGAGAGGGTATCTGTACCTATAGCTACCAGGCTAAAGATAGTCCTTGAACCCTGGATCTTTTCATAGATCTCATTTTCCAATCTGTTGAAGTCCTGGGAGACATCGATCTGATACCTGACAGCCTTGTGGATTACACTGGAGCAGATGACCAGCATATAGAGCTGGCACTGCTCAAAGGTGCAGCCGGACTCTGAGAGCTTGTCATAAAACTCTTTTAACAGGCCTGCTGCCAGATCGCTCCCTTCATCAAATACCGCATCGGAGATCATAGCCATCTCCCTGTCTGCATCGATGGGTATGCTGGAGGAATTCATGATATCCGGGTCTGTATATACAGCCACGTCAGAGCCAGCCACCCTGATACCTGCCAGAGCTTTGTAGGCTTCTTCTTTTGCCTGTCTCATATCTGAGGAGAGATCGTGCTCTCTGGACAGACCCATCCTCAGATCCAGTCTCATAAACTCTTCCACCATAGTGGTGATGCTGCTGACATAATTAAGGACTGTACTAAGGCCTATACCTGTACCCGGAGCGTACCAGATCACTATAAGACCGTGTGCCTCGCCCATTTTGATCAGGCAGTGGTCGCAGCCCTTTAGAGAGATATCCAGGATATGCTCTAATACTTCTCTCAGGTTGTGCTTGCCGTCATCGGGGTCAGTCTTGTCCATTTCAAATGCACAGAGTACAAAATTCTTGCCTGCAAGAGCCAGCTCATTTTCTACGCCGCTGTCTCTACCGCCGCCTTCAGTAAGGCGTCTTAGGTATTCCTCCTGCCTCTGGGACACTGAGCCTATGAGCACCTCCTGTCCCTGGCCTCTCTCTTCTTCGATCTCCTCTATAGTCTTGGATACTGCTGCGGGAAGCTCCTCTAAGAAGTCGTTCTTGATGATAAAATCATTTACCCCGTATCTGATGGCAGTCCTTGCCAGTTCAAAATCCTGATATGCAGTGAGGATTATCACCTTAAGACTTGGATAAGACTCCCCAAGCCTTCTTGATAATTCAAGGCCGTCCATTACAGGCATCTTAATATCTGTGATCACTATATCTGCACTGTTTTTTTCCAGATATGACAGCACCTGAGCTGCTCCTGATGCGCTGAGCACCACCTCGCAGCCTAGGGCATCCCAGTCTATGAGGCGCACTATTCCTTCTCTTATATTTCTCTCGTCATCTACGACTATGATCCTGGTCATGACTTTGTTTCCTTTCCTTGGAAGGGATCTTTATCATAACATCCGTCCCTTCTCCCTTATTACTTCTGATATTGATTCCGTAGGCCTCTCCGCAAAGGAGCCTTATACGCTGATCTGTATTGGAGATGCCGGTCTTGTCCCTGCTCTCCTCTCCGGGAGCCGTCTTCTTGCTGTCACTTAGTTCATCCACGTCAAAGCCTGCCCCGTTGTCCAATACGTGGATGGCTACATCCTCATCCTGCCGCCTTAGGATCACCTCTACCCTGGCTTCCCCTTCGGTATTCTCGATGCCGTGTACTATAGCATTTTCTACCATTGGCTCTATTACCAGCCTGGGTATCATCTCATCGTATATAGTCTCATCATCAATATCTATGCTATAGGTCAGTCGGTCTTCATATCTGACCTTTTGCAGTTCCAGATAATAGTTCACCAGCTTTAGCTCTTCCCTGATGGTGATAAAGGTCCTCTCATCCTTGTAGATACCTGCCCTTAAGAGTCCTGAAAGGGATGCGATCATACTGGTCACAGCTTCATTGCCTGCCATCTTGGCCTTTATCTGTATGGTCAGGAGTATATTAAAGAGAAAGTGAGGATTCATCTGATGCTGCAAGGACCTGATCTCTGAATCCTTTAGGAGGATCCTGGCTTCATATCCGGACCTTTCCAGCTTCCTGATCCTGCCTGATAATATTATGAACATCAGTATGGAAAAGACTGCCACTATAACCGACACTATAAAGAAGCTCTTCATGCCGCCAATGGTCCTAAATACCAGTACGCTGTAGGGGATAAGGCAGACAAAGCTAAAGTCTGCATTTACTCTTTTCTTGAGCCCTGTGTAGGAATTACCATCGTACCATACTCTGACTGTTTCGCCGTCCCCAGCTGATTCAAAGCTGGTCATGATCTCATCCGGAATCTTTTTGCCCAGCATAAGAGCATCATTGGAGGAATATACCTTTTGCCCGGGGCCCACTATATATGTCAGAGCGCCTTCATAAGAAGCCGCATCCTCAAAGGATTTTCTAAAATACTCCTCACTGGTTGCTCCAATGATATAGAGGCTGTGATCACTGGTAAAATCAGACTGGATCCTAAGCGTGGTAAATATTCTGGGATTAGATGCCGTGGGCGGTATCATAAGAGAATAGTCATCTGTATTTGATATGATACCCTCTACTCTTGAGGTCTCATCCGAGATCATCTTGAGATTGGTCGGCTTGGTATAGGAAGTCGCAAGAAGGGTCTCATCCTCGTAGAGAGTGATATAGTCAAATAGCTGCAAGTTCCATGCACTGGAGCTGACAAGGAGATTTTGCATCTCTTTGTTGAGGAGAATCTGATTCTCCAGATTGGCCTTACCCCCAAGTGAAAAATAGGTCTGATCCTTGAGCCAGTTATCTACAGAATCAGAGCCTGAGAGGTTATAGGTAGCAGTCCTTATGAGAGATATGGTCCTGTCCAGATTATCCGTAGTCACCTCGGCCATAGACTCAATATTCTGCTCAAAGGACTCCAGGATATTATCATAGATAGTGCTGGTCACATAGCTTACATACACAACAAAGACTATGATCAGGATCACAATGAACTTATAAAGCTCACCGCTTCCCTTTTTCTCTTCCTGCTTTTCATCAAATATATCTTTATGTAATTCTTTATTATTCTGATCGCTCATATTGTTCCCTTGAATTATCGTATTCGTTATTATTTTATCGTCAGAGACATTTGTTATGAATGCTCTTAATGCCCTGCTTCTTGGAATATTTTTACATTCCCATTTTTACTTTCCCGCTTGATCAAATATTTCTTGTACTCATTTTACCTTTATATCGATATTTTTACCAAAAACGCTTACAATGCTCTTTGCACTGCTATTGACTGGGGATGAAATGATATGTATGGTGGACTGTGTGAATAATAATCCTTACGCGAAGAGGTGCCATATGAAGATAGTATTCCTGGATAGAAAGACAATCGGAGAAGACATAGATCTCTCTCCCTTTAAGGAGTTTGGAGAACTGGTGATCTATGATTACTCTTCTCCGGAGGAAGCGGCTATAAGAACCGCTGACGCAGACGTGATAGTATTAAATAAGGTCCCAGTAAACAGACAGACTATAGGAAATGCTGAGCATTTAAAGCTTGTATGCGTCACAGCTACCGGTATCAATAACCTGGATCTGGATTATCTGGATGAGAGGGGGATCGCTTGGAGAAATGTAGCGGGCTATTCCACAGAATCTGTGGCCCAGCACACCTTTGCCATGCTTTTTTATCTCCTTGAGAATATGGATTATTATGACAGATATGTCAAGTCCGGAGGCTATGCCGGGGACTATATGTTTACCCATTTTGAAAGACACTACCATGAGCTTAGCGGCATGAATTGGGGCATCATAGGTCTTGGCAATATTGGAAGGAGGGTAGCTGATCTGGCCAAAGCCTTTGGCTGCAAAGTCTCCTACTACTCCACCTCAGGCAAAAATCATAACCCTGATCATGAGGAAAAGAGCCTGGAAGAGCTCCTTAGAGATTCAGATATAATCTCAATACATGCTCCTCTTAATGCTGATACCAAATATCTTATAAATGCAGATACCCTGGCCCTGATGAAGAAATCTGCCATTCTGCTGAACCTGGGAAGGGGTCCCATCATCAATGAGGCAGATCTGGCAGATGCTCTGACTGACGGCACCATCGCAGCAGCAGGTCTTGATGTACTCTCGGTAGAGCCCATAGCAGCTGACAATCCTCTGATGACTATCAAGGACAGCTCCCGACTTCTCATCACTCCCCACATAGCCTGGGCCAGTGTGGAAGCCAGGACGCGCCTTATGAAGATCATTGAAGGACAGATCAGGGAGTATCTGGCTGCTAATTCCTAAAGACAGTGCTATCAAAGCTTCTAAAAATTAGAATTATATTTCATAATTTCTCTGCTTTCAAATGTGGAAACTATTATTAATTATTAGTTTCTATAGCGCTGAATACCATGATGTTCAGCGCTTTTCTTTTTTTATGTTTTTTAATACTATAAATCATATTCTCTATAAAAAAATTTCTCTTTTTCAGCAATATAGCATTAATTTTAGGCAATACTATCCGATATACAAGTCGCAACTATAAATATAGCACATGAGGAAAAGTAGAATGAGTAATAAAGAAAACTCCGCAAATAACAAGGTCGGATTGTTCCACTCTATCAGCTTCCAGACTACAGTCCTTAACCTGATCATCCTGATCATGTTTGTCGTCTTCGCTGTGTTTAACCTTAGCTCCATGACAAGCATCAAGGACTATGCCGTTACTTCGCTGGATGTCTCCTCTGAGACTCTGCTCACTCTGGGCAATATGAAGGCCAATGTGAGCACAGCGGTTTCTGACGTTAGTGCCCTGGCCAGGATCTGTACCCAGGAAGATACTGCGGATGCCATCAAGATGAGAAATGCATCCAATTACCGTCTGGAGATTGAAAGTCTCTATAACAAGCTCCCCAGCCAGGAAGCATATCTTAGAGACAATTCTCTTTGGGAGATGTTCGCTCCCGGTAAGGCAGCTGTTGAAGATGCTTCCGCCAAGATCGAAACCTATTTTACCGATGTGTTTAAAATACTGGACCTGGTAGAAGCAGGCGATTATCAGGCAGCCTTTGATCTGCTTGATGGTCAGTATCAGTCAGATATGTCTGACGCTCAGACTTCCATCAAGGTTATGGAAGATGACGTTATCATCGTGGTAGACCGTGTAAGTCCTGCGGTTGAAGCCAGACTTTCCAGTGCCTACACCCTGTCAATCATCATTTCAATCATTGTTGCTCTCCTTATCCTGGTTTCTCTTGCCTTTACTAACTTTACTCTTGTTAACAAGATCAAACATATCACAGGCGAGATTGGCGGTATCGTTAATGCCATTGATGAAGGACACGGAGATCTGTCCAAGCGTCTTGATACCAAGACCAACAACGAGCTGAGCCTGATCGTAAATGGCTTCAACTCATTCATGAATACCCTTCAGTCTATTATCGGCAAGGTTAAGGACGGCACAGTTGTCCTTGAGCAGTCCTCCTCAAATGTATCTCAGAGAATCAACGAAGTATCAGGTAATATCATGAATACCTCTGCTGCCATGGAAGAGCTGTCCGCTACTATGGACTCTGTATCTACCATCACTCAGGAACTGAACAACAGGATGAATGATGTAGACAAGGCTACAGAGGATATCCGTAATCAGGCAAGAGAAGGTCTGGATACCGCCGGACAGATCAAGGAAAGTGCAGAGACTATCAAGGCAGATACCGCTTCCCGTAAGGACGGCGCCAAAGCCAAGGTTGAAACTCTCTCCGCTACTCTCGAACAGTCAGTAAGAGATTCCGAAAAGGTATCCCAGATCAACGGCCTCACAGCCAATATCATGGAGATTGCATCTCGTACCAACCTTTTGTCTCTCAATGCTTCTATCGAGGCAGCAAGAGCAGGTGAAGCAGGTAAGGGCTTTGCTGTCGTTGCTGAAGAGATCGGCGAACTGGCTGCAAATTCCCACCAGACAGCCGGCAATATCCAGTCTATCTCCAACGAAGTGACCAGTGCCGTGCAGGCTCTGTCAGAAAATGCTACTCAGGTTATTGAATTTATCAACTCCACTGTACTGTCGGATTATGATACCTTCGGTACTCTGGGTGATGATTATATGGAAACATCACGAACCGTCTCCGATATGGTCCAGACCTTCACAAACAAAGCTGACATACTATCCGAGACCATGGCCAAGATGATCGAAGATATCAACTCTATCTCCGAATCCATTGATGAGTCTTCCAAGGCCATCACAATGTCTGCAGAGAATTCACAGGAGATTGTTAACGAGATCTCTGATATCAGTTCTGCTGTTAAGACCAATACGGACGTATCTGACGATCTGACATCTTCAGTATCCATGTTTAATTAATCATAGCTACTGAAATCATCAGATTCGCAGCATTCAAGAAAGGAACGAGATCATATTATGAAAAAACTCATTGCTCTGGTTCTTACAGGCGTAATACTCCTTACAGGTTGTGCCAAGGGAGGCGGCGGCAAAGCCTTTAACGTTCCCGAAGGAGAAGTTCAGGCTGATTCCGCCTATTATAGCAAGGCTGATCTAAACTCTCTTAAAGACAAGAAGATCGGTATCACCATCCAGTCTCTGGATAACGCATACTGGGCAGGTGTCATGGGCGGACTGGAAGAGGTCCTGACCAAATATCAGGCTAATTATAAGCTGGTAGCCTGCGATCAGAATGTGGATACACAGATCGGACAGATAGAAAACTTCATCACAGATAACTACGACTTTATCCTGGTACATGCAGCAGATAAGAACGCTATTGAAGATCTCTGCGGCCAGGCAAGAAGTAAGGGTATCAAGGTTATGTGCTGGGATGATACCATGACAAATTCCGATGTTAACTGGATCCTGGACAATATGTCACTGGGAATTGAGATTGGTAAGCTTGCAGGCGATTTTATCAATGAGCATTATGACGCATCCAATAAAGCTAAGGTATGCTTCATTGGATATGACGCCCTGGAAGTACTCCTGGACAGAGGAAATGGAATAAAGAAGGGAATGGAAGATGTGGCCGGCGGCAAGTTTGAGATCGTAGCAGAGGTTGACGGACTTAATCCTGATCAGGCTCAGGCCGCTATGGATCAGGTACTCAAGGAAACACCTGACTGCAATATCGCAGTAGGTATCGGATCCGGTGCTATGATAGGTGCCAATGAGTCCTATATGAACTTCTACAATTCACAGATTCCTGAAGAAGTTGGCGTCATCACTACGGACGTTACCAAGAGACAGCTCAATGCCATCCTCTCCGATGAGGCCTGCAGAGGCATCATTGGTTTTGAAGGCTCAGACGTTGATACAGGTAATGCAGCAGCTGCCATGATCGCACTGGTACTGGCTGATCAGCAGGGCTCACACAACGTATTCAGAGGTTTCAGCCCTATCACTGCTGATAACGTTAATGCTATCCTTAGTAATATGAAATGATCTTTATCATAGCGGCGCTTTTGATAATATGTACCCTCCTTACTGGTTTGTCCAGTAAAGAGGGTACATAACAGTCTGCTTTAGGGTTTTTGGTGTAAGATGGCTGCTGCCTGTAAAACGCTGCCGTTCTTCGATCATAGGGTGAATTCTGCAAAGCCTTCATCCCTGTCATTATCATCAGCCATAATAGATAGCACTGCTTCATCCTCCTGCTGGGCAAGAGGGTCCTTGGCATAGGAAAATTCGTCCGATGACAGGAGTGCTTCTACATCAAGTCCCGGATGCTGATAAAGTATATCAAGTAGCTCTATAAAATCCCTGATCACCTCTCTGGGCGTGATATGACTGTCAGCTCCTATCCTGCCATATTCTATCCTGATAAATACCGCCAGGTCTTCATCCGAGAGCTGTAAATCCCAGTCGTAGAGCCTCTTATGAATATCTGCAAGCTTATCGCACAGTACCAGCATCTCTTCTGCTGTAAGGGGCTCTAAGAGGATAACCGGAGCCAGCATATCCCTGAGCCTTTCCCCAGAGAACTTGCCCTGAGACAGCCTGGACCTTAGTGCTTCATAGCTGTACACACCTCTTCTTTGATCTTCGATAGCCTGAGGCGTGCCGCACATGATAAAGCCCAGATACCTGGCCTTGCCCTGAAGAGTGTCATTATAGATCGTGAGTATCTTCTCATAATTGTACTGCCTTGTGATGGCATTAGGAATCTTATAGATGTTGACCAGCTCATCTATCATCACCATCAGTCCGCTATAACCTGCCTGCTTAAAAAAGTAGGCAAAGAGCTTCATATATTCATACCAATCATCATCAGTCACTATTATGCCTACGCCAAGCTCTCTTTTGGCTTCGGTCTTATTGACATATTCACCCCTGAACCACTTGATAACAGCAGCCTTTAATGCTTCATCCCCCTCTGCATAGGACCTGTAATATATGGTCAGGATCCTGGCAAAGTCAAAGCCATGTACCAGGTCGTTCATAGAGGAGATCACCTGAAATATACGTTTCTCTACCTGCGCAGTAAAAGAAGGGTTATCACTGGGAACTCCTTCCATTATTAGTGCGGAGGATACTCCCTGAATCCATTTATCCAATATAAGGCTAAGGGCTCCTCCTTCAGGCCTGCTCTTCACAGACATATTCTGTATGAGCTCCTTGTAAGTGGCAAGGCCCTGGCCCTTGTTGCCATAAAGCCTTCTCTCAGGGGAAAGGTCTGCATCCATTACCACAAAGCCCCTGTCCATCACATAATTACGGATAGTCTGGATAAGAAAGCTCTTACCGCTTCCGTACCTGCCTTCTATAAATCTGCAGGAGGCTCCTCCCTCTGATATGATATCCACGTCATGAAGAAGAGCATCTATCTCATTCTTCCTGCCTACTGTTATATACGGAAGCCCGATCCTGGGCACTACGCCGCCCTTTAAGGACTGGATCACACTGCTTGCTATTCTCTTTGGTATCACTCTGTTATTGGTATCCAAAATAAAGTATCCTCTTTTTTCTCCGGAACATGTTATAGTAATTATAGCAGTTTTAATTCATCATATTACATATCTTAGCTTTTTAAATTCTTTTTTTCAACATATAAAGGAGCCTTTTGTGAACGTATTTGACAGATATGCACCCTTTATCCAGGACTTTATATATGAGAACAGCTGGGAGTCCTTAAGAGCTATCCAGGTTGCTGCAGGCGATGCAATATTTAATACAGATGATAATCTTCTGCTGTGTGCTTCCACAGCTTCGGGCAAGACGGAGGCTGCTTTCTTTCCCATACTCACCTTATTAAGCGAGGATCCTCCCGCATCTGTGGGTGCTATTTATATAGGGCCTTTAAAGGCCCTGATCAATGACCAGTTCTCCCGCCTCACAGATCTCTGCGACAGAGCCCAGATACCGGTATGGCACTGGCACGGGGATGTGAATCAGTCTCACAAGAACAAGCTATTAAAATCACCCTCCGGCATCCTGCAGATCACACCCGAATCCCTGGAAGCTCTTATGCTGCACAAGCACGGAGATATTGCCAGGCTATTTGGGGACCTTCGCTTCATTGTAATAGATGAAGTGCATTCCCTGATGAGAGGAGACAGGGGCGGCCAGACGCTCTGCCTCATAGAGAGGCTCTGTCGCATGGCAGGTGCTAGTCCCAGGCGTATAGGGCTGTCCGCCACCATAGGAGATCTGGAATCCACAGGGCGCTTTTTGTCCTCCGGCTCCGGCAGAGGCTGCGTGATCCCCAAGATAGATATAAAGGGGCAGACCTGGCGATTGTCCATGGAGCACTTCTATATCCAAGGCCCCCAGGCAGGTGAAGCTCCCGGCAAGAGTAAGAGAGCTGTGGAAATGGAAGAAGGCGGAGATATCATAGACGGAGTGATCCAGTCTCCTCCAACAGAGGATGCATCGCCTCTCCCAGTCCTTGCTCCCGCCACAGATAAAGCTCCAAAGTCTGCAGATCCCGGTATGGGATATATATTTGAACACACCAGAGACAAGAAATGCCTGGTATTTTGCAATTCAAGAGAAGAGGCAGAAGCTGTCACCACTACCCTTCGCGGCTACTGTGAAGCCAGGAAGGAAAAGGACCGCTTCCTCATCCATCATGGCAACCTGTCCGCTTCCTATCGCCAGACTGCTGAGGAAGAGATGAAGGATGAAGATTCATATCTTACCACTGTGACAACCGCTACTTTGGAACTGGGCATAGATATAGGACGCCTTGAGAGGGCATTTCAGATAGATGCGCCCTTTACCGTCTCCTCTTTTCTCCAGAGGATGGGCAGGACAGGCCGAAGAGAGCTGCCTCCGGAGATGTGGTTTGTATTTCGTGAAGATGAGCCTGAGGCCAGGGCCATGCTCCCTGAGACCGTGCCATGGAAGCTGATCCAGGGTATAGCGCTTGTCCAGGTATATCTGGAAGAGCGCTGGGTGGAACCCCCTGCCCTTGACAGACTCCCCTATTCCCTTCTCTATCACCAAACTATGTCCACCCTTGCTTCCGGCGGCGAGATGACCCCTGCTGAGCTGGCAGCCAGGATATTATCACTCTCATATTTTCATCGCATCAGTCAGGAGGATTTCAAGCTCCTGCTATTGCACCTTATAGATATAGATCATATCCAAAAGACTGAAAACGGCGGCCTTATCGTGGGGCTCTCCGGTGAAAGAGTGATCAATTCCTATAAATTCTATGCGGTATTCCAGGAGAATGTGGAATATACCGTAAGAAATGATTCCCAGGAACTGGGCACCATAGTTGCGCCACCTCCAATCGGTGAAAAGATTGCCATTGCAGGTGGCACCTGGCTAGTGGAGGATGTGGATCACAAGCGCCACAACGTATACTGCACAGCTGTCAAGGGGCAGGTACCGGCATACTTTGGCCAGTGCCCCGGGGATATCCATACTCATATTTTGGAGAGAATGAAGAAGGTGTTAGAGGAAGACAGGACATATCCCTATCTTATGCAAAATGCCCTTGCCAGGCTTTCACAAGGCAGAAAAGCCTGCAGGGCTGCGGCTATCACTGATAGACCCCTTGTATGCCTTGGCGGCAATATGTGGGCCCTTTTTCCCTGGCTTGGAAGCTACTCCTTCCTTGCTCTTGAGCGCTTTTTAAAAATCAGATGCGCCCCCCTTCTTGCCCTTAAAGGAATGGATTCCAGCAGGCCTTATTTCATGCAGTTTACCATGAAGGCATCAGAACAAGACTTCTATGAGATAGTTACAGAGGCGGCAGATATTCCTCTTGATCCCATGGAGCTCTTATATCCCGGTGAAGTTCCTGTTTTTGAAAAATATGACGAGATAGTCCCTCCCGACCTGGTGCGGAAGGGCTTTGCAATGAGTGTACTGGGTACTGATGAGATGCTTAAAAGAGTCAGATCCTGGAAAAAGTATATCAGCCATCATGCCTTGGATGCTCAGACACAATACCGATTGCCTTGACTATCTCCTGCACTACCATAGCATCGGAGGTACTGCTGCTCTCTTCCATCTGCATAAATATCTTACCCTTTTCTGTGGAGATATATTTAGGCGGAAGATGATTAAGTGCCAGAATGGCTATATCCCTTTTGCATACGTCACAGTGACAGCACTTGGGAAACATTTTCAGCACCTGATCTATCTTAGACTGTACCACTATCTCCATATAGTTTTGCAGATCCATATGCTTACCTCCACAGGATCACCATTAATATCCTACAAATCATATATCGGGTAAGATTTTATATAATTTAGTTTTTCTTTTTTATAAGTTAAACTCGCAAACGCTTCGCTTTTTGCTCGTTATAAAATCACTGCTGACGCAGTTCTACGGGTACGGGGCTTATAACCCCGCACCCGTAATCAAGATATTCCCACCACCTAAAGGTGGTGGGTTATCTTGATTATTTTATATATAAAAAGTCAATATATTAGCTTATTTCAGCTGCCAATAGTTAAAGTATTTGAGATAATGCATATACTGAGATAGGTTTCTCTCCTTTATTTTTATCAAGCATTAGTAAACGTAAAAATCCCCCAAAGAAGACTTTGTTTCCACTGTCTTCTTTGGGGGATCTGTCTGCAATAAAAGGATATAGCTGTCGAAAAGTTTATTTTGACACCTTATGACTTAACAACGATATTCAGGATCTTGCCCTTTACGTAGATGACCTTTACTACGTTCTTACCATCCATCGCCTTCTTAACGGTATCGATCTGCTGTGCCTTAGAAAGAGCGCTCTCCTGAGTGTCATCATCTGTAAGTCCCACTACGCCTCTTACCTTACCATTGACCTGCACACCAATCTCTACAACATCTTCCTTGCAGAGCTCTTCGCTGTACTGGGGCCATTTCTCATAAGCAAGGCTTCCTTCGTGACCAAGGAGTGACCAGAGCTCTTCTCCCATGTGAGGACATACGCAGGAGAACATCTTTACAAAGCCTTCTGCATAAGCCTTGGGACAGGTTCCCTTTGTAGCTTCGTTCATGAAGATCATCATCTGAGCAATAGCTGTATTAAAGCCCAGTGTCTCAAAGTCTCCGGTGATCTTTCTCACTGACTGATGATAGAGCCTTGTGAGACGATCAGGATCTTCCTCGCTGATGTGAGCAGGATCTGAAAAATAATTCCATACCTTGTTCACAAATCTCCTTGCACCTTCAACGCCTTGATCTGACCAGGGCTTGGATGCCTCAAGTGCTCCCATGAACATCTCGTAAAGGCGCAGGGTATCAGCACCATACTTCTCTACTATATCGCTGGGATTCACAACAAACTCAGGGAATCTCTTACCCATCTTGATGCCGTTGGCACCCAGGATCATGCCCTGATGTACCAGCTTCTTAAAGGGCTCGCTTACAGGAGAAAGGCCCTTCTTGTAGAGATATTTATTCCAGATCCTGGAATAGATCAGGTGTCCTACCGCATGCTCGGGACCGCCTACGTAGAGGTCTACGGGCATCCAGTGCTTAAGGAGCTCCTGATTTGCAAATTCTTTTTCATTATCAGGATCGATATATCTGAAATAGTACCAGGATGAACCTGCGGAACCGGGCATTGTAGAAGTCTCTCTTGTACCCTTTATGCCGTTATGTTCATACTGCTTCCACTCAGTAGCGTTATCAAGTGGAGCCTTGCCGTTCTTGCCCTTATAGTCCTCAAGCTCAGGAAGTACCAGAGGCAGCTCATCATCATCCAGTACATGGATCTGACCATCCTCCAGATATACTACAGGCATGGGCTCGCCCCAATATCTCTGTCTTGCAAAGATCCACTCACGGAAGCGGTAGTTTACAGTCTTTCTGGCTACGCCCATCTTTACCAGCTTATCTGTGATAGCTTCCTTGGCCTGTGCTACTGTCATGCCATTAAACTCTTCAGAGTTAACAAGTACAGGTCCTTCTACTCCAAGATACTCCTGCTTCTCAAAAGCCTTCTCTGAGATATCACCACCTGTGATGACTTCGATAAGAGGTAGCTTATGGAAGCTTGCATACTCATAGTCTCTCTGGTCATGAGCAGGAACTGCCATAACAGCACCTGTACCATATCCGCCCAGTACGAAATCACCGATATATACAGGCACTTCCTTGCCGTTAACAGGATTGATTGCGTAGATGCCTTCAAGAGGACAACCGGACTTACCCTTATTGAGCTCGGTACGGTCCATATCTGTCTTCTTCAGTGTCTCATTGATATATTCCTGGACAGCTTCCTTGTTCTGGATCCTGGGCATCAGTTCCTTTACAGTCTCTCCGTCAGGAGCCAATACCATGAAGGTGATACCATATATAGTTTCTATACAAGTAGTATAGATAGAGAACTCTCCGCCGCCTACGATCTTAAAGTCAACCTCTACACCTTCAGATCTTCCAATCCAGTTCTTCTGGATCTCCTTGGTAGATGTAGGCCAGTCGATCTCATCCAGTCCCTTAAGGAGATCTTCTGCAAAAGCCTGCTGGTCAATGACCCACTGCTTCATGTTCTTGCGGATAACAGGATAGCCACCTCTTTCAGACTTGCCATCTATTACTTCATCATTGGACAATACTGTTCCCAGCTCTTCACACCAGTTAACAGGCATATCTACATACTTGGCATAACCGTCCTTGTAGAGCTCTCTGAAGATCCACTGTGTCCAGTGATAAAACTTGGGATCGGAGGTCTTGACCATCTTGGACCAGTCATAGTCAAATCCCAGCTCTTTAAGCTGACCTGTAAAGGTCTCTATATTCTTCTCTGTAAATCCATCAGGATGATTACCTGTAGAAACCGCATACTGCTCAGCAGGCAGACCAAAAGAATCATATCCCATGGGATGAAGAACGTTGTATCCCTGCATCCTCTTCATTCTGGAAACAATATCAGTAGCTGTATAGCCTTCCGGATGTCCTGCGTGAAGACCTACTCCTGAAGGATAGGGAAACATATCCAGAACATAATATTTGGGCTTTGAAAAATCCCATACATCTGTCTTGAATGTCTGATTCTCTTCCCAGTATTTTTGCCATTTGGGTTCTATTTCTTTTGGCTTGTATTCCATGACTTACCTCCCTGCCGGTGCCTTTCATAAGGCCACAATATTAGCGATATTTTAGCAAATTACACAACTACTGTCAAAAAGAACTATATATTAATAAAGTAGTATGAAGTGAAAAGTTAAATTCCACTTCAAAGGGGGAAAAGTTGAAGTTACTCTTACACCTAATTCCACTTCATGTTATGTGGAATTTACTCTTACACTTAGGGCAGCGCTTCCTTCGGTAACGAGTGAACATCCCTGTGAGCCAGAGCACCAAGATTCAGTTCTTTGGAGGAGGCCGAGGTCTGGGGCAGAGCCCCAGGTTATGTTCATGTATCAGTACAGAATGTAGTGTCTTTCCTGCGTATAATGAATATCCGATAACGGTATGACTGTAACTCATGTTCAGTTCCCCGTTATCGGCGTAGACTTCGCACGCAGGAAAGCGAGCCTGTCAATAGGACCGTGGAATAAAC
>NZ_AUKE01000025.1 GCF_000424585.1 Butyrivibrio sp. MC2013
TATAACTTTAACCATACGCAGATGCAGAAGTTTGTGCGCCTTTATGTTATCGGAGTGGTAAAAGATCTCGAGAAATTGATTAATAGATTTTTAGTACCAGTTCGACCGGGGCGTAAATTCAAAAGAATTATACGCCGCCAATCAGCTGAACCATTATTCTACCGATAACCCAAAACAACTTAATACCTTTCAGTAGGCAGTCTCCCCAGACTGTCTGTTTGCCTTTTTCAAAAATAGAATTTTTGACCGTAAACCCGAGAACTGGCTGTATTGTGTTTGGAATTATCATGGCTTAAATGATACACTATTCTTAAGTTTTTTACTATCTAAATGACATTGGGACGGGGTTAATGGACCATAATTATGGTCCATTAACCCCGTCCCCAAGAGCCCACTTTTTATTCTCGTGCGCCTGGGGGCGTACGTTTTATCATTCAAACATATCCGGAATGCCGTCGCCGTCCATGTCAGCACCCTGGTAGCTCAGGTTCTGGGTGTTAACTGTACGTCTTGCCAGGCGGCACTTCTCTGACTGAGAAAGGATATAGTCCTTGATATCCTTGCCGTGCTTGATGTTCTTCATGATAAGCTTGTCACCACTGGCATCGGAAGCCAGATAGCAGATAATGGTAGACAGACCCATGATACGCTGAAGGAAGGTCCTGGTCAGCTTCACATCAGCTACCTTGTACATGTAGCAGTCATTTTCTTCGATACTGAGAAGACCGCTGATCTCTACGATATCATTTTCGTAAATTTCAAAATGCCTGAAAGGCCAGGGAATAGCAAAGAAACGAAGTCTGGTGGTCTCTTTGTATACCAGTTCTCCCTTGGATGTAAGCGGCGGTGCCATATTATTATTAACAGGTTCCATATTAATCCTCCATATTATGTTATGTTCCTTTTCATATCCATATTATTATAAGAAATGCTTTTTTATCTGTAAATACAGCCGATATTATGGAAATTTGTATAAAATTCCTTTAGAATAGCATATGAGGGAAAAAAGATTTTAGCGCTTAAACAAAGAAGCGGTGGCATGGGAGGAGAGTATGCCCAGAACAGGACTTAACGACACCATCAGCAGGATCTTTGATACCTTCGTGGTCGTATCGAAGAGCCGATATGCTGTAGTATACGATATTTTCAATCATTATGCCAGGTGGTCCACCAATGCTGTGGAGTTTTTTGGTTTATCAGGTGAATACATAGAAAATGCCGATACCGAATGGCACAAGCGTATCCATCCTGATGACCGCAAGAATTATGAACAGCGGATCATGGCCATGATAGCAGGCATTAAGCAGGATTCACCTTTGGAATACAGAGCTATGGACAAGAACGGAGAATATGTAGCCTGCTCCAGTAAGGGTACCATCATCAAGGACTATTCAGGTCGCCCTGCTTATCTTGCATTCTTTATCACCAATCACGGTATAGTATCAAACAAGGATCCAATCACAGACACAGATAACCTATATGAGATGTTCAATGCTCTGCGTCAGCAGAGGGAAAGACAGGAGAAGTCTTCTGTCCTTATTATTGATGCCATCCATTTTGATGATATTAACCGTACCTACGGATATATGTTTGGTAATCAGGTCCTCAGGGCAATGGCGGACCTGGTAGTCAACCTGGTCAAGGATGAGGGGGTTGTATACAGAGGAGATGGTACATCCATAATCGTCATATCCGGATCGCTTGAGCTGGACGGCATGAGAAGGCTCTATTCCAGAATCAGGGAGCAGCTTAAGAGTGCTTTCTATGTATCAGGGACCAGGATCACGCTTAACATAGCAGGCGGTGTGTTAGTCAATGACAATTTTGCAGTTGATGAGCATACCATATATACCAGTGCAAAATATGCTCTGGATGCTTCCAAGAATATGAACCACGGCGGTCTGGTAGTATACCACAATGAGCATCAGGACCAGAATGCCCGCAGGATAGAACTGCTTGATGCTATCAGAAGCGATATCATGAACAAGTGCAGCGGCTTCTATCTGGTATATCAGCCTATCATATCTGCCAAGGACAGCCACATGATAGGCGCAGAAGTGCTGCTGAGATGGCATAACGAAGCCTTTGGGGATGTAATGCCCGATTCTTTTATACCCCTACTGGAGAACGACAGCGTCTTCTTTGAGCTGGGCAACTGGATCCTGGAACAGTCTTTTAACGAGACCAGGAGCATCATATCAGTATTCCCCGAATTTATGCTCAATATCAATCTTACATTCATGCAGTTGGAGAGATCAGAATTCAGGACCACTCTCATGGATCTGATGAGAAGGACCAGGTTCCCTGCCAGCAATCTGACACTGGAGCTTACCAAGAGATGTCGTCAGATGTCCAGAGAACACTTAAAGAGCCAGGTGGATTTCTTGAAATCCAGTGGCAGTCAGATAGCTCTGGATGTAGAGGAATTTAGCTCGCTTGACCTCTTAAGAGCTCTTCCCGTTGATCATATTAAGATAGACAGACGCTTCCTCAGAGATATAGACCGCAATCTGGTCAATCAATATATAGTAGAAGCTATGGCAGGCTTTGCACAGCACATGAATGTTCATGTCACACTTACCGGTATCGAGAATGCCCAGATGCTGGACTTTGTAAAGGAACGCTTCCCGGCCGACTCCTTCCAGGGCTACTATTACAGTAAACCCGTCCGCATTGCCGACCTTAAGCAGCTTCCTCTCTACCACAGCAGGTAAAATAAAAACACCCCCGCCTTGCGGGGGTGTTTGTGTTATCAGGAACGTCCGTTCCAGCAGTGAGTGCAGAGCTGACAGGGCTCGATGCCCAGGCCTTCGATCATGTCGTCCAGGCGGTGGTAGCTGAGAGTAGTGAAGTTCAGCTGCTTTCTGATCTCTTCCAGCATTGCTGCATATTCTTCAGAATCAGGATCAGTATACTTGTCCAGGATCTCTCTTGAAGGGTTCTGGACATTTTCAAGCTTCTCGATAACGCGTCTGGTGATCAGTTCCTTGTCAGAGCCTGATCTTGAGAAATTGAGGTAGGGACATCCGAATACAAGAGGAGGACAGGCAGGTCTGATGTGGACTTCCTTAGCTCCCTTATCGTAGAGATATTCGGTGGTCTCTCTGAGCTGAGTACCTCTTACGATGGAATCGTCGATGAGCAGGAGGCTCTTGCCTCTGATCAGTGCTTCAATGGGTACCAGCTTCATCTTGGCGATGAGATTCCTTCTGCTCTGAATGGTGGGCATAAAGGATCTGGGCCATGTAGGTGTGTATTTTACAAAGGGTCTTGAGTAGGGCACCTTGGAGAAATTGGAATAGCCTACTGCATGAGCTACACCGGAATCAGGTACGCCTGCTACTATATCAGGGTGTACATTGCCTCTGCCAAGGTCTCTCTTGGCAAGAGCCTGTCCGCAGCTGTATCTGGCATCTTCGACATTAAGACCTTCATAGGTTGATGCCGGGAAGCCATAGTAGATCCAGAGGAAGGTGCAGATCTTCATTTTCTGCTCTCTCTCTTTGACTGTTTCATAGCCGTCGGGTGTGATGAATACTATTTCACCGGGACCTAGTTCATATTCAGGCTCATAACCTAGGTTCAGGAAGGAGAAGCTCTCAAAGCAGGCACAATAGGCGCCTTCCTTCTTGCCTATCTCAACAGGTGTTCTTCCCAGCTTGTCTCTGGAAGCATATATTCCCTCGGATGT
The DNA here is from genome assembly GCF_000424585.1 of Butyrivibrio sp. MC2013. Taxonomy (GTDB): domain Bacteria; phylum Bacillota; class Clostridia; order Lachnospirales; family Lachnospiraceae; genus Butyrivibrio. Next base: position 3,692 of record NZ_AUKE01000025.1, read on the forward strand.
CATGAGCAGGAGAGTAAGTGAACCCTTGATGCTCTCCTGAGCATAGGTGATACCCTCGACAATGGATTCCTTCTGATTGATAAGTGAAGCTACCAGCTCTGTGGGATTGACATCTCCGCCGCTCATCTCCAGGAAATGGGGGTGATCCAGCTTGAAGAGTTCATTGGTCAGCTCCTCTGCATTGTTGATCTTGCCTACAGTGGTGATGGCATATGTACCAAGGTGAGAGCGAACGATAAGTGGCTGGGGTTCATAATCGGAGATACAGCCAATTCCCAGGTGGCCTTCCATATGAAGAATATCGTTGTCAAACTTGGGCCTGAAATTGGTAGTCTCAATATTATGTATAGCCCTGTCAAAACCCTTGGTCTCGGAATATACAGCCATTCCGGCACGACGTGTACCAAGGTGTGAATGATAATCTGTCCCGTAGAAGAGATCAAAAACGCAGTCTTCGTGAGACGCTAGTCCGAAAAATCCGCCCATCTTACAACTTTCCCTCGCTTTTGTTTGAATGTTTGGTCAAAAATCAAATAACACAAACATAATAACATTAAAATCGCTCAGGAACACAAGGAATTTTTATTTTGTATGGTTGCATAAAAAGCCCTTAGTTTTTCTTTTTTTATAAGAAAAAGATGCACAAGATTTTGATTGAATGTTCAATAAAATTTTGCCCTTATGGCAGTTTACATATTAAAAACGCCTGGTCTATACTAACAGTGCGGGATTCCCGGGGCGCTTCGTAAAAGGGAATCTCACAATCTCATAATAGTCAAATTATACAAAAGAGAGAAAGGGTACGCCATGAAAGAGTTCAAACCGGTGAAAGAGGGCAAGGTAAGGGAGATCTACGATAACGGAGACAGCCTGATAATGGTTGCTACAGATCGTATCTCAGCATTTGATGTGATCTTGAAGAACAAGATCGTAAAGAAGGGTACTGTTCTTACCCAGATGTCTAAGTTCTGGTTCGATTATACCAAGGACCTGACAGAGAACCACATGATCAGTACTGATGTTAACGATATGCCGGAGTTCTTCAGAACACCCGAATTTGACGGCAACAGCATGCTCTGCAAGAAGCTGGAGATGATCCCTGTTGAATGTATCGTAAGAGGCTATATCACAGGAAGCGGCTGGGAGAGCTACAAGAAGAACGGTACTGTATGCGGCATTAAGCTTCCTGAAGGTCTCAAGGAATGTGACAAGCTTCCCGAAGCTATCTATACTCCTTCCACTAAGGCAGAGATTGGCGACCATGACGAGAATATAGATTTTGAAAAGAGTATTGAAGTGCTGGAGAAGTCCTTCCCCGGAAGAGGAAGAGAACTTGCAGAGAAGATCAGAGATCTGACAATTGCTCTCTATAATAAGTGTGCAGATTATGCACTGACTAGAGGCATCATCATTGCAGATACCAAATTTGAGTTTGGCCTTGACGAGAATGGCAATGTGGTACTGGCAGACGAGATGCTCACTCCCGACTCCAGCCGTTTCTGGCCTGCAGATGGTTATGAAAGCGGCAAGAGCCAGCCTTCCTTTGATAAGCAGTATGTACGTGACTGGCTCAAGGCCAATCCTGATTCCGATTACCTGCTTCCCGATGATGTTATAGACAAGACTATCGAGAAGTACAAGGATGCATACAGACTCCTTACAGGTAAGGAGATTGACTGATCACCCGCGGCTGATACAGCCCAATGGTTTTTACTTATGAACAGGAATTAATACAGATACAATAGGTTCACCGGGTGTTCATAATCACGTAACATTTTATATGTAATATTGAATTATCGAAAGACATAGAAAGTGATCCGGAAACCTAATCAGTAACTTATCTTTTTCATAATGGGCTGCCTGAATCCCCATCAGGCAGCCCTCCTCCCTTCTTATAGTGTTATATAAGCAGCCGCTGGAGGCTTAGTTGTTCTCCAGGGCTGCTTTTTCTCATTTTTATAGAGATGCGAGTTTAACCAATCTAAGTGCGGATGGCTCCTGATCATATGAGGTAGGTGTCAAAAGTTCCTTTTGACACCTTATGACTAACGGATTGTTCCGTTTCTTCGAAACTCTCACAATCCTAAAACATTCATATTCGATTTCGGGCAAGCTCGAATCGAAATGACTTTTGACCCTTACGTCATCATATTGAATAAAAAGTATTATTTATAATAAAATCAATATAGACAGACCTATCATTCACATACATATATTAACGGGGACGTGGCTTATGCAGACCAGAGAAGTTCTTGAGCAGCTTGTGGAAGGCAAGATATCTATAGAAGAAGCTGAAAAATTTTTTAAGAAAGAGCCCATAGAAAACATGGGCTTTGCCAGGCTTGACCTTCACAGAGAAGTAAGATCGGGCTTTCCGGAGGTTATTTTTTGCCAGAATAAACCCGATGAATTCCTTATAGAGATATTTAAAAAATTGGTTGAAAAAGATAAGCGTGCCCTTGGGACCAGGGCAAGTGAGCATCAGGCAGAGCTTATACTCAGTGAATTACCAAATGCGCAATATGACAAGGTATCCCGTATCCTGAAGGTAGATCCTATGGATAGGGAACTTAAGGGCAATGTTTGCGTATGCAGCGCAGGGACTGCGGATCTGTTCGTGGCAGAGGAAGCAGCACAGACAGCAGAGTATTTTGGCGCCGGGGTTACACGAGTATATGATGTGGGCGTCAGCGGACTGCATAGGCTTCTGGCTGAGGTGGACACCATCAGAAAGGCCACTTGCGTGATAGCGGTTGCGGGAATGGAAGGCGCTCTTGCCAGTGTGATCGGAGGCCTGGTGGAGAATCCTGTGATCGCAGTTCCTACTTCTGTTGGTTATGGTGCCAATATGAAAGGCTTATCAGCTCTTTTGACTATGATCAATTCCTGTGCAAACGGGATTGCGGTTGTAAATATTGACAACGGATACGGCGCCGGCTATATGGCTGCCCAGATTAATAGGCTTGCCGTCAGAGGTTATGAATAAGAAATATAATTTCTCATTCGAAACAATCATATGCTTAGTAATAGCTGTATTGGTATTTATCAAAGTCCTCACAGCCTTTGCCGGAAAGGGTCCGGGGCTTAGTCAGGACTATTTATTGTGCGAGCCCCTCAGCAATAACTGGTATCAGGTATTGGAAGACGGCAGGCGTCAAAGGGTTGAAGTGCCCGGGAGGGCAGTTGTTGAGAACCGGGGTTATACCATAACTACAACTCTGCCTTTCGATATTGATGATCAGGACTGGATGGCTATCAGATCCTCTCTTCAGGATATCAGGATATATCTGGATGGTCAGTTGATCCGCTGCTATGATATCAACCAGAACAGCCGTAGATATGGCAACAATCCCAGCTTTTATGTTTTTACACAGGCTTCGTCTTCATGGAGCGGGAGAGTTCTTTCTATCAAGTCGGAGACTGATTATGTAGGCTTTGCGGGTGTTATCAATGATGTCTATATAGGTACCCAGATGGGTATCTGGGCCATGTATGGCAAAAAAGACTGGCCAGGCATTGTATTGCCTACTATTGTTTTCCTCTTTGGCCTGGGATCTATAGTCCCTCTTGCTATCATCAGTATCAGGAATAAAAAAATCCGAAAGTACATCTATATTTGTCTGGGAGTAGTCCTCTATGCTTCCTTTGAGCTTTGCGATTCGCATCTTCGCCAGCTTTTCTTTAATAATATCAATGCTGTAGCAGATGCATCTTATATGTTTCTGATCGCGTGCCCCATTCCCTTTATGATCTGTCTTAATTATCTGCAAAAAGAGCGCTTCATGGCAGTCTATGAGATCCTGGAATTCATGACCTTTATTACAGGTATCCTATGCTCATACCTGAGCTTTACAACAAGGCTCTCTTTTGCCAACAGTCTTCCCATCATGGTCGTTGTGATAATGATAGATATTCTCTATATGCTCTTTACAGTTCAGAGAGATCTCTGGAATCATGAGGCAGAGGATTACAGGATACTGGCAGGTGGCTATATGTTCCTGGCGTTAAGTGTCATTGTAGGTGGGATACTCTATGGCATAGACAAGACCGCTTCACCCTTCGTACTGATCAATGTAGCTATCATAGCGCTGATGGTCAGAGGGATAGTAGATATTGTCAGGGATTACGGTAATGCTATCCAGGAAAAAGCTGTTGCAGAGCAGCTGGGCAATACCAAGGCAGGCTTTATAGCAGCTATGTCCCATGAGATCAGGACTCCTGTCAATACCATCCTGGGTATGAATGAGATGATCCTTAGAGAGGGTACAGAGGCAGATATCCTTGATGATTCTAATCGTATCCGTCAGGCGGGTGAGAGCCTTTTGGTACTGATCAATAACGTCCTTGATTATTCCAGACTTGAATCCGGCAAGGCTCCGCTTTTAGAGGAGATATATGCTCCTTCTGTAAGTCTTGATCAGCTAAAGAGCCGTTATATAAATGCTGCATCAGATAAGGGGCTTGAACTGGACGTAGAAGGTGTGGGTGAAGCACCCGGGCTTTTAAAAGGTGATTATGACAAATTCCTGAGAGTAATAGATATCCTTATGGGTAATGCCATCAAGTTCACTGACAACGGAAAGGTAGAGCTGGAGCTGAGTACCGATTATGCGATGGTGCAAAATTCGCCTTCGGATGAAGTGGTGGTCAATGTTAAGGTCAAGGATAATGGCAAGGGTATCCAGCCCGGAGATATTCAGTATATCTTTGATCCTTTTGAAAACATCCCCAATCTTGGCGGTGAATCGGGCATGAACCTGGGCATAGCCTACAAGATAGTGCAGCTCCTGGGCGGTGAGCTCAAGGTATCATCAACTTATGGCAAGGGCTCGGTATTCTCTTTTTCCATAAAGCAAAGGACAGTGTCAGAAGGTGAAGCTTCTGCCTGGAATAAGCTTGTTGAGGAGGGTAGCCTTGATGAGGAAAAGGATAAACAGAGGAATGACACCGGTCATGTTCCCAACCTGCCCGGTGTCAGGATCCTGTGCGTTGATGATAATGAGATGAACCTGACAGTTATAAGGGGGCTCCTTAAGAGAACACATGCTGATATAGTAACTGCCAGCAGCGGTATGGAGGCAGTGGAGACTGTAGCTCATCATGATTTTGATATCATCCTTATGGATCATAGGATGCCCGGTATGGACGGCGAAGAGGCTATGAGGAGGATCAGGAGGATCTTCAAGGAAGGAAAGGGAAGGGCCGAGCCCTATATCATAGCGCTGACTGCCAATGAAGAAGAGGGTATCAGGACCAAATATATCCGTATGGGCTTTGATGATTATCTGGCAAAGCCTGTTAAGGATCATTATCTTGATGAGATATTATGCAAATTTGAGACAAGTGATGCTGAAGCTGCAGATACAACGGGAGATGCTGATAAGAGCAAGGCTCCGGAAGATGATACCGCTGAATGCGAAAGGATCATAGACAAGATCAGGCAGTACGAGGCAATGGATGTGGAAAAGGGCCTGAAATACTGTGGTAACAAGCAGCTCTTTGTGGGGGCTGTCAAGGTATTTGTATCTGCTTCTCAGACCGGTATATCTGTGATCGATCAGACTTCCCAGGCTGAAGATATCTCTGAAGCAGCGATCAGGGTACATGCTCTCAAGACTAATGCCAGGATCATAGGCCTTCAGGCGCTCTCAGACCATGCAGCCTATCTGGAAAAGTGCTATGACGAGGGCAAAAATGATGAGTTCAAAAAGGGTATCCCGGACCTTCTCAATGAATATATAGCAGCAGCTGAGGTGCTGGGAATAGCTGTTATCAAGGATTATATAGAAGAAGATAAGGCAGAAGAGACTGCAAAGGAAGCTATTTCAGAAGATGAACTTCAGGATGCCTATGAAGCTATCAGAGAATGCGCATCCGGTCTTGATTTTGACACACTTGAGGACATAATCGCAGAGCTTGAAAATTATGAGCTCTCTCCCGAAGATAAGGACAAAGTTGCAAAGATCAAAGAAAAGTCAATGTATGCTGACAGCGGAGCAATCCTGGAAATACTGGAGTCTTAAGCTATGGATAAAGCAAAACGAGGCTTTAAACTGAATATCAGGGCTATCTCTGCGGGAGGATTCTTTTTTCTCGTTTTTCTGGTATATGTCATGGTGCTGGGAAGACAGATCAGTAGGCAGAATCAGACCAGAAGCTATGAGTTTGACGTGGTAAACTTTGACAACGGCTGGGAAATGGAATATCCAAATGGGTCCAGAATGCCTGTAATGGTGCCTTCCAGGATATATACCAGAGACGGCTCCACCAGGATAGTGAACAGACTGCCCGAGAATCTTGGAAGAGATACATGGCTGTCTGTATTTGGCTGTGTTCAGGAAGTGACCATATATGTAGATGGTAAGGTCAGGACCGAGTATTCTATCAGACCCGGCAAAAGAGGTATTGGATCCCGCACCAGTCCTACAGCATACATATTTGCAGAGCTTTATGATGAGGATGCCGGCAAAGAAGTGATGATAGAGACCATGTCTGATTCTATCTTCTCGGGCACCCTGGGAGATGTATACCTTGGTACCCAGGCGGGAATTTGGAAGATGTACTCTGAGGAACATTTTTCCACCACACTTATCAGTATGATCCTGGCTGTGATAGCAGTCACAACCCTGATCATAGCGCTTTATGTATATATCAGATCAGGAAGAGCAGAGGACTTCCTATATATCTCTCTTGGCTTTTCTGCGACTATCATTTGGAGAGTATTATCATCGCCTAATAACAATACCTTTATGCAGCTGGAAGTCAGAGATCTGGGCGGCTCCTTTGAAGCAGCTTTCCAGTGTCTGGTATTCATAGGAATACCTTTCCTTTGCTTTGCAGATGTTATTCAGGAGAAGAGGTATCACAGGGCATACTCGGGAAGCGTGGCCATATATTCAGTGTGGGGAATAGTCCTGTCAATATTGAATTATGCAGGTATTGCATATTTTGCAGGCGTGATCATGCTGATACTCATGCCCATAGTCCTGACAGTAGTCACCATAACCGTGTGTACTGTCCTTGATGCCAGGAAGGGCCTGGTGCGTCGCTACTATATCATAGCCTGGGGCTTTGCTTTCTTTGTACTGACTGTTGTGCTGGAGCTTTTGCGCCAGTCTGTCAGATTCTTTGCACCCCTTCAGGAAATATACGGCTATGGCCTCCTTGGGCTGATGCTGGCGGTTGTATTCTCTGCTGTCAATGATATGATAGGTGCTCAGAATGCCAAGCTCATAGCAGAGAGAGCTGATGAAAAGAAATCTGACTTTATGACACTTATGTCACACAGGATCAGAACCCCTGTAAATACTATTTCGGGAATGAGTCAGATCATAGAAAAGAAAACTTCAGAGCCTGTGATCAGAGAATATGCCTACAGTATCAGAAATGCTGTAAGAGTATTGATGTCCCTTATTGAGGATATGCTGGATGCAGGCAGGGCTGAGAAGGGTGAGCTATCGATCAAGAGAAGGCAATATGCCATAAGGGATGTACTGGAGGACTGTCTTGGACTACTTAAGACTACTGCAGGCAGAAAGGGTCTGGAGCTGGAGACCCTTATAGATCAGAATCTGCCTTCCATCCTGGAGGGTGATGATGTGAGGATCAGGCAGGTCATCACCAATATACTTACCAATGCAGTGAAATATACCAATTTTGGTAAAGTTACCTTTGTGATGTCAGGTGAAAGAAGTGGAGAAAATACCATTATCCTGACAGTCAAGGTCAAGGATACCGGTATCGGTATCAAAGAGGAGGATCTGGGCGAGATATTCTCCAGCTACAACAGAGCGGATGAAGGCGGAGTCAGACATATTGAAGGTACGGGCCTTGGACTCTTTATCACCAAGAGGCTGGTAGATCTCATGGAAGGTGATATCAGTGTAAAGAGTAAATATATGGAGGGCTCTACCTTTACGATCAGGCTTCCCCAGAGGATCATAGATATAAAGCCTATAGGTGACATGGATGTGGACTGGAGAAAGAAGGAAACGGGAGCTGCCCTCACGCCGCACCTTAGGGCACCGGATGCCAGGATACTGGTAGTGGATGACAACAATATGAATCTGGAAGTATTTGCGGGACTTCTGGAGGATTCCCAGATCACCATAGATAAAGCGGGAGGCGGCCAGGAAGCTATAGATATGGCATCCTGGGCCAAGTATGATCTGATCTTTATGGATCACATGATGCCCCATCCTGACGGTATTGAGGCTTTCCATAAGATCAGAGATGATCTGGATTCGCCCAATATGAATACTCCATTTATTGCTCTTACTGCCAATGCCGTGCCGGGAGCCAGGCAGATGTATTTGGAAGAGGGATTTGCCGAATATCTTTCCAAGCCTGTTGATTTTGATACTTTGGAAAAGGCGCTGCTAAGCTTCCTTCCTGATGACAAGAAGATATTGACCTACTAATGCAGGCTGCAGCTTATATGAAAGGTCCAGAGAGTGATACTCTTTGGACTTTTTTATTGCTCTTATGGTGTTCAAATGAGAGAAAATAGAGTATATTTATATGCTGAAAGTAAGCATTTATTATAGCGCGGAGGAATAATATGGAACGACTTATAGAGATCCTTGAGGAAGTAAAGGAAGATGTGGATTTTAGTGTAGAAACAGCTCTTATAGATGACGGTATACTGGATTCATTTGATATACTGCAGATCATCTCTGCACTGAATGAAGAGTATGATATCTCCATTCCTGCATCTGAGATAGTACCTGCTAATTTCAACAGTGCCCAGGGGCTCTATGATATGGTGCAGCGCCTGCTTGAGGACTAAATAAGGGCTATGGATAATATTAAAGAGACTATCAGTTTATATGATGAGGATGCCTACCTGTCAGAATTTACAGCCAGAGTCCTTAGCTGCAGTCCCTGCAGTGAAAGAGAGGGCCTTTATGAAGTGATCCTGGACAGGACAGCTTTTTTTCCTGAAGAGGGCGGACAAGAGCCTGACAGAGGAAGTCTGGGACAGGCAGCTGTTGTGGATGTGCAGATAAGGAGTTTGGAGCAGCCTGGCGGCGATATAATAGTCCACTATCTGGATGCACCAGTGGAAGAAGGAGCCGAGGTAGAGGGCAGGATCGATTTTGAGCACCGCTTTGATCAGATGCAGCAGCATTCCGGTGAGCATATATTTTCGGGCATTACCCATAGTCTGTACGGCTATGATAATGTGGGCTTTAGCCTTTCGGGAAACGGTGTGACCATGGATTTTTCGGGTCCTCTTACCGATGAGCAGGTCCTGGATATAGAGCACAGGGTCATGGAAGTGATATGTCGCAATCTGGAGATAGAGATATCCTGGCCTGACAAGGAGACTCTTGATAAGCTGGAATACCGCAGTAAGAAAGAGCTCACAGGCAGAGTCAGGATCGTGACTATCCCGGGAGTGGATGTGTGCGCCTGTTGCGCTCCCCACGTGAGAAGGACAGGAGAGATAGGTTTTCTCAAGGTCGTTGACAGGATCAATTACAAGGGCGGCTGCAGAGTTAGCATAGAATGCGGGCACCGCGCTCTTAAGACCATGGATCATGAGCACGGCCTGCTAAAGGCTATCGCCCGTGATATGAGTACCGGTATAGATCAGATTGCAGACAGGCTGGATAAAATGTCTGCTGAAAAGGCTGAGCTCTCTGCCAGATTATCACAGCTGTCAGTCAGGCTCATGGAGGCAAAGATAGGGGAAATCCCTGATAGTCAGGCAAATGTCTGCCTCTTTGAAGAAGGCCTGGACATGAAACAGATGCAGACAGCGGTCAATATGCTGGTCAGAAAGCACAGCGGATATTGCTGCGTGTTCAATCGCAGCGGCGATGATTTTAAATATGTTGTTGGCATCTCTTCGGGAGATGCCAGAGAGGCGGCAGCTATGCTCAGGGACAAGTTTGGGGCAAGAGGCGGCGGTTCTGCTCTTATGATCCAGGGTAGTATGCCCCTCGCCAAGGAAGCTGATATCATAGCTGCTATTGATGACTTAGGAGGAAGCCGGGGAATTGAATAAGGGAAAAGGTTTTATTGACGGGCTTAGAGACGGCATTCCCATTTGCATGGGCTACCTGGCTGTGAGCTTTGCATTTGGCATAGCTGCTTCGGAAAAGGGACTTAGTACGATTCAGGCAGTGGTAATGTCCTTCACTAATGTGACCAGCGCAGGGCAGTATGCTTCGCTGGATTCTATAAGAGATAACGTATCTCTCCTGGAAATGGCTCTCTTACAGCTGATCATCAACCTGAGATATCTGCTCATGAGCACAGCACTTACCCAGAAGCTGGATCAGAAGACTTCTATCCTGCACAGGATGGGTATCGCATATGGCGTGACTGATGAGATATTTGCAATGAGTGTACTTGTCAAAGGACAACTAAGTCCGTTCTATTCCTATGGACTTATTGCAGTATCTCTGGCTGGATGGACCTTTGGTACTTTCCTTGGAGCCTTTGCGGGACAGGTGCTGCCCACGCTTGTCATAGCGTGCCTTGGACTGGCTATATATGGTATGTTCATAGCTATCATCATACCCCCTGCCAGAGAGAGGAAGAGCGTGATGGCAGTGGTAGCTGCATCCATGCTCCTGTCACTTGTATTGACATTTCTCCCCGAAGACTTTAGGCTTTCTTCGGGTATGAGGATCATAGTGATCACACTTATAGTAAGTGCGGCTGCTGCATTCCTGGCTCCTATCCCTGATGAAGACAAGGAGGGCCGCGATGCATAACGTATACAGCTATATACTTGTAATGGCTCTTGTGACCTACGCTATAAGGGTCCTGCCCCTTACTTTGATAAGGCGCAGGATCGAGAGCAGTTTTTTGAGATCCTTTCTATACTATGTACCTTTTGCAACCTTGGCAGCCATGACTTTTCCGGCTATCTTTATGGGAGACGGGATCAGCATATGGGCTGCAGCAGCAGGCTTTTTGACAGCACTCATACTGGCATACCGGGGCAAGAGTCTCCTTGTGGTGGCTGCATCTGCCTGCGGAGCGGCGCTTATGGTACAACTTATGATTAATGTGATACAATGACATGACGTAAGAGTCAAAAGTTATTTCGGCACTATGTCATGCCTGGAATTGCATGTGGAGGATTATCGTGAGAATAGGAATGGGATATGATGTGCATCGCCTTGTGGAAGGACGAAAGTTGATCATAGGCGGTGTTGACATACCATATGAGAAGGGTCTGGATGGCCATTCGGATGCGGATGTGCTGCTCCATGCCATTATGGATGCGCTCCTTGGCGCAGCTGCTCTTGGAGATATTGGCAAGCTGTTTCCCGATACGGATCCGGCATTCAAGGGAGCCGATTCCTTGAAGCTCCTTGAGGAAGTGGGCAAGAGACTTGCAGATGAGTGCTTCTTTATAGAAAATATTGATGCTACTATCATAGCTCAGAGGCCCAAGATGAGGCCTTATATAGATGAAATGAGAAAAAATATAGCCGGGGCTCTTGAGATAGATATATCTCAGGTAAATGTGAAGGCTACTACGGAAGAAGGCCTGGGCTTTACAGGTACGGGAGAGGGTATATCCTCTCAGGCTATATGCCTGCTTACCATGCCCATGGACAGTGCATCTACCAATATGTCACCCTGCTGCGGCAGCTGCCCCAAGAAAGGATCGTTATGAAGATATACAATACCAAGACCAAATCACTTGAGGAATTCAAACCTCTTGAAGAGGGCAAGGTCCGCATGTATGTATGCGGCCCTACCGTTTATAACCTGATACATATAGGTAATGCCAGACCTATGATCTTTTTTGATACAGTCAGAAGATATCTGACCTACAAGGGCTATGATGTCAACTATGTATCCAACTTTACAGATGTGGATGACAAGATCATAGCCAAGGCTATTGAAGAGGGCGTGGATGCAGGCGTGATCTCTGAGAGATATATTGCTGAGTGCCAGAAGGATATGGCAGACCTGAACATACTGCCTGCTACCACTTCTCCCAGGGCTACCATGGAGATAGGCGGTATGATCGACATGATATCCACACTGATCGATAAGGGATATGCATACAGAGCTGCTGATGGCACTGTATATTACAGGACCAGGAAGTTTGCCCAGTATGGCAAGCTCTCCCACAGAAATCTGGATGATCTCAGGAGCGGCGGCAGGAACCTGAAGGTCACAGGAGATGATCAGAAGGAAGATCCCCTGGATTTTGTACTCTGGAAGCCCAAGAAAGAGGGCGAGCCCTACTGGGAATCTCCCTGGTGTGAAGGCAGACCCGGCTGGCATATAGAATGCTCTGTTATGAGCAAAAAGTATCTGGGAGAACAGATTGATATCCACGGCGGCGGAGAAGACCTTATCTTCCCTCACCATGAAAACGAGATCGCTCAGTCTGAAGCATGCAGCGGCAAAGAGTTTGCCACTTACTGGATGCACAATGCATTTTTGAATATCGATCACAAAAAGATGAGCAAGTCTGCAGGCAATTTCTTCTGGGTGCGTGATATCACAAGCAAGTATCAGCCCATGGTTTTGAGACTCTTTATGCTCTCAGCTCATTACAGAAGTCCTCTTAACTTCTCCGATGAGCTTATGGAAGCTGCTTCTGCTTCCTATGATAGGATACTCAACTGCATATCCAACCTGGAGTATCTCCTTAAAGGCGACAGAACAGCCGATATTACAGACAGTGAGAAGACTGTACTTGAAAGCTTTGATAAATTTACTGCTGATTTTGAGAGGGCAATGGACGATGACTTCAATACCTCCGATGCTATCAGCAGCATATTTGAAATGGTGAGACTGGCCAACTCAGAGACCGTAGAAGCATCTTCAAGAGCTTTCATTGAAGAAGAGCTCAGATACATAAGGTCTCTGACCGATATCTGCGGCCTTATCACAGAAGTAAAGGAAGAGACTCCTGATGAAGAGATAGAGCAGCTCATAAAGGAGAGACAGGATGCCAGAAAGGCAAAGAACTTTGCAAGAGCTGATGAAATCAGAGATGAGCTTGCTGCAAGGGGTATCATCCTGGAAGATACAAGAGAAGGCGTTAAATGGAAGAGAGCATGACAGGTAAAGATGCCGGTCTTATGAAGCCCGGTCTTGACGGGGGATATTTTATCCCTGATCCGGCTGGGGATATCAGAGCTTTATTTGATATAGCTGATAAGGATATAAGGAGCTATTCCCCTCTTACTCTGGCCTTTCTGGGAGACAGCGTATATGAGATGATCATCAGGTCGCTGGTATCCCAGAAGTATGATCTCTCTGCCGGAAAGCTTAACAGGGAAAAGGTCAGATATGTTAATGCTGCGGCTCAGGCTATGATCCTGGACAGCGTCTTTGATGAGCTTACAGAAGATGAGCAAAAGATCAGTAAGAGCGGCAGGAATGCCAAGTCCAGGACCAGTGCCAAAAACCAGCAGGTAACAGATTATCGTAAGGCCACAGGCTTTGAAGCTCTGTGTGGATATCTCTACCTGTCGGGCAGAGTGGACAGGCTCTACGAAATAGTACAGAAAGGAGTAAAGCTTCTGGATGAAAAAAATGGAAAATGATCTCTCTGCTGATGAGGGTATAAGAGAAGGCGAGCAGACTATCGAAGGCCGCAATGCTGTTATAGAGGCCTTTAGGAGCGGCAAGACCATTGATAAGGTATATATTCTCGATAACTGCAACGATGGACCTGTAGCTACTATCAGAAGGGAAGCCAAGAAGGCCGGCGCTCTTATGAAATTCGTATCCAGACAGCGTCTTGATGAGATGTCATCCACAGGCAAGCACCAGGGTGTGATAGCTGTGGCTGCGGCCTATGATTATGCTGAGCTTGAGGATATATTTGAAAAGGCAGAGGCGGCAGGAGAGCCTCCCTTTATCATCATTTGTGACGGTATCGAAGACCCCCATAACCTGGGCGCTATAATCAGGAGTGCAAATGCCAGCGGAGCTCATGGCGTCATTATCCCCAGGAACAGGGCAGCAGGACTTACGGCTACTGTAGCCAGGACTTCTGCGGGTGCTCTCAACTATACACCTGTTGTCAAGGTGACCAATATAGCCAGGACCATTGAGGAACTCAAGGAGAGAGGCGTATGGTTTGTCTGCAGCGATATGGGCGGTACGGTGATGTATGACCTGGATCTCACAGGTCCTATGGGACTGGTAGTTGGCAATGAGGGAAGCGGAGTCAGCCGCCTTGTAAGGGAGGCTTGTGATATGATCGCATCCATTCCCATGAACGGCGAGATCGAATCCCTGAATGCTTCAGTGGCTGCGGGCATTATGGCCTATGAGATTGTACGCCAGAGAAGGCTTAAGAAGGCTAAGTAAAAAAGATTTTTTTAACACTTGCACATGTTTTGTTTTTATGCTATGATAACAAAGCTGTCTGTGAAGGACAGCCATAAATGACGCGTTAATAAATGAAAAATATGAGAAATTATTGTTTTATAGAGAGGTGATCAAGATGAATCAGGAATTACAGCCAGAATTCTACCAGGCAACAGTTACATGCAACTGCGGCAATACTTTCACTGTAGGTTCCACAAGGAAGGAAATCCACGTTGAAATTTGCTCAAAGTGCCATCCCTTCTACACAGGTCAGCAGAAGACAGCTGCTGCTCGTGGTCGTATCGACAGATTCAACAAGAAGTACGGCATCAATGCAGAGAACTAATATCTGCTATATATTTGAATGCAGAAGCAATTTGGAGGTTGAGGCCGGCGCCTTGACCTCTTTTTTTACATAATTAGCAGTATGTTTATAATCTTGAAAGGATCAGTCTAGATATGGGTAAGAACAGATTATTTCACTATTCAGGAATAGGTGGGCAGGCAGTACTTGAGGGCGTTATGATGAGGAATAAGGACCTCTATTCTGTGTCTGTAAGGAAGCCCTCCGGTGAGATCTTCACATCTGTTGAGGAATATCACGGGCTGCTCTCAGGCAGTCCTCTTCTCAGGATTCCCTTTGTCAGAGGTATATTTGTTTTTATTGATTCCCTTGTGTTGGGACTTAAAGTTACAAACTATTCGGCAAGTTTCTACGATGATGATGAAAAGGACAGACCTTTGGATAAGGTGGCAGATGCTGTAGCAGGTGATAAGAGTGAGAAGCTCTGGTCGGCGCTTACCACCGTTATTGCTTTTGCGGTAGCCATAGGTCTCTTTTTGGTTCTTCCTGTGAAGATCACCGGCTGGATGGGGAGCTATCTTCATAGTCAGGCGCTTAAGGCTGCTTTTGAAGGTGCAGTCAGGATATCTATATTCGTACTCTATATACTGGTTATCAGTCTGATGTCTGATATCAGGAGACTCTTTGCATATCACGGCGCTGAGCACAAATGCATCAACTGTATCGAGAGTGGTCTCCCTCTTACAGTGGCAAATGTGAAAAAGTCTTCAAGATTCCACAGGAGGTGCGGCAGCAGCTTTATACTCCTGGTACTGCTGATCAGTGTCATCCTCTTTATGTTTATCAGGACTGACTCCATAGTGCTGAAGCTTATCTACAGACTCCTGCTCCTGCCTGTGATCTCAGGTATATCATATGAGATCATCAGACTGGCAGGCAGATCTGACAATATACTGGTGAAGATCATCTCGGCACCCGGTATGCTCCTTCAGAGGCTTACGGTCAAGGAACCTGACGATTCCATGATCGAAGTAGGTATCGCTTCGGTAGAAGCTGTATTTGACTGGAGATTCTATCAGAAGGATGCCTTTGGATATGATCTGGAAGATGATGAAGATGAATCTGAAGCTTATGATGAAGATTAAGATATATATAGCAAATATATCTGATAATTGCAGGTTTTGACGAGGTTGTAATGAATTATCAATCTTCCTATGAAAAGGGACGGATGATCTTGAAGGAAGCAGGAGTTGAAGACTGTGTGCTGGATGCCAGGCTCCTTCTTGAAGCTGTCTGCCACAGCTCCTTTGCAGATCTCTACAGTCATCCCGACCGGGAGCTCACAGACAGTGAGGAAACTGAATATATGGCCCTCATCTCAAGGAGAGCAAAGAGGATACCTCTTGCATATATCCTTGAAGAGCAGGAATTTATGGGCCTAAGCTTTTATGTTAATGAGAATGTGCTGGTACCCAATCAGGACACTGAGACATTGGTAGAAGAGGCTCTTAGAGAGATATCAGACGGCATGACCTTTATGGATCTGTGTACAGGCTCGGGCTGCATAGGTCTTAGCATCCTCAATTATACCAATGATTGCAAGTGCGTTGCCACAGACATATCTGATAAGGCAATCGAGGTTGCTCGAAGAAACAGTGATAAGCTGGGTCTGAATGACAGATTCAGCATTGTTAAGACAGATCTTTTTCCCCAGGGAGAGCCTGTTAAATACGACATGATCATATCCAATCCCCCCTATATTCCAAGTGGAGTTATAGACGGCCTTGCTCCTGAAGTAAAGGCAGGAGAGCCTATGCTGGCGCTGGATGGAGGCGAGGATGGACTGATATTCTACAGGAGGATAGCGGAGCACGCCCATGAATGGCTGTGCAGAAATGGCTGGCTGATGATGGAGATCGGCTATGACCAGGGCGAGAGCGTACCTGCGCTCCTTAAGGAGAAGGGCTTTAACGATATCGAGGTGATAAAGGACCTGGGAGGCTGCGACAGGGTGGTCAGGGCTTGCCTCTACTGATGTTATTTTGTGGATTGTAGTAAATAATAGTTGTATTATATTAATGAGGTAGGTGTCAAAAGTTCCTTTTGACACCTTATGACTAACGGATTGTTCCGTTTCTTCGAAACTCTCACAATCCTAAAACATTCGCAAATCCGCACTACGTGCTACTTTGCTCATGTTTTGCGGGTCATAAATTCATATTCGATTTCGAGCAAGCTCGAATCGAAATGACTTTTGACCCTTACGTCATATTAATGGAAATATGTCTTTTGACGGAATAAGGAAATAAGATGCTGGATAAATTGGAAGCGGTACTTCACCGCTATGAAGACCTGGGGATGGAACTGGCTGATCCAAATGTGGCAGCGGATCCTGCAAGGCTCAGAGACCTGATGAAGGAGCAGAAGAGCCTGACACCCCTTATAGAAAAATACCTGGAGTACAAGAAGGTCAAAGAGACTATTGACGACTCTATGATGCTCCTGGAAGAGGAAGAGGATCAGGAGATGAGACAGCTCCTGACAGATGAGATGAACGCTGCCAATGAGAAGCTCCCTGATCTGGAGCAGGAGCTCAAGATACTCCTCCTTCCTGCCAATCCGGATGATGACAAAAACGTCATCATAGAGATAAGAGCGGGTGTTGGCGGCGATGAAGCAGCCCTCTTTGCAGCTGACCTCTGCAGGATGTACAGCAAATATGCTGAGCACTGCGGCTTTAAGACATCTATGATCAGTGTAGAAGAAATAGGTATAGGCGGCATGAAGTCCGTTAGCTTCATTGTGGAAGGCGCAGGAGCTTATGCCAAGCTTAAGTATGAAAGCGGTGTACATAGAGTACAGAGGGTTCCTGCAACAGAGTCAGGCGGCAGGATACATACCTCCACTGCAACAGTGGCAGTGATGCCTGAAGTGGATGAGGATGTGGATATTGAGATCCCGCCGGAGGATGTCAGGATGGACATCACCAGAGCCTCAGGTAACGGAGGTCAGGGTGTTAATACCACAGACTCCGCAGTTAGACTTACGCATTTGCCCACAGGCATTGTGATCTATTCGCAGACTGAAAGGTCTCAGCTGCAAAATAAAGCCAAGGCCTGGGCCCTTCTTAAATCCAAGCTCTATGATCTGAAGATCAGGGAGCAGCATGACAGCGAGGCAGAGCTTAGAAGAAGTCAGATCGGAACCGGTGACAGATCGGAGAAGATCAGGACTTATAATTTCCCTCAGGGACGTGTTACAGATCACAGGATCAAACTTACTCTTCACAGGATTGAAGAGATATTAAACGGTGATCTGGATGAGCTTATAGATTCCCTTACAACCGCCGACAGAGCCGCAAGGCTTTTAAAGGCAGGAGATAACTGATCTGCATTGGAGCTTTCATGATATGGCTGATGGATCATAGTCTCCACTCCCCTACAGGAAGAAAGGAGAGCTGCTCATGAATGAGAATCTGAAGAAGGAACTGATAGATTGGGGGATTGATTGGGAGGATGCCAAGGAGCGCCTTGTGGGTAACGAAGAACTCTTATGTAAGCTTGCGCTTAAGTTTGCCGATAGTCCCAATATGGAGAATCTGGGCAAAGCTCTGGCAGAAGGAGATACCCAAAAAGCCTTTGATGAATGTCATGTTCTAAAGGGTAATACAGGTAATCTGTCCATGTATGCCATCTATTATGATTATCGAGAGCTTACTGAGATACTTCGGGCAGGAAGCATGGATGGCGCTATGGAACTCTATAACAGGATAGTACCAAAGTATGATGCGCTCATGGAGATACTAAAGCGGTACAGGCAATAGAGCTTTAGGCATAGGCATTAGCTGCCATTTCCATGCTGATAGCAACTGATAGTAGCTTGATAGCAGTTAGATAGTATCAGATTGTATAAAACCCCTTTGCGGCAGGCTAAAGCTTTGCTGCAAAGGGGCTTTTTCGGATCCATATTCTTACGAAATGCACATTAAATGCGTATTATGCATGCGAACATCTGATAATGTATAAAATAATCAAGATAACCCACCACCTTTAGGTGGTGGGAATATCTTGATTACGGGTGCGGGGTTATAAGCCCCGTACCCGTAGAACTGCGTCAGCAGTGATTTTATAACGAGCAAAAAGCGAAGCGTTTGCGAGTTTAACATTATCTCACAGCTCTTCAAAATCTATGAATGCTGCATCAAGGAAGGCCTTGATAGTGGTATCCCAGGTTTTCTCAAGAGACTTGTCCAGTGTAAAACTATTAAGAGCAGTGCCGCTTGTCAATGTCACCTTACCTTCATAAAAGCGCGCTGATAAGGTCAGGGTACAGTCTGACGGACTGATATTGTTCTCTGATAGTTCAATGGCTTTCGCGGTCATGGAGCTGTCTGCCAGAAGGACGAACTTTAGTTCCAGCGGGGTATGTCTGCCCTTTATCAGATCAAAGCAGTTGTCCCTTACCTGCAGCCAGGGGATATATGAGCTCTCGGGGATCGCAGAAGCTTCATCCTCATAAAAAGCCTTGTTGACTGATCCGTCTATCTCAATATCATTGGCGCATCTTAGCAGGGCTTTTCTGAGGAGAAAAGAAGAAAAGGTATCCTCTCTCAAAAGACAGTTCATAAATTGTTTGGTGTTTTTTATCATTATACTGATCATAGAAAATATAATAGCATAGTTGATTTTAAAGCAAAAGCTTTAGTATTAGCGATTGCTGTGTATAAGCCCTTTACGCGCAGTTTGTTAAATGTTATGATGTAGTAATCAAAACTATGTATATTGGAAGAGGAGTGTTATGAGTTACAAGATAGTAATGGACAGCTGCTGCGATATGCCCCCGGAATATCATAAGGATCCCAGGTTTGAGTTTGTTCCACTGGCTCTTGAAGTTGGAGATTATCACATTATAGATGATGAAACCTTTGATCAGGCCGAGTTTCTCAGACATGTGGCTGAGAGCGAGGAGTGCCCCAGATCTGCCTGCCCGTCTCCTGACAGATTCATGCGTGCATATGAGACAGATGCAGACAGGGTATATTGTGTGACTCTTACATCCCGTCTCAGCGGCAGCTACAACAGTGCGCTGCTGGCAGTAGACCTCTATCACGAAGAGCACGGGGACAAGGATATATTCGTAGTGGATTCCAGATCCTCCTGCAGCGGTGAAGCTCAGATGGTCTTCAAGATCATGGACCTGGAGGAGCAGGGACTTCCTTTTGATGAGATATGCAAAGAGATGGAGAAGTTCCGCGATAATATGCTTACATATTTTGTTCTGGATAATCTGGAGACTCTCAGGAAGAATGGCCGACTGACCGGTATGAAGGCTCTGGTAGCTACAACACTTAATATCAAACCTATCTGCGCAGGCGAAGAAGGCGTGATCGTGCAGAAGGGTCAGGGCATAGGAATACGCAAGGCTCTGCTTCGTATGACTGATCTCTTTATCAAAGAGCTCAAGGACTCTGAAGAAAAGAGGCTGATCATAGCTCATTGCAACTGCTATGAAAGAGCTATGTTGGTAAGAGACCTGATAGAAGCCAAGGCTCATTTCAAGGAGACTATTGTGGTTGATACCGCAGGCTGCGGCTCTATGTATTGCAATGATGGGGGGATTGTGGTTACGGCATAGAAGTGCATCCATGCACTTCTGAACATGCCGTGATACATCCGTGTATATACCGCATAGAAGTGCATCCATGCACTTCTGAGCATGCGGTGATACATCCGTGTATATACCGCATAGAGGTGCATCCCAAATAATAATTACAAAGAGGAGTACATGACTATATATTTCAAATGAGGGGCCTCACGGCCCGCCGGCACTTGCGGGCATGAAATGGCCGCATAGTACCGCTGCGAGGACGTGTGGAGCGAGAGCGTCCCCGAAATGAAAATATAGTCATGTACTCCTCACTTTTTATACTCAGCTCACTGCCGTGTCATCAGAGGAAGGTAAAGTCGGCATACCACACCGCGAAGACTCCCAGTCCTATCTGGATCAGGAGTATAAGCGGCATTCCCACTACAAAATACCAGTGCCTGGTCTTGTGACGGAAGATATACATTCCCATGATGCTGCCTATACTGCCACCTGCCAGGGCGACAAGAAAGAGTGTGGCTTCAGGGATCCTGAAGGATTTGGTCCTGGCTTTTTTCTTGTCGGAGCCCATGAGTATGAGCCCCAGTAAGTTAATCACGCCCAGGTAGGTTAGCAATATGGTCAGTGAATTCAAAGCTGTATGTCCTTTCTTATCTTGAAGAAGGTTTGTTGCCTGCTGTCTTTACATTACTCTTTGTCTGCTTCTTCTTTTTCTCGTCGATCTCAGCCAGCTTCAGAGCCCTTACCTTCAGAGAGAGGCCAAAGAGGTTGATGAATCCGGAAGCGTCCTTGTGATCGTACATGTCACCTGTGGTGAAGGAAGCGATACTCTCATTATACAGTGAATAAGGAGAAGTGGTACCGGCTTTTATGATATTGCCCTTATAAAGTTTGAAATGTACTTCACCTGTTACATACTGCTGAGTGGATTCGATAAATGCTGATATAGCCTCACGAAGAGGTGTAAACCACTTGCCCTCGTATACCAGAGAAGCCAGCTTGGAGCCCATCTCATTCTTGAGAGCATAAGTATCCCTGTCAAGGATCAACTCTTCCAGCTGCTGGTGAGCCTCATAGAGGATGGTACCACCGGGAGTCTCGTATACACCACGGCTCTTCATACCTACAACCCTGTTCTCTACTATATCAATGATACCAATACCGTTCTTGGCACCCAGTTCGTTTAAGGTGCGGATGATATCAGATACTTTCATCTTCTTGCCGTTTACAGTCTTGGGCACGCCCTTTTCAAAGGTCATGGTCACCTCTGTAGTCTTGTCGGGAGCATCCTGGGGAGTCACACCCAGTACCAGCATATGCTTGTAGTTGGGTTCTTTGGAAGGATCCTCCAGCTCCAGACCCTCGTGGGAGAGGTGCCAGATGTTACGGTCACGGCTATAGCTGTTGGAGTGGGAGAAGGGCAGGTTGATACCATGGGATTTGCAATATGCCTCTTCGTCCTCACGTGAGAGAAGTGTCCAGTTGGGATCCCTCCAGGGTGCAATGATCCTGATTTCGGGAGCCAGAGCCTTGATAGCCAGCTCGAAACGGATCTGGTCGTTACCCTTACCTGTAGCTCCGTGGCAGATAGCAGTAGCGCCTTCCTTCTTGGCTATGTCTACCAGGCGCTTTGCAATGGCGGGACGCGCCATGGATGTGCCCAGGAGATACTTGTTCTCATATACTGCATGAGCCTGTACGCAGGGTACTACGTAATTATCACAGAAATCATCGGTGATATCTTCTATATATAACTTGGCTGCTCCGCTGGCCTTGGCTCTTTCTTCCAGACCATCCAGCTCGTTGCCCTGTCCGCAGTCTGCACATACACATACAACATCATAATCGTAGGTTTCCTTCAGCCAGGGGATGATTGCTGTAGTATCAAGTCCGCCTGAATAAGCCAGAACAACCTTTTCCTTTTTATTATTCATATCTGTAAACCTCCTTGATGAATTATCATCTTGCGTATCCGAAATCTAGATTTGAATATACACCTGTATTTTTTAAAATGCAATAGGAAAATGTATAAATATTTGCCATTATTTTATAAAAATGCATATTTATAAAAATAATACTTGCATAATCCAAATAATAGACTTATACTTATGCAAAATCACATTTATATGTAATGGGTAAGATCCGCATCAAATTTATATAGCATTCTTCATTTGATCTGTGGATCATTGATTATCTTTTTATCTATAGTATGATTATACTGATTTAAAGTAAATACAGCGAAAGATTCGCCGCGGAGGTTTTTATGATCAAAGTTGGAATAATAGGTGCTACCGGTTATGCCGGAGCAGAGATAGTCAGAATACTGATGGGACACCCTCAGGCAGAGATAGTATGGTACGGATCCAGATCTTTTGCCGGAGATAAATATGAGTCTATATATAGGAACATGTTCAAGATAGTGGATGCAAAGTGCATGGATGAAGATATGGACAAACTATCCGGTGAGGCAGATGTGATCTTCACAGCTACTCCTCAGGGCCTTTGTGCATCCCTTGTAAATGAGGAAATATTATCAAAGGTCAAGATCATAGATCTGTCAGCGGACTTTAGATTAAAGGATGTAGCTGTTTATGAAGAATGGTACAAGCTGGAGCACAAGGCACCTTCCTATATAGAGGAAGCTGTATACGGACTGTGCGAGATCAATAGAAAGGATATAGCAGGTGCCAGGATCGTAGCTAATCCGGGCTGCTATACCACCTGCTCCATACTGACAGCATATCCCCTGGTCAAAGAGGGACTCATAGACGTTGACAGCCTGATCATAGATGCCATGAGCGGTGTATCAGGAGCCGGAAGAGGAGCCAAGGTGGCCAACCTCTACTGCGAAGTAAATGAGAGCGCAAAGCCTTACGGAGTTGCAAATCACAGGCACACTCCGGAAATTGAAGAGCAGCTTGGATATGCTGCAGGCAGAAAGCTCCTGCTTAATTTCACACCTCACCTGGTGCCCATGAACAGAGGTATCCTGGTGACAGAATATGCAAAGCTGACCAGTAAGGACGGAGTGCTTCCTACATACGAAGAAATAGCTGCTGTTTATGAGAAGTATTATAAGGATGAGCATTTCATAAGGCTCCTTAACAAGGGAGAGTATCCTGAGACCAGATGGGTGGAGACTTCCAACTATGTAGATATAGGCTTTGAGATTGATAGGAGAACAGGCAGGATCATCATGATGGGAGCCCTGGACAATCTGGTCAAGGGCGCAGCAGGGCAGGCTGTACAGAACATGAATATCCTCTTTGGTCTTCCTGAGAATACAGGCCTTGACCTTGTGCCTGCTTTCCCCTGATAAATAAAAAGACCTGCAGAGAGACTGTCAGGTCCTGGATAATAGGGCTATGCCATTTGGGCAAATAATAATTGGAAATCTGGTGGACAAATGATAAGGGTAATGACTATAGATGATTATGAAGGAGTATACAAGCTCTGGATGTCCATTAAGGGCTTTGGCATCAGGAGCATAGATGACTCCAGGGCAGGGATAGAGAAATTCCTAAGGAGAAATCCAAATACATGCTGCGTATGCGAAGAGGATGGAGAGATAGTGGGAGCAATCCTCTGCGGCCATGATGGGAGGAGGGCATGCTTTTACCACGTATGCGTACGTGCCGATCATAGAAGAAGACATATCGGACAGCACATGGTGGACTTTTGCCTGGACAGGCTCAGAGAGGAAGAGATCTGCAAGGTTGCCCTTAATGCTTTTGTGACAAATGAAGGAGGCAATGCTTTCTGGCAGAAGATGGGCTGGGTGCTTAGAAGCGATATGAATTATTACGATCATCCTATCAATGAAGATAATCTGACAGTGTTCAATATTTAAGGTAGGCTTGGAGGTGCTGATCATGAGTATGGAGATAATAAAGGGCGGAGTTACCGCTCCTAAAGGTTTTAAGGCGGCAAGCTGCGCGGCTGGCATCAAGTATCAGGGAAGGACTGATATGGCTATGCTGGTCAGCGATGTACCTTGTAAGGCTGCAGCAACATTTACTTCCAATAAGGTCAAAGCTGCATGCGTTATGTGGGACAAATATATCGTGGATGCAGGCAGGGACCTGCAGGCTGTAGTCATCAATTCCGGCATAGCCAATGCCTGTACCGGAGAAGAGGGCTACAAGGCATGCAGAGTGACAGCTGAGGCTGTGGAAAAGAATCTGTCTATAGCCAGTGACAGCGTAGCTGTGGCTTCCACAGGCGTCATTGGTATGCAGCTGCCTCTTGATAAGCTATCTGCAGGTGTTGATGCTATGTCAGGGACTCTTGACTCCTCAATAGAAGCAGGCACTGCAGCATCCAAAGCTATCATGACTACAGATACAGTAAACAAGGAGCTGGCTGTGACCTTTAGCGTAGGCGGAAAAAAGGCTACTCTGGGTGGCATGAGCAAGGGCTCAGGCATGATCCATCCCAATATGTGCACCATGCTGGCCTTCCTTACAACTGATGTGGATATAGACAGGGAGCTTATGCAGGAAGCTCTCAGGGAAGTGGTAAATGATACCTTTAATATGATCACGGTGGATGGCGATACATCAACCAATGATACTCTGATACTTATGGCAAGCGGCCTTGCAGGAAATGACTGCATTAGGGACAAGGACGAGGATTACGAGAGCTTTGTAAGTGCTCTCAGATTCCTCTGCAGAGAGCTGGCTATGAAGATGGCAGGAGACGGCGAAGGCGCTACCAAGCTCTTCGAAGCCAGGATAGAAGGAGCAAGGACCAAAGAGGATGCCAGAAAGATGGCAAGAGCTATAGTGGGCTCCAATCTTTCCAAGGCTGCTATTTATGGCTGCGATGCCAACTTTGGCAGATTCCTCTGCGCTATGGGCTATTCGGGAGCAGACTTTAATCAGAATGATGTTGTTATGTACTTTGAGAGCGCAGCCGGCAGGATAGATGTTTTTGATAAAGGCTGTCCCCTTGCCTTTGATGAAGATAAGGCAGTAGAGGTGTTAAAGCAAAAGAAGGTGACTGTGGTTGCCATGATGAATGAAGGAACAGAGAGCGCTGAGGCCTGGGGCTGCGATCTGACCTATGATTATGTGAAGATCAATGCTGATTACAGGAGCTGACAGTAGGCGGCTCTCGTGACCTTTTGATAAGAGCGTGACTGATCGGTCACGATGCTATATATGGAGGAGATAAGGTAATGGATAAAGATATGCAGGATGTGATGAGGAAGGCAGAGGTGCTTGTAGAGGCTCTTCCTTATATCCAGAAGTTCAATAAGAAGATAATCGTAGTAAAATACGGCGGATCTGCCATGAGCAACAGCGATCTGCAAAGGAGTGTCATACAGGATGTGACACTGCTCAAGCTGGTAGGCTTTAAGCCTATCATCGTGCACGGCGGCGGCAAGGCTATCAGCAGCTGGGTATCCAAGGTGGGCAAGGAGGCCAGCTTCATCAATGGCCTTAGGGTCACCGACAGTGAGACTATGGAGATAGCAGAGATGGTGCTGGGCCGTGTGGGCAAGGAGCTGGTGACCATGGTCCAGGAGCTGGGAGTCAAGGCTATCAGTATCAGCGGCAAGGATTCAGGCATGCTCCATGTGCAAAAGAAGTATTCAGATGGTCAGGATATAGGCTTTGTGGGTGATATCGACAGAGTGGATCCTTCTGTGCTTAATGACCTTATGGACAATGATTATCTGCCCATAGTAGCTCCCATTGGACTTGATGATGATTTTAATACCTATAATATCAACGCAGATGATGCTGCCTGCGCTATTGCCAAGGCTGTAGGAGCAGAGAAGCTTGCTTTCCTTACAGATATTGAAGGTGTATACAGGGATATCAATGACAAGTCTTCATTTATCAGCCGCATGACCTGCAGCGAAGCAGAAGCGCTGATAGATTCCGGCCTTATCGGAGGCGGCATGCTTCCTAAGCTTGGCAACTGCGTAAAGGCTGTTAAGGACGGAGTCAGAAAGGTCCATATCCTGGATGGCAGGATCGCTCATTGTCTGTTATTGGAGATCTTTACCAACAGAGGTATCGGAACTGTATTTGAAGCAGATGAGGATTAAGGGAGGTTTTATAGATATGGAAGACAAGATGCAGGTGCTGATAGATGGTGCTGAACGCGACCTTCTCCACACATACAATCGTTACCAGATAGTGCTTGATAAGGGTGAGGGAGTATCTCTCTATGATATAAACGGCAAGAGATATCTGGATTTTGCTTCCGGAATAGGAGTATTTGCTCTGGGCTATGGGGTAAAAGAGTATAATGATGCCCTTAAGGCTCAGATAGACAAGCTGATCCACACCTCCAATCTCTTTTACAATCTTCCTGCCATAGATGCAGCCAGGAAGCTTAAAAGGGCCAGCGGCATGGACAGGGTATTTTTTACCAATTCAGGCGCTGAAGCTGTGGAAGGTGCTCTCAAGGCAGCCAGGAAATATGCATTTCTGGGGGATGGAAGAACAGATCATGAGATCATAGCCATGGAACATTCATTTCATGGCAGGACCTTCGGCGCTCTGTCTGTAACAGGCAAAGCAGCATACAGGGAACCTTTCGAGCCCATGATAGGCCATGTGAAGTTTGCACAGCTCAATGACCTGGACTCTGTAATGGCACAGCTTAGTGATAAGACCTGCGCTATCATCCTGGAGACTGTACAGGGCGAAGGCGGTATATATCCCGTTGAGGAAGGTTTTATCAAGGCTATCAGACAGCTCTGTGATGAAAGGGATATACTCCTGATCCTGGATGAGATCCAGTGCGGTATGGGCAGGAGCGGATATATGTACGCCTGGCAGAAGTACGGTGTAAAGCCTGATATCATGACATCTGCCAAGGCTCTGGGCTGCGGAGTGCCTGTAGGAGCCTTTATGATGACAGAGAAGGTGGCCTCTTCTTCACTTGTTGCAGGAGACCATGGTACTACCTATGGCGGCAACCCTTTGGCCTGTGCTGCAGTATCCAAGGTACTTGATTTATTTGAGTCAGAACATATAATAGACAATGTGAAACTTGTCGCTCCTTATCTGGAGGAGAAGCTTGACACTCTGGCGGCAAAGCATGACTGTGTCAAAGGCAGAAGAGGTTTGGGCCTTATGCAGGGACTGGTCCTTGACAGACCCGCAGCACCTGTAATCAAGGCTGCTCTTGACAGAGGCTTGATCCTTATAAGTGCCGGCAGTGATATTATCAGATTTGTTCCTCCCCTTGTTATCAGCAAGGATGATGTTGATGAGATGATCTCTATTTTGGATGAATCATTATCTCTTTGATGGGGCGGACTTTGATCTGTAGATAAACCATTGGAGAGTTGTATTATATGAGAATCGGCAATCGTATTAGGGCTATACTGTCTCTTGTCCTGATCCTGGCAGTAATGATGTTGTATGCGGACAGGGTATCTTATGATAAAGAAGCTACAGGCGCAAAGTTCTGGGAAGGAGAAAAGACAGTAGTCAAGCTCTGGTACGATGATGATGCTCTGACTCCATATCTTCTTCATGAGGCTCTTAAATATAATTCATCACACAGGCGTGTGAGGATGGTACCTACTCTGGTAGCTGCAGACGGTTATCTTGAAGCGATCTCTGCTGCCTCTGCCCAGGGCGAGGACTATCCTGATCTCTTTGTGCTTACCAACGATGCGCTGGAAAAGGCGTATCTGGCAGGCCTTGCCATATCTGTTCCCGATCATAACAGTATAGTCTTTTTCAGATATCCCACTGCAGCGCTTAATTCAGTTATCTATAAGGGTGATATCATAGCTTATCCCTGGTATTTTGAGACCAGTGCCCTTCTCTATAACAAGACCTATCTTAAGGATGCAGCCAGAGACAGCGTGGAAAATGAGAAGCTCCTGGCTGACATAGAAGCAAACGGTGAAGGCCCCTCCCAGGGAGAAGAGGAAAATGTTGAAGCGGCTTCTGTGGAAGTCACTGATGAAGAGGTGAATGCGAAGCTTGAAGAGATGCTTCCCACTTCCATATCCGATATCATCAAATTTGCTGAGAATTATAATGCTCCTGAGACTGTGGAATCTGTATTTAAATGGGACGTTTCGGATATTTTCTATAACTATTTTATGCTGGGCAATTATCTGAACCTGGGCGGCAGTGCAGGAGACGATCCCGGACAGTGCGATATATATAACAAAGATACAATTGCATGTATGATGCTCTATCAGCAGCTGGGCCAGTTCTTTGCTATAGACTCTGCAGAGTCTGATTATGCTGATACACTTCAGGATTTCCTGGACGGCAAGACTGTATTTACCCTGGCTACCACAGACTGCATGGCTGCCATCAAGGCTGCCAGACAGGAAGGTAATGCTGAGTTTGAGATAGGTGTTATCCCTGTTCCTGCCATCAATGATGACTATCAGACCAGGACTATGTCTGTGACCAGATGTATTGCTATTAATGGCTATAGCGAAAACATTGATGAAGCGGGTGCTGTAGCCAAGTGGCTCACATGTCTCACAGATGATGATTTCTATCAGATGACGGACAAGGTATCTGCCAATAAGAGAGTTGAATTCCAGGATGCCAGGAGGAGCAGCTTCCTTGAAGCCTATGAGACATCAGTCCCTATGCCCAAGATGATAGGTACTTCCAGCTTCTGGATGCAGATGGAGATCGCACTTGAGAAGATATGGAACGGTGCAGATCCCGGAGAAGTATTAAAGGGCGTAGATGAGGTGGTTGAATACCAGCTGAGGGGCAAAGAAGTGACTTTAGACCCCATAGTTTTTAATGAAAAAGTGTCGCTCTTGGGGGATGTGGAAGACAACTAAGGGTTAGCTACTTGAAAGCTTTTGCTTTTTAGCATAGAATAGATTTTGCATGGCGGGACCCTCCACATGGAGGTTACATGCAAAATATTAAAAGATCATTTAAGCTAATTCACCGTAGAAAGATAATAATAGCATCTCTGTTCATTATCCTCACCATAACTGCAACTGCTTGCAGACTTAAGGATGAGGGACTGCAGATAGAAGAAACCAGCGAGGCTTTTTCTGGCACAGATAACAGGTGCGACCCAGATGAGAGCAGCGCCTCAATGCAGGTTTCAGAGACAGATTCTGCTGCCGGAGATCCTGATAAAGTAGGGGAAGCGGACAATCCCGTGGTTCAGGAAGGAATGGCAGAGGCTGATATAGCAGTCTTTATATGCGGAGAAGTTGTTGATGCAGGTGTATATACCCTGCCCGGTGATAGTAGGGTGGCGGATGCTATTGAGACAGCAGGCGGCTTTACCGAGACAGCTGACAGGGAGTATCTCAATCTGGCGCTTCCTCTTACTGATGGCATGAAGATAGATGTTCCAAGCCTAGAGGAGACTTCAGGATCAGCATCAGGTGCAAACACTGCCGTTGGAGGCAGGGAGCAGTCATCATCTGAAGCTGCCTATGGTATATCTACTGCGGGGGATGTGCAGTCTGAATCTGACAGCTCTTTAGCTGGGACTGTTAATATCAATACAGCATCTGAAGCTGAGCTCATGACTCTTCCCGGGATAGGACAGGCCAAGGCGGCGACCATTATAGCCTTCAGGCAGGAGCATGGCAGCTTTGATAAGATAGATGATATCATGAAGGTCTCCGGTATCGGAGAGAAGATGTTTGACAAGATCAGGAACCGTATAGTGGTCTGACGATATTATATTAAGAGATGAGGTAGGACAATGGCTCGAAGGGCTCTTGTAGTCGATGACGAAAAGGTAATAGTAAAGGGACTGAGATATTCTCTGGAACAAGAAGGCATGGAAGTAGAATGTGCCTATGATGGAGAGACTGCTCTGGAAATGGCCAAAAACAGCAAGTATGATATTATTCTCCTGGATGTAATGCTTCCTCAGCTGTCTGGCTTTGAGGTATGTCAGGCTATCAGAGAGTTTTCAAATGTGCCTATTATCATGCTGACTGCCAAGGGCGATGATATGGATAAGATACTGGGCCTGGAATATGGCGCAGATGATTATATCACCAAGCCTTTTAATATCCTGGAGGTCAAGGCCAGGATCAAGGCTATCATCAGAAGGACCGGTGCCAAGGAAGCGCCTGTGGGTGAAGTTACCTACGGAGATCTCAAGCTTAACGAGGAATACCGCAGAGTATTCGTGCATGGTAAGGAGATCAACCTCACCAGCCGTGAGTTTGAAGTGCTGGAGCTCCTTGCTTCAACACCCGGCAAGATCTATTCAAGAGAAGACCTTCTTACTGCTATCTGGGGCAATGATTATCCCGGAGATGTCAGGACTGTTGATGTACACGTAAGAAGACTTCGTGAGAAACTCGAATCTAATCCCAGTGAACCCAGATATGTTCGCACCAAATGGGGCTCAGGCTACTATTTTCAGGCCTGATATAGGCGGGAAATATGGATTTTCATAACGGATTTTCAGGCGTTTTTCATAAATACAGCTTATCTTTTTTTCTCAGGTCCCTTAGGACCAGACTTTTTCTGCTGGTATTCCTTACAGGAGTAGCAGCGTGTCTTGTGGTACATTTCGTTATTCTGGAGAACTATGAAGCCAGAGCTATCAGTCTGCGTACATCAGAGGTACAGACCCAGACCAGGATCCTGGCAGATCACCTTATCACCTATGGATATCTCCAGGATACTTCCAATGAGATAGTCAATGCAGAGCTGACACTCCTGGCCAATCTATATGACGGAAGAGTCATGATCATCAATGATAATCTGAATATCATCAGAGATACCTATGGCATCAGTGAGAAGAGGACCATCATATCCGAAGAAGTAGTGAAATGCCTTAGAAAAGGCAATGACGGCACTACCTCTGTATATGATGCCAATAACGGCTATATCGAGATCACAACTCCCATTATCAAGAACGCTTCGTCCGGAGGCGATGACAGCGGGGAAAACAAGGTCCAGGGCGTCATACTCATATCTGTATCAACTGAGTATATCAGTACTACTCTCAGCATTCTGGGAAGTAAGGCCAGGACCATAGAGCTGATCATTATCATAGTGCTCTTTGCTTTCTCTATCATCATGGCCAGCGTGCTCCTTAGACCTTTTGACAGGATCACCAGTGCTATCAATGAGCTAAAGGCCGGCTACAGTGATGAAGAGATATCTGTGCCTGATTATATTGAGACTCAGCATATTGTGACAGCTTTTAATCAGCTTAGGGCCAGGATGAAAGCTCTGGATGATTCTAGACAGGAATTCGTGTCCAATGTGTCCCATGAGCTCAAGACTCCTATTACATCCATGAAGGTGCTGGCAGATACTCTTATGGCTCAGCCGGATTCACCTATTGAGATGTATCAGGATTTTATGCAGGATATCAGTAGTGAGGTAGATAGAGAAGCACAGATCATAGATGACCTCCTGGCTCTTGTCAAGATGGATAAGACAGCTACAGAGCTCAAGCTCTCCAATGTTGATATCAATGAGATGACAGAGAATATCCTCAGGCGCCTTCGTCCCATAGCCAGAAAGAACAATATAGAGCTTACCTTTGATTCCAGAAGGTCAGTGACTGCACAGATAGATGAAGTCAAGCTCTCCCTGGCTATTATGAACCTGGTGGAGAATGCTATCAAATACAACAGGGATCAGGGTTGGGTCAAGGTGATCCTGGATGCGGATCATCAGAACTTTATACTCACCATATCTGATTCCGGTATAGGAATACCTGAGGATTCTATTGAACTGATCTTTAACCGCTTCTACAGAGTGGACAAATCCAGATCCAGAGAGATAGGCGGTACGGGCCTTGGCTTGTCCATCACCAGAAGCGTGATACTGATGCACAGAGGTACTATAGATGTAGCAAGTACCCTGGGCGAAGGAACTACATTTACTGTTAAGGTACCACTGAGCTACGTTAAGGGATAATTCGGAGCGATATGACTGATAGATTTGGAAGAGGCAGAAATAGAATAATGTCCTTTGTTCTGGCTGCGGCGCTCATGTGTCTGACTGCTTGCGGGCCTCTTTTTGATACCCATGAGACTGCAGAGGAAATCAGTGGATTTAAGATTTACTATGTCAATTCTGCTGAGACTGCGCTGGGAGAAGAACCTTACCTTTTGACTTCGGATAAGGCAGATCCTGTTGCTGTCATAGATGAGCTGATACTGATGCTCAGCACTACACCTGATAATCCCAGCCTTTTGGCTCCCATAACAGGCAAGATGAATCTGAAGGGCTATAATCTCTCCGACAGGATATTGACCATGGATTATGCAGAGAGCTATAGCTCAATTGACGATATCACAGAGATCCTGGACAGGGCAGCTGTAGTCAGGACCCTCTCCCAGGTGGACGGAGTGGATTATGTGGCATTTACCATAGAGGGTAAGCCTCTTATGAAGCCTGAGAATATAGCAGTGGGTAATATGACTGCAGATACCTTTATCTACAATGCAGGCAATGAGATCAATACCTATGAGAAGGTGACATTGACCCTTTACTTTGCCAATGAGGCAGGAGACGGACTGGTTACAGTATACAGGACCGTTGTATATAACAGTAATATATCCATGGAGAGGCTTTCAGTGGAACAGCTGATCAAGGGCCCCAATATGGAGACTGTATATCCCACCATCAATCCTGCTACAGGTATAGATTCAGTCAGCGTCAGAGATGGCATCTGCTATGTGGACCTGAGCAGTGAGTTCCTGACAGAGACCTATGAAGTGTCAGCAGAAACTGCTATATATTCTCTGGTCAACTCCCTTGTGGATTACCCGGAGGTTAACAAAGTCCAGATATCTATTGACGGTAAGACCGATGTGAAATTTATGGATAGCATCGATCTGTCCAAGCCTCTTGAGAGAAATCTTGAGATCATCAAAAACTAGAATTTATAAGGAAAATAATTTATGTTCAAACGACCGCTGTGCCTCCTTGCGGGGCTGATCGCAGCGGCTGTCTGTGTTTGTCTGTATCTGTTCCCACATGAATATGAAGGGCCGCTTATGGAGAAGGGCTCTGTAATTACCACGGAAGGATATGTGAGCAAAGTTGAATACAGGGATACTGCTTACGGGACGGGAATAGCCGTTATCCGTATAGCTGCCGGCACTAATGCTGACCTTGGCGCAGAAGTGTATCTGCAGGAGGGCAGCAAAGTACCTGATATTGGAGAATATATCAGTGTCAGGGGAAGCTATGCCCCTTTTGCAGCAGCTACTAATCCCGGAGAATTTGACAGCCGCAGTTACTATGAGATATTGAAAACTGAATACAGGATATATGACGGACAGATCACGGGCTCAAGGGGAGGACGGGACATTGTCAGGCAGTATCTGGCACGGCTAAGGCTCAGGTCATCAAAGGCTCTTGATAGAAGCCTTGATAAGGAAGATGCATCAGTCATGAAGGCTATGCTCCTGGCTGACAGAGCCTCTATGGATGCTGAGATAAAGGATCTCTATCAGGATATGGGTATCATACATATCCTGAGTATATCAGGACTGCATATATCTATACTGGGTATGGGGCTCTACAGGCTCCTCAAAAGGATATACATCCCCGGCAGTGCCGCCAGGCTCATGGCACTGACGCTTACTCTGTCCTATTGCATGATGTGCGGTATGGGAGCAGGGGCAGTCAGGGCTCTTATCATGTTCATCCTGGCTCTTATGGCAGAGATATTGGAAAGGACCTATGACATGCTCACAGCTATATCCCTGGCAGCTATACTCCTTATCATCAGTCAGCCTATGTATATATACCATAGCGGCTTCCTATTGAGCTTTGGTGCAGTACTGGGGATAGCCCTTATACTACCTCTTATACCTGAGCTTCCTGACACTTATCCTCTGTTTATCAAAAGGAGCATGGATACCATAAGGGCAGGCATGGCCATCCTGTTGATGACCCTTCCTGTGCAGATGAATTATTACTATACTTATCCCATATATTCTATCCTTCTCAATATCCTGGTATTGCCCTTTGTGGCCATCCTGCTCATACTGGGGATATCCATTATCCTCATGGACTTTGTACTGGAGGGCTTTGGCGGCTTTGCGGGGATAGGGGCAACTATGATCCTTGGCTATTACAAGGAGCTGTGTCTACTTTTCAGGAAGCTTCCGGGATCTACAGCATATCTTGGCAGGGCTGATATCCGGCAGATAGTCATATATTATGTGCTGCTGGCTGTATTTATCATAGTCCGCCGTCATATATTGACCACAGAGCCTGCAAGGAGCCGGAAGAAAAGGCCAGTGCAGCTATATGGACCCTGGGCATTGCCTCTTTTGGCAGTGATTATCCTATCTATAAGGCTCAGGCCTGATTTCAGGCTCACCTTTCTGGATGTGGGACAGGGCAGCGGCATAGTAGTGGAGGCAGGAGGAGATACTATCCTGGTAGACCAGGGCTCCAGCTCCAGGGATGGAATTGGCGGCTATGTGACAGAGCCCTATCTGAAGTACAGAGGGATAGGCTATGTGGATGCGGCAATCGTCACCCATGAAGATGCAGACCATTACTCAGGGATACTGGAGCTGCTGCAGGGTATGGAGAGAGGCGGTATCAGGATAGGGAGACTGGTGCTCCCTGACTGTGCACAGTCCTCAAGGACAGAGGATTACAGAGAATTGGAAGCTACAGCAGGGAGAGCGGGAGTGGCAATAAGCTATATCAAAAGAGGGGATCACTTTACCATTGGAAGATCCTCATCTCCTGTAGATATCAACTGTCTGGGACCGGTAAAAGGCATGATATCTGATGAGGCTAATGCTCATTCTGTGATATTACACTTGAGCTATAAGAATCAAAGCTGCATGCTGACAGGCGATGTTGAGAAGGAAGGTCTGGAGGAACTTAAGGACTATCTAAGGACAGAAGGACAGGCCTATGGAGATGTGGATATCCTGCAGGCGCCTCACCATGGCTCGCGCTATAGCAGTGACGAAGAGCTACTGGATATATTAAGCCCTGATGTTACAGTGATCTCTGCAGGCAGGAACAATTCCTATGGTCATCCTCATAAGGAGACTCTGGAGATGCTCAGCAGCGTAGGGAGCAGCTATTATATCACCTATGAAATGGGAGCTGTGACTATAGATGGGGACGGAGAGATAGCTTTTGGGCGATAAGATTATATTTTTTGAATCATGTATCTGCCAGGCGGGATTGTGGCAGGGGATGCAAAAGTGCTATAATAGCACAGTAATGACTGCCCCATGGGGGATGTCGG
Source organism: Butyrivibrio sp. MC2013 (assembly GCF_000424585.1). GTDB lineage: Bacteria > Bacillota > Clostridia > Lachnospirales > Lachnospiraceae > Butyrivibrio. The sequence continues at coordinate 39,093 of NZ_AUKE01000025.1, forward strand.
AAATGAAATATGTGGGGGAGTTCTGATGCCGGCTGTCAAAGCTTCGGAGTACAATTCCAAATACAAACAGATAGTGAGTCAGATAGGAAGCGGCGCTTTTGTCCATGCATATCTGGTATACGGAGATGAAGCCTATCTTCGCTGCCAGGTCAGGGACAAGTTAAAGGATGCCCTCCTTGGCGGCGGTGACCTTATGAATTATCTTAGGGTCAATGGCAAGGACAGGGATGTGGCAGAGATAATTGATTTTGCTGAGACCATGCCATTTTTTGCAGATAGGAGAGTGGTAGTAGTAGAGGACTCGGGCTTTTTCAAGGACGGCTCACCGGAACTGTCGGAATACCTCAAGGCTCCTTCGGAGACAGCATATTTTGTTTTTGTAGAGAGCAAGGTAGATAAGAGGAAGGATATCTTCAAGACTCTGTCTAAATCAGGATTTACCATAGAATGTACCACACCTTCGGAATCGGACCTGCGTATGTGGATAGCAGGCAGACTTCGCAAGGAGGGGATCAAGATAACTGCAGCTGATGCAGACCACTTCATTGAGACTGTGGGCACAGACATGTTTAATGAGGCAAATGAGCTGGAGAAGCTCATATCCTATGTTCATGGCAGAGACGTGGTCACCAGGGAAGATATAGATGAAGTATGTGCAGGCTGGCTTACCAGTCAGATATTCGCCATGACAGATGCAGTGGCAGACGGTGATCAAAAGAAGGCTGTAAATCTCTACTATGACCTCCTGGCACTAAAGGAGCCTTCGGCCAAGATACAGGCCTTGATATTCAGGCAGTTTAACATGATATTGCAGGTGAGCGAGCTTAAGGCTCAGCATTATAGCTCCGACCAGATCGCATCCATGCTGGGATCCTCCAGGTGGATCATAGATAAATATATTAAATGGTCGGGGAGATACAGCATACCCCAGCTGCGCTCATATCTTAGAATGTGCGTTGAAAATGATGAGGCGATCAGAAGTGGCAGACTTAGCGATATTATAAGTGTCGAGATGATACTGATCAAGTGTTCTCAGCAGGCGTCGAAAGGAGCATGATAATGGACAGACCTATTCCCATGAGTTTATACAGACATTTTAAAGGAAAGCTCTATCAGGTGCTGACTATAGCAAGGCACTCAGAGACCGGACAGGAGCTGGTCATATATCAGGCTTTATACGGTGACTATGAAGTCTATGCCAGACCTCTTGATATGTTCATGAGCAAGGTGGATAAGGACAAATACCCTGATGCAGACCAGGAATACAGGTTTATGCCTGTGGACAGAACAGAGCTTGCAGCAAATAGGCAAGTTCAGGCCGCAGAGACCCGGGCTGCAAAAGACAGTAATAACGGCAAAGATGCCAGGAGCCAGGGGCTTAGAGAATTCTTTGCCCGTCCTCAAAGAGAAGAAAATGAAGTATCTAAGGCATCACAGATCATCAGACCTCAGAAGAGAGATGATATTAAGAGCAGGGACGGCGCCATAAAGGAGGAAAGATCCTCTGCAAATGACAATATGCCCAATCCCGATTATATGCATAGATCACAGCAGCAGGAAGCCAGTGAGTTTGGCCTGGATCCCAAGGTGCTGGAGTTTATGGACAGTGATTCTGCCAAGGAGAGGATAGGTATCCTGGAATCCCTTCGCCCTATAGTGACCGATGATATGATAGATGTTCTGGGAGTGGCAGCAGGCTTTGAGATCAGGCCCGGAGATGTCTACGACAGAATGGCAGAGCTTAGAAGGTGCCTTGAGACAGTGGCCAGATTTGAGTCTGACAGGCTCAGGTGATGATATGAGAGCCTGGCATCTGATAGGGCAGTCATTTCTAGTGAAAGCATGAATTATTTAATGAGAAAAAATAGCAGTGAAAAATGATCACTCATCATTTCACTGCTATTTTTATAGTGTTTTTTTGGAATCAGTCTGGTCTTATTTTATCAGATAGCTTTTGTTTGTAAGTTCAGAACCGGCATAACAGCCTTTGCCTGTAATGGTAACATTTACGTATCCTTTGGCAGGAACAGTACCGTTTTCCATGCCTTCGTAGCTATAAGAGACTGTATAATCCTTACCAGCTGTCAGAGTCTTGCCATTGATATCCTTGATCTTTGGAGCTGATTTCCAGCCGCTTTTACTGCGGGTATATTTTTTGTCTTTTATTGTAACAGTGCATTTTGTCAGATCCCCTGCTGCTATGGTCTCTGTCCTAAGCTCGGAGATACCCTTGTAATTGCCCAGACCTATCAGCTTATAGGAGAGGGTACCGGGCTTAAGGTTAGACTTTTTGAGGACTGTGAACTTGTAATCAGTGCCATACTTTAAGCTATGTCCGGCTTCGCTGACAATCATATTGTTCTTAAGATTTACACCACCCTTTACGTAAGTGAGCTCAGTCTGAGAGCCTTTAAGTGTCACTTCAAGCTCTCCGTTGTAGGGGGTGATCTTGTAGGTCTTTGTGACCTTGCCTGAGTATCTTCCAAGGCCTTTATAGGTGACTTTGATAGTACCGACTTTGTTAAGCTTTCCTTTATAGGAAACGGTATAGTGGACGCCTTCAGTTAGCTTTTCACCTGTTTCCTTATAAGTTAGGGTGACATCCTGCTGCTTAAAGTCGTCGTTATCTGCCAGGTATTTCTTACTGTACATTATACTGCTGACAAAGCTACCAAAGTTAATACTGCTGCTATTTATCTTTCTGTCAGCATAGGATGTGATCTTGACCTTCTTAGTGCCATAGTAGCCGTTATTGTTTCCATCTTCATTTACTTCTACTACTGCATATCCTGTTCCGACTTTTTGAGGAAGTTCACTTATCTTTAGATATTCGGAAGGGATAACTGATTTTCCGATCTTGGCAACAACTTCCAGATTATTCGCATCCAGGCCATCTTTATAGTAGATCTTTCCACCATTTTTAGCCTTAATGCTTATGCTTGCGGTGGACAGGTTTTGGGGCTTCTTAACATTTACTGTAACCGTTACGTAGGTGGTGAGAGTCTCCTTGGTGAGCTTTATCTTACAGCTACCCGCTGATATACCGGTGACATTACCCTGAGAATCCACAGTAGCTATAGACTCATTTTGGCTTTCGTAACTGATGCCACTGCCCATGCCTGAAGGGTAGGAGTATGCTGCTATACTTTCTGACTCGCCTTTAAAAATGCTGATGCTACGCCTACTTGTTTTGATGGCGCTATCTGTGAATTTCCACTTTGCATAAAGGGTAAAAGAGGAATTAACAGGGGTGTTAAAGTTGTATTGTTTGGTGAGTTCTTTGTCAGTATACCAACCGCTGATCTTGTAGCCCGGCCTTGCAGGTGCAGGACTTGTGGCTTTGCTTCCATTTTTTACGGTTTGTTTTAGAATGTTTCCGTCATAGCCATAATCAAAGGTTACAGTGTAGTTAACAGTCCTATCTTCAAAATCAGCCCTGATAACTACACCACGTTTCATATCATCAATGGTGTAGTAGATGTAATAGGTGACTGTATCTGTTTTACTTTTACCTACGTAATAGTTGTCAGTATAGCTGTAGCTACTCTTTCCTGCAACCGCATCTACCGAGTAGATTGAAATGTTTTCTCTGTAGACTTCATAACTGTCAACATTGTCAAAGGCCTGCCAGTTTAAAGTTACAGCGTTGTTTTCATCTATCTTGTAATTGTAACTGTCTTCTCCGGGGAAGACTGAGAAGGAAGTAGTTCTGCTTATTCCGTCCAGGGTCACAGTTACCTTATGTTCACCGGGTTTACGAAAAGTCACATAGGTGTTTAGTGGTTCTGAAGGTATCTCCTGAAAGCATACAGCTGATTCATCTTCGGCAGTCCATACAGCTTTGGAATCAGTGCTGTAGTCAGAAGGATTCGGATAGCAATAGATCCTGTTATAGCTGTTTCCGGTTTCTGCACTATAGAAGTTAGTTGCAAGACCCAGGCTTAGAAGCTTTTTGACAACAGTTACCTCAAAAGAAGCAGTAACGCTACTATTGTATTTACTCGTTGCAGTAATTCTTGCGCTTCCTTCACTTATACCTTCCACAACTCCATCTATTACTGTAGCGATGCTTTCGTTGCTGCTGGTCCAGATCAGGTCCTTTTTGGTGGTCGTAGCAGGGAGAAATGAAGTCTTTACCTTAGTTCTTTCTCCTTTTCCGATGCTGAGTTTGCCTGCTGATGTCAGGTTTGTAAAAGATACGCTCTCGGGCAGAAAATCCGTCTCATTTCCTGCATTGTCTGTATAAGCTTTGATTCTGATGTTGGCAGAGTTTTTGGCTGAAAAATCTTCCCAGCTTGCGTTGTTACTCATGAAGCTTTTATTATAGATAAAACTCTGGCCTTCGCTTGCGGATACCGTGGTGCGGATGATGCCGGAATCTGATCTGATCGTCAGACCGGTCTCAACGCCTATATATGTAGGCTCATTATCCTTGGTGAGTGATACTACAACAGAGAAGCTCTCACCTGAAGCTACGAACACGGATTCATCCAGATCGATGGTGTGTTTGCCAGCATAAGAGGTACGTCCCATAGTTGTACCTGCGTGCTCACCGCTTTCGGGATTACTGCTGTCAGTCAGTCCTGTATATATATCTATTGTGTAATCAACATTTGAATCTCCGGTGTAAAAGGATGCAGCTCTTATCCATTCGCCCTTGGATGCGCCTGCAGCATGTGCTGTAAACACGTTAGCAGCCTTGATGGCAGATGTTGAATAAGTGCTCAGACCGCCATCATATTGATAATTGTTGTCATAATCATCCGATGATACAAACTCTGCGGCAATGGCGGGGCCTGAAAGACTTGCCTCGTAATAAGACATCCAGAAATAGCCTGCATAGCCATAGTTATCTTCAGGATCATTTCCATCACCTGTTTCCCAGCTGTTTCTGATGAGAAAAGCACCGTCTCCTGGAGCCTCAGTTGCAAAGTTCTTTTTAGAGAAATTATCATCCCATCCCACTATGTCAACAGCATGATTGGATCCGTTGTCATTAGGATTATAATATGCATTGGTTGCATCGTTATAGGCTGCACCGTTTGTAACTGCGCTCATACTGCTGTAGGCATAAAAAGCTATTGAGGCTGCGCCAAACTCTTTTACCAACTTCTTTATATTCTCGTGTTTATTGGCTGTTATCTTGTTAGTGTCAGATTCTATAGGCTCTTCATAATAATTGCGAAGATGTACTGTATCATCGAAGGCCAGATCGGTGTCCAGTCCGGATGACTGAACGAGGGAGGCCTGTTTTGAGTACTGGGCAGTATTTTCACTGGCATAGCCTGTCCAGCTGTCCAAAAGGTTAAGGCCCCAGATTACATTTCCTCCAATGTTAAGTGGTTGAGGGGTAGTAGAGCTGTCGCCCGTTGTGCCTCCAAGGGGATCCGTTACCTGATTGTATACGAAGTAGGAGAGATGAAGCTCTGACAGATCAGGGTCATTTATCACCCCGGTCAGACGGAGATTACTCTCTGCAAGTCCTGTAGTGGCAAAAGCCCAGCAAGTCCCATAGGGGTTCTGATCCCTGAGAGGAGGGAGATTGGGAGTGATATATTTGCTGGGCAGATATACAGACTGCACTGAGAAGAGATCTTTGGCAGCACCGTCGGATACGCTTTGAACTTCTATATCAGAAGGATCTTCTATATATCCTGTTACCGGGAATACGATATCCTCTGATGGGTTCACTACTGTAACAGCGTTATCTACAGTATCATCTGTTGTAGATGATTCTATAGAATTATTGCTGACGCTGAAGGTATCTGCTCTTCCTGTGTTTGTAGTATCTTCTTCTTTGGTATAAGCTGCATTTTCTCTATTCTCTTCAACGTCGGAGAGATAGCTGTCCTCTTCAAAGACACTGACTGATGATGAAGCTGCTGCCATAGCAGTCTCTGTCATTGAAAGTGGAGTGATTCCGGCAAAGATTGAACCTGCAACTAATAGTGCGATGAAACGTTTCATTACGACCTCCATGTCGGTAGTGCATATATCCTTTGTATTTCAGCGATCTGACCGACAAAAATCATTGTTATAAAAATATCAAATAATCATAAGCCAATAGGTATTATACAATAAAAATTGAAAATATGATAGTATATATGATTATTTTTTTCGGAATTTTGTAAGATGTATTTTTGCACAAGAGAAAATTGTGTGATGTTTGAACATCTGAACGGTTAAATAGAATGATCTACACTATGAATGATATACGAATTGCTTCGCAGCAAAGCTGCTCTCGCAATTCTACAATCATTCGGAAATCGCTTCCTGCAAAGCAGAAAGCTTTCTTCCTCATGATTGTTAGGGTCATGAGACAACAAAAAACCACATGCAAGCATGTGGTTAAATAGTGTTAGCACCCTCTCTGAATGACTTTTAGTTGATACCTTTGATTGTCGCTGGATTGATTGATATACTGTCAATCAGTCTGTAGAAAGGAAGATT
>NZ_AUKE01000026.1 GCF_000424585.1 Butyrivibrio sp. MC2013
TGTATAAACGAATGGAGAAATACATGCATAACCATCTGCTGTTCCTTCATGATAAAAGAGTTCCGCACAATAATAACTTAAGTGAGCGTCAGGCTCGTAAGGTAAAACGTAAAATCAAGCAGGTCATGACATACCGGTCATTCAGCAGTCTAGAGTATTACTGCGATGGATTGGGTGTGCTGGTTACGCTGCGCGAAAATGATCCCAGCAATATTTACACGAATGTGTCAGAGATATTTGATAGAAAATACCGGTGGTCCGACTGATAAAAGTCTAGATCACCGGTATTTTTATCTCAAGTTGGGGTCTGAACAGTAACTGCTATTGCTTAAAAGCTCCATATCGGAGTATATTAAAGAGTGGAGAAAACGATTTCTTAATAGAAAACTAGCCCGCACGGAGGATATCATGGTTTCGATCAAGGAAGTAGCCAAAGAGGCAGGAGTGGCTATCAGTACTGTCTCCAAGGTTCTGAATAATTATCCCAATGTAAGTGAGAAGACCAGGCAGAAGGTCATGGACGTAGTGAACAGGACAGGCTTTGTCCCCAATCAGCTGGCGGCATCCCTGTCCAGCAAGAGCATGGGGAGAGTGGCTCTCCTGATCAGGCTAAACACCAAGACCCAGGCCATAGATGAGATAGATATGCAGTATATAGCCGGCGCTGTTAACAAGGCCAGGGAGATTGGACTTGATGTGGTCACGCTCTTTTTTAGCATGATAGAGGATATGAGCCTGGAGGAGATGAATGTATACTTCCGCAGCCAGTCTATCAAGGGCCTGATCATATACGGTATGACCGGCAGGGACAGGACTCTGAGGAGCCTCATCAGATCCGGTGAATACAGGACTGTTGTCATAGATTCTCCTGACTATTCTGAGTCCTCCTCTTCAGTGGGTATCGATCATGAGGCAGCGCAGTTTGATGTTATCAAAAAGACTGCCCGGGATAACAAGTCCCGTTCCATGCTCTACATAGCAGGCTCCAGAGACAGCTATGCTTCTCAGCAGCAGCTCTCGGCAGTAGCCAGAGCTGCCAAAGAATTGAAGATGAAGGTTCTCATCAGAAATGGCAATCTCTCTGAGCTGGCAGCCAGGAATATCGCCCTGAAATATGCCAGGGGCAAGGATATGGTGGCCTGCGGGTCTGACCTGATGGCTATAGGCGCCATGAAGGCCCTGATAGATATGGATATATTCAGACCGGTGTGCGGCTTTGACGGGATAGTGCTCATGGGATATGTGGGCAAGCAGATGAATACGGTCAAGCAGGATTTTGCCCAGATATCATCAGCGGCGGTGGAAGAGATGCAGAGCCTCTTGGCAGGCAACCCCGGCAGACGCATTGTCATCCCTCATAAACTGGTAAGGATCAAATACGAAGATATCATCAGATAAAAAAGTTCTTGCAGAAAACGTTTTCCTGTGCTAATCTATTTTTACAGTAACAAGAAAACGTTTTCCGATATGAAATGATTTTTATATTCTTCTCCTAAAAGGCTGAAGATATTATCTTTGGATACCGAAAAAATGATTCGGAGGAAAACATGTGTTTATAATGCGGGGAGGCCGCATACTGAGTTTCTATAGTTTTTTGTACAAGCAGAAAGGAGCAATATGGCAACTAATATGCAGAAGGACATTCTGGTCCTGAATCTTGAAGAGCAGATCGAGAGGAGCAGTCAGAGACAGTATGACAAGTGTTTCAGGGACTGCACAGACAAGGAGTCTTACTACGTACTTCTTGATGTTACAAACGAGCTTCTGAAAGTTGCAGAGCCTATTGTTGGGGAGAAGAAGGTATATTATATCTCTATGGAGTTCCTGATCGGTAAGCTTCTGTCCAATAACCTGATCAACCTCAAGGTATATGACAAGATAAGCGATATCCTAGCCAAGAACGGTAAGAGCCTGGCTGATATCGAGGAATATGAACCCGAACCCAGCCTTGGTAACGGCGGTCTGGGAAGACTGGCTGCATGCTTTCTGGATTCCATCACTACACTGTCCCTTCCCGGAGAGGGCATCGGCCTGAATTATCACTACGGCCTCTTTAAGCAGGTATTCAAGGACAATCTGCAGTACGCTGAGAAGGATACCTGGCAGGAGAACAAGTCCTGGCTGGAGAAGACTGACATCAGCTTTGATGTTAACTTTGGCAAGAAGAAAGTTACTTCCAGACTCTATAACCTCTATGTAACAGGCTATGATTCAGGTATCAATAAGCTCCGTCTCTTTGAATGCGAAGGCGTTGATGAGTCACTGGTCAAGGAAGGTATCAGCTTTGATAAGAAGAAGATTGACAAGAACCTGACTCTTTTCCTCTATCCCGATGATTCCGATGAAGCAGGTAACATGCTCAGAATCTATCAGGAGTATTTCCTGGTAAGCAATGCTGCCCAGCTCATCCTCCACGAGATGAAGGAGAGACAGTATGACCTTAGAAAGCTCTATGATCATGCTGTAATCCAGATCAATGATACTCATCCTACCATGATCATCCCTGAGCTGATCAGGATCCTGGTAGAGGACAAGGCTCTGTCCATAGATGAGGCTATAAATGTAGTATCCAAGACCTGCGCTTATACTAACCACACCATCCTGGCAGAAGCTCTGGAGACATGGCCCCTTAAGTATATCAAGAAGGCTGTTCCTCAGCTGGTACCTTATATCCAGGCTCTGGATGAGAGAGTAAAGGCCAGGTACAAGGATCCTGATGTACAGATCATCGACAAGGATAAGAGAGTACACATGGCATTCATCGATATCCACTATGGCTTTTCTGTAAACGGCGTGGCCGCTATCCATACGGATATCCTTAAGAATACCGAGCTGAATAAGTTCTATAAGCTCTATCCTGATAAGTTCAATAACAAGACCAACGGTATCACCTTCAGAAGGTGGCTCCTGTCCTGTAACCATCCTCTGGCAGACCTGATCTCTGATGCTATCGGAGACGGCTACAAGAAGGATGCCATGAAGCTGGAAGATCTTATGTCTCACATTAATGATGAGACCTTCCTCTCCAGACTGGAAGAGATCAAGATGCTCAAGAAAAAGGAGCTGGCAGCATACCTTGAGAAGCATGAAGGCGTGACTGTAGATCCTGAGTCTATCTTTGACGTACAGGTTAAGCGTCTCCATGAGTACAAGCGTCAGCAGATGAACGCCCTCTATATCATCCACAAGTATCTGGAGATCAAGGGCGGCAAGAAGCCTCAGCGTCCTCTGACCTTTATCTTTGGAGCAAAGGCTGCACCTGCATATGTGATCGCAAGAGATATCATTCACCTGCTGCTATGCCTGCAGGAGATCGTAAACAACGATCCTGATGTTAATAAGTACATGAAGGTGGTAATGGTAGAGAACTATAACGTAACCTACGCTGAGCATCTGATCCCTGCCTGCGATGTATCAGAGCAGATCTCTCTGGCATCCAAGGAGGCATCCGGTACTTCTAACATGAAGTTCATGCTCAACGGCGCTGTGACTCTGGGAACAGATGATGGTGCCAACGTAGAGATCCACCAGCTGGTAGGCGATGACAATATCTATATCTTCGGTATTGATTCTGATACTGTAATCGAGCACTATGCCAAGGCTGATTATGTATCCAAGGATTACTACAAGAAGAGCAAGGTCATCAAGGAGGCTGTAGACTTCATCGTAGGCAAACAGTGCATGAAGGTGGGCAACAAGGAGAACCTGGAGCGTCTCTACAATGAGCTCCTTAACAAAGACTGGTTCATGACTCTCATTGACCTTGAGTCCTATATCGAAGCCAAGGACCGCATCTTTGCTGACTATGAGAAGAGAGACAAGTGGAAGAGGATGATGCTGACCAATATCGCTAAGGCTGGCTTCTTCTCATCTGACAGGACTATCGAGGAATACAATAAGGATATCTGGAAGCTGCAGAGAGCAGACTAAAGAGATCTGAAATAAGATAATAAATAGTAGCGCCATCCGGGAGAAAATGGTATCCCGAATGGCGCTTTTTGGTATTGTTTGGATGCACTTCAATGTCGTAAAGTGTGTGCCTTCACAATATCCCTGACAGTTCTGTGGAGATAGGGCTTTAATTCTTCAAGGCTGCAGGGTCTGTTCTCTATGATAGCGCTGTATCCCGCTGAACCCGCCAGCTCCACGATCATAAAGAGCATGATCTCAGGCTCTGTGAGCTCCTTATCGGAAATCTCCACTATACTTTCCAGTACATTTGCAAAAGAGACATCTTCAAACAGAGGGCCGGGATTCTCAATGGCCTTCTCAAATATGCCCCATGACAGGTCCTTGTGGATAAAAGCCAGAAGGGCCTTATTTTTGGCCAGTTCATCAAGGATGTGATCCAGCATGAAGATGATCTTGTCCTCTATGGCGGGTAGATCCTCTTTCTCAAGTGCGTTCAGAGCCGACTCAAATAGCTGACTGGATTTGTGCATAATCAGCCTGTCCTTGATGTCATACTTATCCTTGAAATAGAGGTAGAAGGTACCCTTGGCTACCCCTGCCTTCTCTACTATATCTGATATAGAGGTCTTCTCGATGCCTTTGGTGGTAAAGAACTCAAAGGATGTATTCAGAAGAGACTCTCTCTTTTTCTTCTTATTGGAATCAAGCTTTCCCATCACTACTCCTATAAAACACCTTTAAACTGCTTACGACTACATTGTAGCGCATATCTTCTTCCGGCAACAAGCTTTGGCGATAAACGCCAAATGACCATTGATATAATTTGTCGCCTTCGCCCTGCTCAAACAACTTTCTCCTGGGCGCTTGAAGGCTGCGAATGAAGAATAAGCAAAACTACCATTTGAAGTGAAGGTTCACTGCGGAAAAAGCTTCTGCCGCAGTGCCATTATAATGCTTGCTTACGGAGAAGTAGCTCGCTTCAGGATATGCACAGCCGCTGCTGCGAGTCCCCGCTAGTGAACATCAATCTACGTCCCGGCTACAAATAAAGATTTTATAAAATTGCAAAAGAAATATTGACTATTGGTCATTTTTAGAGTATACCATATTTAAACGAAATGACCAATGGTCATTTATGGCGTGGACGTAATATTTGCGAAGCAAGGCACCTCGATTTACTGTTCGTCACAATCAAGTAGATTTCAGTGCTGCTGAAGAAGAATATTTTACAAAGTGAGCATTCGCTTAAAATGGTAGTTTTGCTTATTCTTCAGTGCAGCCTTCAAAGCGCCCACGAGAAAACTGTTTGAACCGGGCTGAAAGCCCGGTGAGTTTTTTCGAGTGCGGCGTGTTTTATGAAGGCTGCAGAAGAATTTAGCAAAACACCATTTGGAGCGGGCGAGCGTGGAAAATATCTTCTTCTGTAGCACATTGAAAAAACTAAATTGGACGAACAGGAGGCGCAGGAAGGAAGATATGAAGAAGATATCAGAGATGATTGTGAGATGCCGGTATTTGATTTTGGCAATAGCCATAGCGCTATTGATCCCCTCAGCCATAGGCTATGTGAATACCAGGGTTAACTACGATATTCTCTCTTATCTGCCCGGAGAGATTGAGACTATGAAGGGGCAGGATATATTAGAGGAGGAATTTGGCACCGGAGCATACTCGCTCTTTATAGTAAAGGGCATGGAGGATAAGGATGTCCATAAGCTCAAGGAAGAGATAGAGGGTATAGATCATGTGGCGGATGTTATCTGGTATGACTCCTTTATGGATATGTCGGTACCTATGGAGCTGCTGCCGGATGATGTTTATGAGGCGTTTAATTCCGGAGAAGACACCATGATGTTCATCATCTTTGATGAGACCACTTCCAGTGATATGACCATGGAGGCCATCAGAGATATCAGGAAGGTGGCTGATAAGGACTGCTTCCTCTCAGGCATGTCAGCTATAGTTACAGATACAAAGGACCTGGCAGAAAAGGAAACCCCTGTATATGTGCTCATAGCCGTTATACTGGCGATCATAGTATTGTCCCTGACTATGGATTCTTATTTGATTCCTGTATTTTTCATCTTATCCATAGGAATGGCTATTGTATATAACCTGGGAAGCAATGTTTTCTTTGGAGAGATATCCTTTATCACCAAGTCTCTGGCGGCGGTGCTGCAGCTGGGTGTGACCCTGGACTATTCTATTTTCCTCTGGCACAGCTATGAGGAGGAAAAGGCTAAAGGCCTGGATAATAAGACCGCAATGTCAGAAGCTATATCAGCTACCTTTGTATCAGTCATAGGCTCTAGTATCACTACTATTGCAGGATTTATAGCTCTTTGCTTTATGAGCTTTAGGATAGGTCTGGATCTGGGCGTAGTCATGGCCAAGGGCGTGGTACTGGGAGTGATCTCCTGTGTGACTGTACTACCGTCCATGATCCTCATATTTGACAGGCTGTTAAATAAGACTATGCACAAGCCGCTCCTTCCCGATTTTAAGGCTATTCCTGACTGGATAGGAGAGCATTACAGGATTTTTGCAATCATCTTTTTATTGCTGCTCCCTGTTGCGGTATATGGAAATGCTCATACCAAGGTCTATTATGATTTGACACAGACTCTCCCTGCAGGGCTACCTTCTTCCAAGGCCCAGGCAGAGCTTGATGACAATTTTGATACCGCTACCACATATATGATTCTCATTGATGCGGGCCTGGACAGAAAGCATGTGTCCATGATGTCTGATGAGATAAAGGCTGTAGATGGTGTGGATGCAGTACTTGGTCTTGACAGTGTGACAGGCGGTCTTATACCTGATGAGCTGATACCCGAAGAGATAAAGTCCAAGCTCTCATCCGATGATTACAAGCTGATGATAGTGACCAGCTCTTATAAGACAGCTTCAGATGAAGTAAACAGGCAGATTGAGTCTGTTTCAGATATAGTAAAGAGCTATGACCCTGAGGCAATGGTCGTAGGCGAAGCGCCCTGTACCAAGGACCTGATCACCATAACAGATCATGATTTTAACGTAGTCAACTGGGTATCCATAGGAGCGGTATTTGCCATTATCCTTTTGGTACTGGGATCTGTATCACTCCCGTTTATACTGGTGGCGGTCATAGAGTTTGCCATCTTTATAAATATGGGTATCCCTTATTACACAGGCGCGGTGCTGCCCTTTATAGCATCGGTAGTCATAGGTACTATCCAGCTGGGTTCTACCGTTGACTATGCGATCCTCATGACTACCAGATATCTCAGGGAGAGAAGGGATGGCTATGACAAAAAGGCAGCTGCTACCCGTTCCCTGGAAGCCTGTATGAAATCCATCATTGTAAGTGCTCTTTCATTTTTCTCAGCTACCTTTGGCGTGGGTCTGATATCCAGCATCGATATGATAGGTTCGCTGTGCATGCTCATGGCAAGGGGCGCTATTATCAGTATGTTTGTAGTCATCCTGGTGCTGCCTGCCATGTTTATAATATTTGATCCCATCATCGTGATGACAGACAGGAAACTGCGAAAGAGAAAATATGAAGATAGACCTATTGAAGCATAAAAAAACGCTAACGAGCAGAAAGGAATACTTATGATTAGAAAATATATGATCAGATCAAAGGCAGCTATGATAGCAGCTATAACAGCATGTACACTAATGGCCTGCAGCAGCGCGGCTGCAGCAGATAAGGCGGCTGAGGCTGAGAGAATAGAAATAGAAGAGTCATCAGAAAATATGATGACAGAGGGAACAGATGAGGACAATACAGGAGACCTGCTGGCCAGGGCAGCCGCTGAGAGCGGACTATCCTCCTCATCAGCAGCTGATAAGGAAGAGACAGTATATGTCATCGCGGATGCCACAGGTCACAAGCAAAATGTTATAGTCAGCGACTGGCTAAAGAATACAGGTAAGACCAGCCAACTGACTGACTATACTCTCCTGACAGATCCTGAAAATGTCAAAAGCGACAATGGTTATGTGAGAAACGCTGATGGCACCATTACCTGGGATGCTCAGGGAGCGGACATATATTATAAGGGTACAACTGACAAGGAGCTGCCTATAGATGTCAAAGTAAGCTATTACCTGGACGGAGTGGAGATGGAACCTGATGATATAGCCGGTAAGAGCGGCCGTGTGACCATCAGATTTGATTATGAGAATCGTGATGAACATGAAGCTATGGTAAATGGCAAGGAGGCCGGCATATATACTCCTTATGCTGTGATATCAGGAGCAGTGCTTGATGCAGACAGATTCAGCAATGTGGAAGTCACAGGCGGCAAGGTGATATCAGAGGGTAACAACCTCATTGCCATGGGCACCGCTCTTCCCGGATTAAAGGAGAGCCTGGGCCTTGATGATGGAGACCTGGAGGAAATAAAGAATAAGCTTTCAGAAGGTGACAAGTCAGATGATGACAACACCGGTGATATAGAAGCAGCAAGTGATGAAAAGAAAAGTGGGTCAGATATCAGGATCCCTGACTATGTGGAGATAAGTGCAGATACTACAGCCTTTAGCCTGGATATGACCATGACCTACGCAGGTACAGGACTATTAAATGATCTGGGACTGGAGCAGGGGAGCGATGCCATTATCCCCGGTGATCTATCTGATAAGGCAGATGAGCTGACAGATGGTGCAGATCAGCTTGAGGAAGGCAGCGTGTCTCTCCATGACGGCTGCGTGACACTTAAGGATGGCAGTAAGAAGCTCTTGGATGGCGGGGCAGAACTCTTTGACGGATCATCAGCTCTGGCAAGCGGCTGCATCAGCCTTAAGGACGGCAGCAGCTCACTGGCAGAAGGTGCAGCAAAGCTGGTAACAGGTACAGGGAGCCTGGCAGCAGGAGCTGTTACTCTAAAGGATGGCACTGTTACTTTAAAAGACGGAGTGGATAAGCTAAAAAGTGGAACATCCTCTATGAAGGCAGGAACAGGTGAGCTTCTGAAGGGAACAACAGATCTGAGTAAAGGTGCAGCTGAGCTGGCGACAGGTACAGGCAAATTAAAGAGTGGTGCCCAGACTCTGGGAACAGGTATGGCCTCATTGGAAAGCAGTCTTGAGACCTTCTCTAAGGGAGCAGAAACCTTGAAGAACAATACCAGCGGCATCTCAGCTGCAGCAGACGCAGTATCAGCCATAAAGGGAGCTCTGGGAAGCGGCGTTGACGAGACATCACAGAACACTGTGATAGGTGCTCTGAATCTGATGATAGGAGGAATGGATGCTTCTAAGGCAGCAGGTACACAGAAAGCTGCTGAGCTAACACAGGCAGCAGGATCGTATTCTGCTGCAGCAGCCCAGGCTCTTCAGGGCATGCAGTCTTGCCTTACAAGCAGCACATCGGATAACAGCCTGGAAGAGAAATCCTATGACGAATATCTCTCTGAATATACTGATAACATCATGAAGGCTGCAGAGATCAAGGGCAGGCTCTTGCAGATGCAGGAGGACTCTACAGCCAGTGAGACTATCTATAATTCATTGGTAAGCCTTAGAAATTCTGCTGTTACGCTAAAGACCCAGGCAGTGGATCCCCTTAGCGTAGCTATCAGCTCTGACAATATGGCAGCTCTGGAAAACGGTATCAGCTCACTCTCTACAGGTGCAGATGCGCTAGTACAAGGAGCTTCTCAGCTGCTTAGCGGGGCTCAGGACTTGTCTACAGGTATAACAAGCGTAGATGACGGAGCAAATAAGCTATCTGCCGGCAGCAATAAGGTAAATGCAGGCGTCAGCAGCCTTGATAGCGGCGCAGCCCAGCTTGATGCAGGAGTGGGCGCCCTCTCTGATGGAACTGGCAGCCTGGTAGACGGCGCTGCTAAACTGTCTGGTGGTGCATCTGAGCTGGATAATGGCATGAAGAGTCTGGATGCCGGAGCACAGAAATTAAACGGCGGAGCCGCAGAGCTTGCAAGCGGAGCATCCAGTCTTCGCGATGGTTCACTGGAGCTCAAGAATGGCCTTGGCAGTCTGAACAAAGGCGCCGGTGATCTGGAAAGCGGTGCTCTTGATCTGTCCCAGGGTATGATCAAGTTTAATGATGAAGGAATCAGTAAGCTGAGTGATGTCTTTGGAGACAATCTTACAGAGCTCTCAGACAGACTCTCTGCCCTCGCCGACCTTAGCAGCAATGAAGAATGCTTTGGCGGAGCAGGAGAAGGAACAAGCTCCAGCGTCAGCTTCATCATCAAGACAGCAGCTGTGAAGAGTGATGTCTGAACTTACGACATAGAAGTGCATCCATGCACTTCTGAGCATGTCGGAATACATCCTTGTATATGACATAGAAGTGCATCCATGCACTTCTAAGCATGTCGGAATACATTCAAAAAAGATGAGGACTGCAATTAGTCCTCATCTTTTTTGCACCAAACGGATACGTTGCATCTGATTACTTTGCTACAGACGGAATTAATATAATTATTGGGGTACATCAGTAGTGTATTTTCTATCTGTTTCAGCTGTGTCTTTGGCAGTGTCAGAGGAGCTGCCTGAAGTCAATATGTCTACAAAAGGAGCCATTAGCTTGGATTCTTTTTTTATCTGCATGTTTTCTATAACAGACAGGATCACAAATAAGATATAGAGGATGGGGAGCTGAGATAAGAGCGCGCCGTATACGATCCCTAGAAATGTGAAATCAAGGGCAGCCTGCTCTATGGTAAAACCAAGTCCCAAATATAAGTGAGCAAAGATCATGCCTATGATAGGAAGGATGCCAAAATAGGACAGCTTCCTAAGCCTGGGGTAACAGATCACAGCCAGTGCTATGGGCATCAGCATCAGCAATGCGATCATCATAAAGAATATGCCAAAACGTCCGCTGTCCAAAAATCTGGATGCCAGTCCAAGATAGGACATGCCTCCTTCAGGCCAGAGATTAAAGAGGTTTGCTGATGAAAAGAAAGGGCCTTCCAGTGAATAATCCAGCTTTGGTCTGAATATGGGAAGGAGAAAAGATATACTGATCACTATTGAGATCAGCATCATAGCTATCTGTAAAAGAGTAGAGCTTCTGAATTTCTTGTTCATGTTTATCCTCGCTGTCTAAAGATGCCTGGCCTATTTGCCAGCAACATGTTCTCACGAAACACGCAGTAAATGTGTTTTTCTGAATGATCAATAAATTGTTAAACTCGCAAACGCTTCGCTTTTTGCTCGTTATAAAATCACTGCTGACGCAGTTCTACGGGTACGGGGCTTATAACCCCGCACCCGTAATCAAGATATTCCCACCACCTAAAGGTGGTGGGTTATCTTGATTATTTTATATATACCATTATACATCGTTTGGGGTTTTGATATACTGTATTGTAGATGTTTAACATATAATGTGGAGGTCATAAATGAATTATAAGAGTATTGATATGAGCACATATCCCAGGCGGGATCATTTTGAATATTTCAAGGATATGGAATATCCTTTTGTGACCATGACCGTGCAGGTTGACATCACTGACTGGCTAAGGAGACTCAAAGAATCGGGATATCCTCTTTTTCTCTGCTTTCAGTATGCGGTGAGCAGGGCTGTCAACAGCGTGCCGGAGTTCAGACAGAGAATACGTGGAAATGGGATCATTGAATATGATCAGTGCAATCCCTCCTATACAGTGGGGCTCCCTGACGGGACTTACAGATATTGCATGGTCAATGCAGACCAGCCTTTAAAAGATTATCTGACGGAAGCAAAGATCAAACAGGAGAAGGCTCTTAATTCCAGCCATCTCCAGGAGGAAGAGGATGTGGAGAGCCTCTTATATACATCCTGCGTTCCCTGGCAAACCTTCAGCGGACTGACTATGCCTTATCCTGATACTCATTTTTCCATACCCAATGTGGTATGGGGGAAATATACTACGGAAAAGATACCTGCTCTGGAAAACGGCAGTCTCATAGAAAAGGATAAGACTACCATCCCTGTCTGCGTCTTCGTAAATCATGCGCTTATAGACGGCATACACATATCTGCGTTTTTTGCCGCCTTGGATAGAGAACTGAAGGAAATGGTATTTTCGGGATCATAATGATCAAAAGAGGTCCAGTGAACTATCCAGGTAAATGGCTTCTCTTACCTTTAGCTGATAGCCGGGCTTTGTCATGTAGTATAAGAGAAATTCCAGTACTATGGCACTGCCCAGGCTCCTGCCCTCTATCTTGAAATTGGAGATGCCATTTGGCAGATATCTGCCCAGGATATCGGCGGTGCCTATAAAGCATGGACTTTCCATGGCATCTGAGAAGCGGTATCCATTTGACGAGCCGTGAAAGCGGCAGATATGATCCTCTATATCTTCGCCCAGATTTTTGGCAGATACATTTTCATAACAGCGGCGCCTGTCAGTGCAGGCGGGGCTGCAGCATTCGTTGCAGAGAAGTTCAAGCTTTTCTTTTTGCGCATCTGTGAGAGAGCAGAGCTTATCATAGGTTGAGTTTAGCCTGAAATCCGGCACTACAAAGCGGTAATCATCATTATTCAACTCGTTTATAAGTAGTCCCATATCAGTGATCACTTTGGTAGTAGATGATACAAAATAAAAAGAGGGATAATGCTCCCTGATATAGTCAAGGAGAAGGTCGGAAGCTATGATCACGCCATTTGCAGCTGTTGAGCTTTGGCTAAACAGCTCGCAGAGCTGATTGCAGCGCCGGTCTGACAGATGCTCTTCTCTGACCAGCAGGTTGCTAAAGGTCAGGCGGGCAGATATGCCATATTCATTCATAAGAGCGTGCACCTTATGTGGATCTGCATCTCCAAAGCCTACTCGGCCGCCGCCCCATAGAGCATCACCCGGAGCGCCGTAGATAGAGCCTATCTCGCACCAGTCATGGAAATATTCCCTGTGCTCTCTGTACAAGGGCAGGAAGAGTTTGTAGAGTTCATAGAATTCAAATAGTCCGGGTAAATGGTAGTATGCTTTCATAGTTGCATCCTGTCCTTTTAGTTCTTGATAGCTTTTGCATTAGTATTTACTATTATGATCCCCAGAGCCACCATGACAAGAGATAGGAGTCCTGTCAGGGAGAAGGCTTCCTTATTTTCCCCAAGAAAAACTGCTGACAGCACGACACCCATCACAGGATTGATAAAGCCAAATACTGATACCCTGCTGACAGGATTGTGCTTTAATAGTATTCCCCAGAGGGTATAGGCTCCTGCTGAGATAAAGCCCATGTAGATAAGATTGTATATACATGAAGCAGAGTAAAATACAAGCTCTCCGCCCATGACCCACCCAATGATATAGAGGATAAGGCCCCCGAGAGCAAACTGGTAACCGCTCAGGATCACAGGATTCTCATGGGATGAGAATATCTTGATGCAGCATGCGGAGAAGGCATAGAAGAGAGTAGCAGCGATCATGGCGCCCTCTCCCTGTATACTGATGCTACTTCCTGTAAGTGCAGAAGGGCCTCCCAGGATCATGACTATTCCTGCAAAGCCTATCAGGCAGCCTGTGAACTTGCGCATAGTCAGCTTCTCTAGCCTGAACACGTAGACAGCTGCCAGTATGGCCAGGAAATTGCCCGAAGCATTGATGATGGAGCCTCTCACGCCGCTTATATATGCCAGTGACATAAAGAAAAAGAAATACTGTCCTACAGTCTGCAGGAGGGACAATATCGCAATATATTTAACTGAGCCTCTCTTTGGCAACAACAGGAGCCTTGCTATTACAGAACCCAATATGACAGTCATGGCACCTGCGATCATAAACCTGGCTCCTGCCAGCATGATCCTGGAAGCGGTATCATCTGCCGCTATATTAAAGAGCTTGTAGGCTATTTTGATAGCTGGAGACGCACTGCCCCAGAGCAAACAGCAAAAGAGTGCTGTGATGAAGGTTACGGGCATGTATGCCCAGATGGATATATTCTTATTCATAAATCTGGTCCTTAATAACTAATGGAAGCACTTCAATGTCGTAATTCAATAGTATACATTCTTGGATAAAATATCCAAGAATGTATGCAAATAGGCCATTTGAGAGCGGCTAGGGCCGCTGGGCCTATTTGCCAGATTCATGTTCTCACGAAACACGCAGTAAAATGCGTGTTTCTGAAGGTTCATCTAATAATACATACTATCAAAATAAATACCGTGTAAGCAATTCTTAATGGTTTGCGCTTCTGGTTTGTCCGCTAACTATGCACATGATAGCTGTGATATAATGTGGATTGGATAGATAAATTAACAAAATAGCTAACATTAAAGCCGTATTGGGCATGATGCTGCAATATGGCTTTTTGTTCTCTGCTGCGAGCTGGAGGGATTATGAATTTTGCGGATGATTTTGTGATCAGATCTATGGATGACCTGACTGAGCTAATTGACGGAGCAGGCTTTGTCCCTTTTTTCATAAACGAAATAGATGGCTTTTCTATTGAAGAGCATATTGATCCAGGGTGCTGGTTTGGCGAAGGCGATAGTTCATGGGGTGCCTGGGAATGGAAGGGGCCTGTTATCAGGCAGATGAACTGTGCCTATGGCAAATTTCTAAAAGGCAAGGCTATGTATATCAGCGCTGAATACTTTCCAGATTTTGCAAACTTCAGAAGAGATGGATATGATTTTGATGCCAGGTATGACGATGGTCTGGCTTCATATTATGATAAGGAGCTCTTTGAACTATTGGATGCCAATGCTCCTATCCTGTCCAAGCCCCTTAAGAAGCTGGGGGATTATGGAAAGGGTGGCAAGAAGGGCTTTGATACCATGATCACCAGGCTCCAGAAGCAGTGTTATGTTCTTATCAGTGATTTTCAATATGCCAGGGATAAGTATGGTAATCAGTATGGCTGGGGGATCGCGGAATACTCGACTCCAGAAAAGTTCATGGGTAAGAAGTTCAAGGATAATGTATATAAGAAAACGCCCCGGGAGTCTTACGAAAGGGTGATCGAGCAGTTTAAGAGGATCCTGCCTTATGCGGATGAGAAAATGATAAAAAAGATATTGAAGTGAGGGAAGGATGCGGAAATAAAGGAGGATATGAGAAATGAGTTCAATACTGATCAAGGATACAACAAGAGAAGAAAGAGAACGTATTGTTGCTGAATCAATTGGAAATACTAATGGCAGCTGCGATGGCTGCAGCGCTGGTCTGATCGAAATGTACCAGGCCTATATTGACGGCGTCAAGGAAATACGTGAGATCAATATGGAGTTCAGGGCACATTACGAGTCCGGCATAGATGGGCCTCAAAAGGCTGATTGTGGCTATAAGATGTGAGTGAAAGCAGGGATAGGCAGGTAATGCACCACCTGAGGTAATTCCTGTGCACAAGTTCCTTTTGTAACATAATTAAAAGGTTGGAAAATAATAATGGCAATAATATATGACCGTGGAATATATCATACATCAAAGATAAAAAACAAGGGGCTTAGTTGTCCTCTTTTATCAGCATATAACCATATAGCAGTAT
Source organism: Butyrivibrio sp. MC2013 (assembly GCF_000424585.1). Classification (GTDB taxonomy): domain Bacteria; phylum Bacillota; class Clostridia; order Lachnospirales; family Lachnospiraceae; genus Butyrivibrio. The sequence goes on from NZ_AUKE01000026.1 coordinate 15,355, forward strand.
TTTTCAGATGGGCACATTTAAAAGGTATTCTTAAAGATACTGTTTATGACAAAGAGCCCCGCTTTATAGACGGAGTGGAGGGCAGGCTTGATCTGCGGGGAGTAATTGCTGACAGCAACTATTTTGGTGGAGCTATTACCTCTGATCATTTTAAAAAACAGTTCATCGAATTTGTTACTGATTTTTATACTTTTGAGGGGGTGGGATATCCCGGATGCGTTGATCACCTTGCCAAAAGCTTTTTTGGAGAAGAGAGATATGGAAGTGTGGAGTTCCGGGGGGAAGCGTATTTGTTTGTCCCATATGATGAGGAGTACTATAACAAGCTATCTCAATACATCGAAGGAAGATGGAAAATGAAGATGGGTTCTCAAATTGAGAAGACTTCATGCGGATTACAGGATGAGGTATCAACATGTGACAATAAGACTAAAAAGGTTATGGAGAATGGAATAAAAGCTATATTATTCAAGCCGGAACACGGGGAAGTCGGTCTGACTTCCAGTAAAATAGGTGGTCTGCCATATTGGCCAAAGGATTGCTCATATCCCGTTGATTCAGATGGGAAGAATTTGATTCTTCTAGCCCAGGTAAATATGCGCGACATAAGTTTTGACAGATTGCCTTCAGAGGGCATTTTACAGTTTTTTGTTGCAAGAAATGATGATATGGGCTTGTTTGATAAAAATGGATATAAGGTTATATTCCATTCCAATATAGATTCTGATATAACAGAGGAAGATGTAAGATCCAGAGGCATCAGGTCTAATGTGGATATGAAGGATGAAGAGGATGGATGGTTCGCCACAGATGACTGTTATCCCATATCATTTAGTATTGGAGAAAGCTACAATATGTTGGAACTTGAAGCTGACGATTCTATGAATGAAAATGAGCTTGCTCCTTACAATAACATGTTTGGTTATCCATATTTTACTCAGGATGATCCAAGAACAACAGATTCTATGCTCAAGAAATATGATACACTGCTCTTTCAGTTGGATTCTATTTATTCGGATGGATTTAATATCATGATAGGAGATGCTGGCATTATCAATTTCTTTATTAACAGCGATGAACTCCGGAAGTTGAACTTTGAAGATGTTTTATATAACTGGGACTGCTGCTGATGGTCAGGTCAAAGCATGTCTTTGGCAGTTGGAGATGTGAAAACTAAAGGTTGGACCATAAGAGCAGAAGCAGTAGATTTTGGGGGAGATCATGCCATTTCAGATAATCAGAAACGATATTACTAAAGTAAAAGCTGATGCCATTGTAAATACGGCAAACCCTATGGTCTTGGTTGGCAGTGGTGTGGATGAAGCAATATATAATGCTGCAGGAAGGGACAGGCTTCTTGCTGCGCGTAAGAAAATAGGTCCTATTAAGCGCGGCGATGTGGCTATTACACCTGCTTTTGGCCTGGATGCCAAGTATATCATCCATGCAGTGGGCTGTTGGTGGGAAGGCGGAGATCATGGGGAAGCAGAGCTCCTTAGGCAGTGCTATGACAAGGCTCTGGCTCTTGCTGCAAAGAAAAGATGTAAATCCATAGCTTTTCCTGTGATGGCTACAGGCTGCTACGGATTTCCTCATAAATTGGGAATGGATATAGCTGTTGATGCCTTTACCTGCTTTCTGGAAGATCACGATATGGAGATATTCCTGATCGTGTTTGATAAGGATACAGTTACGGTCTCAGGTGAACTTGGAGAAGAAGTCCGCAGCTATATCAGCGATGTCAAAGAGCCTATAGCGAATGCTTTTATAGCTGGGGAAACTGTGCCACGTTCTTCTCACAAAAGGGCAGAAGAACAGGCAGATGAGATGATCGGCGCAGCGCCAATGGCTGGCACTATCCTGCATGGCGCAGCAGCTTCCGGGCAGATGAAAGCTTTTAAAGCTGCGTCTCTGGATGATATTCTCGGAGGCATTTACACAGATTCTTTTGAGAAGCATCTTCAGCAGCTGATCAATAAGAAGGGGTTGAAGAATTCAGAGGTCTATGCCGCTGCCAATATTAACAAGCAGTATTTCTCCAAGCTCCTAAAGGGCAAGGTGAAGCCCTCAAAAGAAAAGGTCCTGGCTCTTGCAGTGGGCCTTCATCTGAATATGGATGAGACAGTGGATTTCTTGGGCCTTGCTGGCTATGCCATATCCCCAATCTCACAGACAGATGCTGTTGTCAGATATTTTATTGAGCATGAAAACTATAACGTGATCAAGATAGACATGGTGCTCTTTGATTACGGTCTTGATCCTCTTTCCAAATAGTCAATATAACTTTTTTAAGGTCGCCTCAGGTGCGACCTTTTTTGACGCATCACAGATTATGATTAGCTTACAAACAAGGACAGCTCTACCGCGGGAGCATTTATGAGAAAGGTAAGGTAATCAGGATGAGCAGAGGATATACAGAGATAGTGTACATACTGGACAGATCGGGTTCCATGAGCGGCCTGGAGGCAGATACAATAGGCGGCTTCAACTCCATGATGGATAAGCAGAAAAAGACCGGGGAAAAAGCACTGGTCTCAACGGTTCTATTCGATGATGAGTGCGAAGTGATCCACGATAGAGTGCCCATTGAAAAGATTGAGAAGATGACAGATAAGCAGTATTATGTCAGAGGCTGCACAGCTCTTCTGGATGCAGTGGGCGGGGCCATAAAGCACATCGGAAACATTCACAAATATGCCAGAGAAGAGGATAGGCCTGAAAAGACCATCGTGGTGATCACAACAGATGGCATGGAGAATGCCAGCAGAAAGTATTCCAGGGAAAAGATCGAGAAGATGGTGAAGAAGCAGCAAAAGAAATACGGCTGGGAGTTTATATTCATAGGCGCTAATATTGATGCATATGAAGAAGCTCAGAAATACGGTATCAGGAGAGACCGGGCTGTGAATTATGTCAGTGACGGAGTAGGAACAGGCATCGTCTATGCAGGTGTATCCAAGGCTGTATGCTCTGTGATGATGGCTCCTAGCGCTGCAGAGGCTGAAAAGAATCTGTGTGACAGCGATTGGGCCGGTGACATCAATGCCGATTACCAGAGAAGATGCAAGAAAGTTAGGAGATAAGGGCGCTCATCATTGTATTTGGATGTGTACTTGGAATGATCGGGAGGGCTATAGCGAGGGTCTCTAAAAGGATTAATTCCACTTGCAAAGAAAGATCAAATAAGCTATAGTATATGTGCTGTATGACTGGCGGAAATAAGCAGCAGAAGCTGCGGGGAGTACAGTATATGATTGAAATGCCGACCGCCTGGGCGCCTTAAATAAGGGTGCCCGGGCGGTCTTTTTGTTGCAATGAATTGGCGAGCGTCTGCCATGCTTGCATGAGCAGGCATTTGTCAGGAGAGGACCCGGGGGTCACCGGTAACTGTAACTCTTTTTTCAATATGGAGGTAGAAATGGTAGATCTTTTGAAGGAACTGTCCGGCAACACTTATCCCGGCAGAGGTATCGTGATAGGTACATCTGATGATGGCAAGTATGCAGTTGTTGCATATTTCATCATGGGACGCAGCGTTAACAGCCGCAACCGTGTATTTGTAGAGGACGGTGAAGGCATCCGTACCAAGGCTTTTGATCCTTCCAAGATGGAAGACCCCAGCCTTATCATCTATGCACCTGTCAGAAAGCTTGGTTTTAATACTATTGTGACCAATGGCGATCAGACAGATACTATCTATGATGGAATGATGAACGGCAAGACTTTTGAAGAGTCTCTCAGATGCCGTACTTTTGAGCCTGATGCTCCCAACTACACACCCAGGATCTCGGGTCTGATGCACGTGATCACAGGCCAGTATGATTTCTCGCTGTCTATCCTTAAGAGCAAAAACGGTGATCCTTCATCCACATACAGATTCACCTACAGCTATGATAATAATAAGGCAGGTGAGGCATACTTCATCCATACATACATGGGTGATGGCAATCCCCTTCCCAGCTTCACAGGTGAGCCCACTCATGTATCAGTATCAGGCGACATCGATACTTTTACCAATAATGTTTGGGAAGCTCTTGATCCTGACAATAAGGTATCCCTCTTTACCAGATACATCAACATCGCTACAGGCGAGTACGAGAGCAGGATTGTAAACAGAAATAAGTAATTGACCGTTCATGATTGAAAAGGAGAATCACAATGAAAGAACTTCAGCTTAAATACGGTTGCAACCCCAACCAGAAACCTTCAAGAGTATATATGGAAGATGGAAGCGATCTTCCCATCGAAGTATTAAACGGCAAGCCCGGTTTCATTAACCTGCTGGATGCCTTCAACGGCTGGCAGCTGGTATCAGAGCTCAAGAAGGCTACAGGCCTTCCCGCAGCTACATCTTTTAAGCATGTATCTCCTGCGGGTGCTGCAGTGGGTCTTCCTCTTAGCGATACCCTTAAGAAGATCTACTGGGTAGAGGATATGGGCGAGCTCAGCCCTCTGGCATGTGCATATGCGAGAGCAAGAGGCGCAGATCGTATGTCTTCCTTTGGAGATTTTATCTCTCTGTCTGACAAGTGTGATTTGGCTACAGCAAAGCTCATCAAGAGAGAGGTATCCGATGGTGTTATCGCTCCTGATTATGATGAGGATGCACTTGAGCTCCTTAAGGCCAAGAAAAAGGGCAACTATGCAGTGATCAAGGTAGATCCTTCATATGTACCCGCTGCTCTTGAAAAGAAACAGGTATTTGGCGTTACCTTTGAACAGGGCCACAACTTCATCGAGATCGGTGATGATATGTTCACTAATATTGTGACAGAGAACAAGGATCTGCCCCAGCAGGCCAAGATCGATCTGATCATCTCTCTGATCACTCTGAAATATACTCAGTCCAACTCTGTATGCTATGTAAAAGACGGTCAGGCAATCGGTATCGGAGCCGGCCAGCAGTCCAGGATCCACTGCACAAGACTGGCAGGCTCCAAGGCTGACAACTGGTTCCTGCGTCAGTGCCCCAAGGTGTTAGAGCTTCCCTTCCTGGATGGAATCGGAAGAGCAGACAGGGACAATGCCATCGACCTCTATATTGGCGAGGACTATATGGACGTACTGGCTGAGGGCAAGTGGCAGAATATCTTCAAGACAAAGCCTGAAGTATTCACAGCTGAGGAGAAGAGAGCATGGCTTGATAAGAATACAGGCGTAGCTCTGGGCTCAGATGCCTTCTTCCCCTTCGGTGACAACATTGAGAGAGCAGCCAGGAGCGGCGTATCTTATGTGGCTCAGCCCGGCGGCTCTGTACGTGATGACAATGTCATCGCCGCTGCCAACGACCACAATATGGTCATGGCATTCACAGGCCTCAGGCTTTTCCATCACTAATTACATTACGACATAGAAGTGCATCCATGCACTTCTAAACATGTCGATATACATCCTTGTAATTACGACATAGAAGTGCATATATATATACTTCTAAATATTTATGCGCTGGAGCAGAAGTTCATTATCCTAAGTGGCCTTATCACGATGGCATACTGGGATTGTGAATTCAGCTCTGGCGCTTATTTATTATCCGCTCGCTTGCAACGATCTTAATAGCGCTGCTGCAGAAGATTATTTTCCGCAGTGAGCATTCACTTCAAATGGTAGTTTTGCTTATTCTTCATTCACAGCCTTTAAAGCGCCCACGAGAAAGCTGTTTGAACGGGCTGAAAGCCCGGAGTTCTTTCGAGTGTGGCGCATTGAAAGAAGGCTGTGAAGAAGAACTTAGCAAAACACCATTTGTAGTGTCGCGAACGAGGAAAATAACTTCTGCAGCAGCGCCCATTAAGTCTTTATAGCGGGTGTGGTATGATATAAGAGTCGAATGATTCTGGATTGGGGGAATACCATGCTGCGTTTTATTTTTGGACCATCCGGCTCAGGTAAGAGCCGTTTTTTATATTCTGACATGATAAAAAGGAGCGTGGAGGAAGCTTCACGCAGATTCTTTATCATAGTTCCCGATCAGTTCACCATGCAGACCCAGATGGATATTGTAAGGCTCCATCCGGACAAGGGCATGATGAATATCGATGTATTGTCTTTTGGCAGGCTTAGCCATCGTATCTTTGAAGAGACCGGAGAGAAGAGGGAACAGACCCTGGACGACCTTGGCAAGAGCCTGATCCTGCGCCATGTGGCGGGACTTCACGTAGATGAACTGCCGCTCATAGGGCCTCATATGCACAAGCCCGGCTATATTGATGAGGTAAAGTCTACTATCTCGGAATTTATGCAATATGATATATCCCCTGACGATATTGACAGGCTCATAGAGGTATCTCAGGGCAGAGGCGCCCTGGTGGCCCGCTTAAAGGATCTGAAGATCCTATACCGTGAATTTTTAAAATATATAAAAGATAAATACACCACTTCGGAAGAGACCATGTCCATTCTCTGCGAGAGGCTTAAACATTCTGAGCTGATAAAGGACAGTGTAATAGCTTTCGACGGCTTTACAGGCTTTACACCTATTCAGTACAGGGTCATTGGAAGGCTGATGGAGAGGGCAGCAGAAGTCACTGTGACTCTGGATATGGGAAGAGATGATGATCCCTATGAAGAGGAGATAGGGGATCAGGATCTCTTTGCTCTTAGTAAGAAAACTGTACTAAGTCTTGAGCGGACACTATGGAAGAGTGACAGGGAAAGAGATCCTTCATATACTCCTGATTTTCCTATTTGGAGACAGCACAGGAGAAGCACGGTAAATGAGATATTCATGGATAAAATGGGGATTCCTGTGAGATATGAAAATAATCCGTCTCTTGATTTTCTTGAGAAGAATCTCTATTCATACGAGAAGCATACCTATACAGGTGACCTGAAAAATGATAAAGGGCAGGAGAGCATAGTCATAGCATCCTGTATGTCCATTGATGAAGAAGTCAGGTCCGCCCTTATCCATATATCAGACCTTGTCAGAAAAGACAGCAGTCTTATGTACAAGGATTTTGCCATAGTATGCGGAGATCCCCAGAGCTATTTTGATCGCATCAGAAAAAGGGCAGGGGATTTTGAGATACCTGTATATATAGATGAGACCAGGCAGATCAGGCTTAGTCCTTTTATAGAATTTATCAGGAGTTCCCTGGAGATTGTCAGGACTGATTATAGTTTTGACAGCCTCTTTCATTATCTGCGCTGCGGCATGGCGGATATTTCCAGAGATCAGGCGGACAGATTTGAAAACTATGTGAGAGCCTTGGGTATCAGAGGCCGCAAGGCTTATGAGAATATTTTTACAAGGCATCTGTCTGGCAGATACGACCATAATCTCACCGATGATGAGAGAGAGGCGTATCTACAGGAAATGAATGATATCAGGGCCCGTATCGCAGCCTCTTTTAAGCCCCTATTTGACCACTGCGAGGGTAATGTCCTGGATAAATGTAAGGGCTTGTATGAATTTATAGTAAACGCCGGATGTGCAGGCAAACTTGAGGCCCTGGCAGCGCAGTTTGAGCAAAACGGCCACGGTGCAAGAGCAGCAGCTTACAGACAGATCTATAAAAAAGTAATGGATCTGTTGGATCAGCTGGCATCCCTTTTGGGAGATGAGGTCATAGAGCTCAGGGATTTTGAAGACATACTGGATGCAGGTTTTGGAGAGATAGAAGTGGGTACCATCCCCGGAAGTGTGGATACTGTGAGGGTGGGAGATATGGAGAGGAGCAGACTCTCCGATATCCGTTATCTCATATTCCTGGGTGTCAATGACAGCAATATCCCCAAGAAGGCAGACTCAGGAGGTTTTATCTCAGGACCTGACAGAGAATATCTGGCAGAACAGAGCCTGGGTTTTGAGATGGCTCCTACATCAAGACAGCAGATATATATTCAAAGACTATACCTCTATATGAACCTGACAAGGCCCCTGGATCAGCTCTATATGTCTTACAGTGCTATTTCCGCTGATGGTTCCAGTCTGGGACCTGCATATCTTATAGCCAGGGTAGAGGCTCTTTTTCCATACCTTGTGCCCAGGCAGATATCGGGAGATGAGATAGACAGGATCCTGACAGTGGATGATGCCATGAGTAAAGCCGGCCCTATGATAAGGGAATATGCAGAGGGACTCATGAAGGGAGAGAGGCAGGATCAGTTCCTGACCTTGTACAGGCTCCTCTGCAGAGAGAACAGAGACCTTGCCCACAAGTTAAAAGAATCTGCCTTTATCAGTTACAAGCATAGTCCACTTGCAGACAGCCTTGCGGCAGCCCTCTACGGCTCTGTCATCACCAACAGTGTGAGCCGTCTGGAGCTTTTTGCCTCCTGCTGCTATGCCCATTTTGTCAGATATGGCTTAAAGCTTGATGAGAGAAATGAATATGAGTTTGATATCTCGGACCTTGGAAGCGTATTCCATGAGAGTCTGGAGAAATTTGCAGGCAAGGTGGAAAAAGAAGGCCTGAGTCTCATGGATTTTACAGATGAAAAAGGCGAAGAGATCCTGGATAAAGTCATGGAGGAAGTGGCTGTCGGTTATGGCGATAATATCCTCACAAGTTCAGCAAGAGGAAGGGCCGGTCTTGAGAGGATACGCAGGATACTCCTTACCACGGTCAAGAGTCTGCGTTACCAGCTGACTCAGGGCAGCTTTATACCTTCGGGATTTGAGGTGGATTTTCACGAAGCAGGCAATATAGATGAGATCAATATCGCTCTGACTGACAAAGAGAAAAAGAAGATAGAGAAAAGGATGCGCCTGACAGGTAAGATCGATCGCATAGATCTTGCGAAGGATGAGCTTGGAAGGGTTTACGTTAAGGTCATAGATTATAAATCAGGAGGCAAGAACATAGACCTTGCCGCAGTATACTATGGCCTGCAATTGCAGCTGGTACTCTATATGAATGTTGCATCAGCCATGGAGAGGGCCAAAAATCCCGGGACTGAAGTACTGCCGGCATCGGTACTGTACTATCGCATATCTGATCCTGTGCTGAAGACTGACACAATAGACATGACCCCTGAGGAAATAGAGCGTAAGATCAGAAAAGAAATGAGGATGAAGGGCCTTGTCATAGATGACAGCACTGTTTTGGGCCTTATAGATACAAAGCTCCAAAATAAGAGCAGCGAATCGGACGTGGTTCCACTGAAAACCAAAAAGGATGGCAATCTTAGTTCTAACGCCTATTCCATAGCGAGAGATGATTTTAACAGTGTATCAGATTATGTGGGTAAAAAGATCAGAGAGTTTGGCAAGCGGATAATGGACGGTGATATTGAGGTAAGTCCTTATGAGATGAAGACCAAAAATGCCTGTGCCTATTGCAGCTTTCGTTCAGTTTGCGCCTACGATCCTTCGGTCAAGGGCTATGAAAGCAGGAGCCTTGTAAAGCTTGATAAGGATGAAGCCCTTGAAAAGATCAAAAATTCCTAAACCAGCATTAGCCCTATTAAGATGTGGAGAATTATATGGATTTTACCAGTGAACAAAAAAGTGTAATAAATGCCAGAAGATCCAACCTCCTTGTGTCTGCTGCTGCAGGGTCAGGCAAGACTGCAGTACTGGTGGAAAGGATCATACAGCTCATATCCCAAAAAGGACCTGATGGAGGAGAGCCTGTGGATATAGACAGGCTTTTAGTAGTGACCTTTACCAGGGCCGCTGCTTCTCAGATGAAGGAGAGGATCCATAAGGCCATAGAGCGTAAGCTGGAGGAGGAGCCCGGCAATATGCATCTGCAGCGTCAGGAGACTCTTATTCACAACGCCAGGATCATGACTATTGATGCCTTTTGTCAGCTTGTGATCAGGGAGAATTTTGGCGAGATCGGTATCGATCCTTCCTACAGAGTGGCAGATGAAGGCGAGATAAGGCTTCTTGCCAAAAACGCCATGGCAGATTTTTTAGAAGAAAAGTATGCTGAGGAAGATAAAGACCTTCTTCTTGCTGCGGACTTTTTTTCTAAGGGCTCATCAGATACAGAGCTTGAGGAGAATATCAATAAGCTATATAAGTTTTCTCAGGGTATGCCATTTCCCGGAGACTACCTTAAAGAGCAGGCTACGTTAAAGAGGATCGATGAAGATAATATCGACAATACTTACTGGATAGCTCTGATCAGGGAAAACTGCCAAAAAATCCTGAGCTATTGTGCTCAGCTTGCGGAGACAGCTTATGAGATATCCCAAAAGAGCGCAGGTCCCTACATGTATATGGACCTGTTGGAAAAAGAGAAAGATGAGCTATGGCAGGCTGTAGAGGCCGCTAGTTATGATGATATGAGAAGGGCTGTTGTGGGCTTTGATTTTGGGAAGCTTTCTACTAAACAGGACCCTTCTGTTTCCGTATATTTCAGGGATAGAGCCAAGGCAATCAGAGATGAATATAAAAAAAGGGTAAGAAAGCTGGAGAAAGATTTTTTTACTATGTCCAAAGAGGATATGATAGCCAGCATGAGGCTCTGCGATGAAGCTCTGGGGAGCCTTTGCAGGCTGACAGCAGGATATACAACGGCTCTTGAAAAAGCAAAGAACCAAAGGGGCGTGATCGACTTTAATGACATGGAACACATGGCCCTTAATATACTGCTGGATAAGGATCCGGAAAGCGGTGACATCAGAGCAAGTGATGTTGCCCACAAGTACAGGGGGTATTACAGGGAGATACTCATAGATGAGTATCAGGATTCCAATATGGTCCAGGAGCTCATACTGTCCTCAGTATCCGGCGAAGAGGACGGGGTATATAACCGCTTTATGGTGGGCGATGTAAAGCAGAGTATATACAAATTCAGGCTGGCCAAGCCCGAGATATTTATGAAAGGCCTTAGAGAATACAGCAGGGAAGAAGCTGCTGATTTTAGAAGGATAGATCTCCACAAAAACTTTCGTTCCCGCTGTCAGGTACTGGATTTTGTTAATTATATCTTTAGAAGGATCATGGCCGTGGATCTGGGGAGCGTGGACTATGACGAGGATGCCATGCTTCAGGCAGGGGCAGATTATCCCTTGCCTGATGCCAAAAAGCCCGGTTCCCAAGCTGAAGATGATCCCTTTGCAACGGAACTTTTGCTGATCAAAAGCGGCGCAGAAGATGACTCTGATAATGATACAGGAGCAGAGTCATCTGATGAGGAAGATGGCGAAGACGCGAGGACGGATTATCCCAGAGAATATGAAGAGGCGCCTCTTAGCTTTTCAAATCTTAATTCCAAGCAGCAGGAAGCCTATCTCATATCCGGCAGGATAAAGCAGCTTATGGAAGACGGTCTTGTCAGTGACAATAACGGCGGCTTTAGGAAGGTAAGGTATTCGGACATAGTGATCCTCCTTAGGACTGGCGCTGTCTGGGCTGACAGCTTTAGAAAAGTCCTGGAGGCCAGAGGCATCCCTGCATATGTGGAGTCCAGAACAGGGTATTTTGATGCAGTGGAAGTGGCTGCGCTTATGGACCTGCTAAAGATTCTGGATAACCCTTTGCTGGATATATCTCTTGCAGGTGTCATGCATTCCATGCTCTTTTCCTTTACAGATTCGGAGCTGGCCTCTCTGAGAGCTCTTTATAATCATGTATATGGTCCGGAAAAAAAGATGCCTCTTTATGAAGAGCTAAAGCTTGTGGAGAGGGGCTATGATGAAGGAGCTTATAAGGATGCGGGCTTTATAAAAAACGATGAACTTGATGCTCTTTTAGAAAAGCTTAAAAGCTTTATGAGAGACATAGATGACCTTCGGGAGCATGCTGTATATATGCCTGTTCACGAGCTCCTTGGTTACGCGCTTGATAAGACCTCTTATCTGGAGCTTATCAGCGCCATGCCTTCAGGCTCCAGGCGTAGAGCCAATGTGGATATGCTCATGGAGAGAGCTTCCAGCTTTGAGAAGACCAGCTTTAAGGGACTCTTTCATTTTGTCAGATATATTGAGGAGCTCAGGAAATATGAGGTGGACTATGGCGAAGCCAATGTCCTTGATGAAAACGCCGATCTTGTGCGTATCATGAGCATCCATAAGAGTAAAGGTTTGGAATTCCCCATAGTATTTGTGGCGGGAATGTCCAAGACCTTTAATACCAGTGATTCCAGGGACTTTGTCCTGATGGATGAAAAGCTGGGTATAGCAGGCAAATGCACTGATAGCAGGAGAAAACTGGTCTACAGTACTCCATACAGAAATCTGGTATCCGGAGAGATGAGGCTGGAGGCCTTGGGAGAAGAGCTAAGAGTGCTGTACGTTGCTATGACCAGGGCCAAGGAAAAGCTCATTTTGCTGGGGAGTATAAGCAAGCTGGAATCAAAGCTTGCAGATGCTGTATCTATGTGTGAAAGAAAGCATGCGAATGCGCAGGAAGATGAGACAGTACCTTACGGCGTAAGGTCGCAGGCCAGGTCCTACATGGATCTTTTGATCCCGGCGCTATCCTATCATCCGGCAATAGGTAAGCTGGCAGAGGATATGGGCCTTGATTTTGACAAATCTGCATATAGTGCTGCAAACAATGCTCCAAACTATGGACGTGACTCCATGGGTAATATATTACCCATGGAAGAGCTCCTTGGCGTAGTAGCTCCCCTTAAGATCAGTGTATATTCATCGAAAGACCTTAGAAAAATAGAGAATCAGGAAGAAGCAGAAGCTGCCATAAGAAAGCTTAGACTTGATAAAGCAGGAAAAGGCAGCTCTTATGACAAGGTTCTTTTGAAGAAGCTTGATGAGAATTTCTCTTGGAAATACTCTCATACCGATTATCAGGGACTATTTACCAAGACAACGGTCACAGAGCTGAAAAAGGCTGCTCATGCAGGAGAAGAAGAGGAAGCCCAGATGCTCTATCCTTCTGCACCCGATCAGGCTGAGCCCCTCTTTATCAGGGGGGAGAGAGCACTTGGAGCTGCCGCAAGGGGCAGCATCTATCATAGAGTGATGGAGCTTTTGGATCATGAGATATTTGATGATCCAATCATCATGTCCTCTGACAATCTAAGGAGTGCATACGACAGTGTTATGAACTGGATGCGCCAAAAAGAAGACCAGGGGCTCTTATCAGAGGGCAGCTGTGATAATACAAGGCCTTATGATATCATCTCTTTTCTTAGGTCTGATCTGGGAAAACGTATGGCTGCTTCATACAGGGAAGGGGGACTATATAGAGAGCATCCCTTTATGCTGGGACTTCCTGCAAGGAGCCTGGGAGAGCAGTTCCCTGAAAGCGAGCTGGTCCTGATCCAGGGCGTGATTGATGCCTACTTTATGGAAGAAGGCGAGATAGTACTCCTTGACTACAAGACTGATAAGGTAAGTTCAGATGAGGAGCTGTCCGGACGATATAAGGTCCAGTTGGACTACTATCAGACAGCTCTTGAGAGACTCCTTCACAAGAAGGTTAAGAGCAGATACCTATATTCCTTCTGCCTAGGACATGAAGTGAAGGTCTGATGTATACAGGAGAATCAGGATAAATAGCAAATATGGATCACTAATTAAAAGACCACAGAGCATTCCGCGGGTAATGCTCTGTGGTCTTTAATAATACATATGAATGATAATTATAAAAGGGCTTAGCCTTCCTGTTTTACTGCCTCAAGATATCTGGAATCATTTTCACTGGCAATGATCTTGACTCTCACAAGTGCCTTCCTGACAGCGGGAACTGCAAGGATAGCAAGTGTGATAGCGGCTTCAGCCATGATGTAGAGACCGTTATAGGAGAGTGAATAGATCAGTACGCTCTGTCCTTCGGGAGCATACATTCCAAAGAAGACTATTCCTGATAATACAGCAAAGAACATACGTCCTATGATACCTGTAAGGTAGCCAAGGAGGATGCCGTTCTTCTTTTTGGAGAAGAGTCCTGAGAGGCCAAGAGCGCCAAAGGCGAATACATAGTCAAGCAGCATCTGAGGAACGCTGATGATATAGGGATCTATGAGCATCTGCAGGAGTCCGTAGGATACACCTGCCATGATACCGCTTCTAAGGCCGTAGATATGACCTACAAAGCAGATGAAGAACATGGAAAAGAGTGTTACGGAGCCGCCCTGAGGCAGATGGATGAGCTTGATATTGCTGGTCACAAATGCCAGTGCAATGCAGACAGAAGATACAGCAAGCTGACGTGCTGACAGGCGAAACTTATTGTCTTTGCTGGTAAAAAAGCATGTGAGAAATACGGCGAGCAGCATGATGACTACAAAAAGAGTATAGCCGCTGTTGGTGAAAGCGTAGGTAGTATCACCGTATTCATCTACCTGGCTTGTGAAAAAATTGAGCATAAGAATCCTCCCCTGGCCATAGGCCAATCATATTATTGAATGTATCTTGGATCAGCGATCCAAATAATATAGATGCAGAGGGAAATACAGTATCAGAACGATACTGCTAGTCTGTGCTTCCTTACGCCGGTATTACCCGGTTCAAGTAATGAGGGTCGGTCCAAAACTGCAGATTTATGCCGCGGTCTGCCTAAACAGACCTTATTCATCAGCTGGATGCTCATGAACACTGGTGACTAAATCTTAACAAGCTCCGGAACCTTCTCAGCATGGCTCCCCTAGCAACTTCTCATATAATCTAGCATATTGTCATGAGATATCAAATGTGAGTATTGCACAAATAAATCCAAACTATTTGAGCAATCTATACAGAATGCATATTGTCAGACTATGACGAAATAGCGTACATTAATGAAGGCCCCTCTTTGAGAGGCTATTTTTGAGCGGCAAATGGCCCTTTTTTATAGAGCAAAATGGCCTCCTAAGCTCAAATCATAAAATATGTTGCAATTAGTTTGATCATAGTTGATCTGCATGATCTGATCCGCAGACGGGAAGGAAGAATATGCTGAAATATGTATTGTTTGATCTGGACGGAACGCTTACGGATTCCGGTCTTGGTATAACCAAGGCTGCTCAATATGCTCTTGAAGATCAGGGCATCCATGAACCTGATGCATCCAGGCTCTCTTTTTTTGTAGGACCACCCCTTAATGTTACATTCACAGAGAAATATGGTATGGACGAAGCCCAGGCAAAGCAGGCTGTCGCCAAATACAGGGAATACTATATCCCTACAGGTATATTTGAAAATGAGCTCTATGAGGGTGTTCCGGAGATGCTCAGGGATCTGAAGGAGGCTGGCCTTCATTTGGCTATCGCATCCTCTAAGGTACAGAGTCAGGTTATGCGGGTACTCAAGCATTTCGATATAGATTCTTATTTTGAAGTTGTAGTAGGAAGCGAGCCGGACGGCAGACGAAGCGACAAGAGGGAAGTAGTAGAAGAAGCCTTAAGGCAGCTCATGGCCAATGCTGATGAGACTGCTATGGTGGGCGATCGTAAATTCGACATGGCAGGTGCCAAAGCCTATGACCTGATGGCAGTAGGCGTAAGTTACGGCTACGGCTCTTATGTTGAGCTTAGGGCAGCAGGTGCTGACAAGGTAGCTGATTCAGTGGAAGACCTTGGTAATATCCTCTTATCAGCCTGCGGCGCACTCAGGGAAGTGTGTTAATGTCATGAATGATTAGAGCTAATGCAAAAAGGCAAATGAATGTATGATAACATACCGCTTCATTTGCCTTTTTAATATCTTATGATAATAAATATTCTTTATACCTGTTTTGATCTGCTTTTCTAAGAAAAGCAGTGACTTCTATACCATCTTCAAGGTATTTGCTGCTTGTGACCTTACAGCTGTCATTTATCCGGGAGAAGATGTCGCCTCTTTTGTAAGGGATCATGAGACTTACCTGAGTCTCATCTTCTGCCAGGACCTTGTCTATAAGGGAGAGGAGTTCCTCCATCCCTGTGTCGTTTTTGGCTGACATATATATATTATTGTCCCTGACAAAGGGAAGCTCTATCCTGTCTGCTATGTCGCCTTTGTTATAAACATATATTTTGGGCACAGTGCCAGCACCTATCTCATTAAGGGTGCTGTCTGTAACCTCTATATGCCTCCTGTGATCGGGGTCCGAGTAGTCTATGACTTCCAGTATCAGATCGGCATATTTGATCTCTTCCAGCGTGGATCTGAAGGCTTTTACCAGGGAGGTGGGAAGGTCGTCTATAAAGCCTACTGTGTCAGAAAGGAGGAAAGTCCTGTGTCCCTGAGGACTTATCTTCCTCACAGAAGTATCAAGGGTAGCAAAGAGCATATCCTTTTCCATGACCAGCTTGTCTTCATCGCTGCTTCCGGTAATGCCCAGCAGATGGTTCATTAGGGTGGACTTGCCTGCATTGGTATAGCCTGCCAGAGCGATCTTGGGGAAGGGAGAAGAGAGACGCTTTTCTCTTTGGGTTGCGCGTTCTTTGTCCATCTCTTTAAGCTCACGCCTAAGCTCTGCCAGTCTGTGTTCTATATGCCTTCTGTCCAGTTCCAGCTTTTTTTCACCGGCACCCTTTGAAGATTTGGAACCGCTGGCTCCGCCTTGCCTGGTCAGGCCGCTCCTCATATGGGAGAGGCGGGGGAGCATATACTCCAGTCTTGCATATTCTACCTGGAGCAGGGCTTCTCTGGTCCTGGCTCTTTCAGAGAATATCTGTAGTATCAGAGCTGTCTTGTCTATGACCTCGCGGTCTAAGGCTCTCTCCAGGTTTCTGATCTGCATGGGAGTCAGAGTGGAATTGAAGATAACTATATCTGCATCGTCATAGCCTATCCTGGCCTTGATCTCTTCCACTTTGCCGCTTCCTACCAGAGTGGCCTGGTTGACAGAGGGAGAGTTCTGGGTGATCATGGCGCATACCTTCATGCCTGCAGCCTTCGCAAGGCCTTTTAGCTCATTCATGGAGCTTTCAAACAAGTCTGCGTCATCACCGGTGTTTAGTCCTGCCAGGAGGGCTATTATCTCCTTGTCGTCTGATGTGTTATATAATTGTGCTTCTTTTTGATTTGCCATCTTGCTCCTTATGCGTGAGAATAGCAGGTATCACAGGAGCTGTACTCCGTTCTCTTTGCATATTCTCTCTGTTTCTGAAGGCCAAAGTGAGCACTGTACCTCACCGATGTGGGCCTTTCTCAGGAAGAACATACATATTCTGGACTGGCCGATACCGCCGCCGATGGTGTAGGGCAGTTCCTTGTTCAGGATAGCCTTCTGGAAGGGAAGTTCTGCTCTTTCGGTGCAGCCTGCTTTCTCCAGCTGTGTCTTTAAGCTGTTTTCATCTACACGGATACCCATGGATGACAGCTCAAGAGCAATGTCCAGGACAGGATAGTATACCAGGATGTCTCCGTTGAGTTCCCAGTCATCATAGTCGGGAGCACGTCCGTCATGAGGAATGCCTGAAGCGAGCTTGTCGCCGATCTTCATGATGCATACAGCACCCTTTGCTTTGGTGATGTAGTATTCCCTTTCCTTGGGAGTATATTCGGGGAACATATCCTCCAGTTCCTGAGCAGTGATAAAGAAGATGTCCTGAGGCAGGATCTCTTCGATATAGTCATACTTGATAGAGAGATATTTCTCAGTCTTGCGAAGGACGCTATATACACCACGGACTGTTTCCTGGAGGAATTCAATATTTCTGTCGGACTTGTCGATGACCTTCTCCCAATCCCACTGATCTACAAAGATAGAGTGGATATTGTCAGGATCTTCGTCTCTTCTGATAGCGTTCATATCAGTGTAGAGTCCCTTGCCTGTATAAAAGTCGTATTTCTTAAGGGCATATCGCTTCCATTTGGCCAGTGATTGTACGATCTCAGCGTGATGGATATCATCATTCTTGATATCAAAATCTACAGGTCTCTCATATCCATTTAGATTATCATTAAGACCGGAAGTAGGATCTACAAATAAAGGAGCGGATACTCTAAGAAGATTGAGGCGCTCTGCCAATAGTCCCTGAAAAAAGTCTTTGACGGTTTTAATGGCAACCTGTGTGTCATAAAGGTTCAGTTCGGAGTGATACCCCTTGGGAAGCGTTATGTTTTCCATATTTATACACCTTTCTAAAAAATCATAATACTTATTAAAACTCTTTTTCGACCATTGTGCAAGAAGTCATATATATTATTTGTTAATTTTTACTGAACTATCTCTGTATCAGATTAAAGTGGAATTAAAAACAGGGTGATAAAAACGTTTTGTTTTTCTAATATTACAGGCAATATTAAACGAATAAAAGCTGGCGAATTTGGCTATATTACTTAATCTCAGCGATTTTCATCTTGAAAATAATCATAATTTATAAAGTATGCATCAATTTGAACAAAAAATCCGAGAAATTTTGTGAATATGCCCACTATGATTATGGAGTCGGTTGTATATAATGGACTTATGTGAGCCGCAGGGATGCGTGCAGTTATTATCATTACTAAGGAAGTGGTTTTGAAACGGGATATCCCGTATCCAAGGGCTATGTGACGCGAGCACCGCAGATGCCCGGACCATTTTTACCGGTTTCACTCGCAGTATGAGGTTAAAAATGATCGCACAGAAAACAGAGCGTATTATCAGGCTTGAACCCTCTGAGGTCAGAAACTTCGTCAGAGAGGCAGAGAAGTGTCAGTTTGACATTGATGTCAGCTATGGCAGCATCATCGTAGACGGTAAGTCCATTTTGGGCATCCTCGGTCTTGATATGAGGAAGAATCTTACAGTATCTTACTACGGTGAGAGTAGAGAGTTTGATGAATATCTTGACAGGCTGGAAGCTTGAAGATTATTATAAATACGACGATCACGACTTTAAAAAGACCCGCTTTGACGGGTCTTTTTACTTATGTAATAAAGAGGAGATCAGAGTTATGCCATATATGCTGCCGTCGCTGATTTATAAGAGGGCAGCCCTGGAGCAGGACAGACTATGGACTTTGTAGAGATTTCAGTCAGGACCCTGGTGGGCTTTATCATGCGCAGCGGGGATATCGACAACAGATATCACGGGAGTACGGAGGATGCCATGCAGCGCGGAGGCCGTATCCATCGCAAGATCCAAAAGATGCAGGGACCTTCTTATCGCAGCGAGGTCTCTCTTTCTTATACTTATTCCGCATCCAAATATCAGATCCTCATAGAAGGCAGAGCAGACGGCATCCTGGAAGAAGAGGGCAAGGTCCCTATGATAGATGAGATCAAGGGTACCTTTAAGAAGCTTGAAACCATGAAAGAGCCTGAAGGAGTACATCTGGCTCAGGCCAAGGTTTATGCTGCCATCTACCTGTTGACCAATAAGCTTCCTGAGATCCGTGTGAGGATGACCTATTGCAACATGGACACAGAAGATATCAGGTACTTTGAATATGAATACAAAGCAGTGGACCTTACTGCCTGGTTTAAGGATCTGATCGGGAAATACAGGCTCTTTGCTGATCATAGTGCCCGCTGGGCGGAGCTACGCAACGAGTCTATAAGGAATTGCAAATTCCCTTATCCATACAGAGCAGGGCAAAAAGAGCTGGCAGCAGGTGTCTACAGGACCATTGCCCGGGGCAAAAAGCTCTTTTTGGAAGCTCCTACAGGTACAGGCAAGACCCTTACTGTTATGTATCCTGCCATTCAGGCAGTAGGCCAGGGCAAAGCTGAGAAGATATTCTATCTCACAGCTAAATCCGTTACAGGGGCTGCTGCAGCTGATACTGCAAGGCTCCTTCGTGCAGAGCAGGGGCTTCGTATGAAAACTGTGATGCTCACAGCCAAGGACAAGATATGCCTGAAGAAGGGCGCAGCTTGCAATCCGGATGAATGCCCCTATGCCAAAGGCCACTTTGACAGGGTCAATGATGCCATGTATGACATGATGACCCATGAAGACAATTACAGCAGGGAAGCCCTTCTATATTATTCTGAAAAGCACAAGGTCTGTCCCTTTGAATTTTCCCTGGATATGAGTCTTTTTGCAGATTTTATCATCTGCGATTACAACTATGTCTTTGACCCTTTTGTATATCTCAAGCGCTATTTTGCTGAGAATGTAAAGGGCAGCTATATATTCCTTGTAGATGAGGCCCACAATCTCTCTGACAGAGGAAGGGATATCTACAGCGCTGATCTTATCAGAGACCACTACCTGCTTATCTCATCAGAGCTTAGTGATCTAAAGGTCAGCTTTAAGAGCCAGCTCACCACTATAGTAAATACCTTAAACAGCCTCTATGATGCCTATACAAAGCCCGGCTTTATTGACTCCATTGAAGATATCATACAGAAGCTGGACCGCCTGGCAGGCGCCATATCCGCATATCTTGATGAAGACAAAGAAGCAGGTCCCATGAGGGACAGGATACTTGATCTCTACTTTGAAGTCAGGAGATTTCTCACGATCTATGATCTGATGGATGAGAAATACAGGATCTATGAGGAAGAGGATGACGCCCTGGGCTACCGCATCAGGCTCTATTGTGTGGATCCTTCCACCAATCTGGCAGCCTGTATGGACAGGGGAGTGTCTTCCATACTCTTCTCGGCTACCTTCCTGCCTATACAGTATTACAAGCAGATATCAGGCGGAAGTCCGGATGATTATGAGATGTATGCCAATTCCGTATTTGATCCTTCTGCCAGAGGGCTGATGATAGCTTCGGATGCCACAAGCCGTTATGCACAGAGGGGGCCTGAGCAGTATGGCCTGGTAGCTGATTATATACATAAGATATCCACAGCCAAAAAGGGCAATTACATGGTGTTCTTCCCTTCTCATGCTTACCTGGAAGAGGTTTATGAGTCATATATGGACAGATATGCTGATGACGGCTTTAAGATTCTGGCTCAGGGCTATGGTATGAATGAAGAGGAGAGGGAAGCCTTCCTTGGCTACTTTAGTGAAGGCAACAACGTGGACCTGTCAGATATCATAGACATGGATGTGGAATATGTGGAAGATGAGCCTGTCATAGGCTTTTGCGTCATGGGAGGGATATTCTCCGAAGGTGTGGACCTTAGGGGAGACAGCCTCATAGGAGCGCTCATAGTGGGCTGCGGTATCCCTCTTGTATGCAATGAGAGGGAGGTCCTTAGAAACTATTTTGATGAAGCGGGATTTGACGGATATGATTATGCCTACAGATTTCCGGGTATGAACAAGGTCCTGCAAGCGGCAGGCCGTGTTATCAGGACCGAGCATGACAGGGGAGTGGTGGCACTTCTTGATATGAGATTCCTCCAGCCATCCTACAGAAATCTCTTTCCCAGAGAGTGGAAGAAGATCAAAAGGGTATCGACCGATTCGGTCAATGAATATTTGGAGAACTTTTGGTCAGTAAATACGCGGCTTTCAGAAGATGGCTCATCTAGTCCGGAGTAAAAAATCATAAAAAGCACAATAAAGGTTTACATAATGTAATAGTTATTCAACTTATGTAAACCTGTAGATTGTATCAAATTGTTTTTGTTGAATATACAAATATACATTATTTAGTTCAAAATAACAGAAAAGCGATAAAAACTGACATATGTGTCGTTGTGGATAACTCTGTGGAATTTGGGGATTACTCGAAAAACGATGTCGAAAAACCGCATAAATAAGCATAGCAATCTATCTCATTAAATCGTACACAAGTTGAAGCGTTAAATGATCCGGTACCGGGTTGGTCAATGAAATTATGTAAACCATTTCGCCACTGACACGTATGTCATAAATATGATTTGTATATTGATATGAACAGTAACCTTATTGCAGCTTAACAGCAGCTTGACAAGCATAGCTATTGTGAATAAGATATATGGTAATTAAATGCCTGCGGATTGTTGCAGGCAGTATAAAGGCGAATAAAAGAAGAGTAGAGACATCCTGTGATCTCCAGAGAGCGTTCGATAGGCTGCAAGAACGTGTTCGCAGAGTCTTGAAGGTAGCTTTTGTCAGGATGGTATCCTGATAGCCGATCTGCTCAGAAAGTCTTTTTTTTATCCACATAGGCAAGGCAGATCCGGACTCCTCCGTTAAAGGGTTAATGAGCATCGGGATATATATTTTTTTCTCCCGGTGGAAGCAAGGTGGTACCGCGTAGATTACGCCCTTGGCCGAACTGAAAATCGGCTGAGGGCTTTTTTGTACACAAATCCGTACAAGGAACATATCCAGGATGGCCCTCCGGCCGGCAATCACAGGAGGTAAACTAAGGAAAATGAAAAAAGAACTGGAAAAAACCTACAATCCCAGTGAGATAGAGGGTCGCCTCTATTCAAAATGGGAAGAGAAGAAGTACTTCCATGCGGAAGTAGATGAGACTAAGAAGCCTTTTACCATTGTGATCCCGCCCCCGAATATCACGGGTAAGCTCCACATGGGTCATGCTTTTGACCAGACTCTGCAGGATATCCTGATCAGATGGAAGAGAATGGAAGGCTACAATGCTCTCTGGCAGCCCGGTACTGATCATGCCTCTATCGCAACTGAGGTACGTATTACCAACGAGCTGAAGAAGCAGGGTATTGATAAGAGGGAACTGGGCAGAGAGAAGTTCCTGGAGAAGGCCTGGGAGTGGAAGAAGGAGTACGGCGGCACCATCGTATCTCAGCTCAAGAAGCTTGGTTCATCCTGCGACTGGGACAGAGAGCGTTTCACCATGGATGAAGGTTGCAACGAGGCCGTAACCGAAGTATTTATAAAGATGCATGAGAAAGGCTATATCTACAAGGGATCCAGGATCGTTAACTGGTGTCCTGTATGTAAGACATCCATTTCTGATGCAGAGGTAGAATACGAAGAGCAGGCAGGACATCTTTGGCATATCAAGTATCCTGTTATTAATGAGGACGGCAGCATCTCTAATACAGATTTTATTGAGTTTGCTACTACACGTCCTGAGACCATGCTGGGCGATACAGCTGTTGCTGTTAATCCCGAAGATGAGAGATACAAGAGCTTCAAGGGCAAGAAGGTCCTGCTTCCTATAGTAAACAGAGAGCTTCCCATTGTTGAAGACGAGTATGTAGATATGGAGTTTGGAACAGGTGTAGTTAAGATCACTCCTGCTCACGACCCTAACGACTTTGAAGTAGGCAAGCGTCATGGCCTGCCTGAGATCAATATCCTCAACGATGATGCCACTATCAATGCAAATGGCGGCAAGTTTGAGGGAATGGATCGTTATGAATGCAGAAAGGCCATTGTCAAGGAACTGGAAGAGATGGGCCTTCTCGTAGAGATCGAAGACTACTCTCATAACGTAGGAACCCATGACCGCTGCAAGACTACTGTAGAGCCTATGATCAAGGCACAGTGGTTTGTAAAGATGGATGAGCTGATAAAGCCCGCTGTCAAGGCTATCAAAGAGGGCGAGATCAAGCTGATCCCTCCGAGAATGGATAAGATCTATTACAACTGGACAGATAATATCAGAGACTGGTGTATATCCAGACAGCTCTGGTGGGGACACAGGATCCCTGCATATTACTGCGATAAGTGCGGTGAGGTTGTTGTATCTAAGGAGATGCCCACTGTATGTCCTAAATGCGGCGAGAGCCACTTTACACAGGATCCCGATACTCTGGATACATGGTTTTCATCAGCCCTTTGGCCCTTCGAGACACTGGGATGGCCTCATGATACCAGGGAACTGAAGTACTTCTTCCCTACAGATGTGCTTGTAACAGGCTATGACATCATTTTCTTCTGGGTTATCAGGATGATCTTCTCCAGCTATGAGCACATGGGAACCTATCCCTTCAAGACAGTTCTTTTCCACGGATTGATCAGGGATTCTCAGGGCAGGAAGATGAGTAAGTCACTGGGCAACGGTATCGATCCTCTTGAAGTGATCGAGAAATACGGCGCCGATGCCCTGCGTCTGACTATTGTTACAGGTAACGCACCCGGAAACGATATGCGTTTCTATAACGAGAGAGTAGAGAACAGCAGAAACTTTGCCAATAAGGTATGGAACGCTTCCAGGTTCATCATGATGAATATGGAAGAGGGTGCACCCTCAGCTATCCACCAGCCTATGCCGGAGGGCCTTGAAATGGCTGATCACTGGATCCTGTCCAAGCTCAATAATACTGTAAAGGAAGTTACCGAGAACATGGACAAGTTTGAGCTTGGTATCGCTGTTCAGAAGGTATACGACTTTATATGGGATGAGTTCTGTGACTGGTATATCGAGATGGTCAAGCCTCGTCTCTACAATTCAGATGACAAGGTATCCCATGAAGCAGCGCTTTGGACTCTCCAGAGAGTACTTATAGATTCACTTAAGCTCCTGCATCCTTATATGCCTTTTATTACAGAAGAGATCTTCTGTACCATTCAGGACGAGGAAGAGTCTATTATGATCTCTGACTGGCCTGTATACAAGGATGAATGGAATTTTGCAGATGATGAAAAGAAGGTTGAGATCATCAAGGAAGCTGTTCGCGGCATCCGTAACGTAAGGACACAGATGAACGTAGCGCCTTCCCGTAAGGCCAAGGTATTTGTTGTAAGTGATAATGCTGAGAGTCTGGATACCTTTGAGAGCAGCAAGCTCTTCTTCCAGTCCCTTGCATATGCTTCAGAAGTAGAATGCCGGAAGGATAAGGCAGGCATCCCTGAGGATGCGGTATCTGTTGTATTGGCAGATGCAGCTTTATATATGCCTTTCTCAGATCTGGTAGACATCTCAGCTGAGATCGAGCGTCTCACCAAGGAGAAGAAGAAGCTGGAAGGCGAGCTAAAGAGATCCCAGAGCATGCTCAGCAATGAGAGATTCCTCTCCAAGGCTCCTGCAGAGAAGATCGCGGAAGAGAAGGAAAAGCAGCAGAAATATCAGCAGACCTTCGACCAGATATGTGAGAGACTGGAGCAGCTGGGAAAATAACTATTTTGTAAACTAATCCAGGCTAGGCAGGATATAGTCCTTCCTAGCCTGAATTTAAAGGCGGCATATATGATGGATATGCCGCCGCAGATCAGACAGGATATGGAGGAAGAAATGTCTCCGGATAACGAAGATGAGCTGCTAAGCTCAGTTGATAAGATAAGGGGAATGTCTTTGGAAGGAAAGTCGGGTATGGGCCCCGCCGAAGATTTTCTTAATTCACTTGGGAGGTTTACAGTCAAGCATAGCTATGAGGCGACTGTGGACTTCCTTCATTATATTGGGGATCCCGACAGAGAGATGAAGATCATACATGTGGCAGGGACCAACGGCAAGGGCTCTGTATGCAGCTATCTGACTTCCATTCTCAGGGCTTCAGGCTATCATGTGGGGACCTTCACATCTCCCCATATTGTAGATATCAGAGAGCGCTTTGCCATAGATGGGAATATGGTCAGTGAGAGCGGCTTTTTGGACGCTTTTAAAGAGATATTATGCAGAGTCATGGCTTACAGAGCGTCGGATATCAAGAGAGCTGACTATTTTCCTACTTACTTTGAATATCTCTTTTTTATGGCCATGGTGATATACAGGGATGAGCCTGTGGATTATCTGATCCTGGAGGTGGGCCTGGGCGGCCGCCTTGATGCCACTAACAGTGTGGAGACTACTCTTTTGTCTGTCATCACTGAGATAGGCCTTGATCATATGCAGTATCTGGGCGAGAGCTATGCCCAGATCGCAGGGGAGAAGGCGGGCATCATCCGTAGAGCTACTCCTTTGGTATTCTTTGACAAGAGGCCTGAATCCACAGATGCGATCCTGCATAGGGCAGAGGAGCTTCATGCTCCCTTCAGGAGAGTGTCAGCTTCCATGATAAAAAGAATATGCCCGGGAAGCCTGGAAAATAGGGATTCTAAGGCAAAAGGCACTTTGGGGCGGATTGATTTTTGCTATGAATCTGAGTATTATAAATATGTTAGCTTGACTCTGAATACATATGCTTCATATCAGATGGAAAATGCTGCTCTTGCCGTTACTGCGGCTGAGGAACTGGGCAGGATGGGAGCTGATATAAGCGAAGAAGACATTGTAAAAGGATTGGCTAACAGTTTCTGGACCTGCAGAATGGAGGAGCTTTATCCCGGTTTCTTTGTGGATGGGGCTCATAACGAGGACGGTATGACAGCTTTTTTGTCATCTGCCGGGGAGATAGACTGCATCGGTCGTAAACACCTTATTTTTGGCGTCGTTGCAGACAAGCAATATATGAATATGGTCTCCATGATCCTGGGCAGCGGAGTGTTTGATACTATATCCGCAGCTGTCCTGGGAACAAGCAGAACGGTCTCTGAAGAAGAGTTAAGGAAAGCATTTGAGATTGGAAAGGATACCGGCTGCAGTGTCAGCTTTTTTGATGATGTTAAAAGTGCAGTTGACTATGTAAGGCATATGGCCGGCAAAGAAGATCAGATTTATGCCGCAGGATCCTTGTATCTTGCGGGACAGATCAGGGAGATGATAGTCGATGATCAATTTTGAAGAAGAACTGTCTAATTTCAAGCCCAGTCTTGAGATAGAAGAGGCAGAGGATCTAATAAAGAACCAGAATCTGGATGATATGTCAGATATCCTGATAAGACTTATGAAGGAAGCAGAAAACGGCGGTAACCAGAGAGGAAGAACCTGATGATATGTTATAAGTGTCAGAGCGTTCTTGGGGAAGGTGACCACTGTCAGGTCTGCGGAGAGTATGTAGGTCTCTATAAGAAGGTTGTCAGCTTATCTAATGTGTATTATAACGACGGACTGGAAAAGGCAAGTGTGCGTAATCTCTCCGGCGCTGTAATATCCCTTCAGCAGAGCATCATGCTCTACAAGAATAATATAGCCGCCCGCAATCTTTTAGGGCTGGTCTATTATGAAATGGGAGAGGTTGTAGCAGCCCTTACCCAATGGGTCATTTCCAAGAACCTGGAAACAGAAAACAATCCTGCTGACGAATTCATGAATGAGCTCAGAATGTCACCTACAAGGCTGGACGCGCTGAGCCAGAACATGAAGAAGTATAACGTCGCTCTGAAATATTGCAGGGATGGCAGTCTGGACGTAGCTGTGATACAGCTCAAAAAGGTCCTTTCTTCCAATCCCAGATTTCTTGCTGCCCATCAGCTGCTGGCACTTCTATATATGAACAGCGGCAGCTATTCCAAAGCGGAAAAGGAACTGAATAAAGCGCTGGCTATTGATAACGGCAATACACTAACCCGCCGATATCTGGCTGAGACATCCAAGATGCTCAGTCCCGGATCGGTGGATGATTCTCTGGCACCTGCTCCGGACAGACAGGAAGATGTAAGAGAGTATGTCAGCGGCAATGAGACTATTATAGAGCCTGTTGCTTCCAGACAAAGGGGGACAGGAGTGTCCATTCTTGGTATATCCATAGGTATACTTCTGGGGTTATTCACAGCTCTCTTTCTCATCCTGCCCCAGAGGATAGAGAAGATCAATCTGGAGGCCAATAAGAAAATAGCAGAGTTTTCTGAGGAAGCAGGTTCCAGGTCGGCTCAGCTCTTGGATAAGGATCATGAGATAGAGGGACTGAATGCTGACATCGAAAAGCTTCAGGCAGAGATAGACTCTTATGAGGGTACAGATGAGACAGTAGAATCCATGAGTCAGCTGTTGGCTGCCGGAAGGGCTTATATTACGGATCCCGCAGACTTTGAGAATATAGGCGCCCACCTTGACAAGGTAAATGTATCTGAGGAAGAGTCAGACAGCCCTGATGAACAGACTGCCTTTTACCGGGCGCTCCTTGAGGTCTGCGGCGTGGGTCTGGGTGATTATTATTACAGGTCCGGCTATGAAGCTCTGGAGAATCAGGAATATGACAAGGCAATCGCTGATCTGGCAAGGTCTGTTAAATACGACAGCACTAATACAGCAGCTCTCTATTTCCTGGGCAGCAGCTATTATGAGAGCGGAGAGCTGGATGAAGCAAGGAAAATCTATGATCAGGTCATGAATGAGTTTCCTGATACCAGATATGCCAATAATGCGGAGACCCGCATAGCAGAGATCAATAATCTTGGCGATTAGTCATGAGAGGAACGGATAGTAGAATTGAAACGAGAAATGCTTTTTAAGATGGAAAGGCCGGGCCTGTTGAAAGAGGGAGACAAGATCACTGTGACAGAAGGCCTGCTTCCCAGTAACTATTACTATACTATCAATCCTGCACTGGCCATGAGCGGCAACTATCCCTTCAATCAGCGCATGCTGGCAAGGGAGGGTGTGGTCACCAAAGTGGAAGAGAATTCAAGAGGCTTCTATGTGACTGCTGTATTTGAGGAAGAGGAAGAAAAGAAGCTCTTCTGATCTCGCAAACAGACCAAATGTGCAGAATAGAAATAATAAATTGGAGGACAGTAACATGAAAAAAGTATCTACAGATAAGGCACCCGCAGCAATCGGCCCCTATTCACAGGGCATAATCGCAGGAGATTTTCTCTATGCTTCAGGTCAGATCCCGATCATTCCCGAGACAGGCGATCTGGAGACAGGTGATATCAAGGCTCAGGCAGATCAGGTATGCCGCAATATCGGCGAGATCTTAAAGGCAGCAGGCACTGACTACGAGCATGTTGTAAAGACTGTATGCTTCCTTGATGATATGGGCGATTTTGCTGATTTTAACTCAGTATATGAGAAGTATTTTACAGGCAAGCCTGCAAGAAGCTGCGTGGCAGTCAAGACTCTTCCTAAGAATGTATTGTGCGAAGTTGAGATCGTTGCATACTTAAAGGACTAATATGGGTAAAAGATTTCTGTCCGCCTTGTGCATCATTTCACTGAGCCTGGCAGGCCTTAGCGGCTGCGGGGAAAGTGATGATGCTATTAAGGCCGGCATGACGGATATTAAAGACCATAAATATGCAGAAGCCGTGACAGGCTTTAATACAGCTATGGAAAACGGTTCCTCTAAAAGATCCTGCCTTAGAGGGCTGGGGATCAGCTACCTGGAGCAGTCCATGTATCCTGAAGCTGAAGACTGTTTCAAAAGGGCCCTGGGCGCAGGCAGCGGCATCCCGGATTCCATGGATTTTGACATAGCCTACTATCTGGCCAAGACTCTTCAAAAACAGGACAGATATGAGGAGGCTGTGTCTGTTTATGATGCTATCCTGGACCTTAGACCATCTGAAAGGGATGCGGTCTATCTAAGGGGTGTATGTCGTCTGGAGCTGGGAGATCATGACAGCGCCCTGTCAGATTTTACAAAGACCATATCCATGGATAATGATGACTATGACAGGATAATAGCCGTATATCAGCAACTGGCAGATAAAGGCTATGAAGAAGAAGGACTGGGCATACTCCAGGGAGTATGGGATCCTGATCATATGACCAATTACGAGATGGGACAGATCTCTTATTATCTGGGCAATAATGCCCAGGCTCAGAACTATTTGGAACTGGCTAGAAGTGAGAAGACCACTTCAGACAAGACTCCTGTAGTCATGCTCCTAGGTAAGACAGGAGAAAAGCAGGGTGACTTTAACTATGCGGTCAGCGTCTACAGATCATTTCTGGAAGAACATCCGGACAATGCCGCTATCTATAACAGGCTGGGCATCTGCGAAGTCAAAATGGCAGAAAGTATGGGGGACAGCTCTTATTACGAAGCTGCCATAGCAGACTTTGAAGCCGGAATCGCTTTGGGTGACCCGGATGAGGCTATGTCTCTGCTGCGCAATCAGATCACTGCATATGAATATATGGGCGATTTTGCTACAGCCAAGAATCTGATTGCTGCTTACCTGGAGCAATACCCTGATGACAGGGATGCAGCCAGGGAAGCTCAGTTTCTCTCTACCAGGTAGGCGGTAAGTTCTTTGCTTTGGCTTTAAAAAAGTGGGCTCTTGGGGACGGGGTCAATGCCATTTAGATAAGGATTTCCCGTCCCAATCCTATAGTTACAATTAAATATATTACTGAAATCAGAGGTGAAATA
>NZ_AUKE01000027.1 GCF_000424585.1 Butyrivibrio sp. MC2013
ACTGTTTCATGCGAAACCGTGCGCTTATGCGGTATTATCAGTCGTTTCCAACTGCTATCCCCCAGTACGAGGCAGGTTACCCACGCGTTACTCACCCGTCCGCCACTAAGTTACTCAAGATTCTGCCGAAGCTTCATCAGCGAGCAACTCCGTTCGACTTGCATGTGTTAGGCACGCCGCCAGCGTTCATCCTGAGCCAGGATCGAACTCTCACTTTAAAATTCGATTCGGTTCAGAATTACACTAGCTGTAATTCTGCTTTCCGTTTACTTTTGGTTTTGGTTCTCTGAAAATAACTTTGCTTCTTATATTAGAAGCTTGGAATCTTCAGGGTTGCATTGCTGTTCAGTTGTCAAAGTTCTCACTCTGTTGTGTTCTCTCTCACAAGAGGGAACTGTTCGAGTGTACATCTTTGTGAGCCATCTGTCAAGAACGAATATTCGTTAATTTGTTGACTTTTCATCAACTCATTTACCCTGACAGATAAACGCAGAAGGAGGGATTTGAACCCTCGCGCCGCTATTAACGACCTGCACCCTTTCCAGGGGTGTCTCTTCAACCACTTGAGTACTTCTGCAATCGGTTGATTCATAGACCATGACCGTAGGTTTTAGGTCTACTCTCTTAAATTTTGCGGGCGAGGTAAATATCCTGCCGCATCACAGCGGAGCGAAAGGGATTCGAACCCTTGTGGCGTTGCCGCCAAACGGTTTTCAAGACCGCCTCGTTATGACCACTTCGATATCGCTCCATTCACTTTAAAATCTCTTTTAAAGCTGCCCTGTATTTTCACAGGGCGAAAACTATAATATCAAACCAGCATATCACTGTCAAGCACTTTTGCAGTATTTTCTTAGGATTTTTGGCTTTGCATCGCTTCGCAAACATACGTTTTCAATAAATCCCAGTTTCTATGCCTTTTCAATAGATCATATGCATTATGATAACATTTCATATCAAAGCCTTATACAGCCCTAAAAACAAACAATGCAGTATATTTATGACATTGTCATCATATATCTTTTAAGATATTCCTTAATATCATCAAAATACACCGCCAGAAGCTATATCATATCATACTTATCAATGAGACTCTCCGCCAGGGCTATATCCTCGGGAGTGGTGATCTTGATATTGTCATAAGAGCCCTCTACCAGTTTTACCTTCTTATCCGAGAAAGTTTCCACCAGCATGGCATCATCAGTTATGTTCAGGCCGTGTGCTATGAGCACCTCTTTTTCCTGCTCAAGCTTTTCATAAAGGCTCTTTATCAGCGGATAGGAAAAAGTCTGAGGAGTCTGGACCATCCACAATTTTTTCCTGTCAGGTGTAGATGCTGCAAATCCCTCATTATCAGCCATCTTGATAGTATCCTTTACAGGCATACCGCATACAGCCGCTGTATATTCTGCAGCCGCATTCACAGTCCTATCCATGATCTGCCTGTTTACAAAAGGCCTGGCACCGTCATGTATCATTACGATATCAGTATCCTTTGGCAGGGCCATCAGTCCTGCATATACGGAATCATATCTCTCTGCGCCGCCCGCACATATCACTATATCGGATGACAGACCGTATTTCTCCACTATCTCTTTTTGGCAATATTCTTCATCCCCGGGACTAGTCACCAGCACAGTTACCTCCTGGGGCCCCTTCTCAAACGCCTTAAGAGTATAATAAATAAGCGGTTTTCCGCCTATTTCCATATACTGCTTTTTGACACTGCTCTTCATCCTGCTGCCGCTTCCTGCAGCCAGCACTACCGCTCCTATTTTCACAGCTCTTCTCCCCTGCTTGTCCTGATATATCAGTCTTTGGTCTGACCTGTCATAGATGCTCTTCCGTGGAACTTCCTCTCTCTGCTGCCCAGAGGCAAGTTGGGCACAGCATTGAGATCCATGCCGCTCCTTACGCCTTTTTGGTACTCATAATAAGCTGCAGCACCTATCATGGCAGCATTATCCGTACACAGTACCGGAGAGGGACTATAGAATGCTATGCCTTCTCTCGCGCATGCATCCTCAAGACTCTTTCTCAAGCTGCTGTTAGATGCAACACCCCCTGCTATAGCCAGCTGCTTCATTCCATATTCCCTGGCAGCTCTTACCGCATGCTCTGTCAGCACTTCTACCACAGCCTTCTGGAAGGACGCTGCCAGATCCGCTTTTGAATAGTCCTCGCCCTGCATCTGGGCGATATTGATATAGTTGAGCACTGCAGATTTCAGGCCGCTGAAGCTAAAGTCATACTCCGCGCCTTCGATATTGGCCTTGGGAAAAGATATGGCATCAGGATTTCCCTCTTTTGCAGCCTTATCGATCTTGGGTCCTCCGGGATAGCCCAGTCCAATAGCCCTGGCCACCTTGTCAAAAGCTTCTCCTGCCGCGTCATCCCTGGTCTGACCAATTATCTCATATTCACCATAATCCCTGACGATCACCAGATGAGAATGTCCTCCTGATACCACAAGGCATGCAAAAGGAGGCTCCAGTTCCTTATTCTCGATATAGTTTGCACTGATATGTCCTTCGATATGGTGTACTCCTACCAGAGGGATATCTGCAGCAAAGCTAAGAGACTTGGCTTCAGACACTCCTACCAGCAGCGCTCCTACCAGTCCCGGTCCATAGGTCACACCTATAGCATCTATATCACTCAGTCCAAGGCCTGCTTCCTTTAGAGCTTCTCTTACACAATAATTGATCTTCTCCACATGCTTCCTGGATGCGATCTCCGGCACTACACCGCCGAATACAGTATGGAGCGCTATCTGTGATGATATTATATTGGACAATACCTCTCGCCCATCCCTGACAACAGCTGCGGCGGTCTCGTCGCAGCTGCTCTCTATAGCCAGTATGGTCACATGCTCCTTCTTTTCATCTTTGGTATCAGGAGCCTTTGACTCCTTGTCATTTCCGGAATGTATGGACATCATTATCATTCCGTCTTCTTCAGTTTTCTTATCTATTTGCATTATCAAACCTCATTCCTCAGCTGTCTCCCAGCCCAGGATCTTCCATCTGCCCTGATCGTCTTTTCTTAGTATGAAGTCATAATATACTATCTTCCTGGAGGTCTCAGATCTCATGGAGAACATCACGCGGCCTCTGCTGCACTCCTGTCCTGCCACTTCTTCAAAGACAAATTTGGACTTGTCATCAGTAACATAATTAGCCACCTTCACAGCGGCATTTTTCTTTTCAGCTACTTCCATGGCCAAGCCGCCCTCCAGGTCGGTCTGGTTGGCTAATAGCTCGTCATCATATAGAGCTGCTCTGATGTCTCCCATTGTCCTCATATCAGCATCCGAATACTCTTCGTTATAAAGAGTAGCAGTGACTCTGGCAAAAAGATCAGCCACATCCCAGGGATCTGCAGGATATGCGGTTTGAAGATCCATATTGCACAGATCCTCAACAGAGGTGGTATCAGTGTCTGTATCTTCACTGACTTCCCAGCCCAGGATCCTCCAGTTCTTGCCGCTTTCCGTATCCTGGCGCATGGTAAAATCATACCTGTAGGTAGAGGCTTTATTGCCCTTTTTCATGACTATCCTGCAGCCCACAGCCGAGAAGGTCCTGCCATCTATCTCATAGAGCTTTGTATCTTCGCTGTCATCCAGAAAATAATTGGCCAGACTTATGCCGTCTGTCTTCTTACTCTTGGCTTCCAGAAGCATGGTAGTGAGAAAAGACTCTTCGCTTCCCTGATTATCCCTAAGCTCCTGATCAAAGAGTTCAAACTCCATCTTAAAGAGCTTTTTGCCCTCTTCGTCTGTATAATCCTCATTAAAGGCAGCCTTGGATATGCGGGCATAGAGAGCCACCACCCCTTCAGGGGTACCGGGATAAGCATTGGTTAGATTCATGGACAAAAGGCTCTCAAGCTCAGTGAGCTTTGACGCCCGTTCTCTGGTGATATCATCAGGATTTCTGGATACCACTCCAAAGAATTTCACCCATACAGCCCACACAAGAGCGGCTCCCACCGCAGCCATGACCACGGCCTTTATCACGACAGCCATTCTTGTCTCTCTGCCATATTCGTCCACAAGCCTGGATTTCTTTCGTCTGTCCGCCATAAGGCGCCTCCTGTGTCACTTTTCCTCTTCGGGAAAAGAGAGCTCTGCCATCCTTCCATCCTTGGCTGCTATCGCAGCTGGGAAGATTGCCTTGGTTTCCTTCATAAACTCTTTCGGATTACGGAGAGAAGGTGAATAGTGGGTAAGCCACAATTCTTTGACACCGGCATCCCTGGCGATCTCAGCAGCTTCATAGAAGGTCATGTGTTTCTTTTCCTTGGCCTTGGAGAGCTTGTCTGCCTCGCCGTACATACCTTCGCATATAAGGAGATCCGCACCCTTTGCATATTCCACTATCTGCTTGCAGGGCCTGGTATCTGTACAATAAGTCAGATGGAGACCTGTGCGGGCCTGTCCCAGCACCATATCCGGTGTGATCACCCTTCCGTCATCCAGTGTCACATCATTGCCATTTTGGAGTATTCCCCAATAATTCCTGGGGATATCTAGAGCTGTAGCATTATCAACATTAAAGCGTCCTTTTCTGGACAGCCTGAAATCATAGCCGTAGCAGGTCACATTATGATTGACTCTAAAGGCGCTCATGGTCAGATCAGGCATACCGTCAAAGGTGAATTCTTCCTCAGGAGAAGCAATCTCCCTGCATACGATCTCAAAAGGCAGCTCCGGAGCTATCACTCTGAGACTGGATACCACTCTCTCTAGGCCCTTGGGACCTATAAGGAGCAGAGGCTCTTTTCTCTCAGCATTACCCATGGTCAGCAGCATACCGGGCAGTCCCGATACATGATCTGCATGATAATGGGTAAAGCATATCACATCTATGGGATTAGGGCTCCAACCTGCCTTTCTCAGGGCTATCTGAGTAGCCTCTCCACAGTCCACCAGGATACTCTTGCCGTTGTAGCGCAGCATCATGGCCGTGAGAAATCTGTAGGGCAGGGGCATCATACCGCCTGTTCCCAGCAAACAAACATCTATCATATTTTACTCTTTTACCTTTTCCAATATATTTCTGCATCATCAGCGGGATCCGCATAGAATCCGGGCCTTGTGCCCTCGGACTTAAAACCCAGCTTCTCATAGAGAGCCCTGGCAGGAGCATTTGCACTCCTCACCTCCAGGGTAAAACGCTCTGCGCCTATCCCCTTGCCCCTCTCCAGGAGCTGCTTTAGCATCTTGTAGGCTATGCCTTCACCCCTGCTGGAGGCCGCAACCGACACATTTGTTATTTCGCCATCTCCCGATATATTCTGAAGACCGCACAGGCCCACAATAGCACCCTGCTTCTCAGCCACCAGGTATACAGTATCGTCCCTGGCGTTTGCTGTGATGAGCTGTTTTTCAGTCCAGGCTTCCTTGCCCAGATTCGCTGCTTCAAGGCTTGCTGCAGCATCCATATCCTCAGCCTTCAGAGGCCTGATCAGCACTCTCTCCTTTACCTTGGGCGCGGCAGTCCTTAGTTCCCCGGCCTGTCTCTCTGCCTGAGAGGGCCTTAGATATTCAGGTGCAAAAGAGTCTGCATCTGTGATCCTGCCTTCTCTGAAATATACAGCTCCCAAACTGCAGAGACTGGCAGCCCTTTGCCTGGACTGGTGAAGAGGAGCCTGGGCATAAGGGATCTTCAAAAGTACTGCAAGCTTATCCTTATAGACCGGCACGCCGTCTCCAAGGAGTATGGCACTCTCTCCAAGTTCATTAAGCTTTTCTGCAATCTCTTCTATACTGCATGCCCTCTGGGGGACTATGGTCTTCATCCTGAAGATGATCTCATTATTCTCTTCATTTTTCTCAGGGACAAAAGTATATATTCCTGTATATACCTGACTCCTCCTGGCATCCATCATGGGACAGATGATCTGCCTTGTACCATAGAGGTTCCAGGCCATGGCATCAATGGTAGGGATAGCGATGAGAGGCTTATCCAGTGCCAGGCACAGTCCCTTGGCTGCTGCAGCACCTATCCTAAGCCCGGTAAAAGAACCGGGACCTGCAGCCACTGCCACAGCATCAATGCTCTTCATATCCAGATCTACCTTATTTCTGATATCCTCCAGCATAGGCATGAGTATCTGGGAATGAGTGGTCTTATATTGTATGTCATAGGAAGCCACAAGCCTGTCGTCCTCAGACACCGCAACGGTGGCTGTCAGGCCCGAGCTGTCAATTGCCAGTATTTTCATTATATGTGATCCTTCCCTACATGGGTCATTGTTATCCGTCTGAAGTCTACACCCTTTTTCAGGTCTTTTTCAATCTCTATCCTGGTATATTCTTCCGGAAGTATGTCCTCGATCAGGTTGGCCCATTCGATGAGGCACACACCATCACCGTAGAAATAATCCTCATAACCTATCTCGTCCATCTCGGATATGTCTCCGATCCTGTACACATCAAAATGATAAAGAGGGAGCCTGCCCTCGTCATGGATCTGCACTATTGTAAAGGTCGGACTTGCAACCGGTCCCTCAATCCCCAGACCCTTGGCCAGGCCCTGGGTAAAAACGGTCTTGCCGGTGCCCAGATCTCCAAGAAGGGTGATGACCTGCCCCGGACGTGCATTCTCGCCCATCCTCAGGCCAAATTCAAATGTTTCCTCCGGAGAAAATGTCTCTATACTTGTAGGATTCAACTTATACACCTCACTATTACATGCTTCATTAGTTATTATCATAACATATTAGTAAAAGTAATGAAAAATTATGTACAATATACTATATCCTATCAACAGCTTACTTATAGACTTTTCGGGGGAAGATATGTCAATTGTGAAGAAAAAAAGCACCGCCAGACTCAGCACCTTAGACAGCATAAGAGGGATCACCCTTTGCAGCATGATAATATATCATTTTTGCTGGGACCTTGCATATATAGTGGGCATGGATATGCCCTGGTACAGTTCGGTATATTCTTATATATGGCAGCAGAGCATCTGCTGGACTTTCATACTCCTGTCAGGCTTTTGTGCAGGCCTGTCCTCTCATAACATCAGGCGGGGGCTTATAGTCTTTGGATGCGGCATCATCATCAGCCTTGTCACATATTTTGTTACGCCGGAGAGCATAGTCCTCTTTGGCATACTCACCTTTATGGGTTCAGCCATGATCATAACAGGGTTGACCAAAAGACTCCTTTTGAAGATAAATGCGCTGGCAGGAGCCATTATAGCTTTTGCCTTATTTCTCATGTTCAGGGATGTGAATACAGGCTTCCTTGGCTTTGAGCGCATCCACATACTGCAGGTCAACACTGCGCCCTACAAGAATCTCTTCACTGCTTACCTTGGCTTTCCTGCGCGAAACTTTTATTCTTCAGATTATTTCAGCATCCTACCCTGGATATTCCTCTATTTTACAGGCTTTTACATTTTCCACGTCCTGAAGTCCGGGCCTTTAGACAATACAAAAGGAGCCCTCTTTGACAGGAGCTCCTTTCACATCAGCATAACCGTATTTGATCAGATGGGCCGCCATTCGCTGCCCATATACATGCTTCACCAGGTTGTCCTCTACGGGATCTCAACGCTCATCATTGCCCTTCAGAATAGGTGAGATGTGCTTGTAGATCAGGAATGTGATCAGCACATCGATCATACCCTTTACAAAGGTGAAGGGAACATTGAAGAGGAGGATACTCTCTTCCACACTCTTCATGGAAGGGATGATAGCCTGATATGCAGCCAGGACATTTTCCTTGGGAAGGAAGGTGTAATAAACAGGATATACAACATAGATATTTGAAGGAAGTGAGAAGGCTGCCATAGCCAGTGCTCCCACTATAGTGCCGATGATAGCACCCTTCTTGTTTTTCTTGAATTTATAGATCAAACCTGCCACGCCGGTGAATACAGCGCCCAGTATAAAGTTGGACAGTTCTCCTACTCCAAATGATCCGGAATCCAGTGTGTGGAGGAGATTCTTGATAAACTCTATGATCACACCGTATACAGGTCCCAGGGACAGAGCTCCAACCAGAGCCGGGAGATCCGAGAAATCAAACTTGATAAACCAGGGCATAAAGGGTACAGGAAGCTCTATGAGCTGCAGCACAAAGGCTATAGCAGACAGAATACCTGTCACTGTCACGAAGCGTACAGGAACCATGCTCCTCTTCTTTTCTCCGCCCTTATAATTCCCGAACTTTTCATTAGCATTTTCGATCATCACTTCCTCGATTTTCTGAGTATCATCATACTCATTTGCTGCTGTACTAACATTTGCGTTTTCCACTGTGTCAACCAACCTTTCTGTAATAAGTATTACGTATAAAAAAGCCCCGAACATATAGATGTTCAGGGCTATAATACGCGCAAATAATAAGATCGCATTCTTCTTCCATCCAGACTGTCCATAGAAAGCTTGCAGCATCTATGGTTCACTGTCGGTTTCGGAGTTGCACCGAATCTGCCCAAAAACGGCTCGCGGACTGTACCGCCGGTTGGGAATCACACCCTACCCTGAAGAATCACATTATTAAATTCAAATGTAATGATATTCTTATAGTTCTATATTGTCAATCCTCATATACAAAACTGTCAAAAGAGATCTTGCACTCGCCGCATACTCTTGCAAAGATATTAACAGCTCTGTTCATGACATGAGTGATCTTATCTTCCTCAGCGCCTACGATAAGATAAGCTCTGTCATCAGCATATTCAGCAAATTCAGCACCTGTTACGTTCATTACTTCTTCAAGAGCCTTTGCTGCCTGCTCATCTGTAAACTGCTTGGATAACTTATATTTTCTCTTCATATTGTCCCTTTCATGCCGCATATTACGGGATGACAAAAGCTCTGTTCCCGCACCATTCCGACTCATAATAGATATGTTTGCTCAAAATCACAGTATATGATACACAATAATGAAATATGTGTCAAAAGCATCCGCGAGTTTTTTATGACTCTTGTAACTCTTCCTTATCTTCTCTCTTTTCTTCTTCCTCTTCTTTTTCCAGCACCTTCTCAAGAGCCTTTTCCACAAGAGGATCAAAGTGACTGCCGGTCTCTTTTCTCATGATGTCCATAGCCTCCTCTTTGCTAAAAGCCCTCTTATATGGACGCACGCTGGTCAGGGCATCATATACATCAGCCACAGCCATGATCCTGGCAGATAGAGGTATCTCTTCTCCGGAGAGTCCCTGGGGATAGCCCGAGCCGTCCCACCATTCATGATGGCTGCCCGCCAGATCCGAAGCCAGCTCCAGATATACAGAATTGCCCACATTCCTGATAGCCCTGCCTATGATATCCTTGCCCGCTGCGGCATGGGTCTTCATGATGTCGAATTCCTCGGGAGTAAGCTTGCCCGGTTTATTCAGAATGGTATCAGATATCACGATCTTGCCCACATCATGAAGGGGAGCAGCTATCTCGATCTCATTTATGTAGTCGTCCGTAATGGTATCAGTATAGATACCTTCATCTTTGAGCTCCATAGCTATACTCTTGACCAGTCCTGCAGTCCTGCCTACATGCTCTCCGGTGTCTCCATCCCTGCTCTCTATGATATCAGCCATGATATTGATGACCTGGGTCTGCATCCTGTGAAGCTCGCTGGCATGAGCATGGGAATTGCGGATATACTCGCTAATATCGGCTATAGTCTTGGCTACCGATTCATAGAGATCCTCCAGCTCATCTCCGGTCTTGATAGAGAGCTTTGTGAATTTATTGCTGTAGGCATACCTCTCCTCATCACCTATGGAAGAGTACTCCCTGACTTCGCTGGTGATCCTGCTTAGGGGATCAAGTATCACCGCATTGATATAGCGGATGGATATAGCCGCGATGAAGAGCTGCAGCCCCAGTATGGCAGCAAATACTCTGCTGCTGAACATGATATAGTTCATGGCAGCATCAGTGACACTGAGCCTGCCAAAAGCAGCGCTGTCCAGACTCAGCTCATAGAAGGTATAAAAGGACAAAAGAAAAATGACCAATGAGGAGAAGGTGCCAGAACCTACGATAAAGGCTGTCAGCTTATCAGACAGCACCGATCCCGGACCACTCCTTTTGAACTTTAGCTTATTATTTATCAGATCAGAGAAAGTCAGCAGAAGAGCATACGCTGCCAACAGACAGATCAGTTTATCCGCATATTCAATGAAAATATTGATCACAAACCTGGTAAGAAAGACATTGCCAAGTACAATACCGCGGGCTGACAACCACTTTACAATATCTCCCACCACACCATAATCGGGATCAAAGCCGTTGAGAGCCATTGCCCATATCTCACTAAAGAGTCCAGTGACAAGTGCCACAGGCACCAGAACATTTGGCAGATATTTAATGTTTTTGAAGTATCCTTTCTTGGCAGTCCTTCCGCATACAAAGGCCACCCAAAGACTAAATACACAGTAATACAGCCACAAGGGCTCTTCCAGGCAATAGATGACATTAAATACATAGCCCGCCACCATGCCCGGCAGCTCGCCAGCAATGACAGCTACCAGTATCGTACCTATGGTATCCAAGAAGAGAGGCAAGCCTGTGAGAAAAGCCAGCTCGGCCCCCAGGTAATTGATGATCACACCGCAGGCTACCAGCAGTATGATCCTCATGTGATCAACATAGCGTTCTTTCATCATAATGATTATCCATCCTCGCCTGAACCCTTGAGGCTGCAGGACTATGACCGGTATCCGATCAGTTCACTCTGACCCAACGCTGGAAAGTGTAGCAGTTGTCAAAATAATACTGCTCTTCGCTTTCCTCAGCCATCATCCACTCAGGATCCTCTTCCAGATTCGGGAAAAAAGCGTCTGCCTCATATTCCCTGTCTACTCTTGTGATAATACAGGTATCTACATAAGGCAGCATCTGTCTGTATATCATCTCTCCGCCTATTACATATATATCATTAGTGTCAAATGCAGATGCCTTTTCAATGGCATCTTCTATACTTGAAGCCATGATCGCTTCTGCAGTCTCGGTGCTCCTTACCTTAAAGTCAGGATTTCTGGACAATATGATATTAGTCCTTCCTGCCAGAGGCAGACCTCCGGGAAAAGTAGCCAGGGTCTTCCTGCCCAGGATCACCACCTTGTCCTTGGTCTCATTTCTGAACATCTTATGATCAGCGGGTATAGTCACCAGGAGCTGTCCCTTGTTGCCTATTGCCCAGTTATTGTCGGTCAGTACTATTGCTTTCAAACTTTTTTCTCCTCCCCTTTTTAGTTTTAGTTCTTATATCAGATATCTGTGATGCCGGCACAGTCATTTGGCAGACAAATGCACCAGCCATCATACAGCTATAGGTATATCCTTTATCTGCTCTCCTGCCACTTCGTAACCCTCTACCGATACATCCGCACTGGTAAAGTCATAAAAATCCTTTATATCAGGATTCAGATGAAAAGCAGGCGCAGGAAGCGGCGTCCTGCCCATAAGCTCTTTGATAGCATCCACATGTCGGTCATATACATGGCAATCCGCAATGACATGCAGGAGCTTACCCACATGCATGTCGCAAACCTGGGCCAGCATGTGGACCAGGACAGAGTATTGTACTATATTCCAGTTATTGGCTGCCAGCATGTCCTGAGACCTCTGGTTGAGCACTGCATTTAGTGTCAGCTTGTCGTCCCCGGGAGTCTTCACCACATTGTAGGTCATGCTGTAAGCGCAGGGCTCCAGATGCATATCCTTCAGCTCCGCCACATTCCAGGTGGTGGTCATGATCCTTCTGCTGAAAGGATTGATCTTCAGGTCATAGATGACCTTGTTCATCTGGTCCATGAGAGCTGTCTTGTCAGCCTTGTTATAGATTATATCGGGTGTTCCTATCCTTTCATAAGCATCTGTGCCGCTTTTATATCTTTCCTCCAAGGGAGCTGCTCCGGGGCCCGGCACATAGCTGTATTCTATGGTATCTTCCTTAGCCTCTTTTTTCCAGCCGGGAAATGCCTTGTCCAGTCCCTCTTCGCTCACTCCCTTATAGAGATATTTCTCAGCGATCTGATAACCGTAGGCCTTGCCGATACTGCCGCTCTCATCTGCCCACTCATCCCAGACATGACTCTTTAGATTGCCGGTATTGGAAGATTTCTTCTGGTATATCCACAGCATCTCGTCTGTAGCACTCTTAAGTGCAGTCTTCCTAAGAGTCATGATGGGAAATTCTTTTGCCAGGTCATAGGTATGAGCCTGCCCGAATATCCTGATGGTATAAGCAGGACTTCCGTCAGGCCATTTGGCTCTTACAGCTTCTCCCTGAGTATCTGTTCCATTCTCCAGTATATCTCTGCACATCTCTATAAAAATCTCGTCTGCTTTTGACATATCTCTCCTCCCCGCCTTTTATTCTACTTACTTCTGATCATAATACAGCCTGCTCTCTGCAGACCCGGCTCATCTGTCATACTTATCACACAGTGAATTGATCTGATCTGCAAATTTGGCCTTGTCCTTGTTGCTCAGGCCGCTGACCTTCTGAATCACAGCTACCAGCCTGTTGCCGGCATTGATCAGCCTCTGGTATACATCAGATACCACATCTGCTGTCTTCTTCTGCACCATGACAGGCACGCCCTCTTTGATAAACTGGCCTGATACAAGGTCAAACTCCGTCCCACTGTAGGGCGCATAGGTATCATAGCCCAGCTCTTCATGGACATAGGCTGCAAAAGAGCTGGTCACGGAATCTTCGCCGTGTACTATGAATATCTTCCTGGGCTTTTGCCTGGTAAATCCCTTTAGCCAGTTCATGAGGCCGTCCCTGTCTGCGTGGCCGGAGAGTCCCTCTATCTTGGCTATCTCTGCTTTGACATCGATCTCTTCGCCAAAGAGCTTCACGCTGGTCGCTCCCTCTATTATAGCTCTGCCCAGAGTGCCCACTGCCTGATATCCTACGAAGAGTATGGTAGAGTCTTCTCTCCAGAGATTATGCTTGAGATGGTGCCTGATCCTGCCTGCCTCGCACATACCCGAGGCTGATATGATGACCTTGGGTGCCTCATCAAAATTGATAGCTA
Organism: Butyrivibrio sp. MC2013; assembly: GCF_000424585.1. Lineage (GTDB taxonomy): Bacteria > Bacillota > Clostridia > Lachnospirales > Lachnospiraceae > Butyrivibrio. Next base: position 13,023 of record NZ_AUKE01000027.1, read on the forward strand.
CAGATTCCTCCTGAGTAATTGACAGCCTCAGCCCCGGAAAAGTAATGGGGTTGATACCATTTCTAACAAAGTCCAAAGCCTCTTCATCGTAGCAGGCATACTCATGGTCTGCAAATATATCTGTAGTGCTGACTGCCATAGGGCTGTCCACATATACTTCAAAATCATCCACCGCTGTCACCAGGTGCTGAGCCTTGATCTGGCGCAGGAAATACAGCATCTCCTGGGTCCTGCCCACTGCAAAGGAAGGAATGACCACATTGCCGCCCCTGGCAAAGGTCCTGTCCAGCACTTCAGTGAGCGCCCTGACATAATCAGGCCTCTCTGTGGAATGGAGCCTGTCACCATAGGTGGACTCCATGACTACATAATCTGCGCTGTCTGTGAGCTGGGGATCCCTGATCAGGGGCTGACGGGTATTGCCTATATCTCCGGAAAAGACTATTTTCCTCTTTTGTCCCTTCTCTGTGATCCAGACTTCTATACTGGCAGAGCCAAGGAGGTGACCTATATCTGTAAAGCGAATAGATATGCCGTCGCAGATGTCATAGATCTTGCCATAATCACAAGGCTCAAATCTGCCAAGTGCGCCTTCAGCATCCTCCATCACATAGAGGGGTTCCACTTGAGATACACTGGAGCTCCTCCTCCTCTTACGCTTGTACCAGTCTGCTTCCTGCATCTGTATGTGCGCGCAGTCCCTGAGCATGATTTCACAGAGATCGCAGGTAGCCTCTGTGGCATATATCTCTCCTCTAAAGCCCTTGGCATAGAGCTCAGGGAGCATTCCCGAATGATCCACATGGGCGTGGGTCAATAGCACATAGTCTATAAGTGCCGGTGCCACAGGCAGGGGCGCATTTTCAAAAATGTTCCGGCCCTGCTCCATACCATAATCGATGAGGATTGTCTTGCCTGCAGCCTGCAGACAATGGCAGCTCCCTGTAACCTCGTGATCCGCTCCTATAAATGTCAGTTTCATAGTCATGAATCCTTTCATGTATCAGTCATTTTCATATGATCAGTGCATGTGAATCTTAGTTATCAGACAGCTGATCATATTCACCACTATATCTCCATGATATCACAGAGCCGCCTCATAAGTTTATAAGATTTTTTTAAAAAAGTGTTGACAAAGTCATCACGGCAGTGTAAATTATATCTTGCTTGTTGATTCGACAAGCAATTGAATATCTCTTTAAATGCGATAGTAGCTTAGTTGGTAAAGCGCCACCTTGCCAAGGTGGAGACCGCGGGTTCGAGTCCCGTCTATCGCTCTTTTTATGCTCAAAAATCCATAAGAAAAGAGAGCTGTTACATCACTTGAACAGCTCTTTGTCATTTCAGTCCTTCAATAGACCATTGATATCCAGATAGCCTGTGGAGAAATCCTTGGAAGGATCAGCTTCAAAGGTGAATCTGAAATTGAATTCCACCAGCTTCTTGTCAAAATCCTTGAACTTCTCATCCAGACTGTGCACCTTGTCGCTGAGCCAATAATCGGCCGGCATGTGGGTATTGGACATGACATAGGCACCGGACTCTTCACCATCTATCCTGCACTCACTGTCTTCTATACACAGGCGCTCATCTGTCTTGTTGTGTACCAGGAATCTGTAACCGTTATTGTAGTCATTTTCATCTGACAGATAGATGTTGGCATAGATGTCAGCTCTGTCATTGGTGAATATGAGCTTGCAATTATCAAGGTCAGGCTCGAATACTGTGCTGCCGTTTCCCTTTATGACAAAAGGCTCCTCCACTTCATAGAGAGTATGATAGGAATCATCTCTGATCTCCAGATCATCTATGACGATCTCAGATACGTCATCATCAGTCATTTCGCCCAGCTTCTCGTAGAAGGTCACTGTAGTACCCTTTTTGAAGAGCTCATAGCAGGAAATATATGAAGAACTCCTGCTCCTGCCATTCATGGAGCAGCTGGTAAAATGGAGCTTGAGATCCTGATCAGACTTGTTCTCAACCTGAATACCCAGCTTGCGATAGTCATACCAGGTGTTGTGGCTGTCAGCATAATAGCCTGTAAACTGCACCTTCATATATTCGTTGTCCAGGATGATACCGTCATTTTCAAAGACAGTATCTGTCAGCTCATACTGATCATAATCATACACATTGACTTCTTCGTTCTGTGCATACTTGGAGCTGTAGCTGCGGCTTCTCCCATGAGTATTCTTTGAAGCAACTATCACCAGCGAAGATATCATTACCGTGAGGAAAGCCAGGGCTATAAGTGCATTGTTTGCGCCTTTCTTCTTTTCCTTTTTGACCGGAGCAGCAGCAGTGGTATTCCTGTTGTTATTACTGATAGGAGCTGTTCCGGGATAGACTTCATCCCGGTATTCTGACTCTTTCTTCCTATTCAGCCACTCCTTATCCTTGTCATAGGCTGCTCCGCAAGCGGGGCATACTCTTTCTTTTGCTGTATCTATTTTGGATCCGCAGTAATCACAGCTGATCACTACGCCCTTTGACACCATCCTTGAAGGTCTATTGTTATTTGCGTTTCCCATTTCTAACTATCTTTCCTAAATATGTATTATTTCAAATGGCCTATTTGCATACATTCTATGATTATTCCAAGAATGTAATTAATGTTAATGTTGTTGATCAAATACCAAGATCAAATGCTTCATGGTCTCCAGAAAAGCCATATGAAGAGATATCCGCTGGTCACAGCTGTCAGTGTGAAGGGGATACCTATCTTAAAGAAATCCCTGAACCTGACTTCATAGCCCTCTTTCCTGAGCATACCTACACCTGCGATATTGGCAGATGCACCAATAGGGCTAAGATTGCCGCCCAGTGTAGCTCCTACAAGGAGTCCAAAGTAGAGGAAGTAAGGCTCTACGCCCAGGGCCAGACTCACTGACCTCAGGATAGGAAGCATGGTAGCTACATAAGGGATATTATCAATAAATGCTGAGATAGCTACGGAGCCCCATACTACTATGGAATAGAGCAGGAACATGTTGCTGCCTCCGGCATTTGAGATCAGCGCTGCCAGGTCATCGATGACGCCTACATTGCTGATACCTGCTATCACGCAAAAGAGTCCTGCCAGGAGGAACATGGTATCCCAGTCCAGAGCCTTAAGTGAATGCCACATACCATCTGTGGATTTCTGCTTTGCGATCTCCCATACTACAGTGAGTATGCCACATACCATACATATGAGACCGTTGGTGACTTCAGGCTTGTAAGCTTCCGGTATAAATGAAGCTATGATCAGCAGTATCACATGTCCCACCATAGTAATAGTAGGTACATAGTCTGTTACGCTTGTATGCTCATCGGAGCTGACAGGCTCTGTATCCTTTCTGAAGAGGAACATCATGATGGGCACTGTGAGCAGGGCTCCCAGCTCTACTGCAAAGAACATACCCGGTCTGCCATGCATCACAAAGAAATCATTGAAGTTCATATTGGCAGCGTCCCTTGCAGCCAGCATGATGGAAGTGGTATCACCCACCAGTGTGGCAGCGCCCTGCAGGTTAGAAGATACTGCGATACATATGATCATGGATACCGGTGATATCTTGAGCTTCTTGCAGATGGCAAGTCCCACAGGTGCTACCATAAGGACTGTAGCCACGTTATCAATAAAGGCTGATATGATTCCGGAGAAGAGAGACATGAACACCGTCACCCACATTACATTGGGCGATAAGCGCAGCAGCCACTCAGCTATAAGGTTGGGCATCTTGGACTCTATAAAATAGTCTACGATGATCATGGTACCCCAGATCATCATCAGTACGTTCCAGTCAATAGCCCCGGGCACCATGGCAGCAGGAAGTATGTCAGGCCCAAACAGGGATATGATCACATAGATCAGTGCAGTACTACAGGCCACTATCGCTCTTCTCTTGGGCAGCATGACCATAAGTACATACATCAGCACGAAGAGTGCTATTGCTATACCTTTTGCAGTTATCATCTTTTTCCTCCAAATGTTATGATGCGAGTATCCAAAATATCTTTTGTACTTACATCATGATATGAATGATCCGGCGAAGCTTGGCATAAAAAAAGACCCTCGCCATGCACAATAAATACATGGTAAAAGTCTTGCTCTCATAAACATTATCCGGATCCGGACAGCCCAAAGCCGTCGTGTTGACGAATCCGAAAGTCGAGATAAAAACATCGACCGGCTACTCCCTTTTACTCAGTATATAATAATCGATTTTTTATAATATCGCAAGAATTAATTAGGAAAATCCATTGCTGTTATTGAGCTGAATAGCAAACACCGGTAACGCCCGCTATCATTGACTCATTAAAAATTTATTAAAATTAGACATAGCTAATTAACAAAGAGAAACTTGTGATATAATTTGCGTGTTCGTCCGATATATAGATTTGGATTCGGTTTGTCATGCATTTTGTTACGGATGAGAACAGTTGTGTGATTTTCAATAAACCCGCAGTAAATGCGTGTATCTGAAATCTACTCGAATAAACTTTTTACCAATGAATATTATCGAATGATCAATATATAAGAAACAGATGTGGCAAAGCCACAAGGTCTTTGCCCGCGGAGGAAGATAATGTCTAAGTACAGCGTCAAAAAGCCATTTACCGTCCTGGTAGGCGTAATAGTCACAATAGTCCTGGGCATAGTCAGTATCATGAATATGCAGCTGGACCTCTTACCTGACATATCCCTTCCCTATCTCATGGTGCTGACCACATATCCCGGTGCCAGCTCAGAGAAGGTGGAGGCCGAGATATGCGAACCTATGGAAAGTGCCCTGGGCACAATCACAGGTATCAAAAATGTATCATCAGTCTGCAGTGAGAACTATGGCATGGTGCAGCTGGAATTCACTGACGATACCGACCTTGACAGTGCCATGGTCAAGGTATCCAGTGCACTCAATACTCTCTCTCCCTATCTCCCTGATGATGCAGGCACTCCCTCTATCATAGAGCTGAGCACCGACATGATGGCCAGTGTATATCTGGCAGTCAGCATGGAAGATATGGAGATGGATGAGCTGTCCCAGTTCGTCCGAGACGAGATCACCCCCTATTATGAAAAGCAGGCAGGCGTAGCCAGCATCACCACCCTGGGCCTGGTAGATAAAAGCGTCCAGGTAGAGCTCAATCAGGACAAGGTAGATGCCCTCAACCAGAAGATACTGGATAGTCTGGAAGACCGCTTTGCAGATGCCCAGGAGCAGCTAGATGATGCCAAGGACAAGCTCAATGACTCCGCTGAGACTATAGAAGAAAACAGAAAGAAGCTCCAGGATTCCCAAAAGGAACTGGCTGACGGCAAGCAGGAGCTCATAGACGGCCAGGCAGAGCTGGACAAAAACAAGGCAGAATTTAATAGCAACAAAAACGAGCTTGCCCAGAAAAAAAGTGACCTTACAAAAGGCGAGCAGGAGCTTAATGATAAGAAAAACGAGTCCAATACCAAGCTGGCAGACCTAAGCTATCAGCTGGATCAGGCCTCTGCTCAGCTGGCCACTCTCCAGACCCAGCTCACCCAGGCCCAGGCCCAGAAGACACAGCTAGGGGATGCTCTGACCAAGATAAATGACGGACTAAGGCAGATAGATGACGGCGCAAAGAAAATAGATGACGGAATAAAGCAAATAGATGATGGCGTCTCCCAGCTGGATACGCTCTTAAACAGCACAAGTGCGGAAGAACTAAATGCAGGCATTGAGACCATAAACGGCGCCATTACAGGAATCCAGGCTCAGATAGACGCACTGGATCCTGAAGAAGAAGGCTACAATGAACAGCTGGCTGCTCTCCAGGCTCAGCTGACACCTCTCCAGGCCCAGCTGGCAGAGCTGACTGCCACCAAGCAGGCTTATGATGCCGCTCCCGCACAAAAGGAGGCCCTCCTTGCCAAAAAGGCTGAGCTGGAGAGTCAGAAGGCCAGCCTTGAGACCAAAAAGACAGAGCTTAAAACCCAAAAGACCATGCTGGAGACCCAAAAGCAGGCAGCTGACGGTACAATCGCCGCACTGACTCCTGCAATAGCAGAAGCCAAGGGCCAGGTAGAGAGTGCTTATAAGGAACTGGAAAAAGCCAAGCTGGAAGCTGCCGAATCCATAGGCAGCGCCGATGCTCAGCTCCAGATAGGCAAGACTCAGCTGGATTCTGCGCAGTCACAGCTTGATGCTGCAGAGAGTCAGCTTGATTCCGCACAGGAACAGATCAACAGCGGCTGGGAGCAGCTCAGTGACGGCCAGGAGCAGATCACCGAAGGCTGGGATCAGCTCAGCGACGGCGAAGAACAGCTGGCCAGCGGCTGGGACGATTATAATGATGCGGTAAAGTCCTATGAGAAGCAGCGCTCAGAAGCAGAGAAGCAGGCCAATGCAGACAAGCTCCTGACTCTGGACGCCCTCACAGGCCTCATCTATGCCCAAAACTTTGAGATGCCTGCAGGCTATGTGGATGACAAGCAGGATAATTCCTGGCTGGTCAAGGTGGGCCAGAATTATGAGGAAGTATCCGAGCTTGAAAATGTAGTCCTGACCAATATCAATAAGGTAGGCGATGTAAAGCTGGGCGATGTTGCAAACATCACCGTCATAGACAATTCCGCAGACAGCTATGTGAAGCTCTCCGATAAGAGAGCCGTCATACTCTCCATATTTAAGAGCAGTACAGCCGGTACCAATGATGTAAGTAAGACTATTGATGCAGCTTCCAAAGAACTAAAGGCTGCTCACCCCGGCCTTACCGTGACCACACTGGTGGATATGGGCGATTACATCGACCTCATAGTAAAGAGCGTGCTCCAGTCCATGATGATAGGCGCCGCCCTGGCTATACTTATACTGGCTATCTTCCTCAAGGACGTAAAGCCCACACTGGTAGTAGCTATCAGTATCCCTGTCAGTGTACTGGCCGCCCTGGTATGCATGTATTTCTCCAATATATCACTGAACATGCTCTCCCTCTCAGGTCTGGCCCTGGGTATAGGTATGCTGGTGGACAACTCCATAGTTGTCATTGAGAACATATACAGACTGCGCAACAGAGGCATCGAAGCTCCAAGAGCTGCAGTACAGGGTGCCAAGCAGGTAGCAGGAGCCATCACAGCTTCCACACTGACTACCGTATGCGTATTCATGCCTATGATATATACCTCAGGCCTCGTTAATGACCTTTTGGCTCCCATGTGCCTGACCATAGTATTTTGTCTACTGGCATCCCTTGCCATAGCACTTACAGTGGTACCGGCAGCGGGATCTACACTATTAAAGAATAGCTCCACCAAGGCTCATCCTCTTTTTGACAAGGCCATGAAGCTCTATGACAGAGCCCTTAGATTCTGCCTAAAAGTGAAGATCGTGCCTCTGGCACTGGCTGTGCTGCTGCTGCTATTCTCAGGCTTTATGGTCATCAGGATGGGTATCGTGGTCATCCCTGATATGACCATGAACCAGATCCAGGCTACCATTGAGTATCCGGAAGAGACTACAAGAGAAGAAGCCTATGAGCAGACAGATATGGTACTGGACAGACTGCTGCAGATCGATGGCATAGGCTCTATAGGTGTCCTGGCTGGCGGTGATGAGAGCCTTTTTGTATCCTCTTTGGCCAGCAGCTCAGATAATTTCAGGACCATGTCCTTTATGATGATGACTGAAGATGAGAATGCCGGAGATGCCGAGATCAGACAGATCATGTCAGAGATCGAAGGTGCAGTTGCTGATATGGACGTAGGCTTTACCCTGGAGACCATGTCATCTGAGATGGACCAGCTCACCGGAGGTTCGGGACTCTCCATCAACGTATATGGCCCCGATATCGAGGAGCTAAAGCGTATCAGCAGAGACATTATGGAGCTGACAGATTCCATAGACGGATATGAGAATATCTCTAACGGCGAAGAGGACAGCAACAAGGTGCTGCACCTGACCATAGACAAGAACAAGGCTATGAGCCTGGGCCTCAATGTGGTGCAGATCTATCAGGATATCAACAGCAAGCTCACCCATTCCAAGAGCGCTGTCACCATCACCATAGACGGCATAGATATGGATATCGTGGTGGTAAATGATCTGGATCCTCTGACCTATGAAAACATACTGGACTATGGCTTTGACGTTCAGAGAACAGACGAAGACTATGATACCGTTACAGAGACCCATAAGCTCAGAGAATTTGCCACACTGGAAATAGCTGATTCTCTCTCATCCATAAACAGAAAGAATCAGTCCAGATACATGACTGTAACTGCCGAAGCTGCAGAGGGCTATAACATCACTCTGCTCACCAGAAAGCTCCAGCCCATGGTGGAAGCATACGAGCTGCCTCAGGGCTACTCCATAGAGTTCAGCGGCGAGTATGATACCGTTATAAATATGCTCAAGCAGATGGCACTGGTACTTCTCCTGGGCATGCTCCTGGTATACATGGTCATGGTAGCCCAGTTCCAGAGTCTGCTCAGCCCCTTCATTGTCATGTTCACCATTCCTCTGGCATTTACCGGAGGCTTCCTGGCACTGTGGATAACAAGGCAAAACCTGTCAATAATCAGTATCATGGGTATCATAGTGCTCATGGGTACGGTAGTTAATAACGGTATCGTATTCGTAGACTATGTCAACCAGCTGAGGAAGCAGGGCCTTGACAGACATACAGCTCTCATCGCTACAGGCCAGACCCGTATGAGACCTATCCTGATGACAGCCCTCACCACTATCCTGGCTGAGTCCAACCTGATCATCGGCGATGACATGGGTGCACAGCTGGGCAGAGGCATGGCCCTGGTAATCGCAGGCGGCCTTGCTTACGCCACACTCATGACCCTCTTCATCATACCTGTCATGTATGACATCATGTTCAAGAAGCAGCCTCTGGATGTAGACACCGGAAGCGACGACCTGGATGACATTCCTGACGACGCCTCCGAATTCCTGGGTCTGATGATGGAAGATAACATAGAAGACAACGTGGCAATGTACGATGACGAAAGAGATAATATAGACAGCACAGATGACCGATAAGACGTATGCCATAAAGGCTATTGCAATTTATTTTGCAATAGCCTTTAATTTTGCTTCTGTCAATTCAAAATCATCACCATACATATTCCACTTAAGTGGTAATTCAAGATTATATTTACCCTCATCAATAAACTTGCTCTGTGCCTGAAGCCTGGACAGATCTGAGTGAGCTTCCTCGGTGAGCATGACAGAAGTTCTAGCTGTCAAAAATGCCCTAAGGTACTCTGCCTCATCACCGCCCTGAGAGGGTGTTTTCTCATTTTTCATAGCCTCTTTTCTGATACCGCCAAAACTAAGGCCATCCTCTCCTGGGCCATGTACCACCATGGCATCATAATATATATATTGTCCCAGGGGTGACAGGCCATCCTTAACTGCCATTTCTACAGAGGGCTTCATATACATTTCATCCAATATGGTATCCTGAGCCTCTATCATTTCACGGTCCTGTGCAGCAGCCTTCCAGGCATTTACAAAAGCCTGTCCCAGACCCTTGTGGGTGTCGGAGCCTATGGCACTTTGAAGTGCAGGAATATACTTCTTTAGGCCATTATTATCAGGCTTTAATGCCACATATACTTCTACCACATCAAGGAGATCTGCTGTGCCCGTAGTGAAGCCTATAATGCCTCCTGTATAGCCTCTCCCATCTCCGATATCTTCAATGTAACCATACTGCCTGGTATAATCCAGAGAGGAATTCTCCGCACTGGTCACCAGAGACATTACTGTCTGACGAAGCCTGCCTTCACTTATGTTTTCTCCGGATGCACGGTCCGGATCATCGCCTTGACGAGCAGGATCAGATGCGCTTGTTCTGTCATGTAGATATCTACTGGCCAAAAGCTCATCAGTTCCAAAACGCAATATAACTGCAGCTAGTATCGCGGCAGCCAATAAAACCATGCTTAGTTTATTCTTTTCTTTTCTCATATGCTTTAGCTCCAATTTTTATCTGAACAGTATACCTATTAATTTAGTAACCATTATTGGCGATATACATAGGAGAGTATTTTATCATATAGCTGACCTATCTGTATACGGAGGACATTATGAAAAAGATCATGAGCAAATCACTGACACTGCTATTATCAGCTGCACTGATCGCAGCTATGGTCTCCTGCGGCAAATCAGAGGATGCAGCTACTACAGCGGGCGAAAACGAACCCGAGAGCGCTGCAGAGAACACTTCAGATGCAGAGGGAGAAAGTGATAATGGTAGTTCTCAGGATCAAGGAGACTCTGCAGCAGCAGACAATAATAGCGAAAGCTCTTCTGAAAAAGACGCCGAAGACGGACCTGGCAACTGGACTGCCAGCGGCAACTATATAGATGATAATGATAATAACCTCATCATATATGCCACCTCCGTAGAGGATGGATATGACAAGGACGGCTACGGCATCATGCTCATTTTAGGAGATGTGATCTACGGAGGAGATATGACAGAGACAGCAAAAAGCTTGACAGGTACAGTCACCGGCTACAGCGGTGACACTACAGATGAGCTGAGCCTTGATATCACTGTGAAGGCAGAGGGCGAGGGGATGCTGATGACCACAGCCGATGGAGAGGAATATCATTTCGTAGTGGACGAAACAGATTATGCTGCAATGGCAGGGGATATGCTGCCCTATTTCCAGTACAACCAGCTATACGGCGATGAGCGCTTTGATCCTGTGGATGCAGCCTGCTATGACTATCTGGCTTTTGAAGCCGAACAGGACTATGATCCAAATAATGCCATGATCCCCCTGGTCACTGTAGTAGGAATAGATGATACAGATGCTGACGATGTGCTGATTTATGGCGATTACTGGCTTTGGGAATTTACTAAAGAAGATGACAAGCTAATAGCAATATCCGGCGGCCATCGCCCCGGCATCATCCACGCTCAGCGCTTTGGCGAAGATGAGACAGCTATATACAGCGGCCTTAGCCTTGACGAAGCACTGACAGATGATGACGCAAAGGGGCTCTTTGGCGATTACTATGATGCCTACATCGCTGTCTCATCAGATGACCGGGCGAGAAAAGAGAAGATGGACCAGGTCCTCTCCGATTATGTGGAATCAAACGGACTGGAAGTCAGCGGATGGGACTACTAAGCCCCATCTGCTATCAGCCTTCAAAATGCCCTGCTACCAGCTTTAAGTTCTCGATTATAGGCAGATGCTGAGGGCATACACTTTCACACTGACCACAGGCTATACAATCGCTGGCCCTGCCAGCTCCGGCTGCCACCAGGTTACCATAGTTGGTAAAGTTGATGGTCCAGCCCTTCTGCGCCATATTTTCACGCATATTCTCATTGTATAGAGAAAAATACCTGGGGATAGCTATCTTCATCGGGCAGCCTTCAGTACAATAAGAGCAGCCTGTGCAGGGGATAGCTATCTGATTGTTGATGATCTCCCCGGCCTTAAAACACATATCTGTCTCATCCTTTGTCAGAGGCACAAAGTCCTGCATGTAGGAGGTATTGTCCTCCATCTGGGCAATGCTGCTCATGCCTGAGAGCACCACCATGACATTGTCCAGGCTGGCTGCAAATCTCACAGCCCAGCTGGGCAGGGACATAGCAGAATCATGCTCTTTAAAGAGCTTTGCAGCTTCATCAGGGAGATTGGCCAAGGTACCACCCTTAACAGGCTCCATGACTATTACAGGCTTGCCATGCTTGCAAGCTACCTCATAACAGCCGCGGGACTGTATCCACTCACTCTCCCAGTCCAGATAGTTGATCTGCAGCTGTACAAATTCCATCTCAGGATGGCGGGTGAGTATCTCGTCAAGGAGCTCCGGTGTATCATGATAGGAGAAGCCTGCATGACGCACCAGTCCCTTTTCCTTTTTATCCAATAACCAGTTAAAGCAGTCCAGCTCCTCATATTTATCAATCATGGACTCTTCTATTCCGTGTATCAGATAGTAGTCAAAATATCCTGCGCCTGTCTTTTCAAGCTGGGTATTAAAAACCTTGTCCCTGTCTTCCTTGCTGTTTATAAATCCCGCATGAAGCTTGGTAGCCAGGGTATAACTCTCCCTGGGGTGCCTACTGGTCAGCGCCTCTTTCACCACATCCTCGCTGTGGAAGGCATTGTACATCCATGCAGTATCAAAATAAGTAAAACCCTTCTCTAGGAAAATATCCACCATTTTGGACACCTGCTCCACATCCACATCCGCAGCATCTGTGGCACCCTCATTCAGCGGCAGCCTCATCAGCCCAAATCCCAGTTTCTTAGCCGGTTTAAAATCCATAGTCGCATCCTTTCTGTGTGATCAACCAACATCCAACTTACCCGTTTTCTTCAAATACTTAGCTGGCACAGGGTTATCCATACGCCATACAATACTCATCGGATTACTTCCTGTATGACTGAGATAGTTTGCCGTACCAAGGTAAGAATATGGTGCTGTTCCCACACTATCATTTATAAACTCTCTTACAAATAAAAGAATCTTGCTGCCTTCCTTTGCATGATTTATATATCTCTTACCTGTAATACTGTTTTCTGAAATCTTGTTCTGGCTCTGCCAATGGAATAACTCACTGTTGATAGAGTAATCTTCATACATGGTCGTTGGAGAATAGTCCTTAGCTGACTTGTTCAGAGTGATAAATAATACATCCAAGTTTTTATCAGCAAGCCATTTCACACCTTCTCTAACTGTACCGGGCTTCATAAAATCCATTGCTACCAATATCTGATCTCTTGTATATGTGCAATAAAGATCCAGAGGGCAGTCAAATCCCAGATCCACCGGCTTGTCTATAATATCTACCTCATCATATTTGATTTCCAGGATATCTATTATCTCTTTTACCAGCACTGTAGACCTGGCAAGCATAGTCAGATTCTGCCTCACCTTGGGTTCATCCCAATCCGTTGCAGCTTCTTGCCAAATAGTTACGTAAAACATTTGCATCATCCTCTTCTCCAGAGGTGACAACTTATTTATATCTACATGTTCCAAGTTAGGCAATATATTTATCAGGAACTGTATCCATCTTCTGGAATCTATGGCTATTATTCTGGAAAAAGCTTTGGTAATTGTGGCCTCCAGGGGCTCGTCAAATTCTGGTATTACTCCCGCATCAGCGCACAATCTACTAAATGAGTATTTCGCATAAATAGTTCCAAGCTTCAATCTGTAGTAATGGATAAAGTTCGCCAAAGTCAGCTCCTGGCCACTATCCTCCGTAAAGCTTTCTATGCGACTTATAAGCCCCATTCTGTCGCCAAATGATTTCCTGATATTATTCAGTATTATTTCTGAGGCTTTGCGCTCCAGTTGTATATAGCACCCTTTGGGTAGCGCTACAAAGCCCTTCTTAATCTCATATTGCAGGCTATGTTCAGTATTAGATAAAAGAGCAGAATACTTTTCCTCAAAATTGTACTTTTTATTTGCCTGACCAATAAAATCGAGAACTGTAAGGCACTCCTTATTCTCCGCAAGGCGAAGGCCTCTTCCTAACTGCTGCAGGAATATGGTTAGAGATTCTGTAGGCCTTAGGAATAAAACCGTATCCACTTCGGGAATATCTACACCTTCATTATAGAGATCAACTACAAATATGAACTTCAGCTCACCACTAACCAGTCTCTTCTTAGCCGTATTCCTCTCCTGATCTGATGAATTAGCTGTAAGCGCTATTGATGGAATCCCTTTATCATTAAACTGCTCTGCCATAAAAGCAGCATGTTCTACGGAGACACAAAAGCCCAACCCGTGGACGTCAGAAATATCCGTTACATATTTGTATATAGAGTTAATTATATGATTGGCTCTCCTGACAGCTACCTCTCTGTTCAAGGAATAGAGATTGCTCAGTTCAGTCTTATCATAGCCTCCTCTAACCCATTTAACAGTGGACAGATCAGTTTCATCCGATACGCCAAAATATTGGAAAGGACACAGGAGCTTACGATCTATAGCTTCCGGCAATCTTATCTCTGCAGCCACATGGCCATCGAAATAATCAAGGATACTCTTGCCGTCCATACGCTCCGGTGTAGCAGTAAGACCTAGTAATACACTGGGCTTGAATGCATTAATCAATCCCTGATATGTTGGAGCAGCAGCATGATGAAACTCATCCACAACTATATAGTCATAGTAATCAGCAGATAATAATTCATATAATCTTTGTGAAGCTATAGTTTGAATTGATACAAATAAATTATCCAGCCTGTCCGGCTTATTGTTACCTACGTATAAATCGCCAAAATTGGGATCTTTTAATACGGCTCTAAAGGTTGCCAGACTTTGCTTTAATATTTCCTCTCTATGTGCCACAAAGAGGATCCTGTTATGCGAAGTAGGATGTTCCCTTATAAATCTCCTGTAATCAAGAGCAGCAATAACCGTCTTTCCCGTACCGGTAGCTGCTACAATAAGGTTCTTATACCTGCCTCGAATAGCTCTCTCCGCACTTAGTCTGTCCAATATTTCCTGCTGATAAGGATATGGATGAACATCCACTATATATTGAAAGCCATCCCCTTCGGAAATATGTTTCTCAAACTTTAAGGCACGCTTAAGCTTATCGTGACTACCCTCTGTATATTCTTCAAAGGTGCTACTATTCCAATAACTATCAAATGCAGCTTCCATCTTCTTAATGGTCAAAGCCATATCTTTGGCAGTAGCCTTTACATTCCATTCCAGCCCACTGGACATTGCTACATTGGACATATTGGAAGAACCTATATATGCCGTGGTAAAAGTCGTATCTCTATAGAAAATATATGCCTTGGCATGAAGCCTGGTTCTCTTGGTATCGTAGGAGATACGCACCCGGGTATTAGGCAGCTTAGACAGTTCATCCACAGCCTTCAAATCCGTAGCTCCCATGTAAGAAGTGGTAATTATTCTCAGCCTGCCCCCTCTTTCTGAAAACTTACGCAGCTCATCTATAAGGAGCCTGAGTCCACTCCATTTAATAAATGAGACAAGCATATCTATCCTGTCAGCTGTCTCCATCTCTTTTTTCAGTTCAAGATACATCTGCGGTTCATGTACCGCTCCGGTAAAGAGGCTACTCTGAGCAATAGATGTCTCAGGACGCACTAGATCCTTTGCCTTACGCTTACCTATTTTGTACATAGGATCATTTTCGGATATTAGTGCCAGCAACTGTTCTGCCGCGCCATCTACAGCCATCCCCTGTATGTCTTCCTGATGAGTCTCATTTGACAACAGCTCTACAACCTTGTTAACAAGGGCAATCTTGGGCTGCAGATCATCAGTTTCGGAAAGTCTGTCCAGGCTTTTTTGAATTACATCAGAAAGATACCTCGAAAGAATAATCGAGGCTTCAGCAGAATCAATCTTCTCAGTATATTGCAGCTCATCCTGAAGAGATGACAACTCCCCTCGCAGCAAAGCATTGACAACTTGTTCATATAATCCGGGTTTTAACATTAGAGTCACCTACTATTTGTATTATCAGAATTCAGAACAATCTCCATCTCATGCCAGCTCTCTCCGCCCCAGATAGAAGCACTCTCCCCCAGGTCTCTAAATCCAAAACCTATATACATAGGGATTTTGTCCGGAAGACATGTCAGAACCAGGCGTTTTCTTCCTCTAGCCTGTTCTCTTTTACAATAGCTGCTTACCAGCTCACGTGCAAGCCCCTGCCTTCTATATTCAGGAAGGACATCCAGCCCAAGGAGCATCACACTGTCACCTTCGGGATCATGAGTCTCGGCATCTGTAAAAAACTCGTCTCTAAAACAATGTTCATCAGTTGCTATTCCATTTAAAAAACCGGCCATTCTACCGGTCTCTTTATCAATAGCAACAAGAAATAGATCAGCGGCCACCTCAATACGACTCTTCATATGCTCAGGCGAGCACGCCTCATTAGGCGGAAAGCAAATACTCTCCACCATAGCAGCTTCATCTGCCTCTTCCTGATTAATAGTCCTGAAATCAAAGCTATCACGTATATCCATTTCCACTCTCCGTACTAATAGTTGGTACTCTCAGATGTATTATGATGCCTTTTTCAGCATATCATGAATATATGTCATCAAACCATCAAACAAAGCCACCTTGGATTTATACCTTTGATACGGAATAAATCCAAGGCAGCATTACTGATGTGAATAATACTATTTAACTATAAAGGCATCAAAAAGTTGCCGTAAGTCTTTTATCCCCTTAACAAAAAAGAAATCATCTGCCCTTTGCATATTACCACTAATCTCATACTCTAATTCTTCGCCTTCCTCGTTTGGCGGAAAGATCGAGAAGCTGTACCAACTACTTAAATTCTCTTGAAGCTCACATACGTAATTGAAAACCTTATCGTAAAAAGCCTCAGGTATGTCCAACATGAATGCATTCAACATATTCAAAATCTCATCAAGCTTGTCATACAGTTCTCTATATACGCTATTGAGACACCTTGATACATCATCTCTAGAAGCTGCACCATCATCGAATGCACATTCCACTTTAACAAGCTCCATCTGGTGGCTTGCCCCTTTTTCAATAAACCCGATAAAGGCCGAATGTAATTCTCTAACCCTTTCTCTTGTGTACAAAGCCTGTGCACTACCATCAAAACCGCTCGGAATATTACTCATGGTCTCTTCCTCCTTACTGAGCAAAAAATGATAATCTGTTTCAAATAAATCACCTATCTTTTTGACCTGCTCCAAATCAGAAGGACCATTGTATCCATACATCCAATTTTTTATAGCCTCTTTACTAACACACATCGCTTCAGAAACGTTCTCAATTATTTCTTCTTTGGTAGTTTTCTTATTTGTTTTACTCAAAGAGAGTTTTTTCTGATTTATAAGAAGCTTTAATTTTTCTGAATCAAAATGATATTTGGTTCCTTCCTCTTCATAAAGCTTAATTGCTTTAGCCTTCATGCAAGTCTCCTTTCTCTCCGGATCGCGCTTTCCTTTGATGAACCAATCATATCATCATCCATATCCCCGTAATAGTTAGACATAAAACTATAAAAAACTAACCTTTAATTTATTAAGCACCCTCACTTTCGCCACTGTTATAATCAATCTCTATCCCCGGTTGTACATTATAAATAAATACATGGAAGCAAATAGAATCACCATTATCCTCCACGGAATATGCCTCCATCTCAACTCCTCGTGCTAATAGTTCATTACTCTTGAAATATGGTGTCACTCTGTATAAAACATGATTATCAGAATTATCCAGGTAACTCATGACCTTTTCTTCCCAAGGCAACATAAGCTCCACATTCATATATCTTGTGCCCGTGATCAGATTTAATTCATTAGCATTTTGCCCAGTCAGAGCATATGCTATAAGGTGACACCTGTTATAAAGATAGGGAGGATTCGAGTCTACAATTCCCTCATACTTTCTCTGAACCCATCCTGTTGGTTTTATCTGACCTATTTCTCCGCGCTTTTCCGTAGGCATCATTGTTCTGTCTAGCATTGCATACGCTTCTCCGCAACGCCCTTTTGAATCAAGCTCACTATAATGTTCACCAGTTATATTTTCTACATCCCAATGATTAAAGCACGGACTTCCTCCGTTCAGAATAACGTAATCTTCTCCAAAATAATCAGGTATACTACTTGGATCCGAATTAACAAGGCTCTCTGATCCACTAGTATTTGTTGTAGATAGTCTGACACCGAAATTGCCAACTCTTAAAGATACAACATAAGCCACCACGCAGAAAAGAAACGCTATAACTATGGCAAAAATAATCCTTTTGAGTCTACGGATCTTTTTCTCTTGTCTCTGCCTTTGGGTTACATACTTTTCCATCTATTAACCCTTATTCACAATTCAGATACATATTACCTGTTTCCTGCTTCCAAAAGCGCCTGCTTCAGTTCATCTTCAATCTTGGCAAGTTCTACCTGCGCCTCTTCTCTATGCTTGGAACCTTCCTCATGTATTCTGACCACTTCATTTATAGATGTTATGATATCTGCATTTACTTTCCGAAGTGTGTCTATATCTACTATTCCTCTTTCCGAAGCATTAGCTGCATCAATAGCCCCTTGTTTGAGCGTTTCCGCATTTCGCTTAAACATCTCATTGGTCATCTCGTCCAATGCACTTTGAGCATTAAGAGCTCTCGTAGTATGCTCGATTCCAAGTGCCAATACCATCTGATTTCTCCATAGAGGAATGGTATTGATAACATCCGAACGAAGCTTATCAACCACCTGCTGATCAGCATCCTGAAGCAAACGTATCTGGGGTGCCATCTGGATAGACACCAGCCTAGTTGTCTCTAGATCAAAAATCCTCTTCTCAAAACGTTTGCAGGCGCTCTCATAATCCCTATATGTCTGTACATCCAGCTCATCATGTGTACTTTCAGCTTTTTCTCTAAGTTCTACCAGCTTTGTGTTCTTGGCTTTCTCCAACGCCTTCTTTCCTGCAATAATATACATGGTAAGCTCTTTGTGAAACTCAAGATTCATGTCATACATCTGATCAAAGACATAAACATCCTTAGTAAGTACCTGCTGATGCCTCTGCAGATCCTTCTCAATCTTCCTTATATTCGTTTCAGCACTCTCATAATTTGATATAACGTAAGTAAGCTTTGCTTTTCCCTTCTGGAATAATCCCAGCAAGCCCTTCTTTTCAGGAGATATAGTGCTATTGATCGCCACTCTCAGTTCTCTCAGACTATCCCCAACATCACCAAATTCCTTTGTTTTTACAGTTCCTGTAATAGTTGATGAGAAAGTAGAGATTCCCTTTTGAGCGCTTGTGCCATATGAATTCACCATCTTCACATTAGAGATATCAATCTGATCTACAAATTCCTCAACCTGCTTTTTCTCTGCCTCAGACAGCATTGACTCATCTATTGCACCAGCAGATGCAGGTGCAGATTCGATAATTGGCTCAGCCTTTCCCAACGAGGGCTCCATGAAAGAAAAATCAATTTTCCTTTCCTCAGGATCAAGAGTAAGTGTAGGAGTTTTTACAATTCCGGCTTCCTTGTTAACTTCATTTACCCTTTCATTATTGTTTTCCATGCTTACTTCCCTCCATTCTGATTAATTTTGTAATCAGGATTCACATAGCCATCCTGGCCCATCATACTTTCAAGTGCCTTAGCCTTAGCTTTTATTTCTATTGAGGCAAACTTATAAATCTCATCAATCTTGTCATTAATAGCAATCAATAACTTTTCACATGCCTCTATCACTTCTATTTCAGTTGCTTTAATAATATCCTCCCCGATACCTACATCTAAGTACTCTATATATGTAGCTGTAAGCTGTAAAGCTTCTGGGATGTAATACTCATAAAACTGACTCATATCAGCATGATAGACACCCTCAAATTTATACACAGCATCCTGTAAAACTGGCATTCGCTCAATTAGTTCATCATATAGCTCATTCATTTTCACAGGCAAATCACAAGCTCTTAACAATTTACAAGCTGATACGTATTCTGGTATTGATTGCTTTTCTATTAACTCG
This sequence comes from Butyrivibrio sp. MC2013, assembly GCF_000424585.1. GTDB lineage: Bacteria > Bacillota > Clostridia > Lachnospirales > Lachnospiraceae > Butyrivibrio. The sequence continues at coordinate 32,518 of NZ_AUKE01000027.1, forward strand.
TCAAATTGTTCTACATTAAGACGTGCTCTATGTTGCTTTCCCGGAATTATACGTCGTAAACTATTATTTATATATTCCGAATTCAATGGTATATCTTCACCTGCCAAGACTGCCTCAAAGGCTCTGTCATGATCCACCATATCAAAAGGAACCTCTTCCAACTCCCAAGGATCTTTTAGCAAGCTCGGATCAATCTTCCCACCTAAGCCGGTTTTGACATCCACTATCTTAGGTGGTGCATTTACAATCCATGCGTCTCTAGCAGCTTTCCAAAACGCTTTTTCAATCATTATTAATCACCCATCTTATAATCCAATCCAAAAAGCGATTCCATACAATAGCTTGTGTGTGGACAAAATTCGCAATTATGCGATCCTGTATCGCCATGCCGCTTATAAAAAATCCCTTTTCGTCCTTCCTGGCTCATTAGCATTGATGCATTTTTTTTGCCCTCAGCATAGATCCCTTCATCTAAAAACTCCAAATTCAATCTCTCATTTGTGTAATCGTAGTCATCATAGGTAGTATACTGCTCTTCGTGTTCTGGTAACCTCCATCTTATAGCATCATCAATCATCTGCCTTCTTTCAGCTTTTCTTATACTTGGAAACAACTCAAAAACCTGTTCCGAAACCTGTTCTATCGTGTATTTATTTCCTAGAATTTTCTTCAATATCTGGATCAATCGGACAACAGCTCTGTTTTGCTGATATTCACTTTTGTAAGAAAAACCATCACTCAAAACATTACTGTAAATAAATCGCATCGGACATATTGAATATTCCAATTCGCTGTCATAGCTATGATGGTCCTGATGGTCTCGAATATTATAGTCATTCTCTACCCGCTTTTGTGCAGGAACCTGCGATACAGCCTGAAGATCAACTTTCCGATTATTGTAATTTACTATCTGTATATCAGATAATTTATCCAATAGAGTCACATATGGTGACGGAGAAAAAAGCTTTTCACCTTGCTTCTCTATCCATGATATTTCAACATTATTATTCTTCAATGCACTATAGATATAGTAGCGGTTTGATAATGCTGTTAGATAATTGTTATTAATCCATTTAGAGAGATTAGTATCTTTTCTCTTTTCAACCACACGCTTAAGTATATCTTCATCTAAAGGCCAGGCATATGTTCCTACTGCACCGGGAAGTTTGGTAATATCTGCTAGACAGATGTGAACCTTACCTTTTGCAGAAATCGGCGCCGAATCTACATGAAATATATTAAAAACAATCGTTTTATCTATATCCTTTTTGTCTTCTTCCTCAATCTTATTACCCATAAAAGAAATCAATGCCGTTGCCAAATCACCAGGATAACACAGAAAGTCTTTTATCCTATCACTCTCAAGGACTTTAAATATTTGCTCAGCAATTTTCTTTTCTTCCTGATATAAATCTTTCGAAAAACCTTCTGGGATGTAGATCATCGCTTCCAATTTACTCATATGTTCGTGAATGGAAATTGGTTCATTGGCGCCAAACAAAGATTTAGCCATTTTTATTAGCTGACTAATAATACTAATGACATCATCAATTCTATTTTCTTTTATCGAATAGACTCCAAATTTCTTAAATGGATCTCCATACAATTCTCTATTTCTATCTTTTTTCTGATCCCCAGTCTTTTTAATAGCAAAGACGTCAATAGCATTATCATATGCATCTATAAAACTGCCCAAACGTTCATTCCATTGATCTACTGTATAACATCCTTCGAAATAAGGAAGCAGCCTTTCAAGATCATCTGTGTATTGAATGCTGCTATGGCCTCCCGCTGAAAGCCAACCGGAAGCAAAACATTTCCTAAGACCATCAGCATCTAAAACAATGCATTGAAGATTCTCATCCCACATACGGTGAAGAGTATAAATAAATTGACCAATGGGGTAGGATAAAAGATTCCTAACTTCATAGTTTTCAGGAAAATAATCTTTCAGTATACTATTGGCTGTATGATCATCAGCACAATAAAAATAATAGCCTTCATTTTTAATCCTTTGTATATCACCTATGAACTCAGCAGTATTATCATACTTGATTATTTTGATGTTTGAAGCCTTTGCAGGCTCTCCCTTTTCAAAAATATCCCCCAACGGATTCCGAGACAGTTCGCTTTCCTGTCTTATCCATTTTTCCTTTGAAGGAAATCCATTATGACCATCATATAAATAATTCCAGATCTCATTTGCATAGGGATATTGTTCTTCGCTTTGAATAAGTGCATATATGTCATACCCAGATCGACTAAAGCAATCAAATATAAACTGCTGCATAGGAGTAAAAAAATGAAATCCATTCCATACAATCTTGTTTTTCCCTCGAAAACGAAATACTTTTTCAACTTCTTCCTTAAAAACGTCAGAATTTTCATATTCTTTCATTTGGTTACGGAAGTCTAAAATATTATTATCTGCTCTTTCCAGCTCTTTCCACATCTCGACAAAAAGAATAATATCTCTGTCATCATCTCGAATATCCTCCGGTCTTACCCTTGCTTCTTCCAAACGAATAATATTATTAATCGCAGAATAGATATTTTTTTTACATCCGTAAAGCCATTCTCTCCTGGTTTTATCATTTGTATCAGAGATTTTTTCTCGCAAAAAACGGCTCAATAATGTCACATAAGTAAATTTCTGGCCCATTGAGTTCCAGTTAGGAAACATGTATTGCTGAAACAAAGAAAAGTTCATGATATTACCCCTAAAGACTCTCATGTCTTGCGGTATATATTTTGCCATTCCAGCTGACATGGTTAACTGTGGAAGTGCAGCAATATCAGAAAAAAAAGATGCATTTTTCAATTCAGTAATCTTGGTATAGGTAAATACTTTGTTACTCATTGATCAGCCCCACCCTTCGGATTAATGATGACCAGCTCTCATACATATCCCAGTTATTCACAAGCAAAACAAGTCTATTTACAGCTCTTGTCATTGCCACATAAAGCATTCTTGTTTCTTCTTCAATGCCCTTTTGTATTTCTTCTTTTCGTAGCTCATCATACCAGGCACTTGTCATCTTTCCAGATACGTTTCTTAGATAACACCATGCGACCTTTTTGTCATCAACCAAAATATTAGTATCTTCCCTTGGAATCAAACCATTATTCATAGCAGGCAGAATCACAGTATCAAACTCAAGACCCTTAGATTTATGAACCGTCATTATATATACGCTTGTATAGTCATTTTCCATATCCAAATCCGGTTCCATTTCCTCTCTGTTTGTTGCAATCATAAGCGAGAGGTATACATACAGATCATAAAGAGTTGCAAATTCCCCTTCCATTCGCTGCTGTATCATATCCATAAGCTTATCAAGATTTACTTGATAGCTCTTTGCATCTATTAGAGCTTGTCTGTTTCTCTTTGCCTCGGTCCAGCCTTCCCCTTGCATATGAACCTTATCCATAGCAATGTAGCGCTGTATTATTTCTTCATTTTCAACAATTTCCTTAACAACTGCCAATACAGGTCTTAACCGAAATTCCTTCTGATAATGAGTCTTTTTATATGTAAATTTATTAAGGTATTCATTCAATGCTTTTTTATCGCCATGTAACCGCTCCATCTCCGAAGTTGATATAATTCCATCATATATTGCATATGGCGTCATCAAATAGTTATATGTATAAATCGGGTGATCAGGAAAAATAAAAGAGCTGATCATGGCATAAAAATCCCTAACAGCCCGTGAAAGAAAAAAGGGGCGATCTGAATTTAGAACTACCGTTTTACCATGAGTCCTACATAACTCTGCAATTTCCGATGCTTTCTTATTACCTCTTACCAATACAGCAACCTTTGTTTTCTCCGTAACTTTCTTCTTCCCCGAGCGCACCTCTAATTCAAGATCATCGAGAGCACAATTTATTACCTCCATTGTTTGTCTTGGAATCGTATCTTTTTTCTCTATATAATCCATCTGTACTGTTCCAGGCTCACGATTGAATGGCCTAACTGGTTCTTCGTAACCTAGTAAACCTTCATATGACCACGCAAAGAAATATTTTTCCATTATTCGCATGATATTAGCACAAGTCCTATAATTATTCCTCAAGCTAAAATATTGAAGCTTTCCATCCATCTCATCATCAAGAATATCAAAAGCCTCAGCTGTAGCTCCTTTAAAAGCATAGATACTCTGTTTAACATCCCCTACAACAAATAGTTTCGCACCAACATTTTTAACTAACCTAGCAAAAGTCCTTATTTGTGTTGAATCTGTATCCTGAAATTCATCCACAAACAGATATTTCATATCTAGGCCATCGCATTTCAACCTTTCATCCAACAGATAATGTCCGAAATCAAAGAATAGATCATTAATTGAAATCGTATTTTCGTCTAACTTAAGTTGTCTATATCTCTCTTCGAAATCATGAAGAACTGCTTGAATTACCTTTTGCAAACCCGCTATAACCGGTTCGCTATTAGAATCTCCCCAGTCCTTTCGTAAAACTTCCGTTATTGTATATCCTTTTCTGGTTAACTCCTTCCAATAATCATCTATCAATTTTCCAGCTTCTGGATATGTTATACCAATCTGAGAAGTTATTGTCTTTTGGTCACTCAACTTATCTGACAATATATCTTTTATAAGATCCTTTCGATCTTTCTCCAAAGGACGAATGGCAATATCTCGTCCAAATCCCACACCTGTACCAAATTTTCTAAACAAATCATAGGCCAAACTATCTATTGTGCTTATGTGCATCTGAGATTGCTGCTCCAACCATGACAAATATCTTTTATTCTTTGTCAGTGAGTATTTCTTTAATAACATCTCCTGCAAACGAGCATTCATCTGGTTCGTAGCTTCATTAGTAAACGTAATCATATAGATTTCTGACATCAATAGATTCGGAACAGTATGCATGAGGTAGAGTATTCTATCAATCATTACAGTTGTTTTACCTGTACCTGCTGAAGCTTTAACCACAATATTAGCATCGCTCAAGCAATGCTCAACCCTGTATTGAGCAGCATTAAATGCTGGGATGTTCTTTTCTGCCCAGTAAAATAATTCACTTTTTCTTTCATCATCAGTAATTCCTAATCCATCAATTATTATATTAGGTGAATATAGTTCTACTCCTTCGACTTCGGTAATATCAAACAGCTGTAGAAAGAAATCCTTTACAAAGACGCCAAAACGCTCCCGCAATGCTTCAATATCGGATGGACTTCCGAACCAAAACACCTTAATTCCTTCCTTAAGATAAACTTTTATCTCTTCCAAATGCTCTTGCAGATCTTTCTTAAAAAACAGGGCTGAATACCTTGCTCTCATATTTTTACTCTCCAATACTCAAAAGGACCATCTTCGCCTTCTGCTATCCCTAGCAGACTGTTCTATGTCTGATTCCGCTTGTTCCTCATAATCCTCCTCGGGAAGTTCTCTTTTTTGATACATCGGAGTTTGCTTGTTGAGTTCAGTTTCAACAGCATCTTCGTAAGTCAATCCAACGTATAATTCCGGATCCATTTCATCAATAAACATTGAACGTCTGCCACTATATATAATCACAAGCTGGTGCATTGCTCTCGTCATCCCTACATATGCAACATTTCTTTGTTGCATAAGCTTTTCTTCATTTTTTATTGCCCAATTTTGAGGTATCATCCCCTGATAAAACTGTGGCAAAATCACACGCATAAATTCAAGTCCCTTGGATGTATGTATAGTACATAGTTTTATACCCGGCCCGGTAATAGAATAATTACATCCCTTTTCATTCTTGATCAGCTCATAGTATATATGCTCCGATGATAGCCATCCTCCAATCTTCTCTACCGCATCATTAGTGAAGCACATTATACCAATAGTTTTATCCGGATCGTCTCTCAGCCACTTTTTCAAAAGCGCGATGATATATCTTCGTTCTTCGTCAACGTTTTTACAAGCTATGATTTCCGGTTTTTCTCCCGTCGCTGTTGGTCTTACATGCTCAACTTTATCCTCATCAGATACTTCAGCCTGATTCTTTTCCTTCAATGATTCTGCCAATGCATCAATCTGTCCTGTGCATCTAAAGGGAATGGAGAGCCTTTTTGATGTAGGTTCAATATCTGCTTGAGAGAAAGTCCATCTTCCTTCATATATTCGCTGATTTGCATCCATGCATATTGTTATATCTCTTCTTGTAATTTGTTTAAGCGCTATTATCTTTGCCAAAGTCTGATCCTGAGCCTCATCTATCAACACATGATCAAACTTCATCTGATCCGGAATTTTGTCTGCATTATGCGTGATATATAATATTCTTTCATCTCCTGATTTTGAGTCATCATATATTTTCTTCTCGCGCAGTTTTTCCTGATATTTACAGAACATCTCAAATGCAACTCTGCGATCAAGTTCATCCATACGATGTGTATGACCTCTTCCTACACGTTCTTTCATATTTAGATATCTGTCTCTATCACTTCTGTTAAAAAAATTCAGGTTACGCATCCACGTAAACTCTTCGTACCAGAACCTCATTCCCCATTTTATATATTTATCTGAGCCAATAACCTTTCCATGCTCAGACAATGTCTCGGACAACAGTTTATCTCTAAGATTCTGATATGCAGGATTACCAAGTTTGTCATATCGTCCCCCAGGCATTCGATCATACAAGATTACAAGATACTCGTGAAGCGTACCAACCTTTATATATTTCTCATCTTCAGGAGTAAGCATCATCCATTCCTTTAGCCAATGTGCTAGAACACGGTTATAAGTGAATATAACAACTGACCTTTCCCTGCCCTCAGCCTTTGCTTCATTCAGATAATTTCTTGCCCGTTCAATCAACACAAGGCTTTTACCTCCACCCGCTGCTGACCGTATTACTAGATCTTTTCTCTTTTCACCCTGATAATTGACGCAGTTCTGCTGTTCTTTTGTGAGTTCAATCGGATCATTTGTTACTGGATGAAGCATAAACGCACCTCTTTTTTACTTCTTTACAATAGCCACTAACGCTTCTGATAAAATGTATATTCTTACAGTATTACAAATTAAATATCTGCTATAGTTCATTTTCATATATACTATTTACTGACATAGGACCATACATAAATCCAATTAACAATTCTTCGAATTCTATTCATCCTTATTCCACCACCAATACTTATCCTCGCATCTATCCGTAAACTCATTTTCCTCTTTATAATCATTATTTATCCAAAAGTTTTCAAAAGTCTCTTGAAGCTCATATTCATATTGCCTATCCCTATCACTTTGTACATGGTTGAGCCACCCATCTACAGAATATCCAAAGTACTTGGTCCGCTTATGATTATTCCAATACTTTTCTATGATACAATTCCACTCTAAACACACCCCTGGCGCAGAATCATTGTCGATTATAGCCTTTCTTATCTCTTCCAATATTTCAGTGTGCTCTTCATCTGGACGCCTCATCTCAATACCCTTCAGCCCAACCATCCCCATGATGTTCATACCGCCATTTTTCTTTTGTGATCTTGAGTAGAATGAATAAATGTTTGCCACGTATCCATCATGCACTATAACCATGCTACGATATGAAATCTTGGAAGCAAGCAAGCGCGCCACCCCTGAATCAGTCCATTTATTCATATATTTAGCTACTCTCGCTGAAAACACTATTATTTCTGAATCATCTTTAAATTTCAAATCGTATACTATTTCCAAATCAGAAATACACTTTATAAGTTCTTTTTGTTCTTGTGATACTGCGCGTGGTCCCCAAAATTTTTCTGGCTCAATCTTTTTTCCGACATAAAATTCATCTGGAAAATCCAAAAAAGTTTTCACTCCATCACCTCACATTCAAAAAAGAGATCAATTCAAAATCATCAAGTCCACTAAAACTGTCGCTTAACAACGTCGTTCCTCCAGGTCTAAATAGACTTTCAATATCGCTATCCTCTTTTGTATCCATGATGGATTCTATTGCCGAAGAAAGAAGCTCGGATAATTCCCTCATGTCTGTACCATCTTTAGTCTCCTGATTAAACTCCATGCATAAATCCTCAATTGGCTCGGAATGATCTTTACACAACAGTCTCATAGCATCTAGCAATTTCTTCGGACTAAGATAGTCACAAATCACTTCTCCATCCTGATCAAGATATACAAGATAATAAGGGTACAGCCTATTCTGATTATCTCCCTTGTTCATTTTTTTTATGTTTCGTAAAACAAATATGGTTCCCTCTGGAAGCTCCGAAGTTTTCGGTACAACTGCATATATTCCATTTGGATGCTTATCAATATGTTTGTCATTCTTCATATATTCCAGAAGATCCATACGAAATTCATTGAATCCAAGATCCATAATGGATACGCCTGATGACATATCTTCCATATCAACAACTTCTTCCTGTAACTTTTTAAGCTGTTGACGCCTATATTCAAGATCACCTGCCTCTTCTGGGTTGATTGGATTGTCATCACCGGTAGAAGTCATAACTGATATTTTCATTCTCGTTTCAACCCTTGCCTTAAGATTTATGTATTCATCAAGATCCATATCTGGCCAAAAGTTAACAAGCTGTATCTGTTGATTTTTACTTCCAATTCTATCCACACGCCCAAAACGTTGTATTATTCTTACTGGATTCCAGTGAATGTCATAGTTAATGAGATAATCACAGTCCTGAAGATTTTGACCTTCTGATATACAATCTGTGGCAATCAAAATATCTATAGTCTTGTTACTTCCCGGCATTAACACTTCTCTATTCTTTGATATAGGCGAAAAGCATGTAAGAATATTATTCAATGTCCCCTTGATACCCTGAAGCGTTGTCTTACCCTCGACGGCACCAGTAACAAGTGCTGTATGTAATCCGTACTTCTTTAAAAAAAAGCCACTCAGATTGTCATAAAGGTATTCTGCAGTATCTCCAAAAGCAGAAAAAATTATAACTTTTTTATTTCCTCTATTGATCGGGGTCTCAATCTTTTGACAAACATGCTCTAAAAGTGCTTGCAGCTTTGAATCATGTTCTGGCGTAATATCAGCAACCATTTTGTTTATAAGCTTTAAAGTTTCTGCGTCCTTTCTCAAAACATCACGCCAACTAACATAATCCATATCTGCAAGCTCAATTTTTATCTTCTTTCCTACGCTGAAGAAATCTGTATTCTGATCGTCAATGTCGAGATCTTCTTCATCTGTTACTTCCATAGCATCCACAATTGCCTGTCCACTTTTCTCAAATTCATCAATCTGAGCAATGGTTGTATTTATCAAATTTGCTATTCTACCAAGTGTAAGATTAAAGGAATATACTGAGCTTTCTAGTCTCTTAAGAAGATTGACGCTCATCAATTTTTGGATACCTTCCTCACGACCAGACTGTGTAAGGCCAGTCCCCTTTTTATGAGAAAGATCCTTGTATTTATCTACTTTGCTAGGCAAAATATATGCTGAAGGAGTGTATATTTCCAATGCAAGAGTATTTAGTAATTCATATATGTCATTGTAGTTAATAGCATTTTCATGATCGGTAAGATGTGCTCGGATTGATATTGGTTTCTTTCTATCTGGAAACTTGCCAACCTCGCTCGATTTATAGTATTTCTCTATATGCCTACGTGATCTGGCAATCGTGACACTATCAAGCACCTCAAAGAAGTCGAAGTCCAGTGTCTTCAATAATCTCTCAGTTGTTCTTTCCTCTAGCCGCAACTTACTCCAAGCGTTGAATTCTTTTTGCGCCTGTCGGAATATCTCATCTATGGAATGAGACGTATTCAGCTTGTTGCTTATTAATTCAACGTTACCTTCATAAGCAATGGCCAGCTGGTTTTTTAAATCATTGAATCGGTTATTTACAGGAGTCGCTGACAACATCAGCACTTTGGTCTTCACACCTGCTCTAATTACTTTATTAAGCAACTGATGATATCTGTTTCCTCTGGATTCATCACCTACAGAAAACTGACCACCATTACGAAAATTATGGGATTCATCTATAACAACAAGGTCATAATTGCCCCAGTTTAGCCTATCCAAGTCAATTCCATTAGACATTCCGCCTTTTCTGGATAAATCCGTATGAAATAGCACATCAAATCTGAGTCTATCTTTTGCTATAGGATTGTTCACATAGTTTTCCTTAAACGTAAGCCAGTTTTCACCAATCTTTTTAGGACAAAGCACTAATACAGATTTATTCCTACTTTCGTAATACTTTATTACAGCTAGCGCTGTAAACGTTTTACCCAGACCAACGCTATCAGCCAGAATACAGCCATTATACTTTTCCAGTTTGTTCACTATCGAAAGTGCTGCATCTTTTTGAAAATCGTACAGCAGGCTCCATATAACACTGTCCTTAAAGCCGGTTTTCTCATCCGGCATAACATCATCTGATAATTCATCAAGAAAACCACGAAAAATATCATGTAACGTTTTGAAATATATCAGTTCTGGTGAATTTTCATTAAAAGCTGCTGAAAGACCTGCTATAACATCAGCTGTTACATCCTGTAACTTGTCTTCGTCGCGCCAGACTTCATCAAAAAGCCTCATATATTCTTGCGTACACTTTGCCCCAGCCTTTTGAATCATAGTGTATGCATAATTTCCGCGTTCTTTTCCAAGTTCAACAGCCGAAAACTCTCTGATTGGTGAATACACCTTATCATCCACCACCATAAAGCCCGTCATTTTTTCATTCGAAACATTTGATCTGAACACCGCTTTCTTAGCAGCCCAATTCATACACTCCTTTGATATAGCCCGAAGATCTAATCCATTTCTTAAACGAATCTCAAATTCTGTACCATAGAGATTCTTCTCACGCCCACGCTTTGAAATGTAGAACTCTTTATTAACTTTTATATCCTCTGCAGCTGTGAACGTGGGTTCAGTAAATATAAACCTAAACTCACCACAGTTATCCAGTGCTTCTCTTAGTTCTTTATACGCATAAACAGAAAAACTCGCTGCAGCAATTACAATTGTGCTACTTTTCCCTATTTCTTTCTTAAGATCTTCACCCAATATCTCATGAATGTTATCTATCAGGTCTACAGACATTAACTATCACCCCAAGCAAACTATCCACTTTTAAAGTTATACTTGAAAACGTTTCATCATATTTATCGGTTTCATTATATTAACTCTGTATGTACTGCTTATAACAAACAAGACCACCGCAGTCCCCTGCAGTGGCCCCTTACCCTTTTTATCCCCTCTCCAATGCTCTTTTAATCTTCGTCATATGTCTCTTAGTGTCCGTGGATATGGACTCTTCCTTGAATATCCTTTCCGCCCTGTTGACGTAATCTAGGAAGTTTGGCCTGTCCTTTTCGGCCAGCTTCATATGTTTGGACAGCTTGTAATACCTGCTCCCCTTGTAGGAATAGAGCCTGTAGAGATTCTGCCTCCCGGCCCTGGTCTTCTTATGGGTCATTCCTCCATTTGATACCACGCCCTTAGCTTTCCTGTACATTTTGTGGTAGTACTTTGATATAGTCTTGGATCTGATGCTTACATCCTGTCCGTCATATGAGAAGCCCAGGAAATTTATGATCTTCTTACTGCCGCCCTCTGACAGATTTGTTATGACACTGCCCTCTTTCTGATATATCTGCGTTTTGCGCTTCTCAAGCGTCACCATGCCCTTTTCCAATATAGCTTTAATATCATCCACTAGTTCTTCCGCATCGCCCATATGATTTCCGGGTATCACGACCATAAAGTCATCGCTATAGCGCATATAGAATCCGCTTCGCTCCTTGCAGTAATCCAGGATTTCTTTGTCTATCTCAAGCATATATACATTAGCCAGGACTGCACTTATCGGAGATCCTTATGCCGAGATAAATGTTATGAGGAGTCAATCCCAGAAATGTGCGTAAAATAAGTATCCTTGGGTAAATAACTCGGCATAACACACAGCCCCCAACTCTTAAGTATGCGGGAAAAAACCGTTCATTATAAGTATGATAATCATTGTGTTTTTCTGCTATTCTCATGTCATAAGGATTCCAGAAAGGAGGCCATTATGACATTTGAAGAAATTACAAGCGGATTAAAACAACTGTTGTTGGACAACAACTATAACCCGGTAACAATCAGGTTCTATGAAAGGGAGTGGTCAAAAATCCAATCCTTCCTGATCGAAAACTACGGGGACACCACGTTTGATATGGA
>NZ_AUKE01000028.1:0-18758 GCF_000424585.1 Butyrivibrio sp. MC2013
TGTATAAACGAATGGAGAAATACATGCATAACCATCTGCTGTTCCTTCATGATAAAAGAGTTCCGCACAATAATAACTTAAGTGAGCGTCAGGCTCGTAAGGTAAAACGTAAAATCAAGCAGGTCATGACATACCGGTCATTCAGCAGTCTAGAGTATTACTGCGATGGATTGGGTGTGCTGGTTACGCTGCGCGAAAATGATCCCAGCAATATTTACACGAATGTGTCAGAGATATTTGATAGAAAATACCGGTGGTCCGACTGATAAAAGTCTAGATCACCGGTATTTTTATCTCAAGTTGGGGTCTGAACAGTAACTGATTACAGGCCAAGCACTGCCTGTAACTTAGAACTGGGTGTAATTTACATATAAGCATCAGGGCCTTGTCGCATGATAGCAATAATAAAGAAATCGCCGAGGGGTGTGGAGAGACAGATCAGTTATATATGAACTGATCTCATCGGATTCTTTATCATAATCCCAAAGACCTGATAGATGTTCATATCATGTGCAAAGTCCCGATGGATATATGAAGCTCACCATCAGCGCAGAGTCAAAGACAGTACCCAGATTATAAGTTCCGAAAATGTTATACTAAAAGCCCTTGTGAAGGCAGCTTCACAAAGGCTGAAATAATTACAATATTTTAGTATTCCACTCTTGTATCAAAGAGGTTACTCTCAAAGAGTCTGTTATAACCCAGCCAGCCGGGTTCTGTGGCATTCTCTCTGATCTCTCTGAAGGTCTCAAGCTTGGCATCTGTATCATCAGCCATATTAAGAGCTACGGCTTCCATAAGTACAGGCTTCTTGGGAGATCCGTATTCCAGCTGTCCATGATGGGAGAGGATACAGTGGCGCAGCTCCCGGTCCAAAAGGGGCGGGAAGCCCGGGATCTTGCGGGTCACTTCATGGACCATCTCAGCACCTATCACTATATGACCCAGGAAGTTGCCATCGTCTGTATAATCATTCTCCGGGAAGGGTGATATCTCTTTGACCTTGCCTATATCATGGCAAATAGCCGCAGTGATAAGGAGATCCCTGTTAAGGGTGCTATAGTTCTTGCAGTAATAGTCGCAGAGATTGGCCACGCTGAGTGTATGCTCCAGCAGTCCCCCTATAAAACCGTGATGGATGGACTTGGCAGCTGAAGACTTTCTAAAGCCTGCCACCAGCTCAGTGTCATTTACAAAAAACTCATCAAGAACAGCCCTTAAATATTTATTCTTCACGCTGCTGATAAGCTTCATCAGCTCTGCAAACATCTCGTCATTGTTCCTGGAAGACACCGGCATATACATTGCAGGGTCGTATTCACCCTCACGGCATTTCCTGGCTCTCTTGACATTGATCTGGAGCATCCCGTTAAAGCTGGTAGCTTCGCCCATGATCTCCACAAATTCGCCTGCCTCAAAATCATCTATCCCGGCAGAATTTGGATCCCAGACCTTGGCATCCACATTACCGGTCTTGTCCTGCAATGTCAGATTGTCATAGGGTTTGCCGTTTTTGGTGGTAGCGGAAGTACGGGCCTTACAGAAATAGATATCTGAAATCCTGTCTCCCGGTTTCATTTCTCTGATAAATTTCATAAATACTAATAAACCTCTGTTTCTATCTTATATTTATATTCCCGGAATCGTTATCCGGAAAAAATCATTCTTTGGACAGGCCCGCAATAAAGTGCCTGAGCCTCTCAAGAGCCTTCTTCAGATCCTCCAGGGAGTATGCATAGGAAATCCTGATAAAGCCTTCGCCGCAATCTCCAAAGGCGGTTCCCGGTACTACTGCCAGGCGCTCCTTTTCAAGGAGCTGCAGGGCAAAATCGTCACTCTTAAGTCCAAACTGCTTGATATTGGGGAATACATAAAATGCGCCATAAGGCTCAAAGCATTTGATCCCCATCTTGGCAAACTCATGGAGCAGGTACTTTCTCCTGCGGTCATATTCAGCTCTCATCACTGCCACATCGTCATCGCCGTTCTTAAGTGCCTCCACAGCAGCATACTGGCTGGTGGTGGGAGCACACATTATAGCAAACTGATGTATCTTGACCATCTGCTGGATGATAGCTTCGGGACCAAGAGCATAGCCCAGTCTCCAACCTGTCATGGCATAGGCCTTGGAGAAACCATTTATAAGTATGGTCCTCTCAGCCATACCGGGCAGGGATACTATGGAAGTATGAACTCCCTTATAGGTCAGCTCTGCATAGATCTCATCAGACAATACGAAGAGATCGTGGCGCCTGATAACCTCAGCTATAGCTTCCAGGTCACTCTTCTCCATGATAGCGCCTGTAGGATTGTTGGGGAAGGGCAGGACCAGGAGCTTGGTCTTGTCAGTAATATGCTCCTTAAGCTCAGCAGCTGTAAGTCTGAATTCATTCTCCTCTTTGAGGTTGATGATCACAGGCGTGGCATCTGCCAGTATAGCGCAGGGCTCATAGGATACATAGCTGGGCTGGGGTATCAGCACCTCATCTCCGGGATCCAGCATGGCTCTCATAGCCAGGTCTATGGCTTCAGAGCCGCCCACAGTGATAAAGACCTGCTTAATGGGATCATAGGTCACGCCCTGGCTCCTCTTAATATAAGCAGCCACCTCTTCTCTCAGCTCCTTGAGGCCTGAGTTGGAAGTATAGAAGGTCCTGCCCTTCTCCAGGGAGTATATGCCCACATCCCTTATATGCCAGGGTGTGTCAAAATCAGGCTCGCCCACACCAAGGGATATTACATCATCCATATCCTGAACTATATCAAAGAATTTTCTAATGCCCGAAGGCTTGATCTCTACTACTTTATCTGAAAGGGGATTTCTCATGGGGTAACCTTCTCTCTGGTATCTTCATACTTGGAAGTCAGTATGGTACCGTGGTCTTTGTATTTTTTGAGGATAAAGTGAGTCGCTGTGGACTGTACGGTATCAAGCACTGCCAGTCTGTTATTAACAAACTCCGCTACTTCAAACAGAGTCTTACCCTCTACGATGACCATAAGATCAAAGGCTCCGCTCATCAGATAGAGACTGGACACCTGAGGAAACTTGTATATTCTCTCTGCTATGGAATCAAAGCCCATGCCCCTGGTGGGTGTGACCTTTACTTCGATCAGGGCCATGACCTTCTCTATAGAGGTCTTGGACCAGTCGATCATGGTATGGAAGGCACAGATGATGCCCTCATCCTCCATGGCTTTTACTTCATTGGCTACAGTGATCTCTTCCGCTCCCAGCGCCGCCGCCAGCTCATCTATCCCGATTCGGCTGTTCTTTTCAATGACTGTAAGGATCTCTTCTCTTAAAGACATATTGCTCCTTTCGCGCTGCAATAGCGGCAGCAGATTGTATTTTTATTCATCATTGTCTGTTAGTTTACCATCTTGAAGCCGTATGAGCAAGGCTCAGCAGACTATCAGCCTGAGGCAGGTCAAGGAAGCGCGTTTCCTCTCCATTTCTGATGATCCTGTCCTTGTCTGGCCTGGTATGGCCTACAAGAGACAAGGGTATACCTGCACTTTCCATGGCTGTCTCGATGCCGCTTCCAGCAGGAATTGCTATGAGAAGAGCACCCTGGCCATAAATCTGATAGGGATTCACACCCAAAAGGTCTGTGATCTCCACAGTCTCCTGCCTGATGGGGATAGCCTTAAGGTCTATATCAAGTCCCAGGCCCAGCATCTCTCCAAACTCCCAGAGAGCTGCAAATACGCCTCCCGAGGATATATCATGCATAAGGACCGCACCTTCTTCCATGGCTATGCGGGCTTCATCCCTGACAGACAGATATTTGACCGAGCCAAAGCTCTTTCCGGTCTCTTCGATAAAAGGAGGATAGGCTGCAGCTATCTCTTTCTCCATCTCCTCTGCCAGGATGGCAGTTCCTCCAAGTCCTATCCACTTGCTGATATAGATCTCCAGATCGCCCCGGGCGCCTGCTTTGACAGCTGACCTCTCAGTACCTTTGGTCTCATGGACGCTGGCAGGGTGACCGCACGTATAAGGCGCAGCCCTGTGGCCTGTAACCGTGGCAGTGACCATAGGCGCATTCACAATAGGAGTCACCTCTGTGTGGCCGCCCTTTATGGCCAGTCCCAGCTCTCCTGCTATATTTACAGCCTCCTTTATCATGTCCTTTAGCTGCTTCTCCTCTGCATCGGCAGGAAGGAGCACTGTCAGCTCTGCCATATCGGCTTCGCCTCCTGAGGCATAGATATTATTGGTTGCAGAGACAAGGGCATATCTGGCTGGATGCTGCAGGGCCAGTGTGCAGGGAGAAGTGGATGAGAGGATCTCTCCTTCGCCGTTATGGCTTCCTGCACCTTTTGGTCCTTTATCCTTATTAGCCTGCAGGTCAAATAAGGCGCAGTCAGAGTAACCTGCTGCGCCGCCCATTGCTTTTCTTCCCGTTTCTTTCCAAACGGACCTTTTTAATACATTTTCTGTAACTTTACCAATTCGCATATTTATCCTTTGATAGGTATACCCTGTCAAATCAGATGATCTATATATCCTGCAGGAATATACCTATGAACACTTTTATAAGGCATTCAGGGAGCAGCTTCCTCTGCAGGAGCTTCTACAGGGGTTTCTACAGGTGCTTCCACCGGAGCCTCTGCGCCCTGATCAGCAGGGGCTTCTACTGCTGTTTCTGCAGGAGCAGCTTCTCCTCCTTCACCGGGCAGAGCCACAGGAGTGCCTGCAGGAAGTACGCCGCCTGTATTGGGATCTATGGTCTGTCCTGCCGCCATGATAGCTCCCATCTGAGCTGCTACAGCATTGACATGCTCGAGGCTTCCCGTTGCTGCTGCTGCATCAAGGGAGAACTGGATATTGGCATCAGCTCCTGCTGTACCAATGGCATAGATCGCAGGTACCATCTTGTAATTACTGCTGTTGATGACTTCATTTACTACTTCGCTTCCATTCTCAGTCACCTGCTTGCGAAGCTGAGCCTTGATACCGGTATGGACGGATTGTACCCTGGATACCACGCCTACTGCCAGGCCGGGATTCATCTGGAAAGTCACAGTCTCAGGATTGGTCACTTCCAGAGTCTCACTGGTATAGGTGACCTTCCTGCCGGGATCCCTGGTTTCCTTGCCATATATAGTAAATGTGATATTCTTGCCTTCTGTAACACCCTCTATATAGATGGGATATTCAGTATTATTGACGAAGCGGAAATTCTTGCCGCCGTTCTCTGCTATAGCTGCATCCATGGAAGGATCAACATAGCTTATGATCATGGAGTGATTATGGCGCTCCGTGACCTCAAGCTCGGACAAGAGCACTGCGTTGTAGAGGGTAGTGGATACCTGGCAGATACCGCCTCCAAAGCTCTCTACTACCTGTCCATTCAAATAGGAACCAGCAAGGGCATATCCATTGGCCTCAGTAAAAGGAGTGATATTCTCCAGCATATTAAACTCGTCGCCGGGATAAAGGGTCTTATCCTGAGCCAGCTTGCAGCCGTTGGCTATATTGATACATCTGGACTGGCCGGAAGTCCTGTAATTGGTGGTAAAGCTTCCCAGCACATCCCTGACTTCTTCAAGAGACGCCCTGCTGCCATGGGGCTCAGTCACTGCTATCTGAAGGCCTATCTCTGCATCCTGTCCCCTGAAGCTGTCTGCAAAATAGTTCTGTATAGTCTCGAGACTTCCTGATTCATCTATCTCATAGCCTTCATGACCGTCTGTGATCACAAAGCTGCCATTTTCTCTATGAAGCTCATAATTAAGCGCCTCAGAGTTAAAAGAGCTGCATTCTTTTTCGAATATATCTGTCAGGATCGTATCATCAAGCGCATACTCCAGGTCAAAATGTACGCCCTCTTTCTCAGCATCCTTTTGATCCTTGTATCTCTTGACCACATTGCCGCTCTTGCCAAGCCTGGCGGCTTCATCTATCACCGACCTGTTGGTCCAGGTAAGGCCCATATCACCTGCAGATACTGTATAGCGGTCATTCTCACCTTTGCCTGTAAGGGTGATCATAGCCTGCGAATACTCTTCCATCTTGGCTTCTACAGCAGCCCTTGCCTGTTCAGGTGTCATACCTGAGACATCCACATCTCCGATGCTCACGCCACCTGAGATCAGGTTGCCTGCTGCCGCATGAGCTGCGGGCCCCGGCAGCACCATGAGCCCAAGTCCTATAATTATTCCACCCAAAAACTTCTTCATCGCCTGCTCCATATCAAAAAATCATGGTATCATATAAATAAACCATCAATTATATCTTATCTGTCGATCCAAAGAAGCATAAATTATTAGATGACCATTCAGAAACACGCATTTACTGCGTGTTTCGTGAGAACATGAATCTGGCAAATAGGCCCAGCAACTTTAGTTGCTTTCAAATGGCCTATTTGCATACATTCTTGGATTATTTATCCAAGAATGCATTACATTTTTATACATCCGAATCATTATATCTCTGAATTAAACAAAATACCATATACTTATCATCCGAAATTGAAACATTATTGGATTTTGGATTCAACAATGTTTGCAAATATAGTATTTGATCTATTCCCGGGGAGGACTGTCATGCATTTCGGATTTCCCATTGGTGTACCGCTTTTTATCATATTCTGTTTCTGGCTTAATTACGAGCTTAGAAAGGGCAAGGAAGAGGACAGCTTCTGGCAAAGGGAGCGCGAAGCCAACAACGCTCCTGTAAAGAGCCTTATGGACCTGGAGTATATCACTATCCCCCTTGATAAGCTGCCCTTTGGCGCGCTCCAGGGACATCCCGAAGTGGATCATATGGAATATACCATCAAAAGCCTGGCAGATCCCGGCCGCAAGATCGTAAATCTCACAGGCTACACCAACACCGACTTGAAATTCATGTACGGCGCTGCCAATCTTCCTATCCTTACCAAGTATGACAATTCCTATATCACTCTGGTCACCACCCTGCAGGACTGGGCACAGGTACTAAGCCTTCATGACAAATATGAAGAGGCTGCCTGCATTGCAGAATATGCTGTATCCACAGGCACTGATACCATTGCCACCTACAAGCTCCTGTGCAAGCTCTACAAGGAGCACCTGGGGCTGACAAGCTCAGAAGCCCAAGAAAAAATCTCTGCTCTAAGACCCAAAGCCGAAGCCATCAGGTCCATGAACAGAGATTCTATTGTAAGCTTCATTGACGAGCAGGGCATATGTCCCTAAGGAAACATTCACTGCATTTAGGTGATCTGGCAGAGCATATGGTCCTGCCAAGCCTTATGATCTGGATGTTGTAACGGATCCAGTTATCTCTTGGAAGTACCTTCATCAGTTCCTCTTCTGCCAATACAGGATCGTCTGTATCTGTGAGTCCCAGCCTTTTGGATATCCTCTTTACATGAGTATCTACCACTATGGAAGGGTCTTCAAATATGTTGCCTCTGATCACATTGGCAGTTTTTCTCCCTACTCCCGGAAGAGAGGTGAGCTCTTCTATGGTCCTTGGCACCTCTCCCCCAAAGTCCTCTTCAAGCTTTTTGGCACAGGCTATGATATTCGTAGCCTTGGCGTGATAAAAGCCAACTGAATGAATGATCTCTTCAAGCTCTGAAAGGTCCGCCCCGGCAAAATCATGGACCGTAGGGTACTTTGCAAAAAGCCCCGGAGTGACCATATTGACTCTCTTATCAGTGCACTGGGCTGAAAGAATGGTAGCTATCAGCAGCTCAAAGGCATCTCTGTGATCCAGGTAAGTGACCATCTCTGCCCCATACTGCTCATCAAGCATCCTGCATACATCCTCAGCCTGCTTCAGGCGGGCCTTAGTTCTTCTAAACATATCTGCTCCTTAATTTCCTTTAACATATACCCATATTATAGCAGACAGTTTCAACCAAGGCTCTTTATAAATCTATCAAAGGCAGCTATACCTTCAGCAGTCCTCTTGTAGACACCTGCATCGGTGAGAACCTGCAAAAATACCTTTCCGATCTCATCCTGCAATACCTTGTCTATATTGGACTCATCTATATGATCATAAGATGCCATGAATTTCTCTGCCCAATCTGCATGGGAAGCAGTCTTTTCATCAGCTCTCAGATCCCTGCCCTCTAATATAGCCTTTTTCAGATCTGCCATCTCAGTCCTGAGCCTGGAAGGAAGTACTGCAAGGCCCATGACTTCGATGAGTCCTATGTTTTCCTTCTTGATATGATGGAGCTCTGCATGAGGATGGAAGACGCCCATAGGATGTTCATCTGTGGTGATATTGTTCCTAAGGACCAGATCCAGCTCAAATCTGTCTCCGCGCTTCCTGGCAATGGGAGTGATGGTATTATGAGGCGTATCATCTGTATATGCATAGATAAAAGCATCTTCATCCGTGTAGGATCTCCATGCAGACAGGATGTGGTCAGCCAAAGCTATCACCCTGTCGCTGTCAGGCGCTGACAGCCTGATGACTGACATAGGCCAGTCAACAATGCCTGCATCTACATCTTCAAAGCCTGTAACGCTAAAGCTCCTGCCTACCCCTGCCCTAGCCATGGGGAACTCATAGTGGCCTCCCTGGAAATGATCATGGGAGAGGATAGAGCCGCCCACAATAGGAAGGTCCGCATTGGAGCCTACGAAGTAATGAGGGAAGAGCTTTACAAAGTCAAAGAGCTTGCAAAAGGCCTCATGATCTATCTTCATAGGTACATGGGCAGAATTAAATACTATGCAATGCTCATTGTAATAAACATAGGGTGAATACTGCAAAAACCAGGGACTGTTATTGATCGTAAGAGGGATGATCCTGTGATTCTGCCTGGCGGGATGATCTACCCTGCCGCGGTAACCTTCATTTTCCCTGCAAAGCTGGCACTTGGGATAGCCGGACTGCCTGGCCTTGCCGGCAGCTGCAATAGCCCTGGGATCCTTTTCTGGCTTGGACAGATTGATAGTGATATCTAGGTCACCGTATTCTGTGGGAGTCACCCATTTCAGATCCCTTGCAATGCGGGCCCTTCTGATATAGTTGCTGTCCCTGCTAAAGTCATAATACCAATCGCTGGCAGCTACGGGACTCTCATCATAGAGCCTGTTAAAATGCTCGATCACTTCACTGGGGCGGGGAGTCAGAACTCCCATAAGCTCAGTATCAAAGAGATCTCTGTATGCTATACTGCCCTCTGGGATCATGCCCTTTGCTTCTGCAGCATCAAGGAGTACTCCCAGTATCTTCTCAATGCAGGAACCGTCCTCTATAGCAGCCCTGTCCATTGCTGCAGCTCTCTTTGCAGCTTCCTCCTCCGGGCTGATATCATCCTCAAAGCCGTCCATATCCATCACAGAGAGGATATGGTTGATTGTATATACTGTATCTGCGCTCTTAATAAGACCTGTGGCAAGACCATAAGCCGCCAGGTCCAATATGCTCTCATATACGTCTGTCATGGCCCTTTACACCTCTCTCGGGCCTGCGCCTACAGATATGATATAGAAGGTGCAATCATATCCGATCTTCTCTTTGTAAGCAGCACCCACCTTCTCTTTAAATTCATCTATGGCTTCATCTCTTACCAGTGATACTGTGCAGCCGCCAAAGCCGCCGCCTGTCATACGGGAACCGATGACGCCATCTATCTTCCAGGCTTCCTCTGCCAGTGTATCCAGTTCTATTCCTGTAACATCATAATCATCTCTAAGGGATACGTGAGATGCGTTCATAAGCTTGCCAAAACGGTCAAGCTCTCCTGCCTTAAGCGCCTCCACAGCTTCAAGGGTACGGGCATTCTCATATACAGCATGCTTTGCCTTGCGCCTTCTGTCGTCATCCTTAATGGCATCCTTCACCTTCTCAAATTCCTCGGGAGTCAGATCGCCCAGGCCCTTGATATCACACACAGTCTGGAGCTCAGCAAGAGCTGCTTCGCAAGAAGACCTGCGGGCATTGTACTGGGAATCGGTGAGCTTGTGCTTCTTGTTGGTATTAGTGACTACCAGCTTAATGCCGTCCAGCTTTATAGGAGCATATTCAAAAGAAAGATCTGCAGTATTAAGGAAGATCGCATTATCCTCCTTGCCCATGGCAGAAGCAAACTGGTCCATGATGCCACAGTTCATGCCATTGTAATTGTTCTCTGAATACTGACCGATTATCGCCAGATCGGTATTTGTCACATCAAAGCCATAGAGGCTCTTAAGCATATATCCTGTGAGCACCTCAAGGGATGCTGATGAAGACAGGCCGCTTCCTGCAGGGATATTGCCGATGACAGCCATATCAAAGCCATGATCCAGCTTCATACCTCTGCCCTCAAAGGCCCATACCACGCCCTTGGGATAATTAGTCCAGCCTGCTGCCTCTGAAGGAGTGAGATCATCAAGAGAGGAATCCACTCTGCTGTTCTCAAAATTCAGTGATACAAAGCGAAGGAGATTGTCATCCCTCTTCTTTACTGCCGCATAGGTTCCAATTGTAAGAGCACAGGGAAATACATGTCCCCCGTTATAGTCAGTATGTTCACCTATCAGATTCACACGTCCGGGAGCAAAAAAGCATCTGACCCCCTGACTGTAACCAAACTCTTTTTCAAACCCCTCAAGTAATTTCTGTTTCATTTCCTGGTCTTGCATATTGTCCTCCTAAGTAAATACAGATATCTTCTTGCTTATATTCTATATTTTATCCGGCAGGGATTGTTATCAGTTATTGTTCATAAAAGCTGTCAAAATGTTAAAAAGAGCTCAATATCTTGGCTTGCAGCATTGAAAGGGATGCAAAAACAGGCCCCGCCAAAAAGGCAGGGCCTGTAAATATTCTATCAGGTATGTGATGCTTCGATAAGCTTGTCGCGGAGCTGGCCTTCGATCTGATTGAGCTCAGTCTCTGCAGCGCGGCGCTTTTCTTTGCCTTCCTTCTGGATAGCAAGGACTTCATCAATAGTCTTGATCAGCTCTTCGTTAGTATGCCTTAAGGTCTCCATGTCTACGATGCCTCTCTCAGCTTCCTTGGCAGTAGCAACAGAGGCCGTATGGAGTCTCTCCGCATTCTTCTTGAGGAGCTCATTGGTCATATCATTAACCTCACGCTCAGCTTTGGCAGCCTGCTGTGAATGCTCTACGCCCATGGCGATGACCATCTGATTCTTCCAAAGAGGAATGGTATTTACTATAGTAGACTGGATCTTCTCAGCCATCACTGTATCAGAGGACTGTACCATACGGATCTGAGGTCCTGTCTGCATAGCGATTGTCCTGGTCAGCTCCAGATCATAGATCTTCTTCTCAAATCTGTCACAGAGATTGGCCATATCCTTGGCCTTCTGGGCATCCTCAGGAAGTCCTGTCTGCTCGGCTTTGGCCTGAAGCTGTGCCAGATCTCCGTTTCTGACTTCCTCAAGCTTCTTCTTGCCGGCTTCGATATACATGGTCAGTTCTTTGAAATAGTTGAGGTTAAGGTTGTACATCTGATCCAGGAGAGCTACATCCTTCATCAATGTCACCTGGTGCTGCTCCAGCTGGCCTGTGATAGCGTTTACATTGGTCTCTACGCTGGAATACTTGGCCTTGAGCTCATTTACACGGTTAGCTCCCTTCTTGAAGATAGAGAGGAAGCCCTTTTCATTCTCTTCTACATCAAAATTCTTGAGCTGTGTCACAAGGCCTGTAAGCATATCGCCCACCTGGCCCATGTCCTTGGTACGAACATTGTCGATAGCCTTCTGGCTAAAGTCTGCCAGCTTCTTCTGAGTACCTACGCCGTAGTTCATAACAGCCTGGGAATTGGCAATGTCGATCTGCTTTACAAACTCATCTACCTGCTTTTGCTCTTCAGGAGAAAGTACAGACTCCTTGGCAAACTCAGCTGCTCCAAGGCTTTCCCCCGGAGCCTCAGCTTCAGCGGCAGGAGCAGGTGCTTCTGCTGCAGCAGCTGCTGCGCCAGCATCAAATGACAGGGTGGGTACACTTGCTTCAAGTTCTTCAAATTTGTTATCCATTATTATTCCTTCCTCCAATTGTTCCTCTTTGTTATCTTTTATCTATTTTTATTCGATAAGCAGCTTGATTCTCTCTAAGATCATCTACTCTTTCTCATATGCACCTGCCGCCATTGTGGCTGTGGCCGTAGCTGCAGCAGTTCCTGACATTTGCGAGGGCATATCATCCTTTACCAGACCGTCCTGTTTCATCATAGTCTGCATGACTGATATATCTGACGAAATATCCCATGCCTGTTCCTGGAAAAGATCATCCAGGAGCTTTTCAAAAGCCATATTGATGGTATCCATGGCTCCGGATATCTGCTGCCTGGTCTCAACCACATTGCCCACACCGGGCTGGCCATCCAGCTGAACATAGGCTGTGAGGAGCTTTTCTGTAGTAGGGAGATAGTAGTTCATAAACTTCCTCAGGTCATTGGCCTTGGAAGGATTCCTGCCTACTTCCTCAAATATCTTCTGCATGATCTTCTCAAGCTTGTATAGCTTATCAGACATAGTATCAGCTTCGGATATCTTGTCGTTAATCTGTCTGACTCTTACCAGATAGCTGTTACCCTCGCTGATAAGCGCTCTTGCTGCTTCATCATCTGTGAGCACTTCAGCGTCAACAGTCTTTAACTGCTGCTCCTCGCGCCTCTCTATGGCAGCCCTTTGCATCATATCGTACTGCTCGCTGGCACTCCTTGTGAGGATCAGTGTGGTCTCTCCCTCATCCAGCCTGGCTTCAGGGAGCATCCCCTTCTTCATCAGGCGCTTGATATCCTTTAGGACATCCTTTCTGGAAGAAGCCATTCTCTGGCACAGCTCATCTATACCTATATATTCTCTGCTTCCTACCGCGCTTGCCAGCTTCCTGAAGCGGTCCACATCACCTGACTTGGTGATACCGGATATCAATGGGATCATGCTGACTCCCAAGAATGCGCTGACAACCGCCAGTCCTATAAGGGTCTCAGCCAGTCCTGTCATCACAAAGGCTCCCAGTACTCCCAGGAAGGCTATACCAAAAGAAAAGGTAAGTATACCTCCCACAATGATCCCGGCTATAGCTCCGCCCTTACCCGGACGCCTGAGCTGAAAAGCACTCATGTGCTTCCCCTTCTCTTCCGCCTCTCTTCTGGCTTTGAGATAGCTCTCTGTACTATTTACGCCGCCTCTGTATGCGTTATTTACAGGGCTCATCCTATCTATTGAAATCTTCCTGGCTTCAGCTCTGACTCTGTCTGTAGCTATGGAAACAGTCCTTGTGATATCACCTGAGAGATGACTGAAATCGCCTGTCTCTACCGCCTTTGTGACAGTATCCGCAGTCTGACTGATGCCCTGGATTATCTCATCACCAATCGACATTCATTCTGCTCCTATCTATTATTTATTCCATCGTCCTTCTTATTATACACGAGAGCAGAATATCTTACACATTTTTTTAAGCATAATAGGGGCTCTAATTGTCTTTTGCAGGATACTATGCAGGAATGCTATTATGGTATTGATCAAAACGGATTATTATCAGTTATGAGGATGATGTTATTGTATGGAGAAAGCGTACAAACTGGAATTTGCTCCGGAAGAAAATGAAGAACTGGTGGTGGCCAGCTGCGGCCTGTCCAGGACTCAGGCCAGGCACCATTTCGGACCTGCTGTAAAACCCCATTATATGATCCACTTTGTCATCAGCGGCAAGGGGGTATTTAAATCAGGAGGCATGGTCTATCCGCTGTCGGCAGGCTACGGCTTCCTTATCACGCCTGAGATACTATCGTATTACGAGGCCGATGAAGAGGATCCCTGGACCTATGTATGGGTGGGCTTTGGAGGAAGCAGGGCCGGAGAAGTGGTAGCAGACCTTGGCCTGTCCACAGCTTCGCCTATATTCCAATCAGAGAATGGCGACAAGATCAGCGAGCTGGTAAGGCAGATGATGGATCACAATACCTTCTCCTATTCGGATCACCTTGCAAGGAGCGGGCTCCTAAGGCTATTTCTGGGCGAAGTAGCCGGTTCAGCAGTAAGCCCGGGAAGCGCCCCTGAGAATACCAATTACTATGTGATCAAGGCGCTGGAGTATATCAAGAGTAACTATTATAATCCCATCAGGATAACCGATATCGCAAGCTATGTATGCGTCAACAGGAGTTATCTCTACACTCTGTTTATGAACGAGTTGGAAATATCTCCCCAGCAATATCTCAGTTCCTTCCGCATATCCAAAGCCTGTGACATGCTCAAGGTAACAGACCTGCCCATAGAGAGTATTGCTCTCTCCTGCGGCTACTCAGATCCCCTTGTCTTCTCCAAGGCTTTTCGCCATGAGAAGGGCATGCCGCCCTCAGCCTACAGGCGCTCCCACAGGACACCCGGAGATAAGAGCAGCGCAGACGCCAGGAAAATTGAGGACTATATAGACAAAAAGAGGCCCCGCAATTGACGGGGCTTTCTCTTATGGATATTTCTCTTATTGATATTTCTCTGATAGATGTTTCTCTTATTGATCTTTTTCTTTCTCTTTCTCCATTTTGTTTCTGATCCTGAGTTCTACAAAGAAGGTCTTTAATATATCGCTGCATTCCTCTGCTCTGACACCTCTTGCAACCTCACACTGATGATTAAAATCCGGATGCTCAAGAATATTAAGTACCGAGCCTGCGCAGCCTGCCTTGGGATTCATGGAGCCTATGACTACCCTGGGGATCCTGGCCTGGACTATGGCACCTGCACACATTTGACAAGGCTCAAGGGTCACATATAGTGTACAATCCTCCATTCGCCAATCGCCTTCTATCCTGACCGCCTTTCTGATAGCAGATATCTCTGCGTGGCAGAGGACGGATTTGTCAGTATTTCTGCGGTTATAGCCTCTTCCTATGATCTCTCCATCTCTGACTATGACGCAGCCTATGGGCACTTCTCCAAGCTTATACGCTCTTCTGGCCTGAGCAAGCGCCTGTCCCATATAATAATTGTCAGCACTCTCTATGTCTTCAAACTCTTTTCTCATATCCATTCCTTTAATCAAACCAGGACCAAGCAGTTTTCAAAGCTACTCTATCCATAGTACGGCAGCTTTATAGACCGGTATAATCAAAGTCTGGTATAAAGCTCTCCTTGGCAGTATCTCCCGCCTGAAGAAAGGCATTTTCTATGCCTATATCGGCCGCAAAATCCAAAAGCTCTTCGTATTCTGCCTCAGGTACCCTCCCATCAAGTTCCGGGTGTCCGGGCACAGACCTTAGCGGCGTGTACTGGTTCATGATACTGATGTATATACTGTTACCAAATCTCTCGTTAAGTCCCAGCAATACCTTTTTACTGTCATCAAGATGCCCCGGCAGGACAAGATGCCTGACTATGACTCCCTTCTTCACAAGCGGGCCTTCATAATCATCATCAAGCTCCACTACCAGATCATTATACTCATCTGCAGATAAGAGATCTTTATCTTCTAGCTGGTCAGAACCTGCCGCCCCGGGAATAGTCCCGACCGGATAAAAGGAAGCATCTCCCACCTGTCTGACCATCTCTTCTATGGCTGCCATGGCCGTCTCAAAATAATCTGGAGCCTTGGAAAGTTCAGCAGATAATATACTATCATGATATTTGCAATCAGGCAGATATACATCGACAAGGCCATCAAGGAGCCTTAAGGCATCTGTAGTTTCATATGCTGAGCTGTTATATACCACAGGGATATTCAGGCCCTTTTTCTTTGCAAGGCGCAGGGACTCAGCCACGGAAGGGATAAAATGAGAAGCTGTCACCAAATTGATATTGGCAGCCCCCTTGGCCTGCAGCTCCAGATATATATCGGAGAGCCTATCTATAGTCAAAGACCTGGCAACTTCTCCCCTGGCTATTTCCTGATTCTGGCAAAATGCACATCCCATATTACAGCCTGAGAAAAAAACAGCTCCGGATCCTGTGGTCCCGGATATACACGGCTCCTCCCAATAATGAAGAGCCGCTCTAGCTGCTGTGATCTCTGCTGTCTGACCGCAATAACCTTTTTCCCCTTGCAGTCTATTCACTTTACATTTTCTAGGACAGAGACTGCATGCACCATATTCCCTTAACATATCATCTCCTGATAATAATAATATGCTATACGAGTTATTCTTGTGACATAAAATCAGGTATTTTTAATACTGAACCTTCTACTTTTTTCCAATTACCTATCTCATTAACCAGCTCATCAAAAGAATCATCGGTATTATAAAGTGTAGCGATCATTTCATGAGATACAGTTCCCAAAAGCCAACTATCACCATCATAAAAATTCAAGTCCTCTAAAGAAAAGCAGGCATCCACGAATTCTTCTTTTTCCTTTTTACGAAGAAATATATCATCTATATAGTTTAAAAGCACTGCTTTGGCGGCCTCATTTGCCTTATACATTTTAATTGTCTTTGTCGGCAATTCATGAAGAGCCATATCATCAGCGTAATACCCATACCATACAGGCACCATAAGCTGTTTTATTTTATACTGTTCAAGCTCTTTTTCCAATCTTCTATCTGTATCTTCTCCATAAGGAACCATAGTCAACGAAAAGGAATCAGCTTTTACGAACAACAAGCTGATAAATCTCTCAAACTTCTCGCCAACAAATGACTGCGGCTCATCTAATTCCCAATTGACTCCCTCAGGGCAATACTCATACATATTGTCACCTCTTTCATTTTGTATTAATAATATTACTCAAAAATAATACCCTTTGAAATAATTAGTTGAAATATATCATTTTTTACTTGCTAAACCATACATGGCAATGTTTTGTATTGTTATAATCTAAATGGTAATGATAATAATACCCCGACGCGCCATTTCCGTGAATTTCTGGTCCTCTCGGTTTTGGTTGACATAATTTTATTGCTCCGCTTTTTTTGGTTGCCCATATTCCAACATATGAATTATTGCCATACTGAACTACTTTGGCTTGTGAAAACGAAAGCGTTTTGCTAGTACACACCCACACCGAACCTTTATAACGTACTGCCACATAATATGTATTACTTGAAAATTTCTTTTTGACAATTGAGTTTGCACCAACTGTGCATTTGTAGGTTATTGTATTGATTGTGACATTTTTTCCGCTTCGAGTAATTGATGGTGTGGTTTTTATTTGTTCAGTAATCTGAGTTTTCGAAGTTGAAAAAGCACTACTAATATTCTTAGATGATACAGAATAAGCTTTTTTGAATGCAGCTACAATTTTATTCCACTTAGGCGCAACTTCATTCCAGTTTATTGCTACAACCAATAATTATCTGTCTATTTAGGTGCTTATGCAGTCAGAAAATGATAACTAATAAATTCATCCGAAATCTGCATTCATTTTCATATCCATAAAAAATAGGCACTGTGACACATGCCACAAATGCCCATCAAAAAGCGGTCCTGCCAAAGGCACACACAGGTCTGAGGCAAGGCGACCCTACAACACACGAAAGGTTCCGCTTAGTGCTGCTGCGTTCCCGCCCTGACACGATTCACGGTCTCCCATTGCGTAAGACCCTGCCGCAGATCCCTGTATGCACCTTTGACAGGACCGCAGCTATTAAAATATATCTTGTATTATCCTATTTGTCAATATTCATGAGTATCAAGGTAACGCATGTAGTTGGAGACCATAAGAGCGATCTTGAAGGTCATGGCATCATCAAACTTCCTGATATCCAGGCCTGTCAGTCTCTCCAACTTTTCAATCCTGTAAACAAGAGTGTTCCTGTGCACAAAGAGCTGACGGGAAGTCTCTGATACATTGAGGTTGTTCTCAAAGAATCTGGCAATAGTGCTCAGTGTCTCCTCATCCAGCTGGCTGATCACGTCCCTGTCACCAAAGATCTCTTTCATGAAGATATGGCAGAGATTTATAGGCAGCTGATATATGAGTCTGCCAATACCCAGGGTATTATAAGCATTGACCTTCTTTTCCACATAGAATATCTTACCCACTTCCAGAGCCATCTTTGCCTCTTTATAGGATTTGGACAGGTCCTTTAGTTCGCCAACGATGGTACCGTAAGCCACATGTACATTCATCATGAGCTCTGTACTCATCATATCTACAATAGAATCTGAGATCTTCTCGATCTCTGTATAATCCTCTGTATCTCCAAGGGACTTGATGATGATGATACTGGATTCATCAACAGCTGTGATATAGTCACCTGACTGAGCAGAGAACATTCCGCCTAGCACTTCCTGCGCATTATTATCTCCCTCCTGCTCGGATACATCCACCAGCAGCACTACCCTGGGTACAGATACATCTATATGGAGCTTCTTTGCCCTATTGTAAACATCTATCAGGAGCATATTGTCCAGCATCAGATTCTGGAAGAAGTTGTTGCGATCATAACGCTCCTTGTAGGCTACGATCAGATCCTGTATCTGGAAACAGCAGATCCTGCCTGTCATATATGCAGTTTCGCCCTCACCGGATGCTATCAGGATAAAGGACGGCTCGCCCTCATCCATGATCTTGAGTAGATGCCTGTTGCCTACAACCTGAGAATCTGCAGGAGACATGGCAAAGCCCGATATAAGGCCTGCATCTGCTATAGGCTCATCTGTAGTAGTGGCCACCACACTTCCGGACAGGTCCGTAACTGTGAGATCCACTTTGGTCACAGCCTGAAGCTGACTGATACTGTTCTTGATAATCTGTGCTGAAATCATAAGCTACCTCTCAAGATTGAAACAATGCTAATTATATGACGTAAGGGTCAAAAGTCATTTCGATTCGAGCTTGCTCGAAATCGAATATGAATTTATGACCCGCAAAACATGAGCAAAGTAGCACGT
>NZ_AUKE01000028.1:18768-43471 GCF_000424585.1 Butyrivibrio sp. MC2013
TATATGACGTAAGGGTCAAAAGTCATTTCGATTCGAGCTTGCTCGAAATCGAATATGAATTTATGACCCGCAAAACATGAGCAAAGTAGCACGTAGTGCAGATTTGCGAATGTTTTAGGATTGTGAGAGTTTCGAAGAAACGGAACAATCCGTTAGTCATAAGGTGTCAAAAGGAACTTTTGACACCTACCTCATTATATTATCGATCCTATTGTTAATATATGTTAAATTCATCCCATGCGCAAGATTAACAGTACATCACACCATAGTATTCGGTAAAAAAATTGCACAGATGAAGGTTTTCCCATCATCTGTGCAATCATTATTATTCAGATCACTGCCAAACTATTAGTTGGTGATTGTGTTCTCTGTCTCTTTATCAAAGATGTGGATCTTCTCTACATCGAAACCGAACTTAACCTTATCGCCAGGTCTAGCTGTTGTTCTGGAATCTACACGTGCTGTGATAGGGAAGCCTTCCAGATCAAAGTAGAGGTAAACTTCTGCACCAAGGAGCTCGTATACGTTGATTGTAGACTCGAATACTGCCTTAGCTGTGTTTACGAATACTTCGGAATCATCAACATCTTCAGGACGGATACCGAATGTAACCTTCTTGCCGTTGTAGCCGCCATCGATCAGCTTCTTGGACTTAGCCGGAGGAAGCTCGATCTTCTGTCCAGCGATCTTCAGGAATGCAACATCTCCTGCAACTTCAACGTCAGCATCCAGGAAGTTCATCTGAGGTGATCCCATGAATCCTGCAACGAAGAGGTTAGCGGGCTTCTCATACAGGTTCTGAGGTGTGTCAACCTGCTGGATAACACCGTCCTTCATAACTACGATCCTGGTACCAAGAGTCATAGCCTCTGTCTGATCGTGTGTAACGTATACAATTGTGGTGCCCAGCTTCTGGTGAAGCTTAGCGATCTCTGTTCTCATCTGAACACGAAGCTTTGCATCCAGGTTTGAAAGAGGCTCATCCATAAGGAAGATCTTAGGATTACGTACGATAGCACGTCCCATAGCTACACGCTGTCTCTGACCACCGGACAGAGCCTTGGGCTTACGATCAAGGAGATTGGACAGATCCAGGATCTTAGCTGCTGCCTTAACCTTCTGGTCAATCTCATCCTTAGGAACTTTACGGAGCTTAAGTCCGAAAGCCATGTTATCATATACTGTCATGTGAGGATACAGAGCGTAGTTCTGGAATACCATTGCGATATCACGATCCTTGGGCTCTACATCGTTCATTACCTTGCCGCCGATCTTCAGTGTACCGGAGCTGATATCCTCCAGACCTGCGATCATACGAAGTGTTGTAGACTTTCCGCATCCTGAAGGGCCTACGAAAATGATGAATTCCTTGTCTTCAACATCAAGATTAAAATCTTTAACTGCTACAAATCCGTTAGGGTACTGTTTTGTAACGTGATCCAGCTGTAAACTTGCCATTTCTCATAACCTCCATCTGGTTAATTTACGATTCTTACTATTCGTGGATGAAGCAACTTGATTGTTTCCCCTCCAACATCCTTTATCAGTATATCCTTAGGGGATTTTTTTTGATATGGAGCGATTCCACAAATTTTCCCGAATCTCTTAGACAAATTGCTTATGAATAATATTCAATATATACATCTCTGACATTCTGACTATAAAAAGCCGCATCCCCTCGGCAAGATGCCGAATGATGCGGCTTTTTATGTATAGTTTGACCATTAAAGCATATAAAAACGCTCTATAATCTATCGAAAATAGAAACTATCATCAATCCTTGAGTTCCTGCTCCTCGATAACATCGTCAGACTGCAGGATCCTGGCAGCCTGCTTATAGTCATCATCAGTAAGCTCCTCGCCTGCTTCTTCCTTTTCTTCAGGCTCAAATCTGGCAAAAAGAGGACTGTATAAATAAGCACATATAAGTCCCGGAACGCTCATACCAAATACCAGATAAAGGGGCATCACCCTCATGGCTGCATCAGGAAGGAGCAGGAAAAATACCGTAGGAAGCGCTGTCACAACAGCCATGGCCACAGTCCTGGGAAGTCCAAGGATAGCCATGAGCAGTGAATTCTTGAGAGTGACCCTGATACTATTGGAAAACCTTGATAGTATGGGGAATATGTACAGAAAGACGATGTAGAGGATCAGCGCCGCAACTGCGGTGAGGATCGTCATAATGCCCGGGAGATTCACGGCTCCACTCCTGTAGCTGATAAAGTCAAAGCCAAGTACGGCTATGAACACCAGCATCACAAGCCATATGATAGTAGCCTGTTTAAAATTAAGCTTAAAGGATTTCCACCAATCCCTGATAATATACGTATCCTTGCCTCTGGCCATCTTAAGGAGCACATAATGCATAGCTGTGATAGAAGCACCGGCAGGGATGATCAAAAGGCAGCCCAGAAGAGTTATGAGATTGAGCAGCATCAGATCAGCAAGGCGTCCCAAAAATCTCATTATAGGGCTATCCATATTAAATAACGTTGACATTTTTTCTATCCTTTTCCATCAAATAATCTTTTTACGCATGGGAATATATAAAATCCCGTTATCCAGTTTCTCGATCTCCACATCCTCAAAGCCTTCATGATGATAGAACTCTTTGGCATAGGGAGCTGCATTTACAGTGATATAGAAGCTCTTCTTGCAGGCTGATACCCAATCCGTGGCGCATTTGACCAGTTCATGTCCCACGCCTCTTTTGTGGCAGCTGCCGTCTACAAAGAGAAGGGAGATATGCCTGTTCTCTCTAAGAAGGAGCATGCCGATGATAGGGCGCTCATCATCCTCGTCTCCTATATCTTCTGCCAAAAGGAGCTGATAATTGCCCAGGGCAAACTGACGATAGAGCTCATCATCTTTTACGAAATGCATGAAGTTGTCCCTGCCCTCCTGGGAATAATCGCGGGCATTGAACTCTTCAAAGGTACGCCAGGCAAGCTCCATGGCAGTATCCCAATCAGCTGCAAAGCCGCGGCGGATGTGGCATCTCTTGTCCTTAATCATTGGAGTATCTCCTGATCCAGGCCAGATAATCCTCGTATACAGCCTGCCTTCCGGGCTCATTGTGGAGCTCATGGCGCATGCCGTCATAGAGCTTTAGTTCCACATTAAGACCTATCTCATCCTTGTATACATGATAGAGCTTCTCTACATCAACGCCGTAGCCGCCAACAGGATCCTCCTTGCCTGCAGCCATATATATGGGCAGGTCATGGGGGATATCCGCCATGAGGCGCTTGTCATTTACCCTTTTTAGCAGGGCAAAAAGTGTGGCAAAACCGTTTAAGGTAAAGCAAAACATACATCTCTTGTCAGCCCTGTAGAGGTCAATGCTCTCAGTATTATAGCTAAGCCAGTCCTGAGGCGTACGTGGATTATCTATCCTTGACAGGTAGCTGCCAAAGCCCATCTTATTGAGCATCCTGGCTTCATGCTTATCTCCAAGAAAGAGCCTTTGGACCTTACAGATAGCGCTGGCCAGAGCGCGAAGCTTCTCAGGCATATAGCCTGTACCTGACAATATGCAGGCTTTGAGCTCTCTGCCGTATCTGGCAAGATAATCCCTTGTGATAAAGGAGCCAAAGCTGTGTCCAAAGAGGATAATAGGTATAGCGCCGTATGAATTCCTGATCAGCTGGCTAAGCCTGTGAGTATCATCAACGATCACTCTCTCAGGCTCTCTACTGCAGAAATAGCCATAGCTGCCGCCCTCGGGAACAGATTCTCCATGACCCAGGTGGTCTTCGCCGCATACCAGATATCCCTTTTCTGCAAGGAAGCGGGCAAACTCATCATATCTGTCTATAAATTCCTGCATCCCGTGTACTATCTGGATCGCCATAAGAGGCTCTCCCTCAGGCTTCCATACCACCGCATGGATCCTGCTGATACCATCTGCCGAACCGTAATAGAACTCTTCCTTTGTCACCATAGGCTCACCTCAGTTCTATGATCATTTAGTCAGTATTCACAAGATATAAGCTATAGATAGGCTGCCCATCCTGATAGATCAGAATGGGCAGATCGTTCTCTTTGGATCAGGCGATCTCTGCTCCTGCAGGCATCTTCTTTTCGGGAACCATAAGGGACAACTCTCCGTCTGCGCCTTCAGCACAAAGGAGCATACCCTCAGAGTCCACTCCCGCAAGCTTTGCAGGCTTTAAGTTAACGAGTACCATTACCTTCTTGCCCACCATCTCTTCAGGTGAGTAGTATTTGCGGATACCGGATACTATCTGAAGTGTGCGGCTGCCCACCCTTACCTGGGATACCAGGAGTTTCTTGGACTTGGCTACTGCTTCACACTTTATAACTTCGCCTACCTGGAACTGCATGGATGCAAACTGATCGTATTCTATTTCAGGCTTTGACTCAATATCTATCACTTCTTCATCGCTGACAGCACCTTCGCCGATGGCTGCCAGATTCTGTCTGATCTTGTCAGCATCAAAGCTCCTGCCTGCCTTCTCGAGATTCTCAATGGCAGTAGTCTGAGTCTTTATATAGTCTTCCTTCTGAAGTCTGGTGATCTCTTCTGTAGCCTTCAGTACTTCTGCCAGGTCTTTTCTGGCAAAGAGCATTGTAGGCTGGCTGCTGACCTTGTTGCCATCAGGATAAAGGCCAAAGGTCTCAAGGCTGTCAAAAGCCCTGATATCAGCATTAAGGTCTGCTGCTATACGTGTGGCAGTATCAGGCATGAAAGGATAGAGGAGTCCTGCACCTATCATGATAGATTCTGTCAGATTGTAGAGAACAGTCCTGAGTCTGTCCTGTTTTGCCTCGTCCTTGGCCAGGATCCAGGGCTCAGTCTCGTCTATATACTTGTTGCAGCGCTTAAACAGTGCAAATATCTCTGTGATGGAATCTGCAACCCTAAGTCCGTCCATCTTCTCTTCAACGGTCTTGTAGCAGGATGTGACAACCTTCTTGAGGTCCTCATCCACAGGCTCATCCACATGAGGATTGGATACTATTCCGTCAAAATATTTATTGGTCATGGCAATGGTACGGTTGACCAGATTACCCAGAGTATTGGCAAGATCGGAATTAAAGCGCTCTGCCATCAGCTCCCAGGTAATAGTGCCGTCATTGTCAAAGGGCATCTCATGAAGTACAAAGTAGCGCACAGCATCTACGCCAAAAATATCTACCAGATCGTCAGCATAGATAACATTTCCCTTGGACTTGCTCATCTTCTCACCGCCCTGAAGGAGCCAGGGATGACCAAAGATCTGCTTGGGAAGCGGAACGTCAAGGGCCATCAGGAATATAGGCCAGTAGATAGTATGGAAACGGATGATATCCTTACCCACCAGATGCAGGTCGCAGGGCCAGTATTTGTTAAAGTCCTCGGAATTATTGCCATCAACATCATAGCCAATACCGGTTATGTAGTTAGCAAGAGCATCCAGCCACACATATACCACATGACCCGGATCAAAATCCACAGGAATGCCCCACTTGAAGCTGGACCTGGATACGCACAGATCCTGTACTCCGGGAAGGAGAAAATTGTTCATCATCTCATTCTTGCGGGCTACAGGCTGAATGAAATCGGGATGCTCATTTATATAGTTTATGAGCCTGTCAGTATACTTGCTCATCTTGAAGAAGTAAGCTTCCTCTTCCTCCTCATGAACATCTCCGCCGCATACAGGGCACTTGCCGTTATTGAGCTGGGAATCTGTATAGAAGGCTTCACATTCTGTACAGTATTTGCCCTTGTATGAGCCCTTATATACATCGCCCTGGTCATAGAACTTCTTGAACATCTTCTGGACCTGGCGAACATGATCATCGTCTGTTGTACGGATAAAGCGGTCATAAGAAGTACCTACCTTATCCCAGATACGTCTGATATCTCCGGATACAGCATCTACAAATTCCTTGGGAGATGCGCATCCAGCCTCGATAGCTCTGGTCTCGATTTTCTGACCATGCTCATCAGAGCCTGTCTGGAAATGAACGTCATAACCATCACATCTCTTGTAGCGTGCAATGGCATCAGCCAGGATAGCTTCATAGGTATTGCCTATATGAGGCTTACCGGATGTGTAAGCTATGGCTGTGGTGATGTAATATTTGCCTTTAGTCTGCATAATTTATTACTCCTTTTTCGGGCAAAAGCCCGCTTATTTCATATATATCTTTGCCAGGAATATAAGGATGTATTTGGACATGTTCTGAAGTGCATGGATGCACTTCAATGTCCTGACCTGTGACGTATAGTCCCTATCTTACCATGTCAGAAGCTCGCAGCCGTCTTCTGTTACCAGGACCTGTACCTCCCACTGGGCGGAAGGTTTACCGTCTCTTGTATATATGGTCCAGTCATTCTCTTCGTCTACGAATATCTTGTCAGTACCCATATTCACCATGGGCTCTATAGTAAAGGTCATGCCGGGTACCATGAGCATCTCGGTACCGGGCTTAGATACAAAGCTTACAAAAGGATCCTCGTGGAACTCCAGTCCGCAGCCATGTCCGCCAATCTCTCTGACTACTGTATATCCATTATCAAGAGCATGCTGATGTACTGCATGTCCCATATCTCCCATAAAGGTCCAGGGCTTTACTGCTTTGATACCCGCCTCAACGCACTCCCTTGTCACATCTACCAGCTTTTGCTTTTCGGGAGATACCTCTCCGATGCAGAACATACGTGATGAATCAGAGAAATATCCGTTCAGTATGGTGGAGCAGTCTACGTTGATAATATCGCCATCTTTTAATATATCTGTAGGAGAAGGGATACCATGACATACCTGATCATTAATGGATGTGCAGACACTCTTTGGGAAGCCTTCATATCCAAGGGGAGCAGGGATGCCGCCCATCTCTCTGGTAGTCTCAGCCACAATATGGTCGATCTCTTCTGTGGACATGCCTGCATGGATCTCTGCAGCCACCCTGTCCAGACATGCCATATTGATCTTGGCGCTGGCCTTGATTCCTTCTACCTGTTCTTTTGTCTTGATGATCTTCCTGGAGGGAACAAGAGCACCCTTCAGCTCATAACCTATGATCTTGTCATCAAAGCGTTCATGACATTTCTTGTACTTCTTGCCGCTGCCGCACCAGCAGGGCTCGTTACTGCCTATCTTTGTATACATTCTATTGCCTTTCAATTTAACTATTAGCGAAAATGATTCACGTTATAGTATAGCCGAAAGACGCCATATTTGCAAAAGCTCTCAGACTTATCAATTATTTTTCTTAACTCCGATAACCTTTTTGCTTTTATTTTTCTTAGCTTCTGTTTTCTTATCCGCGGGCTTTTTTCTCACAGAATATCCAAAGCGTCCCAGAGTCTCTCCCAGCTCCCTGTAGGCCCCATGCTCATAAGCTATGAGCCCTGCTCTGTCCATATGAAAGACGTCTTTGTCATCTATATATTTCTCATCTACAAGAACGGCCGTGACTTCCGCCAGGAACATATCATGAGTACCCAGCTCCAGCACCTGAGTCACCTTGCATTCTATGGATACAGGAGCTTCTTCTATTGAGGGAGCGCCTACTGTTATCCCCTCCCTGGGAGTAAGGCCACACGCTGCAAACTTATCAACCTTGGCTCCTGTTGTGCAGCCGCAGTAATCAGTAGAGAAGGCCAGCTTTTTATCCGGGAGATTGATCACAAATTCTCCTGTCTCAGTAAGCATATGATGTGAATAACGCTCTTTTCTCACAGAGACATATACCATCGGCGGATCAGAGCATACCGTGCCCGTCCAGGCTGCAGTAAAAATATTCTTTTGTCCATCTGCTCCCTTAAGGCTCACCATTACAGCAGGAACAGGATATACGAAATTACCGGGTTTAGGAAATGCTCTTTTGCTCATAACGCTCCTTAGTCATATAAAGATAAAAGGCTGCGACATGCAACGCATACCGCAGCCCCATACGAAAGCTTATTATATCACAATTCTTTGGCAGAAGCCTTGAGAAGATCAACAATCTCTTTCTCAGTATCCAGCTCCATAACCTTATCAGCCAGAGCCTTTGCTTCTTCCACAGACCACTTGCTGATGATGCAGCGAGCAGTCAGTACAAGCACAG
Source organism: Butyrivibrio sp. MC2013 (assembly GCF_000424585.1). Lineage (GTDB taxonomy): Bacteria > Bacillota > Clostridia > Lachnospirales > Lachnospiraceae > Butyrivibrio. The sequence continues at coordinate 26,839 of NZ_AUKE01000028.1, forward strand.
GATTTACACTGTACTCATCAAGGCCAAAGGCGATAAGGAGAGGGATCATCAGCGGATCTGCCGCTGCCTCGCCGCACATTCCCACAGGAATGCCCGCCTCATTGGCTGCCTTTATGATATTGCGTATAGAACGCAGTACCGAAGGCTGGAAAGCGGAGTAGAGATATGCCACATGGGGATTACCTCTGTCTACGCTCATGGTGTACTGTGTAAGGTCATTGGTTCCGATTGAGAAGAAGGCAGATTCCTTGGCCAGCTTATCAGCTATAAGTGAAGCAGATGCTGTCTCGATCATGCATCCCACTTCAATGTTCCTGTCAAAATCAATGTCTTCAGCTTCAAGGTCCTTTGCTATATCTGCCACAAGAGCCTTGGCTGCCCTGATCTCATCAACTACAGTAACGAGAGGGAGCATGATCTTAACTTTACCAAATGCACTTGCTCTCATGATAGCACGGAGCTGAACCTTATATGCATCAGCATTCTTCAGGCAATAACGGACTGCTCTGAATCCCAGGAAGGGGTTATCTTCCTTCTTAAGGTGAAGATAAGGTATATCCTTATCGCCGCCAATATCAAGGGTCCTGATTATCACAGCGCGGCCCTGCATAGTCTCAACTGCTTCCTTGTATGCCTCGAACTGCTCATCCTCGCTGGGAAGATGGCTACTGTTCATAAAGAGGAACTCGGAACGGAAAAGGCCAATGCCTTCACCATCACACTCCATAGCCTTCTTGGCATCCTTGGGAGTACCAATATTGCAGAAGAGCTCCAGCTTCTTGCCATCTGCTGTAACTGTATCCTTACCGTAGAATTTTCTCAGCTCACCCTGCTTACGGATATAGTCCTCACGCTTACGGATGTAAGTGGACAGGACATCTCCTTCAGGATTGATGAATACCTGGCCTTCAGTTCCATCTATGATCGCTGTATCCTTGTCATGAACCTGATCCAGGATACCGGGCACTGACAGTACTGCGGGTATCTCAAGGGCTCTTGCAAGGATAGCTGAATGTGAGGTCTTACCACCTATCTCAGTGATGATACCTGCCACATTCTCCTTGACGATCTGAGATGTCATTGAAGGAGTCAGGTCTCTTGCAACCAGTACTGTACCGGGTGCAACCTTGCTGATATCGATATCTTCAATACCAAGGAGCAGCTTTAAGATACTGGTCTTGATATCTCTGACATCAGCGGCTCTCTGATTCATCAGCTCATCTGACATGGATGAGAACATGTTGATGAACATATCACAAACCGCTGTAGCAGCAGCTTCAGCACACTGTCTGCTATCTATCATCTTGTCCATCTCGCCGACCATGGCCGGATCTGATATCATTTCCAGATGTCCCTCAAGGATAGCGGCTTCTTTAGGTCCGATCCTCTTCCTGACATCCTCAGCCATTTCGGTAGTCTCTTCTTTAAACCTCTTTACTGCATCATGCAGCCTCTGTTTTTCGGCAGCAACATCCTCGACCTGATGCATATCAAATGTCAGATCGTGTTCCTCGATCCTGCATACCGCCCCAATACCGATTCCGCGAGATGCGGCAATCCCCTCATACATAATACTTTCTCCTATCATCCTATTGATCAGTCACCCAGTCCATTATTGATAAGATCGGTAGCAGCCTTGAGGGCATCCTTCTCATCAGGGCCGTCACATACTACTTCAATCTCTGCCCCCTGCTTGATACAAGCGCTCATCAGCATCATAACAGACTTGGCATCATATTCCTTGCCATTGAACTTGATCTTGATAGAACTCTGAAAAGGTGTCATAGCCTTGCTCATTACACTTGCAGGACGCATGTGAAGTCCTTCGCCATTCACGATCTTAAGTTTTGCAGATACCATTTTATTATCCTCCTTAGTAAAACAAAAAATACCTCTATAAAGAAAGTTTATCAGATTTCTTCCTTTATTACCATCAAAAATAATAAAATCCCATCATTTTTAGTGGGAAAGCTTTGGATTCATTTTTGGAGACAGCTGCAAAACCTTGTTTTTCAATCAAACAAGGGGCACACCGGAAGCCTCAAGCTTCTCAGTTATTTCCTGAGCTGAAAGGACATTTTTTAGTCCGATCACCTTCACGCCCTTATCCCTTGCAGGATCAAAAATGCCGATGAAATTCTGAGGGCAGAGAACAACGTCATAATTCTCGGCGGTCTCTTTGCCTTCTTCCAGGTTACAATGATGGGTCTTGGAAACGTTCCAGCCCTTTTCCTTCACTACCTTGTCCAGAGTCATGGCCATCATGAGTGATGTTCCAGCTCCGTTTGCGCAACATGCCAGAATGCTTACCAAATCGTTCTCCTTTCCGCCAGCTTCCTTCAGCTGTCAATAAGATCCATCCCCGGATCAGCTTCATCCGGGACCTTTGAACAGGGCTCTTCCCTCAGCCGGTCAGATATCAAACTCATCTGCCAGTTTGAGGATATCCTCATCTGACTCTACATCATGGAGCCTGTCCATCAGTTCCTCATTTTGCAGAATCTCCATTAGCTTTTGCATATTTTCCAGATGTTCGTCGGGATCTCTTGCCGCAATAGTAAAAAACAGGTCCGCATAATTTTCGTCATCAAAGAAAACCTTATTGCCGCATTTCATAAAAGATATGCTGCTCTTTAAGACATTCCCATTATCGCCTTGTGCATGAGGCATGGCGACTCCCGGTGACAAAACTATGTAGGGCCCGTATTTCACAACATTGTTGATAATATCCCGGGCGTACTCTGCCTTTACGCAGCCGTCGGCCACAAGGGGTTCTACGCACTTTTCAAGTGCGCTCTGCCAGTCGCTGCATTCATCTGTGAAAATAGTGTGCCTAAGTTCCACAAACTCTCTGAGCATTAATCTGTTCCCTTCTTATATTATCGAACAATACTACCTGTAATTTAATTTTAATGAAGAATTATTTTTGTTTCAAGCACATCTTTTCTACAAAAGAAGCTGTATTGGCTGCTATATCTCCTGCAAAGACAGCAGAGCCTGCCACAATAACATTGGCTCCCGCATCCAAAACCTCCCGCACGTTAAAGAGCTTGATGCCTCCATCTACTTCAAGGTCCATATCGCTAAGACCTCTCTCGTCTATGATGGACCTGAGCTTTCTGATCTTCTCTGTTGATGAAGGGATATATTCCTGTCCACCAAAGCCCGGCTCTACGCTCATGACCAGCACCAGCTCCACCTTGTCCAGATAAGGAAGGATATCCTCAAGGGGCGAGGCGGGCTTTAATGTGATACCGGCTTTTGCTCCGCATCTGTGTATCTCGTCTATGACTGCAGCAGGGTCAGAGCAAGCTTCCACATGAAAAGTCACGATATCAGCTCCAGCTTTGCAAAAGCGCTCTATATATCTGATAGGATCAGTGATCATAAGATGCACGTCAAACACCTTGTCTGTAACCTTCCTAAGACTGGTGATCACAGGAAATCCAAGTGATATGGAGGGAACAAAGATCCCGTCCATTACGTCTATATGTATATATTCTGCGCCGGCATCGGCGCATTTAGCCACATCTTCTCCCAGATTGGCAAAATCTGCTGAGAGTATGGAAGGTGCCAGAATGTTCATAATGATCCTCCGCAAAAACGTCCGGGGCAGTATTATCTCCCCGGACGTCTATATGATTTGAATTAATTATGCAAGATATTCCTTGACTGATCTGTATACGCCTTCGCCATCCAGACCAAACTTGTGTACCAGCTCATCTGCTGTGCCTGATTCACCGAATCTGTCCTGCATACCAAGTCTCTTGACCTTGGTAGGGCAAAGCTCTGCAAGGGCTTCGCATACAGCACTTCCAAGACCACCGATAACAGAGTGTTCTTCAACTGTAACTACCTTGCCAGTCTTAGCAGCAGACTTTGCGATCAGCTCACCATCAATAGGCTTGATAGTGCAGATATTGATAACCTCTGCGCTGATGCCATCAGCGGACAGCTTCTCAGCTGCTTCAAGAGCTGAATCCACGCAGATACCTGTTGCTACGATAGTAACATCTGTTCCTTCTCTGACAACGCTGCCCTTGCCAATCTCAAAATGATAGTCAGGACGGTCATTGATCACATTGCAGGCAGCCCTTCCAAACCTGATATATACAGGACCGTCATGCTCTACAGCAGCCTTAACACATGCTCTTGCTTCAACATCGTCAGCAGGGCACATAACTACCATACCGGGAATAACGCTCATAAGCGCAAAATCTTCGTTGCACTGATGAGAAGCGCCGTCCTCACCTACAGTGATACCTGCATGAGTACCGCCAATCTTAACATTAAGATGAGGATAACCAATGCTGTTACGTACCTGTTCAAAAGCACGTCCTGCTGCAAACATTGCAAAAGAACTTACAAAAGGGATCTTGCCTGTTGTAGCAAGTCCTGCAGCAATACCCATCATATTGCCCTCTGCAATACCGCAGTCAATATGACGCTCAGGAAACTTCTTCTGGAACACGCCTGTTCTGGTAGACTCTGCAAGGTCTGCATCCAGTACTACCAGATTGGGATATATATCGCCCAACTCCGCAAGAGTTGCACCGTAACTGTCTCTTGTTGCTATTTTCTTCTTTTCACTCATTATTTGATCCTCCATCAGATAGCTTTACCAATCTCTTCCAAATCTGCCATGGCCTGTTCATACTGGGCATCGTTAGGTGCCTTACCGTGCCATCCGGCCTGGTTCTCCATGAAGGAAACACCCTTGCCCTTAACTGAGTGAGCTACGATGGCTGTAGGTCTTCCCTTGCACTCTTTAGCAGCCTTAAGAGCATCTCTGATCTGGTCAAAATCATGAGCATCAATATTGATCACATTAAATCCAAAAGCTTCAAACTTCTGATCTATAGGATAAGGAGAACATACAGTGTCAACAGGGCCGTCAATCTGAAGGCCGTTGTTATCAATGATGACTGTAAGATTATCCAGCTTTCTAAAGCCAGCAAACATAGCAGCTTCCCATACCTGGCCCTCTTCAAGCTCGCCATCTCCCAGAAGTGTATATACTCGGAAATCCTTGCCGTCCATCTTGGCTGACAGAGCCATACCGCAGGCTGCTGATATACCCTGACCAAGAGAGCCTGTGCTCATATCGATACCGGGCAGATACTGCATTGAAGGATGTCCCTGAAGGCGGGAACCAAGCTTTCTGAGTGTCAGAAGCTCTTCTTTGGGAAAATATCCCCTCTCTGCCATAGCTGCATACATAGCAGGTACGCAATGACCCTTTGAAAGTACAAAACGGTCTCTATCTGCTCCTACAGGATCCTTTGGATCAATATTCAGCTCTTCCATATAAAGAAAAGTGATGATGTCTGCAGCAGACAATGATCCGCCGGGATGACCCGCACCGGCTGCATGCACTGAGCTGATGATGCCCTTACGGACTTCATTGGCTGTTATTTGAAGCTCCCTGTTAGTCATAATCTGATCTCCTTTATTTAACCACATCGCCTATTAGTCTGTTTTCTTTTTAAAAATAAGAAAACAAACAGTTACTATAATCATACATTTTGTCCATTTAGTCAAACATTATTTTTTGTCCGGGATAGATCAGACTGACAGAAAAGTATTGCAAAGGCTCTTATTCGCTATTTCTCTGAGATTTTGCAAATTCAACAAACCTTTCAACAGACAAAGGTCTGGAGAAATAAAAGCCCTGCAGATAGGTGCAGCCCATGTCACACAAGCCTTCCGCCATATCCTTATTTTCTACGCCTTCCGCAGTTACAGACAGACCTCTGTCCACAAACATACGGACCGTAGTAGGAAGCAGGCGGTCAGGCTCAGAGAAATGAGCCCACACAATCCCCATATCCAGCTTCACGCCGTTGAAGGGATATCTTTTTACTTTGAACTGATTAGAATAACCGCTTCCATAATCATCAAGAGAGAAGGTAAAGCCCTTGCCGATGAGCACCTTCATCTGCCACTCAAGAAAAGCCTCGTCTATAAGGGACTCTTCTGTGATCTCCAAATGAATCTTATTTGTGGCAATACCGTATTCTTTGGTGATATTAGTCAGCTTATCTGCCAGGTTTCTATCCATACACTGGATAGGGGACAGATTGATATTGATAAATTCCAGTCCCAGCTGACTTCCATACTGCTGCATAAATGCACAGGACTTTCTGAATATCTGCTCGCCCAGCTTGTCTATCTTGCCGTTCTGCTCTGCTATAGGTATGAATTCCCCTGGAGGGATCATGCCCAGCTCCTTGTCATCAAGCCTGGCCAGAGCCTCAGCACCTGCTATCTCACCACTATCAGCTTTTACTATAGGCTGAAGGAATATGAGCATCCTGTTATTATCTATCGCATCATAAAGGCACTTCTTGACAGCAAATCCTCTGGTGATCTGATCCAGCATAGGCTGGTCAATAATATTCATAAGGAGCCTGCCCTGCTTGGGAAGCGAATAATCCGGACCTGTTTTTGCATTTTCGCTGCTGCTGTCACGTTCCTCAGCAAAGGTATATTCCTTGCCTGCAGTTTCTATCATTGTTCTAAGGCATTCCAAAAGCTGCTCTGCAGAGCTGATCTTCAGTTCTTCATCTTTTTCAGCATATTCTGCATCAAGGACCACACTGGCAGACTCAGTATACCAGGCATCCTTAAAGCGCTCTCTCAGATCGTCGCATATCATCTGACTCTGACTATCATCTGATGCAGTAAACAGGAAGCCGCCATCGCCCAAATAATAAATGTCCTTTTTGCCCGCAGTTTTCTTTAGATAGTCAGCAACTTTGGCAATGACCTCGTCTGTGGTAGATCCGCCAAATACATCCCTTATCTCTCTGTAGTTCTGGATGATCAGCGCAGCAAACCAAAACTGACTACCTTCCTCATACTTCTCCTTTGCCACATTTTCAAAGGCCTGGTCATTAAAGAGCCTTGTAGACCTGTCCATATACAGATCCGAACTGACAAAAGATAGGAAGAAAGCAAGGATAGATATCATAAAGAATGCGTCCATAAGCAGGACTCCGGGGAAAAGATACCTGACAATACCGCCAAATACCAGCACAATATGCGCCAGCATAAGCGCCATAAAATCATCCAGGGCCAGTCTGTTTCTTGCAAGGATAATAAAGAAAATACCACTTATGAGGTATAGATAAAGAGCAATATATACAAGATTGTACATAGGGCCGCTCACATAGCCCCTCTCGGGATCGATGCTAAATACCAGTCCCGTAAAGAAGCTGCTAAGCGTGATCAGCTCTATGATAGTGTGGATCACTGAAAAGACACGCAATACATGATTATAATAGCTAGTCTTACGCCTGAGTATAGTAATAGTATAAACAAGAAGCGAATAGCTCCTTCCCATGTAAAGGATAAAGAAAGCCATATTGGCAAGATACAATGACAGCACAGAAAAGCGCTCATGCTCCATGTCCATTATTGTAGAAACAATGTCCGTAAGGAGCGTAGCCATCTCAGAGATTACAAGAATAGTAAAAACATAATTGGATTTGAGCTTAAGCCTGGGCCTGCTCAGATAAAAATACATAAGAAGTATTAAAACAAAGGTGGTAACTATTGTATAGCTAATATTCCACGACATACCGGAATCTCCAATCACGTCAAAACAGCCAATGACAAGCAATTTACGCGTCAAATATTATGGAAAAATCGTCCACTCAGTATATCGTCATATCTATTGTTTTACATTATGCTTTTTTTGATATATATTTCCTCCCTGCCGCCAATAACAGTTTTCCTCTTAGTACATCTTATCTCCCCGTATTTCTGAGCATATCGCCAACAATATCCCTGTCCCAAAGCAATACCCTCAGCTTATCTGCCATCTTCCTGGCAGGCGCTGTAAAATACTGATTGCACATCACCACCCCCACCATTCTGTCATAATAGTCCTTTGCTGCGTATACCTCCTGAACAGCATGGACTCCCACAGGCTTGTCATAGCATTTGCACTGAATGGCATATTTGATGCCATCTCTTTCACAGAGGATATCAGCGCCAAAATCTCCCGATCCCTTGGTAACAGTTACATTATCAAAAGCATTTGCCCTTAGGATATCAGCACAGTAATATTCAAATTCATCACCAGACAGCTCATCCATTTCCTGAGGGAGCCTTTTGCTGATCCTGCGAACCAATAATATCAGGAGCGCTATCACAGCAAAAGCAACGGGAACTATTAACCATACAGGGGAATTATCAAATATTTCTCCAATGGATACTGCCAAAACTCTACCTGTCATAAGACTATTAGTCATGCTATTTACCTTTATTCGTTATTATATGAAAATCCCGGCAGATAAACTGCCGGGACTATTGTCATATATTGACCATTATAGCTTATTTACAAAAATGCCTCTAAAGCAGGGGGCCGGAAGATCAAAGCTTGGGGCCTGCAGCAACCAGTGCCTTACCAGCATCATTGCCTTCATACTTCTTGAAGTTCTTGATGAATCTCTCAGCAAGATCCTTTGCCTTTGCATCCCATTCAGCTGCATCAGCATATGTATCTCTGGGATCAAGGATTGCAGGATCAACTCCGGGAAGAGATGTAGGAACTTCGAAATCGAAGATCGGGATCTTCTTGGTCTCAGCCTTGTTAACATCACCGTTAAGGATAGCATCGATGATACCACGAGTATCCTTGATGGAGATTCTCTTGCCTGTGCCGTTCCAACCTGTATTTACAAGGTAAGCCTTAGCTCCGGACTTCTGCATCTTCTTAACCAGCTCTTCACCGTACTTTGTAGGATGAAGCTCAAGGAATGCCTGTCCAAAGCATGCAGAGAATGTAGGTGTAGGCTCTGTGATGCCTCTCTCTGTTCCGGCAAGCTTAGCTGTGAAGCCTGACAGGAAGTAGTACTGAGTCTGCTCAGGTGTCAGGATTGATACAGGAGGAAGTACTCCGAATGCATCGGCTGACAGGAAGATAACGTTCTCAGCATCAGGACCTGAAGAGATCTTGTTAACCTTCAGAGCGATGTTGTCAATGTGGTCGATAGGATAAGATACACGAGTATTCTCTGTAACGCTCTTATCATCAAAGTCGATCTTGCCATCAGCAGCTACAGTTACGTTCTCAAGAAGAGCATCTCTCTTGATAGCGTTGTAGATGTCAGGCTCAGACTCCTTATCAAGGCCGATAACCTTAGCATAGCAGCCGCCCTCGAAGTTGAATACGCCGTTGTCATCCCAGCCGTGCTCGTCATCACCGATCAGCAGTCTCTTGGGATCTGTGGACAGTGTAGTCTTACCTGTTCCGGACAGACCAAAGAAGATAGCTGTGTTCTTGCCTTCCATATCTGTATTTGCGGAGCAGTGCATGGAAGCGATGCCCTTAAGAGGCAGATAGTAGTTCATCATTGAGAACATACCCTTCTTCATCTCACCGCCGTACCATGTGTTGATGATAACCTGCTCACGTCTTGTGATATCAAATACAACTGCTGTCTCAGAATTGAGGCCCAGTTCCTTGTAATTCTCAACCTTAGCCTTGGAAGCGTTGTAAACTACGAAATCAGGCTCGAAGTTCTCTTCCTCTTCAGCTGTAGGCTTAATGAACATGTTGCGGATGAAGTGTGCCTGCCATGCTACTTCCATGATGAAACGAACAGCCATTCTGGTATCCTTGTTTGCACCGCAAAATGCATCCACTACAAAGAGTCTCTTGTTAGACAGCTCTTTGATTGCTATATCCTTACAAGCAGCCCATGCTTCCTGAGTAGCAACGTGGTTGTCATTGGGATACTCGGGAGTGGTCCACCATACTGTGTCCTTGGAGTTCTCGTCCATAACGATGAACTTATCTTTGGGTGAACGTCCGGTATAAATACCTGTCATAACGTTTACTGCACCCAGCTCTGTTTCCTGCCCCTTGTCAAAGCCCTCAAGCTCAGCCTTTGTCTCTTCATCAAAGAGCTGATCATAAGAAGGATTGTAAACTACCTCGGTCACACCTGTGATGCCATACTTTGTTAAATCTACTTTACTCATCCTTTATTGCCTCCTTTATGGATAATAAAAATATCATATCAGATCACCTGCATAAACATACAGGCGGGCCGAACGGGGAAAAAGAATAACTTCCTTCCCACTCTACCTAGGTAATTATACATTAGATGCAGGATAAAGTCATCTTAATTTTCTGCAAACATGTGATTTCTTAACGGATTTGTTGACACTATAACGCTTATTATTCTAAATTCGGAGTATTTATATTCAATTATCAATTACTGCCATTAAGCAGCTTATATAGCTCCCTCTTCTGGATCCCTCTGTCATTAGCCACCTTCTTCATGGCTTCCTTCCTGTCTACCCCTTGATCAAGATAATAATCCATATGATCCCTTGGCGTCATTTCTTCCCACCTGCGCCTCTCTTCTTCTTCCAGCTTTTTTTCATCGGCGCCCTCTATTACCAGGACGTATTCCCCCCTGGGATCATTTTCTTCATAATATGCAATAGCATCCGTTACGGTCGTGAGCTTTACTTCTTCAAATTTCTTGGTAAGTTCCCTGCACAGAGCTATATTTCTGTTACCAAGATATTCGTTTATATCAGCCAAAAAGGCCCTTAGATGATGGGGAGCTTCGTAAAATATCAAGGTCCTATGTTCTTTCCTGATGCTCTCCAAGACTTTTTTTCTACCCTTCTTGTCCTCGGCTCCGGGAAGGAAACCTTCAAAGACAAACCTTCTGGTGGGAAGCCCCGACATGGTCAGTGCTGTGATGCAGGCTGCAGGTCCGGGAAGAGAGGTCACTCTTATCCCTTCCTCATGGCACCTCTTTACAAGCACTTCTCCCGGATCAGATATTCCCGGAGTACCGGCATCGGTGATCAGTGCTATATTTTTGCCTGCCCTCATCTCACCGATGAGGTATTCTGCTTTGTCATATTTATTGTATTCATGATAACTGGTCATAGGTGTACGGATACCAAAATGCGTCAGCAGATGTATGCTGTTTCTGGTATCCTCTGCTGCTATGAGATCTGCCATTTCAAGAGTCTCAATGACCCTTGCAGTAATATCCTTAAGATTGCCTATGGGTGTTGCGCACAAATACAGACTTCCCCATTCTTCGCTCATCTTTTCATCTCCTTAATAATCCGGCTCATGTCGCCCTAAAGCCTGATCCCTCTGCAGATCAGTAGCCATATATATCATAGATCTCAGGGGTATATACTCCGGGCTTTTCATAGACTACAAGAGGCTTTTGGACTGTCATACGTGCTTTTCCCCCCTTGACTGCTTCTATGAGGACCATATTGGGCTCATGGTCTATGAAGGGGTATACCAGCTGCATTCTCTTGACTTCCAGCTTGTAACGCGAAAGAGTCACTATTATCTCTGCCAGGCGAAAAGGCCTGTGGACCAGCATGAATCTGCCTTTTTCCTTAAGCACGTATGCAGCGTTTCTCGCCACATCATCAAAGCTGCACAAAAGCTCATGTCTTGCTATGGTCTTTGGCGCGTCCTTATTGATAATACCGTGTCCTCCGGTCATATAGGGAGGATTGCAGGTGACTACGTCAAAAGAGGCAGCCCCAAAAAGGCTGCCTGCTTCCTTGATATCACCCTGAATTATCTTTACACGAGGCGCCAGATCGTTGAGCATCACACTTCTTGATGCCATCTCTGCACTTTCTTCCTGGATCTCCAGTCCTACAAGCTCTGATGCCTTTGTCTTGGCAGAGAGCAGTATAGGCAATATCCCTGTCCCGGTTCCCATGTCCAGAAGCCTTGCTCCCTTCATGGCAGATCTGGGAGTAGGAGCCCCCGCATCTGTCGCAAAGCCGGAGAGAAGGACCGCATCCATTCCAAAGCAGAACCTGCCCGGATCCTGAATGATCTTTAATCCGTTTCTTTGCAGGTCGTCTATTCTTTCGCCTTCCTTTAATTCAACATTCATTCTTTATTCCGATTCTATATTTACTGCCTGAGGCGCAGGAGAGTTTTCTTTATTAGCTATAGCCTGGGGCGCAGAAGGATTCTTGCCCTGGCGGTTCCTGGGATGATTATTCTTTCTGTCCCTTCCGCCCTGAGCCTTGTCATTTCTGCTTTGACCTTTGTCCCTTCCGCCCTGGCCGTTTTGTCCGGGAGCCTGCTGACGGTTATCTCCGGCTTTGTTATTTGCGCCCTGACGCTGGCCGTTATTTTTGCCCTGGAAGCCTGCTTGAGAATTTCTTCTCTGGCCTTTATTCCTATTATCGCCCTTATCATTCTTTCTGGGAGCAGCATCCTCGGCAGGACCGTTTAGATCCCCATCTGTTCCGCTGTCTTCCAGTGCTTTTAATTCTTCAAGATCTTCTTCAGGTTCCTGCTTGTTTTGCTTCTGGTTATTATGCTTAGCCTTTTTCCTGAGGAAATGCACCTGATCAGCAGGATAATCGTGGTATTCCTTTTCATCATCCACTTCTACCAGGATCCTGACCAGCTGTCTGAGCACGTTAACAGAAGCAACTTCACCTTCCATATTGTCATCTGTGGACACTATGTCTCCTACCTTGGGAAGCTTCTTATTAAGCTCCTCGTATACCTCTTCCTCATTCTTGAGGCAGCACATGAGCCTGCCGCAAGCTCCGGAGATCTTGGTAGGGTTAAGGGACAGATTCTGCTCCTTGGCCATCTTGATGGATACAGGGATAAAATCCGACAGATATGAGTGGCAGCACAACGGCCTTCCGCATATTCCGTATCCGCCTATGATCTTGGTCTCATCCCTTACACCGATCTGCCTAAGCTCGATCCTGGTCCTGAATACTGCAGCCAGATCTTTTACCAATGCTCTAAAATCTATCCTGCCGTCTGCAGTAAAGTAAAAGAGTATCTTATTATTATCAAAAGTATACTCTGCATCAATAAGCTTCATTTCAAGGCCATGAGCTCTTATCTTCTCCTGGCAGAGCTTAAATGCTTCTTTCTCTTTGACCCTGTTCTCCCTCTCCTGGACTTCATCTGTCTCATTCGCAATCCTAAGGATGGGCTTAACAGGTTTGATGACCTTGCTGTCATCCACTTCACTGATAGGAACCACAACAGTGCCATATTCAACACCTCTTGCAGTCTCTACTATTACGTGATCACCCTTCTTGACCTCATGATCCTCGGGCGCAAAAAAATATATTTTGCCGGCTGTTCTGAATCGCACGCCTATGACTATTGCCATTTATACCTCTATTCCAGCTCTGCTTATATTTCTCTAAGAGCTATTTCCTTATCCTGCCAGATAATCTTTAAGATCGATCATCATCACTTCAAGGGCAAGATCTGTATTTACGTTTGACCGTATACGCCTTCTGGCTCTCTCCACTTCTTCTCCTGCAAGGCGCAGGGCATGAAAGGAGCACTTTGAAGCCGCATCTCTAATATACGATAATTCATCGGATAAAATCAAGTTTTGCTCATCTTCAGCAGCCTTTTTCACCATGATATCCCTTATAAGGAAGAGCAGGATATCCAAAAAAGCGTATGCAGAATCTTTAGATGCTGTCTTTTTGGCGTTCTTGTCCTCTTTAGGCTGATCATCAGAGCTTTTGGCTTTTTTTCTCCCCTTTTTGGGATTATCAGCCTCCTCCCTAGCACTTTCTTTTGCCAGCCTCTCTTCTTCCGCTGCTTTCAGAGCTTCATCATAGTTTTTGAGGATTTCTTTCATTTCAGAAAGATTCTCTGTCAGTGTCTTTTGAGAGAGCTTGGATACCATTGTCATAGTGCGCTTTCTCATCTCATCAAAATGTTCATTGCCTGAGAGCATGATCGCCTTACCCACATTGCCTCTGGCAAAGCCTGCGCATACATCCGCCCTGTAGTCCGGAACATGATAGTGCTCCATGAGAAAGCTCCTGATCATACTGTCAGGCACAGGCTTTATAGGCAGCATGATGCATCGGGATAATATAGTAGGCAAAAAAGCATCGGGATTATCTGTCAATATGATGATCACGCAATAGGCAGGCGGCTCCTCCAGAGTCTTGAGAAGTGCATTCTGCGCCTGGATATTCATCTTCTCCCCTTCGGGGATTATATAGATCTTGTGATCTCCCTGATAGGGCTTTAGATATACATCGTCACACATAGCCCTGATCTCATCTACTGAGATGGTTGCAGGCTTCTCGTGAGTAACAGTTATGATATCGGGATTATCGTGATTGACTGCCTGGATACACGAATGACAGCTTCCGCAGGGCTCCACTTCTGAAGCCTTCCTGTCTGTGCAAAGCAGAGCCTGAGCAAAGGTCTCTGCTATAAGCATTTTACCGGATTCCTTTTCGCCGGAGATTATATATGCATGTGATACTTTTCCTGTTGTAAGAGCATTAAATAGATGGTCCTTGATCTGCTCCTGCCCCAGTATATCTTTGAATTCTCCCATTGATGTCCTCCCCGTCCCAAATATAAAAATGCTTATGTAAACAGGTCAAGCAAAAGACCTTCAATATCTCCTATCGTCCCCATGATAGTGATATTGTCCTTTTCGTCTGCAAAAAGCGCCTTGGCCAATTCGTCCAGATTTTCATCTACCAGTCTGATAATGCCGTATACTCTGTGCCTACCCCTTCTGTCCAAAAAATTTTCTCTGGTAAAGGTATGAGATCTGCTAACCACCTCATTGAGAAACTCTCTTATCATCTTTCTGTAGCGCTGCATATCTTTGATATCATGCTTTTTGGAAATAAGCTTACCCTGCTGTTGGATATCCTCCATCATAAGAGTAAGGCGCTGGGCAAGAGCCTCATCTCCAATCTTGGAAGCCAGTGTGAATTTAAAGCTGTCATCTACAGGAGCATTCTTTTGAGTCTCCTGAATCTGACTTGCCTGTTGCACATTGTTAACTCTAAAGTCCATATTCAAACCTCTCTGTTAATAGAAAGATCCAACATTTTGTAAGTAGACAGTTTTATCTATATGGCTTGTTAAATGCCCTTTTCTATGAGGTAGCTGCTGATCTCAGCAAGGCTCTCTTCAATAGGTCTGTCATTATTAAAACGCTTCGTTACGCCGGCCTCTCGTATGCATTCTTCGGAGAAGTCCTTATCATCAGCAAGATAGCGCCTGCACATCTCGTCATATTTAGGCTGGGCCTGCCTGTTCTCTCTTCTGATGGCCCTTTCGATCCTGACTCTGTCAGGTATCTCTATATATACAGGTATAACATCCTCTTCGCCGTAGTATTTTGTAAGAGATATGAAAGCCTGCAAAGTACCTATAAGGAGAAAGCTCCCCTTGTCCAGATCTATCTGCCCATCATCTGCAGTGAAATATCTCCAGGGTCCATACTGGGTTTGATAAACCCTCTCTTCTATGATTTTTCGGCCCAGAAAGAAGTCATTATAACCCTCTTCATCTACGAAATGATACTGCATGCCTTCCTTTTCACCATCTCTCATGGGCCTTGTAGTATAGGGGACTACCCTTTTAAGTCCCAATTGCTCATCAGAGAGAAGTTTCTTGTACAAGGTATCCTTTCCGGTTGTGCTCTTGCCCATCAGTACTATGATCTTACCCATAATGTCTTCCCATATCCCATTGAATTAATTATTTATATGAATGACGTAAGGGTCAAAAGTCATTTCGATTCGAGCTTGCTCGAAATCGAATATGAATTTATGACCCGCAAAACATGAGCAAAGTAGCACGTAGTGCGGATTTGCGAATGTTTTAGGATTGTGAGAGTTTCGAAGAAACGGAACAATCCGTTAGTCATAAGGTGTCAAAAGGAACTTTTGACACCTACCTCATATGAATATTTATGATTAGTATTCCCATAAACCTGTAGTATATCAGTGCTTTAGCTAGTCACCTATAATACTTAATTGCTATCAGCATATGATCCTTAAATCATTGTAACACGTGATAGATAGTTGCTTACAAGTCTGCATATAAAAAATGAGCTTTCTCATAAAGAGAAAACTCGGAAAATAATTATTAATATAAAAAAGTGCCTCGAACAGGAATCGAACCGGTGACACACGGATTTTCAGTCCGTTGCTCTACCTACTGAGCTATCGAGGCACGTAGTAGCGGGGACAGGATTTGAACCTGTGACCTTCGGGTTATGAGCCCGACGAGCTTCCAGACTGCTCCACCCCGCGATATATTGAATGGGTGGCGGTGGATTCGAACCACCGAAGCAATTTGCAGCAGATTTACAGTCTGTCCCCTTTGGCCACTCGGGAAGCCACCCACTTAGAGCCGATGAGCGGACTCGAACCGTTAACCTGCTGATTACAAATCAGCTGCTCTGCCAATTGAGCCACATCGGCGTATCTTCTTAAGCGGGTACTTAAGAAGAATGGGACCTATAGGGCTCGAACCTATGACCCTCTGCTTGTAAGGCAGATGCTCTCCCAGCTGAGCTAAGATCCCGTATAAAACTGTTAATGTACAGTGCAGATACTAGATACTATCTGCAGCGACCCGAAGGGGGTTCGAACCCCTGACCTCCGCCGTGACAGGGCGGCGCTCTAACCAGCTGAGCCACCGGGCCGTAAAACGAATACTTGAATATGGTACTACAAGCATTCTCTTTTGTCAAGAGCTATTCCCTGAAAACCGAACACTGAATCTAAACTTTCAAGACTATATTTGGTAAAGTCCTCGACCTATTAGTACACATCAGCTGAAGAGATCACTCTC
>NZ_AUKE01000029.1 GCF_000424585.1 Butyrivibrio sp. MC2013
ACTTTTCAGATAGCGCTTTATTAGTTGAACTACACGTTCATCCTTCACATTCTTTCTGAGGAGATTGATAAGGATTTCATGATTCAAGGTGTCGAAATACTTTGATAAATCCAAGACTACTGCAAAAGTGTAACCTTGTTCTGCGTATTCTTTTACCTTCTGTATAGCGTCCTTTGCGCTTCTGTTAGGACGATAGCCGTAGCTTCCGTCCACAAACAACGGTTCATAGATTGGCACTAACTGTTGAGTTATTGCCTGTTGGAGTGTTCGGTCTATCACGGTAGGTATGCCAAGCTTACGCACACCACCATCTGGTTTTGGAATCTCAACTCGCCTGACTGGCGATGGAGTATACTTACCGCGGTATATGCGGTCAATTAACTCCTGCTGATGTTCCTTAAGGTACGGAAGTGCCTCTTTGATGGTCATACCATCAATACCTGGCGCTCCCTTGTTTGCCTTAACTCTTTTATACGCTCTGTTAAAGTTGTCCTTATACAGTATCGCTTCCAAGAGCTTCGGCTGTGCACTGTCTCTTTCTTTCCATATCCGATTGAATGACCTAGGCGCTTTCGCATACCCTTCGTGTTCCGCACTATCTCTTTGCAAACAGCCATTATTATCCATGTTTTCTGCCATTAACGGTCATTCCTCCTTTCTCGGTCATACTTAAGACTCCTACTGATTCGGTCCTTCGGTTAGCATGTCCATGTTTCCATGTCCATATCCCTACTATGACCTCTGCTGACTTCTGCGTGTTCAGCACCGCCTCGTTTCCTTGTACGGTGGTTACTCCTTTCAGAGCGTTTCACACAGACCTCCCTAGGTACCACACGTTTCTTCCTCTCCATCCATCTGTCTCATTTATCATGCATGATTCCGTGTAGTTATTGGGCTTTGACTTGAATTGCAGCCTTACCCTCATGCATGACCTCATATGAGATTTCTGTTCGTCAGACCAGAGATTTGCCCGTGGGTTAGTGTGTTTCCCACATCCAGCTTCCTTCAGATTCCACCTCGCGGCGGACACCCTTGCCTTCGGCTATATCCTTCCCACTACCAGGCGGATTCGGGACTTTAACCCGTTAGAAACGTGCGCCGCTAGGCGCACAATAAAAAAGAACCCCAGGTAAAACCTGGGGTTCTGTAATCTGCAACTGCAGATATTCTCATCTCTTTGAGAACTGAGGAGCTCTACGAGCTTTCTTGAGACCGTACTTCTTTCTCTCCTTCATACGAGGATCTCTTGTAAGGAAACCAGCCTTCTTCAGTGTAGGTCTGAACTCATCAGAGTCAACCTGAAGCAGTGCACGGGAGATACCATGACGGATAGCTCCAGCCTGGCCTGCTGTTCCGCCGCCCTTAACTGTTACAACTACGTCGAACTTCTCAGAAGTCTCTGTAGCTACGAGGGGCTGACGAACGATAGTCTTAAGTGTCTCAAGACCGAAATATTCATCAATGTTTCTCTTGTTGATTGTGATATTGCCCTTGCCGGGAAGAAGATATACTCTTGCAACAGAGCTCTTTCTTCTGCCTGTGCCGTAAAAACTAGCTGCTTTAGCCATTTTGAATTCTCCTTTCAATCCCACGAATTAAAAATCCAGTACTTCAGGCTTCTGAGCAGCATGATTGTGCTCCGGTCCTGCATATACGTGAAGCTTTGTGTACATTGCTCTTCCGAGGGATCCCTTGGGAAGCATACCCTTTACAGCATGCTCGATAACTCTCTCAGGATGAGTGTTTAACATCTCGCGAAGTGTAGCCTGCTTCTGACCTCCAACGTAATCTGTGTGGTGCCAGTAAATCTTCTGATCCATCTTCTTGCCGGTAACCTTGATCTTCTCAGCGTTGATAACGATCACGAAATCACCTGTATCAATGTTGGGTGTGAATGTGGGCTTGTTCTTGCCTCTAAGAACATTTGCAACTTCTGTTGCAAGACGGCCCAGAGTCTTATCTGTAGCATCAACTACATACCATTTCTTCTCTACTGTAGCTGCGCTCGGCATAAATGTCTTCATTATGTTACCTCCATAATTACTTATACAGAACTTAAGTGTACAGAAAAGCACTGCCGCCAGCCTCTTCTGCGATGCACAGGCCCTTCACCTGACCTATGCCTTGAGCTATGGGGATGAATGCATTGCATTCTCCCTGCGAATCGGGTGGATAAGCCTGATCCGCTAAGGAGTCCATGGTCCGTGGAAGAGACCATTGTCTGTTCGTGACGCAGACGCTCCTTCATAAAATCATATGAAATCTTACCGGGAAATTCATATGAAGTTGTCGTTTTAGGTGCGCGGTAATTTCATCGCACAGCAATCTATTTTAGCCTTATTTTTATTGATTTGTCAAGTGTTTTCATTAATTCCTGCCTAATCTCAGATATATATGGACCCTGAATTGCAGGTTATCTTCAGAATTATAGTTATTTTATGACATCCTCACCCGGAAATTCATATCCAATAAGGAACAAGCCCTGGGGAGGAGCAGTAGGACCTGCTTTAGACCTGTCAGAAGCCTCCAGGATACCTTTAACATCCTCTGGTGCTATTTTACCCCTGCCTACCATCATAAGGGTCCCTGCGATGATCCTGACCATGTTATAGAGGAAGCCTCCACCACGTACAATAATAGTCACGTACTCGCCTTCTCTTTTGCAGCTAAGGCTATATATCCTGCGAACATGGCTTAATGCCTGGGATTCCACATTGCAAAAGGACGTAAAATTATGCTCCCCTACAAGAAAAGCCCCCGCTTCTTCCATTTTTTTCTCATCAAGAGGGAAGCTGCAAAAAGAGGTATAGAGTCTGTCTGTTGGAAGCTCTGTTTTAGAATTTCTGATTCTGTATTCGTATGTTTTGACAGAAGCTCTTTTTCTGGGATGAAAATCATCTGCAACACTGCAGGAAGACACTATCCTGATATCTGAAGGAAGGCGGCTGTTAAGTGCCGGTGCAAACTTATCAGGCGGGATCCTGCTGTCTGTATCGAATACCGCAAGATTCCCGAGGGCATGCACGCCCGCATCAGTCCTGCTGGCCCCGGATACACAGGTCTCACATCCTGTCAGATCCGTAAGCGCCTCATTGATCCTGCCTTCAATAGTAACTGCAGACGGCTGATATGCAAATCCATTATAATTAGTTCCATCATATGCCACGGTCAGCATCACTCTTGGCATTATATTTCTCCTTTTGCCCTTATAATGATCTATGCATTAGCTGGCAACTAGCGATCTCCAACTTAAAAGAGCCTTCCTGCAGCTATTATCATAAACATGAAAAGTGCGATCACCAGATATGCAATATAATCTTTGGAGCTGTACACCAGGGGCTTCATCCTGGTCCTTCCCTCTCCGCCTCTGTAGCATCTGGCCTCCATGGCCATAGCCAGGTCATTAGCCCTTCGAAACGCAGAGATAAACAGAGGCACCAAAAGAGGTACCATATTGGAAGCGCGTTTAAAAACATTGCCTGATTCAAAATCAGCGCCTCTGGCCATTTGAGCTTTCATGATCTTGTCAGTCTCTTCCATGAGAATAGGGATAAACCTGAGAGCTATGGACATCATCATGGATATCTCGTGAACAGGGACCTTGATCACCTTGAGAGGCGACAGAACCGATTCCAATCCGTCTGTAAGTTGATTAGGAGTGGTAGTAAGCGTCATCAGCGAAGAACCTATTATCAGCATAGTAAGTCTGATAGCCATCTTGGATGCGATCACCACGCCTTCCCTGGTGATCCTTAGTACTCCAAAGCTCCAGAGCAGCTCTCCGGGCGTAAGAAACAGGTTAAAGAGCACAGTGATCATAAGCAGCATTACTACCGCTTTCATGCCTCTTGTGATATACGAAAAAGGAACTCTGGATAAGCCTATGGCCAAAGCAAGGTATATAAGAGCGATAACATATCCCACATAAGAATTCACAAGGAAAAGTGAGATAATAAAAGCAAAGGTTGCTATGAGCTTCACTCTGGGGTCCAGCTCATGTATTGGTGATTTAGTTTGATAATATTGCCCTAGGGTGATATCTCTGAGCATTTATATTCCTCCAAGCCGGGAAATAGCATCCGCAAAATATATAGTGATCATCTCTCGACTAATCTCTTAATCTCAGCTACCGCTTCATCTATTGTAGTAACATCCCTGGATACAGCAAATCCCTCATCTGCAAGGTCATTCATGATATAAGTGACCTCTGGCACGGACAAGCCCATCTCTTCAAGTTCATGAACATGGCCAAATACTCTCTTTGGTGCTTCATCGTAGACAATATGTCCCTTATCCATCACTACGATTCTGTCAGCGTGATCAGCTACATCTTCCATGCTATGAGATACCAGGACCACTGTAATACCCTCATTCTCATGAAGAGAGGAAAGAAGATCCAGTATCTCATTTCTGCCCTTTGGATCAAGTCCCGCACAGGGCTCATCAAGCACCAGGATCTCAGGCCCCATTGCAAGCACTCCTGCTATGGCAACTCTCCTCTTTTGGCCTCCTGAGAGCTCAAAGGGGGACTGCTTGAGATACTTATCATCAAGATGTACATCCTTGATGGCTCTGTAGGCCCTTTCTTTGACTTCATCAGCGCTAAGACCCAGGTTCTTTGGTCCAAAACACACATCAGAAAAAACATCCGCCTCGAAAAGCTGATGCTCAGGATATTGGAAAACCAGTCCCACCTTGGATCTAAGCATTTTACGGTCAAAGCTCTTATCGTTTATATCCTGACCATCCCAGTAAATACTGCCACCGGAAGGTGAAATGAGCCCATTCAACAATGTTACCAGAGTGGATTTGCCACTACCGGTATGACCGATTATACCTATAAATTCACCCTTGGAGATCTCAAGATTGATATTCTCAAGGGCCTTGCGCTCCATATTAGTACCGCTTTCATATATATAACTTACATTATCAAGCTTTAGTGACATTTTCTTTTCTGCTGATATACTCACGCAGCTCCTTGATAAACTCTTTTCTGGTAAGGATTCCTTCGGGAAGCTCTATTCCTTCCTTGCGTAATCTATGAGCCAAAAGTGTAACCTGGGGAACATCAAGCCTAAGGTGCTCCAGTTCATCAACTCTGGAGAATATCTCCCTGGGACTTCCATCCATTACTACACTTCCACCGTCCATAACAAAGACACGATCCGCAAAAACCACTTCATCCATGTAATGAGTGATCAGGATAATAGTGATTTTCTCAACATCATTGAGTGCTCTGGCAGCTCTGATGACCTCTCTCCTTCCGGAAGGATCCAGCATGGCTGTAGGCTCATCAAAAACTATACATTCAGGATGCATGGCAATCACGCCTGCAATAGACACTCTCTGCTTCTGGCCTCCGGACAATCGGTTAGGAGAAGAATTTCTATATTCCTCCATACCTACAATCCTCAGGCTCTCTTCCACCCTTTCCCAGATCTGCTCTGTGGGTACACCCATATTCTCAGGGCCAAAGCCCACATCTTCCTCAACAACCTGCCCTATGATCTGGTTATCAGGATTCTGGAAGACCATGCCGCAGGTCTGTCTGATATCCCACAGATGACTATCATCCATGGTATTCATATCGCCCACATATACTGTGCCTCCGCTAGGATATAGAAGAGCATTAAAATGCTTGGCCAAGGTGGATTTACCCGAGCCATTGTGTCCAAGCACAGCTATAAACTGGCCTTTTTCTACATCAAGAGAGACTCCGTCCAACGCTCTCACGCTACCGCAGGGATTACCCTCCTCATCTCTCTTAATGTAATCAAATACTAGATCAGAACTACGAATCATCATAATCAATCCCAATAATGTGCATTTTACACGGTTTACATAGTAACATCATAATGCACGAATACTCAACTGTAATTGGTAATATATACCAATAATTCTCTGTATATAAAAGTATTAGTCTATCTGTAAATCTACAACATGCAGATATATGATACAATTAAATGTATGAAAAAGTATAGTAAAGAAATAATAATCATAATAGCTATAATCCTTGGGTGCTCTATTGCCAGCAGATTGCTGACATCGGGGGAGACCCTTGCGGATTATGCCAATAAATATCCGGACAAAGCTTACACTACAAGCGAAAGCAGCGTTGATAATCCCTAAGATATATGTTAACTATATATCTTATATAAATATAATTTCATTCGTTCAAATGAATTTCATTCATCTTCCAAAAAACGCAGGTCCGTAGACCTGCGTTTTATTTTTCATAATAATATATATACTATTACAAAATATACTGTGTATTAAACCAACTCAAGAACAACCATCATAGCTGCATCGCCCTTACGCTGACCGATCTTGATCATACGAGTGTAACCACCCTTACGATCTGCGTACTTAGGAGCGTACTCATCAAAGATCTTGTCTGTAATGTCTACAACCTTTGTGTTCTTTCTGCGACCCTTTGTCTCAGCAGGTACTTCTGTTACCTTGTAAAGAGTCTTGTACATCTGACGTCTAGCAGCAAGACGTGAAGGCATGTCCTTTGTAACTTCCTTCTCAGTGATATCATAATCGTAAACCTTTACGAACTTATGATCCTTGTTCATAACCTTCTTAAGAACAACGCGCTTGCCGTTCTCTTTCTTGCAGTGCTTAACCTTAACAGTAACTGTCTCAGTATTGTCCTTCTCTCTTACGCCAAGAGCAATAAGATGCTCTGCGATCTGACGAACTTCCTTAGCACGAGCTTCTGTTGTAACGATCTTGCCGTTGTAAAGAAGCTGTGTTACCTGGTTCCTGAGAAGAGCCCTTCTGGGCTTGCTAGCTTTGCTGAGTTTTCTGTACATTGCCATAATATTTAATCCTTTCTCATTACAGAGTTCCCTCTGTATGGTGCATTCTGCAGCGCGCATTGGTCTTACCTGCAAAATGTTGCAAATTAACCTGAGAACCCGCCTCAGCACACGTCGGTTTTACCTTCAGCGGGTACTAGATATCTTAGATACTAACGGTTATCACTCTAAAGTCTCACCGTTTCTGAGCTGAAGACCCAGTTCCTTGAGCTTTGCAAGAACCTCTTCAAGAGACTTGCGGCCAAGGTTACGAACCTTCATCATATCGTCAGGAGTCTTATTGCAAAGTTCCTGAACAGTATTGATTCCGGCTCTCTTGAGACAGTTGAATGAACGAACTGACAGCTCAAGTTCATCAATGCTCATTTCAAGGGCCTTGTCCTTGCCATTCTCATCCTTGGTAACCATGACTTCAGCAGCCTTGGCATTCTCGGACAGGTCAATGAACAGGGACAGATGCTCGGACAGAACCTTTGCAGCAAGGCTTACAGCCTCATCGGGAGCAAGAGTTCCATTGGTGTGAACATCCAGAGTAAGCTTATCATAGTCAGTTACCTGACCTACACGGGTATTCTCAACTGTTACATTTACGCGCTCTACAGGGGTGTAGATAGAGTCAATTGCAAGTACTCCGATAGGAAGATCTGCATTCTTGTTCTTATCTGAGCTTACATATCCTCTGCCCTTTGTGATGGTAAGCTCCATATAGAGCTTGGCATCAGCGCCGCAAAGTGTTGCAATTGTCTGGTCCGGATTCATGATCTCAATATCCTGATCAACCTGAATATCGGAAGCCTTGACAACACCGTCACCTGTGAACTCAATATAAGCTGTCTTGGGCTCATTGGTTTCGGAATTATTCTTAATTGCAAGGTTTTTGATGTTCATGATGATTTCAGTAACATCCTCTTTTACACCGGGGATAGAACTGAATTCATGAAGAACGCCTTCGATTCTGACCTGACTTACAGCAGCACCAGGTAAAGAAGAAAGCATAATTCTTCTGAGGGAATTACCAAGTGTAATACCGTAGCCTCTCTCCAGAGGCTCTACTACAAATTTGCCATACTTCTTATCATCTGAGATTTCTGCAACTTCAATATTGGGTCTCTCAAAATCAAACACTGATATTTCCTCCTTATATGCTTCGTCAGTTAGTTGTAGTGCCTAGTTATTACTTGGAATACAGCTCGACGATCAGCATTTCGTCAACAGGAACATCAATCATGTCTCTTGCAGGAAGCTGCTTAATTGTACCCTTCCAGTTTTCCTTATCTGCATCGATCCACTCAGGAACAAGACGTGTTCCGGCGATCTCAGCTATATCCTTGAATCTCTGCATGGACTTAGCGTTGTCTCTGATCTCTACAACATCACCAGCTTTGATCTGGTATGAAGGAACGTTGATAACCTTGCCATTTACAAGTACGAACTTGTGAAGAACTACCTGACGAGCTTCTCTTCTTGTTCTTGCAAAACCAAGACGGAAGATAACATTGTCAAGTCTTCTCTCGAGAAGGACCATAAGGTTTTCACCGGACTGTCCTCTCATACGATCAGCCTTCTCATAATAGTTACGGAAAGGCTTCTCAAGTACGCCGTAGATGAACTTAGCCTTCTGCTTCTCACGAAGCTGAAGTCCGTACTCGGACATCTTACGGCCTGATCTCTGCAGTGTTCTCTTGGACTTCTTGTCATATCCAAGGAATGTAGGATCAAGGTCAAGTGATCTGCATCTCTTAAGTATGGGTGTTCTGTTTACTGCCATGTTATGTGGCTCCTTTCTTCAGGATATTCATCCTGGTGTTGTTTACAATCGTTCTCTTATGAGACTCGACCTTCTTCCAACAAATCTGGTTAATAGTGTTCTGAGTAAAAAATAATGATTATACTCTACGTCTCTTAGGCGGACGGCAACCATTGTGGGGAACGGGTGTTACATCTGTGATACTTGTAACTGTCAGTCCGTTAGCAGCAAGAGCTCTGATAGCTGCTTCTCTTCCTGAACCGGGTCCTTTTACGAATACATCTACAGTCTTAAGGCCGTGAATAAGAGCAGCCTTTGTAGCTGTTTCAGCAGCAACCTGTGCAGCATAAGGAGTAGATTTCCTTGAACCCTTAAATCCGAGGCCACCGGCACTTGCCCAGCTAAGAGCATTTCCTGCAGCATCTGTCAGTGTAACGATTGTATTGTTGAAAGATGCCTGGATGTGTGCCTGACCGTGTTCAACGTTTTTCTTAACGCGCTTCTTGGAAGCGCCAGCTTTCTGATTTGCCATAGTAAACTAACCTACTTTCTTCCTATTGTTATTAGCAGAATCAAATTCTGCATTTACAGGGTAACTGAATTATTTCTTCTTGCCTGCGATTGTTCTCTTAGGACCCTTACGTGTTCTTGCGTTAGTCTTTGTTCTCTGACCACGGCAAGGAAGTCCCTTTCTGTGACGAGTTCCGCGATAGCATCCGATCTCAGTCAGTCTCTTAATGTTCATTGCAACTTCACGACGAAGATCACCTTCTACCTCGTAATCGTTAGCGATAACTTCGCTAAGCTTTCTTACTTCATCGTCAGTAAGGTCACGGCAGCGAGTATCCGGATTAACGCCGGCAGCTGCTATAATCTTGCAAGCGCTTGTTCTGCCTATTCCATAGATATATGTAAGACCGATCTCAACACGCTTGTCTCTTGGTAAATCAACACCTGCAATACGAGCCATTTTAAAAATTCCTCCATAAATTGTTTTAAAGGTATGTACGCACACATATGACCGGTTCGATGCCATATGCCTTATTTATGCGCCACACGGTTACTTTTGATTGAGGCACCGGGATCAATTATGATCCTTAACTCCGACCAGCTGTCCCTTATCATCGGGTAAACGGAATTTACATGCCCAATCGGACGGGATCCGATCTTTCCAATACGCAATGATCATTGGTATCAAAAAGTAATATACGTAGGCTCTACGATATATTAATCGACAGACTTATCATCTATATAGGTTAAATCCCATACAGTTTCAATTAAGTCCGGACGAATCGAATTATCCCTGTCTCTGCTTGTGCTTGGGGTTCTCGCAGATGATCCTTACGACGCCCTTTCTCTTAATGACCTTGCACTTGTCGCACATAGGCTTAACAGAAGATCTTACTTTCATCCCGACTCCTTTCCTGCAGAAAACTGCATATTTATTTAAAACTCTCATTATCCATAAATGGACGCAAAGAGAGCCTTCACACAGAAGACCGTCTTACAGTATACTTCAAAATCATATTGTTTGCAAGGCTTTTTAATAAAAAAGTAAAAAAACGCCGCAGTTATTGGCTGCGGCGGAGAAGGAAGTGTATGATCACTTATCTCTCCAAATGATCCTTCCCTTTGAAAGATCATAGGGTGACAATTCCATAGTCACCTTATCACCGGGCAGGATCCTGATGAAGTTCTGTCTCAGCTTACCACTGATATGAGCCAGAACTATATGTCCATTTTCAAGTTCTACACGGAACATTGTGTTAGGAAGCTTTTCGATTACTTTTCCTTCAATTTCAATTACATCTGCTTTTGACATTTTATCCTCCATGCTAAGCGCAGGCTTATTATTAGTTACTCTCCATCTAACATAGTTAATATTTCGGGTTCACCGTCTGTTATTGCAATAGTATTTTCATAATGAGCAGCCGGCAGACCGTCCACAGTCACAACCGTCCAGCCATCATCCAGCCAGTCCACACGTCTGTTACCCATAGTGATCATGGGTTCCACACATATGGTCATTCCTTCCCGAAGCTTCATTCCTCTTCGGATCTGCCTGTAATTGGGTACATTCGGTTCTTCATGAATGCTTTGTCCGATTCCGTGACCTGTAAGTTCATGGACTATGCCATAGCCAAAGCCTGTTACGTATTTATCCACCTCAAGAGATATATCATAGAGATGATTACCTGCTCTGGCTTTTTTGATTCCCTCAAAAAAACTCTGTCTGGTAACTTCGATGAGCCTTGCTTTCTCAGGGCTGATCTCTCCTACGCCCCAAGTCCTTGCAGCATCTGAATGCCATCCTTTGTAAATAAGTCCTGTATCAAAGGTTACTATATCACCTTCCTGCAGTATCTTATCTTTGGATGGGATACCATGAACAACCTCTTCATTAACTGATATGCATACGCAGGCAGGAAAGCCTTCATAGCCTTTACAGTTGGGTACTGCTCCCATTTGTTCTATAAGCTTTTCACCCAATTCATCAATCTCAAGAGTTGATATACCGGGGCGAATAGCCGCATGTAATTCCTGATGCAGCTTAGCAAGGAGCTGTCCGGATTCTCTCATAGAAGCAATCTGATCTTTGCTTTTAATGATCACTGACATATACAGAGTCTCCGATCACTCAAGGATCTTTACGATATCTGCAAAGACATCATTCATATCCTTGGTTCCGTCTACAGACTTGAGGATATTCTTCTTACCATAATAATCGATAAGAGGCTGAGTCTGGTCATGATAAACCTTTAAACGGTTCTGAACTGTTTCAGGCTTATCGTCATCTCTCTGAACCAGCTCGCTACCGCACTTGTCACATATTCCCTCTGTCTTCGGAGGAATATGCTCAATGTGATATGTAGCACCACACTTAAGGCAAGCACGTCTTCCTGACATCCTGCGAATGATGTTCTCGTCCGGTACTTCAACGTTGATAGCAAAATCAACCTTATCGCCAAGCTCTGTAAGCTTTGCATCCAGAACATCAGCCTGAGGGATTGTTCTCGGGAAACCATCCAGAACATAACCATTCTTGCAATCTTCGTTTGCTACTCTGTCAAGAAGGAGTTCAACTGTAAGTTCGTCAGGAACCAGCTGACCCTTATCCATGTATTCTTTTGCTCTCTTACCAAGTTCTGTTCCGTTTTTAATATTAGCTCTGAAGAGATCGCCGGTGGAAATATGGGGAATATTGAATTTGTCACAGATCATCTGTGCCTGTGTTCCTTTCCCGGCACCGGGTGCTCCAAGCATAATAATTTTCATTCAGTTGACCTCCTTAATTTAAGAAAACAGGAGGCCGGGCCATGGCTGCCCATGAACACCGTCCTCCATATTTTACAGCTAATTATCAATCATCCAAAAAGCCTTTGTAGTTACGTACAAGCATCTGGGATTCGATCTGTTTGATCGTCTCTAAGATTACGCTGACTACGATGATAAGTGATGTACCTGCAAAAGATACGCTCGCTCCAAACAGGCCATTGAACATGATAGGAAGTACTGCGATTATGATCAGTCCGCATACTCCGATAAGAATGATGTAGTTCAATACTGTCTGCAGATAATTACTGGTAGGCTTGCCGGGTCTGATGCCGGGAATGAAGCCGCCCTGTTTCTTGAGATTATCTGCAATCTCCAGCGGATTGAATGTAATCGATGTATAGAAATATGCGAAGAATACCATCAGAAGAATGTATAAGAGAAGTCCAATGGAATATTTCCAATTGGTCCTGTCAAACCATCTGCTCTGATTCAGGTATGAAAGTACTTCGCTCCAAATACCTGTTCCACTGTACTTCAAAAGTGAAGATACAATGATCGGGAACTGGAAAAGTGACATTGCAAAAATGATAGGCATAACACCTGCAGTATTGACTTTAAGAGGGATCTCAGAGGATCCGCTTCCTACAAGGCGTCTGCCCTGCAGCTTCTTTGCATACTGAACCGGGATCCTGCGCTCTGCATCATTGAGCAGAACAACAAGTACTACCATTCCAACAATGATTGCCAGGATAATAAGTCCGTATACTACCATCTGAACAATTGATTTGCCCTTAAGGTACTGTGTATAAAGACTCTGAATATCCTGAGGAAGTCTGGAAATGATGTTAATAGTCAGGACTATTGAAATACCATTTCCTACACCATAATCAGTAATTCTCTCTCCGAGCCACATAAGAAATGCACTACCTGCGGTCAGAGCTGCTACGATCTCGACGCAGTAAACCAAGTTCTGCGATTTGACCATGGAACCGTTGTTGTAGAAACCAACTGCCATAGCAATGGATTCGATAAGAGCAAGACCAATAGTGAAATAACGTGTCATATTAGTCAGCTTCTTACGTCCTTCTTCGCCATCATGCTGCCACTCTTCGAACTTAGGAATCGCTATAGTAAGCAGCTGAATTATGATCGATGATGTAATATAAGGTGTGATATTGAGTGCCAGGATTGACATGTTCTCAAATGATCCACCGGTCATACGTCCGAGGAATCCAAATGCATCTTCTCCACCGGTCTGAAGATTCTTAAACCAGGAAGTGAATACGCTAGCATTGATTCCGGGTACAGAGATTGCTGAGCCAAGTCTGATGACTGCCAGCATAAGTACCGTAAAAATAATCTTAGTTCTTATTTCCTTGATTTTGAATGCATTCTTTAGGGTTGTGAGCATCAGATCACCTCAGCTGTTCCACCAAGAGCCTCGATCTTTTCCTTTGCAGATGCAGTAAATGCATTTACCTTAACCGTAAGCTTCTTAGTTAATTCTCCGCCTCCAAGAACCTTAACACCATCTTTTGCGTTCTTGATGATGCCTTTTTCCATAAGAGCAGCAACTGTAACTTCAGCTCCGTCTTCAAATACTTCAAGTCTGTCAAGATTGATTGTTGCGAAATCCTTAGAGTTGATGTTCTTGAATCCTCTCTTAGGAAGTCGTCTGAACAGAGGCATCTGACCACCTTCAAATCCCGGTCTGGGAGCTCCTGAACGAGCCTTCTGACCCTTGTGTCCCTTACCTGCTGTCTTGCCGTTTCCTGAACCGTGTCCACGGCCCCTTCTGAAATTGCCGCTCTGAACAGAGCCTTCAGCCGGCCTTAAGTTGGATAATTCCATAATATCCTCTTTCCCGCTGCGAAAATCACTATGACGCCAAACGGCGTCAGCAGACAAAAGAAATTAATCTTCTGTCTGCCTTTTCGCGAACTGTATCTCGCAGCGATGCTTATACAGTCCGCTCGCTGTTAAATATTACTCTGCGTCTTCTACCTTAACCATGTGGCGGATCTGCTGAATCTGTCCCCTTGTAGCGGAGTTATCAGGAAGAACCACACTGCTGTTAAGCTTCTTAAATCCCATTGATTTTACGGTTGCTACATGCTTAGGCACAGCACCGATTGTGGATTTGATCAATGTGATCTTAAGTTTCTTTTCTGCTGCCATCACATTCTCCTTTCCTTAAGGCACTGTCCTTAAGCTTTAATCTCATCTACAGATATGCCGCGCTTTCTGGCAACCTCTTCGGGTGTCTTGAGCTGGCTAAGTCCGTTGATAGTAGCAAATACAACGTTCTGCTTGTTGTTAGAACCAAGGGACTTTGTACGGATGTTCTTGATACCTGCAAGCTCACATACGGAACGAGCGGGACCACCTGCGATGATACCGGTACCTTCGGGAGACTTCTTCAGAAGAACTTCTGCGCTGCCGAACTTACCAACGAAATCATGTGTGATGGAGTTATTCTCATCAAGGGCAACTGTTACAAGAGACTTTGTAGCAGCTTCCTTACCCTTACGGATAGCATCCGGAATTTCTGTAGCCTTACCAAGTCCACAACCAACGTGGCCATTGCCGTCACCAACTACTACAAGAGCTGTAAACTTCATGTTACGTCCGCCCTTAACAACCTTGGTAACGCGCTTAATGGTAACGACTTTATCTGTTAACTCAAGCTGACTTGCATCAACGATTGTGCGTTTCATTTAATCCTGTTCTCCTCTCTTAGAATTCTAAGCCGGCTTTTCTAGCGGCATCAGCAAGGGCTGCAACCTTACCGTGATAGATGTAACCTGCTCTGTCGAATACTACTGTCTTGATGCCTTTTTCAATAGCTCTCTTAGCTACAACATCGCCGACATATGCAGCTGCATCACAGTCATCGGTGTTCTTGAGCTCTGCTTTAATATCTTTTTCAAGAGTGGAAGCAGAAACAATTGTCTTCTGACTATCGTCATCTATAACCTGAGCGTAGATATTCTTGTTGCTTCTGAACACTGCCAGTCTAGGTCTTACAGCAGTGCCACTGTAGCGTTTACGTTCCTTCAGGTGCTTCTTTGCACGAATTTCCTGTCTGGATTCTTTACTAACCATTTTGGCTCTCCTTATTATTCTCGGTTCCTCTTTAGAGGATTACTTCTTACCGGTCTTGCCGACCTTGCGTCTGATTACTTCGTCAGAGTACTTGATACCCTTGCCCTTATAAGGTTCAGGCTTTCTCTTCTCACGGATAATAGCAGCGTACTGTCCGACTTTTTCCTTATCGATACCCTTAACTGTGATGATCTGTCCTTCAACAACAGATTCAACACCTTCAGGATCATCGATCTCTACCGGATGAGAATAACCAAGACTAAGAGTGAGAGTCTTGCCCTTCTTAGCAGCCCTGTAACCTACACCGTTAACCTCAAGCTTCTTCTCGAAGCCATCCTTTACGCCGATTACCATGTTGTTAAGAAGTGCTCTTGTAAGACCATGAAGAGCCTTAGTCTTTTTCTGATCATCAGGTCTTGTGATAACGAGCTCTCCGTCTTTCTGCTCGATTATCATTTCCTTGGGAAGCTCTCTTGTGAGTTCACCCTTGGGACCCTTAACAGTCACCTTATTATTTTCTGCAACGCTGATGGTTACTCCATCAGGGATTGCGATTGGCATTTTTCCGATTCGTGACATGCCCGTACCTCCGATTTACCAAACAAATGCAAGAACTTCGCCACCTACCTGAAGCTCTCTAGCTTTTTTATCAGTTACAACACCCTGGTTTGTGGAAATGATAGCAATTCCAAGTCCGCCCAGTACTCTGGGAAGCTCTTCCTTGCCGGCATATACACGAAGTCCGGGCTTAGAGATTCTCTTGATTCCTGTGATAACCTTATCATTACGATCAGCGCCGTACTTCAAGGTGATGTGCAGGTTCTTGAAACCGTTGTTCTCAACTACATCAAGCTTCTTGATATAGCCTTCCTCAAGAAGAATGTTAGCGATAGCCAGCTTCATCTTGGATGAGGGAACATCAACAGTGTCGTGTTTTGCAGTGTTAGCGTTACGAATTCTAGTAAGCATATCTGCAATAGGGTCATTCATTGCCATTTTAATTCAATCCTCCATTATTATTCTTGCTTCGCCTTACTCCAAAACGGAGAGACACGAAGCCGCAACGATTGGGACCAGCCCATAGAGCTTATTATATCACACTTTTCCTTGATCATGCCAGAAATGGCATGATCAACAGAAAAAATGGAATAATTACCAGCTTGCTTTCTTTACACCGGGAATCTCGCCCTTGTAAGCAAGTTCACGGAAACAAATTCTGCAGATGCCATATTTTCTCAGAACAGAATGAGGACGACCACAGATTCTGCAGCGAGTATATGCTCTTGTAGAAAACTTAGGTTTCATCTGCTGTTTTCTCTTCATGGATAATTTTGCCATGTCTAATCTCCTCTTCTATTATTTTGCAAAAGGCATATTGAACAGGCGAAGGAGCTCACGAGCTTCCTCATCTGTCTTTGCTGTTGTTGTGAAAATGATATCCATACCTCTGGTCTTATCAACCTTATCGTACTCGATCTCAGGGAAGATAAGCTGCTCACGGATACCAAGAGCATAGTTGCCTCTGCCGTCAAAGGAGTTAGGGTTAACGCCACGGAAGTCACGTACACGAGGAAGTGCAAGGTTTACGAGACGATCCATGAAATCATACATCTTCTCGCCACGAAGTGTTACCTTACATCCGATAGCCTGTCCCTCTCTGATCTTGAAGTTAGCGATAGACTTCTTTGCCTTTGTAAGAACGGGCTTCTGGCCAGTGATTGTCTCCATATCACCTGCAGCATTCTCCAGAACCTTAGCGTTCTCTTTTGCTTCGCCTACTGCCATGTTAACAACGATCTTGTCAAGCTTCGGTACCTGCATAACGTTCTTGTAACCGAACTTCTTTGTCATGGCATCAACGATCTCATTCTTATATAAATCCTTATATCTGCTCACGATTTATTGCCTCCTTTCCGTCAATTCTTCTTGCTGGGGTAGATCACGTCAATCACTTCGCCTGTAGCCTTAGCGATACGAGACTTCTTAACAACCTTGCCATTCTCGTCTCTCTCTACCTTGAAGCCTACACGAGTTGTCTTTCCATCTACAACCAGCATGACGTTGGAGATGTCGATAGAACCTTCAACTTCGATGATTCCACCGTTCTGGTTCTGCATTGAAGGCTTCTGATGCTTCTTGATCTTGTTGATGCCCTCAACTACAACCTTATGGTTCTTTGTGTCTACAGACAGAACCTTGCCTTCATGGCCCAGATCATCATAGGAACCGGCAATTACTCTTACTGTATCACCTTTTTTAATTTTGCTAGCTGACATAATTACGGTTCCTCCTTATAATACTTCCGGTGCCAGGGACAGAATCTTCATGAATTTCTTCTCACGAAGTTCCCTTGCAACGGGTCCAAAAATACGAGTTCCCTTAGGGTTGCCGTCATCATTGATAACAACTGCAGCATTCTCATCAAACTTGATGTAGGAACCATCTTTACGGCGAGTTTCCTTAACTGTACGAACTACAACAGCCTTAACAACATCGCCCTTCTTTACAACGCCGCCTGGTGTTGCATCTTTAACCGTAGCAACGATTGTATCGCCGATTCTGGCATATCTTCTTGTAGATCCGCCCATAACACGAATGCAAAGCAGTTCTTTTGCACCAGTATTATCAGCGACATTCAGTCTGCTTTCCTGTTGAATCATGTTAATTCTCCTTCTTATATACCGTGCAGGATTAATTACTTTGCACGCTCAATGATAGAAACAAGTCTCCATCTCTTGTCTTTGGAGATAGGTCTTGTCTCCATAACCTTTACAGTATCGCCAATGTGGCACTCGTTGTTCTCATCATGAGCCTTGAGCTTATATGTTCTCTTAACGATCTTCTTGTAAAGAGGATGCTTTACATGATCTTCAATGGAAACAGTGATGGTCTTGTCCATCTTATCGCTTGTAACCTTACCAACACGTGTTTTTCTAAGATTTCTTTCCACGATTTATATCCTTTCCCGCAACTTCTGCGATATTATTCAGCTACCTTTGTCTTCTGAGTAAGAACAGTCTGGATCCTAGCAATGTTCTTACGAACAGTTGTGATCCTAGCTGTATTGTCCAGCTGGTTGGTAGCCTTCTGGAATCTTAAATTGAAAAGTTCTTTCTTCGCGGAAGTCAGCTCTTCAGCAAGGGCCTTGGCATCCTTCTTGTTAAGCTCTTCAACATATGTATTATTCTTCATTAGATACACCGCCTTCCAAATCAGCCTTGGAAACGATCTTGCAACGGCAAGGAAGCTTGTGTGTTGCAAGACGAAGAGCTTCCCTGGCATCTTCTTCAGATACACCGCCGATCTCGAACATTACGCGACCAGGCTTTACAACAGATACCCAGTACTCTACAGTACCCTTTCCGGAACCCATTCGGGTCTCAGCCGGCTTTGCAGTTACAGGCTTATCCGGGAAAATCTTGATCCAAACCTGACCACCACGCTTTGTGAAACGAGTCATAGCTACACGGGCAGCTTCGATCTGATTGGATCTGATCCAGCAAGGATCAAGCGCTACAATTCCAAATTCACCGTAAACGATCTTTGTGCCGCGAGTAGCTTTATGAGCCATAGAACCACGGAACTGTTTACGATGTTTTACTCTCTTCGGCATTAACATTATTTATCGCTCCCTTCCTTGTCTGCGTCAGCCTTGGAACCCTTTGTAGGAAGAACTTCTCCCTTGTAGATCCAAACCTTAACACCAACCTTACCATAGGTTGTATCAGCTTCTGCAAAACCATAATCAATATCTGCTCTAAGTGTCTGAAGCGGGATAGTACCCTCGCTGTAGAACTCTGAACGTGCGATATCGGCACCGCCAAGTCTTCCTGAGCAGCAGGACTTGATACCAAGAACACCGCTCTTCATGGATCTTGACATAGAAGACTTCATTGCTCTTCTGAAAGATACACGGTTCTCGAGCTGAGAAGCAATGTTCTCTGCAACGAGCTGAGCATCTCTGTCAGGTCTCTTGATCTCCTTGATGTCGACCATAACCTTCTTATCAGTTAACTTCTGAAGTTCCTTCTTTGTTACCTCGATCTCAGCGCCGCCCTTACCGATTACAACACCGGGCTTAGCTGTGAATACGATAACCTTAACTCTGTCAGATGCTCTCTCGATCTCGATCTTGGAAACACCTGCAGCATATAACTTCTTCTTGAGGTACTTTCTGATGTTATAATCTTCAACGAGATTATCAGCAAAAGAGCCCTCGCCAGCGTACCATCTGGAATTCCAATCAGCGATAACGCCGACTCTCATACCATGAGGATTAACTTTCTGTCCCATTTGATTTAGCTCTCCTTTCTTATCTCTCGTCCAGAATGATGCTAAGATTGCTCATTCTCTTGTTGATTCTGTAAGCTCTGCCCTGTGCACGAGGCTGAATTCTCTTCATGATAGGACCATTGTTTGCATAGCACTCAGCGATGAACAGGTTATCCTTATCCTTACCCTGGAACTCAGCATTTGCAGCTGCGCTGGCAAGAAGCTTGTAGATAACAGATGAAGCATATCTGGGATTGTACTGCAGAATAGCAAGAGCTGTTGTCACATCCTTACCACGGATCGCATCCATAACGAAGCAAGCCTTCTGAACAGGTATTCTTGCATAAGTCAACTTAGCATGCGGTCTTTTTTCTCTATTTTCTTTATTTCTATCATGTTTGTACTGAGATCTGGATCTCTTCTCTACTGCCATGATGAACCTCCTTTCATATCAGCTTATTTGGTCTTCTTCTCGTTACCTGAATGGCCGCGGAAAGTTCTGGTCTGAACGAACTCACCAAGCTTGTGGCCTACCATATCCTCAGTAACATATACCGGAATATGCTTTCTGCCGTCGTGAACCGCAATCGTATGTCCTACAAAGGACGGGAAGATTGTTGAACGA
Source organism: Butyrivibrio sp. MC2013 (assembly GCF_000424585.1). Taxonomy (GTDB): domain Bacteria; phylum Bacillota; class Clostridia; order Lachnospirales; family Lachnospiraceae; genus Butyrivibrio. Next base: position 19,850 of record NZ_AUKE01000029.1, read on the forward strand.
CGGGACCAGGTCTTAATGATCTGCTTTTCGTTCGCTGCGTTCATGGCATCTATTTTCTTTAAGAGACTTGCATCAGCAAAAGGTCCCTTTTTAAGTGATCTTGACATTGTGTCCCTCCTTCAATTATTTGATGGCTTTGCCGTTTCTTCTTCTTACTATCAGCTTGTTGGAAGCCTTCTTGGACTTACGTGTCTTATAACCAAGAGCAGGCTTGCCCCAAGGAGTAGAAGGTCCGGAACGACCGATAGGAGCTCTACCTTCACCACCACCATGAGGGTGATCGTTGGGGTTCATTACAGAACCACGAACTGTGGGACGGATACCCATGTGACGAACACGTCCAGCCTTACCATAATTGATGAGGTTGTGCTCGATGTTACCAACTTCACCGATTGTTGCACGGCAGGAGATCGGTACCATTCTCATTTCGCCTGAAGGAAGACGCAGTGTAGCATACTTCTCAGTCTTAGCCATGAGCTGTGCAGAGTTACCTGCGCTACGTACCAGCTGGCCGCCCTTGCCGGGATAAAGCTCAATGTTGTGAACTTCAGTACCTACAGGGATAGCTGAAAGGGGAAGGCAGTTACCGATACGGATTTCAGCGTTAACACCGTTCATAACTGTCATACCATCCTTAAGTCCTGCAGGAGCAAGGATGTAAGCCTTTGTTCCGTCCTGGTAGCAAATAAGAGCAATATTTGCTGTACGGTTAGGATCATACTCGATACCGATTACCTTTGCAGGCATATCATCTTTGTATCTCTTGAAATCAACGATTCTATACTTTCTTCTGTTACCACATCCTCTGTGTCTAACAGTGATCTTACCCTGGTTGTTACGACCAGCAATGCTGTTCTTGGATACCAGCAGGCTCTTCTCAGGAGTCTTCTTGGTGATCTCAGAGAAATCAGATCCTGTCATGTTTCTTCTGGATGGGGTATAAGGACCATACTTCTTAATTCCCATGATTTTATTCTCCTTTTCCGCTGCGGCAGATCATGCCATTGCGGTTTGTATCGCATGCTCGGGGCAAATGCCCTTTTGGCTTCAGGACTCAGTTCAAAGCCTCGCACACATAATTGTTATCTAAATCAGAGTCCCTGGAAGATCTCGATGTCCTTGCTGTCCTCTGTAAGAGTAACAACAGCCTTCTTGATCTTTGCTGTATAACCAACAGTCTGGCCCCTTCTCTTGCGGGTTCCTGCTGCGTTAAGTGTATTGACCTTGGAAACCTTTGTCCCTTCGAACATCTTCTCTACAGCTTCCTTGATCTGTGTCTTGTTAGCCTGAGGGTTAACAAGGAAAGTATATTTCTTATCGCCCATCATGTTCATAGACTTCTCAGTCAGAACAGGCTCAAGGATAATATCATAATACTGAAGTGCTGCCATTATGCGTATACCTCCTCGATCTTGCTTACTGCGTCCTTTGTAAGAACGAGCTTTCTAGCGTTTACAATGTCATAAACGTTCAGAAGTCCGGCCTGAGTTGTGTTTGCTTCAGCGAAGTTACGAGCTGACAGAACAACATTCTTATCGTTATCAGCAAGAACTACAAGGCCCTTACGCTCTACATTCAGGTTTGCCATAACTTCAGCGAATCTCTTTGTCTTGATCTCGTCGAACTTCAGTTCATCAACAACGATCAGGTTGCCGCTTTCAAGCTTATCTGTAAGCGCAGACTTGAGAGCTGCCTGCTTCTCCTTCTTGTTCATCTTGAAGGAATAATCCCTGGGAACGGGAGCGAATACAACACCGCCGCCTGTCCACTGGGGTGATCTTGTTGAACCCTGTCTTGCATGACCTGTGCCCTTCTGTCTCCAAGGCTTTCTACCACCTCCGGAAACTTCGGAACGGGTCTTTGCTTTCTGTGTGCCCTGACGCTTGTTAGCAAGCTGCTGAACAACCGCAAGGTGTACAAGGTGCTCGTTAACTGTCACTCCGAATACTGCATCGTTTAATTCGAGTGTGCCAACTTCCTTGCCTTCCATATTTAAAACAGATACGTTAGCCATCTGAATGGTCCTCCTTTCCTTCGTTATGCCTCTACTCTCGTTGTCTCTTTGATCGTAACAAGGCCTTTCTTGGGTCCAGGTACTGCGCCCTTAACAAGAATCAGATTCTTCTCGACGTCAACCTTAACAACCTCGAGGTTCTGAATTGTTACACGAACGCTACCCATGTGTCCGGGCATTCCCTTACCTTTGAATACGTGGCTGGGATCGGAACTGGAACCGTTAGAACCCTGGTGACGATGGAACTTGGAACCGTGAGCCATAGGTCCTCTGTGCTGGCCATTCTTCTTGATGGCACCCTGGAAGCCCTTACCTTTGGTAATAGCTGTAGCATCGATCTTGTCGCCATCAGCGAAGATGTCAGCCTTGATCTCGCTTCCAAGCTGGTAATCAGCTGCATTCTCGAGCTTAAGCTCTCTGACGTATCTCTTGGATGTAACGCCGGCCTTCTTGAAGTGACCAGCCTCAGCCTTGTTTACGCCATGTCTGTGCCAAACCTTGCCTTTTTCGAAGTTCTTTTCCTTCTTGTCCACAAAACCAACCTGAACTGCGGAATATCCGTTCTTCTCAGGAGTCTTGATCTGTGTTACTACGCAGGGTCCTGCCTGAAGTACGGTTACAGGAACAAGTGAACCGTCTTCTTTGAAGATCTGGGTCATACCGACCTTAGTAGCAAGTATTGCCTTCTTCATGAAACTTACCTCCTTATAATTCTACAGCGGATGCTTATTACTTACGCAATGTCGTTTTATCACTGCTGCTTATGAACCTCAGGCCTTCCGCCTTTGCTGCGGCCCATATACATTTGATCCACTCCATGTCAGACCCCGGTGATTATCCAGTGTCGCGGCATCATGCGCCTCGCATCATCCTAGTAGAGGTTAATTGATAGTTGCAAGATGAATTATTTCATCTTGATGTTGATGTAAACACCTGCAGGCATTTCAAGTCTCTGCAGTGCATCGACTGTCTTAGGTGTAGGTGTGATGATATCGATCAGTCTCTTGTGAGTTCTCTGCTCGAACTGTTCTCTGGAATCTTTGTACTTATGTACAGCACGCAGAATTGTAACTACTTCCTTTTTAGTAGGAAGCGGTACAGGTCCGCTAACCTGAGATCCGTTCTTCTTAACTGTCTCGATGATCTTCTTGGCTGATGCATCAACAAGCTGATGATCATAAGCCTTAAGTGTAATTCTCATTACCTGATTTGCCATAAAAAAAGTCGCCTCCTTTTCGCACTTTTTAGAATAAGTACGACAAGCGGTGACTGTACACTCTCCCGTGTGTGTCCTGATCAGCAACCCAAAAATCACCTGTCAGGTTTTGCACTTCACGTCGTTTCTGCCCATCTATCCGCTAACGCAGTATGATCTAATGCATTCCCGAATATGCAGCAGACATCTGTTATCTGTACAGTGACTTGTCGTCATGATTGTTGGCTGTATCACAGCCTCTTGACATTCGCTCCACGGAAAACCCGTATCACTGGATAATACGGCAACCTCACGCTTCAACGCTATCATGTCACAGCACTTGCTAATATATTACTTTTTTTATTTCCTTTCAAGTGTTTTTTATGATTTTTCTCTTTTTTGAATAAAGTCAGTAAAATCATCCTTGTTATTTGATCATAATTAATGTCGTCTCTATAGCCCTAAGACTCATCATAATAATAAGTTCTTGTATCAAAGTTCATTAATTACACGTTTGATCAAACCATCTGCATCCATGATCATATAAAACACTCATCGGAATAATATTTCGGCTATTTATCTCATTCATATTTGCTGTTTCTACATATATAATGTATTCTAAAATGTGTCCCGGCAAATAAGCTATTTTATATTATAGTAAGCAGGGCATCAAAAAACGCATTTGCACAAGAAGCTTTGGCATGCCCCTATCAGGCAGTTGACCTCATAGGATACCGCCAAAAAATCAATACGGAGATATTAATATGTGGATCGCAGACAATTGGAAAGATTATGAAGTTATAGATACTTCTTCAGGAGAAAAGCTTGAGCGCTGGGGAGACTACACACTGGTACGCCCCGACCCCCAGGTCATCTGGAACACTCCAAAAACAAACTACGGTTGGAAAAAGCCCAACGGCCACTATCACCGCAGCAACAAAGGCGGCGGTGAATGGGAATTTCATAAGCTCCCTGAGGAATGGCAGATACATTACAATGAACTGACCTTCAATCTTAAGCCATTCAGCTTTAAGCATACAGGTCTCTTTCCTGAGCAGGCTGCCAACTGGGACTGGTTTTCTTCATTAATAAAGGAAGCCGGAAGACCCATCAAGGTACTGAACCTCTTTGCCTACACAGGAGGAGCTACCGTATCAGCTGCCAAGGCAGGAGCCAGTGTCACCCACGTCGATGCCAGCAAGGGCATGGTAGGCTGGGCAAAAGAAAATGCTATATCATCAGGTCTCTCAGATGCTCCTATCAGATGGCTTGTGGATGACTGCAGCAAGTTTGTGGAAAGAGAGATCAGAAGAGGCAATCACTATGATGCGATCATCATGGATCCTCCTTCCTATGGAAGAGGCCCCAAGGGAGAGATATGGAAGATTGAAGACAGCATCTTCCCTTTCATACAGCTCTGCTCCAAGGTATTATCAGATGATCCGCTCTTTGTGCTGATCAACTCTTATACAACAGGTCTTCAGCCGGCAGTCCTGTCATACATGCTCCATACAGTCATGGATCACCTCTATAAAGGCCATATAGAAGCTGATGAAATAGGTCTTCCTGTTTCATTAAGCGGTCTGGTACTCCCCTGCGGAGCAAGCGGACGCTGGACAGCAAATAAATGACGTACGTGTCACTGTTAAACTCGCAAACGCTTCGCTTTTTGCTCGTTATAAAATCACTGCTGACGCAGTTCTACGGGTACGGGGCTTATAACCCCGCACCCGTAATCAAGATATTCCCACCCCCTAAAGGTGGTGGGTTATCTTGATTATTTTATATATAAACAGGCTTTTTGGATTTTTCCTCATCCAAAAAGCCTGTTTTCATTTCGGGATAACCTGTTTTTATCACACACGCAAATATATGGCGCGCGCTTCACTTATCTTCAATCTTTTCCCTTATCTGCTGCATCCTTCTGTCCAGCTGATTGATCAGGTCAGCAGAGAATCTCAGATCTTCTGATATAGTCTCCGCATCCTTGATGTCCTTCTTGTATTTCATCTTATGTTCCAGGCTGGCCCAAAAATCCATAGCTATGGTCCTGAACTGTACTTCCACTCTCATGTACTCCTTGTAGTGAGTCAGGAAAATGGGTATCTCGATTATCAGATGCAGACTCCTATAGCCGCTGGGCTTGGGACATGCGATATAATCCTTGATCTCCAGGACCCTTATGTCATCCTGCTCTTTCAGACAATCTGCCAGCATATATATGTCATCCACAAAGGAGCATATTACCCTGATACCTGCAACGTCGCTTATATTATCCCTGATATTATCAAGGCTAAAATCAAGTCCCTTCCTCTGCATCTTTTCATACAGACTTATAGGACTCTTGATCCTGGTCTTGATTGATTCAAAGGGATTACGATTATTCTTAAGAGACAGTTCCTTATTGAGTACATCCAGCTTGGTCCTGACCTCATACATCGCACATTCATATTTCATCATGAGCTCCTGAAAAGGCCTCATCTGGTCAGTAAACCTGAGGAGGTCATCTATCTGCTCAGGTGTTCTGTTCTTCAGATCCAGCAGTGAAATATGTCCCGCCAGCTTATCTGCTGCTTTTTTATCTCGTTCCATACACTCTCGCTTCCAATGATTAGTATGCCCATAGGCACCTTAATCATTATCTCTGAATAATGTGGCGAAAATGTGAATCATATCTAAAATATATATATTCTTAATATATATATTCTTGGATAAAATATCCAAGAATATATGCTTGTTAAACTCGCAAACGCTTCGCTTTTTGCTCGTTATAAAATCACTGCTGACGCAGTTCTACGGGTACGGGGCTTATAACCCCGCACCCGTAATCAAGATATTCCTCTTATAGGCAAAATTGGCGCAGCCGCCGGCTATAGGCCTGTCAGCATCATCTGTCTCAAGGGCAAGGAGATATGAGTCCTTATCCCCCTTCCATTCGTAGGGGACTCCTGTCCTCTTACCTCTTATGATCTCATCACACAACGTGATAGTGGCAGGTATTATAGAAGGATCCCCAAAGTTATGAGGATGGGAAAAAATCACCTTGTCATACATATTCTTATAGGAAGAAAACCTTTCAAGCGACTGCTTGTAAACAGGAAGCTCCAGGCTTTCACCCAGCTGAAGAAAGCCAAAGCTGTTGCAAGCATCTCCCAGAAGCACTGTCCTTAGTTCTTCAAATAAAACACATACAGATCCGTGGGTGTGACCGTAAAGAGGAAGTATGCGAAGGGTTATACCGCCAAGTTCAAAGCGCTGTCCTTCTTCCAAAAAACTGCACTGCTCTCTCTGAAGCTCAACAACCGCCAGAGCCTTGGCTCCTCCTCTCTCCTCTTCAGGAAGATAGGACAGCCTTACATCCAGCTTACTGTGAGCCAGTGCCAGTTCCAGGTCCGCCTTATCTATATATACCCTGTCAAATTCACCCGCTCCTCCTGCATGATCCAGATGTCCATGAGTCAGGATGACCGTAAGGGGGAGAGATGTCAGTTCTTCTACATAAGCTTTCAGACTACCAAATCCCAGGCCTGTATCAATGAGAGCTGCCCGCTCCACACCTATAGCAAGATAAGCATATACATCTCCCGGGCAGTTGATACGGATAAGCCCGGGAAATAATTCTTCATGTGTAAACATCTTTATATCGCGCTTTCATAAACAGCATCAATCGCCGCAAGCTCTTCATCAGTAAAATCTGTATTCTTAAGAGCTCCTATATTATCCAGGATCTGCTGAGGCCTGGATGCCCCAATGATCACTGAAGTTATAGCCTTGTCGTGAAGAAGCCAGGCCAGTGCCATCTCTGCAAGAGACTGTCCTCTTTCCCCTGCTATATCATTAAGCCTGCGAATATTGGCTAACCTCTCATTTGATATTTTATCTTCGCTGAGGAAGCGTCCATCTGTACGCACCCTGCTATCCTGCGGGATACCGTTTAAATATCTGTCAGTCAGCATTCCCTGTGCAAGTGGTGAAAAACAGATTATTCCCTTACCCAGGCGAAAAGAAGTATCTTTGAGGCCGTTAGTCTCCACATTCCTTTCCATGATATTGTACTTATTCTGATTGATGATAAAAGGCACATTCATGGAAGAGAGAATAGCAGTTGCCTTCTCAAGTGTAGGTCCGTCATAGTTGGAAAGGCCTACATACAGAGCCTTGCCGCTTCGCACGATCTGCTCAAGAGCCCCCATAGTCTCTTCAAGGGGGGTCTCAGGATCCATCCTGTGATGATAGAATATATCAACATAATCAAGCCCCAAACGCTTAAGAGACTGATCAAGGCTGGCAATAAGGTATTTCCTGCTTCCCCAGTCCCCATAAGGACCATCCCACATACCGTAACCGGCCTTGGTAGAGATTATCAGCTCGTCCCTGTAAGGAAGGAAATGCTCCTTCAGGATCTTGCCAAAATTCTCCTCGGCACTTCCGGACTTGGGACCGTAGTTATTGGCAAGGTCAAAATGTGTGATACCATTGTCAAAAGCAGTAAAGCACATCTGTTCCATATTGGCATACACACCTGTATCGCCAAAGTTATGCCACATTCCCAAGGATAAGGCCGGGAGCTTCAGGCCGCTCATCCCGCATCTGTTATATATCATCTTCTCATATCTTTTTTCATCTGCTATGTACATATAATCCCCCTTTGTACAAATACTGTAGAATATACTTTCAGAAAACATTTTATAATAATCCTTGGCAATTATCCATAAGTTTTCCTGGTGATCATTCATTTATAATCCCCATAGAACTCAAGACCACAAGTTTCCCCGCCTGTCATCAGGATTATCATCCTTCACCTCCATCATCATTTTCCATGACATCAGAGCCATTTCTTGCTGCGGAAAAATAGAAGGCTCCCCACCACTATCACTATGCTGGAAGCGATCACCACCGGATAGCCCCATCTCCATTCAAGCTCAGGCATGTATTTGAAATTCATGCCATACCATCCTACTATCAATGTCAGAGGCAGGAAAATAGTAGTAACCACCGTAAGGACAGTCATGATTCTGTTCTGTTTGATATCAAGATGAGCCTTGTACAAATCTCTGATCTGCATAGTGTAGTCCCTGAGCGCAGTAGAGGTATCATGAAGCCTGGCAATTCTGTTAAGGAATAGCCTGAAATATCTCAGATTCTCAGAATAGAAAAAATCATTCTCATTTTCTTCAAGCTCCTGACCAAAATCCATAAGCTGCTCATAATGGATGCGAAGATCCCTGATATCGCTTCTGATATCATTCACCCTCTCTGATGAAAGCTCCTTTTCCTCATTAAGGATCGCATGCTCCATGGCATCAAGCTCTCTCTCATATTCTTCCATGATCCCCAGGTCATCCTTGACTATCTGATCCAGAAAATCATAGATAAAGCGTTCAAGGCTGGGAAGCTTCCACCTCCTGGTAGCCTGGATGCCGGCAATGATCTGAGCAGCCTTGCCGGTATCATCTATAAATACTATGCCCTTCTCATCAAGAGCAAAAGAGAAGGTCTTGTCAGGCCTTGAAAAATCATGCCTGTCAGGAATAGAAAAAGTACCTGTGATAGAGTCGTAGTTTACTTCCGCCTTTGTTGTATATATTGTTTCAAGCTCAGGCTCTATCTCAATCCCCATATCGAATCTGTCGCGGCACTGCCTCCATTCTTCAAGAGACAAAACTGCAACATACTTTTCCTCCATCCCTGGCAGTTCATCCATTGTGATCTCTTTAAGATTCTCTTCGATCCTGTAAATCATATTATCGTCCTCATAATCTTCTGATCAGCGGCCTGCTTCACTGCATCTGTCAACAGCGAAGCAGGCCACAAAAAAACAGTAGCTAACTACCAATATATAGTAGCAGGCTACTGTTGTAAACGAGATATAAAATCATTACCTGGAATATTCAAAAGAACGCAGGAATGTCTTTAATCTCTCAGTTTTGGGATGCTCAAAAAAGTCCTTAACAGGCCCTTCTTCAACAATCGAAGCATCATCAAAAAATATCATCCTGTCAGCCACCGCCCTGGCAAAAGCCATCTCGTGAGTCACAATGATCATAGTCCTTCCTTCTCTTGCTAGCGATAATACCAGTTCCAGCACTTCCCTGACCATTTCCGGATCCAGAGCAGCTGTGATCTCATCAAGAAGAAGGATCTCCGGATGCATGATCAGAGCTCTGACAATAGCCACTCTTTGTTTTTGTCCACCGGAGAGTTGCCTTGGATAGGCATCTTTTTTGTCGGACAGGCCGATCCTATCAAGAAGCTTTAATGCTTCAGCAATAGCCTCTGCCCTGGACCTCTTCGCCACTTTGACAGGTGCCAGGATAATATTCTCAAGGATTGTCTTATGAGGAAAAAGATCATAGCTTTGGAAGACCATGCCGATTCTTCTCCTGTTCCATTTACCCCTGACTTTTGCAGATCCTATTATCTCGCCATCAAGGCTGACCGTCCCTTCCTGTATTTCCTCCAATCCGTTGAGGCAGCGTAGAAATGTGCTTTTACCGCAGCCGGACGGGCCTACTATCACCAGCACTTCGCCTCTCACCAGATCAGCCATCTCAGCAGTCCCCCAAAAGGAAAAAACAATGACTGCTGACAGTTCTGCTGACAGCTTCACACCCATTGTCTTACCAGAGCCAAAATATACTATAAATAATAGAACCATCTGAGGCATGATCCTCACAATTTCCAGATAGATCCTGCTAAAAAAAAGATCACCCTATTACCTAAAGCCATGAGCATACCAAGTATGATCCCCAACACTATACTGATAGCAACAGAGATCATACTGATCCTGAGAGCCACCAGGAGACCCATGACCAGCCTCATCATATTATTTCCCTTAAGCAACACTTCAAATCCCATATTCACACTCCGTATATCCTGTATCTGAACCTTTTTTCCACGAATGATCCCAGTACAGATACCGGTAACAGCATGATGAAATATGCTATTACCAGCATCACAAGGCATTCCGTTGTATCATAATAAAGGCCAATGAGATCTTTTGCCGTAAACATAAGGTCCATAAGGCTGATCGCCGAAAACACACTGGTCTCTTTGAGTAAAAAAACAAGATTGGCAACTATCCCGGGGATACTGACAGCAAGTGCCTGGGGAAATATCACCTCAGCAAAAGTCAGGCCCTTCTTCATTCCCAGCGAAAATGCGCTTTCAACCTGACTGACCGGTACATTATCAAGTCCGCTCCTAAAACTCTCCGCCATATAACTGCCGCCAAGGAGCCCAAGTCCCACAATGCCTGTAGTCTCAGCAGAAATGGACAGTCCCAGTTTAGGCAGTCCAAAGTATATAAAAAATAGCTGGACCAAAAGAGGAGTATTACGAAATAGCTCCACATATGCCCTTACAAAGAGCTTGAGAACCGGTATTTTAAAATGCATGATAAAAGCTGCTGCAATACCTATAAAAAAAGCCAGCGCAATACCGGCCCAGCCTATCCTTATGGTGAGTACAAATGCCCTTATATACAAAGGCAGATATTCACCCATGACCTGCAGGTTCATGAATAACCTCCATACGCAAGATAACCTCCCCTTACGGGGAGGTACACCGCTTTCAAATACTTATTTTTCAAAGAAGATCACTGCGCCATCATATGTTTCTTCGATGAAATTCTTGATCTCATCAGACCTGAGAACTGCAACCAGAGCCTTTATCTTATCAGAGTTCTCATTTCCTTCTTTCACAGCAACTATATTTACATATGTCTGTGCTGCCACTGAGTCAGAAGCTTCGTATGCTATAGCGTCCTTACCCACTGAATATCCTGCTTCCAGAGCATAGTTGCCATTAAGTACCACATATGATACCTCATTTGCAACCCTTGCAACCTGAGCTGCTTCAAGCTCTACAAATTCAATATTGTAAGGATTCTCTGTGATATCTGAGACCTTGGCTGTAAGGTCAGCATCCTCTTTTAACACAAGCAGGCCGTTATCCTGCAGAAGGAGCAGTGCCCTTGCTTCGTTGGTAGTATCATTGGGAATAGCAATTGTATCGCCTTCAGCTACTTCTTCCAGACTATTCTTGGTGCCGGGATAGATACCAAAGGGTTCATAGTGTATGTCTCCGGCATCAACCAGATGAGTTCCCTTCTCCTCATTGAAGCTGTCAAGGTAGGGCACATGCTGGAAATAGTTTGCATCAAACTCTCCGGACTCTACAACAAGGTTTGGCTGTACATAATCTTCAAATACAACTGTTTCAAGCTCATATCCATAGTCCTCCAGGATCTCTGCTGCCTTCTCAAGGATCTCTGCGTGAGGAACAGGTGTAGCTGCGATTTTAATAGTCTCACCATTGCCGGGAGTTATATTCAGCACATCACCCTTTGCGGAATCAGCCCCCTGCTCATTTGCTTCACCATCAGTATCATTAGCACTGACGCCGCCTTCAACTACCAGTGTATCTTCGTGATCTGCACCGGCGGTATCGCTTGCACTCGCATTATTTGATCCGCAGCCTGTAAGAGCTCCTATTGTCAGTGTTGCTGCAATGCCAACCGCAGGAAGCCTGCGAATGATATTCTTTAATATATTCTTCTTCATAATCTCCTCCAACTTGCTATGTTTTATTATTTTTACAGTTTGCCGAGTACTGTTTGGGGTTTTTGTTTTTCTATATGCCGAGTACTGTTCTTTGGTTTTCACACATCCCTGTGCATTAAAAAATCCGGGGATCTTTTTTGATAGACTCCCGGACAAAATGGCTGATCAAAATATTCTAATGATGAATATTTCTATCGGAGGATGCATGACAAATGAGCCATACACCCTGCCATATTACTTGTCCGGGAGAATAGCATTCGGCACATACACATGCACATATCTTTAGAAGAAACAGTATTAGTTTTTCTCATTTGTCTTGCTCCTTTCATTTAGCTTATGCATATATTACAATCCATTTACTACTGAGTCAATAGCTTTTGCCCTTATTAACGATCTCCCTTTTCTATCGCTGGTGATAAGCTTTGCTTATAACGTATAATCCCTGAGCCTGTCAGCATACCAGAAGATCACATCAGAGAGCCTGTATAACTCGCTTTCCTTTGATACGCTGCGCCAAAGCTCCTTGTAGTCCATAAACCATTTCTCCAGCTCTGCTGCCAGGAGCATGGCGTTTTCAGAAGCGCCCCCGTCTGTTTCGCCGGCTATCCTTCTCATAGTCATAAACACCCTGCCTACCAGCTCCTGGCCCCTGGCCATGAGTATATAGGAATTTATCACTTTCTTGGTATCAGCATTTGCGAGGTGAAGCTCCTTGTAGAGATCCTCCACCAGATAGCCGCTCTTTACTATCTTGTCCGCAGCACTATCAGCCATAGCAGCGTCCATGAAGAAGTTAACTTTGGCAGTGCCATTTTTCTGCATTTCCTCTTTGTACTGGACAAAATGCCACCATATCATGCATTCGCAGTCGCCAAACTCCCTTAAGGTCTCCATAAGCCTTCCTGATCTGTCTCCATATTGAATAAGAGAGATACGCCTGTCGCACTCTTCTTCGGACAATATACTGTCATTCCACGAAAAAGCAGCCCCGTAGATCAGTCCCACAGTGGAAAATTCCGGATGTCCTATGTGTCCCAGGTCACCCCAGTCAGTGTTCAGGACACCCTGCACGTGGTATTTGTGGGCATTGGCGCACATGCCGGATATATTCGCATAAGCATCCTTGTGATTATTTATCAAATGGTTCCAGCTCTGCACACCGGGGCATACGTATATATTAGGCGCGCCTGTAGCAGCGAGCTTTTTTAGATTATCCTCTTTGACATTGGGATCATATTCCCAGTTCAGGCATATGCCTTCTCTTGGCAATTGATTAATTATATCCGGTTTTTCTATTATGATATCCCCCCAGTACATAGGGATCTTGCCGCAGGATATCACATAGTCGCAGAGAGATTTTAGAAATTTTATGTATACTTCCTTAGCACCTTCCTGCTCCACTTTATCCCTGCTCTTACCCTTGCCCAGGTCAAAGGTCTCATCAGCACATATGTTGAAATATTTAGAAGAAAAAAGGTTCATATATTCCCTGATGCGGCCTGTTATCAGCTTATAGCTCCCGGGATTGGTAACATCCACCGTATGGTGATCCATCCTGGATATGAAATAAAATGGTTCATTCACGTCCACTTCCAGCTCGCAATATTCCTTGTAGCTGCGGCTCCTAAGGAGCTCATAGAGATGCCCAAAGGATGCCAGGCAGGGTACCAGATCTATATGGCGCTGCCTGCAATAGTCATCAAGCTCCGTTATCTCTCCTGCCGTAAGGGGCGTTGAGCCTCTCCATACTTCGCTCTCACCTCGGAAGAGATAGCTGTGCTCCACATTGAGCTGCAGCTGGTTGATCTTATAAAAACTGCAGGTATCAGCTATTCTCTTTAGCTCATCCAGAGTGGGTATCCTGCCCCTTGTCACATCGTGGTTATAGCCCCTTACAGCTATGGCAGGCCTGTCTATGATATCCATGCACGGAATATCAGCACCGTATTCTCTGATCAGCTGTCGAAGGGTCTGCACGCCATAGAGCACTCCAGCAGCATCTGCAGCAGTCAGGCTTATATGGTCATCAGTAATGATCAGTTCATAAGATTCCGGATCTCCCTGCCCCTTGCAGCAGAGGCGTATCCCCTTCTCGTCTTCCATCTTGTCTACAGGCAGGATCTGGATATCAAGTCCCAGCACCAAGGCTATTTCTTTTGCCAAAAGACCTGCTGCAAACCTCTCCTCTTTCTCTTTGCCGTATTCAGTCAGTATCAGGCATCCCCGCCTGATAGCATATATACCTTCTTTTGTCCTTATTTCCCATGGCTGTGGTAAGAGATTCATAATAGTCCTTTCATGCCTGGATCGGCAATATACTAATTTATCCTTTTATGGCACCTATCATGACGCCGGCTTCGAAATGCTTTTGTATGAAGGGATAAAAAATGAAAATGGGTAATGTAGATACCACTATGGTACAATATTTTACCGTCTGTTTGTAGAGTATCAGGTCCCCCGCATAATCCGAAGCATTGGCATTGGAGCCCCCGGTAATGGTGGTGGACACATCTCCGTTGACCAATATCTCCTTGAGCACCAGCTGCAGAGGGAACTTTCCTCTGTCTCTGAGGAATATGGATGCCTGGAACCAGGAATTCCAGTGGGCAACGATATAATAGAGCACCACTGTTGCCAGAGTAGCCTTCATAAGGGGCAGTACTATGGAAAATAGGATTTTGAAATGCCCCGCGCCGTCCAGCTTGGCAGATTCTATCAGACTCTCCGGAATGCCCACCATAGCCGTGCGTACGATTATCATATTGTAAGCGCTCAGGCACACGGGCAGGATCAGCACCCACCTGCTGTCAAACATATGCAGTCCCTTGGTCACTATTATATAATATGCGATCATACCGCCGTTGAACATCATGGTAAAAGTGATAAAGAACATGATGGTGTTGCCCCAAAGGGCCTCTTTTCTGGAGAGTGCATAGGCTGCCATCACTGTCACCAGCATGCCAAGGGCAGTTGCGGTGAATACATAGAAAAAAGTATTGAGATAGCCAGTCACAATATCCTTATTTTGGAATACCAGGCTGTAGCCCTTGAGAGTAAAGCCTTTGATCCTCCAGATAAGACCGGTCTGTCCCAGCACCCAGGAAGCATCGCTAAAAGACGCACATACCACATGCCATACAGGCAGAATGCATACCAGGATCACTCCTATAAAGAGCAGTGTATTAAACCATTCAAAAACATATCTTGATATCGATCTGTGATTCATATTAGCCTCCGTATCGCTCTGTAGTTACAGTTCTTCTTTTGCAGCAGGCGATGTCCGCCCCGGCTTTTACTATTAGAAGAGACTGGTATCGGTTACCTTCTTGCTAAACTGATTGGCCATGACCAGAAGAACAAAATTGATCACGGAATTAAAGAGGCTGACCGCACTACTGTAGCCGTAGTTAAATTCCAAGAGACCCTTTCGGTATACATAACTGGATATGATATCTGCAGTCTCGTATATCTGGGGATTGTATAGGAGGATAGTCTTCTCATAACCCACTGACATCATGGAGCCTATCTTTAATATGAGCATGATCACTATGGTGGTAGATATCCCTGGCAGCGTCACGTATAGGGTCTGCTTCCACCTATTTGCGCCGTCGATCACCGCAGCCTCATATAGCTGCTGGTCAATGCCCGATAGTGCTGCCACATAGATGATGCTGCCAAAGCCTATGCCCTGCCAGATCCCGGAACCTATATACAGAGGCCGCCAGTACTCAGGTATACTGAGGATATTCTGGCTGCTCCCTGTAAAAAAGGAAAAGAGCTGGGTCAAGACGCCCTTGGACTTACAGAAATCAATGATCATACCTGATACTACAACCATTGAGATGAAGTAGGGCATATAGCTGACGGTCTGTATGGTCCTCTTAAAGAGCTTGGACCTTATCTCATTCAATAGTAGAGCAAATATGATGGTAAGCGGAAATGCCACCAGCAGCTCCCAGATACTGATAGCCAGGGTATTCCTGACAAGGCGGGGAAAAAAGGGATCGTTAAAAAAGGTAATGAAATGCTTAAGTCCAATAAGGGGACTGCCAAATATACCCTTCTTGGGCTTGTAATCCTGAAATGCCATTATCAGGCCGCTCATGGGAAGATAAGCAAATAAAAGGAAAAATGCGATAGCCGGAACGGCCATTAGATAGAGGACCTTATTGCGTCTAAAATCCTTTTTGATAGCTGCCTTTGTAAACTTCTTGTACTTTACAGGTGCAGCATCAGAAGATAGCTTACTCAATTATCATACCCCCCTTATGATTATTTATTGGACCAAAAGATAGGTCCGGACCGGGGAGGAGCTATTGAATCCACACATTCGTCACCCCGCCCCACCGGATAAGCCTATTCTATTCTCAGTCCCTTTATAATCATAGGGGCACTTTTCTTATTCAATTCGCAATTTTTGAATAAAATGATGCACTTCTATGTCATGAATACATGGATGTATTCCGACATGCTCAGAAGTGCATGGATGCACTTCTATGTCATCTGTTTTTTATACTGCCCCGGTGTAATACCCTCGATCTTGCGGAAGGTACGGATCATTGCCTTGGAATCCACAAATCCGCTATGGACCGCGGCATCCTTAACAGTCTCCCCCCTGTCCAGACATTCCTTGCACTTCTCCACCCTCACCAGATGGAGGTAGTCCAGGATACCACTTCCGGTATATTTCTTGAACATCCTTCCTATATAAGAGAGGCTCACTCCAAACTCCTCGGCGATAGCTCCTATAGACAGATTTACGTCAGCATAATTCTTATCAATATATTCCTGGGTCCTGATCACCTTAATGGGAACAGCTTTGCTATCCTTCTTTTCACACTCCGCGATGATCTCCTCGAATATCCTGTTGATCTCTTGCCTGAGCTGATTGATGGACTGGGCTTCCAGGAGACACTGGGGCAGACGCAGCCTTGTGTAGAGCTCTCTGTTCTCCTGTTTGTTCACATCCCCAAACATGCCCAGCACCAGGCTGATGATGCCGGATGCCTGGCATTTGTTCATCTTCATATTCCTGATATCCTTCTGGAAGCTCTCTTCCATCATTTCATTCAGGACCTTCTTGGCGGATTTGTAATCTCCGGCTGCTATGCAATTGCTGATCTTCTTGATATTCTCAGTGTAGATCCCAATGTCTGACTCAGCCTCATCCTCTGTTCTTTCGTAGAAGATGATATCATCCACAGCATCCTCCCAAAAGGATTTGAAATTCACGCTGTCCATGATCTCGCCGTAGGCTTCGGGCAGCTCATCCACATCCCTGTGAGGCAGGCTCACCGCCGCATACACTGTCAGTCCAAAGTACTCGTCAAAAAAGCCTATACAGGTATTAAGCTTATCAGCCAGCTCTTCGTCATCTTTTATGATGCAGACTACCATGCTGTCTGATTCCACCATCCAGCCTTGGTTATCCTCCAGCAGTGTCTCTTTCACCACATTCTCTATGGCAAAAAAGCACAGAGGCAAGCCATTATTATCTTTTACATTACCATCTGCAGCCAGGATACTGTCCTGCCAGCTGTCAAAGTAAAAGGCGATCACTCTGTAGGGTATATCGCCCCAGTTCTCCTTCATGGACTTTCTGATGGTATCCTTGTACTCCATGCTGATGGGATCTGCATGCTTCCTGTCATTTAGGAGACTCACAAGCATCCTGTCATGGAGAAGGTCATTACGCTCCCTTAACTGACTCTCCATATCATGATAGTCCGACATCAGGTCTGTGAGCGCAGACTCAAGATTGTCGAATATCTTTTGCTGGCCTCCCTTCAGCTCTGCCTTACCGGCCCCCAGTCTCTGAAGTATCCTCTCAAGAGGATGGGAAGAGAGCCTTGCAAAATATATGGCAAGGGACGTTCCAAGGCCTATGCAGAGTATCAGCTCCAATACAATTACCAGAAGCATCAGATTATTCTTCCTATAATATACATTCTTGGGAATGCAGATGACATACTTCAGATCCAGTACCTGGGAAGGGATAAAGGAGCATACGTATTTCCGGCCGCCCAGCTCCAGGTCCACTGTCTCATCTTCATCCGTCCAAAAGTCATAGGTAAAACCCGACAGATCAAGGCTGGTGTTGCTCTTACCCACGATCACATCATTATCATCGATGAGAAACAGCGCCCCTTCTCTGCTCCCTCCTATACTACCAAAGAGGTTCTCCACGTCCTTCCACTTGAGCACCGTGACAACTGACACTTCAATATCCTTATAGTTCCTTGCAAAGCTGTTTTGGTAAAAGAAGAGCTTGCAGTCCTCCGTTCCCGGCTTTAGAGCATAATAACCCTTTGCCTTATCCTTTTCTATGATGTCAAAATAATTCTCCGGCAGGCCTTCCTCCCGGGTATATATATAGGTAAGTTCAGGTGCATACCTCTTTTTTGTTGTGATGAGATTGCCGCTCTGCGGAAAAAAGACCTGCACGTCGGAAATGATATTGTTGCTGTTGGCCATGCCAGCCAGGTTATCCCTAAGTGCCAGCACATCAAACATCAGCTCACCTGACCAGTCATTCGTCTCCCTGAGATTCTTGACCTGCTTATTGCTCAGGAGCACGCCTTTGGATAACATATGACTGGACAGGATCGTATCACCTATTCCCTGGGTCTTACTCAGGATCGTGGTCTGATATTCCCTGAGCTCTTCCCCGATCATTTTATTGGAATAGAGATATCCGATTATGGTGATCAGCATGGGAACTACCAGAACGATAAGATATGATTTCAGATATACCAGATAAGTCTTACTACGCTTATTTTTAACATTCGCATTTTTCATCTTGCAACCTCCCCATACCCGTTATTATTATAGTTATTCGCCATACGTGTTACAATAAAGGGAACGTTTTTTGCGAATGGGGAGCAAAAACAGGGAATCTTAAATAGCAAATATCGCCACCGAAAATCTGATATTGGTTCTATCATTTTGGCCGTATATGCCGGATGATAGATTCATCAGAACAAATCGGATCCGTTTCTGAATTGCAATAACTTAATAAACTTTGGAGGGAAAAAGATGAAGCATACAAAGAAGATGGGAAAGCTCCTGACTTCAGTTCTGCTCACTTCTGCCTTTGCCGTATCTGCACTTGCAGGCTGCGGCAGTAAAGCAGCAAAAACAGCAGATGCTAAGATCGAGGACGGAGCAGTTGCTACTACAACAGCTGATACCAGTATTGTTGCCAATGAAGTATCTCTTCCTTTATGTGAAGAGAAGACCACCCTTTCCATGTATATACCTCTGGATGCCAATATGGCTACAGTGATCAGTGATTACAATGAGAACAAGTTCTTCCAGGAGCTTGAGAAGAGGACCAACGTACATATAGATTTCCAGTGTCCTGCTGTAGGCGAAGAGGTCACTGCCTACAACCTGATGATAGCTTCCAATGAACTACCTGATATCATATGCCACAACGGCTATCATTATTCAGATGGTCTTGATGCAGCTGTTGAAGACGGCTACTATCTGGACCTTACACCTTATCTTGATACACTCCTTAGCAATTACAACAAGCTCCGCCTCAAAAATGACTTTTTTGCCAAGAGCACAGTTACTGACGAAGGCCGCGTAGTTGCAATCTACCAGATCTTCTCAGATCCTCAGCCTCCCTACAAGGGCCTGGAGATCAGAAAAGACTGGCTGGACGACCTGGGACTGGATGTCCCCGTTACCTTTGATGACTGGGAAAAGATGCTCCAGGCCTTCAAGGATGAGAAGGGTGCTTATGCTCCTCTCTCCATCGGCGCACTGGGCTACAATATGGATTCCAACTCCATGAGCGCAGGCTATAACGTGCTCAACGGCTTCATGAATGTGGACGGCACAGTAAAGTTTGGCCCCATTGAAGATGGCTGGCGCAAATACCTGACCAAGATGAACGACTGGTATTCCAAGGGGCTCATCGATCCTGACTTTATGACAGGCGGCGGATACACACCTGACATGTCTATCATCACATCAGGCCAGTGTGGTGCCTGGGATTCCATGTACACCATGCCTGCTCTCTACGAATCTTCCACAGATGACAAGAATATGCAGATCATCCCAGTAGCATCTCCTGTGGAAAAAGAAGGCGATGAAGTTCATGTTCGTCTTGCAGATTCCATTATCCACGCATACTGCACCATCTCTGCAGATAGCGAAAATGCTGAGCTTGCTATGAAGTGGTTGGATTACATGTGCTCACCTGAAGGATCACTCCTTTGCAACTACGGTATTGAGGGCGAGACCTTTGAATACAACGCAGACGGAGTTCCGGAATACTCAGACCTTGTATGCAAGAATCCTGACGGACTCTCCTTTGCTCAGGCCATGACCTACTATACTCTTCCTCCGTCACTGATCGGCGGCGATTATGACTGGAAGCGCGAGCTCAGTTCCGTTCCTGAAGAAGACGTATTATCCATGGAGGTATGGGGAGCTGTTCCCGATGATTACAACATGCCCGCCGGCATCTCCTATACCAGTGATGAAGCCAAGGAACTGGGCGAGATCGTCAACAGTGTCAACACCTACCTCACAGAAAAGACATCTCAGTTCATCACCGGCGTAGCCGATATCAACACCGAATGGGATCAGTACATGTCCGATATCAAGGCTATGAACATTGATCGTGCTATCGAGATCAATCAGGCAGCCCTGGACAGATTTAATAACAGATAATTATTTTCTACAGTACAGCAGCCCATCGTGCATGCACGATGGGCTGTTATTATACATTCTTGGATAAAATATCCAAGAATGTATGCAAATAGGCCATTTGAGAGCGGCTAGGGCCGCTGGGCCTATTTGCCTGATTCATACTCTCACGAAACACGCAGTAAAATGCGTGTTTCTGAAGGTTCATCTAATAATACATACCTTTATTCCTCACAACACTCTCTTATCCACCCTGTCAGACCACCAGTAAACCTCTCATCATAGGGCTTACCATCCAGATAGATCAGGTTGGTCTGGGCCTGAACTATGACGCAGTGCTGGCCCATCTCAAATCCAAAGTTTACTGAGGCCACACCTCCATCACCATTTCTCACCCAATCAGGAAAATATGTTACGCATCCAGGCATCTCCTCCAGGTCCTTCAAACGCGGTTTAACATATTCATCAAAGCTGCATAGCTCATCTCTTTTGCCATGCATCACAAATGTCTTTAGGCCTGACTCTCCCATTCGCATGAGTTCTTCCCTGGCAGGAATGTATCCCGAAGAAATAGGGATGCTTATGTCAAAGAGATCCGTATACCTTTCAGCCATTACCCAGGCCATCCAGCCGCCTGAAGATCCACCTGCTATAGCTGTTTTAGATACATTATCCTGATAATCATTTTTAATAGAACGTACCAGCTTTGCCAAAGGTTCAAAATAAACCTCTGACCATGCACCTTCCATCTCACCGTTCACCCATTTCTCATTGGCAAGGGGCACGAGAATAAAAGCTCCTCCTCCCAAAGCCTCCTGATATTTCGGAGAAGCAAACTGTTCACCACCGCTGTGTCCCACAGCATTGATCCCATCTGCGCAGTTAAATCCGTGTATCCAAACCAACAAAGGATACTTTCCTGCCTTATCAGCGCCGTGCTTTAAGGGATTATAAAAATAGTACCTGATAGCCCCTGTTTCCTTACTTGGATACTCATATCCCTCAAACTCTTTCAGAAATTTGCCAAATTCGTAGGATTGCCTATAGCTTATGAAATCCCCGGGCTCCATCTCATCTTCCCAGGGAGTTTTTACATGCTCCTGCTTTGACTCAGCATCAAGTTTAAATTCCTGTAGATTTCCCATTACTTCCTCCCATTTATATCTTGGTTTATTAGATGCGTTTCGTAAACACCTAATTCATTTCAGATTAATCTATTCCACCAGGACATAGCCCTACCATCTACAATCTACCAGCGTTTCATATTTCTCTGGAATTTTACTTCGTAAGCCTTCTTTAGTTCATCAGGGCTGATATTGTAGCAGAGCATAATATCGTTATAATACATAAGAACATCTGCCATCTCTTCTATCAGATGCTCCCTTATATCACTGTCAGTCGCTGCCTTTGTTCCCCCATTCTTCTTAACGATATCTATGACTTCGCCTATCTCCCCTATCATCCATAGGAGCATGTTTTTACCGGTTTCAGGCATTATAGGATCCCATTTGTCCTTGTAATGCTCCTGCAGTGTCCTTTGCATTTCCAGCATTTCATTAATAGTGAA
Source organism: Butyrivibrio sp. MC2013 (assembly GCF_000424585.1). Taxonomy (GTDB): domain Bacteria; phylum Bacillota; class Clostridia; order Lachnospirales; family Lachnospiraceae; genus Butyrivibrio. The sequence goes on from NZ_AUKE01000029.1 coordinate 41,851, forward strand.
GTCTGCCATAATATCATTTAACCCCCATTTATAAAACAGCTATTCCAGAAGATATTATACCAAAAATATAAATATAATATTGATTAGAAGATTTGTCCCGTTTTCCTATCTGGATATAGTTTTTGAAATTACATTAAAAACTTTTGCACTCCTCCCTAGACATTTGCTTTTTATGTCGTAGTTCTTATATAAACAAGCCTGATTTCTTCTGATCCAAACTAATAATCCTCCAACTATATTTATGAAATAATTATAATAAAAAAGATAGTCAAAAGCCACGACACAATGCGAGAAATACTGTATTATAGCGACATGACATGAGATGTCTGATATCTATTCTTACATCGAATGCATCCATACACATAAAGTAAGCGGTAAACAAAACGCGTCTTTGAACAGCCTTCCAAAATCATTAGTATTCTCTTAGAGAAACTATTGGTTTTGGAGGGCTTTTATTATGGACAAATTTGTGATGGATATTAGGCTTAAGCAATGGATCCCAATCCTTGAAGCTCAAGCCAGCAGCGGACTCGACAAGCAGACTTTTTGCAAACAGCATGGGATCAGCAGAGGTCTCTTCTTTAAATGGCAGAGGATTCTCCGCGAAAAGATGGCCGAAGGGTTTGATCCTGCTTCCATCTCGCTTCCTGCTATTACTGATAATGGCACTGGAGACATCAAA
>NZ_AUKE01000030.1 GCF_000424585.1 Butyrivibrio sp. MC2013
GAATTACTCTTGTTAAGCAGAAGGAGAATTATTCAAGTCAGACCAGTCCTTTAATGCCTTGTGTTGATAAAATAAACGCAGATAAGCATAATCGTGTCAAGCGTGGACTTTACAGAGATGGTTTATATTCCTGGAATGCAGATTGCGTAGGGGCATATAATATCCTCAGATTATTTTTGGCCAAACAAAAAATAGACGTAAGATTAAACCCTACGTCTATTAAAGAGCCTTTCATTTCAAAAGTAGCTGCGTAAAAAACAGTACTGGTGTTATGGACGCACCCAAGACCTACACGGCGTCAGCCGTGCGCACTTGATGCTCGGTAATTCAATTACCGAGTAGTTCACGATAAAATTCTTTCGTTGAAGGAGTTTGCAATGCAGATAAAGCTTAATGAAAACATAAAGAAGTACCGAAAGAGCATGAATCTGACCCAGGAAGAACTGGCAGAAGCCTTTGGAGTTACTGTTGGAGCTGTATCTAAATGGGAAAGCGGCAGTAATGTGCCGGATATTCTAACTCTTATGCAGCTTGCAGACTTTTTTAGCATATCTGTCGACGTGCTTCTGGGATATAGCATGTCTTCCAAGAACGTCAAAGACATTTCTGACAGACTGGATGCTCTTTTACAAGAGGATAAATATGACGAGGCTATCATTGAGGCAGAAAAAGCGCTGGTCAGATATCCGGGTAACTTTAAGATTCTCACAAGCTGTGCGGACACATACCATATCGTTTCATCGATGAAAGATTTGAAGGATTATCGGGACAAAGCAATCGAACTTTATGAGTCGTCTCTTCGCTACATTTCACAGAGTGACAAACCGGATCAGGAAACCTTTAGCATTAAATATCGCATCGCAACATTAAAAGGGCGTGATAACCCTGAGAAATCACTTGAGGAGTTTAAAAAGATAAATTTTCAGGGTATAGCAGACATCAATATTGCCAATATTTTAAGAATGATGGGCAAGCCTGAGGAAGCAATGGAGACTTACACAAGAGTTCTGGTCTCAATTCTGGTAAAGAACTTGGAGTTTTCTATAGGAATGTTTATGGTACTGGTTTCTATGGACAAAACGAAGGCATACAAGGAAGCTGGTGAGATTATGGATTGGTATATGACTATAGTAGATGCTACCAGCATTGATAGGAGCAAGAACAGCTATCTTTCCAAGATGAAGATCATGGGGCTTGTCTTTAAGTCATTGGTTCTTTCCTGTCTCAAAAAGGATGATGAAATGAAAACCTGCATCGATACAGCCTTAGAAATAGCAAAGCAGTACGACAAAAATCCTTCAAATGATTTTGCCGGAAAGATCAAATTCTGGCATGGAAGTAAGGATTATCACATTTCTCTATATGATGCATTTGGTGTAGGTGCTGTGGCAGGAATTGATAATCTCTTTAATATGGGACCTAAGGTGCTGCCTCCTAAGGTCATAAAAAAGATGGAAGCAGCGTTTGAATACTGGAATAGCGTAAAATAGACTGATTGGCGTGATAATAGAGAGGGTCATATTGAGGCAGAAATGCTTCAATATGGCTTTTTATTTTGTCTGAAAAAATGTATGATTATTCATGAGTTATCAGAAATTATGACCAGGAGGAGTTTGTATGAACGCAAGGGAGTATTTGGAAATTTTACATATTGCTGAGAGGCTCAAGGATACGCCTCGTCACTGTACTACAACTAAAAGAAGAACGGAGAGTGTGGCAGAGCACAGCTGGCGGATTTCGCTCATGGCATTTCTTCTTAAGCATGAATTTGAAGATGTGGATATAAATAAAGTTGTAGATATGTGTCTCATTCATGATCTTGGCGAGTGCTTTACCGGTGATATTCCGACATTTATAAAGACTGATTCAGATAGAGAGGTTGAGGATTCTCTTTTGAACCAGTGGGTTAAATCACTTCCGGAGGAACTATCCGGGGAAATAGCTGCTCTTTATAAAGAGATGGATGCTCAAGAAACTAAGGAAGCTAAGCTATACAAGTCATTGGATAAACTGGAGGCTTTGATCCAACACAATGAGTCTCCAATCGATACCTGGTCTGAAAATGAATACGAACTTAATAAGACTTACGCATTTGATACAGTTGCTTTTTCAGAATGGCTTACTGAGCTGAGGAAAGCCATTCTTGAAGATACATTGGAAAAGATCAAGAAGGAAGGACAGTAATATGCTGGTTGTTTTAGAAGGATAAGGAGAGATCAGGACATAGCTCTTGGAAGATAAATTGCCACGGAGGTGAAAAGTTTGATATTACACAGCCGACTCTCTCTCATCACATGAAGATACTTGTGGATTCGGGCTTGGTTAAAGACAGGAAAGAAGGTAAGTGGCACTACTATTCAATAAACACGGACATCATGAAAGAATTCTGTGGTTTTATAAAAACTCTCTGTAATGAAACCACCGGCAAGTGCTGTAAGGGAGAACCGTAATGTGGAACTTTATTCAGACTCAGGTCTTAGGGATGAAGTGGCTGAACACTTTGAGCGCGGTAAAACAAATAGCTTGGATTAATAGAAACGAAAGGCGTATAGACCATATGGCTTATACGTCTTTTTCTTTTGTCTAAAATGTAAAAAAGATCTTGTCTTTGTTACATGATGATATCAATTGCACCTTATACATCAGAAAATGCAACTTATGCAAATCTGAAGATGTGAGACAGATTTTTTTGATAAAGTAAAAACATCTTAAGAAAGGGAGTACAAACAAATGAAAAGAAATATAATTGGCAGGGTGGTAAAAATCACATTAGGATTAGTTGCAGTACTGATAGTTATAGGAACTGTTGGAATGGCCAAACTGGTTACTGATGGTGTGTTTTATCAGAATAAAAACAATGATACTCAGGGCAACTCGGTTAAGCAGCTGGCAAAGTACGGATTTGACCTTGACGGCTTTAACGCCGGCAATCAGGGCAAAGAGATTTCTGTTACAGCAGAGGATGGCAATGTTGTTCCCGGAACCTTTTTTGATATGGACAGCGATAAGTGTGTAGTACTTGTGCACGGAGCAGGTGGCGACAGAGTAAGCACATATCCTCTTGCACAGCAGTATATCGAAAGAGGTTATAACGTAGTTGCTTTTGATGACAGAGGTCATGGATTAAATCCGGATGATAAGGTAACCTTTGGGATTCATGAGCTCCGTGATATAAAGGCGCTTGTAAGGTATGCCAGAGAAGAACTCGGAAGCTCAGAGGTTATTGTTCATGGACAGTCAATGGGGGCACAGGCCACAGCAATTTATGCATCGAACGTAGCAACCGGAACAGTAGAAGCAGCAGATGCAGTTATCTGTGACAGTCCTGTTCCGGGAATGGAATATATGATCAGAAGCGTGATTGCGGATGATGATCCGGAGGAAATGGAGTCATTTGTGACATCCTATCTTACAGAAGCAGGTAAGCTATATTCAAAGATTTTTTATCGCATCAACTGGAATGATGGTGATACAATCAAGGTTGTAGAAAATGATCAGCTGCCTACACTCATATTTGTTTCACAAAAGGATACAGTCTGCCTTCCTGAAAAGGTTGAGGAAGTATATGAAAATGTTGGCAGCTCAGAAAAGAGCATTGCTTATGTAAACAGTGCACATATCGAAGGAGTTATAGATGATCCGGATGGATATATGGAATATGTTGAAACTTTCCTTGCCGGTGCCGGATTGTAAAAGTAAGTATGAAGTTAAACCTGTTCGAAGACAAGAATAATACAAATGAGCATGTGGATCTGTATTTTTCAAATATGCGACCACAGATAAAACAGATAATAGATATAGTGCAGTCCGAGAGAATATCTCTTTCGGGAAGACCTGCGGATGATGATCTTGACGATGGAGAAGAGATACTGCTCGACCCCCAAAGAGATATATTATCTGGACTATGTGGACAGAAAACTTTTTATGTACACCGGGACCGGAGTCTATCGTATTATGAAAACACTCGCCGAGTGTGAGGAGCTCCTTTGGAACTATGGATTTGTGAGAGTTTCCAAGTCTAATCTCATAAACATTTTCAGGATAAAACAGTTAAAGCCTGATCTTAATATGAAGGTTTATGCTTATTTTGATAATGGTGAGAGGATCTGTGTCAACAGAAGCTACAAGAAGGAATTTGACCAGTACCTTCAGAAAATGCGGAGAATGGTATAGTGAAAGAATATTTTAAGAATTTAGCCTTAATGATTTTTATGTCATACACATTGGTTTCTGTTTCTACTGCCATAATCAACATTATTTTTGGCGGTCAGACAAATAATATGAATGAGCTGATGATGTTTGTCATTTGTATCATAGCCTCTGTTGTTTTATCGCTTCATAGGCTCTTTGACAGTATAAGCCCACTGGCTATGATGGTCATCCAATATCTGTTAGCGTGTGTACTGATAGCAGTAATGCTTTTTATCGTGAGCCAATTTGACACTATAACTATACAAGGATGGCTGGATCTATACCGCTCATTTACGATTCCATATGTGATTCTTGCAGGGGTATATTACTACAGTGTGTTTGCTGATACAAAGAAAGAGGACAGCATAATTAAGGATTTACAGAAACGGGCCGGATGATTGCCGGGGCGATAGCCTGTATAAATAAAATAATCAAGATAACCCACCACCTTTAGGTGGTGGGAATATCTTGATTACGGGTGCGGGGTTATAAGCCCCGTACCCGTAGAACTGCGTCAGCAGTGATTTTATAACGAGCAAAAGCGAAGCGTTTGCGAGTTTAACATTGATTCATTTCAATTTCCCGGAGTGGAAAATGAAGAAAAGTTGTGGCTGGCAGGAGTAAGAGAAAGGTTGGCAAAAGATGGAAGCGATAGAAGCTATTTTAACAAGAAGAAGTACCAGAAGATATTCCGGAGAAATGCCGGAAAGAGCGCTTGTGGAAAAAGTGATCGAAGCAGGCAGATATGCCCCCAGCGGCGGGAATAACCAGACTACCCACTTCATGGTTTTTTCAGATGCCGAAATCCTTTCTGACATGGCGGGATTAGTCTGCAAAGAGTTTGCAGAAATGGAAATCACTGAGGGTATGTACTCTTCCTTGAAGAATTCGATAAATGCGGCAAAGAAAGGCGGATATATATTCCACTACGGAGCACCTGTTTTTATAGTTACAGCCAATAAAAAAGGTTATGGTAATGCTCTGGCAGACAGTGCCTGTGCACTGGAAAATATGATGATAGCAGCCAATGCTCTTGACATGGGCTCATGTTGGATCAACCAGCTCCACTGGCTCGATGAAAATGAGGCTGTGCGGAACTTCATGTATAAGTATGGTCTTAGGGAAGATGAAACGATAACCGGAGGCCTGATATTGGGATATTCTGAGGCAGGAGAGCCAATCAGGGACCCGCTTGAGAGAAATGGTAATCCGGTAACCTGGGTAGAAAAGTAAGGGTATGAAGATATATTTTGCAAGACACGGGCAAACAGATTGGAATATTCAAAGGAAAGTACAGGGCACAACTGATATTCCGTTGAATGAAAATGGTATCAGGCAGGCTCAGGAGCTGTGCAAGAACCTGGAGGACAGGAAGATCTCTTTTGAAAAGATATACACAAGCTACCAGACTTTGCCCTTGGGGCAGGCATTAAACTCATGTTTGTAATCTGGTTTGGATTTTTTGGGGACTATCATTAGACACGAGGAGAACTAAGTATGAAAATGGGTAGCAGTAATGACAAAGACGCAGTACAGGAACAGTACGCGTCATCTAAAAGCCTTGATATCAGGCTGAATTTCCACAATATGTATTCAACCAACAGGATGGGCTTTGGTCCCTGGCTTGTATCAAATTATGAGATAACAGAGGGTATGAAGGTTCTTGAAATTGGCACTGGAACAGGTAGCATGTGGGTTGGACACGACGATCTCATAACAAAGTGCGATAAGATTGTTCTTTCTGACTTTTCTGAAGGCATGCTTGAGACTGCCAAGAAGAATGTAGGAGAGCGAGAGAATGTAGAGTATAAGCAGATTAATGTTCAGAACATCCCTTATGAAGATAGCTCTTTTGACATTGTAATTGCTAACATGATGCTCTATCACGTACCTGACATAAATAAAGCAGTTAGTGAGATTAGAAGAGTTCTTAAGGACGAAGGCGTTTTCTATAATGTTCTGTACTATGGCGATTTTGATATTATTGGCAACTTATCATCGCAGTCCATAAATTATTATCCTATGATGTATGGAAGGAGTATATCAGCGCTTGATAGAGATAAAATATGCTTTTCCTGTGGCAAAATATATAGGGAATGTGATTTATCTGTTGCGGTTGTGGATACTAGTATATACACTAATAATTCTATTGCATTTGAACCTACTGTTGATATGGCTGTAATTGCTTCATGTATCAGGACGGATTCCAACGAACCTTTTTGGGATAATAAAAGAAAAAATACAAATAAAAAAGATCTTAGGGATCCGTTAAATCACAAAGACCTGGATAAGGTTTTAAACACATTTGGATTAACAAAGAATGATATTACAGACCTTAATTGTTCTTGATAATCTAAAACTTTGATACTACAGGCTGCTGGCCTATACTTATGAGATCGGGAAAACCTATTTGCCCGGAGACGCGGCAGATAGTGCTAAAATAATAGTATAAAAATACAACTGGGAGGATCTTTTCATTTTAAGGCCTTTGCGTATAACATGTATTTTGTGAAGATAATCAAAGAGAAAAGTGCTGTAGCTATGAGTTGAGAGGGAGTTATGAAGGAAGCATATTTTGCAGGCGGATGCTTTTGGTGCGTTACGCCTATCTATAAGATGTACGGTGTTGATAAGGTAGTATGCGGCTATGCCGGTGGTGATGAAGTAAATCCCAGCTATGAAGAGGTCAAGCAGCAAAAGACCGGGCACAGGGAGACTATAAAGCTGGTCTATGATCCTGATAAGGTGACATATGACAAGCTGCTGGACATCTATTTTGCCAATGTGGATCCTTTTGATAGCGAGGGACAGTTCATAGACAAGGGCTTCTCCTATACTCTGGCTATTTTCTACATGACTGAGGAAGAAAAGGCAAAGGCTGAGTCCAGGATAGAGGAGCTTGAAAAGTCGTCGGGGAAGAAAACTTATGTGGAAGTCATCCCCTATAAGAATTTCTATGAAGCAGAAGAATATCATCAGGATTACTATCTCAAAAACCCGGAAGCGTTTGAGAAGGAACTGATAGAATCAGGGAGAAAGTGAATCCTCCCAATGACTCACAGAGGAAGAACATGTCTGATAAAGAGCTGATGCAAAAATATGAAGAGCTAAAAGATTACTTGAGGTCCCTGGGTAGCCTTGCTGTTGCCTTTTCAGGAGGGGTTGATTCTACATTTCTTCTCTATGCTGCAAAAGAGGCCCTTGGAGATAATATGATGGCAGTGACTGCTACTGCCTCGTTTATCCCTGGGAGGGAGTCATCTGAAGCGGCGCAGTATTGCAAAGAGATGGGAATCAGGCAGGAGATGGCGAACATTGACAGTTCCTCTATAGAGGGCTTTGATGATAATCCTCCGGACAGGTGCTATATATGCAAGAAGGCCATCTTTCGTCTTTTTAAGGAAATGGCAGATAAGGCCGGGATGAAAGAGGTGGCTGAAGGCTCTAATCTTGATGATAACGGAGATTACAGACCGGGTCTTAAGGCTATCTCTGAGCTTTCTATTAAGAGTCCTCTTAGGGAAATAGGCTTTAGCAAGGAGGAGATACGCATACTATCCAAAAAGCTGGGAATACCTACCTGGAGTAAGCCATCCTATGCATGCCTTGCCAGCAGGTTCCCTTATGGGGAAAAGATCACCGGCGAGAAACTTGATATGGTAGATAAGGGTGAGCAGCTCCTTCTTGATATGGGCTTTCATCAGATGAGAGTACGTATCCATGGTAAGGTTGCCAGGATAGAGCTTGCGCCTGATGAATTTAGTCGTATGCTGGAAGTAGATGTCAGGGACAGAATTTATAATGGCTTTAGAGAGATAGGCTTTGAATATGTGAGCCTGGACCTTAAAGGCTACCGCACAGGAAGCATGAATGAGACACTTAAATTGAAAGACTGCAAGATGCCATGATTCTTATAGGTGATTGGAATGGTTTTTTGATGTTGTTATATGACAGTTAATGAGATGATAAATTGACGTTTTATAGGGAGGAGAAAATAATGGGTTGGAATGAAGTTTTAGGCTTTATTGAGGATAAGTGGGTGATCATCAGTGCAATTGTAGCTGCAGTAGTGCCTGTAATGTCGTTGATTCCAAGATATGTGAGAGCATTAAATAAAAGTAGGATAGAATTATTGCTATCTGGTGAAGACGAGATTTTAAAAAATGGTATAGCTTCTTTTGTGGTTATGACTATGGTTATTGGATTGAGTCATGCTTTTGCAGTAAATATGAGTTTGATCATCGGGAAGAATGATGATACTAATTTGTTTATAATTTGTTTAATGTGTGGTCTTACATTTCTGTGGATGATAATAAATTCAATAGTGGTTTGGATATATGGCAAGACAATAAAAGCTAAAAACAGTAACTCTGTTAATCGAGATATTAAAGAAATTAGAAAATTGCTGTCTCCATTAAAGGATCGTGTGATATTTCTATCAAAAATAATATTAGGGAAAGCTTCAAATGTGTGGTCATGGATTGTTTCGATAAGTTTAAAGATTGGGCATGCATTGTCCAGTATTCCTCTTGTTAAGTACGTATTTAAAGTTATCTATTTCTTGGGAAGGTGGACCATTATAATTATTGCCAGGTTAACTAAACTGCTTGTACTGATTTTTAAGGTTTCCTTTAAATTTTTTATTGGATATGACAAGTGTCGAGATCTCGATAATAATAATTTGCTTATGAAAAGACAAAAAGCAATAAATCGTTTAAATGATACATTGTTTGTCTTGTGTATGCTTATTTTTATGGCCATAACAACATATATGTTTTCGTCAAAAAATGTCATTATTATTAAGTTGTGGATGAAAGTTGTCATAATTGTTACAATGTCCATTTTTGAGGTTGTTTTATCTAAGATATTATTACATGAGAATGAACGTGGTAAATTTGGAATCAGATTAGAAATGAATAGCCAAGAGCCATTATATATATATTCAAGGCTAAATGACGATCTGCTGTATTGCGGCGATAGAATAAATCAATATAAGGCTAAATGTAGATTGATAAAGTTTGAGTCATTGCTTGAAAATGATTCTTTGTTATCTATGGAATTAAAGGAAATATCTGAAGATGTTGAAACAACAAATAGCGTTGTTGATAGAGTTGCTTGTTTTCAGACGGCAAAGGATCATACATCATAACAGATATTTCAATGGGTATTATCTGTGCCTTAAAGGTGTCACATTTAATCGTGGAAATGTTTAACAAAGAAGGTGATGCATCATGAAGATTATTAATCTGATCGAGAATACAGAAGGTGCAGCAGGCTGCTCGGCAGCTCATGGTTTGTCATTTTACATAGAGACCCCTATGCACAGGCTTCTCATGGACCTCGGGCCTTCATCGGCTACTCTTGATAATGCTGTAGCTCTTGGCATTGATCTGTCTAATGTGGATACAGTGATCCTCAGCCACGGACATTATGATCATTCCGGCGGTATCATGCCCTTTGCAGAGGTTAATGACCGGGCTGTCATATACATGCAGAGATCAGCCCTCGGGGAATATTATTCTGTACATGTAGAGGAAACACAGGACTCTAAAACTAATGATCATAACTATACTGATGAGCATCTGTCTGCTAGTTGTAGATATATAGGCATAGATAAGTCTATAGCTGAGCTTAAAGGGCTTAGACTCCTTGACGGCGACTACAGGATAGATGATGAACTATCAGTATTTGTGATAGATGAGAGAGTAGAGGATATCCCTTTTACCAATGCCAGACTGAAGGTGAAGAGAGGTGACATCTATGAGCAGGACGATTTCTCACATGAAGAGGCCCTGGTCATAAGCGCTGAAGGCAAGAATATCCTCCTGTCAGGCTGTGCTCATAATGGTATGATAAATATACTGGAAGTATATAGGCGCAAATACGGTGGAGATCCTGATATAGCCATAAGCGGTTTCCACCTGGTCAAGAAAAGCGAATATACAGGATCAGAGCTCTCTGAGATAAGGAACATTGCAGAGAGACTGATGAAATATAATACAAAGTTTTATACCTGCCATTGTACCGGGCTGATCGCCTTTGACATTATGAGAGAAATAATGGGTGATAAGCTGGACTATATCCATACAGGTGGCAGGATATTTTAGCTGCAAAAGAAATGCTCATAACTTTAAAGGCCCTAAAGATCATAAAGGGTTCTGATTGCATTGCATGTCCGAAAATTCTTGCTTGACATATACCCCTCTGGGGTATATTATTTTGCTACAAGATATACCCCGCAGGGGTATACTCGTGCTATATGATATGAATCTTTGAGAGAAGATATTTACATTGAGATATCTTTTTGAAGGTGCATATTGAAACTGATAAATATTGCCGCCGGATAATAGGAGGTTAAGACATGGCTGAGAACTGCCAGGATTATGATATGAATAAAGATGATGCTGACCAGTGTCCCTACTGCTCAGGTAAGCACAAGGAGCGAGATGAGAAATATAAGAGAGATCTGATGAACAGGCTAAAGCGTATTGAGGGCCAGGTCAGAGGTGTAGAGGGAATGCTGGAAAATGGAGCCTACTGCACAGATGTACTCATACAGGTATCCGCCATCACTTCTGCTCTTAACAGCTTTAACAAGGCTCTGCTGGCAGATCATATGAAGACCTGTGTGGCGGAGAATATCAGAAATGGCAATGACGAAGTAATAGATGAGCTTGTACTGACCCTTCAGAAGCTCATGAAGTGATAGATGAGCCGGTGATAATGTTACACAAGCTCATGAAATGATATGTCTGATAAAGGTGAGATATATGGAACAATATAATGTAACAGGAATGAGCTGTGCTGCCTGCCAGGCCACAGTAGAAAAGGCAGTTAATAAGGTTGACGGTGTTAAGAGCTGTTCAGTGAGCCTTCTTACCAATTCCATGGGAGTAGAAGGTGATGCGAATCCTGCAGATATCATAAGAGCCATAGAGTCAGCAGGCTATGGTGCCAGTCTAAAGGGTGCTAAGGCTCACGGAACTACTACCGCCATTGAGGGAGGGGATCCTCTAAAGGATACCGAGACACCAAGGATGAGGAAGAGGCTTATAGCATCTATAGTGCTCCTCATACCACTCTTGTATGTGACCATGGGACATATGCTCTTTGCCTGGCCTCTTCCTTCTTTTCTTGATGGCAATCATATGGCCATGGGACTATATGAGCTTCTCATATCAGCTATGGTCATGGTGATCAATCAGAAGTTTTTTATAAGCGGCTTTAAGGGACTCATTCGCAGAGCTCCCAATATGGATACACTGGTGGCTCTGGGAGCTACGGCTTCTTTTAGCTACAGTGTATTTGCCCTTTTTGCTATGTCATCTGCTGTCCTTGAGGGTGACAGCGCTGCAGTAAGCTATTATATGGACCAGTTCTACTTTGAATCCGCGGCTATGATACTGACTCTGATCACTCTGGGCAAGATGCTTGAAGCCAGGTCCAAGGGCAAGACTACAGACGCTCTTAAGTCTCTGATGAAGCTGGCTCCGGGGACCGCTACCCTTAAGAGAGATGGCAGTGAGATAGAAGTGCCCATTGAAGAAGTAAGAGTAGGCGATCTCTTCATAGTGCGTCCCGGTGACAGCATACCCGTAGACGGTTATGTCATAGAGGGAGAGAGCGCTGTAAATGAAGCAGCTCTCACAGGAGAGAGCGTACCCGTAGATAAAACTGTGGGAGACAGAGTCTCTGCAGCTACTGTCAACAGTTCAGGCTATATGGTATGTGAGGCATCCGCTGTGGGCGAGGATACTACCCTTGCTGCTATTATCCGTATGGTAAGTGATGCCGCAGCTACCAAGGCCCCCATTGCCAAGATCGCTGACAGGGTATCAGGCATATTTGTACCTGCAGTCATTATCATAGCTCTTATTACCTTTGCTATATGGATGCTTGTTGGCCAGACATTTCCTTATGCCATGGCAAGAGCTGTATCAGTGCTGGTCATCAGCTGCCCCTGTGCGCTGGGCCTTGCAACGCCTGTAGCTATCATGGTGGGCAATGGAGTGGCTGCCAGGACAGGCATATTATTCAAGACAGCTCAGTCTCTGGAGCAGGCAGGTAAGACCAGAATCATGGCTCTGGACAAGACAGGTACCATTACCAGCGGCGAGATGCAGGTAACTGATATCATCCCCGTAGGAGATATCAGTGAAACCAGAGTCCTCACAATGGCATATGCTCTTGAGAGTAAGAGTGAACATCCCATATCAGGAGCTATAGTCAAATATGCCATGGATAAGGGAATAGAGCTTAGTCAGACCAGTGATTTTGAAGTGGCATCGGGTAACGGTCTTAAGGCCAGACTAGACGGCCATGAGATCATAGCAGGTAATGAGGCATATGTCTCAAAATATATAGATGCCGTTGATATCCTTGAAGAAAAGGCAGCAGGCGGTTCTCGTGATATATCAGGCACGGACGCCGGCTCCGGATCAGAGTTATCCCGTCAGATAAAGGCTCTGGCCCGGGAGGGCAAGACCCCTATCCTCCTTGCTATGGACAAAAAGATCATAGGTATCATAGCAGTAGCTGATACTATCAAGGAAGATTCCAAAGAAGCTATAGACAGCCTAAAGGCTATGGGTATACATACTGTCATGCTCACAGGCGACAATGAGATAACAGCCAGGGCTATTGCTGATAAAGTAGGCGTGGACGAGGTTGTGGCTTCTGTAAAGCCGGACGGCAAGGAAGCTGTTATCAAGGAGCTGATGCAGCACGGCGAAGTAACTATGGTGGGAGATGGCATAAATGATGCTCCTGCCCTTACAAGAGCTGATATGGGCATAGCTATCGGCGCAGGTACCGATATAGCCATAGATGCTGCAGATGTAGTGCTCATGAAGAGCAGCCTTATGGATCTGGCAGCTGCTATCAGAATATCCAGAGCTACACTCAGGAATATCAAGGAGAATTTGTTCTGGGCGTTCTTTTACAACATCATAGGCATCCCCCTTGCGGCGGGAGCTTATGTGGCAGTCTTTGGATGGACCTTGAATCCCATGTTCGGCGCTGCAGCCATGGGGCTATCCAGCTTCTGCGTGGTATCCAATGCCCTGAGGCTGGGTCTTATCAAGGTATATGATAAGAGAAGAGACAGGATGATAAAGGATCCCGTAAAGGGAGATCTGATCATAAATACAGTTGATGATTCAAAAGGAAAGGAAGACAAAGAAATGAAGATCACAGTAAAAGGTATGATGTGCGCACATTGCGAGGCTCATGTTAAGAAGGCTCTTGAAGCCATTGACGGTATTGAGAGTGCCAGCGCAAACCATGAGGAAAACCTGGTAACTATTGACGCCGCCGGTGATGTAGATGAGAGCCTTATAAAGGCTGCTGTTGAAGAAGCCGGCTATGAATATGCAGGTATCATTGACTAAAACAGGGAATATCAGTCCATCAAATAATTCAAAATGATTCTTTTTTTAAAAGCCTTCTGTGTCGATAAATAAACATGGAAGGCTTTTATTGTATCTAATGATCCGCTGATCATAGAGGAAAGGAGAGCAGATCATTGAGGGATCATTTCCTGAAAAATCATGAGGGCAATATCCTTCGAGTGATATCTATTGTACTGGGTATCACTTTTAATACTGTGCTTTCTTATCTTTCGTATCAGCTCAGTCTCCCGGTGCGCTTTGACAGTATAGCTACGGTCATAGTAACGTCCATGGGAGGCCTCTATTCCGGTATTGCGACAGCTGTGTTGACAGGCTTACTTTCGACCCTTTTTAACAAGGAGGCTGTTTATTTTGGCATAGTCGGAGTGTTATTCGTTATTCTGACATTCTCTCTGACCAGCAAAAAGCTCCTGAATAAGCCCGGTTATATAATTGGCTATATTGTCTGTGCAGGCTTTATCAGCGGTATCAGTTCATCCTTCGTACAGTGGCGGCTCTATATGGGAGAGGGAGATGCATATGTTGTTGATACTGCATTTGCCATGTCGGACGCAACGGGACTTCCATATATTATCTCATTTGTTTTTTCTAACATACTGGTCAATCTGGGTGACAAAGGATTATGTATCCTCATTGCCCTTTTGATACTTCATTACATTCCGGAAAAAATACAGATTCTGATACGGAACAGTGGATGGAGGCAGAAGCCATTAACAGGTGAAGAGGTCAAGCTCTTTTCTATTACTGAGCACAAGGTGAGATTTTCCTTGAGATTCAGGACTATGCTCATCCAATTGTGGACTATGCTGCTCCTGGTGGTGATGATGGGCTTTGTGGGAATCAGACTGTATTTTGAAAATGCTATCAGTGAAAAGACTGAGATAGCAAGAAATGCGGTCATCTTTGCATCTACTCTCATCGACCCTGACAGGATTGATGAGTATATGGAAATAGGAGAGATCACACCCGGCTACAAAGAGACAGAGGATATGCTCTATCACATCAGAGATGCGGCAGCAGGCGTGGAATATCTTTATGTCTTTCAGGTCAAAGAAAAGGGCATGACCTATATTTTTGATCTTGATTCGGGAACGGATTATGAAGAATATACTGCCCAGGGGGATGAGGTTGGATATGACCCCGGGACATTTACGCCTATTGATGAAGAACTGATTCCTTATCTGGATGATCTACTTAATGGCAGGGAGCTGCCTGCAATAGAATCCAGGACAGCTTTTAACTGGTTTGTATCTACCTACTATCCCGTGATAGATGACAGTGGTAAATGCGTATGCTACTGCGGAGCTGATGCTTCTATTGACTATATATCAGATTACCTGCTCAATTTTGTGCTCCATGTTTTCTGGATCATGCTGGGGATCATAGCGATGATCCTGACTTATGGTATCAGAGCGATAGACTATTTTCTCGTATTTCCTATATATGGCATGGTGAGTCGGATGATGGATCTCACACAGTCGGTGGGTAACCAAAGCAAATCCGACGAGGCTGTTAAAAAGCTTCGTAAGCTTGATATCCATACCGGAGATGAGATAGAGAAGCTATATGACGAGATATGCAGTTTTGCCATGCATGGTTCTGAAGCTATGCGCAGTATCAGGCGCTATTCCAATGATACTCTTAAAATGCAGGATGGCCTCATCATGACAATGGCAGATATGGTGGAGAACAGGGATAGTGATTCCCTCTATCACATCCAGAAGACTTCTGCTTATGTGAAGATCATATTGGAGAGCCTCTACAAAAAAGGCTATTATGCCGAGAAGATCAGCCAAAAGTATATAGATGATGTAGTCAGGAGTGCGCCGCTTCACGATATAGGCAAGATAAGGGTGCCTGATCAAATACTTCAGAAAAAGCACAAGCTTGGTGAAGAGGAAAACGAGATATTACGTGCTCATACCACGGCAGGTAAGGAGATATTGGAGAAGGCTATTGATGCAATAGGTGAAGCTGATTATCTCAAGGAAGCAAGGAATATGGCTGCCTATCATCATGAACACTGGGATGGCAATGGCTATCCTGAGGGACTTCACGGTCAGGTGATCCCTTTGTCTGCCAGGGTTATGGCTGTTGCAGACAGGCTAGATACCTTGACATCTGTAAGGCAGGGCAAGAAGCTCTGCACTTTAGAGGAGGCTCTTTCAAATATAAAGGAGCTCTCGGGCAGCAGGTTTGACCCAAAGATTGTGGAAGCGGCCCTGGATGCCGCACCGGAACTTGAGATCATTCTCAACAAATACAAGGATATGAGTTTATAGCTTGGAGGATATTGGTGGATAAGCGTAGTCCAAAGGCAGCAATATATACAGTTATTGCACTGGCAGCAGCTCTTTTCATGATGCTGCTTCCTTTGAGTGCCTCTGCTCACGATTATGGCGGCGGATACGCTGTGACCAAGCAGTTGCCCGGAGTAGGCTACACTGCTGAAGTATATGATGCATCCAATGGACTGCCTACTTCAGATGCCATGAATATACTGGCAGCTTCAGATGGTCATATCTGGATAGGCGGCTACAGCGGAGTGATACGTTATGATGGCTCAAAGTTTGAAAGACTGGATACTTCCACAGGCCTTACCAGTGCCAGAGTGCTTTTTGAAGACAGTAAGGGCAGGATATGGGTAGGAACCAATGACAATGGCGTGGTTGTCATAGATCATAATGAGTATACACATCTGTCCTATGAGAGCGAACTGCCTGCTTCATCCATACGTACCTTTGAAGAAGATGGCGAAGGTAATGTCTTTATAGGCACTACCTCAGGAATATGCTATGCAGATCCTGATATGAACATACACCTTGTTTCCAATAATCTTTTGGACAAAGAGCGTATACTCAAAATGGATTATGACAATAACGGTATTATATATGGTCAGACAGGTAACGGGTATCTTTTTACCATCAAAAATTGCAAGGTTACCAAGATCTATACCAGCAGTAACCTTGGCATTGAGGAAGCTTCAACTATAATGGTGGATCCTGTTAACGAGGGCATGATCTATATAGGGACCGAGGGAAGCGTGGTCTATCATGGCACCTTTGGTCAGAGAGCAGCCCAGATGGAGACTATATCTGTGGCTCCCCTGGAGGGTATATATTGCATAAGCTATGAGTGCGGAAGGGTATGGATATCTTCTCTTAGGAGCATAGGCTATCTTGATGCGCTCAATAAATTTACCCTTATATCAGGACTGCCCTTTGACAGCGGAATAGAAATGATGACTTCTGATTATCAGGGTAATATGTGGTTTGCATCATCAACCCAAGGCGTGATGAAGCTGGTGAGCAATAACTTCCTGGATTATAACAAGTATCTCATGCTGCCCGGAGATGTTACCAACGCAGTGTGCATTCATAACGGATATATTTATATAGGCACAGATAACGGCCTTATGGTGATCAGGCAAAAGGATGGTATCCAGGTCATAAATGAACTGGCCAAATATCTGACAGGCACCAGGATACGCTGTATCAAGGCAGATAATAAGGGCAATCTGTGGATTGCCTGCTTTAATAATGATCTGGGCCTTGTTTGCTATGATTCAAACAGTAAGATCAAAAATTATACTCGCAAAAACGGCATGCCTGATAACCAGGTCAGGAGCATATATATAAGCTCTGATAATAAAATACTGGCTGGTACCAATGGCGGCCTTGCAGTGCTCAAAGACGGCGGTTTTCTAAAGACTGTAGGTGCCAATGATGGAATGAAGAATACAGTACTGCTCACCGTTTCTGAATACGAGGATGGGAGCTATCTGGTAGGTACTGATGGAGACGGCCTATACAAGATCGATAAGAAAGGCCTCACCAGGCTTGGGCGCGAAGATGGCCTCACCAGTGATGTTGTGATGAGGATAGTCAAGGATGATGAGAGAGGTGTATACTGGCTGGTCACATCTAATTCTATTGAGTATATAAAGGATGGCAGGATAAGGGAGATAAGCTCTTTTCCTTACAACAACAATTACGATATCTACCTTCAGGATAATGGACTGGCCTGGATCCTTTCTTCGTATGGCATATATGAAGTAAAGATAGAAGATATGCTGAATGATTCTATATCGGATTACAGGCTTTTTACTGTGGAAAACGGTATGCCTTATGCCATTACCAGTAATTCCTACAGTGCCATTGATGAGGATGGATATATATATATTGCCGGACGAGACGGCGTGATCAAGGCGGATATCGCAAATGGACTGGACTATGATGATACTCTTCTGACAGATATCAATGCTGTCTATTGTGATGATGAGAGGATATATCCCGGTGAAAATGGAATATATATGATCCCTGCATCAGATGGACGTATAGAGATAGATGCATCTGTAATGGACTATTCAATGATGAATCCCACGGTCCATGTTTATCTGGAAGGACTAAGGGATGAAGGAATCACAGTTCCCAGGAGTCAGCTGACAAGCCTTGATTACACAAGGCTCCCTTATGGCAATTATCTGCTGCATATACAGATTCTGGATAAGGTATCCGACAGTATCTTGCAGGATGATGTATATTCACTTATCAAACGCCCCAGATTTACTGAGCTTTTGATTGTGAGACTGGCATTTATGGCCATGGTGATACTGCTGGCAGGCTTTATAGTATGGAGATTCATGAAATCTACAGTTGTCAGCCGTCAGTATGAAGAGATCAGGCTTGCCAAAGAAGAAGCTGAGAATGCAAATAAGGCCAAAACCAGGTTCCTGGCTAATATGTCTCATGAGATCCGTACTCCCATAAATACCATTATGGGCATGAATGAGATGATCATGAGAGAGAACGCTTCAGGCGTACCCAAAGGCTACTACCTTGCTATGTTTAATTATTCCATGGACATACGCAATGCTTCGGAAGCACTCCTTAGCCTTGTTAATGATCTCCTGGATATGTCCAAGATGGAATCAGGCAAGATGCACCTGGTAGAACAGGATTATGACAGCGTGGATATGCTAAGGTCTATTGTTGCTATGATCAGACCCAGAAGTACAGAAAAAGAGCTGGGCTTTGATGTGGTCATAGATGAGATATTGCCGGTTAAATTCTATGGTGACAGTGGCAAGATCAAGCAGATAGTACTTAATCTTTTGACTAATGCTGTCAAATATACAGCCAAGGGCGGAATATGTCTTACAGTATCTATGGATGAGAGACAGGATGATAAGGCGGTAGTTCGTTTCTCAGTCAAAGATACGGGTATGGGTGTCAGGCAGGAGGATATGGACAAACTCTTTGCAGCCTATGAGAGATTGGACGAAGAGAAGAACAGTAATATCCAGGGTACCGGCCTTGGTCTTGATATATCCAGAAGGTTTGCGGAGCTTATGGGCGGCAGACTCTGGTGCGAGAGTGTATACGGAGAAGGCTCTGATTTTATCTTTACACTGACTCAGAAGATCGTAGATGACAGTCCTCTTGGTATATTCAAAGAAAGGGAAGAGACATCTTCAAGCGGTCAGTATATACCAAAGTTTGTGGCTCCCGATGCGGATATCCTGGTTGTGGATGATAATAGCATGAACCTCAATGTCATCAAGGGACTGTTGAAGGCAACAAGGGTATTTGTGACCACATCTACCAGCGGCGAGGATGCTCTTGAGAAGATCAAGGTAAATGACTATGATCTGGTATTTTTGGATCATATGATGCCCGGAATGGATGGTATAGAGACTGTGGCAGAGATCAGAAAGACCCATCCGGACCTTCCTGTCTATGCCCTTACCGCCAATGCTACTGCAGGTGAGGAATTCTACAAATCCAAAGGCTTTAACGGTTATCTGGCAAAGCCCATAGAGACTCAGAAGCTGGAAGAGACCATCATGAAGCACCTGCCTGAAGAGAAGATGGAAAAGCCGGGCGCTGAAGATGTGGTAACAGAGCTTGATGAGATGCCTGAAAATATGTTCTGGATATATGAGACTGAGGGTATATCTGCAGATGAAGGTATCAGGAATTCCGGCGGCATCTCCAATTATATCTACTCGCTGAATCTCTTCCTGGATACCATTGATGAAAATTATAAGGTTATAAGCGATTCCTACGAAAGCGATAATATAAGGCTCTATACTATCAAGGTACATGCTCTTAAGAGCTCGGCCCGCATCATAGGCGCAATGGAGCTGTCAGAAAAGGCGCTGCAATTGGAGGATGCAGGCAACAGAAAAGACAAGGCTTATATAGATGCGCATACTACGGAGCTGCTGGAGGATTATCTTGCTTATAAAGATAAATTAAAGAATCTGAAAGAGAACAATAAGAAATCCCAAAATCTGCCGAAAATATCAGAAGAAGACCTGAAGGATGCCTATGAGGCTCTCCGCGATGTTATCCCTCAGATGGATTATGATTCCGTAGAGATGATATTGGAGCAGCTCTCTGAGTATAGGCTGCCTGATGAAGATGAAGAACGTATAGAAGAGCTGGATAAACTCCTTAAGCTCTTTGACTGGGAAACAATGGAAGAACTGATAAACAAGTCCGACGTTTAATATGTCCGGTTTTCTTTGCAGGCACTGCGAACTGCGCAGAGCATGGAGGAATGAGATGACCAATAAGAGGATACTTTTTACCGGAGAAAAAGAATCATTTATTGCCAGGGTCCTGATCAAAAAAGTGCAGGAGGCGCGCATAGACTGCGAATTTGTGCCCTGCACTGTCAATGCTCTTGGAGACAAGCTGGATGAAGTACAGCTCATAGCTCTCTACATGGAAGATGGCTATGGGATAGCTGAAGATGTACTCCATTTTTTGACGGATACACTTGAAGAAAAAGGAGGCATGCTCATTCTCATAGGTGAAGCTACAGAGCTTAAATTCGTACATGAGAGAGTGCCTGATGAGCTGATATATTATGTTTTTTCAAGGCCTGTTGATAATGCTCAGTTTGTGTCTACTGTCTCTGACTTTTTTACCAAGATGGACTCCGGTGAGTTTAAAAAGAGCATCCTTATAGTGGATGATGATCCTCAGTATCTGAATCTGGTAAGGCAGTGGCTAAAGGGAACCTATAAGGTATTTATGGCTAACTCCGGTCTCCAGGCTATTAAGTTCCTGGGCAAAAACAAGGTGGACCTGATCCTTTTGGATCACGAGATGCCTGTGACCAGCGGCCCTCAGGTGCTGGAGATGTTAAGGAGTGATGAAGAGACCAAGTCCATACCTGTCATGTTCCTCACGGGTAAGAGTGACAAGGAAAGTGTCATGGCGGTGGTGGCCCTTAAGCCCGAAGGCTATTTTCTCAAGAATATTAAGAGTGATGAGCTTTTGGAGAAGCTCAATGAATTCTTTATCCTGCACTATGCCAGATAAAAGGGAGTGAAGATCCAATGTTTGACTTTATCAGAAGATACCAACTGGATATAATGCTGGCCCTTTCTGCGACCTGTGCTACATTTGCCATCCTTCTCTTTTTTACTAAATTTCTCAGCAGGAATAAAAAAAGAGATCTGATTTTGATGGAGTTTATCGCCACTTTTCTTCTCTTCTTTGACCGCATGGCATATATCTACGATGGCGATCTGTCCGCATTTGGTATTGTAATGCACAGGATCAGTAATCTTGTGGTATATCTGATGACTGCGGCTATTGTGCTGGGATTTAATATGTACCTTGAGGACCTTTTGGCAGAAGAGGCCAGAGTTCCCAAGACACCTCTTAGGCTGGTCATTGTAAGATTTGCTACCTCAGCGGAGATGCTGCTTGTCTTTTTGTCCCAGTTTACAGGCTTTTATTATTACTATGATGAATACAATATATATCATAGAGGCCCGGGCTTTGTTCTGGCCTATGTGGTACCTGTTGTCTGTCCTGTCATTCAGTTTACGGTGATAATGCACTATCGAAGGTCATTTAGCCGCATTGTCTATATTTCCCTTAGCTCTTTTATTTTCGTGCCCATAGCAGTAGGTATACTGCAGATCTTTACCTTTGGAATATCCATAGTCAATATCTCGCTGGTTTTTGTATCCATTCTCCTTTATATCTTTGCATATCTTGATCTGAACAGAAATGTGGAAATCTCTCATCAGAATGAAAAGGTAGAGCTGGAAAAGGAAAAGTTCAGGATGAAAAAGCTCTTTGACCAGTGTGCCAATGCTTTTATGTCAGCAGTTGAAGGCAGGAAGAGCTATGCTCCGGGGCATTCGGGGAGAGTTGCGAGGCTTGCCAGAAAGCTGGCGGAAAGTATGGGCAAGGATCCCCGGGAATGTGATGATGTGTATTATGCAGCACTCCTCCACGACATAGGCATGATGGCTATGCCTGACAGTGTACTCAAAAGAGAAGATGATCTGACTATTGAAGAATATGAGCTGCTAAAACAAAAGCCCATAGAGGGGGCCAGGATACTATCTTCGATAACGGAATATCCCGCACTTGGTGAAAGCGTGATAGCCAGTAAAGAGCGATATGATGGTAAGGGCTATCCGAAGGGCCTTAAGGGCAGCGATATCCCGGAGATATCAAGGATCGTAGCTATATGTGATGCCTATGACAGCATGATGATGCCGGTTGGTTACAGTGATGCTCTGCCTTATCAGTATGTAAGAGAGGAGATAGTCAAGCAGACCGGCAGCGAATTTGATCCTGAGATATCGGAATCCTTTTTGAAACTCATGGATGAAGTGAATTTTGACAGGAAAGAGGATGAATTGTCCCATATTGATAAAGAGCTTTTATGTAAAGATTATAAAGGCTCTGTGACTGCGGGAATACCTGTGTCGGTCAATAAGGTAAGGTTATCCTTTAAAGCTGAGCTTAAAGGGAGAGAACATGGCTTATTTTCAGAGCCGGTCCTTATTGTCTTTGATTCTTACGACAGGCATATCCATTCGGACCCCAAGGCTGTTGAAGCCTATCAGTATATAGAGTATGGTGAACTGTGGTTTGACGGACACTTTGTATCCACCGCAGCCAGAAAACTGGAAGTAAGGGTAGCAGAGCCTACAGGGCTCAAAACAACGGAGCATAGCTATATTGTGACAGCTGCCAGATTTGAAGACCATATGTCCCTGATAATGGAGCATGGCGGCCAAAGTCTGGAGGCTGTGATTGCCATGCCCGACAGATCAGGGTCAGTATATCTGGCTCTGACAGGAGAAAATTGCAGAATTTATGATATCGCCGTAGAGCATACCGGTGAAAAGGTGGAGGAAGGAGATATCAGAAAGATCGCATCTGAGATCAATTATACAGGCAGAATGGAAGCAGATCTTCCCAATATCCAGATTGACAATAACAGATCAGCAGCCAGCCAGGGAGTCAGGGTGGAGGATGGACTTCGAATTGATTTCCACAGTATGAGCCTGCCTTCCGCTAATCTGGTATGGCATTGTCCTTATGTAGTCCTCTTTTTCTCCAATGACGGCAGAGTAAATGGAGAGGGCTATCGTGAATATGCCCTTGTCAAGATAAATGGTGAAGCCGGCGGAGTTGATAAGTATACTGATAGCAGCTTCTCCTTGAAGAAAAAAGACGGCTTCCCCGGCTGGAATACATGGAAGGAGAAGTGCAAGGAAGGGATAGAGTGCAGCGTGGCCTTTAAAAAGTCTGGCAGAAAACTGCAGCTGTCTACTGAGAACATGGGACTTAAGCTGGATTATAAATGTGAGATCAGAGACGGTAGTGATACTGTCTATGTGGCTCTTACCGGTGACCAGGTGGCACTTACTGACATTAGGATAAGAGCGTGATCAGAAAAGCTTTTGTTAAAATATACCAAAAAACGTATGCGGATTTAGATAGCTTTTAACGAAAAAAAAATAGGTAATTGCATTCCGGATAACCCTGTGTTAATTTGTATAATATAAAAACGTTTTTATACTGTTTTTGTTATTCAAGAAGTCATGATTCATCAGTATAAAAATGTTTTTTTAAAAAATTTCGATAAAAACGTTTCTAGGGAGCTTGAGATGACAAAAGACAAACTTGGCATACCCATGGAAGGGCTGGCGGATCTTGCTAGAAAAGCAGCCGCTGAAGGTGCGGTACTCTTACGAAATACCGACAAGGTTTTGCCCCTTCGCGGTGGTGAATCCGTAGCCGTCTTTGGAAGATGCCAGATAGAATATTACAGAAGCGGTACAGGCTCTGGCGGAGCCGTAAATGTGGAATACACTACCAACCTGCTGGATTCATTAAAGGACAATCCGGCAGTCAGTGTGGATGAGAAGCTTGAAAAGGTTTACAGAGACTGGCTCATAGATAATCCCTTTGATAACGGCGGAGGCGGCTGGGCAGCAGAGCCCTGGAGCCAGCAGGAGATGCCTGTATCAAGACAGCTTGCAGAGGACGCTGCAAAGAGATCCCATAAGGCAGTGATAGTTATAGGAAGGACTGCAGGCGAAGACAAGGATAACACCTATGCCAAAGGCGCATTTCTCTTGTCAGATACAGAGCAGGAGTTGATAGACAATGTCAGCGAGGCTTTTGGTGATGTGATCATCGTGCTGAACGTTTCCAATGTTATAGATATGAGCTTTGTGGACAAAGCTGCAAGACCTTCTTCCATAAAGGCTATCCTCTATGCATGGCAGGGAGGTATGGAAGGCGGAAGAGGAGCTGCAGATGTGCTGACAGGTCTTGTACCTGCACAGGGCAAGCTCTCAGATACCATTGCTTACAATATTTCCGATTATCCTTCTGATAAGAGCTTTGGAGGCGAGCTTAGTAATATATATCAAGATGATATATATGTAGGCTACAGATATTTTGAGACCTTTAACAAAAAAGCGGTTCGCTATCCCTTCGGATTTGGCCTTAGCTATACAGAGTTTGAAATCAAATCCGCGGACTGCTTTTTTAATAAAGACAGTGAAGAGTTTGTAGTAAAAGCAAACGTTAAGAATATAGGTGATTATAAAGGCAAGGAAGTAGTCCAGATATATATAGAAGGACCACAGACAGGCATAGGCAGGCCTTCAAGAGTACTGGCAGGATTTACAAAGACAAGGCTCCTTGAAGCAGGCGAAGAAGAGGACATTACTATTACAGTTCCTCTTATAAATCTGGCAGTATTTGATGACAGCGGAAAGAGCGGATTTAAGAACGCATATGTAATTGAAGCCGGTGATCATTTCTTCCACCTGGGAAACAGTGTGAGAGATACCAGTGTGATCAAGGTGGACGGCAGTGATTCCTACAAGGTAGATCAGACCTACGCTCTTGTACAATGCGAGGAAGCTCTGGCTCCCGTTACAGCCTTTAAGAGAATGGTAGTTGGACAGCCCATAGAAGACGGTTCTTATCAGGAGGCATATGAAGATGCTCCTCTTAGAGAGACTGATCTTGCAGCAAGGATCAAAGATAGACTTCCAAAGGACCTTGAGATCACAGGTAATAAGGGCCTGACCTTAAAGATGGTCAAAGACGGCAAGTGCAGCATGGAGGATTTCATAGCTCAGCTCTCTGTTAACGACCTGGCTACCATCGCAAGAGGCGAGGGTATGTGTTCCATCAAGGTGACTCCCGGTACAGCATCCTGCTTTGGAGGAGTATCTGACAGACTCTTAGAGTTTGGTATACCCCTTGGCTGCTGTTCTGACGGACCTTCGGGTATCAGAATGGACGGAGGCCTTAAGGCGACTCAGATGCCTATTGGCACGCTTCTGGCCTGCACATTTGACATAGAGCTGATAGAAGAAGCATTTACACTTCTGGGCAAAGAGATGGTGAGAAACAGGATCGATACACTCCTTGGACCCGGAATGAATATACACAGACATCCTCTCTGCGGCAGGAACTTCGAATATTTCAGTGAAGATCCGCTTCTCACCGGCAAGATGGCTGCAGCTATTGTCAGAGGTATTGGTAAGAACGGCGTATTTGCCACCATAAAGCATTTTGCCTGCAACTCTCAGGAGTACAACAGGCACAAGGTTGAGGCAGTCCTGTCCCAGAGGGCACTTAGAGAGATCTACCTTAAGGGATTCGAGATAGCAGTAAGAGAGGGCGGCGCAAGAAGCGTCATGACATCTTACAATCCTGTTAACGGCTATTGGGCAGCATCTAATTATGATCTGACAACTACCCTCCTGAGGAAGGAATGGGGATTTAAGGGACTGGTAATGTCAGACTGGTGGGCCACAATGAATGATGTTATCACTGGCGGCAGCGAAGCAGACCATAGCCGTACCGGAGATATGATCAGGGCTCAGAATGATGTCTACATGGTAGTCAATAACAATGGTGCTGAGATCAATGCCTTTGGTGATGACACTATGGAAGCTCTGGATGCCGGAAGGCTCACTATTGGAGAACTCCAAAGAGGTGCAATGAATCTCTGTGGTGTACTGATGGATATGCCTGCATTTGATCATCTTCAGGAAATGGAACTTAAGATTCCTGAATTTGAAGGGGCAGATGCCGCTGATGGTCATATAGGACCTGTACTCCAGAAGTCCCCCAGGATCATGCTTGATAAAGAGCAGGATATATGGTTCTTCAACGAAGAAGATGCCAGGTTTGGAGTGGTGTCCAACCTGACCTTTAAGAGCAGCGACAGAGCTCAGACAGTCTGTCAGGCTCTGATCAATGGAGAAGAACTGGTAACCTTCCAGACCAATGGCACAGACGGCAGATGGATCAGACAAAAGCTTCTGACTGTAATATTGAAGCGAGGCTGGTACCATTTGCAGCTGAGATTCCCCAAGCCCGGTATGGAAGTTGAGTATCTGGAATTCCTAGAGGAAAAGGATTGACAGTGCTATGTGCCTATCAGGACCAAAGAGGCAAAAAAGTAATGAGTGAACAAAGTGAAAGTGGGATTAAGGAGGAATTATGAAGGAAGTTGGTTTAAGCCGCGCCGATGTATCCGCTAAGGATAAAGCGAAAGGCTCAGGTCTTGTGGAGAGACTTAACGCTCAGGTAGCCGGCAGAAAGCTGGGAATTCTCTTGTCAATGGCAGCTTCAGCAATAACGCTGTTGACAATGCTTCCCCTGTTTAACTGGTTTAAGATCGTGAACGGCTATAAGCTTGTCAAGAAATTAAAGGTAGCAGCTGATGAAGTTGCAAAGCTTAAGGGCGGATATTCAGTATTTAACATGTTGTCTTTTGTACAGCATTCAGGAGCAGGTATCCTGGGACTCTTTGCAATGATGATGCTGATCCTGGCATGTGCATGTCTGTATTTCCAGATTGTATATATTGTAAAAGGTGCTCTGAACAAGACAGATAAAAAGGGCTACCTTGGTATCTACGGGGCCGGTGAAGCAGCAATGCTCTTTGGCGTATTGACAGGATGCGTAGCTCTGATCTTTGCAGCTTTTGCAAAGAAAAATCTTGGTCTTGAAGCTATCAGACCAACAGTCTTTGTATATCTTGTGATCGCAGTTTCTGTTATTGGTTATGTGATAGTGAAGAACATGCAGGTAGCTGAGAGAAGGATCTATCATGAGCATGGACTTCTGATGGAGATCAAGAAGAACTGGGTATTGTTCCTGATGCTGGTTCCCACCTTTGTATATTTCCTTATCAACAATTACCTTCCTATGGCAGGTGTTTACTACGCATTTACTCAGTTCAACTTCAGAGACGGACTTTGGGCAAGCCCTTTTGTAGGCTTCAAGAACTTTGAGTATCTTGTATCTGCAGATCTTTTCAGACTCACAAGAAATACAGTTCTCTACAACGTAGTATTTATCCTTCTTGGAAATGCGCTTCAGATTGTCTTTGCCATACTGGTAAGCCAGATAA
Source organism: Butyrivibrio sp. MC2013 (assembly GCF_000424585.1). Classification (GTDB taxonomy): domain Bacteria; phylum Bacillota; class Clostridia; order Lachnospirales; family Lachnospiraceae; genus Butyrivibrio. The sequence goes on from NZ_AUKE01000030.1 coordinate 27,318, forward strand.
CCGTAAAGTGGTTCAAGAAGTCAGCACAGACTCTGATGTTTATGCCTTACTTCGTATCCTTCGTTATCCTGAAGGTTATCATTTACAACATCTTTGAGTATCAGTACGGTGTTATCAATACTCTGATCACTTCACTGGGCGGAGAGAGGATCGACTTTTACAACACACCTTTATACTGGCCCTTCCTGATCACAATCTTCTTTATCTGGAAGAATATCGGATACGGAATGGTTGTATATCTGGCTACTATCATGGGTATTGATGCAGAGCTTTATGATGCAGCCAAGGTTGACGGTGCTAATATATTCCAGCAGATCAGATTTATTACACTTCCTCAGCTCAAGCCTACATTTATCATTCTGCTCCTCTATGCACTGGGCGGTATCATGAAGGGTCAGTTCGAGCTCTTCTATCAGATGATCGGTAATAACGGCGTACTCTACAATATCACCGACATTCTGGATACCTATGTATACCGAATCGCAATGACACAGCCTCTGAGTATCGGTCTTGGTACCGCTGCAGGTCTGTATCAGTCAGTATTTGGCTTCGTTCTCATTGTAGTTACCAACTGGGTAGTTAAGAGAAAGAATGCCGAGTATGCATTGTTCTAAAGGGGGCGAATAATAATGAAGATCAAAAAGGGACCTGCGTCCATTATATTTAATATCATTTCATATACACTGCTTACTTTGGGATCTATTGGCTGTGTTATCCCTTTTATCATGATCCTCTCCGGATCATTTACAGATAACAAGACTATCCTTACCAAGGGTTACAGCCTTCTTCCCAGGGATGTTACCATAAGTGCTTATCAGACTATCTTTAAGGCACCTCAGGATATCCTTCAGGCATACAAGATGACATTTTTCTACACAGGTGTGGGAACTGCCATTGGTCTTATGATGATCACCATGACAGCATATGTTATCTCCAGAAAAGAGTTTAAGTACAGAAATACAGTTTCATTCCTTATCTACTTCACCAGCATCTTTGGAGGCGGTACTATTCCCTGGTATCTCATGTACTCCAGTGTACTGGGACTGAAGGGTTCAACACTGGCTATCTGGTTTCCGGCTCTTATGAGCCCTTTCCTGGTAATCCTGATGAGAACCTTTATCGTAGGAAGTGTGCCGGATGCTATTACAGAGTCTGCCAAGATTGACGGCGCCGGACATGTGACTATCTTCTCCAGGATCGTAATGCCTGTACTGGGCCCCGGACTTGCTACTATAGGTCTGTTCCTTGCACTTGGTTATTGGAATGACTGGTATCGTTCATCAATGTTTAGTACAGATTCAACCACATGGGAGCTTCAGTTCTACCTCTATGATCTGCTCAATGCTTCTACAGCTATCAAGCAGATGTCACAGAATATCGGTATCGTAACAGGAGATCTTCCCACTCAGTCAGTTAAGCTGGCAATGGCTGTTGTGTCAACAGGCCCTGTACTTTTGTTCTATCCTTTTGTACAGAAGTATTTCGTATCAGGTATCACTGTTGGTGCGGTTAAGGGTTGATGTATTATAGGGAACTTATTGCAAAGGCTTTTATGGCTCAAGGGAGCTTTAATAGCATATAAACTATTGTTTCGTTGATCAGAGACAACGAGAGAAAGGAAGGGTTATTATGAAAAACGGTAAGAAACTGTTGAGCCTGCTTATGGCAGGAACAATGGCTGCTGCTGCAGTTGGCTGCTCAGGATCTTCTAACGAGGATACCTATGCACCTGCAACAGAAGAGGCAGCTGAGGATGCAGCTGAGGATGCAGCTGAGGATGCTGCAGAAGAGGAAGCAGCAGACGAGACAGCAGACGAGGCTGAGGATGCAGGAGAGGCTGCAGAGGCACAGGAGCTTGATACTTCTGAGCATGTAGACCTTGTATTCTATGTTATGGGTGATGCTCCCGAAGATGAGCAGGTAGTAGAGGATGCTATCAATGAAAAGCTCAATGAGAAGCTGAACTGCTCCATCGATTTCCAGTTCTCCACATGGACAGATTTCCAGCAGAAGTACTCTCTGGAGCTGACAAGTGGCGGCGCTGATCTTATCTACGTTGCTAACTGGCTGAACTTCGGCAGACTTGCTAAGTCCGGTGCATTCCTTGAGCTGGATGATATTCTTGATACATACTGCACAGATCTGAGGGATCTCATCGGTGAAGAAAGACTGAACATGTGCTCTGTAGACGGTAGCGTATATGCTATTCCCAATACATGGCCCGAGTACGTATCATCCGGTATCACATATCGTGAAGATCTGAGAAAGCAGTTTGATCTGCCTGTTCCGGATTCTATCGAGAACTTTGAAGCTTACATGAAGGGCATAAAGGACAATATGCCTGATCAGCCTATCCTTGCAGCTACAACAGAAGAGAGCCAGGGTCTCCAGGTTGCTTTCGATGCTGCATGGGCACTGAACCTTAAGTATCCTTGGGTAACAATCAACGGACTTCCTTATGGTCTTGCTGCAAACTATGATACACCTGAAGATGTAACAGATTATTGGTTCTCAGATGATTTCGTAGAAGATATGAAGACCATGAAGAGATGGGCTGACTACGGATTCTGGTCAAAGTCTGCACTGTCTGATACTAACGATTCCGAAGCATACAAGAACGGTCTGTGCGTAGCTATCCCTCAGGGTCAGAACCCTGCTAAGTATGTTTCCGGCGTCAAGGATTTCGAAGATGCTGGACAGGGCTGGGAGACAGCTTACCTTGCATACGGCGAAGTTACAGGTGTTATCTATCCCGGACATGCTACTCAGAACGCAACATCTATCGTAAGAGGCTGCAAGAATCCTGAGAGAGCACTTGCTGTAGTACAGTACTTCATGACTGACGAAGAGATGAACAGACTGGTACAGTGCGGTATCGAGGGTACTCACTACACACTGGCTGATGGCGATCTCTACGAAGCAGTTCCTGATACAAAGTTTGCTTATGAAGGCTTCAGCACATGGAACCTGAGAAACGGCGACTTCAAGCTTATGACAGAGAACGATGCTCTTCAGAACGAGATGTTCGACAAGCTTGAGAAGATCGGTGAAAAGACCAAGTTCCCCAACACAGATATCTACTCCGGTTTCACAGAAGATTACGAAGCTTACTCTGCTGAGAGAACAGCTGTATCCAACGTTATGAGACAGTACCTTGCACCTCTTCAGGCTGGTCTTGTTGACGATGTTGATGCTGCAGTAGAAGAGTTCCGTACAAAGGTCACAGAGGCAGGTCTTGAGAAGGTTCGTGAAGGCTTCACTTCTCAGTGGATAGCATACTGCGATGAGTATGGATACAAATAAAGAATAGTTGTTTCAAGTTTTACCCACTTATAAATTGAGTCTAAATAACGGGCGACAGGCATTACTAAATTGTCGGTCGCCCTTGTTTTCACAATAAAAAAATAGTAGAATCGTCGATTAGAGGATGGATGTTATGGCTAAAGTAACAATTAAGGATATTGCAAAGGAAGCAGGTGTATCTATATCTACTGTTTCAAATGCTCTGAATGATGTTTCTGTAGTAAAAGAGGAGACAAGAAAAAGAATATTGGAAATAGCTGATAAGATGCATTATATTCCTGACTTAAACGGCAGAAATCTTAAGGCGAAATCTACAAAAGTGATCGGTCTTGTGACCAGATCATTAAAAGGACCTTATTTTGCCACTCTTGCAGATTTGATGTTCTGGGAATGTGTTAAATATGGTTATGAACTGAATATATTTGTGACTAATTCATCAAGAAGTGCTCTTACCACTATACTGGGTAACAGAGTAGATGGATCGGTCATTCTATCCAGTAGTATTGATGATAAGGGTGCCAAGAGGATATTGGACCAGGAAACACCTACCATATTCCTGGATCGTGAACTTAAAGGCCCCAAAGCCGCCAGTATACTGTTTGATTCCTATGCAGATGGAATGCTGGTTGCGGACACATTGCTAAAGAGAGGTGTCACGAGGTTTGCTATCATGAATGGTGCCTTTGACAACTACGATGCCCTTAACAGAAATAAGGGATTTTTGGAAAGGCTGAGATTAAACAATATCAGGATTGAGCCTGAATATGAGTTGTATGGTGCTTTTGACAGATCCATAGCCTGTGAAGCTATGAGCAGCTTCCTGAAGGAGGGTCTGGAAATACCTGAAGCTATATTTGCCGCTAACGACCTTAGTGCATTTGGATGTATAGATGCTCTGACTGCAAACGGATACCGCGTACCGGAAGACGTGATGGTCGTTGGTGTGGATGACGTTGAGATGTGTCAGTGGTACAGCCCCAAGCTGACTACTGTTAAGACAGGATATGAGAAGCAGGGAATCATGGCTGTGAAGAAACTCATAAAGATGATAAACGGTGAAGAAGAGGGCGACATAGTCAAGCTACACGGTCACCTTATCGAGAGAGAATCCACCAGATGAAGAAGTAGATGCATTTGAATAAATGCTCGCTTTGCGGACTTTTTCTCAAAAAATAACAACAGCACAAACTCTTTGAGTTTGTGCTGTTGTTATTTTTTGATTTGAGTGATATGTATCCGGTGATTATGTTGGTATATATAAGATAAATACGCTAATAATTGTATATGTATATTATTTAATCTAAAAAATGAATTTTATCTGTACGACCAAGAAGGTAGTCTACTGAGGTGTTATGAAAGTCAGCAAGCATTATCAGCGTTTCTGTCGGGATAGAGCGTTCACCATTTTCATAACGTGAATAAGTACGCTGTGAGACATGGAGATACGCTGCAACTGCTTCTTGTGTCAGATCCTTGTCTTCGCGGAGATTGCGTATCCGCTCATATTTCTTCATCAAATCAACCTCTTATCAAAATGATCTGTCAAAAAACTTCTGAGTTGAATTTCTGTAATAAGCTGTTAATTTGATTATATTCAGACCGAAGCGGACTATTGAGTTATAGACCAGATTGGTCTAAACTATAACAGATAGTTATACTATATCTAAAATCTATTGTTTTTTGCTTATCTAACACAACAAATGGAGGAGGGAATTAAATGATGAGTGAGCGTAAAGTTATTAGTTTATTATTTGCATTTATGAGCTGTTTGGGGGCGTTTTATAGTATTTTAACAATTTCCAATGATACAAATCGTTTATTTATTTTATATAACTATCAACTGCCTCTTAATGAACAAGAAGTATTTATTGTGACGGTTCTTATAATATCTTTGATAGTATTGTTCGGATTAATTATGACCTTTCTGGATGATCCAAAAGTAGTCATTCATTGAACACGAGTACTACTTATTATTTCCCTGATACAACGAATGAGTTATCTGTTGAAGAGCGTGTAAGACAACAGCTATATGGCCCGCAAACGAATACTTATTCTGAAATAGTCTATGATAGTGTTGCACAGGAATTGACTTTTAGTAGTTTTGAACCGCCCTTTCAAATTAAAACCACTGCAAAAATAATAAGCGAAAATGAATACAATAATCAGGAGTATTGTTTCTGCAGTAATTGTGGTAATAAGATCAAAAAAACAGCTAACTTCTGTAATAGATGCGGTTCTCCTAATGTTTCAGATTAATATATGGATGGAGGGATGATTATGAAACGTTTGATTTCTTTTGGCTTAGTTTTATCTATATGTTTTTCATTATTGATTCCATATGTAGATGTAAACGCATCAGAGATTGACATTGAATCACGATATGAGTTGATAAACGATGCTAACACTATGGATAATCTTGAAGGCATTGATGATATTTTTACTGAAGATGATGCCTGGTATGATAAGAGCATCGAAAATGAAGATATCTACTTGGGTGAAGAACTGAATGAAGATTTATTCGATACAGATGAAATAGAATTTTTTGAAGAAGATTGTGATATTAATTGTATTAGTAATGAATTAGAAGAAATACAATTCGATGGCAGATGTAGTGGTGGAGGAGATTTTTTTTACGTAATGGCGAATGTTTTTACGCCAAGAATGTCCGCTCCAGAAAAATCAAATACATATTATTATTCGAACAATCCATTCTATCAATCAGGATATGGAATGCCTAATTGTACTTGTTATGCTTTTGGTAGAGTATGGGAGATAACGGGGAATAAGCCGAGATTATCATTGGGAAATGCAAGTGGATGGTGGGATTATAACAAAAATAACGGATATTATACATACGGGCAATCACCGAAATTAGGTGCAGTTGCTTGTTGGAGTAGTGGGCATGTAGCTGTTGTTGAAAAAATAGAGAATAATACTATAACTTTGTCAGAATCAGCTTGGTCAGGAAGGCAAGCTGGATCTGAATGGGCAAACTTTTTTGTGACAGAATATAGTGATCCTCATGGTAAAAGGTATGTTAAATATCCTTCTGGACATGGTTATGTATTAAACAGTGGTTTTCAAGGATATATATATGCTTGCGGTGATATCAATACTGATACAATCAGCCCATCGATTACTGATATCAGAGTAGAAAATGTTAATTCACGTGGATATGATGTATCATGTATTGCCTCAGATAATGTTGGCGTTACAAGGGTAGCATTTCCAACATGGACAGATTTCAACGGTCAAGATGATTTGAAATGGCATGAAGGATCGTTAGTAAATGGAAGATGGACTTGTCATATTAGTACAGCTGATCACAACAACGAAAAAGGGGTTTACTATACACATATATACGTATATGATGCAGCTGGAAATAATGTATTTGGAGCTACTTTTGCTGAAGTACATGATCCAGTAGTAGCTGTTACTGGAGTTACTCTGGACACTACTAGTGTCACCCTGCGACCAAATGAATCAAAAAAGCTTAAAGCAACAATTACTCCTTCTAATGCTACTAATATGAGTGTGACATGGAAGAGTAGTAATACAAGTGTTGCTACTGTATCAAGTGGCGGAGTTATTACAGCCAAGAGCGCTGGAGCTGCTGATATAATAGCTGTAACGGTAGATGGAAATAAGACTGCAACTTGTAAAGTTACAGTTTTACAGGAATACACTGTGAGCTTTGATTCTCAAGGAGGCACAAGCGTTTCGTCAATAGGGCATTTGCTTGCTGGAGAAAAGATTACAGCTCCTGCTGATCCTACTAGGTTTGGCTATGAATTTGCTGGATGGTATAAGGAAAATAGCTGTATAAATAAATGGAACTTTGCCGCTGATACAGTCGCAAAGTCAATAACTCTGTATGCAAAGTGGATAGAAAACGAGTATTCTTTTTGCTTTGATGTTAATGGTGGGGTATCAGCCCCTGCCAATAAGAATAACATTCTATATAGTGAGAAGATTGGTGATATTTCAGATGCAAAGCCCTTGAAAGGAATGGTATTTGTATGCTGGAATACCAAGGCTGACGGAAAAGGAGTAGAGGTAACCAAGGCTTTAAGCCCTAAGGATATTCTTGCCTTGGGAGAAGGTAATTATACTATTTCAGACAATTTTATAACTATATATGCCATATATATGGAGCCTGTGCCCCTGGCAGATGAGGTTAAGGTAACATTTAATCCAAATGGTGGAAGCAGAGTCCCTGTACAGATTGTAAAAAAAGGTAAAAAAGCTGAAGAACCGGAGCAACCAGAGAAGAATGACCTTGTATTTGGTGGTTGGTATGTTGATGAAAACTTAGAAATCCCTTTTGATTTCTCATCACCTCTTTGGACTGATATAACTCTATACGCAAAATGGCTGAATGTATATACTGTCAGATTTATGGAAAGGGCTTATTATCTTGATCCTGAAACAAATTACCAGCTTGATGCAGTTCAAGTTATTCAAGGGGATAATGTAGACGAGCCTGAGAGTCCTTCGCTGAAGGGGTATGTATTTGAAGGTTGGTATACTGATCCGGAATACAATACTTTGTTTGATTTCTCTACTAAGATTAATCAGAATCTGAGTTTGTATGGAAAACTCAGACCGATTCAGTTTATCGTTAGATTTGACGCTAATGGTGGAAGCGGTATGATGAGAGATCAGGTACTTTCATATGATTCTTCAAGTGTGTTGTCTTCCAATAATTTTGTGAAGGACGGTTTCTTTTTCCTGAAATGGGCCGTTGAAAAGGTTCCGGATAATGCCGAAAATGGATCGTGGAATACAATAACAACATTTGAAGAAAACTCTGATTCCATAAGCACATACTGTGATGAAGATGGTGGAGTAGTAACTCTGTATGCTATATGGAGGCCTGAACCTGATTATATACTTCTGCAATACAATGATGATACTAACATCCTACATGATAACTGGATATTGGCATATGTAGGTCAAAAGCTTAACCAAAACAATGAAGAACTTTTTACTCCTCACTTGGAAGGAATGTATTTTGATGGATGGTATACAGAGAAGACCGGCGGAATTAAAATAGATCCGTCTGAAAAATATGATGGTAGTTATTCGAAGCTCTATGCTCATTGGTCAAGTATTGAGTACAAGGTTACTTTTCATTCCAATCTGGAAAGGGATACCAAAGTAACTAAAACATATAGAATCACAAATGCATCAACTCAGAAAATTTCGTTTGATTCTATTTTTGCCAACCTTAATATCTCCGACGATAAAAGAGCTTTATTCTGTGATTGGACATCCGGAAGTAATGATCTGTTCTCAGAGAATGAACTGACAGCTAAAAATATAATTAAAAAAGAGTATGTTCGCAGCGGTGACTCAGATAAAACTGTAGCTATAGATATCTATGCAAATTGGAACCCGTCTTATTCATATAAAGCCATATTTGTTGCAGGGGATAATGCTTCACAGTTAGGAGATGGAGGCAAATACGAGGTAGAGTTTATTCCTGAATACGGTTACGGCCATATAGAGAAGCTTGCAGCAGATGAAATCATCTACTTGACAGGTGATGAATTCGTCAATAATTCAAGAAATCTAATAGGCTGGAATTATAGTGTAAATGGCGGAGTGGAGAAAACAATAGGAGTTAATGCTTCACTTTCAAACCTTGGCGTGAAAGAGGGAGATGTTGTAATCTTCAGAGCTAGGTGGTCAAGCACTGAGAATGAATATAAGCTAAATCTTGTAACAAATGGAGGCAAGGTTAAAACAGGTGAACTGAGGAATAGATATAAGTACAATGATAACCCTGCATATTATCTTCCTCAAATGGAGAAAACTGGATATGTTTTTAAAGGGTGGTATTTGAATAACTATACATCAGTTCTGGAAAATGACACATATAATAGATTCAGATTTGTAACGGTTGGAAAAGAAGCAAATGTTATTGGTGCTCCTAATAGAGGCAGATCCGGAGATTTGACGCTATATGCAGTTTTTGAAAAAACAAAGTATTCTGTAAGTTTTAATAAGAATGGCGGGCAAATCACTAATATCGATGATTCTTTATATTCTTTATCTTATGATGAATCACTTGAACTAAAGGGAGTTTCATATAGTAAGCCTGGTTATAAATTCAAGAATTGGAAATATATTGATGATAACGGTCTTACAAAGACAATTGCTGCATCAGGATCAATAAAGAATCTTAGCGCTATTGGTAGAAACAACATTGTTTTGGAAGCTATCTGGGAGCCGCTTAGCTATACTATAAAGTATTCGCTAGGCTCTGGTGGTTCTATCAATAAAACGGCTATTAAGAGTTATAAGCCTGGAAATGATATAAGCCTCAGCAAACCTTCCAGAGTAGGCTATGAGTTCAGACGATGGAAGGTAACAATGAAAGATAAAAAAGCAGGAAGTATTACAGCTTCTTTATCATCAGATGGTTTGTTCTTAAAAGGCGAGAGCTATGGTAATATCATACTTACAGCTGAGTGGAAGGAGAAAAACAATTATAGATTTAGATTTATGAGTTCAGATGGAACAGATTTAAGTGATTTTTCATCTGTTACAGCTCCTGGGTATGGTTCAGTTTATGATTTTACAGATATTGCATGTGATATTTCAAAATCAGTCTATGCTGGAAATAGTCCTAAAATAAGCGTTAAAGGTTTTGCTCTTAAGGCAAAGAATAAAAATCCTAAGTATAAATTGAACCGTACATATAAGATGTCTGAAATAATTAAAAATGCTGGATCTGCAATGGACGGAAATATCATTACTCTATATGTAATTACCGAACCTCAGAAGCTGTTCTACTCTTTTGAGAACGGTGCTACAGGAGAGAAAAAGACTGTTAGTTATTCTATTTCGTCTGGAGCTACAGTTAAGGCGCCTGCCGTAAAAGGATATGATTTTGTTAATTGGGAAGTTACAGGAGGAAACATAAATACTGACTATAGTATTAACAAGAATATCTTGAAGATAAAAAAAGGTTGTAAGATTGATTCTTTTAATATTAAAGCAGTATATCAGGTCAATACATATAAGATATTGTTGCTTCCAAATGCGTCTGTTGTTTTTGAAAAAGGATTAAACAGGCAGGTTAGTAGCCAAGGAATATATTACAAGAACTCTGCGGATGTGTCTTACGATTCGATGAGAGATCTTTATGATTCGAATGTAGAGTGGGTTAGAGAAGGATATACTTTTTCCGGATTTGCGCTCAAAAAGAATGCTAAGCCTCAAAATACATTATCAAAAGAAGGAGGGCTGATAGCAAAAAATAGAGTTGTGAAGCTTTATGCTGTATGGAAGGCAAATGAGTATAGTATTAGCGTAGGAGCTCCAAAAGTTGAAGGACACACTACGGACTATGCTATAAAATATAATACTCCAAAGATTGCAGGGAAAGTTACATTTGGAAAAACTATATCGCTTCCATCAAAGGTGTCTTCTGAAGGTTTTAGGTTTAAAGGATGGCTTTGTGATGGGGCTACGGACGTAAAAACTAATAAGTCTGGATACGTGACAAAAATTGGTCCGAAGAATACTGGGAATATTACGCTGATACCGGTGTTTAGTGAGAATAGTTACTCTGTTCAGATTAACCCTAATGGCGGTGTTATCAACGGAAGTAAAAATGTTCTTGTATTAGGACAGTATTGGTATTCACAGAATGTGCTTTCAGATCTAAACAGAGCAATGGGAGGAGATGTATTTAGCGATATTACTCAGATTGAAGCAACTAGAAATGGATATAGAGCCAAAGGCATTGCATTAAGTGCTAACGGAAAAAGTAGTATATACAATCCTAAATATATAATACGTAACACTGCAGATAAGGTATCCGGCCTTGCTCGCCTATCGTCCATAAACAAATCCAAGGTGACGATATATATTATATGGGAGAAGGTAAGTACTCCTGAAAAGGTGGTTATAAGGCCTACATTAAATAATGGAGTACTAAAAAGCAATATAAGCGATCATTATCTATATCAAGCTCAGTATTCTTCAGACCCAACATTTATTAATGTTAGCACCCTCTCTGAATGACTTTTAGTTGATACCTTTGATTGTCGCTGGATTGATTGATATACTGTCAATCAGTCTGTAGAAAGGAAGATTCCGAAAGGAGGTCCCCTAGCAAGCGACAATCCCTTCGGAATCCATGGTTTAAAACCATGGTAAGCGTATCAAAATATACAAAAACTTTCAATGAGAAATTGGGTGTTTTTTATTGAAAGTGAAGAAGAATGTATCTGTCCGGAATGTAAGAGTGGTCTGAAATACAGGGATAAGGTCCTAAGAATCCAGCGTTATCGTGATTCTGAAC
>NZ_AUKE01000031.1 GCF_000424585.1 Butyrivibrio sp. MC2013
AATGGAGAAATACATGCATAACCATCTGCTGTTCCTTCATGATAAAAGAGTTCCGCACAATAATAACTTAAGTGAGCGTCAGGCTCGTAAGGTAAAACGTAAAATCAAGCAGGTCATGACATACCGGTCATTCAGCAGTCTAGAGTATTACTGCGATGGATTGGGTGTGCTGGTTACGCTGCGCGAAAATGATCCCAGCAATATTTACACGAATGTGTCAGAGATATTTGATAGAAAATACCGGTGGTCCGACTGATAAAAGTCTAGATCACCGGTATTTTTATCTCAAGTTGGGGTCTGAACAATAACTGATTCTTTATCAATCTCCTTAACAGCTCTCCGTATCTCTATACAGTGATCTCGCAGCTTCAGATGTTTATTTTACAAAGTGAGCATTCAGTTCAAATGGTAGTTTTACTTAATTCTTCAAAGCAGCCTTTTAGCGCCCACGAGAAAGCTGTCTGAGCAGGGCAAAGGGGTGATACATCTCATCCAATGGTCATTGGGTGCGCCAGCACACAATAAATAATTGAAATCTCCAGATTTTAAGCTTGCTTAAAGAGATGGAGATTTCAATTATTGTATATGCACGCATAGCGGGCATATGACCATTGAAAGCAAACACCCCGCCCCCTTTCCCTGCGAGTTCTTTCGAGTGAGGCGCATGCTTAAAAGGCTGCTGAAGAATTTTAGTAAAACACCATTTGGACTGCAGCGAAAGTGGAAAATAACATCTGCAGCTGCGACAATACAGCAGCCGGCTATTTGGCGGACCTGAGGAGAATGGCAAGGTATAATATGAAGGTGCATATTGCAAATATGATCCCCACAGGATATGCCAATGACATGCTGATAGAGAAGCCCTCCTCTGCCATGAGGATATAGGTCATGCTCACGGCAGACATAAAGGCAGCCGGCATAGCTGTAAAGAGGCTCTTATATTGGTTATCTGCATTTTTGATAAGATAAGCGCTGGCCACCCAGAGACTGATCATTGCCAGTGTCTGATTACTCCAGGAGAAATACCTCCACAATACATTGAAATCCAGCTGAGTAAGGACTGCCCCCAAGCCCAAAAGGGGGATAGTGATAAAGAGCCTGTTTTTAATAGGCTTTTGATCAAGGCCTGTTATCTCACTTAAGATCAGCCTAGCACTCCTAAAGGCAGTATCTCCCGATGTGATGGGACAGGCAACTACGCCTACCACCGCCAGTATACCGCCCACAGTCCCCAGCATACCGGTAGAGATATCATATACCACACCGGACTGGCCCATCTGAGTCAGGGCGCTGCTAAGGCCTCCCGTGGTCCCATAGAAAGCCACGCCTCCTGCTGCCCAGGTCAGAGCTATAACAGACTCAGCCAGCATGGCTCCGTAGAATACCTTTCTGCCCTCGCGTTCCGAACTGATGCACCTGGATATCATGGGAGACTGAGTAGCATGAAAGCCCGATATGGCGCCGCAGGCAACAGTGATAAACATATACGGCCATACAGGGAGCCCATCGGGATGAAGATTCCTGGCACTGATCTCAGGGATATGATAGCCACCGATAATGGTGCCTGCACATATGCCTATGGCCATGGTGATCAGTACTATGCCAAAGACAGGATATAGTTTGCCGATAATTTTATCTATTGGAAGTAGAGTTGCCAAAATATAATAGATCAGTATGACCACTATCCAAAACTTCACTCCCATCCATTCAGGAGTCAGCCTGGCTATCAGAGCTGCAGGGCTGGTGACAAATACAGTGCCTGTCAAAAGCAGAAGCAGCACAGAAAATAGCCTCATCCCCCACCCTGCTGCAGTTCCCAGATAGATACCTGACAGTTCCGCAATGGATCTGCCTTCATTTCTCTCTGAGATCATGCCTATCATATAGTCATGGACCGCGCCTCCCAGGATAGATCCAAAGATGATCCAGAGAAAGACTATAGGACCAAAGCAGGCTCCCATGAGAGCACCAAATATAGGCCCTGTGCCCGCTATATTCAGGAGCTGTACGAGAAAGGCCTTCCAGGTCTTTAAGGGTACATAATCAACTCCATCCTGCAGCCTGTAGGCAGGAGTCTTCCTGTCATCAGGTCCAAAGACTTTTTCCACCATTTTGCCATAAGTGAAATATCCGATAAACAATGCTGCAAACGAACAGAGTAAAGATATCATGACTATCCACCTCTCTATTCATACCAGATAATAGTCCATATCACAAAGGATCTATTTCATATACCCCAGTAAAACAGCGCTGCTGCGACTGGGAAGAAATAGCTTGCCGGACGTAAATGGCTTACCCTTACCGGGAGCAAAGGAACGTCCGCTTGAAGAATCTGCCTGCAGGTACCATTTATAGCCCTCAGGAAGGATAGGCAATTCCATTTCATGGTCTTCCCAGTGGGCATTTAGTCCCACATATATAAAAGAGTCTTTTTTCAGACCAAAGCGTGCATGATCTTCCGCAAACATATATCCCAGTACCAGCCTGGGACCCATCTGGTCATATTCCCAGGCCCTCTCACTGTGGAAGGACAGCTCCGGATATCCTGTGCCATTATGCTCCATGTTAAAATCAGAAGTTCTAAGAACCGGATGAGCTTTTCTAAATGCTATGAGATCTGATATATATTTGGTCAGGTCCCCGTACTCTATGGCCCTATCCCAGTCCAGCCAGGATATCTCATTATCCTGGCAGTAGGCATTATTATTGCCATACTGGGTATTGGCAAACTCATCTCCCGAAAGTAACATGGGCACTCCTCTGCTGGTAAGGAGTATGGTCATGGCATTTCTGATCTGGCGCTGTCTAAGGTCATAGATCTCTTTATCCGGACTCTCACCTTCAGCGCCGCAGTTCCAGCTGTGATTATCATCGCAGCCATCCCTGCCGTCTTCTCCGTTGGCCTCATTATGTTTGCCATTATAAGAGACCAGGTCATAGAGCGTAAATCCGTCATGACAGGTGAGAAAATTCACCGATACCTCAGGGCTCCTTGCACCATACAGATCAGCAGAGCCTCCAATACGCCAATATAGCTCCACAGCGGCATCAGCATTGCCCTTGATAAATTCCCTTACGCAGTCTCTATATTTGCCATTCCATTCAGCCCACCTGTTCCAGGAAGGAAAGCTGCCCACCTGATAGAGGCCGCCTGCATCCCAGGCTTCAGCTATAAGCTTACAGCCTCCAAGAATGGGATCATGAGCCAGACTCTCTATAAGAGGAGGAGACATCATAGGAGCACCGTTTTGGTCCCTTGTGAGAATAGAAGCCAGATCAAAACGAAATCCGTCTATATGATAAGAGGATACCCAGTATCTGAGGCAGTCCAGTATCATATTTCTGACAACTGCATTATTACAGTTCAGAGTATTGCCGCAGCCGGAGAAATTATAATAATAGCCATCTGGGGTCAATAGGTAATAGGTTCTGTTATCAATACCCCTATAGGATATATATGGTCCGTTTTCATTGCCCTCTGCCGTATGGTTAAATACAACATCAAGTATTATCTCTATTCCTTCTGCATGGAGCTTTTTGACCATATTTTTGAGTTCATCCGCTTCCATACCAAAAGGCGCAGAGGCTGCATAGCCTGCCTTGGGAGCAAAAAAATCCACAGTGGAATAGCCCCAATAGTTATATAGTTTACGTCCTTCTATTTCCCTGTAATTTTCAAACTCGTCAAACTCAAAAATGGGCAGCAGCTCTACACAATTGATACCCAGTTTTTTCAGATAAGGTATCTTCTCCGTGATCCCTGCATAAGTGCCCCTGTGCCTGACAGCGCTGTTTTCATTTTGGGTAAAGGATCTGACATGCATCTCATATATGACCAGGTCCTTTTGCCTAAGGCGTGGCGGCTTATCACCCTCCCAATCATAGTCTTCTCTGATCAATTGCCCTCTGTGAGGGAATGGATCATTAAAGTCCGGCTTTTCGCCCCATCTGCTCCTGCCTGATACGGACTTGGCATAGGGGTCTAGTACTATCTTTTCCTTATCAAACCACAAGCCCTTTTTCTTATCCATAACGCCGTCAAAACGATATCCATATTCAGTGGACTCTATGTCTATGCCAAATACCATCATCGCATAGACATTTCCTATTTTGAATTCTTCCTTAAAGGGTATCTCTGCAAAGGGCTTTTTTTGACCATGATGAAAGAGTACAAGGGTGCAGCTTGTCGCTTCCTTTGAGTAGATACTGAAATTCACACCGCCATCAATAAGGCTTGCACCAAAAGGAAGGGCCCGCCCCGGACGATATTCCAGATTTCCGATCTTATCTGTTGGGAAAGTATCGATCAGTCTCATAATACCCCCTGATCAGTCATCAAACTGACTGTTGTAGAGTTCATAATACATGCCCTTCTTCTCAAGAAGCTCTTCATGGCTGCCACTCTCTACTATATCTCCGTCCTTCAATACCAGTATCACGTCTGCATTTACTATGGTTGACAACCTGTGAGCTATGACAAAGCTGGTCCTGCCCTGCATAAGTTTATCCATGGCATTCTGGATAGCCAGTTCCGTTCTGGTATCAATAGAACTGGTAGCTTCATCCAGGATGACTATGGGCTTGTCCGCCAGGATAGCACGGGCTATACATAGCTGCTGCCTCTGGCCCGTGGACAGATTCATATGTTCATCCAGCACAGTATCATATTTGCCGGGCAGAGTAGAGATAAGATAATCAAGGCCCACAGCTTCTACAGCCTTCTCTATCATCTCATCAGTATACTCTTCTTTGCCCAGGGTCAGATTCTCGCGTATGGTATCTTCAAAGACCCAGGGCTCCTGCAGTACTATGCTCACCCTGTCTCTTAGTGATCTTCTCGATACCGATGTGATATCTATTCCATCGATTGATATAGTTCCGGAATTAACCTCATAGAACCTCATAAGGAGGTTGATAAGTGTACTCTTACCGGCTCCGGTAGGGCCTACAATGGCGACCTTCTGACCGGGGCGGATCTCTTCCGAAAAGTCCTTTATAACTATGTGATCCCTCTTATAACCAAACTTTACATGGTCAAAGCTCACGCTGCCCTTGATATCTTCCGGCAGCTGCCTGTCACCGTCTTTGGAGAGTTCCTCTTCATCTATCATCCCAAATATCCTGGTCAGTGCAGCCTTGACGCTGACAAGGGGCTGGAGCGACTGGATAAGCGAGTTAAGAGGAGCCGACAGGCAATTGTTTAATCCTATAAAGGTGATAACAAGGCCCAGAGTTCTGGAGCCGTCCATAGACAAGGTAACACCAAAGAGCAGCAGGAGCATGGTGGACAGATAGGTAAATGCCGAAGCCAGGGGCACAGTAAGTCCCGATATAGCCTGAGCATTAAAGGCCGCTTTATTGAGCCTCATGTTAAGGTCTCCGAATCTCTTCTCTGATTTACCTGCGGCATTATAGGCCAGGATAATGCCATGGCCTGAATAATTCTCTTCTATATAGCCGTTCACAGCGCCAAGGTAATTGACCTGATGGGTATAAAATCTGGAAGAATTAACTGCCACAATGGATACGATGACTATCTGGACTATGTTGAGACCTACGCAGACTCCGGTCAAAAGAGGATCAAAGACCAGCATGACTATCAAAGCCGCGATAATGGTAACTATACTTCCCACCATATTAACAGTACACTGTGTCAGGTTCTGATTGACTATGTCCACATCATTGGTCACGCGGGACATGGTATCACCGGTGGAATTATTAAAGAAATAGCTCATAGGGAGCCTGTCCAGCTTGTCAAAGAGACTATATCTGAGATTATGGGAGATCCTGTTGGTAGCCTTTACCATGATCGCCCTCTGTGCCAGCTCCGTCAGGAACTGACAGATCCTCATCACCAGTATCACTATAAGGACCGGTACTACTATGGGCAGATTGACCATTCCCAGCTCTTTGATATTGGCAGTGATTGTATCCATGACACGTCCGTTGAGGACAGGGCCTACCAGGGACAGAGCTGTTGACAGGATCACCAATATGACAGCAATGATGACCCCTGCCTTCATGCCGGGGGCATATGTAAACAATCTGATAACAGAGGAATTATTCTTACGCATAAGATTCCTCCTTTACTGATCCTGAAGCGATATCATCATCCTTGTGCTGGGATGCATATATCTCCTGATAATCCCTGCAGGTCTCAAGCAGCATCTCATGACTACCGCATCCTACTATGGCTCCGTTATTCATGACCAAGATCTGATCGGCATCCACAATAGTGCTTATCCTTTGAGAGACGATGATCTTGGTAACACCGGAGAACTTCTCCATGATCATCTTACGGACCTTTTTCTCAGTCTTGTAATCAAGTGCAGAAAAAGAATCATCAAAAATCATGACCTTACATGGCTTGGAGAGGCAACGGGCAATAGACAGTCTCTGCCTTTGACCGCCTGAGAAATTGGTACCTCTCTTGAGCACAGGAGCCTGATATTGCTCCTCCTGCCCCTCTATAAACTCTGCAGCACCTGCGATCTCACATGTCTTTTCAAGGTCATAGGGGCTGTCATTTCCGTTATTGCCCAGCCTTACATTCTCTTCTATGCTTCCTGTAAATAGCAGAGCCTTTTGAGCTGTGAGGCTGATCTGATCTCTCAGTTCATGGAGACTGTAATCCTTGATATTGACGCCGCCCAGGAGGATCTCTCCCTTATTTACATCATAGAATCTCATGAGGAGATCGATGATGGTAGTCTTGCCGGAACCAATGGCGCCTATGATCGCTGTAGTAGAGCCCTTTGAGCATTTAAAAGATATATTATTCAAAAAGCAGTTCTCAGGATTATTGTATCCAAAGGACACATCCCGAAACTCTAATGCGGGAGTCTCATCATTATCATCTGCACGCGTATTGTCACTGCCTGTATCCTCCACGCTGATCCTGCTGTCAAGCACCTCTGCTATCCTGGATGAGGATACACGAGCGCCCTGATATAACATCATGACCTGTACCACAAAGATAAAGGCCAGGAGCAGCTGCGCCGTATAGGGGATGAAGGCAACAATATCCGTAACCACGTCCAGTTGGTTCTCTACATAGCCGCTGTTAATCTGATATACAGCCAGTATATAGATCACTATGGTGACTACATAAAGGACCAGATTTATCCCGGGGATAACTACTGCAGAAGGCAGCTGGGAGATTGTCATGGCTTTTGTGAGTTTCTTATTGATACCCTCAAATTTACTCCTAAGATGTCCCTGAGCATTATATGCCCTTACTACATCCACGCCGCCCAGCTTCTCCATAACGCTCTTATTCAGGCTGTCCTTGTTCTTTTGCGCCTTTCTGATCTGGGGAGCTTCGATGATGATGGCTGCGGCTATGAGCAGCACTACAAAGGCGATACCTATAATGACCGTGAGCTGCCAGGATCTGCCATAAGCACCTATCTTGGCAAGTGCCCATACCGAGATGACAGGAGCCTTGATAATAGCCTGAAAGCCTATCAGGATAAAGGTCTGGACATTCATGACATCAGAAGTAGACCTGGTGATCAGGCCGGACACGGTAAAACCGTCCACATCCGGGATAGACAGCAACTGGACCTTATGAAATATGTCACGTCTGATCCCTGTCACAAAGCTCATGACTGCCCAGGCTATGATCATGGAGGATACAGCCGAGAGCAAAAAGCTCACACATACATAGCCTGCCATGATAGCTGCCACGGATCTGATCTGAGAAGCGCCCTCTTCCAAAGAGAGTTCTTCATTATTGGCGACCTTGAGGGCTGCGCTGAGAAGCTCAGGTATACGCATATCAAAGTAAACCTGAAGGACAATGAATATAACAGAACTCAGCAGCATTGCCTTGTCGCTGTTTTTCATTCTCTTAAACAGTTTAATCATCTTCGCACACCGCTCTTATCTTTTCCATGATCTCATCAATAATGGAACCGGGGTATCTGTCATTAAAATCAAGAGCACTCTTATAGATAGAAGCCTTATCCTCTGCGCCGCCGATTCCCACAGCAGTGATCACATGGCCTGAGTACTCGGCCCATTCATAGCATTTGATATAGGGAATATCCCTGATCTCATCAAGCATATCCCTTTTAATGCCATTTACTCTGAAGATGCAGCCATAGGTCAGAAGGTCAGGATCCGAATAATCCTTTTGCTCCTCATCCAGCATATCAAAATAGATATCAAAGAGCCCTCTTCCTTCGCAGGTTGCCATGAGCATAGTGGCTCCGGACCATCTGGGATTGATCTCTATCACATACCATTCACCATCGTGATAGGCCAGGTCTACATTGGCTACTCCGTTTAATCCTATCTTTCCCGCAAAGCTCTTTAGCTTGTCCTGAAGCTCACTGATTCCCATATCATCCTTCCATACAGGACCAAATTTGATACCCCTAGCGCTGTCGGTTATGCCTTCGGAGTTCATGCTAAGGACAAATGGCGGGAGGACGCTGTAATGGCCCTTGCAGCCATGTATCTCTGTAGTATACTGATCACCGCTGATGTATTCTTCAGCGATCAGATCATTATCAAAAAGGTCAGAATCCAGAACGGAGAGAGCTTCCTCCACACTGGCCACCTTTTGGAGTCCCAGGGAACTGGAGCCTGTATTATCCTTCATGATGACAGGAAAATGGAGCTGTTCAAGTTCATGCTTTATA
Organism: Butyrivibrio sp. MC2013; assembly: GCF_000424585.1. Taxonomy (GTDB): domain Bacteria; phylum Bacillota; class Clostridia; order Lachnospirales; family Lachnospiraceae; genus Butyrivibrio. The sequence goes on from NZ_AUKE01000031.1 coordinate 8,649, forward strand.
TACTCTCTGTATACATTGAGCTTGATCACACCCTGGGATTTGTCAGTGATCTTGTACATAGAACAATCGATCCTGACATAACCGGAATTATTGATACCTGCCCTGGTCAGCGCTTCGTGGGTACTGGCCTTGTCATAACAGGCAAGTCCTGCCTCCAGAGAATGGCAATAGGTCTTAACACCCTCTTTCTCAAACTTCTCGCATATGATCGCTTCCGTTATGCTGTTCCAATCTACCACCATACTCACAGTGGGAACACTGATCAGTATATCAGGCTTCTCCTTTTTGATGGCCTCCACATAATCATCCAGAGAAGCCGTATAAGGCATCTCTACATAAGACACATGCTTGGGATACTCAAACTCACCGTTTAAGCGGTTGCAAAAGAAAAACTTGGCCGAAATGACAGTAATATCATAGTCCGGATGTTTAAGAGCCACCTCATCAAAACAATCTGCATCTCCCGGATATCCGATACCTGTTACAACAGCCTCAGTTGAAGATGTGTTAAATACAACAATTTTTTTGCCCATTCTACGCACCTCGTCTTCGAACTCAATCTCACAAAAGATCTGCTACCTTACCTGCGTCTAACAAACCGATCAGCATCTTCTCAAATTCATCGATTATAGCCTTGAGAATATCTGTATCGTAGAAACCGGATGCCGCGCTAACCTGGTAATGCTTATCAGCTGTATGATCCACCAGCATATTGAGCCTGGTCCAGATATGGGCATCATCAAAATAGAAGCCTATGTCTTTATAGACACATTCCAAACCTCCCAGTCTGATATTCAGATCCATGGAAGCTCTGAAATTCATATATATATCGTTTTTGATATTGGGATATCTGTCAGACATCTCCACAATATCTATTCCGCCATAATATGACAGGTTCTGGTATGTATCCTGTATTTCTGAGAGGAGCTGATCTATGCTCTTGTCAGGATCAAGGTCTGTATACATATACAGGGCCTGGGCCAGTACACCCCTGATAGATCTGTAGCTTGGATCCACACGGCCGTTGTATATGGTCATATTGGTAAGCTTCTCAGTCTTTATGAGCTTTTTGTGCATAGTCAGTGCAAAAGCGGCCTGCAGATAGATGATCTCCGATACTCCCCTTTCTTTCAGGAAGTTCTCAACCTTTTTTCTATCAAGCTCTGGCGCAACTTTTTTAAAATAGACCTTATCCTGTTTTTCTCCCTTGGCAGGCAGATTATCAGGAGTCACCGCGTTGTAGAGCTTCTCGTGATATTCGATAGCCTTCTTGTAATAATCACTGCTCCTTATATCCTGTTCATAAACAGACAGGTCAAAAATATCCACATTTTCTGCAGATCTCTCTCTGCCCTCATATCCTGCCTCTATATCATTTATCATGTTCTTGATAGATGATTCATCATAGATCAGGTGGTTGAGATTGATATAGAGATAATCATCAGAGCCTACATGGAGGATAGCGATCTCATAGAGCTCATCCTTTGTCAGATCCCTTCTGACTGCAGCTCTCTGCCTCCTGAATTTCTCAAATTCCGAAGGTTCAATATCTATTTCCTCCATATGGGGCTTTCTGTCTGTCCTGTACATCTTGCCGCTCTTACTGTCAAAGCTCACATTAAGCCCGGGACTGTCAGCAAAATACCCGTTCACAACATCCATCAGCTTCCTGATATCTATTCCCTGAGGAAGCTTCCAGTAGCCTCTGAAATCATTGATATCAAGAGGCGTATTGATCTTGGCACACTCATTTACCTGATATTTTTGGGCATTGGTCATCTCAAATTCAGTCTGGCTTTCATCAGCCCCTTTAATATCCGGTTTTACAAAGGAGGCGTTCTTTTTGATCTCCTCTGCTATCAGCCTGGGAGTAGCTCCCATCATGATGTCTCTGGCACTGATACCCTTGATGCCGCATTCCGTGCACAGAGCCACAGCATTTATGGAATTGCCGCCCAGCTCAAAGAAATTATCATTTCTGCCAACCCTCTTAATTTTTAATACTTTCTGCATTGCAGCGGCTATAGCTGCTTCTACATCTCCCACAGGCTCTTCATAATCTGCAGTGAGCTGGTTCAGATCAGGACGGCCGATGGATTTCCTGTCAATCTTGCCATTGACATTAACAGGAAAAGCGTCCATCTTCACAAAGATACCGGGGATCATATAGTGGGGGAGCCTGGCTTCAACACCCTTCTTAAGGACAGCTTTGTCCACAGGCTTATTTTCTGTATAAAAGCCGCACAAAAGCATGGTGCCGTCTTCATTTTCAAAAGCCTTGACGATGGAACCTGTAACTCCTTCCACAGAATTCATGACAGACTCTATCTCACCGGGTTCCACTCTCTGACCATGGAGCTTTAGCATCCAGTCATGACGATTGCCAAATAGGATATTACCGTCAGGAAGGAAACGCCCCACGTCTCCTGTCTTTACTGCTACAAGGCCATCCTCTATCTTCTTAAAGGTCTTTGCAGTCTGCTCAGGGAGATTGTTGTACTCATAGGGCAGATCACCATATATGATGATATTGCCTTCTTCGCCCCGGGGCAGTTCATTGCCGTCGTCATCCATGATCTTAACTGTGATGCCATAGATAGGCTTGCCCACAGGGGTATTATCATAGGCCTTGTCCAGTACAAACTTGCAGACACAGCCTATAGTCTCCGTCTGTCCGTATTTATTGACGATCCTGTAGTCATCCGAATAGACATTGACTACCTTTTCGCTTCCTGTCATTACGCTCTTTAATGCCTTGTCTTTGTTCTTATATACCTTCAGCATCCTGGGCGCCAAAAATCCCACAGTGATATTATTGTCAGCATAATAATCCTGGACTTTGCCTACATCCTTTCTGGTATCCTCTGACAGCATATGCACATGGGAACCAACAGCCATATTTTTGAAATACTCAGCTATGGTAACAGTAAAGGATAAGGGTGCAGCGGAAGCATAGACCACATGGACCTTGTTGGGCGCTGTATCCTCCACATTCCTTACTATCGCAGCTGTAACTGCCCTGTCTCTGTATATGACTCCTTTGGGATTTCCGGTAGAGCCTGAAGTATAGAAGATAAACCTCTTAAGCTCCGGAGCTTCCTCGCCCTTATCAGCATCAAAAGAGTCCACATCAGCCTTGTCAGGATCAAATTCATACTTATCTATGTCATCAAAAAAGTCATCGCCCAGGATCAGCTTGGCATCAGCATCCTTCTTTATATACTCCACTCTGGCCTCAGGGTAAGAGGGAATAACAGGGATGGCTGTGGCACCAATCCTGACAGCACCATATTCTGCAGCCAAATATTCATAGCTTCGTCCAAGGCGTATGATCACAGCATCTTTCTTACGGATGCCCATAGACATAAGCTTGACCGCTGCTTTACCTGAAAGGGCATTAAACTCTTTGTAGCTAATAGTCCTGGTGGCATCTTTGTCGGTCAAGCAAGGGGTGTCCGCATAAGTCCTCAGAGCATTGTCAATCTTTTCTATAAATCCCATCTTCCTCTCCTTTTATAATCCTTGTAAGCGCTTCGTCAAAACTGCCAACAAAGCTTCTTGCAAATTCCTCTGATACTTTTGCCGAAGCAAAGGAAACCGTATATCCCATATCCCCCGGCCATCTGTTGATCATAAAATCCATGTCGGTAAAGGGCTTGTTGACTGTAAAAAACTCTATGAGAAAGTCTGTTCTGAACTTCTCATCACCAAGCTTTAGAGACATAGAAGGAGCATTTCTGTAGTTCACCGTTAGTCCTGATTTAATAGCCGGATACTTATCCACCAGATCAAAGGTATCGAGAATGTCATAATAGACAAGCTTTTGATACTGCTTCTCTATTCCCTCAAAGTATTCCTTGAGGCTCCCATACTTGCCCAGTCCCGAGCGGATAAATACAGCCTTGGCAAATACTCCGTGAGCATTATTCAAAAGGCTATTTCCCCTTCCGTCGTGAACATTCATATAGCAAAAATCTTTTTCGCCATATACCTTATTGACTGTGATCTCCATTGCCAGCTGCATAAGGGTCAGTATTGAGGTGCTGTATCTCTTCAGGAAATCATCAATCTCGCTTTGTTTGATATTTTGGAGGATGGGCATGGAGAACGCCGTTGCATATTTCTTTTCAGAGGCAAAAAATTCCGTTTTCTTAAGGCCCTTGTAATTATCTTCAAACACTTTCCGGGCGGCTTCTATAAGTCCACTGTCCTGACTGACCCTGCCCTCATATTCAATGAGGTCAAAAATGGAAGCCTCCTCTACAGGGCCCTCCTGGTCGTTATAATATGCTGATATGCATGCCAGCATGTTTTCCAGAGACTTGCCGTCATAGATCAGGTGGCAGATGCAGATAAAGAGATAAATGCTGCCATCGTCAAGGCTGATAAGCTCTGCCTCAAACAAGGGATCTACCCTCATATCACGAACCCTTGTATAGCGCTTACTCCTGTAGCTCTCAAAATCCCCGGCAGGGATCTCTACTCTGGTGATATGGAACTCTTCATGACTGACATTGAGCCTGTTATTCTCTATATCTATATGACTCTTATAGATAGGATGATCATTGACCAGCTTATCTACCGCAGCTGAGAGTCTGTCTGTATCAACAGTGTCTGAGAGTTTAAAATAATAGGTCATATCTATGACATCTATGGTAGTACCCAGGCTGGTACATACAGTATTTTGATACCTCTGTGACGTAGACAGGGGATAAACGTCTCCTACCTTATGGGATATCTCAAGGGCAGGCTTTGAATAAAAGCTCTTATCACTTATGAGAGCAGCAATCCCAGCAGGAGTCTGTCCTATCACTACTATTTGAGGCGCTATTCCTTCCACGCTGCACTCCGCACACAGGTTTACAGCATTTATGGAATTGCCTCCCAGTTCAAAGAAATTGTCATTTCTTCCCACAAGACCAAGCTTCAGGATCTTTTGCATAGCCTGACATATCTTCTCTTCAATCTCATTTTCAGGCTTTTCATAGGCCGCCATGAGCTGATTAAAATCCGGCTTTTTAATGGACTTTCTGTCTATCTTGCCATTGGCATTTACAGGAAAAGCATCCATCCTGACAAATACGCCGGGGATCATGTAATGAGGCAGCTTGTCCTCCAGACCTTTTTTGATAGCAGCTTTGTCCACAGGCTTACTCTCTGTATAAAAGCCGCACAAAAGCATGGTGCCGTCATCGTTGTCAAATGCCTTTACTATGGAAGATGTGACACCATCTACCGTGTTCATGACTGACTCTATTTCGCCGGGTTCTACTCTCTGACCGTGGATCTTGATCATCCAGTCATTCCTGTTGAGATAGACCACATTGCCATCAGGCAGCTTTTTGCCTATATCACCTGAATAGATAAAGGTCCTGCCATCAGGGAGCTTCTTAAATACCTGAGAAGTCTGGTCCGGGAGATTATTATATTCACAGGGGAAATTACCTATAATGCATATCTGACCTTCGTCTCCGTCAGGAAGCTCATTACCGTCCCCGTCTATGATCACGATATCTGCTCCCGTGAGAGCCTTGCCGATGGGAGTATTGTCATAGAGCTTGTCTATGCGAAATTTAGTTATGATACCTATGGTCTCACTCTGACCATAGCAGTTATAGATCTCATAATCATCAGAGTAGATATTGACAACCTTTTCACTGGCCGTAAGGACTCTGACAAGGTCAGCGCCTTTATAATCAAATAGCTTCAGGATCCTGGGGCTGATAAAGCCTGTTCTGATATGATTGTCAGTGTAATAGCTTGCCAAAAGACCTGCATCTGACCTGACAGGATCACTGATCATATGGACATGGGCTCCCAAGGACAGATTGCATAGGTATTCCATCACAGTCACGCAAAAGGACATGGTCGCCGATGCAGCAAAAACAAGAGGGTTTATCTCCTCCAAAAAGGGACTCATCCTCGTGATATGTGCATCCACATTAGACCTTGTGTATACCACCCCCTTGGGCTTACCGGTTGAGCCGGAGGTATAGAGTATCATGGCCCTTTCATCATCTCCGGCATCCACAATGTCACATACTGCATCCTCTGAATCTATACCCTCAAGGAAGTCCTCTCTTATGAGCATTTTGGCTCCGCTGTCCTTTTGGATATAAGCTACTCTCTCCTGAGGATAATCAGGTATCAGAGGGACTACCACAGCGCCCAGCTTTAAAAGCGCGATCTCACAGGCTATATATTCGCTGATCCTGGGCAGGATGATGATCACGCTGTCTCCTTTTAAGACACCGCTTACAGCCAGTTTATGGGCTATCTTTGAGGACAGGCTGTCAAGCTCGCCATATGTTAGCGACCTCTTGCCGTCCCTGTCAGTTATGGCAACACTGTCTTTTAATTCTGCTACTTTTGCAGCAAACTCACTGATAAAATACATTCTCAGATCCTCTCCAAAATATCAGCAACCTTTTCGCAAGTTACAATAAGCTCAAGTGCCTTTTCAAATGCTTCTGCTATTCTTTCTGTTTTGGCCTGATCAAAGAATCCTGCACCCAGGCTAAGGCTCAGTCTTCCGTCCGGAAGTTCGTCTATCTGCATATTGAGAAGAGCTTCTATATGCTTGCCATCAAAGAAATATCCAAGGAGCAAAAACTCAAAGCTCTTATTGCCCAGATGAAAGCCATGTCCCATCCTTCCTCTGTAATTTAGATATATCTCAGATTCGGCTGCGGGATACTTCTCTGCCAGCTCTTTCATGGGGATCACGTCATAATATACGGATTCCTGATAGGATTCCTGGAGCCTGCCCATAAAATCTGCCACTGTCATATCAGGCGAAGACTTCGCAAGGACAAATACTGCTCTGGCCACGCTTCCGTGTATCCCATTATATGCAGCAAAGTCTCTTCCGCTATGGAGCACCTTTATGGTCAGCTCTTCTCTATCCATATATTTGGCTGCCGCCAGATATAGTGCCGCCTGGATATATACTATCTGGGATACTCCAAGCTTTCTGAGGAATGCGTCCTTGCCGATAGCTGCAAAGTCAAGGCTTGTGAGCTTTCTCACAGATGAATCCATATGGTCATCGCTATCGCCCCGCGGCTTATCCTTCAAAGAGCCCAGCTGCCTGTCAAAAAACTCCTCTGCCTCTTTGTAGAAGGGGCCATTCCTGACTTCCTCTTCATAGGATGCAACATCGAAAATGTCGTATTCCTCTGCTGCAACCTCTTTGCCTTCATATCTGTCAGAGATCTCATCATATAGGAGGGCTACGGATGCTCCGTCAAATACCTGATGGGTCATATTAAAGTAGAGATAGGTCTTCTCATCACCTACATGGACGATCTCCACATCAAACATGGGATCGTGTTCAAGGTCTCGTTTGGAGGCCGCTTTGCTCCTTCTATACTCCATAAACTTATCAGGTTCTATATCCAGCTCTTTAACATGAGCATTAACTGCAGAAGGCCTGATAAGCTTTCTTGATGAACTAAATCTAATGCCATATACCAGATGAGCATTCAGGCTATCCTCTATGGCACCCTTAAGCCTTTTGACGTCTACTGTATCATCCAGCTCATAATAGGGTCTCCAGTCCATGAGATCTATACTTTCTCCAATCTTCTCACAATCATAGAAATTGTAGTGATTTGACAAAGCCATAGGATATTCATCTCTTACCTCATACCTTCTGTTAAACTCAGGCTTTAATACCCCTGACGCTGAAGCAAGCAGCTCTGCTATGCCTTTGGGAGTCTTGCCGTTTATGACAGCTCTGCTGGTGATACCCTCCAGCTTACATTCAGAACATAGCGCCACAGCATTAAGTGAGTTACCTCCCAGTTCAAAGAAATTGTCGTTTCTACCTACCCTGCTGATATTCAGCACCTTTTGCATAGCATCACAAATTGCCTTTTCTGCGCAGTCCACAGGCTCTTCATAATCTGCAGTCAGAGTATTAAAATCAGGTCTTCCAATGGATTTCCTGTCAACCTTGCCATTGGCATTAACAGGAAAAGCATCCATCCTGACAAATGCACCCGGGATCATGTAATGAGGAAGCTTGTCCTCCAGACCTTTTTTGATAGCAGCTTTGTCCACAGGCTTACTCTCTGTATAAAAGCCGCACAAAAGCATGGTGCCGTCATCATTGTCAAATGCCTTTACTATGGAAGAAGTGACACCGTCTACTGCATTCATGACTGACTCTATCTCACCGGGCTCTACTCTCTGACCGTGGATCTTGATCATCCAGTCATTTCTGTTGAGATAGATCACATTGCCATCAGGGAGCTTCTTGCCTATATCGCCTGAATAGATAAAGGTCCTGCCATCAGGGAGCTTTTTAAATACCTGAGAAGTCTGGTCAGGAAGATTATTATATTCGCAAGGGAAATTGCCGATTATGCATATCTGACCTTCCTGTCCATTAGGAAGCTCATTACCGTCCCCGTCTATGATCACCATGTCTGATCCGGGCAGTGCCTTACCGATGGGAGTATTGTCATAGAGCCTGTCTATAGGAAATGCAGTAAAGATACCTATGGTCTCACTCTGACCATAGCAGTTATAGATCTCATAATCATCAGAGTAGATATTGACCACCTTTTCACTGGCCGTAATGACTCTGACAAGGTCACCGCCTTTATAATCAAATAGCTTCAGGATCCTGGGGCTGATAAAGCCTGTTCTGATATGATTGTCAGTGTAATAGCTTGCCAAAAGACCTGCATCTGACCTGACAAGATCACTGATCATATGGACATGTGCTCCCAAAGACAGATTGCATAGGTATTCCATCACAGTCACGCAAAAGGACATGGTCGCCGATGCAGCAAAAAGGGGAGGGCTGATCTCTTTAAGAAAAGGCCTCATCCTGGTGATATGTGCATCCACATTAGACCTTGTGTATACCACACCCTTGGGTTTACCGGTTGAGCCGGAGGTATAGAGTATCATGGCCTTCTCTTCATCAACTGCGTCTGCAATTTCACAATCTGCATCCTCTGAATCTATACCCTCAAGGAAGTCCTCTCTTATGAGCATTTTGGCTCCGCTGTCCTTTTGGATATAAGCTACTCTCTCCTGGGGATAATCGGGAATCAGAGGGACTACCACCGCGCCCAGCTTTAAAAGCGCGATCTCACAGGCTATATATTCGCTGATCCTGGGCAGGATAATGATCACGCTGTCTCCTTTTAAGACACCGCTTACAGCAAGTTTATGGGCTATCTTTGAGGACAGGCTGTCAAGCTCGCCGTATGTTAGCGACCTCTTGCCGTCCCTGTCAGTTATGGCAACACTGTCTTTTAATTCTGAAACTTTTGCAGCAAACTCACTGATAAAATACATTCTCAGATCCTCTCTAAAATCTCAGATTTTCGCATTACCATGACAAAAAGCTACGGGATACTATATCCTCCAAAGAACATACCCTATGTCCAACCTTCTTTTTTATCACATTCCAGAATTCATAGGATGAAAAACTATCAGCATTTCTGTCATTTTCAGCCTGTTCATATTCTTCAAATATCTTATCCATCGCACCTTTGGGATCATCAGGACAATATTTTTCAAACAGGGCTATCACACCTTCATCCCTGCTTAATACATCCCTTCCTATCTCCTTGTATTTGGCTATGGCATAGGGAGCTTTTATATCAGCAATTTCCATCTCCTTTAACCTGGTAATCTCCTCCGGATGCTCCTTAAGATAGGGAATATTACTAAATATCCTGTCAAAATTCTTCTCTATCTCAAACAGTGACATCTGGGCACTGATAAAAACCTTAGGATTTCCCACGCCTCTTGATACAGACTGGGCTTCACCCGTCCTATAGATATATGAGAACCTGTTATTTTGAACATATTTATCCGCTGTCAAAACGCACTGCATCACAAAGATACAGTCTTCACCGATCTTCATATTCAGAAAGCGTATATTGTTTTTATCCAGAAATTCCTTTTTATATAGCTTGCCCCACACGCTCCAGTGGATCTCATAGGCATACCAGGCTCTGAGACGCTCCGCCATATCATCAAAGGATATGTTGGAAAGATCATTTTTATCCCTTTTACTCCTGGAAAAGATCAGATTAACAAAATCATCTTCCGTCAAAGTCGTAAGATCATCAGGAAGCTTTGGGGTAACCGTGAGACGAACGCCTGTTGTATGGACAACATCGGCATTCTCTTCTTCAGCAACGGATAACATGTCTGATATGGCATTATCCAGATACATATCATCCACATCAGCAAAACAGATATACTTGCCGCTGGCTTCCTCAAGACCTCTGTTCCTGGCTTTGCCGGGGCCTCCGTTTTGCTCCTGTTCTATGACACGCACGCAGGGCAGGTCCTTATAGAGATTTACAGCGTAGTCATATGTATCATCCGGGGACCTGTCATCTATGAGGAGTATCTCCAGGTCGTCTCCCAGTCCCTGACGCAGCAGGGCTTCTACACAGGGTCTGATATAAGCTTTAGCCTTGTACATAGGAACAATGATGGATACTTTTTTCATATTGACCTCTTTTCTGAATAAGGACTCTTATAGGGTTTGCGTGGAAATCATGGGATCAGTTTATTTCAAGTACTGTCTTGACATTCTTCTCAAAGAGAGCTGTAAAAGCCATGATCTCTTCTTTGGTCATTGCATATGACATAGCTACCAGATTAAATGACTGCCCCACCTTCTCGATATTAAAGGTCAGTCCGGAGAATGTCCTGATAGATGCTGCATGCTCTGCAGAAAATCTATGCTGCAATTCATGACCGCGTAGCCTGTGTTTATACTTGTTATTGCCTATGTAATTGATGGTGATCAGGGAATTAACCTCCCCGTATCTGTCCATCAGTTCCCTGAAGTCCACAATATTGTGAGCTATGCTTTCTTTAGCCTTATAGGCTACCTTACTAAAATATTCCTCCCTGACTTTATCATCTGACAGGTCAGGCCCATCTTCCCCATAATCACCGGTGGAAGATGTGATATATACACCTTTTGCCATAACACCATGGGTAGCAACCCTGTCAGGATCATCTCTTCCGTCAGACAAGAGCATATATGAGAAATCCTTTTGGCCTGTATGATCAGCCAGCGTTTTTTCAAACACGCCTATCATGAATACTCCGGTGGAGAGCTTCTTGTCTCTGACTTTTTTGTCCAGCTCATCAGCAGGGACATCCTCCAGGATCTTGCTGATCACGATGGTATTTTCACCTGCATTTTTAAATAAGGATGCATAGTTTCTGCCACTGTACTGATCTCCCAGAAAATCCATGGCCTGCCTGTATTTATTACTGCCCTTCAGATCCGTCTCTTCATCGGAGATATCAAAAAGTGTGATCTTCTCCGGTGATACCATGGACTCGTTTCCATCGTATCTTGCGGAGATCTCATCAAAAAGATTGCAGAGACTGTTTTGATCATATACATAATGACTGGCTTTGATATGGAGGTATTTATGGCCTTCCAGTTCATTGGCACTCTTATGATCGCAATAATCCCTGACACAGGATATGATATCTATCTGCATAGGAGCTTCTATCCTGCAATCAAGATTGCGAGCATATGAAGCTGTCCTGTATTCTTTGAACAAAGCATCTGTGAAATAATAGAGAGCTACGACAGGTCCATCGTCCGATTTTCTCATAACAGATCCGTCTATCCTGCTCTGATATATCTCATGAGCAGATAGAGTGTCATAGACAGCCTTCTTAAGCCTGACTTCATCTATGTCACCTTCAAGCTCATAATATCTGTCCATTTCTATGGCCTCTATACCAACGCCGCCATTTTCCATAATGGTCTTTTGATATAACTGGGCAAAGGTCAGGGGGTAATCCTTTTTGCTGCTATCCTCCCAGATGTCACTATCACCCACATCGGGAATGACCCTCCACGGATAGTCATATCTGAGCTTGACATCATCCTCTGTATAGATCTCACATACATCAAAGGGCTTTACGATGCGGAGATATGGCATGAGCATATCTCTGATCTTCTTTTTGGAATCGATGTCCAGATCAGACACCTCAAGGAATCTGGAGGTATGGAACAAAAGGCCTCCGATCATATTATTCATGAACAGGCCTCTCTTCATACCAATCTCAAATATTTTTACAAATCCTTCTGCATAGGAGATCAGAGTATCAGCATCCTTTTTGACACACTGAACCAGGGATGCACTGTTGATATAATAGTGATATCCCACAAACTGAGGCAGATAGCAGATCTGACGGGCCAGATAATACGCCTCAAGATTAAAGGCTCCGTCTTCTGCAAAGCGTATTTCCTCATTAAATCTCAGATCATTCTTTTTTAGAAAATCATTGGAATAAATTTTGGATGTGACCATGCCCCATACACTGACAAAGGTCTTTTCAGCTTCCCAGTTATCACGGCTTACTATCAGCCTTGGAACGGACTGGTCCAGCAAAAATCCCTCGCCAAGAGGCAGGCCATCAGAGTCTTCCATCTCATATTCTCTTTTAAAGCACAGAATATCAGAATCAGTCTCCTTAATATTGCGCACTGCCACCTCCAGACAATCCGCAAGATAGCTGTCATCCCCGTCCAAAAAGCCCACGTACCTGCCAGTTGCCATGGACAGACCATAATTTCTGGGGCTGGAGGGGGTTCTTGCATCATTATTAAGTTCAGGTGTCAGTACGCTGGGATAAGGCTTTACCATCTCCCTGACAGCCTCAATATACTGCTGCTCGCAATTATGAAGTACTATGATCCACTCTACATTCTCTATCCCTATGGTCTGGGACACCATGGACCTGAAGCAGTCCTTAAAGATATCAAGATCAACATTATGGAAAGGTGTTACAACAGTAATATCTACCATAATTACCCCCGGCTCTGCAAAAGTGAACAAGAATTTACCAGATAAAACCTTTGATCAATGAGTCTATATTGGGAATGAGATTTGCCTTTGCATCTTCAACGCTGGCTTTTATGATTTCATCTCCGGCGCCTCTTCCTACAATAGGTGCAAGTGCAACCTTTAATTTGGAATAGGCCCTGATCTGCAGATCCAGCGCATGTATCTCTTCAGGACTCCTGCCCTTAAAGTAATGATCCAGCAGATAGTTCCATAGTCTCTTTATGAGCTCCACAGGCATGCCCGTATGGATCTGGGCATATTCAGGCGAGAGCTCTACCAGATTGGCCTGAGTGGCTGCTGTAGCGAGGAAATCAAGGATCGGATGACCTCTTCCCACATCACCCATATCTATTATTATGAGTTCACCGTTTTGGACCATGATATTGCGAGGATGATAATCACCATGTATAAGTGTATTGCAATCCGGTATAGAATCCACCATCCTGCGAAGATCGCTTATCTCCCCGGGAGTGTACCAAGATGTACAGCCGTCTATATAAGACTGGTATATATCCTTTAATGCAGGAAAATCGTCTGCATTTACTTCTGTGGTATGAAATGATCTGTATAGCTCCACATACTGATCTGCATACTTTTCAAAATTGTCCACATCATTTTTGATCACATCAGATAGAGATCTGGCATTTAACAGCTCAAATACCACACCAAAGCAGTCACCCACTTTGACAACATCAAAGGTGATCGCAGTAGGTATGCCGCAAACAAATGACTTTTGAGCCAGAGCTCTCTCCCTGTTAATATCGGTCATATCCGCACCGGGAGCATATACCTTTACAATAGTATCTCCGGACAATCGGTAAACCTTACCGTTTGCGCCCTGACCTATGAGCTCACAGCCATCTACGGATATATTTCTGAGCCTCTTATGGATCTCCAGGATATTGGTAAAACCTGTCATCTCAAATATTTCAAATACTTCGATAGACACATTGTTTACTACAAGAGTATCCTGCATCTCTTTTTTGAGCTTCAGAAGGCATCTAAGTCCCATACTGGAAATGTATTCCAGCTTATCAGCATCTATATCAATTCTTTTGGAAGGGTATTTGCCAAGAAGATCATTAAAAGCCTGTTCAACGTCAGGCGTGGTGATAGAATCCACCTTGCCATCTATACTTACATACAGGGTGTCGTCAGCGTGCCTTATAAAATGTACCAATTCCATATCAGATCCATCCTTTCCTTTTTACAAGGTTTCAAGAAAAACTCGGACATAGAAACAGCTATTAATAATTATATCAAATTATCGCCGTGGTAAACGATTTATTAATAATTTATATACGTTTTACCGCTAGATGACTATTACTTTGTTTTTACCTGTATTTTTGGCCTTATAAAGAGCCTGGTCGACCCTCTGAAGGGTCTGGAGATAATTGCCATTATATGCTGTGACACCTACAGAGATCGTAAAGTGTATGGGAGCATCATCTGCACTTTCTATATCGGTCCTAAACTGCTGCATACGCGCACAGGCATCAGTAACGGCACAATTTCTCAGGATTATCACAAATTCTTCACCGCCGTAGCGGATCACATAATCGTCAGCATGAGTCTCAGATGCCAGCTTCTTCCCCAAATACATCAGAGCAAGATCACCTGTATAGTGTCCGTTTTCATCATTGATTTTCTTAAAATCATCTATATCCAGCATAGCCATGGCTATCTGATCATCGGGGGTGCTGTTCCTTATCCTGTTATTGCAGATGATCCGCTCTAAAAGATGCCTGTTATATACCTGAGTAAGGGGATCTGTGACCAGGGCTTTCTCCAGCTTCTGGCTCATCCTGTAATGATCCAGATAAAAGGCCGTCATGACATAATTAACAAGTACTATACCCGCAATACATGGAATCTCCAGTGCCAGGATCTGTTCATAATTGGAATAATGGACAAAAAGATTGGTGATGTATATCTCTGCAATATAAATTATCCCATTAATAACGGTATCCCTGTTGGTTGCCACATATGCAATGACCATCCAAATTAGATTGACTATGATGATCCCTGTTGCGGAATTGCTGTTATCTACAAGAAGATAAGCTGTCCATATGGCTGTAATGCACATTCCATGACCAAGAAAATAGTCCATGATGATCATAGTACGGGGATTGCTGCAAAAATGGGTAACTATAAAGAAAGCCGCAATAAATAAAAGGATAGAAAGCCTTGGAATGATAGTGGGAAACAATGATCCATTTATCATGTAATCCGAATATATGAAACATAGAGTAGTAAGAGAAGCAACCACAAGACTAAGCTCCACGATGCCCTGATAATACAGGCATTTAGACCTGTAAAAGTCTTTTTTCTCATCAGCGCTCATGGAGAAAAGGTCTTTGAGCAAAGATGCTATAGTTCTAACGCCATCTATAATTCTCATATCAGATACCTTTCATATTGTAACTAATACTCGATTATATATCGTCATAAAAGCCGGTAATGATAAGTTAAATTCATTACTATAGTGCATGAAAATACCCCCTATCCGGTTGTACAGAATAGGGGGTACATATCATTCTCCATCCGGTCCTATCATAGCTATTTTTGCTTTTAGCTTAAAGCCAATATTCTGATAACATTTGTTGGAAGGAACATAGTCCGCATCGGCATAAAGAATAGGGGTTTTCCCTTCAGCAATTATCTCCTTGCACACTTCATAAATCAATTGTCCGGCATATGCCTTGCCGCGATCTGCTTCCGGTGTATAACACTGCGACACTGCTGTATACTCATCAGATTCAGGCCTCTTATCACAAAAAGAAACTTCGCGACCGTTATTATCTCTCCACACATTAAGAACCTGCCTTTGCAGCTGCTCTTTTGCCGCCGAAATGCTTTCTTCTTCGCTTAGTACAACATCGCCGATGGCAACAGAAGCCTCTCGGATAAGCCTGGCTGCAAGCATCACTTCATTTTCTTTCAATAAGTCACGATGTCCCTGCACCTGTTTCTTTGGTGGCACCGGGTTAGGACATTCATAAGAAGCTATGTTTACTTTGATACCGAAATTTACACCATCTTCTTTAAGGCGTTTTATCAGGTACTCTGCAATTTCGTATTTTGTGTTGAATTTATATTCAGTTATTGGTATAAATTCCGCTCTTATGGTGTTATAAATAGCATCAAGCTCGGCTTCTGTGACATCGTCAGGCGCCCATATCCATGTAGGAAATACAGGAGCCGTATGAGCAATTACGATACGCTTATGATCGGTTATCACTTTCTTCACCGGACCGCCAAGCACTCTGTACAACACTGCAAATGGGATTTTCTCGTCTTCCAGTAAGTTCCTGACTTCTGTGTTTTCTTTGTTTTCATATACGTTCATACTCATACTGCCTCCAAATAAATTTCATCACTCTGAGTGTGGTATCATCCACCAATTTATCATGATAGTTTTCACCTTCTAAATAACTTCAAATATCAATCGAAGTAAAGAATACCGTCACATATTCCTTATACTCTTCCGGGGCCGTCAGTATTGATTCAGCATGACCTGCTCCCTGAATAATGTGAAGTTCGCTGTACCCTTTCGTTCGTTCTTTCATATCCTCTGAGTTCTTCGGAAGGATAAAAATGTCATCTGCGCCATGAATAAACAAAACCGGAATGGTGTTGTCGTCAAGTGAGTCTATGGGACGCATTTTCTTTATTGAATAATGGTACCGAATTTTGCCGGTAATATCTGCCAGGTCAACCAGAAAAACAGGCACATGGGCATTTTTGTAACCTTCCTTCAGCACATTTTCAATATCCGAAAAACCGCAGTCCGCCACGGCAAAATCAACCTCGGGCTTATATTTCAAAGAAGTAATCGTTGTTGCAGCCCCAAGGGATTCACCATGAATGCCGAGAACTTCAATGTCTTTGTAACGGCTCCTTGTGTCATCTATAAGGCATTTTAAATCCTTACCTTCCCTTACTCCATATGTTGTAAAATCAGCCTCGTTTTCACCATGTCCCCTGAGGTCATAAATGATGCAGTTAAAGCCCTGATCCATATACATCCGGACATATTTAAGAGAACCCATACGGTTGTCCGTATAGCCATGGGACAGGATTATATACTTTGATGACTCAACCGGATTTTTCAATAGCTCAACATGAAGCTCGTAGTCGTCAACCCCGTTTACCTGATAATCTGTCTTTTCAAGTCCATCATAAAAAGACGTATCATAGTGGTCAGTCTGCCACTTAAGAGCCTCATCAAGCGTCTGTCTTTTACCCGTCAAAATGAACGATGGAAGCCAGAACAAAAATGCCGTAAAAAGTACCAGCAAAACACCTGCAATAATCAGTATTATTTTAATCACTTTTCTTTTCCTCTTCATGATTTTATCCCTACTCCTATAGGATTCTATCAATTTCAGGCATTTTCAAAATATCACGAAGATTTGTAGATGAATTAGTTGACATGTCCCACCTCCATGCAAACTGTTCGAGCATGCGTATCTAAATATCCTTCCTGAAACATATGATACGATTGGCTTCCTCAAATCCCAGAGCCATATGGAATTTCAGACTTTCCTCATTGGCAAGCTCGCAATCACTGGCAAATTCTGTGCAGCCTTTTTCTTTGGCCCATTTTTCACATTCTGCCAACAGTTCTGCGGCATACCCCTTCTTTCGATATCGATCGACAATCAGAATCCCTTCAAGATATCCTACCGGTGAACTCTCTGTTCCTTCCACATAGTCATACCGTAACTGGCACTGAGCAAAACCAATCGGCTTCTCATCTTCATATTTGAGGAAGCAGACTGCTTCATCATTCATCACCAGTTCACGAAACTCCTCTGCCATATCCTCCGAATCATGTTCTGTCCACATTTGGATTGCTAATGCTGCAAGTATTTCAGCGTCTTCCACTTTCGCTCTCTTAATCATCTATTTCTCCCCCACAAAATCCATTTTTTAACCGTCTCGAATTGCACACGGTAAAAACTGTAACACTTTCTATAAAGTACCGTATATTCCGACTATTCTGTAGCCGATTCAAGTAATCGGATAATTTTATTATCAAGATTGATCTCACATTCTATCCCTAACGGCAGGATTCCGGTAGGAACAGCGTGACCTATGTTTACATTGTAAATGACCGGCAGGGATTGACAGTTAAACTCATCTAACACAGTCCGATACACTTCTTTATACTCCTCATAGAACTGTTCATCCTGAGGCTTTCCAACGACAATTCCCCTGATCCGATTCAGTATTCCCTGTGCGCCAAGGTTCCTCAGATAATACGTTATCAGATCGGGACTTGGCTTTTCTTCACTTGTTTCAACAAGAAGTATCTTATTCTTCCATTCATCGCGCTCAGGCCATACTTCAGTACCAATGATCATCGGGAATACATCCAGGCAGCCGCCTAATAATTCTCCGGTGATAATTCCTCTCCCCGATAACACTTCATAATGATGCTCCTCGGGACGTGTTTTCTTTTTCACATTCACATTTTCTTCTGACCAGGAAACATGATCGTCCGACCAGTATTCGCAGGAAGAAACCTCATATCCGTTTGAATCGTCGAATAATAAACTCTTTACTGATTTTTCCGTATAGTCAAACATCTGAACATATTCGCCGAATTCAGCCATAACGGATGGACCATAATAGGAAACCACTCCGGCTTTGTTCATCATAAAATGAGTGACTGTAGTATCTGAATATCCCATAAAGATCTTAGGATTGTTCCTTATGATCTCATAGTCAATATATGGCAATAATCTTACGGAATCATCGCCCCCTATGGCAGAGAAAATCCCCTTAATGGATGGATCCGAAAATGCATCCATTAAGTCTTTTGCCCTTAGTTCCGGATGGGCATAAACAAACTCGCTCCCCTTAAGAGCATGCGGCATAGCAACAACATTTAAGCCAAAGTCGCGTTCTAAACGTTCTTTAGCAATTCCATATTTGTGAATAAGCTTGGCGTCACCCAGCCCGCCCCATGAGAGGCTTACGATGGCGATCTTATCTCCCCTTTTTAATCTTTTCGGCTTTATCACATTAACCACCTCTGTATAAAATTGGGATCTGGTTGTTTATCCCATTTCCTCAAATCAATATCCTTTCCGTCATTCCATAATCATGCGTATTTCCGTATCTTCAAGGCTCTTTAGGTATTTTTCAGTTCCATCTTCATGAAAACCATATTTCTTATAAAAGGCTATTGCACGAGGATTGTCCTGTAAAACCCATAGTTCTTTTCTGGAATACTTTTTTAATTCTTCCAAAGCGGTATCCATGAGCTTTTGTGCCACGCATGTACCATAATACTCAGAAAGCACATATATTGCATTTATTTCACCTGCATCAGGCTCTTCTTCTCCATGCCCAAAGCAACACATGAAACCAATCACGTTCCCATTGTCTATAGCGACATACGTATTTTCAGGCCACTCAAAAGCCCACTCCTCACACTTTTGGAGCGTGAGCTTATCAAGATATGACTTACTCACAAGTTTTTCATATGCTTCATGCCATGACTTCCAGTGAACATAGGCTTTCCCCTTTTTCTCATCATCTGACTCCATTGTTTTTACTATAATACTCATATTTCATTGCTCCTGCTAAAACAATATTCATTTATCGTATACTCCAATATATTACGCTAATTTACACTATCTGCAATCATCAACACCTATACCAGCTGCTTCTTAAGCATTATTATCTCTTCTGTTCTGTATTCTTCCGTAAAGCCACATTTTATAAAAAGCCCGACCGCAGTGTTATCGATTGCAATATCATCATATATGCTATCCATACCATTGTCCTTAGCCTGTTCGCAAAGGAGCAGCAGCCCTGCCTTTCCATATCCTCTTCCACGATACTTTGAAGCAATGATTACATCTGCCATACACATATTGTGCTTACTATCAATGTGGTATGCCACCTCGCCAACAAACTAACCCTCGGCATTCTTTAAATAACGATAAAAGCATTTTCCATCATTATTTACAACCCAGTCATTATACCAGCCTTCCCACTGTTCCTTTGGAAATGGGATTGTGCCACCCCAGGCATGATTATATTCCATTGTGGCAGGATCAGCCATAAACTCCTCACGGAACCATAAGTCCTCAAGTTTTGGAATGTACAGGCTGACACATATATCGTTTACCTTTTTTATCTCAATTACACCGGAGCAATAGGATTTAGGATAGAATTCCGCCCTCGTTTCAAATGCAACATCACCATCTGCCCATAAATCAAATCCTTTATTATCTAACATAGATGTCTCCGTATTCTTCATTCAAAAGGCACATCGAGATGCCATATTTTTCTTCAATCACATATCCCTGCAGCTTAAGATTCTTTCCGGAATCTGTTACTGTTTCCTCAAGATCACACTCGATAATATCATAATCTGTCCCGAACCTACTTAGTAGCTTCATGCTACCTTCGTTTCGTATATCTGCCTCATAATAGAATTTTTTCTTGTCATATGTCCTTGCAGCATACTTAAGCAGTTCCTTTAAAGCAGCATACGCAAATCCTTTTCTTTGTTCATTCTCAATGATCCAGACTCCCAGTTCAGGACAATCACTTGTCATTCCATGCATTTCCACACTCCCGATGAATTTATCATCATCTGAGATTACAGAATAAAACAGGGTTTCTCCTTTCTCCATCTCATCCATAAACTCCTGCAGCATATCTTTGGAAGCCTCAATGTTTTCAAACGGCTCCGGCCACTGATATTTTGTTATTTCTTCATTAAATCCATTAAAGTAATCGTTAAGATATTTCATATCAAAAGGTTCAATATGCATTATTTCAGTCCCTCCTCTGTTAATGTGTATACCTTCGTACAAACCTCATCGATATACTTTCTGTCGTGAGAGATGCTTATCACTGCTCCGGGAAAAGAAGCTATCATTTTTCGGATTACAGGTCCCGACAGTGGTGAAAAGTTTCTTGTTGGCTCATCAAGGATAAGAACATTAGCATCAGACATGCTCATCTTTAAAAGAAGCACCTTGGCTTTCTGACCGCCTGACAGCTCCCTTATCGGATGGTCCATCTCATCAGGAGTATACTTAAGGGAGCCAAGATATGTTCTGATACGTGTTCGAATCACCTTATCCCCTGTATCATCAAGATACTCCACCGGAGTAGCATCAAGATCAAGCATATCCTCATAGTTCTGCGGCATATACTGTGCTCTTATGTCCTTTCTTGAAAGAAGCTCATCTGCCATTTTCTTAAGAAGTGTTGTTTTTCCAACTCCATTAGTACCCACAATGCAGATTTTCTCAGGACCTCTTACCCTTAAAAAGATATTTCGGGAAAGGATTTTGCTCCCATCAGGCGTTCTAAGTTCATCCTGAGAATACTCAATAACCGTCTTTCCAGCAGGCACTATTGCATCTTTATTACCAAGTTTAAAAAAGATTGCCTCCTCCTGCTCCGGCATTTCAGTCATGTTTTCATCCATTTTTTCAAAGCGCTTCCCCATTGCCTTAACGGTATGCATCTTATCCTTCAGCTTCTTTCCCGGCGCATCTCTGGCGCCTTTTGATATATACGTAAGTGCATGATCAACGCTGTCATAAACTCGCCTGAACTTTTCATCACGTATTTTCTTTTCCCTGCGATCATTAAGTGCCTGCTGCTCCTGACGCTGGAAGTTATCAGCCCTTCTTTTTATGTAGTTCTCGTAATTGTCTTTTACAATCGTATATCTTGACTTGCTTTTCCGCATTATCTGTTCCAAATGGATGATAACGTTGGCCGTATTCTCAATAAGTGTTTCATCATGTGAAATAAAGAGAACAATATGCTTCCAGTCCTTTATCAGCTTTTCCAAGAGTTCTAACGTACTTATATCAATATCGTTTGAAGGCTCGTCCAGCAAAAGAACTGTCGGCTCATCCATAAGAAGTCTCATAAGCTGCGCCTTTACCTTCTCACCACCGGACAGGCTCCCCATTATCTGGTCACTATAAAAGAACTCTGATGGAACCTGAAACTGACTAGCCATTTCGGATAGTTCCTTTGGTGTCTTATCAAAAAACAACGTTCCTTCTGAAAAATACTCGTACAAGGTTTTGACTCTGTCGCATTCATTAAGTTCCTGAGGTAAATACCCCAAAGACTCCCCTCCTATTATCCTTTCACCACTGCACTCTGTATATGCCTCTGCAAGATTTGGATCATATATCCACTTCATAAGCGTAGACTTTCCATTTCCCTCTTCTCCTATGATCACAGCTTTGTCCCCATCATTTAATACCATATTGAATTTATCCAGAATAATTCTCAGATCTTTGAGATGCGTTATAGTAAGGTCTTTTATCTGTAACATTTTTCCTCCTGCATACATTTCCGTAAGCTGCGCATGAAAAAAGCCTATTCCGCATACGCAAAATAGACTCACACAAATAGACCTACTATAAGTATATAGAAATAAAATAGGCTAAGAATGTATGATAATCCAGTTTAAGCGTACACAAAATAGCTGCCTTGGCAGCATTGTCATTACTGATAGTGTTCACTCAAGCTAAATTATCTAATAATCATTCCTTCACCTATGCGATTAACGCTCTTTCTTTTTTATTGACAAAAACTATGCTATCACCAAAAGATTTTTGATGCAATCCCAAAATGAATTATTTTGCAGACAACTAAACTCTTTCTCGCAATAAAAAATAGAGGCATCCATTTTGTGAATGCCTCCTATTACAGAGGTCATAACAGAAGCCAACGCACAGACCGGCATCGCAGAATCCATCATTGAATAGGGACGGAGTCGGGGGCTCATTTTTACTTTTTCGCTACAATGAGATATCTGTGGATAGTTCCCTGTACAAAGCCGTTTTTATCAATCTCTTCCTGCATCTCAAGGAGCTTGTCAAAGCACTTCTCCACAGAGAATCCTGGAAACTCCCACTCTATGATGCGCGCAAACCACACGAATGCGCCCACATCATAGAACCTGATGGGTCTGAACACTTCTTCACCTCGGATCACTTCAAATCCGGCTTCTTCAAATTTCCTTTTCTGGATAGAGAGCTCTAACTCCGGGAAGGGCTCAGGTGTGCCTGGAAGAACCATCTCCACCAATTCCCTGTCGTTCTTGCCTCCCACTTGCTGAGTGATAAATATGCCGTCATCCTTAAGAAGTCTGTGTATCTCCTTGGGGTCAAAGCTGCCGTGTCTGTTGATCATTATGTCAAAAGAGCTGTCGGCAAAAGGAATGACTGATTCATTATCGCAGGGCTTAAAATCAATCCCAAGTGGTAAAAGAGTCTCTTTGCACAGCTCAACGTTTGGCGGAAAGCCCTCTGTTGCTGCTGTGTTCTTGTAAGGGTGTCCCAGCGATAGCAGGAACTCTCCGCCACCTGTATCAAAATCCATAAGCTTCATGTCAGGATCAAGATACTCTTCAATTATCTTCTTGTAATCCCAGGGAAGGTCGTCCTCCTCTTCGTATCTGTCATGGATGTGAGAAAAGTCCCAGCCGTGAATGTGGGCAATCTTCTCCTCTGCTTCCCATTCTTTTCTAAGTTCATCTATTCTGTCTGTATTCATATTTCTATAATCCATTTTTCTGCCTCTTGGCATCATCTACTAAATCCAGCTTGATATCTTGCATATAGTACATGGTCTTTTCATCGGTTTTTAATTTGTAGTAGGCATCAAAGTCGCTCTCAGTGTAATCTCTGAGGATCAGCCTGTCAGTCTCCAGTTTAATCATTAGCTCTTTTCCTTGTTCTCAGATCTTTTTAAGGTAAAAATACTTACTCAGCCTAGGATCCTTATCCTCTCTCACAAACTCAAGCTCATAGCCAAGCTTTTTATAAAACTCCGGTGCCTGAAATCCAAAGGTAGTGAGTGCGATTTTGTCATAACCTCTTCCTCGGTAAGCCTCCTCAACTGCTGTCACAAGCCTGCTGCCGACACCGGCTCTTCTGTAATCTTTTCCGATTATCAGATCGCCGATATGGACCTCGTTGTAATATGCTCGCCCCGTAATGATCCCCGCTATCTTTCCATCATCTTCTGCTGAGAAGGTAAATTCCTCAAAGTTCAGCGCCACATCACAGTCCACAGCATAATCTGTGAATTCTCTGTTGATGAACTCTCCTGTTTTTTCGTTTTCCTCTATTCGTCTTATCTCCATGGTTAGCTTCACAACTCCTTCAATAACCTCAGCACTCTGAGATCTCTTTTTATCATGACCTCGTTAAAAAAGACATCGCTGGAATATATGTCATTGGTTTCGATTGCCGTATCAAAATCCACTACTCTCAGAACAAATTCCGCATCGCTCTCGTAATCATCAAGTTCCTGCTCTACCAGCTCGTCTTCTACATCGCAGAAGTAATAATAGTTCTCCTGCTCGAAGATAGTGTCCTCTCCCCGATCACTCTTTTGCCTGCGAAGGACACTTCCAAATTCCCTGATACTCTCCGGGATGACAACCATTCCGACTTCCTCTCTGACTTCGCGAACGAGAGCCTGTCTTTTGTCCTCATCATCATGTATTCCGCCACCGGGGAATTTGTAGTACTTCTCCTTCTGGCTGTACACCAGCGCGATCTTGTCGCCTTTTCTGATAACTGCTCTTGCAGAGGGTCTTCGAAATACGTTACCTGATTCCTTATAGTCTTTTAAATCAATTTCAAAAAGTCTTTTCATGCCACAAAATCCTATAACTCCAATTCAGTTTCCAGATACTCTCCGACTTCTCTTATAACATCCTCAGAGAAAGACGACTTAAGCCCCATGTAGGCTATAGCTTCGTTATAATCCATGGATTGGCCGATCTCTCCCAGCTTGATAAAGAGCTCAGTACCCTTCTCCTTATCTTTTTTGAATTCATTTGCAAGGTAGATCGCAGACATATTACAAAGGGAATATGTTATCGTATATCTTGGCAATCCGAAAATATTGAAACCTCTGTAAAGAGCTGCGCCTTTGGAAAGAAGATCCGGATCCATCATCTCAACCCCCGGCAAATACAGTGCAAAAAGTTCGTTGTATTTATCAATTCGCTCCTGCGCAGTGGCATCAGGATTCTCATAGATAAAGGTTTCAAAATCAAACCACCTGCAAAAACCTGTAATATCATCCAAAAAATCTGCCAGCACGCTTTTTCTGTGCTTTCCTGCGTCTTTGCCAAAAAACATGTCGGCGTATTCAAGAGAAATAAGCTCCATGGTCTTAGACGGGACTTCCTTCAGATCCTGTACCTGGCTGTGAAGCTCCTGGTTATCGTATTTATCCATGGACAACTGTATCTGCATGGTATGACCGGTCTCATGAATAATATCATTAAGATCAGATCCGCTTCCTAAGTAGTTGGCATAGATAAATGGAATCTTCTGCTCCGGCATTGGAACAGAAAAAGCTATACCGGTAACTTTTTTGTCCGAGTATTCCAGTTTAAGATAGCCATTATCCCGCATTCTTCTGAATGCAGTTCCAAGACGCGGGCTCATGTCATCATACATTTTTTGAATATTATCCACTGCAAAATCAAGGTCAGGACTGCTTGGCATAGCATTCCCGTCAGTAAAAAAGATATCTGTGTCATCAGATGTATAGTGATCAAGCCCCAGGCGCTTTTGAAGTGCCTTATTGCTCTTCTCAACAATCGGAAGGATTATCTTTTTTACATTCCCCACAAACTCCCGAAGCTCCGTTTCGCCATAAGAGAATCGGTCTTTTTCAGTATCTGCATATTCCAGATAATTACTAAAGCCATTTGCTGTCGCAAGTTTATGGCGGGTTTTGATCAGCTCATCAAGAAGACTTCCAAATGCTTCGCCGTTTTCCGCAAAGCCTGCTCTCTCCGCATGTCTTGCTGCTTTTCTGACCTCCCGGTCCGCAGAGTTTTTGAGCGTTCCAATTTTGGAGGCTGACACCTTCTCGCCGTTATAGTCAAATTCCATCTCGGATGCGAGCTTGTGGATCTGTGCAATTATTTCCTGCTCTTTTATAGCGTATTCTTCTCCCTCTCGGAAAAGAGCCTGTTTCTTTTCCATGGATTCCAGTAAGAATTTACCATTCGCCTCCTCGAAATGCGCTCTGTATGGGCTTGCCAGAATAGCTTCATTTAAAGACGCAGAATTAGAATTGCTGGCCGCCAGCTGTCCCATCACATTCGCAGTCTCCGCGGCCACTTCCGCGTTTGTTCCATCGATAAAGCTCTGAATATACATATATGTAGCCATTGAGAGGCAATGATTGCCATAGCTCTGTAATTCGTCATTCAGCTTATCTATCTCCTCGAATGAAGCTCCAGCCTTAATTGCATCCTCAACCGCTTTTGTTTTTTCTTTCAGAAGTTCAAAGTCAGGTCTTTCATACCTAATCTCATCAAATCGTTCCATTCTCCAACACTCCCCTATTTTAGTTTTTCTTTATGTACCAGCTGTAGCCGTGGAATATAAGGTTCTTTTTACCTTGTTCAAATATCGGCGCAAGAGACGTTTTCATCCATTCTCTTGCCTCATCAGCGGAAGTGTTTCCGCCCTCGATCTGCGCATTAACATTTGACTGGATCAGCATAAAGTCCACAAATGATCCGAGTTCAAATTCATACTCCATGTCATACTCGGTCTGCTTTTCCATCGTAAAACCATCAGGCAGATCCGCCTGAGTCCACTTGTTCTCTTTCCTGAAAGGCTTGGGAAATCTCTTTAGATACTCGTTCTGATACCATATGGTGTAGGCTTCGCTCCCGGACATCTTGTCGGTAATTCCAAAATCATATATGAATATGAGGCCGTTATCTTCTAAGACTTCATTCATGTTTGACATGAACTTCTTCTCATCAACCCAGTTGATGCAGCCTGCGGCGGTCACTATGTCGTACCTGATATCAGGGACTAATGTCTCTTCGGCCTTGGCGACATAGAATGTGTAGGCTTGGTCCTCACCATACAGTTCCTTGCAGACTTCTACCATTGAGTCCGCGATATCGGTTCCGGTCACCTTGTTGCAAATAAGGCGCAAGGCCTTTGTAGAAAGACCTGCTCCGCAGCCAACGTCCAGGCCGTTTTTGAATTTATATGTTTCGTCAAGATTGCAGTCGCGCAGCAGCTGCTCTATCACGGATTTATGAAGCCACGGGCGTTTGGCATAACCCAGCGCTATTCTCTTTGAGTCAAAAGACCTGTTATCCATTGCGCTTTCCTCCTGAGATGAACTTCTCATACTCATTAAGCGCAGCTAGCTCACGCTTGTAAAGCCCATAGATTGCGATGTCCCTGTCGTGGTAGTCTTCGTATTTACCGAATATCTCCAGCGCCCGTTCAAACGGAACCCATACATTAGTGTACCCTGCAAGCTTCTCTGCTTCTGTAAGATGCTGCACTCCTGTATCTTCTATAAGTTCACATATGTAGTAATGATTGATGTGTCTCCAGACGTCAAAGAGCTCCTCAATATCAAGATATCCTGTCACGGCTCTCGTCTTAAATCCGGTTTCCTCCAGCATCTCACGCTCACAGCAATCAGCGTAGTCTTCATGGCCTTCCACTCCGCCTCCGGGGATGATGTACAATCCGCTCTTTGGCTCGTGGCACAAAAGAACTTTTCCCTCCCTTACAAGTATTCCTCTGCATGCGTGGCGAAGCTTCTCTATACGTCCTAGATAGTCATCGTTTATAAGCTGCATCTGAACCGCAGGGGAGTTGTCAAACTCTTTTATCTGTTCGCAGATCCTGTCCGGGACTTCGCTAACAAACCTGCGCATCATATCTGCTTTATAGAATTTATGCCCGGATACATCGATTGGATCAGGAAGATTATACTGCTCGTCTATGAGATGTCTTTTCATCTTGGTCATGCAAGTAGTCTTTACATAGTCCTCGAAATCTGTTTCATTTGAGTTTTCAAGGAGTGTCATTATCTCAGTTGCATCATCTATGTTCTGATAGAGCCATCTGTCTATTCTGGTTGATTCAGGGTAATAAGCTTCTTTGAATTCCTCGTAAGTCATTGGCGGAATCATCTCTTTTTGCAGAGCTCGCCAGATTGCTAGATCGTTCCAATAATCTGTGAGGCAGTGTACAACGATTCCAATGTAGAATGCCTTTCGAACATTGTCATTTTCTTTTACCACATATTTGTTCCAGAAGGCTTTTATATTTATGATCCAGTTATCGTAGTTCTGCGTATCTCCCCATGGTCCGCAGTTCTCGAATAGATGTGAATGAATCTTTTTGGGCAGGTAATCCTCATCAAAGTGCACCGAATCAGGCGCAACGCTGCCAAGAATGTACTCCGCTTTTCCCTCGTCAATCCCCAATCTGTCAATAAGTCTGTACGCAACTTCCATATGCGTAATCTGTCCCGCCATACTCTAGTTCTCCTCTATTTCATACCGATCAAAAATGGTCCCTAATCCCCGTCCCAATGCCATTTAGATAAGGATTTCCCGTCCCAATCCTATAGTTACAATTAAATATATTACTGAAATCAGAGGTGAAATACCCTCTGATTTTTTTGCAGTTTTCTGCGAAAACTGCTTGACAAGTCAGCCAAAAAATGTTGCCGCGCCTTGATTATAAGACATTTTTACGGAGGTGCTGACATGTCATTTACTGTTACTGAAATACGTCAAAATCTATTCTCGGTGTTTTCATCCCTATTGGAACGAAGGGATGAATTCTTAAAAAATCCATTTTCCGATTTTACCCGGAAAAAGAAGATATCGTTTGAGC
>NZ_AUKE01000032.1 GCF_000424585.1 Butyrivibrio sp. MC2013
CTCGGCATAAGGTGGAAATTTATCTCCACTTCTTGCGAATATCTACCTCAATGAGTTCGACCAAGAGTTTCTAAAAAGAGGTGTGCCTTGCATAAGATATGCAGATGACATCGTTCTTCTAGCGAAAAGCAAAAGAGCATCAGAGAGACTCTTGGAAAGCAGTACAAAATATCTCGAAGAGAAACTGAAGTTAACAGTAAATCGAGAGAAAAGTCGTACTGTCAGCGTGTTTGCAATCCGAAATTTTAAATTCCTTGGCTTTGCATTGGGAAGGAACGGAAGTGGCGTTTTCGTCAGGGTTCATCCAAAGTCATTGAAGAAGTTCAAGTCAAAGCTGAAAGATTTATCTTCCCGTAAGTCTGTGCAATCCATCAAGCCTAGCCTTGAGAAAATCAAGGTATATGCGAGAGGATGGCTTAACTACTACGGTATAGCAAGCATGAAGAACAACATAGACGAAATCAATGGATGGCTCTATCACAGAATACGTATGTGTATATGGAAACAATGGAAGAAGCCCAAGACAAAGGTGCGAAATCTGATTAAGATGGGTGTACCCGAGGACTTGGCGTACATGGCTGGTAACAGTCGGCGTGGATATTGGTTTACCACACATACAGTCGCAGTCAACATGGCGATGACAAAAGAAAGACTGATAAACAGTGGCTTCTATGATTTAGCCACAGCCTATCAGTCTGTGCACGTCAACTATTGAAAGCGCCGTATACCGAACGGTACGTACGGTGCTGTGAGAGGACGGGAGCTAATCACTCCCTCCTACTCGATTGATTCATTACAAAAGAGGAGAATAAGCCCTGTGTATCAGGATTTTGACAAGCTGCACGAAGAGTGCGGCGTATTTGGTGTATATGCCCCCGAGGGCAGTGAAGTGGCAGGTGACATATACTATGGATTGATAGCACTACAGCATAGAGGTCAGGAATCTGCGGGCATGTCTGTGTGTGATGCTGCGGGACCTATGGGCAATATATCTACTCATAAGGGCATGGGCCTGGTCAGCGAGGTATTTACGCCGGAAGGTCTTGGCAAATTAAAGGGCAATATTGGTGTGGGCCATGTCAGATATTCCACTACCGGCGGAAGCTCTGTGGAAAATGCCCAGCCCATAGCCATGAACTATATCAAGGGTACCCTTGCCCTGGTACATAACGGCAATATCAGAAATGCAGATGAGCTAAAGACAGGGCAGATGTACAGAGGTCAGGCGCATTATACTACTTCTGATACGGAGGTTCTGGCTTACGAGATCATCAGTGAGAGAGTAAAGACCGGCTCTATTGAGGAAGCTGTAAAGGCAGCAGCATACAAGCTTCGCGGCGGATATGCCTGCCTTGTCATGAGCCCCAGAAAGCTCATAGCTATCAGAGATCCTCATGGGATCAAGCCTCTGGTAATGGGCAAAAAGGGTGACAGCTATATCTTTGCTTCTGAAACTGCAGCTATTACCACAGTGGGAGGCAGCGTCATCAGAGATGTAGAGCCCGGCGAAATGGTGATAGTGACTGCAGAGAAAGTTACGTCAGAGCCTGTTGCCACAGGGCAGCAGAGAGCTCACTGCATCTTTGAATATATATATTTTGCCAGAAATGATTCTGTTATAGATGGTATACCTGTCCATGATGCCAGGGTGAGAGCCGGAAGAGCTCTTGCCAGGCAAAATCCTGTGGATGCTGACCTGGTCATCGGAGTACCGGATTCCGGACTTGCCGCAGCGGAAGGCTATGCAGCAGAGAGCGGCATCCCCTTTGCTCTTGGCTTTCACAAGAACAGTTACATAGGCAGGAGCTTTATCAAGCCTACAGATGAAGAGAGAAAAAATGCTGTCCATATGAAGCTCTCGGTACTGGAGCATGTAGTAAAGGGTAAGAAGCTGGTGCTCATAGATGACTCCATAGTCAGAGGCACTACTATGAAGCAGATCATAGGAATGATGCGTGGGGCAGGAGCTCTTGAAGTTCACGTCAGGATATCGTCACCGCCATTTCTCTATCCCTGCTATTATGGGACAGATGTGCCTACAGCAGGCCAGCTGATCGCATCAGAGCATTCTACCGAGGATGTAAGGCAGCGTATAGGAGCAGACAGCCTGGCATATCTCACAATAGATGATTTTGGCTCTATGGTAGGGGACCTTCCCATCTGCAAGGCCTGCTTCGACAATAATTACCCTGTATGATGATTGCACAGCTGCAGAAGCTATTTTCCTCGTTTGCGACACTTCAAATGGTTTTTTACTATAGTCTTCTGCAGCTGTGCGATAATGTATACATGTTGGCGTGTGTATGGAATTGAATAATAAATAGGATGATTTGTACTTAGAAAAAACTAAATTTGACACTTGACAGGATACATGTATACAAAGTAAGATATTAGAAATGTCAATGGTGACATTTTATATGTGTTTATTCGAGTAAATATATAAAAAAAGAAATACAAAATAAGAAATACAAAATAAGAAGAGACAATGGTGTCTTGGGTTTACTACCCGAGGCGCCATTTTTTATAGCATGAGACTGGCAGATGTATGTATAAAGCCTGGTGCTATTATCACGATCAGGTATGAGACCAAGGATGACCGTTAAGGAGGAGTATATGAGCGGGATGTTTAAGGAGCTGGAAGAAAATGGCCTGTACAGGCAGGATTTTGAGCATGATAACTGTGGTATAGGCGCTATCATTGATGTCAAAGGGCGTGCAAGTCATGCTCTTGTCAGCGATGCCCTTTCCATAGTTGAGAAACTGGAGCACCGTGCAGGTAAGGATGCTGAAGGCAAGACTGGTGACGGTGTAGGTATCCTTACCCAGATTCCCCATGACTTTTTTGTGCGCAGGATGAAAGATCAGGGAGTAGAGCTTCCGGGACGTAGGCAGTACGGCGTAGGTATGTTCTTTTTTCCTCAAAACGAGCTGGATATGCGCAGAGAAAAATCTATGTTTGAGATCATCTCTGGCAAGAGCGGTCTGGAGATCCTGGGCTGGAGAAAGGTGGATTCAGCTCCCGAAGTACTGGGTTCTAAGGCTAAAGAGTGCATGCCTTCTATATATCAGGTGTTCATTAATCGTCCTGACAGCGCTTCTTCGGATCTGGACTTTGATCGCATGCTCTACATTGTCCGCAGGGAGTTTGAGCAGAGTAGTACTGACACCTATGTGGTATCTCTCTCCTGCCGTACCATCGTATACAAGGGTATGTTCCTGGTAGGACAGCTTCGCACATTTTTTACAGATCTGTGTGACAAGGATTA
Organism: Butyrivibrio sp. MC2013; assembly: GCF_000424585.1. GTDB lineage: Bacteria > Bacillota > Clostridia > Lachnospirales > Lachnospiraceae > Butyrivibrio. The sequence goes on from NZ_AUKE01000032.1 coordinate 3,267, forward strand.
TAAATCCGCCATTGCCATGGTACATTCCAGATTCTCTACAAACACAGCACCCAGCTGGAACAGGGCTCATCCCAACAGATTCATCGTGCACAATGGCGAGATCAATACCATCAAGGGCAATGCTGACAAGATGCTGGCCCGCGAAGAGACCATGTCTACAGGTGTATTTACAGCAGAGGACATGACCAAGGTCCTGCCTGTTATCTCTCAGAGTGGCTCTGATTCAGCTATGCTGGACAATACTCTTGAGTTTTTGGTGATGAGCGGTATGCCTCTGCCCCTTGCTGCATCTATCATGATACCTGAGCCCTGGGCACATAATGAGACCCTTTCCCAGGAGGAGAGAGACTTTTACCAGTACTATGCTACTATGATGGAGCCCTGGGACGGACCTGCATCCATTCTTTTCTCCGACGGTGATATGATGGGCGCCATCCTGGACAGGAACGGACTGCGTCCTTCCAGATATTATGTTATGGATGATGACAGGCTGATCCTTTCCTCAGAGGTAGGTGTCCTGGATCTGGATGAGAAGCATATCATCAAAAAGGAGAGGCTCCATCCGGGCAAGCTCCTTCTCGTAGATACCAAAGAAGGACGCATTATTTATGACGAAGAGATCAAGGAGATATACGCTCACCAAAAGCCTTACGGCGAGTGGCTGGACAGCAATCTGCTCAACCTCTCCGATCTCAAGATCCCAAATAAAAAAGTAATATCCTATTCCGACAAGGAGCGTCTGCGCCTGCAGAAGGCCTTTGGTTATACCTGGGAAAACTATCATGACAGCATCCTCTCCATGGCTCTTTCAGGCAATGAAGCCATAGGCTCTATGGGTGTTGATACTCCCATAGCTGCTCTGTCTGGCTTGCACCAGCCTCTTTTCTATTATTTCAAGCAGCTCTTTGCCCAGGTTACCAATCCGCCTATTGATGCCCAGAGGGAGGAGATAGTCACATCAAGGACAGTATACCTTGGTACCAACGGCAATCTCTTGGAAGAGAAGCCTGAGAACTGCCATGTGCTCAAGATCAATAATCCTATCCTCACAGATCTGGACCTGCTCAAGATAGAAGAGATGAAGAGAGAGGGCTTTAAGGTAGCAAAGGTATCGCTTCTCTACTATAAGAGGACTCCTATGAAGAGAGTGCTCAGCCATCTCTTTGTAGAAGTGGATAAGGCTTACAAAGAGGGTGCCAATATCCTGATACTCTCAGACAGAGGTGTGGATGAGAACCATGTGGCTATACCGTCGCTCCTGGCAGTAGCAGCTGTCCACAAGCACCTGGTAGATACCAAGAAATGTACAGCTATGTCCATCATCGTAGAGTCAGGTGAGCCCAGAGAGGTACACCATTTTGCTACTCTCCTTGGATATGGTGCAAGTGCTGTCAATCCTTACCTTGCTCATGCTACCATTGCCCAGCTGGTTGAAGAGGACCTTTTGGACAAAGACTATTATGCAGCAGTAAATGATTATGATAATGCAGTCCTTTTTGGCATAGTCAAGATTGCTTCCAAGATGGGTATCTCTACTATCCAGTCCTATCAGGGCAGCAAGATATTTGAAGCAATTGGCGTAGCAAAGGATGTTATAGATGAATACTTTACAGGTACTGTAAGCCGTGTAGAGGGCATCAGCCTTGATGATATTGCAGCTACCTATGATGAGATGCACAGCAGGGCTTTTGATCCCCTTGGACTGTCCGCAGACCTTGAGCTTACAGCTCTTGGCAGGCACAAGCTCAGGGCTCAGGGAGAGCATCACAGATACAGCCCTGCTACCATACATATGCTGCAGACAGCTACCAGAGAGGGTGATTATGACAAGTTCAGGTCATATACACAAATGGTAGATGATGAGAAGACAGGTTACCTGCGCAGCATGCTGGACTTTGTATATCCTGATCAGGGTATCTCTATAGACGAAGTAGAGAGTGAAGAGACCATAGTAAAGAGATTTAAGACAGGTGCAATGAGCTACGGCTCCATCTCCGAGGAAGCCCATCAGGCACTGGCAGTAGCCATGAACCGCTTAAAGGGTAAGAGCAACAGTGGTGAAGGTGGCGAGAGTGATGAGAGGATACTCTCAGCCGGTACAGATAATGACAGGAGCTCTGCTATCAAGCAGGTAGCCAGCGGAAGATTTGGTGTGACCAGCAGATATCTGGTCAGCGCCAGAGAGATACAGATCAAGATGGCTCAGGGTGCAAAGCCCGGTGAGGGTGGTCACCTGCCCGGCAAGAAGGTATATCCCTGGATCGCCAAGACCAGGCACTCCACACCCGGTGTGAGCCTGATCTCACCTCCGCCTCATCATGATATCTATTCCATAGAAGATCTGGCAGAGCTGATCTATGACCTTAAGTGTGCCAATAAGGACGCCAGGATATCAGTCAAGCTGGTATCCGAAGCAGGTGTAGGTACTGTAGCTGCAGGTGTTGCCAAGGCCGGTGCAGCAGTAGTACTGATCTCAGGCTATGACGGAGGTACAGGTGCAGCGCCTCTGTCCTCCATACACAATGCAGGCCTTCCCTGGGAGCTGGGCCTTGCAGAGACCCACCAGACACTTCTGGCCAATGGCCTGAGGAACAGGGTAGTGGTAGAGACAGACGGTAAGCTTATGAGCGGCAGAGATGTAGCTATAGCAGCTATGCTGGGTGCAGAGGAATTTGGTTTTGCCACAGCTCCTCTTATCACCCTGGGCTGCGTCATGATGCGTCAGTGCCAGTCCGATACCTGCCCTATGGGCGTAGCTACTCAGAATCCTGAGCTTAGAAAGCGCTTTGCAGGTAAGCCCGAATATGTTGAGAACTTCATGCTCTTCATCGCCAGACAGCTTAGGGAGATCATGGCATCTCTTGGTATCAGGACTGTGGAAGAACTGGTGGGCAGGACAGACCTGCTTAGAGTAGGGACTGACCTGTCAGACAATGAGCACAAGATGGATCTCTCCCGTATACTCCTTTATACAGGCAGCCACAAGCTTAGCCATGAGCCTGCAGACCTTTATGATTTCGAACTGGCAAAGACCAAGGATGAAAGTGTGATCCTTGCTTCTAAGGATATTAGAAAAGCAATAGATAAGGGCGGTAAGGCTGCTGTAAGTGTGAAGGTCAGCAGCGTGGACAGAAGCTTTGGTACTCTGGTAGGTGCTGAGATCACAAGGCACAATCCTGAGGGCCTTAATGAAGATAGCATCACTATCAATTGTACGGGTTCAGGCGGACAGAGCTTTGGCGGATTTATCCCTGCAGGCCTTACCATTAAGCTGGTGGGTGATACCAATGACTATTTTGGTAAAGGTCTCTCAGGTGGCAAGCTCATAGTAAGCGCACCCTCAGATGCACGCTATGATCCTTCTGTCAATATCATAGCCGGCAACGTGGCTCTTTACGGTGCTACCTCCGGTGAAGCATACATAGCAGGTATGGCCGGTGAGAGATTCGCCGTTAGAAATTCCGGTGCCAGCGCTGTAGTAGAAGGCGTGGGCGAGCACGGCTGCGAATATATGACAGGAGGCTGCGTAGCAGTTCTGGGACCTGTGGGCAAAAACTTTGCGGCAGGCATGAGCGGCGGTGTGGCATATGTACTTGATGAGCACAATACCTTGTACAAGAATGTCAACAAACAGCTGGTAAGCATGGAGAGTCTCACCTTCAAAGAGGATATAGATGAGCTTAGACGTATGATAGAGCGTCATGCAGCAGCAACAGGCTCTTTAAAGGCTGCAGAGATACTTGAGCATTTTGAAGACTATATCGGACATTTCAAAAAGATCATTCCCACGGATTACAAGGAGATCCTAAGGCTGATCGCAAGAGAGATGGAGACGGGAACAGATCCTGAGACTGCGAAGATTGAGGCTTTCAAAGATTTTGTAGGAGGTAAGATCTGATGGGTAAGACAACAGGCTTTTTAGAATATGAGAGAGTAGAAGGACCTGTCAGGTCTGAAGAAGATAGAGTCAGGGATTTCTATGAATTCCACGAGGGACTCAAGGAAAAAGACAGAAGGCAGCAGGCTGCCAGGTGTATGGACTGTGGCGTGCCCTTTTGCCAGAACGGCAGCATGATCTCCGGCATGATGTCGGGATGTCCTCTTCATAATGCGGTACCTGAGATCAATGATCTGGTGTATAGGGGCAGGATGGCAGAGGCATACAGAAGGCTCTCCATGACCCACAGCTTTCCTGAGTTTACAGGACGTGTTTGCCCCGCTCTTTGCGAAGCTGCATGCACCTGCGGTCTCCATGATGAGCCCGTATCTACGAGGGCCAATGAAAAGGACGTTATCGAATATGCCTTTGAACACGGCCTTGCTATAGAGGAGAAGCCTGCAGTACGTACAGGCAAGAAGGTGGCTGTTATAGGCAGCGGCCCCGCAGGCCTGGCAGCAGCCCAGCTCCTCAACAGAAGAGGACATGAGGTGACTGTATATGAGAGGCATGACAGGGCAGGCGGCCTTCTCAGATACGGTATCCCTAACATGAAACTGGATAAGAGAGTCATTGACAGGAGACTGTCTCTGATGGAGGAAGCAGGTGTGCAGTTTGTTACAGGCTGCAATGTGGGCACAGATGTCAAGGCTTCCAAGCTAAAAAAAGAATATGATGCCGTAGTCCTGGCCTGCGGTGCGTCCAATCCCAGAGATATAGCTGCTCCCGGTAGGGATGCAAGGGGAATACGCTTTGCGGTAGATTTTCTATCTGAAGTGACCAAAAGGCTCCTGGACAGTGATCATAAGGATGTTCCCTATGAGCTGGCCAAGGATAAAGACGTGATAGTCATAGGCGGCGGTGATACAGGTAATGACTGCGTGGGCACTGTGATCAGGCTTGGGGCAAAGAGCGTGGTCCAGCTGGAGATGATGCCTGAGCCTCCCAAGGTAAGGGCAGCGTCCAATCCCTGGCCGGAATGGCCCAGGATCCTCAAGACTGACTATGGCCAGGAAGAGGCTATCTGGAAGTTTGGACATGATCCAAGAGTATATAAGACTACAGTCAAAGAGTTTATTAAGGACAAAAAGGGCAATATAAAGGAAGTAGTTACTGTCTCTCTTAAGGCAGAAAAAGATGCGAAGACAGGCAGGATGAACATGGTTCCTGTAGAGGGCAGTGAAAAGAAGCTTTTCGCAGGACTGGTGCTGATAGCAGCAGGCTTTCTTGGAAGCGAAAAATATGTGACAGATGACTTTTCTGTTGAAACAGATAATCGAAGCAACGTAAAGACAGACTGCGGATCACACAGAGCATCATCTGATAAGGTTTTTACCGCAGGTGACATGCATCTGGGCCAGTCACTGGTAGTAAGAGCTATAGCTGAAGGAAGAAGCTGCGCAAAGGAAGTAGATGAATATCTGATGGGATACAGCAATCTATGAAGATATAGGGCTCACTTAGCAGGTAGGAGGTAAGTTGTGAATTATTCTATGGAAGAAGTAATGAAGTATATCGAGGAAGAGGATGTTAAGTTCATCCGTCTGGCTTTTCGTGATGCATACGGTGTGCAAAAGAATATATCCGTAATGCCCGGCGAGATGAAGAAGGCATTTGAAGATGGTGCACCTATCAATGCCAGAGAGATCGCAGGTTTTGAGAACTGCCCCTATGCATCCCTTTATTTAAAACCCGATCCGGATACCATGGCTATCCTCCCCTGGAGACCTGACAGCGGCAAGGTACTGCGCATGTTCTGCAATATGTATACTCCTGATGGCAAGGAGTATGATGCAGACACCAGATACCTTCTTAAAAGAGCAGTTGAGAAGGCTGGGGATAAGGGTATCAGGTTCAGATTTGGCACAGAGACCGAATTTTATCTCTTCCTGAAGGATGATGACGGAAATCCTACCAAGATACCCTATGACCGTGCAGGATATATGGATATCGCTCCCCTTGATAAATGTGAGAATGTAAGAAGAGAGATATCCCTTACTATAGAGAGAATGGGCCTTACTCCTGAGAGATCCCATCATGAAAGCGGCCCCGGCCAGAATGAGATCGACTTCCATTATGCAGCACCTCTTAAGGCTGCAGATCAGATGACAACCTTTAAGATGGTTGTGAGCACTCTTGCAGACAGATATGGCCTGGTATCGGATTTTTCCCCCATGCCGCTTCCGGGCGAGCCCGGCAATGGTTACCACATCAACATCTATGCAGTAGATGAAAACGGGGAGGATGTGGTGAAATATGCGGCAGCAGGTATCATAGGCAGGATCAGGGATATGACTATATTCCTTAATCCCACAGATGATTCCTATTCAAGGCTGGGCAATAATTCCGCACCTGACAGGGTCAACTGGTCCAGTGCCGGAGTATCTGAGCTGATGTATATAGAGACCTACAAGGGCAAGACCAGGGTAGAGCTGCGCTCTCCCGATGCATCCAGCAATCCCTATCTGGTATATGTTCTTCTTATCCATGCAGGACTGGAAGGCATTGAAAAGAAGCTTGAGCTTCCCGCAGAGATGGACGCAGATGCCCTCTCTCTTCCCACATCCAAAAAGGAAGCTGCAGCACTTGCAGCACGCAGCGAATTCATCAGGAGCATAGTCCCTGAAGGCATACTTAAAGAGTACACAGGAGTATAAGGAGGTCATCTATGTCATCTAAAAAAGACATATATAACTCCATACTCATCGTATCTGATTCCGATCGCTTCACTGCAATAGTCAAAAAATCCCTGGCGGGCTTTATCACCATAGATGTGCGAAAGGACGCTTCAACAGCCAGGCGCTCTGTCCTGGAAAAAGACTATGATATAGTGATCATCGATTCGCCGCTCTGCGACGAAGCAGGTCCCGGACTGGCAATTGATGTAGCAGACAGGAGCGGAGCCTGCGTCATGCTGGTCAGTCCCGAGGGGATATGTGAAGATGTGATGGAAGAGGTGACGGACTACGGAGTGCTGGTACTGCCTGGCCCTTTTCCTGCTGGCAGGATGGACAAGGCTATCCGCTACCTCATATCCGTGCGCAGCAGGATAACTGCTCTCCAGGAGAAGGTCACAAATGCCCAGGACAAGCTGGAGGAGCTGCGCATTGTGAGCAAGGCCAAGATCCTCCTTGTAGAAAAACGCCACATGACAGAAGACGAAGCCCACCGCTTCATCGGCAAGCAGGCCATGAACAACGGCGTATCCCGCCGCCGCATCGCCCAGTACATCCTCGACGAGTTTTGAGGGGGGACGGGCGCTGCCGGGCGTGAGTTTTCCACGTTCGCAGCATCCTAAATGGCGATTTTCTAAGCCTCGCGCAGCCTTTGTCTAATTCACCTGCTCGTCTTTTCACTCCTTCGCTGGGGTGGTGGTTATATGTTCGCAATAGTACGCAATAGTCAGAAGACTCGCTGCGCGAGCCTTCTACAATCAAAAAAGAAATGCTATCTTTTTTAAGCAAGCTTAAAAGATAGCATTTCTTTTTTCCTTTATGTCCGCCTTTCGGCGTCCATGACTATTGCTGGTGCATAGAATCCCCTACGCTCAGTCGGAAAAGCACTCGCAGGTGATCTTCAGGCTGCGTATCAAGGCTAAGGAAATCTGCCATTTCGGATGAAGAGCTCGCTTTGGAAAATCTCACGCCCGGCTTCGCCTTGTCTGAGCCCTCTAATGGGGAAGAAGAGAGGTTATCTTTGGTGGAGGAAAGGGAGGAAAACGGATGGATAGTCAGTTGTATTTAAGAGATAATTACGGAAATGAATAATTAAAATTTATGAAATAAGGCATTTGGCAGAGTAGGAATGATGAATACTCATATCGTGCATATAATAATTCATTTGGTATATCTCTTATTCAAGTTGATGTTATTAATTGCCCCATATTAGCCGACAAATATATCAGAATTGATTCTGCATAATACAGCAGCGTCATAAGGGGATAAAAGTCATAATTGTATGACAGCGAAAGGGGTAATTAAAATGAAAAAAATGATGCTTGTGATCGCAGGTGTGATATTATTTGGAATTTCGTCTACGTCAGTAAGAGCGGAAGGCTTTGATGCGGCATATTATGCTGCCAGATATCCTGATGTTGTGGCTGAGCTTGGTACAGACCCTGCTGCGATGCTTTGGCATTATCAGACCTATGGTATCAATGAGCACAGATTCCAGAATGCCCAGGAAGAGGCTGCCGCGCGTCCACAGGAAGTTACCGGGGAAGCTCCTGCAGCTGCGCCTGCTCCCCAGGCCGGCGGAGAGACTTATGTGGATGTTGATATAGCTAATCAGACGGTCACTTACTATGAAAATGGTGTTGTAAAGCTTCAGACCCCCTGTGTTACAGGTAAGACCAGCGCAGGACGTGGCACTCCCACCGGAGTCTACGCCATCACCAACGAAGTTCCCGGCAAATATCTAACAGGTCCTACCTGGAAGGTATGGGTTGACAGATGGATGCCATTTAATGGCAATATAGGCCTTCATGATGCCAACTGGCGCGATGCATTTGGCGGTGACATCTATGTGAGAAGCGGATCCCATGGCTGCGTCAACCTTCCTCACGATGCAGCCGTTGCCCTATATGATATGGTCAGCGTAGGCACCAAAGTTGTAGTTAGATAAGAATGTTTAAGTGAGCCTTGGTGGGCTTGGTGGCCTGGGGTGGCCCACCCCAGGCCCACCCCAGGCTCACTTTTTTATGCTGTCCCAGTATTCTTTGGCGGAGTGTGTTTTCTTCATGATGCGGTGAGGAATAGGCTCTGAACCTTGGGAAAAGAGATTGTCTATACTTTCCACAGCGCCCATTCCCAGTTCATCATATATAGATGGATGAAAATCCTCATGGGCATGCCAGAATCTGATCTTGTCAGTGAAATCGTAGGAAGGATTCCTGTCATACTCAAGGGCCAGAGAATAAGCCTTGTCTATGCAGGCTTTCATCTCAACTGTATCGCCGGCAAGGCAGAGGCACATAGCCTTCATGGTCAGTAGTATTACTTTAACTTTGGTCATATAGCTGATGCCCTCGCCGCAGGTATTGTCAAATAGTGTCATGGCCCAGTCTATGATATCTACAGCTTCCCTGATCCCCCCTTTTTTGCCGCTGCTTACCAGGGGAGACATCATATTCATGGCATATTCTATGCTGCACACCAGAATGGAGAACAGAACCTTGGTATAATAGTGGAGTGCTTCGTCCGTTTCTCCAAGGTGAGCGTACTGCCTGCCAATATTCAGATCGGTGATCCCCATGTAATTGATCCGTGCAAATTCCTTAATTGCTTTACTGTGATCGTTTCTGCTTCTGAGCTCTGCAATCTGGTACTTTATCTTGAACTGCGTGATATCAGGGTTATCATCCTGGGAAGTATATTTGAGAGCTTTCTCATATAGTTCTATGGCCTTTTGGTCATAATTCTCTCTGCCTGTTATGATGGATATCACCGAATAGTTCTGCGCGCAGATCATCAGTATCCGCAGATTGCTTGGGTGACGGACCAGCATTTTTTCTGCTTCAACTATGGCTTCTTCATATTTTCTCTGATTTAAAAGCGTGTCCAACCTGTCTGTAAAAGAATCTATACTCTCTGATGAGAGGCTGTATCCCACCAGTACATCCAAGGATATATCAAAAAAATCAGCCATCTCCATCATGGTCAGGATATCAGGAACAGTGCTGCCGCTCTCCCATTTAGATACTGCGCCGACAGTTACGCCAAAGGCTTCTGCCAGCTCTTCCTGGGTCAGTCCTATGGATTTACGATATTTTCTGATATTCTCATCAAGCCTAAGCTGCATCATTTAATACCTCTTTATTGTCTAATAAGGGCTTTGTCATCAGTAACAGGATCAGGGTAAGGAATGCAAATATGCTGCTGAATAGGAGAATGGCGCTGGTAGAGAGCATGGCAAGGAGGCTACTGACTACGACGGAGCCTGCTTCTTTCATATCTAAAGCCTCCTATCTGCTTCCTGGCTTTATTCTAATGAAAGAAGCTCATTATTATAATACACTATCTATGCCAATCGGATAATAAAAACTTTCCTATCAGAAAAAAATGTAGGAATTCATACATTTTTCTTTTATAATGATGTCATCTTTTTGGGGAGGTACCAAAATGAGGATTTATTATTCTTGAAAAGACTATATTATAAGTATATGATTTAATGGTTATTATTGTATTGGTGGAGGCGATGCTTATGTCAGATAAGGTTTGTTTTAATGGAAGCATTGTGATAGCAGATCCGTGCTATTTTATGAATAGCGACGAAGATTGGGAGAAGTGCGGATATGGTGAGCATATGAATGAGCTGGGATTTACAGATTTTATGCGCATAGATTTTCCAGATGATCCTAAGAGGGTTATCAACAAGGCGACTGGAAAGCTAATAGGTGAATTCTGTCAGGATTCAGGGGTTATTGTGATTGTATATAAAGATGAACTACAGGCATATAACCCTGATTATGAAAAAAGCTTTGGCAGCAATAGCAATAGAACTATTATAGAGGGATTCAATGGAAAAATCTCTTTTAATGTCGAAGAAGTAACTGACGAAGAAGGATATGAAGATATTGATACTAATATAGTTGGTGATGGTAACATATCTTTTGAGACTGTTAACATTGAAGATGAGAAAGATGATGGTTTTGTTCCCAATCTTGAAATGCAGAGTGCTTTGAACGATATTATTTCCTCTAAATTGTCAGAAATGGGTATTCAGAATCGAAGGAAATGATCTTAGTGCATCCTTGTTAAGGGGAAAGATATGAGCAAATCGACAACCAAAGTAGCAATTGCCCATGCATTTAAGGAGTTGCTGCATGAAAAGAGTTTTGACAAGATCACCATCAGTGACATTACAGATAAATGTGATATAAACAGACAGACCTTTTATTATCATTTCTCGGATATCATAGATCTGACGGAGTGGATCTGCGCTGTGGATACTGACAAAGCGCTTAAGGAAAACAAGACTGCCACAACCTGGCAGGAAGGCTTTTTGTCAATATTTGATATAGTTCGTAATGACAAGAACTTTATCATGAACCTCTACAGACATGTTCCCAGGGAGTATCTCTACAATTACCTCTATCGAATGACATATGACCTTATATATGCGGCTGTTGATGAGGTATCAGGGGACCTGCACGTCCGAGAGGAAGACAAGGAATTTATAGCCAACTTTTATAAATACGGCTTTGTGGGTCTGATGATAGATTGGATAGAGCATGATATGCAGGAAGATCCAAAAGATATAGTAAAGCGTCTGGATATGCTCATATCCGGCACTTCGGAAAAAATGTTTCAATCACGACATTGAAGTGCATCCCTGCGCTTCTGAGCATGTCGACATACATCCTTGTATTTCTGACATTGGAGCACTTTAGTCATTTTGCAGGCTGCTTGCAATGAGCCGGAAGATTTGATTGAAAGGAAATTGTCATGAAGAGATATATTCCGGAAAATATGGTAAAGATCAGCAGGTATCAGAACTTTTTTCCGTCGCTTACTAAAGATATAAGACGCGATATTCGAACAATAATCCCCACCCCAAAACACAGATAGAAAGGAGCTTCGCGGTATCCATATTTTTTCTAGAACCACTTTAAGAAACACTTATTGTGATGAGCTCATTTCTATCAAAAATTCAAATCAAGGCACAAAAGTCAATCCTAAAAAGCAAAAACCAAATGCCCCAATAATCGCAAGAATAAAGACCAATCTGTTAAGACGCAATACACCATATCCAATTAGCAAAGCAATAATATTAGAGACTGACTGTGCCAAAAACAACAATGATGAAGGTAAATAATCCCAGTCATACATACTGCAATTACTGAATCCACCTAATGCTGTAATCGCAGAGAGGACAGCAAACACAATCATTATCTTAGAAAATACTCCTTTTCTAAACCTCTCTATAAACTCCTTGTCTTGTCCTTGCCTATCACGTGATTGCTGATATTTAAACTGTTCTTTGGTAAAATCCAAAGCCTCTTTTTTCAACCTCAATTCTTCTCTTTTAAGGTTGTTTGTATCTTTTATTGATTCATTACGAATTCTCTCAACTACAACGTCCTTATCTTCTATTATAAGTTTGGTGGAGCCGCAAAATGGGCAAACAACAACGTTTCTATCACCATTTATAGACATTTCTCCGCCACAATCCTCACATTTCAATTTAAATGTTCTTAATGAATCATTCATTCTCTTTTTCTCCTGCTTGTACGCTTTGAGAAACTACTTCCCAATCCGAATTATCCCAAATATATCCATCATTATCAGTCATAGTATCTATTGATGAAAAGCCAGCTTTCTTCAATGTTTCAAGTGCATCTTTCAGATTACTTGAAACTACATCAGGCATTTCAACCTTACCAGTATAAACAAAATACAAGTTGATTTTGTCATCATCGCTGTAGCATAGATGCTAGCAGTATTGTAAATACATTCCTTTTCATATTTATTAACACTCCTACACATAATTGCATTACAGAACATCTATTATATACATCCTCAATGCGAAATTCAAGAATATTATAGACTATATAATGAAATATGAAGTGAAAAGGTTACTGTTCAGACCCCAACTTGAGATAAAAATACCGGTGATCTAGACTTTTATCAGTCGGACCACCGGTATTTTCTATCAAATATCTCTGACACATTCGTGTAAATATTGCTGGGATCATTTTCGCGCAGCGTAACCAGCACACCCAATCCATCGCAGTAATACTCTAGACTGCTGAATGACCGGTATGTCATGACCTGCTTGATTTTACGTTTTACCTTACGAGCCTGACGCTCACTTAAGTTATTATTGTGCGGAACTCTTTTATCATGAAGGAACAGCAGATGGTTATGCATGTATTTCTCCATTCGTTTATACAGGTTGTAACCATCCTTATAATACTTGCCA
>NZ_AUKE01000033.1 GCF_000424585.1 Butyrivibrio sp. MC2013
TTCTGTAGATATAAAGTGTTGATTATAGACGAGCTTGGCTATCAGAAGATGGATGTTGATTCAGCAAATCTGTTCTTCAACCTGATAGCCAAAAGATATGAGAAGTCATCAACTATAATCACTACAAATAGCCCCTTCTCTAAGTGGGCTGATATATTTCAGGAGCCAGTTCTTACAAATGCTTTGTTGGACAGGCTACTTCATCACTGTTCTGTCATAAACATCAATGGACCATCATACAGGCTCAAGGATCAAATGCAGTTTATGACTGAAGACAATTAAAAAATCTCAAATAAAAATGTTGTTTTTCATACATCTTTATTTGAGATAAATCCTACATTTTTATATTGACATTTGCAATACCCGCATATTTGGGCGATAGTGTCATCCGAATTCGTAAAGTATCCCCTGTAAGTGGTAAACTATTTTCCATAATCCACGGCAATTAAATTTCCATAATAACGGCATTTTATTTTCCATAGTTCGTCCTTCGAATATACTTTTATTCGGAGGTGAAGAAAGGTGAAAAGTTGGATGAACTATGCGAAAATTCAAGAACTAAAGCGAAATCATTTTAACAAGAACCAGGTTGCTCTCCGTCTCGACATCGACTATAAGACGGTGATGAAATACTGGGACATGCCACCGGATGAATTCGCTGCGCATCATAACAGAGCGCAAAGAAGAAAAAAGAAAGCTGACATTTACAGGGACTATGTTGTAGCATGCCTGCAAAAGTACCCAGACATGACATCAGCACAGATCTATGACTGGATCAAAGAACGCGTCGGACAAAAGAGCCTGCCGTTTAAGAAAAGATCCTTCCGCAACTATGTCAAAGTACTCCGTAAAGAGTACGATATTCCCAAACCAGAAACATCCAGACAGTATGAAGCTGTCGATGAACTGCCCATGGGCGAACAGGCCCAGGTCGATATGGGCGAGATCAGTCTTGAAACAACATCCGGCCGCCGTAAGAAAGTATACGGTTTTGGAATGGTACTTTCCCATTCCAGATACAAATATATCTTATGGCAGGACAGGCCATGGACAACGGCAGATTTTGTTCAAGCTCATATAAAGGCATTCGCATTCTTTGGAGGCAGGCCTAAAGAGATTGTCTATGATCAGGATAAGGTCCTTGCTGTAAGTGAGAATCATGGGGATATCATACTTACAGAAGGGTTCCAGAATTACCTGAATGCAACCGGTTTCGAGCTATTTTTGTGTCATGGTGCTGATCCGGAGTCCAAAGGAAAAATCGAGGCAGTCATAAAGTACGCAAAGAATAACTTCGCAAAACATCGAATACTGGATGACATTGATAGCTTTAACATAGCTTGTCTTGAATGGCTTGAAAGAACCGGAAATGCTGAAGAACACGGGACAACAAAAAAGATACCGGCAGAGGTATTTACAGTCGAAAAAGAGTACCTCATCCCGGTATCCGAGTACAGCTTTGCTAAGCCTACTAAAGCAAGTATAACCTATCAGGTAAGGAAGGACAATCTCGTTCTTTATAAGAGCAACAGATACAGAGTACCAAAAGGAACCTATACCCAGGGAAAGCGCGTATTCATTATTCCTGAAGGTGATACGATTACCATCATTGATGCTGATACTGGTGTACTTTATGCCAGACATCCGCTTTGTACAGGAAAAGGTGAACTGATAGGTCATTCCAGTCGATCTTACAGAGATAAAAGTAAGACGATTCTTGAACTGGAACAGATAGTAAAAGATCTGCTTGGAGACTGCGATGGTAAAACTGATTCATTCCTTGCACATATACATGTTGACAAGCGCAGGTACTACAGGGATCAGCTTGGCGTTATCAAAAATCTTTTTGATGAATGGGATGCATCATTGATACAGAAGGCACTTGTTTACTGTGCAGAGCAGGAACTATATTCTGCAGGTGATCTTTCCAGTGCTACAGCATATATGTCTTCTCTTGAAGAGGATAAAAAGAATAAACCGGTTCTCCGAACCGCACAGATTCCAGAAAAGTACAGGGGTAATTCCCCCAGAATAAGGGATCTGCGAACCTATGAAGTCGCAATGGAAAGGAGGACCGTGAATGGATAAGCAACAAACGTTAAAAGCTGCATGTCAGTCCCTGGGCCTTATACACACAAGGAATGAACTTGAAACAATCCTGCATGACGCTGAGGAAAATGACAGCAGTTATCTTGATTTTCTTATCTCAGTAACAGATGGGGAAATACTATATAAACAGGAAAAGGCAAAAAGCAAAAGAATAAAGGAGGCAGGATTCCCATATCCAAAGTATCTAAAAGATTTTGACCTTAAATTCTGCAAGGCAATCTCAGCAAAGCAGTTCAAACAGCTGAGCGAGCTGACCTGGATAGATGGACTATATAACCTTATACTGTCAGGGCCGCCCGGCGTAGGAAAAACTCATCTTGCCATAGCTCTTGGATATCAGGCTTGTGAAGATGGGTATAAAGTCAGTTACACTACCATGAAGTCCCTGATAAAAGTACTACGCACAGAAGATATAGATCGTCGTTCACGAGCTAAGGTCAAAAGGATATATTCATCAAATCTGCTTATTGTTGATGAAGTAGGCTATCTTCCTATAACGGCTATTGAAGGAAATCTCTTTTTCCAGCTTGTTTCAGACCTACAGGAAAAGACATCTATCATACTCACGACCAATAAAGGTTTTGAGGAATGGACAGAGTTTTTAGGAGATGCAGCGCTTGCTACAGCCATTCTTGATAGGCTGTCCTACAGATGTGATAAGATTCAGATTGATGGAAAGAGCTACAGACTTGAAAACAGAAAGTCATTTTTAGATACGGAGGAGAAAAGCAATGGCAAAAAGAAAGCGGTTTAACATAGAAGATCTTTATCCCAAGGATTATTTCTTTGATTATGCAGAATTCATGAAGGATCCTGAAAACTATCAATTCACTGAAGCAGACTATGCATACCAGAATGCTATGGATCTGAAAAAATATGAGGAAGAAGTTCCTATGACCTACTATGAGAAAACGTTACTTCGCAAATGGGTCATGGATGGGCATAATCCAAGAGAAAACCCCGGCTCAAGATATCTCTGCATGACAGGCTCTGAGCCTATGGATTTCCTTGATGTTTATCGGATGGACAAAGAGATCAAGGAAGAAATGAAGGGCATGACCAAAGCTCAGAGGGAAGCTTATCTTAAAGAGCTTATGGGATGGACTGATGAAGATGAATCACAAAGTAATTCAGACTGGCTACCTATTGATGATGATGCCACTTCTCTCTGATCATGAGTGTTTCCGGGCGCTTGATCTTGGATGTGGAATTGGAAGAAATAGCATATATATAGCCGAGCAACTATGGACTATTATCGCCGGAGATATAACGGGGATATATAAGTGACATTCAAGATGTCACTTATGAGGGAAATGAATAAACTCAGAGCTTGCAGCGAAGAATAGTGGTATTTCGTGATATAATTACTTTATGGATAAGGAGAGTTTTTCTTTTGTTATATATATGATTCATGCTTGTGCCAATAAGTGGAGTAAAACGCCATCTGAAGTCTATTTTCTTATGACTCAGTCTGATTGCATAAATAGCTTTTTGGTGCCTAATTTTGATGTGCTTCATACACAGAGCACTTCTTATATTGTTGAGGATATAACGGAATACCTCAGGGTAAGGGGGATAAATGTATGATAGTATATCACGGATCAATTGAAGAAATCAGAAATCCTGATGTTCTTCACTCGTTCAGACCTTTGGATTTTGGAAAAGGCTTTTATGTGACTTCGGTCAAGGAACAGGCTGAGAGGTGGGCTTTAAGAAAAGCGGATATTTATAACAGGTCTGTTGGTATAGTCAATACATATACTATCTTGGATCAAAAAGACGGCTTGATAGAGAAAAGATTTGATGAAGACCTGGCTGAGTGGATAGACTTCGTGTGCAGATGCCGCGACGGATACGATGATTACCTGAAATATGACTTAATAGTCGGAAAAGTAGCTGACGATAAGGTGTTCAGGGTCGTTGATATGTATCACAGCGGAATCTGGGATAGAGATAGGGCTTTGCGTGAGATAAAGGCTTACCCTTCATATGACCAATCAGCATTTATTACGCAGAAGGCTATAGATCAGTTATTAATCTTTGAGTCATCATATGAGGTTTCAAATGGACGATAAAACACTAGAACAGGTATATCAGGAGCAACTAGAGGAGAGGATAATTGCCTGCATATCAGAACGAAGAGACATTTCGTATGAACGCGCTATGGATATTTATTATTCTAGTGCTCTTGCCAATAAAATACATGCTGGTAATGAGGGCATACAGTATCTGGATTACAAGGTCCTTGTGGATATTCTTGAGGAAACAGAAAATTAAAAAATAGGAATTGTCACTTTAATCAGAGGCGTTGTTTAGCAGTATTAATTGCTGTTAAGCGGCGCCTCTTTTTGATATATTAGAAATACACCAGATGACCCGGGGCAGAATACCGCATAATGACAACAGTATAACGCCTTACGTCCCTGCAAGAATAATCAGCAGTGTTAGAAAATTTTCTGGATACGGATTTGTATGATAGACTGGGTAAAGCAATTTCAAATATGCTTTGCCATCAGCACAAAGTGATTTGGCTCAGGAAATGACAAAAGATCCCTACAACTTTGATTTTTTGACCATAAGAGAAGATTATAATGAAAAGCAATTAAAAGATACTTCGATGTCTCATATAGCGTCGAAGTGCTTTTTTGCTTATAATTTAAGGAGCTGATTATATATGGGAGGAGTACCACATGATATATGCAAAACCTACGGAGAATCTGACGGGGATATGTCTGGAGGGGGAATATCTTGACTTCTATGAGATTGTAGAAAGTATATACAGGATGACTGGATTAGAAGATGATTACTACGATCCATATTGGGGAGTAAAGAATAGGCTTCTGGGTATGTGCTATGATATCAGGCATGCTTATCAGGGGGACCGTGAGGTTACCTTTGTTGATAACGGTGTAAATGATGCGTTGGAGAAGTGGCATGAAATGATCATGCCCAAAGAGAACGTCCATTATAAGGTCAATATTCTTTTCCCTGAAGCTGTTTTTGTGGCTCTGTCTGTAAGTGACCTTTATATCTTTTCTAAAAAGTATTATGACCATGAAAGGGTTAATGTAGAACATAGAGGAGATGTTTATCTGTGCGATTTTATAAAGGACAAAGGCAATCTTGAGATGTTATCATGTACAATCCTGGATGCGCTTGGGCGTGTAATAGGTGACGATGGTTTCAGGCAGATATTGAAGGAAATTGAGAGAAAAGACCTTAGTTGGGAAGCTCCTTTTTATCGATACATAACATCTTATGTTGACAGGTGTAATATTGAATATCTCAAAACTGTTCCTGAAAAGCGTAAAGACAAGCTGAGAAACATAGCAAAAAGGTTTGTTAAGCAGCCTCAGACATATCTGAATTTGAAGAGGGATTTTGAGTACTCTGCAAAGCAGCAGAATTGCAGCATCTATCATTTGTATGATCCAAAGAGTGATAAGTATCCAGAGGATATAGAGTGGTGATGAATAAGGGCATTTTTTATGACAAGGATATCCGTGAGCCATTGTTTGATTTCCTGGAAGACTCATTTGGAAAAGTGAGGATTCTTGAGGAGAAAAGAACCGGCAGTGCCAGGGCGGACGTCGTCATGATCACACCGGATTTTCTGTACGGCATAGAGATCAAAAGCGATGCTGATACATATGCCCGGCTCGAGAAACAGGTCAAGAACTACAACTGGTATTACGACCGCAATATCATTGTGGTGGGTTCATCACATGCAGCGCATGTAAAAGAGCATGTTCCAGACTGGTGGGGCATTATCACTGTAGAAGCTGATGAGAACGGAGCACCGGACTTTTATGTTATGAGGCAGGCGGATGTAAATCCCAGAGTCAAGGATAGGAGGAAAATCTCCATCCTATGGAGGACTGAGTTAAATCATCTTTTAGAGAGAAATGATCTTCCCAAATATAGAGAAAAGAGCAAGGTGTTCGTTCAGGAAAAGCTCATTGAAAAAGTTCCCGCTGAAATCCTGTGGAAGCAGGCATATGAGGAATTGTTTGAGAGAGACTATAACACAATAGCGGAAGAAATTGAGACCTATAGAAAGAAACGAAGAAAAGCATAGAAGGATAGAAAACTGTAATGGTCATTGCTGTTAGCGCATGCCTTTTAGGTGAGAACTGCAAATATAATGGTGGAAATAACTACAGCGAGAAGGTTGGGGCTTTCTGTGAAGGACATGAAGTGATTCCTATATGCCCGGAGGTAATGGGAGGTCTTCCTACACCAAGAGTTCCTGCTGAGATAGTGAACGGAGTTGTTACCAATAAAGAAGGCAAGATTGTTGATAAAGAGTTCAGATCCGGAGCAGAGGCGGCATTTAAGAAGATTATGGATTCTGGTGCTGAATTATGTATTCTTCAGTCAGGAATCAATAATAAGAAAATGTAGTTACCCACTATAAATGGGGATTAACCAAAATTAGAGATGGAAAGGCAGAAGAATTAATCATCCAATGTGATTGTGGAAATTATATTTCGTTGGGATTGGATTGAGACGGTATTTTTCAATCTTTATACCACAAGTATAATGACACCTTAAGAAAAAGGTGTTATGATTCGATATAAAGTAAGAGAAAAGGGCTTGGGCCCAGAAAGGATTAAGCGATGAGATTCATTATGACAAGTTATCCCAATAGTGAACGCTATGGAGCACTGCACAAAGATTATGAGCAGAGCTTTAAAACCATGCGCCCTTTACGGATAAGCAAATGTCGTAAGAAGACCATCTTGATATAGGACCGGAATCAGACCGGAGCATTACCATAGAAAGACTTCAGAACCGCTTATCCTGTAACAGGGATAGGCGGTTTTTGTTATGCTCCATTAGCTCAGTTGGCAGAGCAACAGACTTTTAATCTGTAGGTCGAGAGTTCGAGCCTCTCATGGGGCATTCGAAACGGAGGAAATAAGAAATGTTTGAAATCAAAGGAAAAATGAACACGGCAATCTGCTACGCGAAGGTTGTTGAGAATGAAGCAATTGAACAGATCCGGAGAATGTGTGATTACGGTTGCACCGAGGGTAGCAAGATCAGAATTATGCCTGATGTACATGCCGGAAAAGGCTGCACCATCGGAACAACCATGACAATTAACGGAAGAGCAGTTCCTAACGTTGTCGGTGTAGATATCGGATGCGGAATGTATACCGTGAATCTCGGAAAGGGTGATATCGACCTTGAGAAATTCGATGAAGCGGCACATTACATTCCTTCAGGAATGAACATCTGGGAGGAGGCTCAGGAAGATTTTGATTTGGATGAGCTCCGCTGCAGAGAGGATCTTCGTCATCCGGTGTACCTGGTAAGAAGCCTTGGAACCTTAGGAGGCGGCAATCACTTTATAGAGATTGACCGCGCACTGGATGGAACCAATTATCTGGTTATCCATTCCGGAAGCCGTAATCTTGGAAAACAGGTGGCTGAGCTCTATCAGAAGCTTGCAATTAACCTTCATAAAGGCGTTGGAGAACTGAAAGAGGAGGGGCAGAAGATTATTCAGACTCTTAAAGAGCAGGGACGACAGAAAGAAATTCAATCTGCACTCCAGGAGCTAGCCCGTAAAGCAAGAGAGAACGGCACCGATGTACCTGAAGATCTCTGCTGGTTGGAAGGGAAGTATCTGGACAACTATCTTCACGATATTGAGATTTGCCAGGCTTTTGCAAGGAAGAACAGAGAGACTATGGCGGAAGTACTCCTGGATCGAGTGGGAATAACCGCTGGCGTAGCTTTCCACACTATTCATAACTATATTGATACAAAAGAGATGATTCTTCGAAAGGGTGCTATTGCGGCCCATGAGGGCGAGGTAGTCCTCATCCCGATCAATATGAGAGATGGAAGTGTTCTGGCAGTCGGAAAGGGTAATCCCGAATGGAACTACTCAGCTCCTCATGGAGCAGGCAGAGTAATGTCTCGTAGCAAAGCATTTAAGACTCTGACATTGGAAGAGTATCAGGAAACAATGAAAGGGGTCTACACGACCTCAGTAAATAAAAACACATTGGATGAGGCTCCGATGGCATACAAATCTCTTGAGGACATCATAGATGTAATCAAAGAATCGGTTGATGTCATCGATGTGATGAAGCCCATCTATAACTTTAAGGCATCCGAGTAAGGAACGAACTGTTCCGGTCGGAGTGCCGGAACAGGAGGTAAATACAATGATGCAGAATATTCCCGCCATAAACATGGCTGGGACAGGGCAGAGGATATCAGATTTAAGGAGAGCGGCAGGCCTGTCCGTAAAGGACCTGCAGGATATTTTTGGGTTTGCAACGCCTCAGGCTATCTACAAGTGGCAGCACGGAACGGCAATGCCTACTTTGGATAACCTTGTAGTGTTATCTGTCGTACTAGGAGTAGCAATTGATGACATTCTGGTACTTGATTCTGCCAGTATAATTTCATTCAGCGCATGAAAAAGCGGGTACCGGATCAGGTACCTGCACATGGTCCTCTAGTCTAAAGGCCAGGACACAGCCCTTTCAAGGCTGGGATGCTCGGTTCAAGTCCGGCGAGGATCATACGGCCCCTTCGTCTAATGGTTAGGACGGCAGCCTCTCAAGCTGCAAATGCTGAGTTCAAATCTCGCAGGGGTCACTGTGGCTATGGTATAAAGGCTATTACATCAGATTGTGGCTCTGAAAATCCGGGTTCGATTCCCGGTAGTCACCCTATGGGTAGGTCGCATAGTGGCAATTGCAGCGGACTGTAAATCCGCCGACTTCGGTCTACGTTGGTTCGAGTCCAACCCTGCCCACTTATGTTTGCGAGTCCGAGTCGGTTTTTGAGCTGGCGTTTTTAAGGGACATCTTTTTTGTTAGATTATAGTCAGACAAGACAAGATAAAAAAGAAGAAAAACTCTGCTTTTAGAGAATATGAATTGATAACACAGTATAAGGAGGAACAAAATGGGTAAATTAACAATCGTAGGAAAAGCGGAAAGATCAGTAGTGGCAGATATCGTGGAAATCACGATGCGTTTTCTATCGCATGCTGGCAGTTCATCAGCCGCAGCAGCAAAAGTTATAAAAGACTGTGAGCAGTTCTTGGAGAATGTGAAGAGCTGGGGAATTGACTTAAGGAATATCCATATCTCCGATGATGACATCAATCAGGAATTTGAAGACAAGGAACTGGATGTAACAGCTACTCGTGAATTAAAGATAATTATTCCATTTGATATGGGATTTAACAATTCTTTAATGGACTTAATTGAAAAATCGGATATGGATGTTGACCTGAATGTACAGTATTCTTTGTCAAATAAAAAAGAATTACATGATGAACTATTAAAAGAGGCAATTAATGATTCAAGAAAAAAAGCTGAATTAATCGCAGAAACAATGGATCAGAAAATCTCCGGAATAGATACCGTTGAGCAGGGGGATCGCTACGACAGAAGCGAATATATGTGTTGTGAACAGGAGAGAGCTATTTCAGTTCCATACAGAAAACCGCAACTTTCTGACCAATTAAAGGCTCCGACGACTAAGGAGACCGAGGCCATAGAGATTGTTTGGATTATGGAATAAGTCTATGTTGGCAGGATCAAAGAGAAAATTATTATGGGACGAGTTTGGTTAAAAACAAAATACGACAATGGAATGCAGATGGATATTCCGCACAGCCATAACATGGCCAATGCAATGTATGGTTTTCTGGAAATGGGTGCAGAGATCATTCCTTATCATACTATCGATGATATCTATGACCGTGTTGAGAGAGAAGATATTGTCCTGGATTATATCGATCAGTGTAACGAGATATTTGCTAAATTTGACGTCAAACCACATATACCGGACTATCCGGACAATATGAGGGAATTCCTCGGCAGAAAAGTCTGGAAGGATACAATCAACAGTATTTCCTGTGATGAGTCTAAATGGACAGCCGGATATTTCGTTAAGCCGATCAGAGACAAGGCTTTTACTGGGAAAATCATATCAAGCATTGCAGATCTTGTTGGTTGTGGGAATCATTTTGAGAATTATGAGGTACTGGTATCAGAGCCATTGGATATTCTGGCTGAATGGAGAGGTTTTATCCGATATGACAAGCTGATTGACCTGAGACCTTATGGAATGCTACTTGATAAAACTCGTCAAAGTTATATTTATCATTATGATAGTGAGATTGTTCAGAGAATGCTCAAGGCATTTGTTGAATGGGAAGACAGGCCGGCTGCTTGTAGCATGGATATTTGTTATACCAGAGATGGCCGGACATTGCTGGTTGAGTTTAATGATGCGTATGCACTTGGACATTATGGGTTGCCGAGTATTCAATATGCAAAGCTAATATCAGCCAGGTGGGCGCAGCTTTTGGAAAGAGAAGATGAATTCGATTTCTGAAGGAGATGATTCTATGGATAAGGTTAAATTTGAAGTAGTTGTTTGGGGAGGCGGATGGGAAGATTACAAGGTATATGTCAATGGTTCAGAGCATTACCTACTTACTACTTGCATTTGGGGTAAGTATGAATTGGGAGAACTCATTGAGGCACTTTGCTGTATGAGTCCAGATTTTTATCAATATTGCTATGGCACTGATTATGCATATTTAGACCGATGTGATAAACCATTTCGCATTATAAAAAAGAAGAATGGTGATCGGTTGGTTGAATCAATTGATGAAGAAGGATATAAAGGTGGAGACATTGTATTTTGCGAGGATATTCCTCAAGTCGTTCATTTATCTTGGGATGCAGAGGGAAGAAGTACTGACTGGAATATAGATAGAACCATTACGGCTGATAATGATTTTACCCTAAAAATCAGAATTGAAACACATTATGAGGACGAAGAACAGTTTGATTTTACGGTTTCTTATAAAGAATTTGCCTTGGCAGTGGCCAATGGATGCGTCGAAGCACTTAAGCGACACGGGTTCTTTGGCTGGGAGAAATCAAACTATGGCCATCAATTAGATTTAAAGCAAATCATATACTTAAAGGCAATTGGGAAAGATCGATTATCAGATATTGAAATGACTTGTCCTTATGAAAAAGAGGGCGAAGTTACCTCTTTTGAAAAAGAAATGGATATCTTGTTTTCATAGATGATGCGGAGGGAATTATGCCTACCATGGCTATTATGATTGGAATCCAGGCAAGCGGGAAAAGCAGATTCTGTGCGGAGAAGCTTGCAGATTATGTTCGGGTGAATCTGGATACGCTTCATACACGCAACAAAGAGAATATGGCAATTGAGGATGCAATCTCAAGACAGGTGGATTTGGTCATTGATAACACAAATCCTACTGCGGATGACAGGACCAAGTATATTTGTATAGCCAGAGCAGCCGGATATAAGGTTGTAGGATACTTTATGCAGTCCAAATTGCAGGATTGTATCGCTCGAAATGAATTACGAGAGGGCAAAGCTAAAGTACCGCGGACTGCGATAGCCAATACTTCCAACAAGTTGGAGATGCCGTCTTGTGCGGAAGGTTTTGATGAATTGTTTTTTGTAAGCATTGTAGATGATGCGATTAATATCGATGAATGGAGGGATTCTGAATGAACTTCGATGAACTTGATAAGAAGATGCGAGTATATGAACAGTCGTTGGATCAGGTGATCCTTCCGGAGACTTATATGGTGGCGCGGTTGGATGGTCGTGGCTTTACCAGACTGACCAAGGAAATCTGCAAATTCGAGGCACCGTTTGACGAGCGATTCCGAGATTTGATGGTCAACACAGTGGAGGCTTTGATGGACTGTGGATTCAGGATAGCCTATGGATTCACAGAGAGTGACGAGATTTCATTGCTGTTCGTGCCTGGGGATGAAACCTTCGGGAGAAAGGTCCGCAAGTACAATTCCACGCTTGCTGGCGAAGCAAGTGCAGCGTTTTCCCATGCACTTGGACGGGTAGCTACATTTGACTGCAGGATTGTTCCGCTTCCGAATGCGGAGAAGGTAAGAGATTACTTCCTCTGGAGACAGGAGGATGCACACAGGAATTCTTTGAATTCATATTGTTACTGGACACTCAGGAAAGAGGGAAAATCCGTGCAGGAAGCAACTGCGATGCTGGAAGGGAAGTCTGTTTCTTTCAAGAATGAGTTGCTCTTTTCGAAGGGTATCAATTTTGACAAGCTTCCTTCCTGGCAGAAGCGTGGGATCGGAATCTGGCGGGAACAGTATGAAAAAGAAGGTTTCAATCCGATAAAGAATGAAAAGGAAATGGCTGTCAGAAACCGTTTGAAGGTAGAGTATGAGCTTCCGCTTGGACCTGCATATGGAGATTTGATAGAGGAATTCCTGAGCAAAACGGATTATATTACAAGTTGAATGACATTTTTCCAAGGCTGTGGTATTTTATACTCGAAAGGAAACGGAGCGAAGAGCTCCCGGGTACAAAGAGGCAGATAATTATGATGGCAAACAGAAACTTAGAAATGAATATCTGTGTAGAGAGCGCATACAGAGTTAGTATGCCCGCTTTCCCGTGCCGTACTATGCCCAAAAATATCATGCGACTTGGAGGTATACAGACATGCAGTCAGTAGATGCATAGCTGAATACTTAATAACGAAGACAAGCCGCAGAGGATGAATTTCCAAAGCGGCTTTTTTATTTGCATCGCAGAGTGGACTGGAGATGGATCCAGCCGTCCTTCATACGGACTGTAACGCAGGTTCGAATCCTGCCTTTGCGACTCGCGGGGTGGTCTGGAGTTGGTACCAGCCGAGCCTCATAAGCTCTGTAATGTGGGTTCGAATCCCATCCCCGCAACTCTCGGGATGTAGTGCAATTTGGTAGCATCTACTAGCTCTGCTTATGTCTAAAAAGAGCTAAATATAATAAAAGAGTAAATATCGGTAATAAATATAATATTACCGATATTTACTTAAATTGATTGCTTATCCAAATCGTACATAATTTTGCAGATTTGGATAAGTATTATTGACTTATATAATCGATATGCTTATTATATTCTTATGAAAAAGAAGATTATTGGAAGAACAAGGGAATATGCAAGGCTTGACAAATGTATGCGCGAGGAAACAGCGCAGCTTGTCTTGGTGTATGGGCGAAGAAGAGTTGGTAAGACATTTTTGATAAATCAATACTATGGGAACTCTTTTAGCTTTAAGTTGACAGGTGCATATAATAAGCCGAAGGTTGACCAGTTACTGGCTTTTATAAATGAGCTAAATCGAAAGTCTCATAAGAAGATACCAACACCAACAAACTGGACAGATGCATTTGAGCTTTTGCGTGAATACATTGAGGAGCAGGATCCAGAAAAGAAATGTGTTGTTTTTTTTGATGAGATGCCATGGCTTGATACGCATAAATCTGGGTTCCTCTCAGCTTTTGAGTATTTTTGGAATGATTTCGGATCCTCTGTTGACAACCTTGTTTTTATAGTGTGTGGTTCAGCGACATCTTGGCTGGTGGATAATATAGAGCATAATAAGGGTGGTCTTTTCAATCGTCAGACATGTAAGCTTTTCTTAGAGCCATTTTCACTAGCTGAAACTGAGGAGTATTTGATCAGTAAAGGTATTCGTTGGTCAAGATATGATATTACAGAGTGCTATATGATAATGGGTGGAATACCATATTATCTGAGCCTTTTGGATAAAGAAATGTCATATCTTCAAAATATTGATTATTTGTTCTTTAGAAAAACGGCAGAACTATGGGATGAATTTGACCATTTGTATAATACCTTGTTTGCACAGGGTGAGAATTATATTTCTGTAGTTTATGAACTCAGTAAGAAGAAAAACGGTCTTACGAGAGAGGATATTTCCAAAGCGACAGGGCTTGCATTAAATGGTGTATTGTCCAAGATTATAAAGAATCTGGTAGATTCCGGTTTTGTCAGAGAAAACCCGTTTTTTGGCAAAAAGAAGAAAGATACTCTTTATCAGTTAGCTGATTACTATTCAAGCTTTTATTTTAACTATATAAGGGATAACAAGGGCAGGGATGAACATTATTGGAGCAATACGCTCGATGCTCCTGCCAGAAAGACCTGGGCTGGAAATATGTTTGAGCAGGTATGTAAAGATCATATCAGCCAGATTAAGCAAAAGATTGGAATTCTAGGCATTCTATCCACTGAGTCATCTTGGTTCGTGAAGGCAGATAAGAAGCTTGGTACAGCGGGGACACAAATTGATTTGATTATTGATCGTCGCGATAGAGTTATAAACCTCTGTGAGATGAAATTTTCTTTGAGTGAATACGCCATCGACAAAGACTATGACGAGAAATTGAGAAAGAGGATAGAGACCTTCCGTAAAAATTCAAAGACTAAAAAAGCAGTTCAGATAGTATTTGTAACAACTTATGGGGTGGAATCAAATCAGTATAGTGGAATTGTTCAAAAGCAGGTCACACTAGATGATTTGTTCAAAGCCAAAGAGATATAATTGCTTATCTTAATCGCATGCCATAACGAAGATTTGGATAGGTAATAATGCAAGCTG
>NZ_AUKE01000034.1 GCF_000424585.1 Butyrivibrio sp. MC2013
GCTCTCATTGGTACACTTCAACCTGTTTATTGCGAACCACTTAGGTTCAGAATCACGATAACGCTGGATTCTTAGGACCTTATCCCTGTATTTCAGACCACTCTTACATTCCGGACAGATACATTCTTCTTCACTTTCAATAAAAAACACCCAATTTCTCATTGAAAGTTTTTGTATATTTTGATACGCTTACCATGGTTTTAAACCATGGATTCCGAAGGGATTGTCGCTTGCTAGGGGACCTCCTTTCGGAATCTTCCTTTCTACAGACTGATTGACAGTATATCAATCAATCCAGCGACAATCAAAGGTATCAACTAAAAGTCATTCAGAGAGGGTGCTAACAACATTACCTCAATGCTAATTTTTGTTATACCCAAACTCCCTTGTCATAAGTGCCTCTTTCCACCATGACTCTCTTTCTAAGATTGTGTCATCATCAGTGGTACTCTTATATATATCTAAAATGCTGTATCTAAAATTCTTTTTAATATACTCTAAATCTAGATTCTTAAGCTCAGCGTTGCCTCCATGTCCAGTTAAGATATAGTCTTTCCATCTTCCCCAGAGCATATTCTCACCGGTTGCCGAACCAACATACTTTTTTCCATTTTGTATATCAGAGATTAAGTAAACGCCTTTTTGATTCGCAAGTGCAGTCTTCCAGGCATCAGTTTCGATGTAGCCAGACAATTCTTCCCATGAAACATTCACTTTGTCATACCCTGGAAATACTGTTTTGCATACATCCCTTGTAATCTCAAGAACTTCTAAATCTGTTACGTAATTCTCCAAACAAAGATATGAAGCTCGAAAATCTTTTTTTAAACCTATTATCATTCTTCCTATCAAATCTGTTGCTACATCAACAAGCCTTGTAGAATATCTATATTTTGATGGACCATTTGGTGTTTCCATAACACTCAAACTCTCATATATTCCTGCAAAAATCCACTCGTCTTTGCGCCAATATATTAAAGACAATATATATTTTCTTGGGAAGTTTTTCTGCGTTTGTTCTTCTTGCCAAACTGGAATTTAATCGCTCTACAAAGTTGTCGAGCTCTTTCTCTTATAAAAGAGCCCCGCAAAGGTCAGGGGCTTTATTATTTATTGCGCCATTGATATTTATGTAAATCAACAACTCCATCTTTGACTTCGACGCCTTCAGAGAGCAGGATTTCTCCCTGCTTCCAGGCTCCGCCAAATGCATAGTTGCCGGCAAGTTCGCCTTTTGAGTTTACTACACGATGACAGGGAATTGTGCTGGGGTCAGGGTTTTTGTGAAGAGCATTTCCTACAGCTCTTGCCATCTTTCTATCCCCGGCTTCTTCTGCAACCTGCGCATAAGTTGCAACACATCCCTTTGGGATTCTGGCTACAGCATCATAAATCCTCTTAGTCGGAGAGTCTGCTATCAGGTCGTAGCTCTCGGCAATCATGAGCTTTATGTCTTTATCCGGGATACTTCCATCGAGGATGATTGTATTCCAATGCTCCTTATTCTGATGGTATCCGGGAATAACTGAGCTGTAAGCCTTTCTCCAGAAAAAAGCCGTCTCGGGATCAACCTTCACATTGAGATTAATAAAGCCCTCTCGTTCATAAGTCCACAGGAATGCTTTTTTATTATACTTATATCGCACCAGCTGCCAGTTAGGATCGTGGAAGGGCGCTTCCTGATAAGTATCCGGAAAAGATAATCCGTATTTTAATGCTTCTTCTCTTGTTTTCATGAAATAATTCTAACACATTCAAATAGAATTACTCATAATTCACTGTTATTTTTCCCAACGTTATTTTATCCAGAACCTTATCATTAGTCTTTACTGTATGTTCCGGTAGAATCTTTTCTTGATAATACACGCCATCCCAGTTTAGAAGCTTTTCCGGGTCTTCGGAATATCCTGTTAAATCACAGGTATTTACAAGAAATTTGGCATATTTTACTGCAAGAGCATGTTTTATCCGCATATTAGTGAGGATGCTTTCATCCAACCCTGTTCTTGCAAGCTGATTCCCGGTCATGCTGCTTAAGATCATCTTTGCTTCGACCATTGCTTGTTTTTCTTCCGCGCTACTTAATACAACTCCTTCATAAAGAGCTCTTTTATAATAAATCTCATCTGATATACAAGTGTTAACTGCCACCTTCTTGGCGTAATCACAGACAAACTGAGAATCCATGCCGGCTGAAAAGTGGGTATTCCACCAGTGCTTTGGATTCTCAGGATCATACAAAAGTGCCTGGTTCTGCACAAACTCTTCTACTTCATATATGTAATATCCAAATTCTCTTAAGGTAATCTCGGTATCATCAACTGTGATCAAAGGCTCATCAAGATGATCTTCATAAACGAATCTGCTCAGTATTCTCCCGCAAATAGCAGCAACTATCAGGATGACGTTTGCAATTAAAATTATTATGATAGCTCTTTTAACTGATCTCTTCATAATCTATCTTCTCTCATCGGTTAATCCGGCATTATTCCATATTGCTTTCTTATCACAGAATTCCTAATCCTGTTTGTCTTATCTCCTCAAGCTGCTCTGCCCTCAGTGTACCCGCCCTATACAGTTTAAGATATTCATTTTCAATTGACGAGTCAAAGATCAGCAGATCATCAGTATTTATGGTAACCCTAACACCATTCTCCACCAATATTTTGATTGGATGTGTTTTATAATCCTTTGCAAATCCCAGCATTACATTGCTACTGGGACAGACATTAACCTGTATATGATTATCGGCCAGAAATCTCATGGTTTCTTTGGATGTTGATGCATTAATTCCATGATGCACCTCTGATAGGCCAAGAGTCTCCACAGCCCTTCTGACATCTTCCGCTGAACCCGTTTCTCCAACATGC
The DNA here is from genome assembly GCF_000424585.1 of Butyrivibrio sp. MC2013. GTDB lineage: Bacteria > Bacillota > Clostridia > Lachnospirales > Lachnospiraceae > Butyrivibrio. Next base: position 2,871 of record NZ_AUKE01000034.1, read on the forward strand.
ATCTTCTTAGTTAAATGATACTTCTCAGCCTTTCTATATAGCGGCAAAAAAGCTTCAAATGGTTGAACATTTTCTCCTGCGCAAATATCAATTGCCTTGAAATATCCTAAACCTGCATATTTATCTAGTTCATCAGTCTCTTCTTCCACGTTTCCAAAGGCGGGATATGTAAGCTCAGCCTCAAAAATACTATCCGGGCAGAATGTTTTATGGAATCCTTCAATAAGCTCTTGGAACTCTTTTACAGTTCCTACCTGGTCCACTTCAGCAGTACCAAAATTCATAACAAGACGAGTTATGTTATTTCGCTCAGCCTCAGCAAAAGCGCCCTCCCATCTAAGCAGCATATTCTCATAGCCATCACAAAAGGGCTTTATAGAGGACCTAAACCATGCGTGCATACCTTCAAGCCCTTCTAGGTGCTGTGGTGGCTTAGGAATATCAACATTCAGTTTCTGGGCAAGCCACTCTCTTCTGCATCCTTTGGTTGAGTGATTGTGGAGGTCGCTTTTTGGTGCAGCTAAAAGCTTATTTATGTTGTTTTCTTTTAAGCCTTGTGAAAAAATATTCTCCATACCAATCTTCCCTTTCGCTATTGAGGTATTAGTTTATCACTTATAAATTTCTTTAAGAAGAAAAGATTTTCCACATCTTCTTACGCCTGTTATCACTTTCGGAAATCCATTATTTCTGGCATTGATCAACTGATTTAGATATCTATCTCGCTTTATCTTAATCAACAAAGTTGTAGAATTCTACACTTTTAGCGATTATCACAATTCGATAAAAAAACACCCCAGAACAGTTGCCCTGAGGTGTAATAAGTCGTATATCATTTCCAAGACAAGTTGCTGTTTACCTGCTGCGTACGGTAGAAAGCTGGTGGCAACTTGAATAACTGCGATCAAAAATAATACTCTGATTTTACTTTTCATCGAAGTTTTTTTGACAAAAACAGGAGCAGATCATCGTCATTTACACAAGGTGCATACTGATCCAGAACTTTGTTTTGATACCAGACACCGCTTCCATCCGGGATATATCCTCGTTTAACATATATCCTCTGTGCCTGCCCGTATCCGGAATGGACACCCACTGCCAAAAATACCATATCTGAGATTTTAGCAGCTTCGCTTTCCGCCACATCAAGTAGTTTGCTTCCTATTCCTTTCCCGTGGATGTCGAAGAATACTGTTAGATCAACAATTTCGGGATAGTCCTGTCCTCCCCATGGTCCTTCCGTGGGATGTAGGACAAGAGTACATTGTCCTTTGACCGCGCCCTCATATTCAGCGATAAACACAAGTCTTTCGCCTTCTTCCTGCTCTTTGTAATAATCCTCATAAACCTTAATCTGAGGGTGCCATCCATAGGAAAGATATGTGTCATACAATATCTTTGCATCCTCTGGAATCATGCTTCGAATTTTTAAGGTTCCGTCATCGTAATATGTTTTCATATATCTCCACACATAAGTCAGGATTTCTTTTTGAATATCAAATGGTTGAAAAATGCAATCTTTCTGAATTCGTCCATGGTACTTGCCTTGGCTTCAAGCTCAAGCATGGATTTGTACCAATCATCGGTGTATTTAATCTCGTTGTTTGAAGACAAGCCAAAGAACGCTCTTATTCCGTATGTTTCTGAAAGTGCCATTTCTCCGGAAAGCAAATCAGTCAGGAACTCATTACCATAAACATCCCTGTTTCCGAACATGCTGTCCTCTGCTACGTTGTTCAGCAGGTCCAGTGCCGCATGCGGATTATCTCCAAGCACAGCACTTCCCATTACTCTACCGAAAAGATTATGCTTGATTATAGACAAAGTACCTTCCTGTTTTAATACCCTGACCAATTGCTTTAAGATTTCTTCCTTGTTTTCGACATACTCCAACACATTGTGACAAATGACAAAGTCAATAGAATTATCCGGGACAGTCTTAAGATAATCCAATCCTTGTGTAATCAGAGTATACTCATTCTCTTCAACACGCAGGCTATACATTTCTTCATTTGGCTCTACAGCTACAACATCATGGTTCTTGGCATAATGATTGGCTGTAATACAGAATCCCGCTCCAAAATCCAGAATTCTGATTCTTTTATCATTCGTAATAATCAGCTGTTTAAAAATCATTTCGTAGAACATTCTGCCCCAGGGCTGATCTACCATATTTCTGTAATCCTTAATCGTTCCCATATCTCACTTATCATAACCCTTTCTGAAACAGTTGATCCTCGGTGCCATATATGGTTTTAAAATCACCGATTTTTACAAAACCGTACTTTTCGTATAAGCCTTGTTCGCCCTCACTGGCAACGAGCACGCGCTCTGTTTCCGAGAACTCTTTGTTACGCATCTTATAATTCCAACTACAATTAAAATAACACATATAACCTGTGGAACTGACAATTTCTCATCAAAAAGAAAAATCCCAAGCAGCGTAGTACCCACGATTCCCATGCCTGTCCACATAGCATAAGCTGTTCCCAAATGAAGCTACCTAAGTGCGATCGACAAAAACACATCTGCGCATCGGTCGCATCCATAGCGGAGCGTTATTATATCATAGGAAAGCAATTTCCTATGATATAATAAAATACGCCATTCCCCTACCTGCTAAGACCTAACGGTAAAGGAATGACGTTTATCCTACTACTCGGTAGCAATGGGCGTCTTTTTAATTCAACTGTTCTGATGTTACCTAATAATTCGGGTTATGTCAATCTACCAATATCCATACTTACTGGATTTTCAGATAATCCTCTTCTGCATCCGATTCATTACATCGGATATACTTCTTTTGCCAGATTAAACACAGCTCATGCCTTTGGCCATCCGGCATAGAAAGCCACATGCGTGATAACAGCAGCCATCTCTTTTTGAGTAACGCCATCTGTTCCTTTATAACGTAAATTAACTGTAATGCTCATCATAGACCTCAAATCACAGATTTTTACCGGTTTCATATGCTTTCATCATATTGCCTCACTTCTCATAATCTTTATTCATTAACGCTGACTGTTATAGTAACATTGCCAGAGCCAAGTAGCCTTCCCAATTCTTCCTCAGACTTGTTATCTATATGACCAAGTTTTGTATAAGCCCAGCTGTTTGAACCGTAAAACACTACCAGCTGATTACCTGAATACAAAACAATGTCCCCGGCACTTGTAGTCATCTGCTTATCATTCCTTGGAATAGACTGACCGATAGAGCCAACCTGTTCAAAGTCGCCATACATAGACATATCAATGATGATAGGTTTATCTTCAGCCAGATTCTTCAGAGCTTCTACTGATTCATTTTCTTCCCAGATTATCTGTATCTCTTCATCATTTATAAAAAGCTTAAGCATATTCTCCGCCAACCTTTCTTCTGAATCAGTCATACTCTCTTCACTTTTTGAAGATTCCATCGTAGCCATATCAATGTTCCTTGCCTCTTCTAATTCAGGCCGGGTTTGAGTCATTTCTTCATTATCCTTATTCGGAATAGCTACCGCTTCTGAAACTGACTCAGTATTAACAGGCTTTCTGCATCCTGTAACGGTAAATACAACAAGCAAGCATAATATAATCCAGGCTCTGCATTTTTTCTTATAAAAGATTTTTTCCAAACTCATAAGCTTCCTGCTTTTCCTCTTCTTTTCCGTCTGCTTCACCCATGTCATTTATTCCGCCACAGAACAGTGAACCTTTAAATGACGCTTTTTCAAAACAATCTACCCAACCATTCAGACCACTGACAGCTTTCTCAGGAACAAAAGTCTAATCTTCAGCAGCTGTTGAAAGCATATAGACATTACGAAATCTATAATCCGAAGGAAAAAGCGGATTAAGTCTGTCAAGAAGAGTCTTCATCATTGCTCTTTGCTCTTTGCTCTATGGCTTGTCTTTATTATCAAAACCTTACTCATTGTCATCTCTCCTTATTTCAGATATTCATTAAAGAAGCTCTCAAGTTTATCAAACGGAATATAATCCTTATCTCCTCCATCATATAGGTCCGTATGTACCGCATCAGGGATGATCATCAGCTCTTTATTATCAGCATATTTGCTGTCCTTTATCATGTCCGCATAAGCGTCTTTACTGAAGTAGCAGGAATGAGCCTTCTCGCCATGTACAAGAAGCACTGCACTTCTGATTTCATTGCTGTATTTAAGGATTGGCTGATTCACAAAAGATTCACAGCCTATTACATTCCATCCGTCATTGGAATTAAGGGAACGGGCATGATATCCGCGATCCGTCTTGTAGTAATCAAAATAATCTTTTACAAAGAAAGGTGCATCTGCAGGCAGAGGATCTACAACACCTCCTGCGCGCTTATATTCTCCATTCTTTAAATCTTCAAGACGCTGAGCGCACATAGCCTTCTTCGCTTCATATCTCTTTTCTTCACTATCATCGGCATCAAAGTAACCTTTTGCATTAACTCTTGTCATGTCATACATGGTCATTGCAGCTGTAGCTTTGATCCTTGTGTCAAGAGCAGCTGTATTGACAGCCATTCCGCCCCATCCGCAGATTCCTATGATTCCGATTCTTTCCGGATCTGCTTTTTCATTAAGTGAAAGAAAATCAACTGCAGCCATAAAATCCTCTGTATTGATATCAGGTGATGCCATATATCTTACGTTGCCGCCTGACTCTCCTGTAAAAGAGGGATCGAAGGCTATTGTAAGAAATCCTCTTTCTGCCATGGTCTGGGCATATAATCCTGAACACTGCTCCTTAACAGCTCCAAAGGGTCCTGACACCGCTATAGCAGGAAGCTTTCCGTTCGCATTCTTTGGCACATACATATCCGCTGCAAGGGTTATCCCGTAGCGATTCACAAATGTCACCTTGCTGTGTTCCACCTTCTCACTCTTTAGAAAAGTCTTATCCCACTCTGTTACTAGATTAAGTTCTTCTGTTCTGATCATCATTTGATACCTCCGTTATCTCTGCTTCATTTCGTTTTCGATTTTTCTTAGCATGAAATCCATGCAGTCAACTTTTCTTCCGCATTCGTGGTACTCGTCCATGGCTCGGCATCTCTCTTTTTTCAGAAGCCTTACCATCTCATCCATACTGCCTGACTCAAATCTTTCCAGAATAGTATCTGATGCCTCATTACAGCATCCAGCATCTGAAAGGCTTTGCTTTAGATATTCTTTATCCATGAGTATTCCTCATTTCCGTGCAACTATTTTGTTTACAGCTTTATTGTATAAGCTTGTGAGATTTCTCGCTAATGGTTATAATGAATATCATGATATTCTGTTTTGGCATATCATTTAGCATTTCGAGTGCTGCACTGCGTAGCATTTCGAGTGCACTGCGCAGGGAAGGAATCACCATGGAAATCAGGACTTTAAGATATTTTTTAGCAGTAGCAAGAGAAGAAAATATGAGCAGAGCCGCCGAGATACTGCATATGACTCAGCCAACTTTATCCAAACAATTAAAATCATTGGAAGAAGAATTAGGTAAGAAGCTATTCACTAGGCACAGTTTCAGCATAAAGCTGACAGAAGAAGGAATCCTTCTCAGAAACCGCGCAGAAGATCTTGTTAGTATGGCTGATAAGATTGAGCAGGAATTTGTTTCACTTGATGATATAAGCGGAGGAGACCTGTACCTTGGACTTGCAGAATCTTATCAGCTAAGATTCCTTGCAAGAGCGATCAAGACCTTTAAAGAAAGCTATCCCAATCTCCACTATCACATCACAAGTGGCGATACAGAGCAGCTATCCGAAAAAACAGAAAAAGGGCTGCTTGATTTTGTTGTTCTGGTTGAGCAGCCGGACATCAGAAAGTATGAATATCTAGAATTTCCACAGGCTGATACCTGGGGACTTATCATTCCCGAAAATGACCCTCTAGCAAAAAAGAAATCCATTCGTCTGGATGACCTGATAGGATTATCACTTTTCTGCTCAGATCAGGCCTGGAACGGAGATATAAAAAGCTGGGCAGGGAGCAGATTTTCAGATTTGCAGCTTGAAGGGTCTTTTCGTCTTTCCTACAATGGTTCTATTTTCACAATGGAAGGTCTTGGATATCTTCTCACCTATGATCATCTTATTGATACATCAAAAGACAACGGCCTTGTATTCCGACCGTTGTCTCCTAAACTTGAAAACAAAATATATTTCGCATGGAACCGCTATCAGGCATTTACACCAATAGCAGAAAGATTTTTATCGCACCTGAAAGCTCTGGTGTTATAACCCATCGTTTTGGACCACTAACCCCGTCCCCCAGATTCGCTTTTGGCACGCAAAAAGACCCGGTACAAATGTACCGAGTCTTCTGAAATCTGCAATGCAGATTGATCATCTCTTTGAGAACTTTTTGAGGTATTGAAGTGCCGGATTTGAAGCATTTTCACCTCAAGTTGCTGTTTACCTGCTGCGTACGGTAGAAAGCTCAGGGCTACTGTATGCGGCTGGTGGCAACTCTCCCAAATGACAATCATTTTTGTTTCATACGGGTAGTCCAATCAGGATATTGAATGAAACTCGTCTTATCGTAAAGTCCTCCGAATATCTTATCAGGCATAGCGCCATAAACAAGAACAACTTCTGGTTCAAGTTCCTTCAGCATCTCTTCAAGACCTTCTCTGAAATATCTTTTGGATTCAGTGGATTTGATTTGTCCATATGTTCCGATAGAAACAATGCTATGTTTATCCACTCCCTGAAATGCCACCTTTTCTCCGAGAAAATCTGATTTATAAGTTCGCTCATCTCCCCATCGAATGTTAGGCACAACATAAAGCCCTTGCTGGCTTAAGTAATACCCCACTGCTCTGTTCAGATAGATATCAGCGATTTGAACACATAACGGCGCGTCAAGATAAAGTGAACAATCTGGTGTAACTATTCCCGGAAACCTTTTTAGATTGTCAACGTACTCTTCGGTATTTATTAATATTTCCCGAAAGTTGATATCATTTTCATAAAAGCATACAAAATCATTCTTATCTTGGCTCCGCTCTCTGATTGAGAACGGAACCATCCCTTCAGGAATAATAATATCTTTTGGTGCATCAATATGTGGTATTTCAAACTTTCCATCGAAGAATGCGGTTTCTACCAAAGAAACTCTAAAACCTTCATCTACCAGATTAGTCGCTGTCTTTCCCATGTTCTGCCTCCCACCTCAATATTGCTTCTGCCCCTTCTATAGCACCAGCAATATTGTATGTAGCACATTCCTCAGGGAATTTAGTCATTAGTTCCTTGTAGCACTTAACTAATTCAGTATTTGGTTTTTTTTCAACAACCTCCTCCAATACCTCACTAATCCAGGAATATTCCGAAGCAGTGCATTCATTATTCAAGAAGTCTATTGTCGATGTAATGTCTTCTGATAGGATATCAGTTAAAAGTTTCTGGCATTCCTCTATTCCGTCTGCCCATTCTCCGCAACTAATATCTTCCACATATTCTCTGCGTTTAATGACTTCTCTAAACTTTTCTATATTCATTTTTTCTTACCCCCTTTACCATATGGTTGTTTTGCATCTGGAAAGATGGTTCCTATTTGCCCATGTGTTCGTATAACTCCAACACGAACTCCTTTCCACATTCCAAATACAGCCACTCCATCCTTGGTATGTCTATTTCCTTTCAAATTTGCCACATGCTCTCCTGCATGTTTTATGTCCTTGCTAGTCCAGTTCTTTGGAAACCACGATTGTCCCATAGATTTTGTTTTTGCCTTATTTGTATGGTCCAAAACATGTCCTACTCGTACCCCATTAGGATAGGTCTTCTCAACCTTATATCTAATGCCATACTTATCAAGTTCGTTCATGCCCGCTTGTCCGTGTCCCCCACTCTTAAGCCGTATATGATTGCCGTTACGTGGCTTTGTATAGGCACCTTCATTTGAATGAACTACTGAGAATTGGCTTGCAGATCCGGCAGCACCTCGAGTATTTAAAACTCTTCCTGATTTAGTTGTACCCATAGACGTTCCCTCCTGTCATATCTGACAGACAAGGAACTAAAACAATTACTTTTTCCATTTTCTCCTCATCTTTCTGCCAAGAATCATTCTTGGCCAAACAATAAAAAGATTATTAGTTACATTTTTATTGCTCTCTTAGAAAGATTGAAGTAGAATAATATATACCGATTTTGAAAGATTCTACTGAGTCTTTCTTCGAGAGAACGTATAACTGTTGGCGCAGTTATACGTTTTTCTTATTAATCACAATCAAATATCATCACCTCGGCTTTCCAATAGATTTTATCAGCAAATTATTCTTAACGAATAATATCTAATAATCCATAATAAATGTATTTTTTGTTTCTCTGTTTACCATCTGTTATAAGGATTTTTTTATCTACCATCATATTCAGCAGCCTATTAACACTCGTCAACGGTAGTTTTGTTTTTTCCACTATCTGCTTAGCAGTTGTAATAGGATACTGATATAGCATATTAATAACTGGAACAACATTAGATGTTTTTGTAAAGTCACAAGCAATATTCATATGTGCATCATAAAGTTTGTTTATTGCTGTAACAATACTAATGTACTTATCACACTGATTCGCAACTGTACTAAGGAAAAATTTAATCCACTCATTCCAATCATCTTTCTGCCTTATATTATTTAGTAGGTTATAATATCTCAATTTGTCATGCTCAAGCGCTTCACTAATAAAAAAACACGGAAGCTCAATTTGCTTTGTATAGTAGAGATACAAGGGAATCAGCATTCTCCCAACACGTCCATTGCCATCCATAAATGGATGTATAGTCTCAAACTGAGCATGTATAACCGCTATTCTTACCAATGGTTTTAATACATCGGATGGTTTATTGATGTAAGAGATCAAATTATCCATCAATTCCGGAACCTTTTCTGGCGCAGGAGGCGTAAATGTAATTGCGTGCGTTCCATCATTCTTTCCTATGTAATTCTGCTCCACCCTATATTTTCCAATAACTTCAGGTTTTCTGACATTTCCATTCATCAAAATAGCATGCAGCTCGCAAAAGAATTCGTTGGAAAAATCCTCTCTTCCCAAGATGTGAATACCTTTTTTAGATGCGTTAAAATAATTGATAACTTCATTGATATTTTCATCTGCATCATTTGGCTCTGCTTGATTTGTAAGCACTCCATCAAGTGTTGCTTGTGTTCCTTCAAGTAAAGATGATGCCAACGCTTCTTTTTGCTGCAATGTTGGCATAAACCAACTACTATCCAGTTTACTATCAGCTATCTTCTCTTTATATACCTCAAGTTTAGCTGAAGCATCTATAAGCTCATCCAAAAAATATGAATAATCAATACTCCCATTGCTTAAAGGTAAAAATCCTGCTTCATAAGCCTTCACATCACCCATATATCCACCTCCAGAATCAATATATCACACTTAAAACCAAATATCAACTTTTTTGGTTTTAACACTTCACTGTTTTCCCAAAATATAGCATTTTGGAAGTCAAATATTTCAGCCTTATCATTTATTTTTTGTCGTTTTTCTATATATTGATGTGTTTTCATTGCTGTCCACAATATATAGTATTTTATTGTTTTATACAGAAAATTCTTATAAAACCAAATTTGGTTTTTACGTCCCACTTTACCTATTAACAATTGGTCTTTTATACATAATTTCACCGCAATAGATAAAGGGTACCGTTCCCAAAATAACCTTTATAACTGAATCGAGTAGGAGGGAGTGATTAGCTCCCGTCCTCTCACAGCACCGTACGTACCGTTCGGTATACGGCGCTTTCAATAGTTGACGTGCACAGACTGATAGGCTGTGGCTAAATCATAGAAGCCACTGTTTATCAGTCTTTCTTTTGTCATCGCCATGTTGACTGCGACTGTATGTGTGGTAAACCAATATCCACGCCGACTGTTACCAGCCATGTACGCCAAGTCCTCGGGTACACCCATCTTAATCAGATTTCGCACCTTTGTCTTGGGCTTCTTCCATTGTTTCCATATACACATACGTATTCTGTGATAGAGCCATCCATTGATTTCGTCTATGTTGTTCTTCATGCTTGCTATACCGTAGTAGTTAAGCCATCCTCTCGCATATACCTTGATTTTCTCAAGGCTAGGCTTGATGGATTGCACAGACTTACGGGAAGATAAATCTTTCAGCTTTGACTTGAACTTCTTCAATGACTTTGGATGAACCCTGACGAAAACGCCACTTCCGTTCCTTCCCAATGCAAAGCCAAGGAATTTAAAATTTCGGATTGCAAACACGCTGACAGTACGACTTTTCTCTCGATTTACTGTTAACTTCAGTTTCTCTTCGAGATATTTTGTACTGCTTTCCAAGAGTCTCTCTGATGCTCTTTTGCTTTTCGCTAGAAGAACGATGTCATCTGCATATCTTATGCAAGGCACACCTCTTTTTAGAAACTCTTGGTCGAACTCATTGAGGTAGATATTCGCAAGAAGTGGAGATAAATTTCCACCTTATGCCGAG
>NZ_AUKE01000035.1 GCF_000424585.1 Butyrivibrio sp. MC2013
ACCCAAAAAAGTTAGATTTTTTCTGGGTTTTCTCAAATTTTCATATGTATTTTTATCGTTAGGTTAGAATGTCAAGTTAGGGTCTGAACAGTAACTTTAAAAACGGCGCAGATTGTGAGATCTGCGCCGTTTTTTATGACAAAAGACGGGATATAGATTATAATATACAGTAAGAATATATACGCAATATCGCTTGGGTGGGGCGTGAAGGATCTGATCAAACTTTTCCGAGTTTAACAATATATGAGTTTAATACTATATATAATGGCCCATGTGAAAATATAACTATTATTCTGGCTGTATTCATAGATTGTGGGAGTTTATTGTACATTCTTTTTTGAATAGTTACTTGATGAAATAAAAGTCTTATATAGATATAAAAGTTTGGAAGGTATGGCATGACTGTTGTTTATGTTAGCGATGATAATTATGCTCATTTACTAGGGATATCATTAACATCTCTTTATGAAAACAATAAGGATGTAATTGAGCTAAATGTTTTCATCATTGATGATGGTATTTCAGATAGAAACAAGAAAAAGATATATGATACAGCAAGGCGTTTCGGACGTGAAGTATGCTTTTTTATAGCAGATATATCTATATCTAACAGTAAAATGGGGAAGTGGCCAAAGAATATCTTTTATAGATTATACTTTGTTTCTGCTTTTGGAGATAAGTTATCCGATGAAAGGGTTCTATATTTGGATTGTGACACTATTGTTGCAGATAGTATACAGGAGTTGTGGAATACAAATCTTGGAGGCAAGGCTTGTGCAGCAGTCTACGAATGCATTGGAGATAGACATAAGAAGAAGTGCATGCTAGGGAAGTCGCTTCCGTATTTTAATTCAGGCGTGTTACTCATGGATGTTCAGAAGTGGAAAGAAATCAATGTAGAAAACAAAGTGCTGCAAATACTTGGTATGAACTGCAACACTAAGATGGAATATCCTGATGAAGGAATAATCAATTATCTTCTAAAGGAGAATATTAAGCCGTTAAGCCCTAGATATAACCTTACAACCATAAAGTGCGTTTTCAGTTATAAAGAACTTAAGATGTATCGTAAGTCCAGATTTATGTATTCTGAGAAAGAATATATAGATGCTAAAAATGAACCTTGCATCATACATTATACAAATAATTTTTTGGTCAGAAGGCCGTGGCAAAGTGGGGATAAGTACAGTCATCCGTTAGAGAAGTATTTCGTAAGATATAAGAATGATTCTGAATGGAAGGATATAGAAACGCCTCAAGAACACGTTGGATTACTCAAAAAAATAGTTCGGATCCTTTTTGGTATAAATGGAATGTTATGTGTTGTACCGACAGGATTTATTTACTCATATATAAAGCCCTTAAAGTATGACAAACTGATTGTTTCAAAGGAAGATAATGGGTGGGCGTATAAATTAGACGATCCGGAGAGAATATAAGGGGAGACAGATGCGGACAACTGTAAAGGAAATAAAAGATAAGGCATATACAAGAAAGAAGCAAATTCAAGATAGATCAAATCCATTTGTATATTATTTATATAGACCGACATCTCATTATTTGGTCAAGTTTTTCTTGCTGTTTGATTGTAGTCCTACTTTTGTAACCTGGCTTTCTTTAGTGCCGTTATTGATAGGAATACCTCTTATTGCATTTTCCACAAGTGTTGTAGGAAGACTTTTTGGCGGGGGCATGTTTTTAATATGGATAGTATTAGATTGTGTTGATGGCACAATGGCAAGATTCACAGGAAAAACTTCTAAGTACGGTGATTTGATAGATGGGACGGTGGGGTATATTGCTTTATGGGGATTTCCCTTGGCAGTAGGAATGGCTGCATATAGCGATAGAATGAACAGCCTTTTTGATTTTGATGAAGATTTTGCTATTTGTATTTTTTTAGGTGGATTACAAGCTGTTTTTTCTATTTTTCCAAGGCTCGTTATGCATAAGAAATACCAAGGCACAGACCCTAAAGATAATTCTTTTCAAAATAGAGAGCAGTATTCAGTGATTGCAAGTCTGGGTGTATTTATTATGGATTGTCAGGGCTTGCCGGTTTGGATCTTTTTTGTTTCGGTTTTGCTTCATACAATCAATATAATGGTTTATCTCTATTCATTGGTATATGTGCTGTTTTTTGTTGTGGTCATGTACAAATTGTTGAAACCGGAACAAGGGTAAAACACATGATTGATAAGGATGAAATGCTTGTAAGTGTTATAGTACCAGTTTATAAGGTTGAAAAATATCTGGAAAAATGCATCGATAGTATTTTGAGTCAATCATATAAGAAATTAGAAATAATACTTGTTGACGACGGATCTCCCGATAAGAGCGGGGTAATATGTGATAAATATTCAAAAATAGATAATAGAATCAAAGTAATACATAAGGAAAATGGGGGATTATCTGACGCTAGAAATGTTGGGATTGAACATAGTACTGGTGATGTACTTTCATTTATCGATAGTGATGATTGTGTATCTGATAAATTTGTAGAATGTCTTCTTGGTGCGATGATCACTACTGGAGCTGATATTGCATCAACAGACTATAATATTATTCGTTTTAAAGATGATCAGGAAGATAAGATATGTTTTGATGAAACATATGATGGTTCAAACGTTGATTTAGTGAATGCTCATACTGCATTGGAATTACTTCTGTATCAAAGAATCCCTAACGGCGCTCCATTTAGATTATATAATAGAAATATTTTTCACAATATTAGATTTCCTAAAGGCATTCTATTTGAAGATGCTGCAATAATGTATAAAGTATTTATTGGAGCAAAAAAGATTGCTGTTGTTCATGATAAGATATATGCCTATCGTGTGAGATGCGATGGTATTATACGATCTCAATTTTCCGACAAAAAAATGGTAGTGATTCCCATGACAAAACAGTTATACATAGATGTGATCAATTATGATATAAATTTGAAACAAGCAGCAAGCTCCAGAGCATTTTCACAAAATTATCACGTATTGTTACAGGTACCAAATGAAGATAAGGAAAGCCAAAAAAAACTATTTAAGGAGATTAAGAAATACAGACTGAATGTTTTGTTTGATCCAAATGATAAAGTACGGATCAAAAATCGTATAGGTGCATTTGTATCACTTTTTGGGCTTAGGATAAGCGTGTTTGTGGGGAAAACAATAAAAAAAATATATGATCAATGAAGTAAACAATAAAGTGTTTTTAAATAGAATATACGAAGACTATCAAGGGAGAAATAGAGATAAAGGAGTTTTCGACAAAGTAGGCTATTGCTGTTTTGGCCCGTTAATCCAAGGCTTTTTAGAATGGCTGTATTCATCGGCAGTTGAGAAAAAGATAGATTGTGTATTGTTTTTTTCCCGAGATGGATACTTTATGAAAAAAATGTTTGACCGTATGTTTCCCCGGACTTTTATTCAGTCTTATTACTTCTATGCTTCACGCAGGGCATTACAAGTTGCAGCACTTCATCTTCATCCTGGTTTTGAAGAAGTTATTCAAAGTATGTTTATTCCAAGGGAAGTAACATATAAATGGTTGATACAGAAGTGGGGAGGCGACATAGATTTTTGTAGTGACTTGTTAGAATCAAAACAAATAGATATCGAGGGTGTTGTAAAAAAAGAAAACCTAATAAATGATATTCATGCTCGTGATATATATGAATTATTATCCGACAAGATCATATCTTGTTCAAAAGAAGAGAGTAAAGCGTTTAAAGCCTATTTTGATAGCTTTGATATAAAAGGCAGGATTGCGATAGTAGATATTGGCTGGCACGGGAATATGCAAAGATCATTTTCTGCTTTGATGGATTCTTTCGGATACGACCATACTATTATTGGCTATTATTTGGGAGTTGTACCACGGTCGGACAATCAGAAGTATGTAAATATGAATGGTTATTTGTATCAAAAAGATAAAAATGAGTGGCTATATGATTCTTCAAAATACGTTTGTTCATTATTAGAACTGTGTTTTATGGCACCTCATGGGACCTTGTTAAAATATACGTCTGATAAAAACAGAGTTCAACTTGATGATTTTGAGTATGCTAATACATTGACAGCTCATAATATTTTTCTGTTACAGGAAGCTGCTGAAGAATATGTGATAGAGCACATAAATATTAATGAAAAAGTGAATGATCCATTGATTTGCTTTGGCCCATTTTATCAGTTATTTATGCGCCCGTCGAAAGAAGTGGCAGAGAGCTTTGGGGATTTAGAACTTGTTGAACCTAAAGAGATGAAACTGGCTGAAAAGACAAAAATTATCGATGTTATCAAACATCCTCACAGGCTTCGTGATAAATACGTTAATTCATCTTGGAAAATGGGGTTTCTGAAAAGATTATTAGGATTACCACTTCCATATGAAAAAATAGTTTTGCTTTCAAAAAGGCTGTATAGACCTTAACTTGTCAGATAGTACCGTTGTTGATTATACGTTTTAGTTTTGAGGTGGTATTTTGGCTGATCGTCAATTTGCTAAAAATATAACAGCAGCATTTACTGCACAGTTCTTTAATTATGCCTTCAGTATTGTCGCATCTCTTGTTATTCCAAAGATGCTTGGAATGGAGCATTTTGGATATTGGCAATTGTTTATATTTTATAGTACATACGTGGGATTGTTACACTTTGGATTGTCTGATGGTATTTATCTTAAATATGGAGGGTACGAACCGGATCGATTACCTACAAATTTGATAGGTGGTCAGTTCATAATAATGGTTGCTTGGCAGATGGCTATCGGTATTGTGGGCGCCATTGCTGCCATGCTGTATTGTGGCGATCCCAATAGACAATTTGTTTGGATGTTGACAGCTATTTATATGGTAATTGTAAATGCAACATGGTTTTGGGGATATGTTTTTCAGGCAGTGAACTTTACCAGGTTGTATTCCGGGGCGGTGATCATTTCCAAAGCCGGCTTCCTGATTTCTATTATTGTTATGTCTTTTGTAAAGGTATCTTCATATAAGCCGTTTATAGCTTGTTATGTAGTTGCACAGGGAGCCGCCATGTTTTTTATGGTTTATCTTGCTAAGAAAAACTTTGAATTTGGCAGGATTCAAATTAGAGAAAGCTTCAGTGCACTTGTAGATAATATCAAAATAGGTATTAATCTTACACTTTCTAATATAGTTAGTAGCTTTATCCTGGGTGTCGGAAGAGTGATGGTAGATCATACATCCGGAATAAAGACATTTGGAATACTTTCGCTAAGCATAACACTTTGTAATTTTTTTCTTCAGTTTATAACACAGATCAGTATGGTTTTGTTTCCGGCTTTGAAAAAAGTGGATCATGAAGTATCGACTAAAATGTATATCTGTATGAGAAAAATGTTGGGATATTTAGGAGTTGCGCTTTTGGTTGTGTATCTACCGATTGCAATATTATTAAAAATCTGGTTGCCAAATTATAGTCAAAGTATCTATTATTTGATATTTCTTCTTCCTATATGCGTTTATGATGCAAAAATGCAGCTCTTATATAATACTTATTTGAAAATGTATAGAAAGGAAAGATTACTTCTTAAAATAAATGTAATTACACTGGCTTTCAGTACATTATTATGCCTGGTCAGTGTGTTTGGCTTTAAAAGCATTACTCTTGTAGCCCTTTCAATGATGCTGGCAATATCATTCAGAAGCATAGTTGCTAATTATTTTGTCGGAAAAATTGTTGGGGTAAATGAAGATGACAACATCTTTTTTGAAGTACTGTTTACCATTGTATTTGTTGCAGGGAATTGTGTCTTATCCGATAGCATGGCTTTTTGTATATATATAGCAATACTGATTGTTTACATATCTTTAAGAAAAACTGATATCAAGGAATCATTAGATGAACTGGTATTTTGCTATAGTAAAATCAAATGATCAATGTGACTCTATTGCTGTGAGGTGAAAATGTCTAAAGGTATTGTTTATTGGTTGACTGGATTACCTAATAGTGGAAAGACGACAATTGGAACAGCTCTTTATTATAGTTTGAGGAAAAAAAGAGAAGATGTCATTATTCTCGATGGTGACATTCTAAAAGAGATAATGAGTGGTGGAGATAAAATTGATTACAAAAAATCTGATAGACTTGTCAGGGCTAAAAGATATGCAATGATGGCCAAACTTTTGGCTGATCAGGGAGCCCTTGTTATAGTGTGTACAATTGCGATGTTTGACGAAGTAAGAGAATGGAACAGGGAGAATATCAAAGGATATATTGAAGTTTTTATAACATGTTCTGAAGAAGTGCTGCAAAATAGAGATAAAAAGAAATTATATGTTCCTGGTCATAAAGAGCAATATCCGAAAAATCCTGATATTGTTATTGATAATAGCGGCGTTATACCTATTATGGATCTGGTTCAAAGAATAGAAGAAATAACTCCGCAGAAAATCGACGATTATGATAGGGATAAACAATATTGGAATGAGTACTATAAATCCGGCAAATTAAAGAAAAATGTGCCAAGCAGCTTTGCAAAATGGATTAACAGTTATATTGGCTGTAATCAACATATACTTGAGCTAGGATGTGGGAATGGCCGAGATAGCCTGTATTTTATTGAACAGGGACATAATGTGATAGCAGTTGACGGATCGGATTGCGCAATTGCTGCATTGAATAAAGAAACTGTTGATCTGGAAAATGCTTTGTTTGTTTGTGATGATTTTGTAAAGTGCCATACACTA
Organism: Butyrivibrio sp. MC2013; assembly: GCF_000424585.1. Taxonomy (GTDB): domain Bacteria; phylum Bacillota; class Clostridia; order Lachnospirales; family Lachnospiraceae; genus Butyrivibrio. Next base: position 6,710 of record NZ_AUKE01000035.1, read on the forward strand.
TATGAGATACCTTTTGACTGTATCTATAGTCGATTTACACTTCACGCGATCACAGAAGAACAAGAAGATGAATTGCTGAATAATGTATGCAAGGCATTAAGATTTGGCGGCGTTTTTTGTGTGGAAGCCAGAACTATCCACGATGATATTTATGGTAAAGGACATGAGATAGCCAAAAATACATATATTTATGAAGGACATTTTAGGCGTTTTATTGATTGTGATGAGTTTTATAAAAAATTAGTTAATCTGGGTTTTGAAATTGAATACTATAAAGAAATGAATGGACTATCCAAAACAGATAATTCTGATCCGATGTTGCTAAGATGTATTGCCAGATTATAATTATTTGTCTTTGCTCTATATAAGCCTTTTGATGGAGAATAATGAACGTGCTTCATACGACCGTGTCAAAAATCGCAAATATTTTATTAGCTAAAAACATTGGTGCATGCGATGTTGATAACTATAATATCGTATCTTTTGATATATTCGATACCTTGATCATTCGGAACAATTTAAATAAGCCCAGTGATCTTTTTGATCTAATAAATGATGCGGAATTTAAGACCAAAAGAATTGAAGCTGAAAAGCTAGCAAGAGCCAAAGCAGCCAAATCGGAAATAACACTTGATGATATTTATGAGCATTTACCGCTTTATGATAGTGGCATTGAAATAGAAGCTGAATGTTCGGTGTGTAAATCTAATTCTGAGATGATTCCGTTATTTAATTATTGCAGACACTCCGGAAAACGTATTTTAATAATATCTGATATGTATCTTAGTAGTAATGTTTTAACTCGGATACTAATCAGTGCCGGTTACGATGTAAACGGTGTGGATATATGCGTGAGCTCCGAATATAAGGATACAAAACAGTCTGGAAAGCTATATGAGAGTGTGCTTCGCGAAAAACACTTGGATCCCGGACGAATGCTTCATATAGGTGATAATTTTCAATCGGATTATATAATGGCCAAAAGAAATGGTATAAATGCTTTCTTATACAAGAAGGATTTAAAGTAGATGATAATACGCAGAAAGAATAAAAATAATCTTTTAAGAAGTGAATTATTCTGGATAATGATGCTTGCTGCATATTTTGAGCCAGCGTACTTTTCGAGACTTTCTATTATTGATCTGATTTACGATGTAATGAAGATTGCAAGCCTTTTTATTTCTATAGTCCTTGTTATTAAAAATCGTAAACTTCCAATTGTTTTTTTGGGGGCAACCATATACTATGCGCTCTTGTTTTTGATAACCTTTGTGCGTTATGGTGATATCAAGACTGTTTTGTTTCAATTCATGGTTGTTATAGGTTCCGTTTCTACGTTATATCTGATGTCTGTTTATATTCCTGATAAAACCATCAAATGTGCTTTGATTGTTTTTGAATTTTTGATTTATGGCAATTTTATTTCAGTATTAGTCGCTCCACGTGGCTTGTATAGGTATATAACTGTTACAGGTTGGTGGACGGATGCATGCTGGCTGCTGGGGATAAGGAATGGTATGACATTGACATATTTAGTTGCGCTTTATCTTGAGTGGGTGAATTTCTATTTTGATAAAAGAGAGAAGAAGAGATTTATTATTTTTATAATTGTTGCTTCTGTGACGGTATATGCCATTAATTATTCATCTTCAAGGTTGATTGGTTCCGGTAGTGCGGGGGGATTGGTGACATGCTGGTTATGCGTGCTTTTGTTTTTTATATTGCCCCGCAAAATTCCTTTTTTGAACTTTGCAAACGCTTTTTTTATCCAATTGGCTTTTTTTATATTACTTGTATTTTTTAGGATACAACGTGTATTTTCGTTTTTTATTGAGTCGTTCTTACACAAAACTGCTACGCTTACGGGTAGAGTATATCTGTGGCAAAGAGTATTACAGGCAATCAAAAAAAGCTTGTTTTGGGGATATGGTATAGAGTATGGAAAAAACATGGCAAATAGACTACGCGCCCCTGCCTCTGTAAATACTACACAAAATGGTTTTCTAGATATTATTTATACAGGCGGAGTTACTTTGTTTTGCGTATTTTTGATAATGATGATAATTTATATAGTTGTAGTAAGCTCTTATTCTTCAAATATGGAGTTGGATACTTTTGTGGGTTACTCTACACTTGTATTCTTTTTATGCTGTCAAAGTGAATCTATGATTGGAGCACGTTTTTTCTTTTATCTACAACTTATTATGCTTACCTATAGCTTTTTTAGCACCGAGGAAATACAAATCAAGTTACACAAAGAACTGCTAGATACGGAGATTTCAAATAAATGACCACCGCAACCCTCAAATACATCCTTAAATCCCACCTCCCCTCATTTCTCTTACCCTATGCCATCAAGAGGCAGTATCGTAATGTGACCGGGCGGGAGTGTGATCTGAAGAATCCTGTGACCTTTACGGACAAGATCCAGTGGGCGAAGCTTAACAGGAGAGATCCTATTATTGCGCGCTTGTCGGACAAGATAGCTGTCAGAGACTTTATAGCTGATAAGATTGGCGACGAATATCTGGTACCTGTGATAGGCGGTCCCTATAAGAGGGCAGAGGAGATTGATTTTGATGCTTTGCCGGATTCTTTTGTATTAAAGGCCAATCATGGCTGTGGTTCCAACCTGGTAGTCAGGGATAAGAGTAGCATAGACCGCGCTGAGGTTATCAGGACTGCCAATGGATGGCTCTCACATAATCTTGCTTATGACTGCTTTGAGATGCAGTACAGGGACATAGAGCCCAGGCTCTATATAGAGGAGAATCTGCTTAAGGAAGGGATGACAGACCTTCCGGATTATAAGTTCTTTTGCTTTGCTGGAAAAGTCTTTTGCCTGTATGTGATGGCGGATACTTATCCTGTGCATACAAATGCCAGGGTGGGGATACTGGACAGGGATTTTAAACTGATGCCTTATCGCAGGGCGGAGTTTCGGCCTATGACAGAGGCGCCTGAGAAGCCCCGGAATTACGAGCTTATGGTGGAGATAGCTCAGAAGCTCTCTGCCGGATTTTCTCATGTACGTGTGGATCTCTACAATGTGGATGGGCATATCTACTTTGGAGAGATGACTTTTTCCACCGGTGCCGGCAAGATGACATATGATCCACCGGAATTTGACAGGATACTGGGAGATCAGTGGGATCTTACGGCCGGTGTATGATCCGGTATATTTTGAGAGTCTATTTTGCGCAGGCATAAATAGGCTTTTTTTGCGCAGATGCTGGAAAGAAAGGGTAATCCCGTCACCTGGAATTAAGAAGACGTGTTAATAGACCTGATGATAGTCGAGGACCGTAAGATGAAGAGAAAACAGGGAATATTCTCATATATACTAATAATATTAGGAGCAGTCATGGCCAGCTTTTCAGTTGCGCTGATCCTTCTGCCCAATGATGCCATAGATTATGGGACTGCAGGTGTAGCTATCATTATCAGTAAGCTCACGGGGCTGCAGTTGTCGCTGTGTGTTTTGCTTGTGTTCCTGCCATTTATTATTGCAGGATACCTTTTTCTGGGCCAAAAGTTTACTGTAAAGGCCTCGGTGGGCTCTGTGGTTTATATGCTTGGTCTGGAATTCTTTGAGAAGATCCCTTTTGAGTTAAATACAGAACATTTTCTGGCGGTAGCTTTTGGTGGTGCTATCCTGGGAGCCGGCCTTGCACTCATACTTAGAAACGGAGGCTGTATTGATGGGTCAGAAATACTGGCAAATATAGTTGTTAAGAAGCTTTCTGATAAGACGGGACGCAACTATAGCCTCACACCTATTCTTTTGGGATTTAATGCCCTGGTATACATTACGGTGTTTTTTGTCATTGATGCCACTGCAGCTCTGCTAAGTCTCCTGGTGTATGTGGTCGCCACCTCGGTGATCGATCACTATACAGACCACTTTGAAGCTATCAAGCAGGTCACAATCATTACTCAGGATCCGAATGGTATTATCAGGGATATCAAGGATAAGCTCAATAAGACCTGCACCATAATGGATTCCCGTGGTGCGATAGCAGGAGAGAATAATACCTTGATCTGCTACATCAGTTTCTTTGAGCTGCCTCTTATGAAGGAGATCATATCATCTCATTCCGGAAGCTTTAGTACTGTTTCTACAATAGATGAGATATTAAGATAAGTTATCGCACGAAAAAAATCGTCATTGCAGATTTATCTGCTTTATTGTCATTAAAGTCTCGCTGATTTTGGCATTAAATCTATATTATTATAATTAAGGATGAAAAATATGTTGCATAGGCTTGTTATAACAAAGGATTTGGAACTATTTGAAATTAAAGAATCACTGTATGCGGATGTAGATTATTATCTTCTCCTTTTGGATTATCATCGTCCAAGTGTTTTTCAAGATTTTTCGTTTATTCCTTCATTTACTAAAGATGATTTTTGTGCTAGTGAAAATTATATTAAGGCTGTTGCTCTTTGCAAAGAAGATATATCAAATGAGGCTAAAGAAGAGTTATATGAGATAGCTAGTGGTTTTCTTGAGGATAGAGAAAGTTGTGCCTGGTCAATGATATATAAAAAAGTCGATTTTGATAATATGTCAAACATTACAGACGGCAGTAATGCATTGATTCAGATTATCAATCCTATTTTAGATGAAGTTGGTTATCCATATAAAATTACTTCTCTGAATGAAAAATCATTTAATAATCTGGTTCAGTATTAATTAACAAGGAGATTGCGTAAAGAAGTTCATTTACAGAATCTCTTTTATACAATCCATACGACATAAAGCCCCGTCACTTTGGATTTATCCATTGTGACGGGGAATTGCATCGTATGTGATTCAGTGCCAGGATACTTAGGCTTATTTCCCAGCGTCCTTGATCATGGCCAGGCCGCCGTAGAGCAGGGAGTCATCGCCCAAGGCAGCTTTCTTTAGCTCTACAGTGGATCTGATAGAAGGCATGGAGTAGAGATCTACCTCTGCCAGGATCTTCTTCATAAAGGTATCGCCGCAGGCTTCCATGACGCCGCCGCCGTATACGATGATATCGGGGCTGATGGTGTTGATCATATTACCTGTTGCGATAGCCAGGTAGTGGCAGGCTCTGTTCACGGCTTCAACGGCCACTTCGTCCTTGGCTTCAAGGGCTTTCTTCAGAGCCTTGCTCTTGAATACTCCATCTACTACATACTCGGCCATCATGGTCTCTCTGCCTCTGGCTACCTGAGTCCTGATATAATCGGACATGCCCTGCTTACTGGAGAGGGCTTCCAGACAGCCTCTCTGACCGCAGCCGCACTTTGGGCCATCGGGCACCAGGATCATATGACCATACTCTGCAGCCTTGAATTTATTACCGGTAAAGAGTGTGTCGTTGAGGATCAGGCCGCCGCCCATGCCGGTACCTACAAAGAATCCGGCGACATTGTGATAGCCCTTGGCAGCGCCGTATTTATATTCGCCCAGCACGCCTACATTTACATCGTTGCCGATGAAGAATGGCGCGCCAAATTTCTTTTTGATAGGAGAGCATATGTCATAATCCCTCCAGGGAAGGTTGGGAGAAAAGAGGATAATGCCGTTTTGCTGGTCTATTACACCGGGAGCTCCTGCAGCAATAGCTTCAATCTGGCTCTTCTTGATATCTGCATCCTTGATCAGTTCGTCCACAACGCTGATGATGACTTCTTCAACATTGGCTGCGGAATCTCCGCCGGCTTTGGTTTTTTTCTTGAGGCGGTGTACGATCTTGTCATTTTCGTCAAATACTGCACCCAGGATCTTGGTCCCTCCGATATCCAGGCAAATCTTGAATGAATCCGGCATAGAAGCCTCCTTTCAATATGCAATTCACAAAATATGTATCGTGCTTGTGATAGCTTTATATCTACCCTTATATTCTATCAAAATATAATCTGCCTTGCATTCTTATTATCATTTTTATAATTCCAATCCCTGCTATTGGTTACTGTTCAGACCCTAACTTGACATTCTAACCTAACGATAAAAATACATATGAAAATTTGAGAAAACCCAGAAAAAATCTAACTTTTTTGGGTTTTTCTATTGCATTTTACATCGTTATGATATATAATATAAACGTAACGATGTTACAGAAAGGAGCACCCCCATGGGAATAATAAAACAACTTGATAAACGAACAGGAATAACCTATGTCTACGAATCCAAGGCATACTGGGACAAAGAAAAACAGCAGAGCCGGGCCAAGCGTACTCTTATCGGAAAGATAGATCCTGAGACGGGTGAGATGATTCCGACAGATGGGAGACACAGAAAAACTGAAGCTGC
>NZ_AUKE01000036.1 GCF_000424585.1 Butyrivibrio sp. MC2013
GGAATCATCTCACCCGTCTCAGGATCTATCTTTCCGATAAGAGTACGCTTGGCCCGGCTCTGCTGTTTTTCTTTGTCCCAGTATGCCTTGGATTCGTAGACATAGGTTATTCCTGTTCGTTTATCAAGTTGTTTTATTATTCCCATGGGGGTGCTCCTTTCTGTAACATCGTTACGTTTATATTATATATCATAACGATGTAAAATGCAATAGAAAAACCCAAAAAAGTTAGATTTTTTCTGGGTTTTCTCAAATTTTCATATGTATTTTTATCGTTAGGTTAGAATGTCAAGTTAGGGTCTGAACAGTAACCCTTTTGGGATTCATAGGACAATAACTGCTTCCTTTTTTGTATTTGTTGCACATATGCATGTGGTACAATTATGGCGGGTAGCAAGTGATAATGCATGCGATTTCTTTGCACTTGCTGATAAATAAGGAAATGACGGGGGAGCTATTCATGCCTGATTCAAATAAAAAGAGACTGGTCTATCCTGACCTTTTGCGCATCCTATCTTCTCTTGCTGTGATCATGATACATGTATCATCTCAGTATCTTGCAGAGGTGGAGATTGGAAGTCGTGAGTGGCTGGTCTTTAGATGCTACAGGGATATCTGCAGCTTTGCTGTACCTGTGTTTGTCATGATCAGCGGTAGTCTTTTCCTGGGAAGGGATATTTCCTTTTCGGATATTTTCAGGAAATATATTGCCAGGATCATGCTGGTATTTGCTTTTTGGTCGCTGGTCTATGATCTGATATTTGTTCGCTCTGAAGGCCTCATGACTATGGCTGGGTATTTCATCAGAGGCTACTCTCATATGTGGTTTCTATATATGATAGCTGGCTTATACCTGATCACTCCCTTTCTTAGACGGATAGTGATTGATGATCGGATGCTGGGCGCATTTATCATCATGGGGCTTTTGTTATTTTCTCTGCTTCCGGATGCTATCAGTATCCTTGGCAGGATTAATGATAGTGCAGGCGGCTATCTGGGATCGGTTCAGGAGAATCTGAACGTATATCTTTTCAAGGGCTTTGTATATTATTATGTGCTGGGCTATTATTTCTCCCATAAGCCTCTAAAGAGAAGTGTTGCCATAGCTATATATGCTGCCGGCATAGCCTCTTTTGCCCTTCAGATATTCTCATTTGTTTTTGCTGTTAAATGGGGAGATGGCTACCTGGGCGAAGTCCTGAATAATACTGAGATCATCAGACTTTCCAAGACCGCTTTTATATTTCTGCTCTTTAAGCGAACTTTTGAAGACAGGAGTGCAGATTCTGCAAGCTTCCTGCCCCTTATGGGCACGCTCAGCTTTGGAGCATATTTGATCCATCAGATGGTCATTACGCTTCTTAACAAGGGATTTGGCTTGAACAGCCTGTCCTTTGAAACTGCTTTTTCAGTTCCTGCTATCAGCGTATTGGTATTTGTATTATCATATTTATGTATTTACGCATTGAGGAAAATAAGGGTGTTCAGGCATCTTTGCTAGGCGAGGCAATCTCTGCATGCGCTTTTATAACAAAGAGTGTATCATAGTGCATGTAAGAGCGGTTTACTTCATACATGCAAGATTGAAAAAATAACCATATAAAGAAGGACGACATGTTATTTAATTCATACATTTTTATTTTCGCTTTTTTGCCTGCAGCAGTAATAGGGTATTATCTGCTGGCCAAAGTTAACAGGCTGCTGCCTGAGGTATATCTGCTGCTAATGTCGCTGTGCTTTTACGGCTATTTTAATCCGGCCTATCTGCTGATAATCTGCGGCAGCATAGTGGGTAATTATCTTATTTCCGGGATACTGTCCAGGAAGCAGGACAAGCTTATACTGGTGCTTGGAATAGTTGCCAATACAGCAGTGATTTTCTATTTCAAATACTTTAACTTCATTAAAGAGACAATAAACGGGATATTTCATTTGGATCTTATGATCACTGATATTGTGCTTCCTCTTGGTATCAGCTTTTTTACCTTTCAGCAGATATCATTCCTGGTGGATTCCTATAAGGGAGAATGCAAGGATTATTCCTTTGTGGAATATGCGCTTTTCGTATCTTTCTTTCCCCAGCTGATCGCAGGCCCCATTGTGCTGCACAGGGAGACTATACCACAGTTCAGGGACCCGCTTCGCAAAAAGGTGGATTTTGATAATATCTATTCCGGAATCGTCCTCTTTACCCTGGGGCTGGCCAAGAAGGTCATACTTGCTGATACCTTCGCCCGCTGCGTCACCTGGGCATTTGACGGGAATGTGGACACTCTGACATCGCCTGAGATATTTATTATCATGCTGTCCTATACCTTCCAGATATATTTTGATTTTAGTGCTTATAGTGATATGGCCTGCGGAATAGGCCGTATCTTTAATATTGCTATTCCCATGAACTTTAACTCGCCCTATAAGTCCTATTCAATCCCGGAATTCTGGGGGAGATGGCATATGACTCTTGGACGTTTCCTTAAGGAATATATCTACATTCCCCTTGGGGGCAGCAGAAAAGGTCAGGCCAGGACATATCGCAATATCATGCTGATCTTCCTGGTCAGCGGCATCTGGCACGGAGCTAACTGGACATTCATACTTTGGGGAATACTTCATGGCGTAGCCAATTGTCTTACCAGGGTATTCAGGAAGCAATATGACAGGATGCATATGGCATTTCAGTGGTTCATAACCTTTGCTTATGTCAGCATATTGTGGCTCTTGTTCAGAGCGGACAGCATCAGGCAGTGGGTAAGGCTCCTGCTGCGCATGTTCAAGATGGAGACGTTTACAGTCAGGAAGGAGATAATAGACAGCTTTTCTCTTCCGGAGAGGGGATTTGTATTTGATCTATTCCACTTGAGAGGCCTTGCCGGCAAGATACCCTTTATTTGTCCGCTGCTTTTCTTTGCTTTTGCTTTTGTGGTATGTCTGAATCACAGAAACAGTGTGGAAAAGAAGTTCCATGCAAATGTACTTACAACGGTATTTACCGCGCTCCTTTTGGCATATGCCGTTATATCTGTGGGCGGAGTATCTGTATTTATTTATTTTAACTTCTGAGTGCTTACTGAGAAAATAGCAGCATGTTTTTTTAGTGAGCATGGCTATATAGATAGGAGAGTGTTGGTTTGGCTAAAAGAGCTGTTATCAGCATACTTATAATTTCATTACTGTTATTGGCAGTTCCCTCTGCCATCATATTCCATATAGATCCTTTTTTTCACTATCATGCGCCTCTTGATGGATATTATTACAGTAGAAATGAGAATATCGAGAGGTATACCAATGATGGCGTGGCCAGGCATTTTGAATTTGATTCTCTGATAACAGGAATATCTATCAGCGCGGGCTTTAGCATCAGTGAGTTTAATAGCCTGTTTGATACTGATGCTGAGAAGATAATCTATTCCGGAGGTACCTATAAGGAGACCGGAGAGGGTATCTCAAGAGCACTAAAGACCAATCCCGATATGAAGGTAGTTTTATGCAGCCTCTTTCTTGATAAGCTATATCAGGAAAAGGATCACAGGAGGCCGGATATAGCTGATATTCCGACGTATTTATACAATGATCTGATATTTGATGATATCAAGTATCTCTTTAATAAAGATGTCCTCTTTAATTATTGCTATCCCATGATCACCGGCAGGTATAAGGATGGCGCTGCGGGCGGCGTAGAGAGCCTGGATACGGAAGGCTATATAGGAAGGGATGAGGAGATATCATATTTTGATCCTGATAAGGTATTTGCAGACAGGGAGCCTGTAAACGAAGAGATTTGTCAGGAGCCCCTTTCTGAAGAAGATGCCGCAAATGTCAGAGCCAATATCAGCCAAAATGTAATACAAGCTGCAAGGCAGTATCCTAATACAAGATTTATATATTTTGTTCCTCCCTGCAGTATTCTTCATTACAGTGATCTGTATGAAAGCGGTAAACTGCTAAAGACACTTCAGGCTGAGGAGATAGCAATAGATATGCTCCTTGACTGCGATAATATTGAAGTATATTCCTTTAATGACAGGAAGGATATTATAGAGGACCTTAAGAATTATTCGGATCCCATTCATTATGGCGGCTGGATATACTCATTTATTCTTGAGAGCATAGATAAGGGTGAGGGGAGACTCACCAGGGATAATGCAGGGGAATTTCTGGAAAATGAAAAGGAATACCTTATGGGATATGATTACTAAATAATGGTGTTTTAGGCACGTGTTGTATTACATCCGTCATGGTATAATTCTATTGTAGAAGTTCATATGATTCAGGAGGTGGGCATGAATAATAAAGCTATGTTTTCTCTGTCTTACGGTCTATTTGTATTAACTTCGCGAAATGATATTAAGGACAATGGCTGCATCACCAATACAGCTATTCAGGTGACAAGTGAGCCAAACCGTATATCTCTTGCGGTCAACAAGTCCGGTTATACTCATGATATGCTCCTTGATACCGGCGTATTCAACGTATCTATCCTGTCTGAAAAGGCGAATTTTGACCTTTTTAAGCACTTTGGCTTCCAGTCCGGGCGTGATGTGGATAAGTTTGCCACTTTCACCCACATGGAGCGCAGCGCCAATGGGATCTACTATATCACAGAAGGCACCAATGCCTACATCTCAGGCAAGGTATGTCAGTCCATCGATCTGGGTACTCATACCCTCTTCATCGCAGATGTGACAGATATGGATGTATTAAATTCAGACCCTTCTGCCACATATACCTACTACCAGTCTAATATCAAGCCAAAGCCCGAAGAGCCCAGGGAAAAGACAGGTAGGAAAGCCTGGAGATGCAAGATCTGCGGTTATGTCTATGAGGGCGAAGAGCTGCCTTCTGACTTTATCTGCCCTATCTGCAAACATCCTGCTTCTGACTTCGAGGAGATAACGCTTTAAGGCGGCTTGCCTTTTATGCGAGACCTACTATATAATATAGTTTGCGTGTGCGGGCAGCATACAGCTATTTACTCTGAGCCACATTACCCTTATCAATGATCGGATCATTGGTGTATATAGGATATTATTAGTGCTCAGTTTGGAGGAAAAATGTTAAACGGCAAGACTATACTTATCACAGGTGGTACAGGATCTTTTGGACATCATTTTGTAGATTATGTACTGGCTCATTATCAGCCTAAGAAGATCATCATATATTCAAGAGACGAATTCAAACAGTTCAATATGCAGAACGCTTACAGGCAGTATTCTCAGCCCGGCGGAGTGCTCAGATTCTTTATCGGAGATGTCCGCGACAAGGAGAGACTGACCAGAGCTATGCAGGGAGTGGATTATGTGATCCATGCAGCTGCATTAAAGCAGGTACCTGCCTGTGAATATAATCCCAATGAAGCTATCAAGACCAATATAAACGGAGCTATGAATGTTATTGATGCCTGCCTGGACTGCGGAGTTCAGAAGGTAGTAGCTCTGTCCACAGATAAGTCTGTAAATCCTATCAACCTTTATGGCGGTACCAAGCTGGTATCTGATAAGCTCTTCTGCGCTGCCAATTCCTATTCCGGCGGCAAGGGACCTATATTCTCAGTTGTCAGATATGGTAATGTTGCAGGAAGCCGTGGATCTGTTATACCCTTCTTCCAGGACATCATCGATCAGGGCGGCAGAGAACTGCCTATCACAGATTTCCGTATGACCAGGTTCTGGATAAGTCTGGAGCAGGGCGTAGAGCTTGTCATCAAGGCTCTGGAAGTAAGCCAGGGAGGCGAGACCTTCATCTCCAAGATCCCGTCCTTTAAGATCACTGATCTGGCTAAGGCTATGAGCCCTGATTGTAATCTCAAGGAAGTGGGTATTAGAGAAGGCGAGAAGCTTCATGAGATCATGATCACCTCTGAGGATTCAGCACGTACCTATGAGTATGATGATAGTTATATCATCTATCCTCACTATGACTGGTGGCTGGACCGCATGATTGTACCCGGCGGCAAGCCTGTAGAAGCCGGATTTGAGTATACTTCCGGTAATAACAAGGTATTCCTTACTGTTGAAGAACTTCAGCAGAAGCTTAAGACAGATCTGGACAAGCATTGAAAAAAGCTCTGGATAAATAGTATTCATAGCTGATTCGGATTTCACTATATTATGAATAGACTATTCTTAAGTCCTCATTGGCGGGATAAACCCGCTGATGGGGATTTTTTATTTTGGGGATATATTATGAGGTAGGTGTCAAAAGTTCCTTTTGACACCTTATGACTAACGGATTGTTCCGTTTCTTCGAAACTCTCACAATCCTAAAACATTCGCAAATCCGCACTACGTGCTACTTTGCTCATGTTTTGCGGGTCATAAATTCATATTCGATTTCGAGCAAGCTCGAATCGAAATGACTTTTGACCCTTACGTCATATTATATTTGACAGTATACTGCTTTGTTATAAGTTATATCTCGTTATAAAACTTTCTTATAACAGGCGATCATCTTTTCGTAATATTCACAGCTTCCTCTGGATGATATCATTTCCACAACGAAAAAATAAAGGAGAGAAGAGATGAGTGAGAAATGCTTTAGTTGCGTGGATTGCGGCGTTATGAACTGCGTAAAAAGATCAGGCGCATATCCTGAATTTTGTCCTACGGCGGCGCTGACCCAAGAAGAGATTGATGAAGTAACAGATATCTATCTGAAGAACAGGACCAACCGCAAGGTGGCTGTGGCAGCAGCTGAGATCGAAGGTGAGTTCTATGGCAAGTACACCAGAGTGGAAGAGATCATTGAGTTTGCAAAGCGTATCGGGGCAAAGAAAATAGGCATTGCAACATGCATAGGTCTCTTGGAGGAGAGCAGGATATTTGCCAGGATCCTGAGACTTAACGGATTTGAAGTATACGGGGTAAGCTGCAAATCCGGATCTGTAAATAAGACTACTGTAGGTGTGGATCCCAAGTACACATGTGTCACAGGTCCTGTGATGTGTAATCCTATTCTGCAGGCCAAGGTTCTGAATAAAGAAAAGGTAGACCTGAATGTCATCGTGGGACTCTGCGTAGGCCACGACAGTCTCTTTATCAAATATGCCAAGGGCCTTACTACCAGCCTTATCACCAAGGACAGGGTACTGGGCCACAATCCGGTGGCTGCGCTCTATCAGTCAAGAGCATATTACAAGAAGCTTTTGCTTGCTCCGGTGGGAGAAGAGATCGATTATTCCAAGATATCAGTTGGCAATATTAAATAAGCTCGGCGGGGAGGAGTGTAATGTTAAAATATATCAATTTGATACTATTTATAGTCTCTGTCATAGTCGCAGAGGTTCTGGAATTACTTGTTCCCGATTCGCCCCTTCATAAATCGTCCCGATATCCCTATTTTGCATTGCTGCTCTTGGGTATCCTGATTGTATATTTGCTACGTGTAGCCGTAAATCGTGTTAAAACAGGCAGCTTCAATCTCTACAATGCACCTCTTCTTACAGGAGTGGTCACATTCCTGAATATCCTGAATCTGGTCACTGCCAAGTTTGCTTTTTTGCCGACTTTGTATTTCCCTACTCTGGATGCGGTATTTGGAACCCTTGTGGAGGACAGGGAGCTGATCCTTAAGTGCATAGGCTATTCCATGGGAATATTGTCCAGCGGAGTGGGAGGTGGATTGATACTGGGCTTTTTCACAGGACTGGGAGCAGGCTTTAACAAGAAGATCGCCTATTGGATCAATCCTGTTATCAGGATACTGGGCCCCATACCGGCTACTGCCTGGATCCCCATCATGCTGATCATATTTCCCACATCCAGATCTGCCAGTGCTTTTATCATAGGCATTTCAGTCTGGTTTCCTGTTACAGTCCTTACTTCCAGCGGTATCTCCAATGTGAAGAATTCCTACCTGGAGGTAGCTGCCACTCTGGGCTCAAGTGAACTGGAAAAGATCTTTAAAGTAGCAGTCCCTGCTGCTATGCCCAGCATATTTATAGGCCTTTTTAACGGTCTGTGTGCATCCTTTGTGGCTCTGATGACAGCAGAGATGATAGGAGCCAAGTACGGTATGGGCTGGTATGTGAACTGGCAGAAAGAGATGATGTGCTATGCCAATCTCTACGCAGGACTGATCGTGATAGCAGTACTATTCTTCATTGTCATCACCCTTTTGTTCAAGGTCAGGGACAAAGTGCTCCTGTGGCAGAAAGGAGTCATTAAATGGTAAACGGTATCAGATTTGAAAATGTTGAAAAGATCTTTTATACACCATCAGGCGAAGAGGTCCATGCACTTAATGGTGTGGATCTTGAGATAGAAGAAGGAGATTTTGTCTGTTTCATAGGACCTTCCGGCTGCGGCAAATCTACGCTCCTTCGTATACTGGCAGGACTGGATACGCCTACAAAAGGCAGCGTATATCTGGGCGGCGATCTGGTCACAAAGCCCGGACATGACAGAGGACTGGTCTTTCAGGATCCCAATCTTTTCCCCTGGCTGAATATCAGAGATAATGTGGCCTTTGCATTAAAGACCAGGCATATCTACAAGGAAAATAAGGCAGCAGTTGGGGAGATGATAGATATGGTGGGGCTTACAGGCTTTGAGAAATCCTATCCTCATCAGCTCTCAGGAGGCATGTGTCAGAGGGCAGCTATTGCAAGGGCTCTGGTAGGTAAACCCAAGGCACTGCTCCTGGATGAGCCTCTGGGCGCACTGGATGCATTTACCAGGATGAATATGCAGGATGAGCTGCTAAGGATACATAAGAAAGAGAAGATGACCATGGTCATGGTCACTCATGATGTGGACGAAGCCGTATACCTGGCTAATAAGATCGTGGTCATGAGCGCAAGACCTGCCAAGATCGAGGAGATCATTAATGTGACTCTGTCTTATCCAAGGGACAGGAATAACAGTGAGTTCATATCTTACAGAAGCAGGATCCTCAAGGTCCTGGACTTTGCCGGCAAGGAGAAAGAGCCGGAATACAACATTTGATAACAGGAGGAAAATTATGAAAAAGAAAATATTATCACTTGTACTTGTAACTGCTCTTACCATGGGACTTATGGCCTGTGGCAGCGTAAAGGGGGCAAATAGAGATGGGGCAGATGATTCCCAATATGTCCTTAAGATAGGTGAGACTCAGGGCGCCCTCTGTCATGCACCTCTTCAGGTAGCTATGGAAAAGGGCTTTCTGGATGAGGAAGGCGTGAAATGGGAGAGAGTGGATTTTGGATCCGGAGATATCCAGGCTGCTCTTGGAGCAGGTACCATTGATTGTGGCTTTGGCCTTGTGGGTAAGTTTATCCAGCCCATAGAGAATGGCCTTAACATGGTCATCACCGCAGGTATGCATACAGGCTGCACCAAGATCCTCACCAGAAAGGATTCCGGAATTGAATCCATTGAGGACCTTAGGGGCAAGACCATAGCCGTAAGCTCACTGGCAGGCTCTGAAGCTGTTACCTGCAGACGCGCTCTCTATGCAGCAGGTGTTGACATCTCTGCAGCAAGCGGCGAGATCGAATTTGCGGTTTATTCCGGAACAGACCAGCCTGTAGCTCTTATGAACGGCGCGGTAGATGCTATTGCGACAGCTGATCCCGTAGCTACCAATGCCCAGAATGAGTATGACCTTAGAGTGCTGCTCGATACTGCAGCTACTGAGCCCTATGCCGATGAATACTGCTGCGTAAGCTTTGTATCAAGAGAACTGGTAGAGAATCATCCGGATGTTGCAGCTGCATTTACCAGAGCTATGCTCAAGGCTTCGGCCTGGGTATCTGAGAATATCGAAGAAACAGCTCAGATCCAGGTAGACGCTGAATATGTCAGCGGTGACCCTGCTGCAAATGCACAGATCCTGTCCACATATCTTTTTGTTCCCAGTGTACAGGGCGGATATGACGCTCTTAAGAACGTGACCTATGATCTGAAGAAAATCGAGCTCTTAAAAGAGTCTACCGATCCTGACGAGCTTATTGAGAGTTCATTTAAGTTCTTTGACGGAGTTCCGGATTCATATGAGATCATAGACGGACAGTTTAAGGAAGTGAACTAATTGCCAAAAGAGCCCGGATACATCGAAAGCTCAAATTTGTATCCGGGAATATAAAAGGGGAGGGAAAAGCTGTTATGAATAAAAATATCAAGATATATAATCTGTTACCTGTTATCCTGCCACTGGTACTGTCACTGGGAACAGCTACAGTATTTAAGGCCTGCGGCCCTATGGACAATGGAATGTGGATGCACTGCCATGGTGCTCAGAATACAGTGGTAGTAGTGGGGATCATAACCGCAGCTATCATAGCGTTATCAGCCGTTGTAAAGGACCTGAGACTGATCGTTAGTATGAAACTGTCTGCTATAGCATTGTCACTGGCTGTCACTCTTGTACCCGGCGTGATCATATCTCTTTGCAAGATGAATACCATGCGCTGCCATGCAGTAATGAGACCTTTTGTGATCCTTTTTGCAGTGCTGACAGCAGTAGAAGAGCTTGCATCAATTGTTGTACTTTTCAGAAAAGGCAAGGTGTCAGATGAAAGAAATCTCCAGAGATCTTTCGATTAAAAACTTAATAGCAAGCCCCGTCAGATCAATAGGACTCATACTTCTTTCTGCTCTTTTGTCCTTTGCCATAACGGCAGGCAGCATAGTAACAGGTTCTCTTGAAAGGGGCATAGATTCTCTTAATGCCAGACTGGGAGCAGATATTTTCATAGTAGATGAAGAGTCAGCTGCAGCGGAAGATAACGGGGATATTATTCTGGGAGGCACTGATGATAACCATTATATGGAGCGCAGTGTTGCTGACAGTTTGCTGACATATGAAGGGATAGAGCTGGTTTCGGGCCAGCTCTTTCTCACATCTTTGTCCAGCGGCTGCTGCTCTTTTCCTGTGAAAATAGTGGGATATGATCCGGAAACGGATTTTACCATATCTCCGTGGATCAAGGAGTCCCATAGCAGCATTCCGGGAGATATGGAGGTATTGGCAGGCAGTAATCTTAGCGTATCAGTGGGAGAGAGTATAAGCTTCTATGACACTAAGGTCAAGGTGGTAGCAAAGCTTGATAAGACAGGTACTGATCTGGATTCCTCGGTATATGCAAATATAAATACCCTGGGGGCTCTTCACAGAGCAGCTGCCGCCAAGGGTCTGGACTATCTGGATGGAGCAGAGCCACAGAGCAGGTTGTCAAGCATATTGATAAAAGTATCAGAAGGAAGCGATATCAGCGAGCTGGTAAAGAGGATCAATATGGACCTTGACGGCGTAAAAGCCATCAGGACAAAGGCTATGATCTCAGGGATATCGGCTGGCTTATCAGGAATATCTTCAGTTATAGCTGCTCTCGTGGGAGTGGTATGGCTGCTGACAATAGCTGTGATGATGACAGTCTTTGTCATTACAGGTAGCCTTAGAAAAAGGGAATTTGCCTCCCTTCGCATAATAGGAGTATCTGCAAAGGCGCTGGCAGGGATAGTTATCAAAGAGGGACTTTTGCTCTGCGCCGCAGGAAGCATCTTTGGAACGGTCATCTCGATTATCGTCTTTATACTTTTTGGGCAGGCTTTTGCCGGCCTTATAGGACTTCCCTATCTATTACCGAATCTGGGAACACTCCTTGTAACTGCTGTATTGTCTGCAGCAGCTGCCTCCGGATCAGGGATTGTGAGCAGTCTTATACCGGCTTTTGCTATCAGCAGGATAGATACTGCGCTTATATTACGTGAGGGTTATTGATTTTTACAGATTATGAGAGGAAGCAGCTATGATCAGAGCAGATAATGTGAGCAGATCCTTTTGCAGGGGACGCAGTAAAAAGAGGAGCTTTACAGCTGTTGAGGGAATAGATCTGCAGCTGGCGGCAGGAAATATAATAGCACTGACCGGAAGGTCCGGCAGTGGTAAGAGCACCATCATCAATATGCTATCGGGGCTCCTGCGTCCATCAGGAGGACAGGTGGTATATGACGGCAGGGATCTGTATGCCCTGGATGACAGAACGTTGTCACAGGTCAGAAACAAGAGCTTTGGTCATATCACCCAGGTTCCCAGTCCCATAGCGGGCCTGACTGTTTTGGAGAACATACTATTGCCCTGCACGCTTTTTGACAAAAAGACAGACTATTTTGACTGGGACAATGAGTATCACACGAGAGCTATCAGCCTTATGAAGCAGCTTGGGATCCTGGAGCTGGGGGATGCATATCCGTCAGAACTCTCAGGTGGGGAGCTTAAGCGCATGATGATAGCAAGGGCCCTGATCAAAAGCCCCGTCTTTATCTTTGCAGATGAGCCTACATCAGATCTTGATAAGCACAGCGCAGAGCTGGTATTTGACCTTCTTAGGCAGGAAGCTGACAGGGGCGCTGCGGTGCTCATGTCAACTCACGAGCAGCATCCTGAGGCTATAGCTGATACTGTGATCAGCCTGGACTGACAATAGTTAGTACTTGTTTTGCAGGAAGTATAAAACAATATAAAATACACAGCAAATATATAATTCAATATAATCGAATATAATTCAATATAAAGTGCCGCGATTTATATAATACTTTTTGAAAAATACTATAAAGGTTACTGTTCAGACCCCAACTTGAGATAAAAATACCGGTGATCTAGACTTTTATCAGTCGGACCACCGGTATTTTCTATCAAATATCTCTGACACATTCGTGTAAATATTGCTGGGATCATTTTCGCGCAGCGTAACCAGCACACCCAATCCATCGCAGTAATACTCTAGACTGCTGAATGACCGGTATGTCATGACCTGCTTGATTTTACGTTTTACCTTACGAGCCTGACGCTCACTTAAGTTATTATTGTGCGGAACTCTTTTATCATGAAGGAACAGCAGATGGTTATGCATGTATTTCTCCATTCGTTTATACAGGTTGTAACCATCCTTATAATACTTGCCA
>NZ_AUKE01000037.1 GCF_000424585.1 Butyrivibrio sp. MC2013
ATCATAGGAAACAGCATGGTTTGCTCAAACGATATCTTCTTTTTCCGGGTAAAATCGGAAGATGGATTTTTTAAGAATTCATCCCTTCGTTCCAATAGGGA
Source organism: Butyrivibrio sp. MC2013 (assembly GCF_000424585.1). Lineage (GTDB taxonomy): Bacteria > Bacillota > Clostridia > Lachnospirales > Lachnospiraceae > Butyrivibrio. The sequence goes on from NZ_AUKE01000037.1 coordinate 102, forward strand.
TGAAAACACCGAGAATAGATTTTGACGTATTTCAGTAACAGTAAATGACATGTCAGCACCTCCGTAAAAATGTCTTATAATCAAGGCGCGGCAACATTTTTTGGCTGACTTGTCAAGCAGTTTTCGCAGAAAACTGCAAAAAAATCAGAGGGTATTTCACCTCTGATTTCAGTAATATATTTAATTGTAACTATAGGATTGGGACGGGAAATCCTTATCTAAATGGCATTGACCCCGTCCCCCTGGTCCACTGAGCAAACATACGGTTTCCACATGTCCGCTCCAGGGGAACATGTCACAAGGACGGACAGCCTTTAGCTCATAGCCGCCATCACACAATATGCGAAGGTCTCTTGCAAGAGTTGCAGAATCGCAGCTCACATAGACTATCCTGTCGGGAGCCATCTTGAGCATGGTATCCAGGCATTTCTCATCGCAGCCTTTCCTTGGAGGATCTACCACTATGACATCAGGGTGGATAGCGTCGCCTTCCTGCTTTTTATAGTAATCAGGGAGTACTTCCTCGGCCTTTCCGCACATGAAGGTGGCATTTTCGATTCCGTTACTTGCCGCATTTCTCCTGGCATCCTCGATGGCATCAGGGATTATCTCTACTCCGTATACCTGACCTGCTGCCTTTGCCATGGAAAGAGTGATGGTTCCGATACCGCAGTATAGGTCCCATACAGTCTCTTTTCCCGAAAGCTTCGCATAGTCTATGGCCTGCCCGTAGAGCTTCTTTGTCTGAGCAGGATTTACCTGATAGAAAGAAAGGGGAGAAATCTCAAATTCAATTCCGCGAAGGGTATCCTTAATTGCATCCTCTCCCCAGATAGTGTGGATCTCGCTTCCCATTATCACATTGGTCTTATCGGTGTTGATACTGACAGAGATAGAGGTCATGCCCTTTACAGCAGCAAGCTCCTCTATCAGAACCTGCTGCCCGGGGATATAATCACCAGCTGCAGATTTAGTATTTTTCTTATTCCTATAATTGATGACCATACAGACCATGATCTGTCCGCTTTCAAAGCCCTTTCTGATAAGCACATGTCTGATAAGGCCTCTTGCGCTACTCTCATCATATGCAGATATCTTGTGGTTCTTCATATGACTGAGTATGATATCCAGTATCTGCTTGTTTTCTTCTATCCCTATGAGGCAGTCGCCAACGGGTATGATGCTGTGGGTCCTGCCTGCATAATAGCCTGCCACAGGATTGCCATTCTTATCATTTCCTATGGGATATTGAGCCTTATTTCTATATCTCCAGGGCTCTTCCATTCCTATAATAGGTTCCATGACGCTGTCTATATATCCTGCATCAAAGCCGCCCAGTCTCACAATATTATTTCTAACCTTAGAAGCTTTGAATTCCAGTTGCTTGTCATAGGTCATGTTCTGCAGCTGGCAGCCGCCGCACTGCCTGGCTATAGGGCACCTGGCTTTGATCCTGTATGGAGAAGGAGTGATGATCTGATCCAGATGAGCATAAGCATAGTTCTTCTTGGCCTTCATGACAGATACGCGGAGTCTGTCTCCTATCACTGCATCCTTCACAAAGAGGGTATAGCCGTCCACGCGCCCTATTCCCTCTCCGTCATTTCCTATATCTGTGATCTCCACATCAAAGGACATGCCCTTTTTATATTTATTTTCTTCTGCGGATTTATATTTCTTTCCCACGTTTATCTCCGTTTTTTCTAAAATATCTCAAACATCAGTTTCATCCATCACCTTGGCCTTGGGCAGTGAAAAGACAAATTCCGTGCCCACGCCAACAGTGGATATAACATTGATATTCTCTCCGTGAGCTCTGATGATCTCTTTTACTATGGACAGTCCCAGGCCCGTGCCCTTCTTGTCCTTGCCTCTTGAGAGGTCTGATTTATAGAAGCGCTCGAATATCTGCTTCTGATCTTCCTTGGGAATACCGATACCCGAATCCTTTACTGATACGAATATCTTGTTCTTCTTTTCCGTAGTCTCCACCTTGATGACTGAATTATTGTGACTAAACTTGATGGCATTGTCGATGAGATTGTAGAGTACCTGCTGGATCTTGCCCATGTCTGCATTTACAATCATCTCTTCATCGGTAAGTACCATCTCTATGGCCAGTGTCTTGGCCCTGCAGGTGCCCTCAAAGGATGCGGCAGTATCTCGTATGATCTTGTTGATATCAAAATCCGCCTTGTCCAGCATCATGCCGCCCCCAAGGTTATTGAGAGTGAGAAGGCCGTTGGTGAGCTTGGTCAGTCGCTCGGTTTCATTTAATACCACCTGAAGATAGTGTTCATGCATCTCCTGAGGGATAGTACCATCCAGCATCGCTGTCAGATATCCCCTGATGGAAGTCAGGGGCGATCTGAAATCGTGAGATACATTGGCTATAAATTTGCGCTGGTCATCCTCGCTCCTGGCGATCTCCCCTGCCATATATGAGACCGCTGCTCCCAGATAGCCTATCTCATCATCGGAATCCAGGCTAAACTTGTAAGCCATATTTCCGGCGGCATACTGCTCCGTTGCTGTGGTGACCTTACGCAGGGGTATATATACCAGTTCTGTAAAAAATATCAAAATGATAGCGGACAGCAAAAAGAGTATGATCAGTAGTATATAGGATATATTAAGTAGTTCATTGGCTTCTACTCTGATAGCGCTCATAGGCGTATGGATGACCACATATGCCCTTACCTTGTAATCACCGGTAATGGGTGCAAATACAGACAGCTCTTCCTCAGAAAATGTCCCAAAGAAATCTCCCACCACCATAAATGTGCCGCCTGTAACCGTAGGATCAAAGCCTTTTACTATGATCTCCTCTCCCTGGGCCAATTCTCTGCTGGAATCTATGACCAGCTGTCCGGAAGGGTTGATGATCCATATGGTGGCTTCCATATATCTGGCCAGGTCAGTAAGCTGCCTCTGGACAGTGGATATGGTAGCATCGGAATTATAGAGGTCGGTAGCATAGGTATCCGCTATCTGGGTAGCCTCGGAATAGAGATTCTGAGCCCTCTGCCTCCTGCAGTGTTCCAAGGTCATATTAGAAATTACTGTGCCCACTGCTATGAATCCAAATACTCCAAAGAGTACATATGCAATTAGAAATTTCAGATACAGTGTTCTTTTCACACCATCCTCCAATGTTCCTGCCAAAAAGCCGGGGCGGGACACACTATCGCAGTATCCTCTGTCCCCGGCATTTTATCCCCGACAAACTTGTTGAGACTTTTCAGATCTTTATACCCCAGTCTCAAATTTATAACCAATACCCCAGATGGTAGCTATGCGCCAGGTCTCGTGGTCCTTGATCTTCTCCCTAAGGCGCTTGATATGTACGTCTACAGTCCTGGTATCGCCTATATATTCATAGCCCCATATCTGATCCAGAAGCTGCTCTCTGGTAAATACATGATTGGGCGATGAAGCAAGGAAGTATAGGAGTTCCAGTTCCTTTGGCGGCATATCCACGCGCTGGCCCTTATAGGTCACAGCATAGTTGGTCATATTGATATCAAGGTCAGGATAGCTTACAGCGCGGTCACTGCTCTCCTTCTTTTCCGCAGGTGCGGTATTGTATCGGCGAAGGACAGCCTTGACCCTGGCTACCAGCTCCTTTGGATCAAAGGGCTTCTCCATATAATCATCGGCGCCCATCTCCAGTCCCAGAACCTTGTCAAATACTTCGCCCTTGGCAGAGAGCATGATAATGGGAGTCTGGCCCTTGGCCCTGATCTCTCTGCATACGGCATAACCGTCCATGCCAGGCAGCATCAGATCCAGCAATATCAGATCAGGTCTGAAGCTGTTATAGAGCTCCAGGGCAGCTTCACCGTCTCCTGCGGTCTGAGTATCATAGCACTCCTTGACCAGATAGAGTGATATGAGTTCTGCGATATTGGAATCGTCATCTACTATCAGTATCTTTTGTTTACTAGCCATATAGTCCCCCAAAATCTCTTATTTAAAAGTTACTACAGTCACTCCGGAATCACCTTCTCCGTATTCACCCAGCTTAAAGCTCTTTACATAGGGAATGGATCTGAGCCTTTGCTGGACTGCTTTCCTAAGTATGCCTGCGCCCTTGCCATGGACCACTCTCACGCTGGGAAGATGCGACATATATGCCTCATCCAGGTACTGCTCCATAGCATGGACTGCATCATCAGAGTTCATTCCTATCAGGTTGATCTCTGAATGTATGTTTCTGCCCTTGGACAGATCCAGCTTTTTGCCCCCTGCTCTGTTTCTCTCAAAGCTGGCTGCTGACATGGCCGATTTCCTGCCCGGTGCGCTCACTGTATCCTCATCTACCAGCACCAGATCACTGATATTGGTCCTGGTCTGGATGATACCGCACTGTACTATCATGTTGCCGGATTTATCAGGCATGGAAGCTACAGTTCCCTTGAGGCCCATAGTAACAATCTTTACCATGTCTCCAAGGCGGATCTGACTCTCTTTGAGCTGCTTGTGACCGGGAACAGTATCTTTCTTTACTGCCAGCTTGTCATTCTTATCAGATATCTTCTTATTGAGCTCGGACCTCTTCCTGTCCAGCTCCTGTATGCCTGCGTCCTTTGCGGCCATACGGAAAGAACGGATGGTCTCGTCAGCCACCTTCTTGGCATCTGCCAGGATATCCCTGGCTTCCTCATTTGCCCTGCGCAGGATCTCTTCCCTGCTGTTTTCAAGCTTGTCACTCTTTTTCTCATAATTCTTTTTGAGATTGGACAGCTCGATCCTGTAGCTCTCTGCCTGAGTTCTCTCCTTCTCAGCCTGCTTTCTGCTGTTCTCAAGGTCAGCCAGGAGGTCTTCAAAGCGCTTGTCGTCAGAGCCGATCTGACTTTTGGCCGCTTCTATTATATGCTCCGGGAGTCCCAGCTTGGAAGAAATGGCAAAAGCATTGGACTTGCCGGGCACTCCTATGAGGAGCTTGTATGTAGGCTGCAGGGTCTCTACGTCAAATTCACAGGAAGCATTGCGCACACCTTCTGTAGACAGGGCATAGACCTTGAGCTCTGCGTAATGGGTGGTAGCCATGCAGGTGATCCCCCTATGATGAAGGTCGCTGAGCATAGCTATGGCAAGCGCTGCGCCTTCAGTGGGATCTGTTCCCGCACCCAGCTCGTCAAAGAGGCATAAGCTGTCCTCGTTTGCATCCCTGAGGATACGCACCTCATTGGTCATATGAGATGAAAACGTGGACAGAGACTGCTCTATGGACTGCTCGTCTCCAATATCGGCATAGATCTCCTTAAATACTGCGATCCGGGATCTGTCCCCTGCAGGTATATGGAGTCCTGCCTGACCCATGATAGTAAGGAGTCCCACGGTCTTGAGCGTCACAGTCTTACCACCGGTATTGGGTCCTGTGATTATCAGCATAGTAAAGTCCCTGCCAAGGTATACGTCAATGGGTACTACTTTATCTTTATTGATCAAAGGGTGACGGGCCTTTTTGAGATCAAAAACCTTGTCCTCAGAGATAAGAGGTCTTACAGCATTCATCTCAAGCGCCAGCTGTGCTTTGGCAAAGATGAAGTCAAGCTCAGTCATAATCTTGCCGTTATCGCTAAGTGCCTCTACATGTTCACCTGCCTGAGCAGACAGGGCAGATAGTATCTTCTCTATCTCCTGCTGCTCAAGAAGCTCGAATTCCCTGAGCTTATTATTGAGCTCCACTATAGCCTGAGGCTCTATAAAAAGGGTAGAGCCTGTAGATGACTGATCATGTACTATTCCCGGTACCTGAGACTTGTGCTCGGACTTAACAGGTATACAGAACCTGTCACCTCTCATGGTGATGACCGCATCCTGCAGGTAGGAATGAAGGGATCCGTTGACCATAGACTGGAGCCTGTCATGTATCCTGTCGCCTGTAAGAGCTATGCTGCGCCTGACATTGGCCAGGGCAGGGCTGGCATCGGAAGCTATCTCATCCTCTGATATGATGCATCTTCTGATCTCCTGAGCCAGGGGAGTCAAGGGTTCGATACCATCAAAGAGGTCTGAAAGAGAGTCGGTGACAGTCTCGTCCTTGCCGGGTCTTCCGTAATTCTTGATCCTGGCGCAGTTATCCAGCATGGATGCTATGCGTATCAGTCCTGCAGCGTCCAGGCTGGCACCTATCTTAAGCGCCCTCAGATAGCCCTCCAGATTGATATTGGAGCCAAAGGATGTAGAGCCCTTTCTGAATATCCTGGCAACTGCATCGGCAGTATTTGTCTGTGCCTTCTCTATCTCATCAGCCTCATCCATGGGAAGGAGCTCTCTGCAGAGCCTGCGGCCCGGATCTGAACAGGCATGCTCAGTAAGGCGGTCTATTATTTTGTCATATTCAAGTGTCTTTAATACTTTATCATTCATATCCTAAATAACCTCATAATTACTCAAATTTAATCATAACCTATGAAAGCGGCCGCTTCAAGTAAACCAGGCAAAAAGCAGTTACTTTATAAGCTGATTTGGATAGGCTATAATGTAGTATGTGTCAAAAGCAGCTTTTGACAGTACGGCAATCGGGAGGATAGATATGTCTGATAACAAAGATCCCTATAACAATAGAAATTTGGCAAACAGCGAGCCCCAGACCGACGAATCCGGAGCCCCGCTTGCAAATACTGATTTTATGCGGGAAAAGATCAAATCCCGCCCTATCAATTCCAGAAAACTCATCCGCAGGACCCTCATCACTATATCCATGGCGGTGCTTTTTGGCCTGGTAGCCTGCTGCACCTTCCTGCTCTTGCAGCCAATGATCAACAATGCATTAAATCCCGGAGACAGTGCTTCGGAACTGGTATCCTTTCCCGAAGAGATAGTAGATGAAGAGATACAAAGGGATGACCTTATAGCCAGCGAAGAGGAAAAGGCAGCTGCCGACGCAGCCATGGTGGAAGCCAGCGTGCAGGCCAGCGTGACCCAGACTGCCGAAAAAGAGCTCAAGGAAGCTCTTAACTCCCTGACCCTGAGCGCATCCGACTACTCCAGTATGTACTCATCTCTTAAAGAGATCGCCGTAGACGGTCAAAAATCCATGGTAAATGTCACCGGTATCACGGAAGATACAGACTGGATCAGCAACTCAATCATCAGAAGCAATTCTTCATCAGGTCTGATCGTGGCCAGCACCAAGAATGATATCCTCATCCTGGTAAGTTCCTCAAGAATAAAGGATTTTGAGAAAATAACCGTCACCTTCTGCAACGGCAAGATCTCCGATGCGACCATGAAGAGCATAGACCCTCTAACAGGGCTCTGCATCGTATCTGTAGACAGCAGCAATCTGGATGAAGATACACTCTCTGCCATTAAAACGGCAACCCTTGGCAGCTCTGCATCCTCAACCCTGGTGGGTTACCCCGTGATCGCACTTGGTTCTCCCACAGGAAGTGAAGGTTCTATAAGCTATGGTTTTGTCACCAGCGGCAAAAAGACCATAGATCTGCCTGACAGCGCTTACCAGCTCCTAACAACAGACATATACGGTTCATCCGCCGCGTCAGGCGTACTGATCAATCTCACCGGTTCCGTCATCGGCGTTATAGACATGAACTATAATGATGAGGACCAGGATTATCTCCTATCAGCCATAGGAATCACCGAGCTTAGAGGAATCATCGGCAATCTCTCCAACGACATCAAGAATCCCTATCTGGGAGTACACGGCTCCGATATACCGGAAACCCTCCTGGAAACCTATCCCGATATGCCAAAGGGCGTATATGTCAGCAAAATAGATATGGATTCCCCGGCCATGGAGGCAGGCATCCAAAGCGGGGATATAATCGTGGGTATAGATGATCAGGATGTCGAGAGGGTAAGCTCATACCTTACAGATCTATCTCTCCACGCCCCCGGCGACTCCGTTAATATAGCCATCATGCGCCAGGGTCCCGACGGATATATGGAAATCACTGTCAGTGCAGAGTTAAAGACAGCCCCCGGATTATAAGTTCTGAAAACAATATATAAACACAGTGTAAAGTAGATATAAGCCACTAAACACCCGCGCTTTCAGTCACAACAATAAAAATCCATGTAATTCATAATGGGTATCATGATATAAAAACAATATACAAATATGATGATTGCAGCTACTATGGCTACCTACTTAAATATATAGTGCTTACAAGACATCTTTCCATTTTGCACTTCTATGAAATCATTCCAGATCCTTGGTACAATTTCGTATAAGTGCAGAAAAAAGAGCAACCAGTCTGATTGCTCTCTCATTAATCGAAAATCATCATAGTAAAACAGTTTTTACTGAACAATTAAAACCCTTTGTTTCAACAGTTCAGCTAGACAATATGCCTTAGAATAATCATTGGTTATTTGTATTATTTTGATACAACAAACCAACTTGGAGTGAGAATTAACCAAGACATATTTTCTCGTGTTTCTTCCGTTTCAACCTCCGCATCAAAACCAGATTCCAAAATGTTATCAATTTCTTCTCTCATTACTTTCTCCTTTCTATGTATGTTTGCTCAACAAATATACTACATCAATACTTTATTATACTATCACAAAACATGGAAAACATAAATACTATTAGAGAAAAAAGAAAAAGCACATTAAGAATACCGTAAATATAATAGATTATATCATGTTTTATGCGTTTTTTAGAATTGAAATACACTAGTGAATAGATGGATTTTTCCCGCAATCTAGTCACTCCCAAAACATCTTCAACTACATAATATCCATCCATCTTTATAAAAGGTATTATATTTGATAGGACAAAATAATAAGATACTAGCGACAACATTTTCAAACTATCAGAGTGCATCATATATGCACAAATTAATGAGATGTGGCCGATAATTGAGTTGAGTAGAATTCCACCTAAAGATGTTTTTACTCTTTCAATTTTGTTTGCCATGCAAATATCTGTTGTATCAACAAATACCATTGGAAATAAATAATTAATCTTTAAACCTATTCCATTCACGCTTCTCCCAGCTTTTAAGCAAAAATATATATGGCCTAATTCATGTGCCAGAATGTTAATGACGGTAAATAATAATGTTAGAGAAAAATCGCCTGCATCTTTGATGTTTCGATAGTTATTTAATGGTATTGCCATCAAAGCAGTAATAATACTTATTACAACTATAGGCATGCAAATGGTGCTGGATTTTTGTCCTTTTAATTCCACGCTTTTAGCAATTAGCTTGCATTGAATACTCCTCGGCTCTTTAGTGTCAAAACTTAGATCCAAGCTCTGAGTAATATGCTCTTCGGATTCTACCATCAGCATTTCTTTAAGGGATTCATATTTGCTTCCTCTTAGTCTTATATATACATTTTTCTTTTTGACTATACAGTACTTTTGTTCAAAGTGTATTTCGTAGTTGCCTACGAAAACATTATTGGGTTGCCACATTTTTCTGTTTAATATATTCCTGATATATTCTTTCTTTCTCTATTTCAATTAATGGGGCTATTGCATCAATAAAATGCGCATTAGATAAGAGATAATTACACAAGTGACACTTGTTAACAAATTTCATTTCCTTCAAGTTGTTATAACCAATCTGAATAGACGCATCATAAAACCATTTAAATCCGTATTTTTTCATAATTCGACAATACATATTTCGATGGTAAGACTTTGTTAAGTCATCAAAACTGTGCTTTTTAATATTTCCTAGTTTCAAGACTGGTATAACTCCCGATTGAGAACAGCAAGGATAAACATCCCCATTCAAATAAATAGCAAAATATGACGTTTCGAAGCATTTGTTATCTTTTTCAAAAATATTCTCATCATAAATATATTCGTTTTCAGAGATGTTCTTTAGAGCTGCCCCAACTGGAAGGCATGCTGCTCTATAATGCGGAACATCAACAAGTTCCAAGGCAATACCTTCAAGAATATTATTAAGATTATCTGTTCCTTTTGTTAGAACACTACCTATGTCAACTGGAATGCATAGTTTCTTGCAAACTCTAATTATATTGTATATATTTTCAATTGGGATATATTGCTGATGAAAATTATCGACGCTTAATGATAATTTTTTTAATCCTGCTGTTTGAAAAGCATATAATTTCTTATATGCATTTTCATAATTATTTCCCCAAAAACCATTCGAAGTGCATACCACTCTAACTCCTAATGCTGCAACCTGCTTTGTGATTTTTATCAGGTCATCATATAATAAAAAAGGCTCACCGCCCGAAAAGCCAATTGTTTTTATTGAATTACTTGTTTTCAACTCATAAATAACCTTTTCTACAACTTTAGGATCAACAAATTCATTATTTTGTGGTGAACAATCAAAACAACACATTTTACATGATGCAGTACATTTGTTTGTAGTCAATAATGCAACTTTATTTGGCTGGATTATGTTTCTTGGCATTTTTCTCTCCTATAAACATCACTAAAACAAATAATACAAATATAATCAATACATATATCGTTAGGGAATAAATAATATGTCCAAATTCAGAAGTATCATGTCTCAAGAAATCTGTTACCAATAATGAGATATAGCTATTTGCATCTAGCACAAATAATTTTCCCGTTATAGGTCCAAGTGGAATAATATTAATTATAGACATAATAACAACTACCCCCATAGTCAAAAAAATAGTTGTCATTCTTCTTCTTGTTATATAGGAGACAATATCAATCATAATTATCATGTATGCCAAATCCAAAAGCAATAGAAGAGAAACCATTATTCTTAGTTTTAAAGCAACGCCCATAATCTGAAGAGTAATCATACTAAATAGTATTTCTACTATTCCTATTACCAACACGGATGTTGTTAATTTTTTAAAACAATACCGATATTCGGAAATATTATAATTACAATAGAAACGATCAATACTAAATTCATAGTCTTTCGCAAAAAAAGTTCCTAGTATTGGTGCCATCAGAAAAGGTGATGTCTGGCAAATGACATTATAATAATCCAATACAAAAGCGTTACTATTGCTATAATAGCCCTGGACTAAAAAAGCATTAACAAAAGATAGAGCGATTAATACAAAAAAAGCGCCAAATACCAGCAATAAATACTTATTGCAAATAAACCTTTTAATCTCTAAAAGCATGACAAGCTCCTTAATGTTAAATTCCGTGCATGCAATTAATTATCTCTTGCTCTTTTGCATTCTCTGGAGCAATTATGAACTTTTTATCATGAATAATCCATTTGGCTCCATTCATCATTTGTACTTCATTGATATCATGTGAAGAAAAAAAAGCTAATCGATCACTACCCTTATGATAATTCTTGATAAAATCTAATATAGCTAGTTTTGATGGTTGATCCAAATTTACAGTGATTTCGTCATAAATAATGATTTTTTTATTGCTTCCAAGTGTTGATACTAATTCAAGTTTTCTTTTTTCGCCACTACTTAGCTTACTTATTTTTCTATCTATTATTTTTTCAATATCTAACTGATAAAAAAGCATTTCTATTTTAGAAATATCGTCTGTATTTGTCTTGATAAAATCATAAATATCCCTAACTTTGACTTCATCTGGTATTCCTACATAATCAGAAATGATGGCCACTTCATTTTTATCAAAGTCTGTATGACCATTATATTTAATTAGGCCACTAATTGCTTTGAAAAAGCTTGATTTTCCAGTTCCGTTCATTCCTAAAACACAAATAAAATCGCCATAGTTTACATCTAAATCTACATCTTTTAATACTGTCTTTTTTTTATATGACAGTTCGTCTATTCTAATTCTCATATAATCCCCCCAAAAGTAATTATTATTATACTTATATATTGTTTTTTTTTCAAGATGATATATAAGAGAACTAGAATTATCCAATGATTACAGTTACTGTTCAGACCCTAACTTGACATTCTAACCTAACGATAAAAATACATATGAAAATTTGAGAAAACCCAGAAAAAATCTAACTTTTTTGGGTTTTTCTATTGCATTTTACATCGTTATGATATATAATATAAACGTAACGATGTTACAGAAAGGAGCACCCCCATGGGAATAATAAAACAACTTGATAAACGAACAGGAATAACCTATGTCTACGAATCCAAGGCATACTGGGACAAAGAAAAACAGCAGAGCCGGGCCAAGCGTACTCTTATCGGAAAGATAGATCCTGAGACGGGTGAGATGATTCCGACAGATGGGAGACACAGAAAAACTGAAGC
>NZ_AUKE01000038.1 GCF_000424585.1 Butyrivibrio sp. MC2013
ATCAGTTCACTAAAAGAGGAGAACAGGCGTCTTATTAAGGAAAAGCAGGAAATACTTAAAGCACTGGAAGTACTCTTACAGAAATGGTCTTGAAAAGCTAAGGGGGAGAAAAGGTATGAGGGCAGATGAAGAAAGATTCTATGAATCAGCACTAAAGATGGACTATGAAAGTCTGCTCTCAGCCTATGTCTCTCTTCATACAGAGCACGAAGAGCTGCTCCGTACCAAAAAGGAAACTGACAGGATCACCACCGAAGGTGTTATCCAGTTTCAGAAACTAACAAAAGATTACCAGGACTCCCTCATTAAAATAGAGCAGCTTGAAAAGACCATAAAGAAGCTGTCTGATCAGCTTGAACTTAAAAACAGAGCGATCTTTGGCAGAAACACAGAGAAGTTTCTCGATACACTCGCCTCCTCTGAAAATCCGCCTGAAGAATTCGAAGACGAAAGCCAGACGGAAGACTGCAATGAAGGAAACAACAATGGCCATACCATAATAAGCCTTGATGAGTACAGAAAATCCCTGGAAGAAAACGGCAAAGGTAACCCTGAAGGCCGTAAAGAAGGCAAAAAAGATGGTAACAAAAAGGGAAAAGGTTCAAAAAGGAGCAGACTCCTTGACTCTCTTAAAGGCCTTCCTTCACAACTTATCTATGATCTTGACATCGACAAGCTCAACAGTGACTACGGCGTAGGCAACTGGCGTATAGCCATGTGGCATGAGCACTACGTCGTTGAAAAAATAGAAAATCCACTGTATGTAAAAAAGATACTCACTCCGGTTATCTCATCAGGCCTAGAGCACGTGATGACTACCATTCCTTATAAAAATCCCTTAAAAGACAGAACCTATATATCCGCATCTATCCTGGCCGACATACTGTACAGGAAGTTTGTTCTTGCCCTGCCATTTTTCAGGCAGACTGAAGACTATTCCATGCAGGGGCTTGAACTATCACGACAGGTGATAATCGGATGGGTAAATGAGCTTGTACCACTCATAATGACACCTGCCATAAAATATATGACCCAGCTTATGCTCCTTTGCCCATACCATAACTGTGATGAGACATATCTTCAGGTACTCCGTGATGGACGTGCTCCTGGAACCAAGGGTTTTCTATGGGTGCACAGTACAGGGGAACTTTACGACGGTAATCCTATAATTATCTTCATTTATGAACAGACAAGGGGAACAGACCATCTCAGGAAACTGCTTCTGGAATTCCATGGTTATCTGACCTGCGATGCCTACATTTCCTACCATGTGATGGAGAAAGAAAGTGAAGGACGGATAACTGTCACAGGATGCATGATGCATTGTCGCAGATATTTCGCACTCTCCCTCTTTGTAAGGGATCTTAAGAACATGTCTGAAGAAGAGATAATGCAGCTGTCTGAGGTAAGAGTACTCATGCTCATAAGAGGTATATATCACGAAGAAATGAAGCTTAAGAACATGGCTGTTGATGACAGGCTTGCTGCAAGGAAAGAGTTTGTAGCACCCAAAGTTAAGGCTCTGTTTGATTACATTCATGAACTTGAGGCTTCTGATGAACCACGTTCAGAGAAGCTATCCAAGGCTATTTCATATGCCATAAATCAGGAAGAATACCTTTGCAGGTTTCTCGATGATGGAAACATCCCAATCGACAACGGATCGAGTGAGAGATATATAGCATCCTACTCCCGAGGCAGAGCCAACTGGCTCTTTGCTGATACAATTCTTGGAGCAGAGGTTAATGCAGCCATGTACTCTATTGTTGAAACAGCAAAGGCTAACCATGTAAATCCGTATGAATATATCAAATACCTTCTCGAAAAGATACCAGACTTCCTTGATGATGAAGGTAATGTGACAGATCCTGAATGCTTAAAGGATGTGATGCCGTGGTCAGATGCATTTCATGAGTATGAGCATGAATGCATGTGCAGGCGCAATAGCCTGTATTCCTCCATGTTTCCGGAGCCAATGGTTCCAAAGCCGCCCAAGAAGGCGGCATCGCTTGCTCCAGATGACCCGGGGCAGAATACCGCATAATGGCAACAGTATAACGCCTTACGTCCCTGCAAGAATAATCAGCAGGGATTATTAGCGACCCCAAAACAGAAGGTAACAAAAGTCACGAAAGTGCACAAACTTTTATGACTTTCGTGACTCCTAAAATAAACTCCACCAAGCTGATAGTACTCCTATAGGATTCTATCAATTTGGTGGGGCTTTTTCTATACGCCTTTTGTTTACCGCTTACAAAATATCTAGCTTTATATGACAATGCCTTTTTATATCGGAAGACAGGTTTTATCTTTAGTGAATATCAGAGGGAACTCGGCATAAGCGATAATTTTATAAAGATATGTAAGGATAGGAGCGGAGCTTCAAAACGATATCTGGTAACCGGCATAAATGAGCCTGCTTATTCCGGCGAATGGAGGTTGGTCTATCCAAAGAATATTAAGAGAATGAAAAACGGAGGACTAGAAGATGCCGCTATTTAATAGAAGAGAGCTTGATGTAAGAGCTCGGGAATATGGTTTTAATCGCGATACATTTGAGAAGGTTCTTCGATTGAGGACAATTCTTGATTTTTTAAATACGCATGAATATATGCGTGAACATCTGTTGCTTAAGGGTGGAACGGCAATAAATCTGACTGTTTTTAACCTTCCAAGATTGTCGGTTGATATAGATTTGGATTTTGTTCCAAATCTGACAAGAGAAGAAGTACAAACGTAGGCAGATATATCAAGTGATGGGGAAATGATTGACGATACTAACTGAAAGGACAGAGATGGAAGATATCAGAGAAGTACTTAATTCTTTTAGCAAAGAAGAGCTTATAGAGCTCATAATAGAATACAGTGACAATGGTTATTACGATTTGGATTTATTCCTTATGAGGGCTGAAAAAGCACCATGTGCCGATGAAATCGAAAACTCATGGAATGGTTTTTATGTAAAAGCGCAGGAATATACCGGTGATGAGGATGATAAGGGAGCAGATTATCTAAGAGACGGTGCAGAGCTTTGCTTTGAGCAGGCAAAGAAACTTACTAAGATTGAAGATGTTAAAGTCCTTTGTAATGAGATTGTTGCTGATCTTACGGCAGCTGCTGAGCGGGATGGTATTGGCATGAATACTGATTCTGAGTGGGTATATTTGGAAATGCGTGATAAGATTCAGGAATATATAGAAAAGAATAACCTACAGTTTTGATAGAGTGCGACTATACAAAATACAGGGGTGATAATGATGATTAAAAAAATGAAATGGCTCAGGGAGCCGGAGGATTATAAAATCACAGAAAAATGCATTGAGGTAACAACGATGCCGCACACAGATTTGTGGCAGAGAACCTACTATCATTTTAGGAATGACAATGCTCCTGTATTGCAGATGGAAACAGATGATATATTCTTCTCCTTTATGGTAAAGACAGACTTTACTAACAGCCATCATCGTTTTGATCAGTGTGGGATTGTCATGTATCTTGATTCAGAGAATTGGCTCAAGGCTTCTGTTGAGTATGAAAACGAAAAGTTCCAGCATCTTGGCTCTGTTGTTACAAACCATGGGGATTCTGATTGGGCAACTACGGCTATTTCAACAGATGTAAAGCAGATGTGGTATAGACTTAGCAGGAGAGAAGATGATTACTGTATTGAGTGTTCCTACGATGGAAAAAATTTTCTCAAATGAGAGTCTGCCATATGTGGGAAGGAGCCGGAACGATTTCCTTCGGAATCTATGCGTGCAGTCCGGAAGATTCCAGCTTCAAGGCTGTGTTTACAGATATGCAAATAACAGAGTGCGCATGGAAGGCTCATGATGGTCAGCAGCCGGACTAATAATGTGTGAGATTATAGCAGGAGGTGTTTTGATGGCATCCATAAGAGATGATGTATCCAAGTACATAAAGAATAAATACAAGGCATCTCCAGAATACCTTTGGAAGAGATATCCAAGCTTTGCAGTATACAGGCATGAAGACAATCGTAAGTGGTTTGCTCTGATAGCTACTATAGGCAGAGATAAGCTGGGGATTGAATCCACTGATGAAGTTGATGTTTTAAATGTTAAGATTGACGATCTGATGTTGCGAGATATCCTGCTTCAGCAGCCGGGTTTTTATCCTGGATATCACATGAACAAGGGCAGCTGGATGACAATACTGCTTGATGGCACAGTGAGCCTTGATGAAATCTGTAATATAATAGATGCCAGCTTTTTAGATACTGCATCCAAGAAGAAAAAGGATAAATTCCGTCAGCCCAAGGAATGGATAGTGCCTGCAAATCCAAAATGTTATGACATTGAACATGCTTTTGACAATGCTGATGAAATAGATTGGAAGCAGGGCGCTGGAATTATAAAGGGTGATACAGTGTTTATGTATGTAGGTGCACCTGTATCTGCAATTCTCTATAAGTGCAAGGTTAAAGAGGTCGATATCCCATATGATTATGAGGATAAGAATCTCAAGATCACAGCACTTATGAAGATAAAACTTCAGAAAAGATATAAGCCTGACAAGTTTACTTTTGACAGGCTAAAATCTGACTATGGAATATATGCTGTGCGTGGACCGAGGGGGATTCCTAACAGCCTCAGCGCAGCTTTAAAATAAAGAAATGCATTTCTTAAGGAGCATAACGAGCTTAAAAACAGGTACATGCATATAAGATGAAAAAAAACAACACATTCAACGTCAAAACAACACATTGAACAGCACATTGGACAACACATTCCAGAACAAAACAGCATTTTGAATCTGTTGGATACCAAAGAAATCTCATTTAAGATGAAGAGCAATATTACAAAGTTGTATGAAGCTTTTGGGATGGAAAAGATATTCGGAAGAAGTGATGTGATAGAGGTACTTGGAATAACTGAAAGACCTGCTTCTACATTGTTAGGGAAGATGTATTCCCTGGGATTAACTGAGACAATAACCGGTGCAGGAAAGGGAAAATATCGGTTCATTGTATGATGTTAAAACTAATCTAATGAGAATGATTTATGGAACTAAAGAAGATGAATTTGGAAATTAGAAAATACACGGAAAAAGATTTAACGGAGATTATCAGAATTTGGAATGAAGTTGTGGATGAAGGAATAGCTTTCCCGCAGGAAGAGCTTGTCATGGATAAAATAAATGAGGCTCAGATCTGGGTGCCTGAATATGAAGTGGAGCAGAAGTACAACGCCATGAAGAGCCGCTTCAAGAACAGGCTGGCTGCTGAAAGTATTCCTCAGCACATCTATCAGATGGAAGCAATACTTGATACAGCTAAGCAGAAAATGGATGCTCTTGAACAGGAGTAGCTCAGATTGGAAGAGTCGTTACACTGGAGCATGGTAAAGGCATGGGAGGACAGATCCTTCATGAAGGCGTAAGGGTAGCAACAGAGCGGCTAAAGGCTAAGAAGATATACCTTGAAGCCCAGGAATATGCCATAGGCTATTATGCAAAAGAAGGCTTTGAGGTTGTGTCAGAGCCATTTATGGAAGATGGTATTCCTCATGTGAAGATGGAGAGAATCCTTGGATAATACGAACATCTTCCTTTTAGAGTGGAGAATGATTATATGGAATTAAAGAAGATACACTATGATTTTACAGTATGTAAATTGAAACAAGATTCAGATATAGATGTCACAAAGAGTTTTTATTTTGTTGGGAAAACGGATGAGGAGATATCTTTAGTATGTAAGACAGAGGATGCTCCTGCCAATACTTTGGAAAGGGACGATGGATGGAGAGCATTTCGGATACAGGGAGTTCTGGATTTCTCTCTTATTGGAATTCTTTCAAAGATTTCAGTCATATTGGCTGATAATAAGATAGGGATATTTGCAGTATCGACCTATAATACAGATTATATCCTGACTAAAGCTGATAATTTTGACAGAGCATTATCGGTACTTGAAGAGGCTGGATATAAAGTGATTTGATCATGTTAGGAGGAGAATATACAAATATGAAACTAGGAATCGAGGCAACTAGCCCATTTCACGTGTTGTCACGCCTAGTTACATATCTTCATTTTTTCTAACAATTCCCAAATCTTAAATATATGAGATATTTTTATGAGATGTATCCAGAAAAATTAAATCGTCCTCAACTTGGGGACGATTCTGAAAATGAATTAAATCGTCCCCAGGCTGGGGACGATTTGGAAAATGCAATATTTTTTATTCCTTGGGGGCATAACAAAGTTATCATAGATAAGTGTAAAGGAGATTCCGCAAAGGCACTGTTCTATGTGAAGAAAACATTGGAGAACAATTGGTCAAGGAATGTACTCTTGAACTTCCTTGATACTGATCTATATGAGAGGCAAGGTAAGGCGGTAACAAATTTTGCATTAACATTACCGGCAGAGCAGAGTGATCTTGCGCAGGCTATGACGAAGGATCCATATAGATTTGATTTCTTAACATTGAGAGAAAAGTATGATGAGAAAGAGCTTAAGGATGCGCTTATAAACAAGGCTGAGAAGTTCCTTATGGAACTTGGTACAGGCTTTGCATATATGGGTCGAGAAGTCAGGATTGAAGTAGGTGATACTGAGAAGTTTATTGATATGCTCTTTTACAACACCAAGCCTTATTATTTCGGAATTCACACATATCATAAATTTCACATAAATTCCCATATCTTCACAAAAAAATAAAATATTGGCGTAGCGATGGCGTAAGTACTGGCGTAGTTCGGTAGACTTGGCCATGATGATAAGTAAGTGATAATAATAGTTACTTCCCAAAATGAGCCTTAGTGCAAACGCGCTTATCCTTAAGCGTCTTGATAAATACAAAACAAACCCTTCCGGTTATGTCATTAGATGGATAATTACTTCTGCTATTTGACATGAACTGCGGAGGGTTTGTTTTTTAGATCTAACCGATTTATTTACCAACTTATTTACCAATGTGATATAATGAATCTGGTTGGTAAATACATTGGTAAAAAGGTTGGTAAATCTATGAGTTTGACAGATAAGATTATCGAGCTATGTTCTTATGACGATGAACAAGAATGGTTTGAATTTAAAGAGAATTGGTTTCAGCCGGAAGAGCTTGGAGAATATGTTTCTGCGTTGTCGAATGCAGCAGCATTTCATTACCAGGAAATGGCGTATTTTATTTGGGGTGTTAATGATGATACCCATGAGATAGTTGGAACAAATTTTAATCAGTACTGTGACTATAACAAAGAACCGTATCAAAATTACTTGGCTAGAAATCTTTCTCCAAGTATTAATTTTTCTTTTGAAGAGGTAGAAATCAACGGTAAAAGAGTAGTTGCATTACTTATTCCACCGGCAACGGAAATACCCACATCATTCCGTGAAACTCGTTTTATCAGAATTGGCTCTTCAAAAAATAATATAAAGAAATATCCAAAACGTGAGATCCAGCTTTTTAAAATTTTGGATGGGCGTATAGAAACTATAGAGACTATTCCGGCAAAATATCAGGACTTAACCTTTAACAAACTGTTTGGATATTATGGCTCAAAAGGGATAGTTCTTAAAGAAGAAACGTTTGAGAAAAACTTAAAACTTAGAAATAAAGACGGTGAGTATAATATGCTTGCCCAGCTTCTATCAGATAATTCTCATATACCGCTCAGGGTTTCAATATTTGAGGGAAAAACGAAGAGTGCGCCTTTGTTTTCTGTTCGTGAATTTGGCAATAATTGTATTCTTTATTCGCTGGATAGCTTGCTCCAGTATGGAGATGTTTTGAATATTATACAAGCGGATGAAACAGACAGAGTCGTTGAACGCAAAGAAGTACCTTTGTTTGATAACAAAGCATTTCGCGAGGCTATTATTAATGCAGTACTTCATAATTATTGGGCGTCCGGAAATGAACCGATGATTTCAGTTTATTCTGATAGAATCGAAATATTATCCAGAGGGACGTTGGCACCGGCACAGACAATGGAAGGGTTTTATCTTGGTGAGTCTGTTCCGGTTAATGAGAAATTATCGGAGATATTCTTGCAACTGCATATAAGTGAAAAGTCTGGAAGAGGAGTTCCTACCATTATTGACACATATGGCAAGGATGCTATTACCTTTAGAGAAAATTCAATTGTGGTTACGATTCCGTTTAACAGGCTTAATGAAGTTGGTAAAAAGGTTGGTAAAAAAGTTGGTAATTCCGATGTGGATAGACCCATATTAAATCCCAGAAGGCAGACAATATTACTGGAAATTGAGCAGAATCCATATATTACAAAGCATGAATTGGCGGAGAAAATAGGCATAAGCACTACTGCTATTGATAACAATATATCATATTTAAGGCAAAATGGTTTCGTCGATAGAGTTGGTAAAACCAAGGGTGGTTATTGGAGAATTATTGAGGAATAACGCATGGCTGGTGGTGTACGAAAGTTGTCACTACACGTTTTTACAAATCCGTCCTGACATGGTAATATATATTCGCTGTGTCAGGACTATTTTTATGTCATAATAGATAAATGGTGCCCGGCGTGGTACTCGGTACAATAAGCTGAGATAACAAATGGCTTAAATAAAGCATTTTTAGAAGGAGATACATAGAAAATGAAACTAGGAATCGTCGGCTTGCCGAACGTTGGAAAAAGTACACTTTTTAACTCACTTACAAACGCAGGGGCACTTGCTGCGAATTATCCCTTTGCAACAATAGATCCCAATGTGGGCGTTGTAGCAGTACCTGATGAGAGGATCAGGAAGCTGGGTGAATTATATAATACCAAGAAGGTCACACCTGCTACTATAGAATTTGTTGATATTGCAGGACTTGTAAAGGGTGCTTCCAAGGGTGAGGGTCTGGGTAACCAGTTCCTGGCCAATATCCGTGAGTGTGATGCTATTGTTCACGTAGTAAGATGCTTTGAAGATACCAATGTGGTACACGTAGACGGATCTGTAGATCCTGTGAGAGATATAGAGACTATTAATCTTGAGCTGATCTTTGCTGATCTTGAAGTGCTGGAGAGAAGGATCGCCAAGACTACCAAGACAGCACGTATGGACAAGGAAGCTGCCAAGGAGCTGGAGCTTCTGAACAAGATCAAGGCTGCTCTTGAAGATGATAAGCTGGTCAAAGATATGGAAGATCTCACAGATGATGAGCAGGCTCTTCTTAATACATATGATCTTTTGACTTCCAAGCCTGTGATCTTTGCTGCCAATGTCAAGGATGAAGATCTGGCAGATGATGGTGCTTCCAATAAGTATGTCCAGGCGGTAAGAGAGTGGGCATCAAAGAATAACAGTGAAGTCTTTGCTATCAGTGCTCAGATTGAGTCAGAGATAGCAGAGCTTGATGAAGATGAGAAAAAGGAATTCCTGGCCGATCTGGGACTGACCAAGTCAGGTCTTGATAAGCTTATAGAGGCAAGCTACAGGACTCTCGGGCTTATGAGCTTCCTAACAGCAGGAGAGGATGAGTGCAGGGCCTGGACTATCAAGATCGGTACCAAGGCTCCTCAGGCTGCAGGTAAGATCCATACTGATTTTGAGAGAGGCTTTATCAAGGCTGAAGTTATCAATTATCAGGATCTTCTTAATGAAGGCTCACTTTCCAATGCAAGGGAGAAGGGCCTGGTACGTATGGAAGGTAAGGAATACGTGGTTCAGGATGGAGATGTGATCCTCTTTAGATTCAATGTATGATACTGTAATGACTTATAGGGGGAGAAAATATGCCTGAACTGATGGAGGATATGTCCATTGCCTTTCCGCATTTGGGGATATATCTGAACTATGTGCCAAAGAGCTTTTCAGTATTTGGCTTTAGCATAGCTATGTACGGTGTCATAATAGGGCTGGGAGTGCTCCTTGCTGTGACGCTTGTTTCAAAGATAGCTTCAAGGACCGGCCAAAATCCTGATGATTACTGGGATCTGGCTACATATCTGGTGCTTATAAGTGTGGCAGGAGCAAGGCTGTATTATGTCATTTTCAGCTGGGATATGTACAAGAATGATCCTATACAGATATTGAATATCAGAAATGGCGGACTTGCTATATATGGCGGTGTATTGACCGGCATCGTGACGCTGTTTGTATATACCAGGATCAAGAAGAAGAGCTTTCTTGTGATGGCTGATACCGTTGTATATGGAGTGATCCTGGGGCAGATCATTGGCAGATGGGGCAATTTTACCAATAGAGAAGCCTTTGGGGATTACAGCGATAATCTTCTGGCTATGAGGATCCCTCTTAATATGGTTAGGAGCGGTGAAATCACCACTCTCATGAAGTCTCACATGGCTGAGGGCAGCAATTATATCCAGGTTCATCCCACATTTCTATATGAATCCATGTGGAATCTCACGATACTGTGCCTGATGCTCCTCTACCTTAAGCACAAGAAGTTTAATGGTGAGATCATGCTCTTGTATTTTGGCGGCTATGGCCTGGGAAGAGCTATGATCGAGACTCTTCGTACAGATCAGTTAAAGATCCCGGGGACTGTGCTTCCTGTATCTCAGATGCTGGCTATAGGGATGCTCCTCATATCTGTTATCGCAGATATTTATGTTCGCAGGCGGATAGCTGTGAAGAATATTACTGAGTGATCTGTAGATGTAGAGACTTTTGCATGTATACGATAACAGAGATTCTTCGTTACTGTTCAGACCCCAACTTGAGATAAAAATACCGGTGATCTAGACTTTTATCAGTCGGACCACCGGTATTTTCTATCAAATATCTCTGACACATTCGTGTAAATATTGCTGGGATCATTTTCGCGCAGCGTAACCAGCACACCCAATCCATCGCAGTAATACTCTAGACTGCTGAATGACCGGTATGTCATGACCTGCTTGATTTTACGTTTTACCTTACGAGCCTGACGCTCACTTAAGTTATTATTGTGCGGAACTCTTTTATCATGAAGGAACAGCAGATGGTTATGCATGTATTTCTCCATTCGTTTATACAGGTTGTAACCATCCTTATAATA
>NZ_AUKE01000039.1 GCF_000424585.1 Butyrivibrio sp. MC2013
TAAAAGATCTCGAGAAATTGATTAATAGATTTTTAGTACCAGTTCGACCGGGGCGTAAATTCAAAAGAATTATACGCCGCCAATCAGCTGAACCATTATTCTACCGATAACCCAAAACAACTTAATACCTTTCAGTAGGCAGTCTCCCCAGACTGTCTGTTTGCCTTTTTCAAAAATAGAATTTTTGACCGTAAACCCGAGAACTGGCTGTATTGTGTTTGGAATTATCATGGCTTAAATGATACACTATTCTTAAGTTTTTTACTATCTAAATGACATTGGGACGGGGTTAGTGGACCATAAAGCTTATTTTGATAAATAAGGCCAAAAATTATAATATTTATATAGAAGAGGACAAGATCTGATAAATAGTGCTCCAGAGAGGCGAAGAGATGCATTTTGTTGATGCAAAAGGTATTTTGACAGGAAAAGGCGGATACTACGGAATGAATATATACCGCGGATGTAGCCACGGTTGTATTTACTGTGACAGTAGGAGTAAATGCTATAGGTTTACACATCCCTTTGAAGATATTGAGGTGAAAAGGAATGCTCCTGAGCTATTAGAGACAGCACTTAGATCAAAAAGAAAAAAGTGCATGATCGGCACAGGATCAATGTCAGATCCATATATGCATTGCGAAAAAGATCTTAAGCTTACAAGGCGCTGCCTGGAAATGATACTGCAGTATGGATTTGGGGTAGCGATCCAGACAAAATCAGACCTTATACTCCGGGATATTGACCTCCTCGAAGAGATCAACAAAAATGCGAAAGCTGTAGTCGAGATCACACTTACAACCTATGATGATGATCTGTGCAGGATTTTAGAGCCCAATGTCTGTAATACCAAACGGCGCATCGAAGTATTGGAAAAGCTTAGGGAAAAGGGTATCCCTACAATAGTATGGCTGACACCTATACTGCCATATATTAACGATACAAAAGAAAACATAACGGCTATCCTCAATGAATGTGTAAGAACAGGCGTTAAGGGAATAATAGATTTTGGCATGGGCCTCACCCTTAGAGAAGGAGACAGGGAATACTATTATGCAGCCCTTGATAAGTACTTTCCGGGAATGAAAGAAAGATACATAAGAAGATATGGTAACGCTTACGAGCTTCCAAGCCCTAATGCCAAAGAATTGAGGGCACTATTTGAGGATATATGCATGGAGAATAATATCCTATCAAAAGCTGAAGACTGCTTTGCATTTATGCAGGAACTACCGGATAAATATGAGCAGATTAGTCTCTTTGATTTATAGTAGAAGCAGTATAAAATTGGAGTTTACTTTTGATGCTGAGAGCATTAAAATTAATATACTGTAACGGATAATTGTAAAAAAATCACGACATTGAAGTGCGTCCCTGCACTTCAGGACATGTCGGGATACTTCCTTGTATTCACGACATTGAAGTGCATCCGTGCACTTCTGAGCATGTCGGGATACTTCCTTGTATTCCTGGAGGTGCAGGTATGGAAACACGTGTGGCTGTTCTGAGCATTATCGTAGAAGATGATAAGGCAGTAGGAGAGCTTAATGAGCTGCTTCATAATTACAGAGATCATATTATTGGCAGGATGGGTATCCCTTATAAGCAGAAGGGTATTAACATTATCTGCATTGCCATTGATGCACCTGCTGATGATATCAATTCCCTGACAGGAGCGCTGGGACGCATTGAGGGAATCACAGCCAAGGCCACTTATTCCAAGAACTGATCTGTGGCAGATCATTTAGACATAAGTTTCAACTGACATTTGAGAGGTAAACTTAATATCGATTACACACATCCCCTGACGCCGAAACGATAACTTGAAGTGAAAGATAAGATGCAGCAACTGAATATGTATGTTCTTGCGCTGTTCCTTAACTAGGGGGGAACAGCGCTTTTTAAATTAATTAGTCCTCTTGATGAATAATGCAGCAATGATATATGAGTATGGCGGATTATTAAAATGCATGAGAAGTGCAAGAGGATGAAAAAGAGAGGTATTTATGGGGTTAAATGAAACACCGTCCGGAGAACGGACACATATAGGCTTTTTTGGATCAAGAAACGCCGGTAAATCCAGCCTTGTTAATGCAGTGACAGGACAGGAGCTGGCTGTAGTATCAGATGTACTGGGCACTACCACCGATCCTGTAAAGAAGGCTATGGAGCTGCTGCCACTTGGTCCTGTGGTCATAATAGATACGCCGGGCTTTGATGACGAAGGAGCTCTGGGACTTAAGAGAGTACAAAAGACAAATGAGATATTAAGGACTTGTGATATAGCAGTGCTGGTTGCAGATAGCATTAGGGGCATGTCTGAAGCAGACAATGAACTGCTGGAGCTGATTAGGAATAGAAATATCCCTTATCTTATAGTATGGAATAAGACTGATCTGGGATCTGAGCTTACGGCGCCTGAAGGCGCAGCCCTTGTCAGCAGCCTGACAGGAGAAGGCATACATGAGCTTAAGGAGAGGCTATCAAAGCTGATACCGGATAAAAAAGAAAAGCAGCTTGCAAGCGACCTGGTTAAACCAGGTGACCTGTGCGTACTGGTATGTCCCATTGATGAGTCCGCACCAAAAGGTAGGCTCATCCTGCCCCAGCAGCAGACAATCAGGGATCTCATGGACCACGGAGCTATACCCATAGTAGTAAGAGATACAGAACTGGAGCAGCTTTTGAGTAAAGAGGGAATAAAACCTTCTATTGTGATCACTGACAGCCAGGCATTTAAAGCGGTCAATGCCATAGTAGCGGATGAGATAGCACTCACTTCCTTCTCAATACTAATGGCCAGATATAAGGGTTATCTAGAGACAGCGGTAAGAGGGATAAGTGCTGTAAAAGATCTAAAGGATGGTGACAGGGTTCTCCTGGCAGAAGGCTGTACACATCACAGGCAGTGCAATGACATAGGTACGGTAAAGATACCTCGCTGGTTAAAAGCATATACCGGCAAGGATCTGATAATAGAGACCTGCAGCGGCAATGAGTTTCCAGATGATCTGACAGCCTATAAACTTGTTATCCACTGCGGCGGCTGCATGCTCACTGAGACAGCAGTGACTGCAAGAATGGAAGAAGCTGTCAGTCAGAACGTGCCATTTACCAATTACGGCATAGCTATCGCATTTATAACAGGAGCCTTGGAGAGAAGCCTTCGTCTGTTCCCTGATCTTCATAAGCTGCTGGAATCTATGGATACCACGCAGAGTACCTTGGAGGGAAGGGGATGACAGATAAGATAAAGGAGCTGATCCTGCGACTTGATAAGGATAGGAGTTTGTCTCTTCCTGAATATGAAGAACTGATCAGGGATAGGGATAGTGAAGCAGCAGAGCTTCTGGCAGAGCTTGCTCTTAAAAGAAAAAAAGAAATATTCGGAGATGCCATATACACCAGGGGACTTATAGAGATCAGCAGTATTTGCAAAAACGACTGTATTTATTGCGGTATAAGATGCAGTAATGACAAGGCTGAGCGCTACCGCTTGTCAGAAGAAGAAATCCTGGATTGCAGCGATGAAGGTTATGAACTTGGTTTTAGGACCTTTGTGCTCCAGGGAGGCGAAGATCCCTATTATACTGACGAGATCCTATGCAGTATAGTTCAAAATATTAAAGCAAAGCATCCTGACTGCGCTGTGACACTATCAGTAGGAGAGAGAACGAGAGATAGCTATCAGGCACTCTATGATGCAGGAGCAGACAGATATCTATTAAGACATGAGACAGCAGACCCTGTTCATTACGCAAAGCTTCACCCCGCATCAATGTCCTATGACAATAGGATGAGATGCTTAAGAGATCTAAAGGAGATAGGCTATCAGGTAGGCTGCGGCTTTATGGTAGGCTCTCCTTATCAGACACAGAAGGAGCTGGCAAGGGATCTGAAGTTCATAGAGGAATTTGGGCCCGCCATGTGCGGCATTGGACCCTTTATACCGCACAGGAATACGCCCTTTAGGGATGAGCAATCAGGCACAATGGAGCTGACACTTTATCTCTTATCGGTGCTAAGACTGATAAATCCAAAGCTGTTACTACCGGCAACAACAGCTCTTGGGACAGTTGATCCAAGGGGCAGGGAGAAGGGGGTTTTGGCCGGAGCCAACGTGGTCATGCCTAATCTCTCACCACGTTCTGTCCGCAAAAAGTATGAGCTTTATGATAATAAGATCTGCACAGGTGAAGAATCAGCTCAGTGCAGGGGCTGTTTGGAGCTACGCATGGAATCCGTTGGGGCATATCTGGCAGTAGACAGAGGGGATGCTCCGGGTTACACCATATAAAAAAATGTAGGAGAAAGAAGAGGTATTTCAAAATGGCTAAATATGATCCAAAATCACTTTGCGCTGACGATTTCATCAATGATGAGGAAATCCGCGCAACACTGGAGTATGCAGAGGCAAACAAGAACAATGTGGAGCTGATCGATCAGATCCTGGAGAAGGCACGCCCTGTCAAGAACGGTAATGGCTGCACCTGTGCGGGTCTTACTCACAGAGAGGCATCTGTCCTTCTGGCATGTGAGATCCCTGAGAAGATCGAGAAGATGTATGAGATAGCTGAGGAGATCAAGCTGGCATTCTACGGCAATCGAATAGTGCTCTTTGCTCCCCTTTATCTGTCCAACTATTGTGTGAACGGCTGTCTCTACTGCCCTTATCACTTAAAGAACAAGCACATAGCCAGAAAGAAGCTGACCCAGGAAGAGGTACGTGCAGAGGTAATCGCACTTCAGGATATGGGTCACAAGAGACTGGCTATTGAAGCAGGCGAGGATCCGGTGAATAATCCTATTGAATACATCCTGGACTGCATCAATACCATTTACAGTGTTCATCACAAAAACGGAGATATCCGCCGAGTAAATGTAAATATCGCAGCTACTACAGTTGAGAATTACAAAAAGCTTAAGGATGCAGGTATTGGAACATACATCCTCTTCCAGGAGACCTATCATAAGGAAAGTTATGAAAAGCTCCATCCTACAGGACCCAAGCATGATTACAATTATCATACAGAGGCCATGGACAGAGCTATGGAAGGCGGCATCGATGATGTAGGCCTTGGAGTACTCTTTGGACTGGAGCTCTATAAATATGAGTTTGCAGGACTGATCATGCATGCAGAGCATCTGGAAGCTGTACATGGCGTAGGACCTCATACTATCAGTGTTCCCCGTGTAAAGAAGGCTGATGATATTGATCCTGATATGTTTGACAACGGTATCGATGATGAGACCTTCACCAAGATCGCAGCCTGCATCAGACTGGCAGTACCTTATACAGGCATGATAGTATCTACCAGAGAGTCAGAGGATGTACGTAAGAGACTGCTCCAGGTAGGTATCTCACAGGTTAGCGGCGCATCCCGTACTTCCGTAGGCGGATATACACAAGAGGAGCGTCCTCATGATACAGAGCAGTTTGACGTATCCGATCAGAGGACTCTGGACGAGGTAGTGCGCTGGCTCATGGAGACAGGACATATCCCGTCATTCTGTACTGCATGCTACCGCGAAGGCAGGACAGGCGACAGGTTCATGAGCCTGTGCAAAAACGGACAGATCCTCAACTGCTGTCATCCCAATGCCCTCATGACTCTGGCAGAGTACCTTGAAGACTATGCTTCAGAGGAGACAAGAAAGATAGGCTACAAGATGATCGAAGAAGAGATGAAGAGGATACCAAAGGATAAGGTACGAGAGATTGCCCAGCAGAATATCAATGATATCCGCTCTTCCAACAGAAGGGATTTTAGATTCTAAATAACTGAATAATATAAAGAAAAAAGAAATCAGCGAAAAAGGAGAAGCATTTGTGGTCACCTCAATATGCCTTCTCCTTTTTTTTCTAAAAAATTCGATATACATAGTAGCTTAGAATGATTTTGGGATCATTGTCGCAGATTACTCTACTGATAAGATTCAAGAGGAAGCATATATGGAGATGATCATTTTTACAAAAAGCAGAAAGTATATCAATTATATAGAAAAGAATGCTATTCCCTATCTGAATTTTATCAGCGGGGAAGAAACTCTTGTAATTAAATGCAGGACTATTGATGAGGCCAAAGACGCTATTATAAGGTCTCAGCGCATGAGCGCTTACTGCATGGACATCAGGGACGAGGACGACCTTGTTGCTTACAGGGAGATCATGACGGATAATAAGAGGCTGCCTGTACTCTTAAATGCTGCAGCAAGCATAGCTCCGGTCAAATATGTCGCAGGAGGCGTAAGCCCCGATACCCTGATCAGGATATATGAGCTAGGGACCGTATCTGACAAGGCCAAAAATCTGGAGGCTCTTAGAGATTATCTGAGAAGAAGGGTGATAAATGCTGATAAGCGAATGATCCGGGGAAAGGTCAGGGAGGATGGCAGGACCATAACTTATAATATCGCAGTAGCGGATATTCTATGCTTTAAGATGAGGGACAGGAATAATTCCTATGTCTATGCCAGGCGTGAAAACGATGAGCATAAAAGGGCAGGGGATGAGAGCTACAAGGGATACATAGTATGCAGCGTAAAGGGTAATATACAGACGCTCACTGATAAAATGGGTCCTCATTTCTATCTGAGCAAAAGAGCGAGCCTTATAAACAAGATAAAGATAAAAGGCGCTGATACCAAAAAGTCCCTGATATATCTGGAGGGTCTTGCTGAGGGGATAGCCGCATCAAGAAAGCAGTCTATGGAAATAGCGGATATTATAGGCCAGGGCAATATCTCATGAGGACTATCAGAAAAAGAATATATTGAACATGAATCTGGCAAATAGGCCCAGCAGCTTTAGCTGCTTATAAATGGCCTATTTGCATACATTCTTGGATTATTTATCCAAGAATGTATGCAATATGATAGGAGCGCTATTGCTATATGAACATTATTGATTTATAATCAATATATGGTGAATATAATTTACTTACATACAATTTATAGTGTTATTGAATGGATTTTCGGAGCATAGCGCAGACCTTTCTGAGCTATGCTCTTTTATTTGGGAATACAACTCAATAAGGGGATGGGAGGGGATTGCATGAAGAAAACTTATGTCATCGACACCAATGTTCTGATCCAGGCGCCTTATGCGCTGGAATGCTTTGAGGACAACGATCTGGTATTGCCGTTGGTAGTACTGGAGGAGCTGGACAGACTCAAGAATGCAGAAGGTGAGAAGGGTGCCAACGCAAGGGCAGCGGTGAGGTACCTGGAGAATCTAAGACAAAAGGGTGATCTCTTAAAGGGCATCAAGAATCAGGGAGGAGGCAGCGTAAGAGTAGAGAAGAATTGTGTCAACATCCCACTTCCCGATGATCTTCCTGATGATAAGAGTGACAACCGAATATTGCAGGTCTGCATGGGCATATCTGAAAATAGCAAAAAGGCTCAGATAGTCCTGGTCACAAAGGACCTGCTCCTAAGGATCAAGGCCCATATCCTGGGTATCAAGGCAGAGGATTTCACAACAGAGCAGATAAGCGATGAAGATGAGCAGTACATCGGAAGGACAGAAGTATTTATCCCCGAGGAACTGGTCAGTGACTTTAAAAAGGGCGGCGCAGATATTACTGGCCTCTATCAGGTGGATGAGACAGGCAAAAAGATCCCTGTGACCCTTCACGAAAATGAATTTCTCATATTAAAGCCTGATCAGTCTGACAGAAAGACTCTCCTTGGAAGGGTCAAGAAGGGAAAGGCGGTTGCTCTTAAATATCAAAAGTGTAAGCCCTACGGCGTTACTCCCAGAAACGTAGGTCAGTATTTTATGCAGGAAGCACTTATGGCCAGCGCCCAGGAAGCGCCTCTGGTAATCGTAAAGGGTATGGCAGGTACAGCCAAGACCTTCTATTCACTGGCTGTAGGCCTTGAGAAGGTATTCAATAATGTTACAGGAGAATACAGGAGGATCATCGTCTGCAGGCCCAATGCCCAATTTGATGATGATATAGGCTTCCTTCCAGGAGATGAGCAGGAAAAGATAGCTCCCCTTATGAGACCTATTATAGATAATCTGGAGCAGATACTGGATTCTGATGAAGAGGCCAGATACGGAGATGAAGAAGAGCTGTCAGACAAGGTGGCTGAGATATTTGACAGAGGCATTATCCAGACAGAAGCCCTGAACTTCATAAGAGGCAGGTCCATAGCCAAGACCTATCTCATAATAGATGAAGCTCAGAACATGACTCCCAATCAGGCCAAGGGTATCATCACAAGAGCAGGCAGGGATACCAAGATCATACTCCTGGGAGATCCCAATCAGATAGACAAGCCCTTCCTTGATAAGAGGACCAACGGCCTCTCCTATGCGGCCAAGTGCATGAAGGACTCGCCTTTCTGCTTCCAGCTCACATTATCTGCAGAAGAATGCGAGAGATCAGCTCTTGCCATGGATGCTATCAAGAGACTGTAATAATATGACGTAAGGGTCAAAAGTCATTTCGATTCGAGCTTGCTCGAAATCGAATATGAATTTATGACCCGCAAAACATGAGCAAAGTAGCACGTAGTGCGGATTTGCGAATGTTTTAGGATTGTGAGAGTTTCGAAGAAACGGAACAATCCGTTAGTCATAAGGTGTCAAAAGGAACTTTTGACACCTACCTCATAATTTTGAATGGATGTATATAGGCATGCTAAGAAGAGGGGGGATGTAATCCTATGATGTAAATACACAGATATATTTCAAAAAGTTTAATAAGCGCTGCTGCAAAAAAGAACTTCTGCAGCAGCGCTACTTTATTAATGCTGAAGTGAAAAGTTAAATTCCACTTCAAAAACGTCATTCTGAAAAGTGGAAGTTACTCTTTCAGAAAGGCGTTTTTTCTTTGGCATAGTTCCCAAAAGTTGAATTTACTGTTACAATAATTGCCTGTCAGAGGGTTTTAAATCCTCTGATGGCATATTTCTGGACATGACTAATAAGCGAAACTCAAACGTACATTTTGCGGGTGTAAGAGTGAATTCCACTTGGTTGTGTGTGGTTATTGACTTGTCATGTCCGATTTGTGCCTTATGCATTTAGAGTTCCTTTTACTTTTTCTTTTTGAGTAAGTAGGGTTTGAGTATCACTTCATCTTT
>NZ_AUKE01000040.1 GCF_000424585.1 Butyrivibrio sp. MC2013
CACTTAGGTTCAGAATCACGATAACGCTGGATTCTTAGGACCTTATCCCTGTATTTCAGACCACTCTTACATTCCGGACAGATACATTCTTCTTCACTTTCAATAAAAAACACCCAATTTCTCATTGAAAGTTTTTGTATATTTTGATACGCTTACCATGGTTTTAAACCATGGATTCCGAAGGGATTGTCGCTTGCTAGGGGACCTCCTTTCGGAATCTTCCTTTCTACAGACTGATTGACAGTATATCAATCAATCCAGCGACAATCAAAGGTATCAACTAAAAGTCATTCAGAGAGGGTGCTAACAGTATTGGGAGATTAAAGTTATCTGTCTTATGAAGGACTGTAGGGTCCTTTCCTATGGACTCATCTCTCCGGTAAACATAACAATGTAGGCACCCTGTACTTGCTCTGGTGCATCCATGCCACAGATTCCAGTTAAGTGCCAGCGGAGGCCGTGGATCATTGTGTTTTTCCTCAAAAAACGATAATTGCTCCATCATGAAAACCATCCAGTTAGATATGAATCACTCATGTTTCTTATAATAATAAATAAACTCGTTATCACGTCTTGCTTCTGTATACCCAAGCTTAGAATAAAATGCATTTGTTCTGACATTCCAAATGGGCGTATCCAACGTGAATTCCTTTGCATCTGAAAACATCGCCTCAATTTCCTGCATCATGTAGATTCCATAGCCTTTACGGAAATGCTCTGGACTTACAAATATCCTTCCGATGTTCAGATTGTCTTTATCAGGAAACAGAATAGCTCCGCCAACAATCAATCCATTATCAGTTAACTTGTACAAGTGATTTGATCTGGCCATCTTGGTATGAAAAGGCACAGACATGTATCCAGGAGGCCCACCTGCTGAAGGTGCTCCGACCTGAACATCGCTGTCAAAAGCTCTTTTAGATATTCCATTTAGTGTCAAAGCATCAGAAGTGCTTGCTTTTACAAATTGTAGACTCATGGTTCTTTACCTTATCACCTTCCTGCTTTCAGTGTATATGTTGCTTCCCAATGATTAAGCACTTCTACTTTTGTAAATCCAGCGGCTATTAAAGCTTCTTTTTCATGCTCCACAGTCAGCGGAGTGTCATAATGATAAAACACTTCATCCGGCAAGTTCTGCTCTTTTCTTAGTCTAATCTGCTCCTGCCTGAAAAACGTTTCCTGTTCATCTGTCTCTGCAAAATAATCAGTCAGGATAAAATATCCATCGGGCTTAAGTGCCTGCCAAAGCTTCGCATATAAAGGAATCTTTTCCTCTTTTGAAAAGTGATGTAACGATTCCACAGAAACTGCAGCATCAAATATTCCATCTCCAAAGGGCACATCAAAGTATGACCCGCAGATTGTTGTAATATCCTTATCCGGAAACTTAGCATTTAGTGAATCAAGCATGGCTTCTGTGAGATCAATTCCGGTAACTTTTGCATTTGGATTTACCAAAAAGAATTCCTCTAATTCAAGTCCTGTTCCGCAACCCAGATCAAGCACCTTTGCGTTTTCACCGGCCGGCAAAAGAGCTGCTGTAAACTTATAAAATAAAGACGCGCCTTCAATATTGCTCTTCATGTGCTCATCATACCCATTGATACGGGCAGTAAAGAAATCATCCATTCTTTCAAGCATGTTCTAATTTCTCCCAGTTATTTTTCATAGCTCCTTGGCAAATGATACATGCCCTTCTAATTCGATATAGCCGTTCTTTTTATAGAACTCATATGCAGGCACATGCGCTTCCTGCCTTAATAGTCCATGTGTATCTGAAAGGATTCCTAATAGTATTCTTCAAGAAAATCTTTCATATACTCATGCCTCTTTTGGGCCATCTCCTTAGCTGCATCAGTATTCATTTCTTCTTTTAACAAAAGAAGTTTATCGTAAAAATGCTTTATGGAGTCTGACAAGCCCCTTCCAGCCTTCCCGCCATATGCAAATGTTCTGGCAATCCCTATCGCTCCAATGGCATCAAGTCTGTCTGCATCCTGGACAATCCTTCCCTCCAGTGTTTCGGGCCTTCTGCCTCTGTTATGGCTGAATGACACGGAATTAATAATTTTGCAGATCTGTTCTAACATTTCTGACGGAAGGCCTTTTTGTTCCATAAATGATCTGGCATTTGCATTGTTTTCTGTGCTGAAAAGCTTATAATCATCAGCGTCATGTAATAATGCAGCTAATGAAATTGCAAAACCATCTGCCTCAGGGTATGCTTCCATAAGTATCTGAGCGTTGTGATATACCCTCATGGTATGATCTGCTCCATGCCCATCGGAATTCCCTGCAAACAGCTTATTAACATACTCTATTGCTTCACTGATTATCATGTCACATTATTACAAGCCAAATAATCAATGCCCCCATACACACTCCTCCATAATCTACAGTTCTTTTTTCATATAACCACATGTAAATGGAAAGAAATCAAATTTCTTTGTCCCCACATGAACAGCTCCGTTATCCTCATTCTCAATATGTATTAATCCCTTTACTATCTCATCTTCTTCATACACCCA
Organism: Butyrivibrio sp. MC2013; assembly: GCF_000424585.1. Taxonomy (GTDB): domain Bacteria; phylum Bacillota; class Clostridia; order Lachnospirales; family Lachnospiraceae; genus Butyrivibrio. The sequence continues at coordinate 2,532 of NZ_AUKE01000040.1, forward strand.
GATATTCTCAACAGAACTGCTCGTAGTCTTGCATCCAAGTGTCTCAGCGATTACTTCCGCAACTCTTTCCGCGCATTCTTTTTTCTGCTCTTCTGTTCTTCCTAAAAAGCACTTAATTTCAACGTGTGGCATTATCCTTTTCTCCAACTTCATCAACTGGCTTTAGAACATGTTGAAAAAAGAAGTTTCTTTTCCTTCTTCCTTTTTGCAGCACAGAATATTTCCCTGAATAACCGGCTCTGTCCTGTCATAGTAATCAATCTTATAATCTGATAATACCATTCTTACAGCTGTCAATATTGCCCCGTGAGCTACAATCATTATTTTTTCATCTTCAGCAAAATCATATTTATCCAGCGCTCTTTGAGCTCTTTCACATAGCTCTGAAATTGTTTCCATCTTATATTTGGGATCTTCCAGATTAAGCTCCGGATACCATACTTCGCCCTCCAGAAGCCCACAATCTCTTTCTATGAAATCATCGTCAAATACAATTTCATCCTTGAAGCCTGTCTTCTCAGCTATAATCTCAGCGCTTTGCTTTGCCCTGTCCAAAGGACTTGCAATCAATCTGTCAAATCTGACTTTGTCTCTAACCATCTGATCTGCAAGGTCCTTCATTTGCTGAATACCTACATCGTTCATAGGGATATTCATATGCCCTTGCATTCTTTTCTCGTTATTCCAATCTGTCTGTCCATGTCTTACAAGGTAAAAAAGCATTTCTAAACACCTCCCAAAAGCATAGTTCTAATATATCAGAAAAAAGAGCCATCAGACAGCAATTATTCTGTCAAATGGCTCATGTTATAGTTCTATCATCTAACTCTGCTTCAAAAATTGCCACAGCCTGTGGCAAAATTGATCCATTCTTTATAAACCGTTCCTTATACTTTAATACTCCAAGCTGTTTTCATTAAGCAAAAAATACTTCATGCCCATAATTACATAACCATCTTCATTTCGCCATGGCTTGGATGATCCGTTAACCAGAATAATTTTCTTAAAGGAATCTGGTATGTTTGGAGTGAGTTAAACTCCTGTTTTTGCTTTTCCTCAGTTGAAACCTGCGAAATAGCGTTCTTAGCAGAGACGCAGGACCTTCCGGAAGTTCATTAGTCTACAATATGCACGATATCATCTGGAAATAAAAAGTACTCCTAGTGTTCCTGGTCCACAGTGAGATGAAACAACACTTCCTGCACGGGTCTCAAGGATTTCTTTAAAAACGCCAAGACTGGCCAGATATTTTCTAACAGATTCAACTACTTCCCTGTCGCACCCGGAATGGGTTATAAATACGCGCTCCGGTCTGGCATTCTTCAGGTCAGCTTCCATGTCCCTGACATAATCAAGTACATAGCGTCTGCTTGATCCGCGATATTTCTTTTCCGGATGCATGGCTCCGTCAGATACCGCGATACGCGGATGGATCTTCAACGCTGTTCCAAAGAAGGCAGCAAGGCCGGAACAGCGACCACCTCTATGTAGATAAACAAGGGTATCTATCACAAAGCTTGCACGAACTTTATCTTTGGTTTTCTCTATCTCGCATGCTATTTCTTTCGCTGTCTTTCCTTCTTTAGCCAGCTCTGCAGCATACACTACCAATAGTCCGATACCTGTGGAAAGATTTGCAGAATCAATGACATGAACTCTGTCAGACATGCCAAGATCTTCTGCAGCAAGCCTTACATTGTTAAAGCTTGCCGACATTGAAGATGATATCGTGAAAATAACGTACTCATCTGTTCCTGACGGATCCAGGTATTTGGAAATATCCTCAATGCCGGCCGCTGCTGTCTTGGGCGTTTCTCCATGTTCATCAGACCATTTATAGATCTGTTCGGGAGAAATATTGACGCCATCGAGATATTCCGCATCCCCGAGCCTTACATATAACGGGATTATACCGATGTCGTATTTTTGAATCAGTTCCGGTGACAGATCACAGGTACTATCTGACAGAATTTTTATCATTATTTTCCCCCTGGCAATTATGCGCCTCTGTTCTCTTTCTTGGATTCCTTAACATCAGAAAATTCCAGTTTTTCTGCGCTTTCTATATTTTCTTTTGCATAGTTCTCGTAAGATTTTCTGTAGTGCTTCTGGTGAGCCCAGATATCATCAGCTACAGGTCCCCACTCTTTTGAATAATTATCACACTTTGCGCAGAGATGTTCAACGCTTTCTTCTGATTCTTCATTGGTGCCATGGGCTCCGGATCTTGCTACCATCTCTCTAAGAAGCTCAGGATTTTCAAGCATAGGACATGGCTTTCATAACAGCATCGTAGTGACCATCATCAGACCACCGTAAGCGGTAAACAAAAGGCGTATAGAAACCTGCTAACAAAAGTCAAGAGCTTTTCAGCAGGTTTTTATATTTCTCATGATTCGATTTTTGTGTACAACAATAAGGCCGGAATAATAACCCAGCCTGGCAGGACCTGCTCTGATCATTCGCTATTGATAGACTGCCATTACTCTTGCGTAATAGATTCTCAAGAACTTATTTAATCCAGCAATCTTTGCGTGCTTTTTGTCTTTACCTTCTCGTTCCTTTTTCAGGATATAGTTATAAACAGCATCGTCTTTTGGCGCCTTATGACTCTTAAGCACCCTCATGACTTCATATCCGACCTTCCGAAGAGTAGATGAACCTCGTTTTGTTATCTTGCGCCTGGAGCCAACAAACTGGCCGGATTCATACGGTGGAGGATCTATTCCGGCCCACGCGATAAGCGCCTTTGCACTATGAAGACGCCGAACATCACCGATCTCAGCAATTAACTTTGGAGCAAGGACATCTCCGACGCCTCCCATTGCCCGTACTGTTGAATATTCGGGTAATGACTTAGCAAGCTCCTGCATTCGTGATAAAATCAGAGACAGAGAGTTATCCACAGCTCTCAATACTGTTACGGCTTCCTGTACCAGCATTTCCTTCCATGGGTATTCGAGCTGAAGGGCAGCTGTAGCTCCGGTTCCACATCCTTGTCTATTGAAAGTATCGCACAGTTCACTATTCTCACGCCCTTTTCATTAGCCACAAGAAGTGCCCTGTCAACCTTTGCCTTAGCACTGTTAACTATACTCTTTCCTTCAAAAAGATATTCCACTTCATCTGCATCAATATCTACATGCTTCATTTTCTGATACATACTCTCCCATCCTCCAAATCTCTACAAACGGCATTGAGTACTCGAGCCGTTCTTTCGTTGCCCACGCAGGCACAGAGCATGCATTCTCTGTAACACCGCCCCTAACATATGCATCCATTAAAAATCTTTGGGTATCCATGACGGTTCCTCCTTCATGTGAAATACCCTTCGGCCGAAAGGTCTTTTGTCCTTCTATTGCCTCTTTGTACATATCCGTTTTTTCATAACAAGCGTTAGATCCTGTACTTTTTCTTGTAGAAGTGCCTAACCCCGCTCAAAATGTGGGCTTAGAAAAAGGACCGGATTTTGCTCCGATCCCAGTTTCAGCTCTTATTCAGCTTGCATTATTACCTATCCAAATCTTCGTTATGGCATGCGATTAAGATAAGCAATTATATCTCTTTGGCTTTGAACAAATCATCTAGTGTGACCTGCTTTTGAACAATTCCACTATACTGATTTGATTCCACCCCATAAGTTGTTACAAATACTATCTGAACTGCTTTTTTAGTCTTTGAATTTTTACGGAAGGTCTCTATCCTCTTTCTCAATTTCTCGTCATAGTCTTTGTCGATGACGTATTCACTCAAAGAAAATTTCATCTCACAGAGGTTTATAACTCTATCGCGACGATCAATAATCAAATCAATTTGTGTCCCCGCTGTACCAAGCTTCTTATCTGCCTTCACGAACCAAGATGACTCAGTGGATAGAATGCCTAGAATTCCAATCTTTTGCTTAATCTGGCTGATATGATCTTTACATACCTGCTCAAACATATTTCCAGCCCAGGTCTTTCTGGCAGGAGCATCGAGC
>NZ_AUKE01000041.1 GCF_000424585.1 Butyrivibrio sp. MC2013
ATAGGAAACAGCATGGTTTGCTCAAACGATATCTTCTTTTTCCGGGTAAAATCGGAAGATGGATTTTTTAAGAATTCATCCCTTCGTTCCAATAGGGATGAAAACACCGAGAATAGATTTTGACGTATTTCAGTAACAGTAAATGACATGTCAGCACCTCCGTAAAAATGTCTTATAATCAAGGCGCGGCAACATTTTTTGGCTGACTTGTCAAGCAGTTTTCGCAGAAAACTGCAAAAAAATCAGAGGGTATTTCACCTCTGATTTCAGTAATATATTTAATTGTAACTATAGGATTGGGACGGGAAATCCTTATCTAAATGGCATTGACCCCGTCCCCAAGAGACCAAAAAGGTGATCACCCACAAATGTGAGGTGATCACCTTTTTATTATGCTTTCAGTGCCTGCTTGTCCCGATACATGGCAGAATCAGCTCTTTCAAATACCTGTGATAGATTGTTATCATCCCGGTATATGGCAAGACCGCTGGCAATGACTACATCATCAGCCTTTTTTCTCTCCAAGTTGCCGTTATGGAACTCTTTCATCAGACTATCCACATTGTCATAATCCTCGCCTTTGACAATCGCTACAAACTCATCACCGCCCACTCTGAACACGGGACTGTGTTTAAAGGAGGTACAGATTATATGGCAGCCCTTCCTGATAAGCTCATCTCCTGCCTTGTGCCCCTTGGTATCGTTGACCAGCTTTAAGTTATTGATATCAAAGACCACTATGCCAAACCTCAGCTCATGACTCGCCTTTATCTGTTCATTCAGCCTGTTTTCCGCATGACTGTAGGCATTCTTGTTCTTGATACCTGTCAGAGCATCAATATTTGCTTCATTTTGGGCTGTAGACAGCTTGGAGCTGTATTCTTCTTCCTTTTTGACCTGCGCATCTATATCAATGATACCGGCGATAAGGCGTTTACCGTTTTCCTCAGAGACCTTGGCCACCTTCAGGCATACGTACCTGAGCTCCCCTTCAAAGATGATCCTGTAATTCATTGTGAATAAGCCTTTTTCATCTATCTGCTTAAGGACTTCCTCTTTGGAAAAAACACTGCTAAAGAGGGGACGGTCATCCACATATATCTTCTCCATTCCGTCGGTAAACGGTTGAGCAAAGAAATCGCTTCCCTCCTTGGGAACATTCATGGATGAATAATCACCACTGGAGCTGTACTCAACAAAGGCATTGGTATCCATGTCAATGGAATACATGCAGATGTAATCACCTGACAGAGCCAGTATGCGCTGATATGACTTGCGCTCCTCTTCTATACGTTTTATAGCTTCTATATGCTGCAGCTCTGCTCCATAATGTATATGTCCCAGAATAACGACCTTGATAGCCGTGATCCTGCGGATGTCATTATACGCGATACGCTGGATCAAAAGACGCAAAACAGATCCATCCTCTGCCGTAACATCAACAAACTGACGCTTGGTGCCACGAATGGCATCTTCAAGGCCTGCTTTAAACACAGCGCCCATATTGCTCACGACTTCTTTTTTATCGGAATTCACTTTAAATACAACACTGGGAAAATTGCGGTCCATAAACCTGCGATAAGTCCTGCTATGCTTCACAACGCTTATGGACTCGTCAGCTACTTCCAGCACCACCATGGGCAGCGTATCAAAAAAGTCGCCTGTCTCCAGTCCATCCTCAGTAAAGAATGACATATCATAAACACTGACTTTGCCAAGTTCCAGATAATAGTCATACTCATCAGGATTCTCAAAAACAGTCTTCGTCCCCTTTTGATATCTTTCAAAAATAGCATACTGAGAGATGGGCTTAAGGAAATAATATCCCTGGATCTTGCTGCAGCCAATATCCCTTAGAAAATCCACCTGATCTCTTCTTTCAACACCTTCTGCGATAGTCTCACTTCCAAAGGCGCTGGCTATCTTGATAAGCTCAGTTACCACAATCTTGCTCTTCTCATTTTCAGGGATCTTGTCCATGAATTCTTTGTCTATCTTGATGGCATCAAAAGGAATATCCTGAAGAAAATCAGGCGATGAAAATCCGCTTCCAAAGTCATCTATCCACACCTTAAAGCCAAGCTCGTGAGCACGATTTATCTGTGATTTGATATAATCCTGATCTTTGATGACAACATTTTCAGTGATCTCAAAGATGAAATATCTGTGTTCTATCCCAGCCTTGTCAACTCTCTCCTTAATCTCCTCCACTATGTCACAGGCATAGAAATCCGCCCTGGAGAGATTGATGGACTCAGGTACAAGAGGCAGCCCCTTTTCCTTTGCCAAAAGATGCTTTTCTATTACTCTGTCTGTCACAAAAAGGTCCAGCTTGTGAATCAGCCTGGCTTCTTCAAGTATAGGCACAAATACAAGAGGAGAGATAGAACCCTTAACAGGGTCCTCCCACCTTGCAAGTGCTTCATCGTCACTGATAAGATTATTGGCTATACGTACTATAGGCTGATGCAATACCTTTATACGTCCATCTCTAAGAGCCTGTTCAAAATTTCCGAGAATATAATGGCGGATCTCATACTCTTCCAGCATCTGTTTATCAAAGTATGAAATATTAGAACTATAAACACTTTTAACAGAGTCGCAGGCAATCTTGGCCCTATCGCAAGCTGTTGTGGCACTGACTACCCCCATATCGGAATTGTACACGCCCACCCTGACAGGAAGGCTATTGCAGCCATTTGTAAGTTCGATCTGCCTGAGCACCTCATCCAGCTTGTTATCCAGATCCGTACAATCAGTGAATATCGCAAAACGGTCTGCCATTAGCCTGCAGCAGTTATCATGACCAAAATGTCCGGCAAGGATATCAGCCACCGCCTTTAGAAGTCTGTCTCCTTCATCAAAGCCATGCTGTTGATTAAAGTTCTTCATGCCGTAGAGATCAAGATATATCACCGCATTGACATTATCGGATTTTTTTCTCTCCTTATAATTGGCTCTGACAAGTTCAAAGAAATAATTCATATCAGGCAGACCTGTCAGATGATCATAGCTTTTGTTAAGCACGGAATTCTGTCCCATAGTCAGCACCTTTACCGGAATTATTGAACACGATTTTGTCATGAACGGAATATCATATATATTTTAACAAATTTATAACTACTATATCAATACAATAGAGAGTTGCAGCAAAAGAAGTTAAAAATTCTTTAAGCTGCAGCTCTCTTATGATGCTTATGGCTTATTTGCCAGCTTCATGTCCTCACGAAACACGCAGTAAATGCGTGTTTCTGAAGGTACGTCTAATAACAATTACTTTCTTATATCAATCCGCTGTTCTTTAAGAGTATTTCTATATCAGTGCCCCTTACTTTCTTAAGGAGCTTTTTGACCAGTATTCTTTCCACTATGGTCAGAGGCAGTTCATCCACTGTCTTCTTGTCAACTGCATAATAGCAGGCCCTAAGAAGCTCTCTCACGTCATACTTGGAGCCCCACACTTCAGGAACACCTCTGTCCACGTTCATAAGGGTATATACCGCTTCCATACCTGTCCTGATAGAATACTCAGTGGTAAAGATAGTATCGCGAGGAGTCTCAGCAAACTGTCCAAGGAATGCGAAGTTCACAGCGCCGTCCGGCACTACCTTTGGCCTGTCTGATTCATGACGAGGCTGGAAGAAGGCGTTGACATAGGGCATATAGCAGGTGGTGGTATTGCAGCGTTTAGTGGCATATTCCTTTATCTTGTCTGTGGGTACGCCTATGTGATAGAGCCACTCTTCGCAGATCTCCTCACCTGTGCAGTAACGCATCCCCTTCTTTACATAATTGCCGGGCTTATTGGTGCTAAGGGCGTAGAGCCATACCAATACGGTGTTCTTGTCCTGAGCCTTGAACTGAGGCTGTCTGTTGATGGTCCAGGACAGATACCAGTTACGTGTGCTGTCCTTGACTGTAACTATGCCGCCTGTAGTGACCTTGCCCTCTCTGGGATCTCTTTTACATACAGAGATAATCTTTTGTATGATCTCTTCATCCGAGGTCTCCACAGTAGCACTCATCCAGTTGGTAGCTTCAGGATCTGAGCAAAAAGCATCAGGATTGCCATATTCGCCGCAAGTAGCCTGAGCTGCTATATTTCTCCAAAGGTCCCATGCTTCTCCCTGTCCGGGTACCACATTTGAAAGATCAGGTGCTGTATTCTGATCACCATAGCAGGAGGTATCCGTGCATGATCCGTTGGTGATAAATACAAGGTCATCCTCCATAAGGTCTATGCTCTCCATATGACCATCCCTTACATAATCAATCCTGTTTGCCACCCTGCGGCCATGATCCTCTTTGATCACAACATTACGTACATCTACGCCAAATTCAATCTTCACGCCGTGGCTTTCCAGATATTTCACAAGGGGCAGGATCATGCTTTCATACTGGTTGTATTTGGTAAAGCGCAACGCTGTGAAATCCGGCAGGCCGTCTATATGATGACAATATCTGCACAGATATCTCTTCATCTCAAGGGCAGAGGACCATCTCTGGAAAGCAAACATAGTCTGCCAATAGAGCCAGAAATTAGTATCCCAGAAAGAATCAGGCAGTATCTCAGATATCTTCTTGCCCTCCAGGTCCTTTTCAGGAGTGATAAAGAGCGTGGACAAAGCCATGGCCGATGCCTTATCCAGTTCAAACTTCTTATCTGTATGAGCGTCCTGTCCGCAATTAACAGTAGCCCTGCATAGTGAATAGTTGGGATCGTGCTTATTGAGCCTGTAGTACTCATCCAGCACGGACAGGCCAGGATTTTCTATAGAGGGCACATCGCGGAAAAGGTCCCACATGCATTCAAAATGATTGTCCATCTCTCTGCCGCCTCTCATATAGAAGCCCTTGGTGATATCTCTTCGTCCGTCGCAGCTGCCCCCTGCCAGGTCGATCTTCTCCAAAAGGTGTATTCTCTCTCCCTTGACCTGTCCATCTCTTACAAGATAAAAGGCTGCTGACAGACCTGCCAGACCTGTTCCTATGATATATGCTGACTTTCTGTCTGCACCTTCGGGCTTTTCGGGACGTGCAAATGATTCGTAAGTTCCTGCTGAATAATACATATCTACCTCCTTAACTGCCCACATGTTTCCATGTCATGAATCAGGAGCGCTTTTACATATCAACATAAATATCATGGAAATATGGAGCATCTATACATATTTACTGTTCACCTCAGATTATGAGGCTGTATTATCAGCAATAAAATAAGCAGTAATGTCCCTTTGTCGGATTATGCGACATTACTGCTCAAATGTATAAAAATCACCTTAGACCCGAAGAGAAAAACGACTAGTATAGAGGTTTTCTCGCGTTTCATTATATAGGCTGAAGTGAAAAGTTAAATTCCACTTCAAAAACGTCATTCTGAAAAGTGGAAGTTACTCTTTCAGAAAGGCGTTTTTTCTTTGGCATAGTTCCCAAAAGTTGAATTTACTGTTACAATAATTGCCTGTCAGAGGGTTTTAAATCCTCTGATGGCATATTTCTGGACATGACTAATAAGCGAAACTCAAACGTACATTTTGCGGGTGTAAGAGTGAATTCCACTTGGTTGTGGGGGTTATTGACTTGTCATGTCCGATTTGTGCCTTATGCATTTAGAGTTCCTTTTACTTTTTCTTTTTGAGTAA
>NZ_AUKE01000042.1 GCF_000424585.1 Butyrivibrio sp. MC2013
AATATAACTTTAACCATACGCAGATGCAGAAGTTTGTGCGCCTTTATGTTATCGGAGTGGTAAAAGATCTCGAGAAATTGATTAATAGATTTTTAGTACCAGTTCGACCGGGGCGTAAATTCAAAAGAATTATACGCCGCCAATCAGCTGAACCATTATTCTACCGATAACCCAAAACAACTTAATACCTTTCAGTAGGCAGTCTCCCCAGACTGTCTGTTTGCCTTTTTCAAAAATAGAATTTTTGACCGTAAACCCGAGAACTGGCTGTATTGTGTTTGGAATTATCATGGCTTAAATGATACACTATTCTTAAGTTTTTTACTATCTAAATGACATTGTCCCCGTCCCTAGGGACCATTATAGCATAGGATATTTTGCCAAAAGACCTCTAAAAGCATCTACCTGCATCTGCAATAATTCACGCATATCTTCTCTGTTTGCTTTCTGTAAAATGACGCTCATTTTTAGTAAGCTCCTCCCAGGTCATTTTTTTATAAAAACCTGCACCACATGATTGGAATAGCCCATCAGATCAGCCCTTTCAGCTGTTGCAACCAGGTACTGAAGCCACTCGTTATAGGAGGCTTCCGACATATTGTTTACCGAGTCCCTGATGACGTGCGAGAGTCCATCCTGAGCAAATCTTGGACCTTTTGTGACAGGCACTTCTTGTAACACCAGTTCTATCAGTTCATCTATAGTAGGTATAGTATCAAGGTATATGGATGATCCTGTATTGTCTGTGACTCTGGCTGTGTCTCTTTCATAACCTATTGTCTTTATCTCTTCAGCCGGATTCTCATGCTGGAATATGTACTGTATAAGCGGAGCATCCTGAAGCACAAATGCCACAAAGATTGGCGCACCTTTTTTAGCTACTCTTACAGCTTCTTTTATTGCTGCTACTCTCTCCGGTGTCTTATGAAGATGGTAGACAGGGCCAAGCTCAAGTACCAGATTATAGGCATCATCCTGAAACTCTTTTAAATCCATAGCATTGGCCTGATAAACATTTATGTTCTCTTCGTCTTTAAAGAGTTCCTTCATCCTGGCCACGTTGTCCGGATGAAGGTCTATAGCATCGATTGAATAGCCTTCACCCGCCAGAGCGTTAGTATAAACTCCGCAGCCGGCGCCTATATCTATGATCCTGTCACCGGGTTTTAGAAATTTATGGAGGTAGTGCATGGTCAATCTGAATTCTGTTTCATTTACTTTTGTGCTGAACAGACGATACTCTTCTCCTGCGCCTGAGTACTGCCTCAGGTATAACTCTTCAAGCTCTTTTCCTTCTAGTCCCATTTCATGATCCTCCTTTTTTGTAATAAAAAAAGCACAATGACCAGATTACAATCTGTCCTGTGCTTTTCATAAAGTCCTCGTATACGAAAAACCACACAGACAGATAAGACCTATCGGCTCACAGCTGTGTGGATAAATCAGCTATAAGCGAATACGTCTGTACATCATCACCATGTAGTTAATCATATAGCGCTGATTCATAAGTGCTCCTTATCGGTTTATTGTTTGTTATGATATCGCAGGCAGATGCAGGTTGTCAATTCATTTGTTTCCTGTGCGTCCATTTCCTTATAGAGGTCTGCTCTTGTAACAATGCCAGAACTGGCTTCTTGCCTCAAGCACAAACTCACCGTCTTTCTCAATTTTATCTTCAAAATATGCCAGGAGCTTGTTCTCATATCCGGCAATAGCTTTCTCATGAGCCTTGTAGTAATCCTTCATCTTCTCCACGATTTCTTTTGCGTCAGTGTAATGCCAGAAATTAGGCAAAAGAACTGACTCCACCCTTGCAAAATGCTTCTCCATCATGGTTATGTACTGATTTCTCTTCTCTGTCTGACTAGCTATTGTTTCATCTATAAATGACGAGTTTCCACCAATAGCTTCAATAGCTTCTTTAAAGAGATTGTTCCAGTTTGCTACGTTAGCACCGTTGAAAGAAAACAGACCATCCTCAGCGACAGCCTTGCTGGCATGTGCCAAGATAGTTTCGATATCTTTTATCTCAGAATCAAGGTAATGAGCTATAACCATGTCATAATTGCCACTTTCATCAATCTTATCCCAGGTCTTCTCATCCTCAAGATCTGCAAATTCAAGCTTAATGTCTACGCCTTCAGGCAATTTATCTTTATTCTCAGGAATGAACCCGGCAAAATCATCTGCCCAGCTGCCGTGAATGTCATACCCTGTAATCTTTGTTCCCTTGGGAATATCAGTCCAATTGTTTCTCCAGAGCTTGGCGTATCCGCATCCCAGGTCAAGAACTCTTTTGCCGTCTTTAAGATCAAGAGACCTGAAGATTCTCACATACCAGTCAAGTTCTCCACTTGTATGCTTAAGTGCATCCCAGTGGCGCTCATCAGCAGACTGGTCAGCACTTACATACTGTACGATTCCGGCAACATCATCCCAATCAAGTTCTTCCTTTCGTGCCAAAGTTCTTTTAATTGCGTCAGTGATCTTCTCCAGCTGATATTTCTTTTCTTCCATTTTCTGCAGCTGAATCTCCAGCGCTCCCTTAATGTCACTGGCTTCACCACTCTTTAGATTATCCCGGATTTCTTCAAGAGAAAACCCGATCTGCTTTAGTGCCACAATCTTTTCCAAAATCTGCAGTGCTGCGTCATCGTATAGGCGATAGTTACCTTCAGAATATTCTGTGGGTTTAAGCAGCCCCTTTTCATCATAAAGACGTATTGCCTTCTGTGATACTCCAGCTTTCCTGGCCATTTCTCCTGATGTCATTTTCTTTTCCATTTTCGGAACCTCCTTTTTGTTTATAAATCCACCTTAAGGGGTTCCCTAAGGGAAGAGTCAACAGGCTTTTTATTGTTACTCATTTTCAATAGCCTTCAAAATATCAGCCTGCGTATATGCCTGTTCAAAATCATCAAGCCTGTAACATGGAATATGTGGCTTACAATTTCCCATCTGCATTTGCGCAATAAATCTCTTTTGCAAGTGTAGGCATATTGTGCCCATACTGATTATATCAATTCCCCCATAAGCCCAACCTGGTATATATTTCTATAAACCTTATCCGGATAGAATTGAAGATACTTTTTGACAATTGAAAAATCAACACCCGCTGTTTTCACATACTTTACCAGCTTCTTAGACAGCTCTTTCCCTTTGATCTCACTGTACTTGTCGATATTTGTCATAAGATCAAGAAACTGTAGTGATGCTCTATTCTTCTCATCTATGGTATCTACCGGCTTATAAACAATAATGGAATTTCCATCCAAATCCTGTTTTCTCTGCTTGGTCGTAGCCTCATTGCTACATATCTCATAGCATGAAGGATTCTGAGTAGTAAAACCATATTGATTAGCCAATTGAAGTCCTGTAATGTACCCTGATACTCTCCCACCTGCATTCAAATACTTCTTATCCAAGTATTTTTCTATAGAGATTTTCCCTTTTGTTCCAAGAATTGTAGTGTATGGCAGATAATATAATCCGTTATACAAGCGCTCAAGCCTGCCTTCATCAACAAGCTTTTTCATTTCCTGCCTGAGATAATCCTTGGACTTGCATGGAAGCTCCTCCAAAAAAATAGGCTCACCGTCCGTATAGTTTTCTATAATATAATCAATTACCATAACACCACTCTCATATTTATGAAACATTTATTTTCGTTTTTATAATACAGCTGTATCAATACGTTTTCAAGCAAATAAAAACTCAGCTTCGGGGCTATCCCACAATGCTGAGAAAAACAGTCATACACTTATTGTTAAGTATTTTCGTCAGATAAATTGTATAGTTTATATCATCTGTAAATGTATATTTGCTCAGTGCTTTCTTGGCTCTGTTACACAAATCTGAAACCGACTCTGCTTGATACTTTGGATCTTCCAAATTCAATTCCGGATTCCATCTAACTCCTTCTAACGATCCAAAATTTCTCTCCAAAAAAATCGCATCTATGGTTATCGCTTCTGTATACCCAATCCTATCAGCAATTATTTGTGCACTTTCCTTTGCTCGCTCCAAAGGACTTGAAATGATAACATCAGCCTGTATCCCAAACACCGCCAATTTATCAGCAAGTTCATTCATTTGGCGAATTCCTTCATCGTTCATTGGGATATCTTTTTGCCCTTGAAGTTTCTGTTCCTTATTCCAATCTTGTTGCTAATTCCTTCCGCTGTCACAGCCTTACTCTCACTCGCTGTCACAAACCTTTTCATTTTTCTGTCATAAGTTTGGAGAGGTTTGTGCGGCATCAGCCGCACTCCTCTTTATGATATTTCTCAATCCATCTGTCTGCCTCTGCAATGGCTCTTGCTATTGCTTTTGCATTATCCTGGTTCAGGTTCGTATACTTTTTGAGCCGCTCCTCATTCCAAAACACATCTCTTAGTCCTGCCAGTTCACTCCCGATATTCCAGTTCGGTATACATATATAGTTTCCATCTCTATGCTCGCCAACT
>NZ_AUKE01000043.1 GCF_000424585.1 Butyrivibrio sp. MC2013
GGAAATGACATAGAAAAAGAGGATGAAGGAACTATTCCAACATCCTCTTTGATTCTTTTTGTCCCCGAGTCCAATGTTAACTTAATGACATTGGTATTATTACCCGGCTTTTTTTATCCACTTTTTTGTTTCAGACTATCTATACCGTTTTTCTATCTTGAGACTAACGCGGGCAGTTTATGTCGGCGATGTCTTCTATTGTGGTATGAAGTTTCCAAACAAGGGGTGTTTCGGCAACCTTGTAATAGACTTCCTTGCCGTCGCGTCTTGTGGTAAGTAGGCCGGCGGTTTTGAGAAGCTTGAGATGATGGGCTACGGCAGGAGATGACATAGAGATAAGGGCAGCAATATCCTGAACACACTCTTCTGTATGGCATAGAATCCAAAAGATACGGAGTCTGGTAGGGTCACCAAGTTGTTTCATAGCCTCAGCAACTGATGCAACTGCGTCATCAGCAGGCATACTACGCATAAGTATTTTTTCTTCTTCTTCGCTGTGATGATGATGAGGTAGTATCATGTCTCCCATATATATATTCTCCTGAGAAATTGAATGTGTTATTTATGTTACATTTTAACATAACATTAAAAGATTAAACAAATATTTAATTGAGTGTTGACAGAATCTTTATTATGATGTATTGTTGTTATAAACAATTAAACAGATATTTAATCGTTAAGGAGGAGACAAGTGTTTAAGAGTTTTAAAAATTATGTTAAAGAAGGACAAAAGCTTCCTATGTTTGGAGTGGGTCCATATCTCATATATGGCATAGCTCTGTTACATGCTGTAGTTATATATATGACAAGTTATGTACTTAAGTCGGGAATTACACAGGGAGGATGGATTTATCTCTATCAGGTGGCAGGAATTATACTGAGCCTTGCTGGAGTATCGGTCTGGTTTATAGGAGCATTAAAATCCGGTATGGACAAGAATATTACAGAGAATATTCTTAAGACTGACGGTATATATGCCTGGGTAAGAAATCCTATGTATAGTGGTATATGGCTACTGATCATTGGCATCAGCCTTATGTGGCATAACATATTCATCCTTCCGTTTTTATTGGTGGATTGGATGATCATAACTGATGTACTTAAAAATACAGAAGAAAAGTGGTTGCTTGATTTATACGGAGAAGAGTACAAGAAATATAAAGTTAAAGTAAATCGTATTATACCTTGGATTCCAAAGAAAAAAATATAATCATTATAAAGAAAAGGAGAAAGAAAATATGAAAAAGAGTTACAAGATTGAGGTTGATTGCGCTAACTGTGCTAACAAGATGGAGGAAGCAGCTAAGAAGACTGCTGGCGTTGCAGATGCAAGCGTTAACTTTATGGCACTTAAGATGAAGGTTGAATTTGAAGAAGGCGCAGATGTAGATAAAGTTATGAAAGATGTACTTGCAAACTGCAAGAAAGTAGAAGATGATTGTGAAATCTTTTTATAAGATTTAGAGATAATACAGTAAGGCTACGAGGCCGGATTACATGAGATAATCTCATGATTAGGGTAGAGACTATGAACAAGAAGCAGAAGAAGAACCTGATAAGAATTATTATAACTTCAGTGATTTTGGTGGGACTTCATTTTGTACCAGCCAAAGGTTTAGTAAGATTCGGATTATATCTGATTCCTTATCTGATTATAGGTTATGACATACTGATTAAGGCTTTTAAGGGAATTAAGAACCGTCAGGCATTTGACGAAAGTTTACTTATGGCTATTGCAACTATAGGAGCTATAGCACTTGCTCTTTATAGCAGTGGTGATTATGTAGAAGCCATAGCAGTTATGCTTTTCTATCAGGTTGGAGAGTGGTTCCAGAGCTACGCTGTAGGAAGAAGTCGTAAGAGCATATCAGATCTTATGGATATAGCTCCTGACTATGCCAATATTGAAGGCGAAGATGGAGAACTTGAGGAAGTTGATCCGGATGATGTTGAGATAGGTACTGTTATAGTAGTTAAGCCTGGTGAGAAGGTTCCTATCGACGGAGTAGTTGTAGAAGGGCATTCTTCTTTAGATACGGCAGCTCTTACCGGGGAGTCTCTTCCGAGAGATGTGGTAGAAGGCAGCGAGGTTATCTCAGGATGTATCAATCTTAATGGACTTATTAAGGTAAGAACTACTAAAGAGTTTGGAGAATCTACTGCTTCGAAAGTATTAGAGCTTATAGAGGATGCAGGTTCTAGAAAGTCTAAGTCTGAGAACTTTATTACAAAGTTTGCCAGAGTATATACACCGATAGTTGTATATGCTGCAATTGGGCTTGCTATAGTGCCACCGCTTGTTAGCATGGCATTTGGACTTAATGCTAACTGGGGTAGCTGGATATACAGGGCACTTACCTTCTTAATAGTTAGTTGTCCATGCGCGCTTGTTATATCTATACCACTTTCATTCTTTGCAGGACTTGGCGCTGCAAGTAAAAAGGGCGTTCTTGTTAAGGGTTCCAACTATATGGAGACACTTTCAAATACAAGAACAGTAGTATTTGATAAGACAGGAACTCTTACAAAGGGAAGTTTCACTGTAACTGCAGTACATCCTGAGGAACTGGATGAGGAGGAACTGCTTCATATGGCAGCACATGTAGAAAGATATTCTAGTCATCCTATAGCTCAGTCACTTAGAGATGCATACGCACATGAGAAGGACGACTGCAGTGTTGAGAATATAGAAGAAGTAGCAGGCCATGGAATTAAGGCTACTATTAATGGAAAGACGGTATGCGTTGGTAATTCCAAGATGATGGAAAGTATAGGTGCAGACTGGAAGCCTTGCCATCATGTAGGAACTATTATACATGTAGCTATAGATGGCAGATATGAAGGCCACATCGTTATTTCGGATGTACCTAAGGAAGGTAGTAAAGAAGCTATCGCTTCACTTAAGAAGAATGGTATCAGACAGACAGTTATGCTTACAGGTGACAGCAAGGAAGTTGCTGATCATGTAGGTAGTGAGCTTGGACTTGATATTATAAAAAGTCAGCTCCTTCCACAGGATAAGGTATCTGAAGTGGAAAGGATGCTTGATGACAGGGATTCGGAAAAGGAGATACTGGCATTTGTCGGGGATGGAATTAATGATGCTCCAGTGTTATCACGAGCAGATATAGGTATCGCCATGGGAGGTCTTGGTAGTGATGCAGCTATAGAGGCAGCGGATGTAGTTCTTATGGACGATGATCCTAGAAAGATAGTTACAGCTATCCGCATCTCTAGAAAGTGCCTTCGCATAGTTAAGGAAAATATCTGGTTCGCAATTGGTGTTAAGGTACTTGTACTTATACTGGGCGCACTGGGATTTGCTAACATGTGGGCAGCTATTTTCGCCGATGTAGGTGTAACTGTTATTGCTGTAATTAACGCAATTAGATGTATGAAGATATAAAGTGTTAGTGGTAAGAATATATAAGCTTGTCTGAAGGAGAGAATTATGTTTTGGGATAAAGTTTCTGGTTTATATGATTTGCTTGAAACTGTCTTTAACGGCAAAGTATATACTAATACAGGACTTGTTGTAGCTGATGAGATAGAAACTGATGATTATGTACTTGAATGTGCATGCGGAACAGGTGCCATAAGCAAGTATATAGCTCCAGTATGTACGAAGTTAGTCGCAACTGATTATTCTGTAAATATGCTTAAGGTAGCAGCAAAGAATATGAAGCCATACGATAACGTGATTATTAAGAGAGCGGATATTACTAATCTTAAGTCTAAAGATGAGGTATTTGACAAGGTAGTTGCAGGAAACGTAATTCACCTCTTAGATGATCCTTATGCTGCTTTAGACGAATTGTTCAGAGTTTGCAAGACAGGCGGAAAGGTAATAATCCCAACATATACAACTCTTCATAATGGTAAACCAAGTTTCTTTGTATCCTTGTTTAAGAAAGCTGGCGCCAGCTTCCAGCGTGAATTCGACCTTGATTCCTACAAACAATTCTTCGCCGACGGCGGATACGAGGATGTAGAGTATCATGTAGTAGATGGAGCCATTCCTTGTGTTGTAGCGGTGCTGGTAAAGAAATAAATAAGGGGTTTCGCCTTAATAACTTAGTAATATAAATCGCCCAGTTTGCTTGACCAATGTCATTAAGTTAACATTGGACTCGGGGACAAAAAGAATCAAAGAGGATGTTGGAATAGTTCCTTCATCCTCTTTTTCTATGTCATTTCC
>NZ_AUKE01000044.1 GCF_000424585.1 Butyrivibrio sp. MC2013
ACTCGCTGTCACAAACCTTTTCATTTTTCTGTCATAAGTTTGGAGAGGTTTGTGCGGCATCAGCCGCACTCCTCTTTATGATATTTCTCAATCCATCTGTCTGCCTCTGCAATGGCTCTTGCTATTGCTTTTGCATTATCCTGGTTCAGGTTCGTATACTTTTTGAGCCGCTCCTCATTCCAAAACACATCTCTTAGTCCTGCCAGTTCACTCCCGATATTCCAGTTCGGTATACATATATAGTTTCCATCTCTATGCTCGCCAACTATTGTATGAAATGTCCAGCCACTAGCTTCTATGTCCATCTCTATTGGATCATAGTCCGTATGTATACAGATCTTTCCAGAACACTCTCTGTTATTACTGTCGTTATAGGTGAAGGCTATCATGAAATACCACCTCCCACCATCTCATGCTCTGCAACATAGCGTACCACATGCTCATCTATAAGCTTTTTCTTCTGCTGTGCAGAATACATGAGGCTCTTCTCACAGATCCTGTTTATCATCCTTGGTATTCCTGACGATACCTTGTAGATTTCTTCCTCCGCTCCCGGAGTAAATATCTCACCGTCTCCCGATGCATAGGCAAGATGTGATCTTATATAGAGACCAGTTTCGCTCAGGTCCATAGGTTTAAGGACGATATTCATGTCTATTCGCTGGGTTATGGCTGTATATCTCTGAAGCCTCAACTTATCCCAGAGCTCTGTCTGTCCAACAAGAACAAGTGACAGCGGACTTGCTGAATCAAACTCGCTGTTTAGAAGGAATCTGAACTCTTCAAGTGTTTCCCTTTCCAGAAGGTGTGCTTCATCAAGAACACAGACCACATCTTTTTTCTGCTCTTCCCGAAGGGATTCCATTGCCTTCTGTAGTTGTCTTTTGGCATCTCCCCTATAGAAGTGCGCCTTTATCCCAAGCTGTCCAAGAAGGCCGCTGTACAGCCATCTTGGCGTGAGCTGTGAATCAGATACATAAAGCAGTGTATATCTATCTCTGGGAAGAGTAGAATCAAAAAGCCTTATCAGTGTGGACTTACCACATCCGGGATCTCCTGTAACTACCGCGAACTGCTTTCTGTCTGCAGCATACTTCATCCTTCCCAGCGCATCCTGCACCTGTTTTGATTCAAACAGTCTGTCTGCAGGTATATCTTTGGAAAACGGCGTATTGCTCATCCCATAAAAAGATTCATACATGGTTTCAGCCCTCCTTTCCGTATCCGGCAAAGGAGATGGCATCTGCAAATAGCCTATGGTTTTCCTTATACTTCTTTTCCAGCGCATCCAGAAGTCTTGATGACTTCGGTATCTGATCTGTCATGCCTACAGGCACGACAGGCTTCTTATCAGCAAATGCTCCTATTCTGACAGGTTTTGCCTTTATTGGAGCAATCCCCTGATAGCGGACTTCAATCTCAGCTGTATGAAGAGGATCATATATTATTTCAACTTCTGCACCTGCCAACGCAGTGCTTGCTTCATAAAGGCGTCCTCCAAAGGAAAAACATCCTGTCTTATCTATCTGTCTCATCTCATGATGCATGAACGCTTCTGATACCGTCCCGACATCAATAAATGTAAGTTTTCTTGTGTCCCTGTTCCATTCCTGTTCAGGTGATATCCCACCTGAGGGTACTTTCACATCCATGGCCTCATAGTATTCCCTGATACCATCATGACCTTCTTTCTGGTATTCTTCCTCCAAGTAATATTTCCATCGCTCATTAAGCTCCTCTACACTGTGGACATGAGCTACACGTATCTCTGCTATAAAGCTGTCTACCTTTTGATGGAACTTCTCGATTTTTCCCTTTGCCTCACAGTTCCTTGGCTTCGCATGAAGCAGCCTTATCCCAAGCTTTCCGCAGCTTTTCTGTAGCTGCTCGGATATATACTGGGTTCCATTATCCAGATATCCGGTATCAAAAGCTCCATGCTTCAGTATCGCCTTATGGAATGTATCTTCAACAATCTCAGCCCTCTGATTATCATAGAACTCAGACTGGAGTATGTATCTTGAGTGGTCATCGATAAGACTGGAAAGGTAGGTCTTTATCAGCTTTCCATCCTTATCCCTGATCTGAGGTCCGTACTTAATATCTCCCTGCAGAAGTTCCATCCGATGCGGTCTGCAGAATCTTCTGCTGCTTGTCTCCCTGCTTTCTGTAAACTTCCGCATCTGTTTATTGCCAAGTCCTGCTTTGTACAGATATCTCTGCAGGGTTGATGCTTTTAGTATTCCAGGCGGTGCCCATCCTTCAATCTCAAGGATCTTTATGATCTGGCGGACACTACGTCTTGGAACCTCCCGCTTAAGCTGTATTGCCTGGGCAACGATCTCATCATAGTTGCCAGGAAGCTTTGCAGACCGTCGCATCTGTCTGTTCATAGGTCTCAGACCATCAAATGAATTCTCCCTGTAATACTTCTCATACCGGTACAGGCTCCTTGTTGTTATGTTATTCTTCTCCGCGATTTCCTCTCGCATCTGACAGCGCTTTGCATCATCCATGTCTGGATCCATCAGAGGCGTGATCATCTCCAGCCTCTTCAATGCTTCCTGATCCTGCCAGTTTCTTACTTCTTTACTTGCCATAGACTGTATACCTCCTTATATAAGGCACTATACAGCCATGCTTTTTGACAGTTAAACAGAAGTAGGTGCATGAACCTGATCGTCCGGAGTCGTTCGTATGACCCCTCCGGAGTTATTTATGATCCTGTAACACATCCCCAGCCATCCAGGGCTTATCCTTTTTCGGAGCTCTTCAAGTAAAGAATCCTTTGGATCAAGGAGTCCGAATCCCTGATCAAGGAAGCGGTATACCACCGAATGTAACTGTCTCTCCATCTGATTCTTATTGAACTGAAACCACCATCTCCAATGCTTTATGGTTTCTTCACAAGGATTCACCTGAACATCATTTTCATCTATAACTTCATCTATCACATCTTCGATATCTTCAGCAGAGTAATGCTTGAACTTCACCATTTCATCAGGTAGCTGCCTGTGAATCCTGCCACAGCTCTCATTGGTACACTTCAACCTGTTTATTGCGAACCACTTAGGTTCAGAATCACGATAACGCTGGATTCTTAGGACCTTATCCCTGTATTTCAGACCACTCTTACATTCCGGACAGATACATTCTTCTTCACTTTCAATAAAAAACACCCAATTTCTCATTGAAAGTTTTTGTATATTTTGATACGCTTACCATGGTTTTAAACCATGGATTCCGAAGGGATTGTCGCTTGCTAGGGGACCTCCTTTCGGAATCTTCCTTTCTACAGACTGATTGACAGTATATCAATCAATCCAGCGACAATCAAAGGTATCAACTAAAAGTCATTCAGAGAGGGTGCTAACA
>NZ_AUKE01000045.1 GCF_000424585.1 Butyrivibrio sp. MC2013
TCGACACCTTGAATCATGAAATCCTTATCAATCTCCTCAGAAAGAATGTGAAGGATGAACGTGTAGTTCAACTAATAAAGCGCTATCTGAAAAGTTGTAACCGGCAAGTACTTTTCCCGAAATTTCGGCATTTTATTTTCCTGAGTCCGCGGCATTTAAGATTCCATAGCCTGCGGCATTTTATTTTCCATACTTGTCTTTATTCATGGGCTGCCGCGCAAACGACAGCCCTAGTTGCTTAATCACCTAAGATGAAATCCAGTATCTTTCCCTCTATCTTTGAAAAGTCGATATCATCTAAAGGTTCTGGTTCATGATCATTAGGTTCATCTGACCATCCGTAGTATTCCATCGCATACTTACGAGCATCTTCTGGACTCATTTCTTTTGTGGCCTGTCTGATTTCTTCCTCTTCACGGTATATATCCAGGAAATCTATAGGACATCCTCCCTCGTACACAGCCATTGCGTTGTTCTCATGTACGCTGTGACCTGTAGCTACCCACTCACGAAGGGCTTTACGCTCCTTTGCAGTCATCTTTGTGACCTTCAGGTATTCCCTGAGTTCCTCATCAAGCATGGCCTGGTATTCTTTTTCTTTTTTCATATATTCACTTATCCTTTCCGGTTTCATTTAAGAATGATTTCCTGTTCTCGAGTCTGTAGCTTTTACCATTCATAGGGATCTTGTCGCACTGGTAGGAAAGCCTGTCCAGGATGGCAGTGGCAAGTGCTGCATCTCCGAGAAACTCTGTCCATTCTTCAAATCCCTTGTTGGTAGTAATGATTATCGATGTACGCTCCTGCAGTTCAGATATCAGCTGGAAGAATAGATTTCCCTCTGTAGCAGAGATGGGAAGATATCCTACCTCGTCTATTATCAAAAGGTTTGATGCGCGTATCCTTCTCAGTTTGACGCCTGCATGTCGGTCTATTTCTTCGGTGCGCAGAACCTTTATGAGAGACTGCATTGTGGTGTAGCTTACCTTGTAGCCATCTTCACATGCTTGATATCCAAGTCCGATTGCAAGGTGTGTCTTTCCAACTCCGGGAGGACCGGAAAGTATTAAGTTGTATAGTCCGTCTATCCAGGTCAGCTCTGTGAGCTGTTTGAACTGCTTCTTGCTAATGGCTTTGCAGAATGTCAGATCAAAGTCCTTAAGATATTTGGGATAGGGAAATCCTGCCTCCTTTATGCGTTTGTCCCTTGCTTTGTTCTGGCGGTAAAGTATCTCTCCGTCAAAGACGTATGTAAGGAAATCCAGGTAACTGTGCTGCTCAGTTTCAGCGGTATGGATCACCTCGTCAAGGGCATCTCTTGTATGTATCAGCCCAAGGCTTCTGGCTGAAGTCTTTAAGGTCTGTATCTTATCCATTCATGGCACCTCCCTTCATAGCATCCTCATATATCCTGAGATCGCGTTTTTCAGGGCTGCCGCCTCTGTATTTCTCTGGCAGCTGTACCTTTCCTGGCTTTTCTGTTTTGTTCTTGTCCGCTTCAAAGCTGAACAGATATGCAGTAGCTGATTTAAGTTCAACAGCGGAGTAAATGTCTCTTTCAAGGCAGTACGAAAGGGCTTTGTTTATGAACCTGCCATCGTATTCCAGAAAGAGCTTCTTGACTATCTGAAGCTGGTCACGATAGTAGCGCTGTTTCTGATGATAGAGTTCATCAAAAAACTTCCCAGCCGACTCGCTGTCATTGAACTTTGACAGAACATCAGCTTCAAGCTCCTTGAGAGACTGACTTTTTTCACGATAGTCATTTGTGGCTGAGCCTATGAGCTCACCTTTGCCCGCAGATATCGGGTGTGTTGCATATATCTCTCCGGTCGATGCATCAACAATGGAAACCTCGCCACCTTCTGTTATCATGTATACCTTCTTGCCTTTGGAGTAAGTTCCTTTAGGCACTCGGTATCTGTTGCTATGGAAAAGTACCACGTTGTCTTTGCGAACCTGATAGGTTATACTTTCGTTGACAGGTTTTTCAAAACCGTATTCTGATACTGGTATGAGGTATTCCTTTTCGAGGGCGAATACTTCTGCCGGTATCTTTTTTGTTGTTTCGTTAACCTTTCCGTTTCCAGTTCTTTCAAGCCATGCAATGCAGGCTTCATTGAAACTATCTATATCTTCAAATATCCTGTGTTCAGCAAAGCCGTGCTTTAAGTACTTTACTACATTCTCGATACGTCCTTTGCTTTCCGGATCAGCTCCGTGACACAGGAAGACACTAAATCCAATCGTTTCCTTAAATACCTGGAACTCGTCAGTATAGATGATATCCCCGTGATTCTCGCTTACTGCAAGAACCTTGTCCTGATCATAGACGATTTCCTGAGGTCTTCCACCAAAGAACTCAAATGCCTTGATATGTGCCTCGATAAAGCTTCTTGTTGTCCATGGCTTCTCACGCCATAAGCCATACTTCTGACGCGAATTGGAGAGTACCATTCCAAAACAGTAGACTTTCTTGCTTCGGCCGGAAGCTGTCTCAAGAATTATCTCGCCCATATCTACCTGAGCCTGTTTGCCAAATGGCGGATCTTCAGTAGCTTCATACTGTCTGGTGTGCTCAGGCTTTTTGATATCGTATTCCTTCCTGATGGCTGCAACATAGTTCCTGAAGGCCCGTTCCTGGAATTCCAGATCTTTCTTGCCGGTCTGCTCTTTGATCCAGTCGTATATCTGAGCGGCTGTCATATCTGGGTACTTCTGCAAACATTCAACAACGTATTCTTTGTAGATGTCTGCCTTCTTACGCCTGCAACCAGCATTTTGCCTGGCAATGGCAAAGTCATCTGGCGGCATATCCCAGTACTTGTTGACTGTCTTGAAGTCAATTCCAAGCGCCTTGCTGGTCTGGGACTTGTTCAGTTTGTGACGTTTCAGTTCTTGAATTTTTTCATAGATCATCCAACTTTTCACCTTTCTTCACCTCCAAAGAAAAGTATATCTTTGGAAGCATGATCTATGGAAAATAAAATGCCGAAACTATGGAATTTTAAATGCCGCCTACTATGGAATTTATTTTACCGTTTACAAAAGTGGGGTAATGGAAAATGGAGTGGTCATTGACACAGAAGAAGGTTCACCGCAAGGTGGATTATGCCGAGCTCCACATAATCCACCTTATGCCGAGATAAATGTTATGAGGAGTCAATCCCAGAAATGTGCGTAAAATAAGTATCCTTGGGTAAATAACTCGGCATAACACACAG
>NZ_AUKE01000046.1 GCF_000424585.1 Butyrivibrio sp. MC2013
TTGGGGAGCTTTAGTTAAATAAGGCCCCATGGTCAAGTGGTTAAGACATCGCCCTTTCACGGCGGTAACAGCAGTTCGAACCTGCTTGGGGTCATAATATGGTGACATAGCCAAGCGGTAAGGCGTGGGTCTGCAACACCCTGATCGGCGGTTCAAATCCGCCTGTCACCTCTAAGAGAGTCTTTACAGACTCTCTTTTTCTTTATATAAATAATCTTGTGGTATACTATTTTCAGAGCCTTATGAGGCATATAATTAACTGTGTAACAGGACTGTTTTTATGGATTCTATAACTAAACTCAGTATCAGACATATTTCAGAATTATACTTTTACGAATATTATTATAATGATCAGGATTTTGACATTAGTAGTCAGGACTTGTCAGCTCCTCATATTGATAAAGCCAGGGCTCTCTTTCAAAATGCATCATACAAAGATGCGCAGACAGAGTACATGGCCGCATATATTGAAAATCCGGTATCTACAGAAGCCATTCGCGGACTGATAGCATGCTGTAAGATGCAGGGTGATACAGGGGGAGCCTATCACTATGTCAATGAGATATACAGGTATTCCTGTACAAGAGCGGAGATGGCTGCCTACTACAGGGATCTGGGCTGGTATTACCTGGAGATGAGACAGCCCCGATTATCATATGCTCTGTATAAATATAGCAGCTTATTTGAAGCCTCTGCTCAGGCTGATAGCGAGATAGCTTTTCTGAAGGAGGCTATGGGAGATAAGCTTCCTGAAATGTCTGAAAGCCAGATCATGGATTTACTTAAGGAAAATGAGATTCCTCTTACAGCAAGCAGCGTAAGCCTGGCACTCCTTGTCAAAGCTGCCGGAGAGGCTGAGAGATCAGGTAATTACCGTCAGGCACTGGACTGTCTGATGATGGTATATGACCTGACTGCAGATGAGGAAATCAGTGAGAGAATAAATAAATGCAAATCAAATATTAAGGAGGAGAACAACTAGTATGGCAGATGAAGAAATGAAAAACGAAGGACAGTCTATGGCAGATTTTACAGATGCTATCGACAGATCATTTCGTACCATTAATGAGGGGGATGTACTTGAAGGTATCGTTACAGGAGTAATGGATACTTATGTTACTGTAGACCTTAACTATTATACTCAGGGAGTGATCAGGCTTGAGGATCTCTCTGAGGATCCGCATTTTAGTATCAGACAGGATATTAAAGTTGGTGATGAGATATCTGCAACAGTTAAGAGTCTGGATGATGGAAAGGGTAATATCCTGCTGTCCAAAAAGGAAGCTAATAAGGTGCTGGCATGGGACAAGCTAAAAGAATACCTTGATCAGCAGACTGAGCTGGAAGTAGAGGTCACTACCAGTGTAAAGGCCGGCGTAGTAGCCTTTTTGGAGGGCATAAGAGGCTTTATACCAGCTTCTAAGCTGGCACTTAATTATGTAGATGAAAAAGATCTGGATGATTATATAGGTAAAAAGCTGAAGGTCAGGGTCATCACTGCAGATAAGGAAAATGCAAAGCTTGTTATGTCAGCTAAGGAGATTCTCAAAGAGAAAGCTGACGCAGATAGGGCACAGAAGATATCCAATGTAGAAGTAGGACTTGTAACAGAAGGTACGGTAGAGAGTCTTCAGAACTACGGAGCATTTATAGATCTGGGAAACGGTCTGTCAGGACTTTGCCATATCTCTCAGATATGCCAGCAGAGGATTGCTCATCCTGCAGCTGTACTGAAGGTGGGTCAGAAGGTGAAGGTAAAAGTAACTGCCATCAAGGATGGCAAGCTATCTCTTAGCATGAAGGCGCTTGAGGATGTAATGGCCAAGGAGATAACAGAGGAAGAGATTCATTATGAAAGCGAAGGAGAAGTTACCACTTCGTTAGCAGATCTGTTAAAGAAAGCCGGCTTTTGATAGGGGCAATATGATTGGCTGAAAGCTGAATGAAAAAACGGGATCCTCGGTAACAAGTTTACCGAGGGTCATACTGTAGATAACAATAGGATCATGTCCGGGGAGGTCTTATATGGAAGATGCGCTTAATAGATTAAAAGAGATAATAGAAGAAACTGATAATATTGTCTTTTTTGGGGGAGCCGGTGTCTCTACAGAGAGCGGAATACCTGACTTCAGAAGCCAGGATGGTCTATATAATCAGAAATATAAGTATCCTCCGGAACGGATAGTAAGCCATACTTTTTATGAAAGACTGCCTGAAGAATTCTTCTCTTTCTATAAAGACAGGATGATAGCACCGGATGCAAAGCCCAATAAGGCTCATCTCACCCTGGCAAGATGGGAAAAGGAAGGCAAGCTTAAAGCTGTCATAACACAGAATATAGACGGCCTGCATCAGGCTGCCGGAAGCCAAAAAGTCCTGGAACTCCATGGATCTACTCTTCGGAACTATTGCGAAAGATGTGGCAAATTCTATGATAGGGATTATATCCTAAAAAGCGAGGGCGTGCCTGTATGCGAATGCGGAGGCAGGATCAAACCGGATGTGGTCCTCTATGAAGAAGGGCTGGATATGCAGGTAATAAATGAGGCTATCTCATATATCGCCGCAGCAGACGTTCTGATAGTGGGAGGTACTTCCCTGGCTGTTTATCCAGCTGCAGGCCTTATCGACTATTACAGAGGCCATAAGCTGGTAGTGATCAATAAGAGTGCTACGCCAAGAGACGGTGATGCTGATCTGCTGGTACAGGGAAGCATAGGAGAGATACTGGGACAGATGCCATAAAGCCCGGGGATGATATAAGCCTGCTTTGGAATCGAATGGGCGGCAAATTATAGCTTATAAAAATGTATATAAGCCACAGGGGAGGTTTGGACTGAATAATGAAAATAGAAGTAGGAGACTGTGTCAGACTAAAAAAGAAGCATCCCTGCGGCAGCTATGAATGGCTGGTCTTAAGGTCCGGAGCGGACTTCAGGCTCAAATGCCTTGGCTGTGATCATCAGATCATGATTGCCAGAACAGCACTTGAAAAGAATATAAAGAGCATAAACTCTTCCCAAAATACGGAGGGCTGAAGTGAAAAGTTAAATTCCACTTCAAAAACGTCATTCTGAAAAGTGGAAGTTACTCTTTCAGAAAGGCGTTTTTTCTTTGGCATAGTTCC
>NZ_AUKE01000047.1 GCF_000424585.1 Butyrivibrio sp. MC2013
TGTATTGTGTTTGGAATTATCATGGCTTAAATGATACACTATTCTTAAGTTTTTTACTATCTAAATGACATTGGGACGGGGTTAGTGGACCATTTCAGAAAATTACTATGGTTTCCGATAAACAAAATAGGTTAGTATGGAATAGGAATAGGATGGTCTGATACTTGTATCTATAGGTCTTTAGCCGCTTTGTGACATATATTAAAAATATTGAATTGATATATACGATATTTATAATAGATTGAGGAAGAAATGGATAAGCTTATCTTTAAGATAACTGCATTGTTATTTATTATTACCTGCGTTTTTGTGGTGCTCTTTGGACTTAGTGGGGTAGGCAAGGCGCCTGACAGCATGTTTTCTGCAGATACCAGGCAGAGTATCCTTCCTTTTAAGATAGAGAACAAATCGGGCAGTGCAATTACTCTTTCTTTTGACGCAGATGAGATACGAGATGCAGGGGGCTGTATTTCTTTTACCACCAGCTTTACAGATATACGGGCGTATTCTGATGATATGCTGATATATGAGAATATAGGTCCCGGATCTCTGTTCATGAGGTCCAATGGCAATGTGTGGCACTTTATACGAGTGACTGAAGAAGCATGTGATCTTACGATCACCATGGAATCCGCTTTTGAGGATCTGCAGATTACTGTGCCCGATTGCATAGGTGGTGATTATTATAATCTCAGGTCCAGACTTATTGTTGATTCCACTCCCTCCTTGATCATATCTCTATTGGATATCCTGTGCGGTCTTGGAATGATCATTTATTTTCTTGTGACCAGAAGGGCCAATATGGCAGGATCCAAGCTGATCAGCTTTGGTATAGCTGCCGTTATGATAGGCATATGGTCGGGTGGCGAGACCAATGCCATGACCATACTGATGTCCAACAGGGTACTGGCGGGTGTGATTGCATTCCTTATCCTGATATTTATTCCTGTGCCTTATGTGCTCTATAATCACTCGGCTCTGTGGAAAGAGGACAAATATTTATACAGGATCCCTATTTTCCTGAGCCTTATCAATTTCATTGCTGTAAATGGCCTGGCGCTTGCAGGAATCATGGATTACAAGCAGTCTGTGGTGATCACTCACCTGGTCTGGGGCGTTGCTATTATCTATATTGTGCTGGCAGTGGTACATTCTCTACGGTCAGATCGCAGCAGGATGGTAATCTTTAATTCGGCTGCCATGCTGATACTGATTGCAACAGCAGGCATAGAGATAGCCTACTACTGGACCGGGACCCGGACGCAGAATGATCTGATAGGAAGGATCATGATCTTGTGCTATATAGCGGTGCTGGCTTATATCAATATCCGCGAATCTTTAAAGGATATTGAAAACGGCAGGATGGCCAACTATTACAGAAAGCTGGCCAATACTGATTCCATGACAGGCCTTGCCAACAGGACAGCTTTTAATCATGATGTGGAGGAACTGGATACTGCGTCGGGATATACCATTGTATCCATGGATCTGAATAATTTAAAGCTGGTAAATGATACCAAGGGACACCAGGCAGGTGACAGGTATATCGTATCTGCATCAACTATCATACGTAATGTATTTGGAAATAATGGCGTATGTTATCGCATCGGTGGC
Organism: Butyrivibrio sp. MC2013; assembly: GCF_000424585.1. Taxonomy (GTDB): domain Bacteria; phylum Bacillota; class Clostridia; order Lachnospirales; family Lachnospiraceae; genus Butyrivibrio. The sequence continues at coordinate 1,615 of NZ_AUKE01000047.1, forward strand.
GATGAATTCAGCGTGATCATTCGGGATCCTGCAAGTGACAGCATTGCCGCAGGTCTTATCAGTAAGCTGCAGGAAGAGATCAGAAAGCATAAAAAGAATGCTTTTTCAGAAAACCTTGCTATTGCCTGGGGCTATGAAACCCATGCTCCGGGCAGTGATCGTGACTATAGCGAGATAATGCGCCTTGCCGACGAAAAGATGTACGAAAACAAACGCTTGCAAAAAATGGTCTCTGGGGGACGGGGTTAATGGACTATTTTCGTAATTCTTTTTACTGTTGTTCCTGATATATCCATTATTCGTGCAATTTGTTTTATAGTTAAGCCTTTTCCTTTTAATGCCCTAACATAATTATTTCTTTGTACCTTTGGCAGATATGTAACATCAGATGTAGAATGCAGCCCTGTAATCGACTTGAAAATGGAAAGGGCTTTTTCGTCTGTCAGAAAATGATTGCTTTCTGGGTGATCTTCAGCGAAAAGGCTGCTTTCGGAGGAAGTAGCTTCTTTGGCAAAAAAATGAAGCAAAGAGCTTTTTGATCCGGCAATCTGATAAGCAAAAGACACGTTGACCAAGGGATTTTTGGCGCCGTAATAGGCATTTATACTACTCCAACGGTACTCGGACATATAGTTGCACATATTAGCTTTTACAGGGTTGTTGTGGATATAGATAAGAGCAGAAAGAAAAGCTTTATCGTTTTCGATAACTGAACTGTGGAAGCGTTCCTGGAAAAGATGACCACTGCGTAGATATTTATTATTGTACCAACGGACAAATCTGCTTCCGAGACTCTGAAAGAAGCTGGGAAGCTTATCGTCAGGGATGTAAACAAGTAGATGGATGTGATTATCCATCAGGCAATAGGCATATATATCAATATCATATTTCTCTTTACAATCTGATAAAACGAAAAGGAACTTTTGGTAATCGGATTCTTCTTCGAATATGATGTGCTGATTGACGGATCGAAGTATGATATGATATATGCCAGTTGAACTCAAGGTTCTCGGTTTTCTTGGCATATTTCACTCCTAATAGATTATGTAACTTGAGAGTGTCAAAGGACTTGACCATTGGATTATATATTCATCAAGAATAAATTGCAATAGCTTTTAAAAAAATGGTCCACTAACCCCGTCCCAATGTCATTTAGATAGTAAAAAACTTAAGAATAGTGTATCATTTAAGCCATGATAATTCCAAACACAATACA
>NZ_AUKE01000048.1 GCF_000424585.1 Butyrivibrio sp. MC2013
TGCAAATGTCAATATAAAAATGTAGGATTTATCTCAAATAAAGATGTATGAAAAACAACATTTTTATTTGAGATTTTTTAATTGTCTTCAGTCATAAACTGCATTTGATCCTTGAGCCTGTATGATGGTCCATTGATGTTTATGACAGAACAGTGATGAAGTAGCCTGTCCAACAAAGCATTTGTAAGAACTGGCTCCTGAAATATATCAGCCCACTTAGAGAAGGGGCTATTTGTAGTGATTATAGTTGATGACTTCTCATATCTTTTGGCTATCAGGTTGAAGAACAGATTTGCTGAATCAACATCCATCTTCTGATAGCCAAGCTCGTCTATAATCAACACTTTATATCTACAGAAAAATTTGATTCTTGTATCAAGTCTGTTCTCGGAAGCAGCTTTCTTAAGCTGTGATATCAAATCTTGAAATGTAATAAAGTAAACGCAGTATCTGTGCTTTGCAGCCTCTATTCCGATTGATACAGCAAGATTGGTCTTACCAACGCCCGGAGTTCCACAAAAAATGATATTTTCGTTGTTCTCAAGAAATCGCAGGGTCATTAAATCCATAATCTTTGCCTTATCCAGAGATGGCTGAAAACTGAAATCAAACTCATTGATTTCTTTTAGAAATGGAAAGTTGGCCACTTTTACGCATCCTTTGATTGTCTGTTCCTTTCGGAATCCAATCTCCATTTCAGTAAGTTCATAGATAGCGTCGAGTGCTGTCTTACTGCCATCGGCAATCATATCAAGATATTTGTCGATATTCTCCCTGAAGCGGTGAAGCTCCAGGGATTCAAGGTTATTTGCCAGACTGTTATAAGTATTCATTTTTCTCCTTCCTAAAACGGCATATCTTCGCCTTCGGGTATGTTTAAATCTATATAATCAGGAAAATTGATTCCTGAGTCTTCAGGAATATCCTCTTGATTACTGTTTTCGTACTCCTCAGCCTCTTTGCGTATATCCTCGATAAAGGCTTCTATATCTTTCTCATATTTTTTCTTGATTACTTTATATCCTTCATCGGTCAGGATACATTCTGCGCTACATGGCGCCATGTAATCATGAATCCAACAATCCAGATCAAGGTACTTGCATAGATTATCCTTAAGGGAAAACTTTATGTTTGATATGAAATTCTCTCTGTCCGCCACATATGGTAGTGTCATGTTCATTCCCTTGATAAAAGTAAGCCTGTCTGCGACCGGGATATGAGCATAATGCTCTATGATCCAGTGCCCATACTCGCTCTGATTAAGATATGCAATGAGTGCTTCGGCTGATTTTGTTGCTTCTAGTGCTGAGACCTCTATATTTCTGCTGTTAAGTAGCTGATCCATTTTTTCAAGATTTTCAGTTACAACTTTTTCCATGTCTTCTTTTTTTACCTTTCCTTTCATGAGATCACGATAATGCTCATCCTTGTAATTTATGGAATTGCTGCTCAGAGAGTGAAAGGTAACAAGCTTTCCGTTATAATAGATATAGAGCTTGTTATCCAAAAGGTCGGTCGTGACCTCTTCACCAATGAGCTCAGGGCTTACAGAGTATCTGCTATTGCCTACCCTTATCAATGCTTCATTTGAGACTTTATACTTGTTTGGCTTCAGGTATTCATCAATGATGCTCTGATTAGGCAGGGGCTTCAGATACTCTTTTTCCTTGTAAAAGAGAGCCGTTGGAGATATCTTTATTTCCTGATTTATGGTGATATTCATTTCCTGATTGATTTCTTCAATTATTGCAGCCAGCTCTTCAACAGTCTCAAACTCGCCCTCATAGGCCCTTATCCAGTCGATTACCTTATTCTTGGCTTCAACAGTGCCCTTGGTCTGCGCCTGCCTCGTGCCGCAGAATCTGATTTTAAATCCGAAATCTTTTGCCATTTTTCGTATGCTTTCAGTTGGCTTTTTAGGCTTAGCCTTTACATTCGCTACAGAAGACATGTTGTCAAAGAGCAGTTCTAAAGGTACACCCCCAAATTTAACAAAACTGTTTATGAGCCCACGTGAGACATCATCAAATCTTTTCTGTATAGACATATCAAGATGGCTGAACCTGGAATACTTTAAGGTGGTATGAAGCACGTTAATAGTAAAGATTTCACCATACTTATTGGCTATATCAATATCTTCCTTCCAATCTACCTGAGCCTGTTCACCAGGACCTTTTTCATATCTGGGATGACCTCCGCTATTCTTTGCTTTAGGCTTAAGCTTGTTCTTGGTGATATAGAAGTTGAAATTCGTATAGGAGCCTATCCGATTTATGCCGTATTTCTTCACCATGAATTCATATAGCCCCTTAACAGTTAATCTTCTGATGGTCAGCTTATCCGAAATCTCGTCTTTATACTGATCAAGTTTACTGCCTTTATTTCTTGTTTTGGGCTTGCCCTTGTATCCGTTATGATATTTTTTGACAGTCCTCCAATCCATGCCATATTTCCTACCAAGGGCAGCATAGTTTGGCTTGATATCAAGACTATCCATTACTGCCAGTTCTCCTTTAAGATTTTTT
>NZ_AUKE01000049.1 GCF_000424585.1 Butyrivibrio sp. MC2013
CCATTATGCCCTTTCTGCTCTCTGCCATAATACTGTGTAAGCCCATCAGGCGATGCGACAATGGCTACTTCCATGTTTTTGCCATCACATCTGGCATTAGTGAAGTCCATATGAAGAACAGGATTTCTCTGTAAATCTACAAACCACTTTTTACGCTGGTATTCAGTTGCTTTGGAGAACTGCCTGTTAAGGTTGCTCACCATTCCCTTGGAAATATTGAGCCTGCCTTGTGTAATAGTAGACAGAAAGTCCTTTGTATTATCAATAGATACATTATTGCTATTGTTGAGGAGATAAAGAAATGCTTTAATAGTCCCATCATAGTTGACATCATCATTTATGCCATCTGGAAATTCTGCATGCATACGCTCGCCTGTCTGAGAATTATAATACTCGTCAGCCCAGTATTCCCTGACATCCATACAGATATGGATGCCAACAACCTGTTTCTTTATGACTTTTCCGGTTCTTTTAAAACCGGGATCATCAAGAACTTCCTTTGGAGCAGGCAAATAGATAACCGGCTGCGTCAGTTCCTGCTTTTTGCGACCATGCCCTTTATGCCCCGGCTGTCCGCCTGGCTTACGACCAGTCTTTTCGCGGTTGTTGGTGATCTTTTTGTGGTTTACTGACTGGGATGAAGGCTTTGAAGAATTCTCATAGTCTCTATTAAGCTGTGCCTTAAGATGCTGATTCTTCTCTTTTTCGTCTTCAAGTTCTGTCTTGACTTCGTAAAGCTCGTGGAGCAGTTCTCTTTTCTTATCAAGAAGTTCATCGCGCTGTCTTTCAGCATTCAGTGCACGTTTTTCCAGCTCCCTGATACGGGTATCTTTGGCAGCAAGCTCTTTCTGGTGTTCCTTATAGATGTCCTCTATGGTTTCCCACCATTTATTTCTGACATCAATAGTCTGTGCGTGAGCCCTGGACAGGTCAACCTCAAGTTTATGGATACGAGACTCCTCAGTACGAAGGAGGCTTTTATATTCAGCCTCCATCTGTAGATATTTATTGCCACTTCTGAAAGCCTCAAGCTGAGCCTGAAGACTTTTTACGCGGTACTGTAAAGTTGTAATAAATTCATACTGAGAGTCGTACATAATGATTATTGGCCTGCCTTTAGCTGCTTGATTTCTTCCTTGAGCGATTTGATGACTATTTCCTGTGCCACATATTTTTTCTGAAGCTTTTCATATAACTTTTTGTAATCAGGTTCTTTTTCCTGTGCAGCTTCAGTTTTTCTGTGTCTCCCATCTGTCGGAATCATCTCACCCGTCTCAGGATCTATCTTTCCGATAAGAGTACGCTTGGCCCGGCTCTGCTGTTTTTCTTTGTCCCAGTATGCCTTGGATTCGTAGACATAGGTTATTCCTGTTCGTTTATCAAGTTGTTTTATTATTCCCATGGGGGTGCTCCTTTCTGTAACATCGTTACGTTTATATTATATATCATAACGATGTAAAATGCAATAGAAAAACCCAAAAAAGTTAGATTTTTTCTGGGTTTTCTCAAATTTTCATATGTATTTTTATCGTTAGGTTAGAATGTCAAGTTAGGGTCTGAACAGTAAC
>NZ_AUKE01000050.1 GCF_000424585.1 Butyrivibrio sp. MC2013
GAAGTATGATGCGCATATATTTACAGATGACGAGCTGGAACGCTTCTTTAAGGCTGTTGATGCAAGCAAGTCAGTACCGTCAGAATGCCCTTACCGGGCGCTGGTAATGCCTGTGTTTTTCCGGATACTGTACACCAGTGGGATGCGGGTGTCTGAGCTACGCCTTGCAAAACTGAGAGATGTAAACCTTGATGAGGGATACATTCGTGTGCGGCAAGGGAAGAATCAGAAAGACAGGCTTGTGCCTATCCACCCGAAGCTTGTTGAAAAGTGCATTTACCTGAAGTCGCAGATCCATCAATCATCATCGGAAGACGAATTCTTTTTTATGATTCGCCCCGGATGCGAAATGAAGTTGTTCAATGTATATCATAACTTCCGCAGATATCTGGAAAAAGCGCAGATACCACATACCGGGCGTGGCCCAAGGGTTCATGATTTCCGGCATACTTATTGCGTAAATCTGCTTCGCAAATGGGCGGGAGAAGAGAAAGACCTTATGGCTTATCTCCCCTACATGCGTACCATGCTTGGACACGAATCTTTTGAGGAGACCGCATATTACCTGAAACTGACTGCGGCGGCGTTTCCTTCCATCAGAGAAAGCCTGGATAAGGCATTTCCTGATGTTATCGGGGAGGTGGTTTTTGATGAGTTTGAATACTACTGATTTCGCCCGATTGGTATCGGAATTCCTTACCGATTATCTTCCGTTACAGAGGAATTATTCAAAAAACACCATTATCAGTTATCGTGATGCATTGAAGCTACTAGTTGTATTCATTACCGATGAAAAAGGTATCCGCCTGACAGAATTTACAATGAAGGCCTTCAAAAGACAGCTTATCCTTGAATTCCTAGAGTGGATACGTAGCAGGGGCGGGAGCATTTCAACCACAAACCAGCGCCTCGCCGCGTTAAAGACTTTTGCTGAGTACGCAGGTTGTCAGCAGATTGAATATCTATCGCCGCTGCAAATGGTTCAAAACATAAAGGCAAAAAAGTCTGCTGGCCGGGAAATCGTATTCCTAAGCGTTGAGCAGATGGCCCGTCTCATCAACCGGCCAGATGTAAACACTGCGACCGGGCTCCGTCATCGGACCGTCATGACCATCCTTTATGATAGTGGGTGCCGGGTGCAGGAACTCTGTGACCTGCGAATCCGGGACATAAATACCGGCAATAATCCAACGATACGGCTCCACGGCAAAGGAAACAAGTTCCGGACAGTCACTATATCAGAGAAAACCGCC